>NZ_JAVIFX010000082.1 GCF_031157255.1 Bradyrhizobium sp. LHD-71 | reverse complement strand
TGCGCGCTGGTTTGTTTTGGCTGAACGACAGGCAATGGGCGCGTATCGAACCGCATCTGCCGAGGGGACTGACGGGGCCGGATCGGGACGACGACCGACGCATCGTCAGCGGCATCATTCACATGCTGCAATCGGGTGCACGATGGCGTGATTGTCCACGTGAATACGGCCCTTACACGACGATCTACAATCGCTTCAATCGCTGGGCCAAGCGAGGACGATGGTGCGCAATCTTCGAAGCGCTGGCCAAGCCTGGCGAAGACGGCGTCGTACTGTCGCTCGACTCGACCTCGATTAAAGCTCACCGGTGTGCCTCCGGCGGAAAAGGGGGGAGCACAATCAAGCAATCGGCCGCTCGCGCGGAGGCCGCACGACAAAAATCCATGCGCTGAGCGATCCGCTCTGCCGGCCGGTCGTCCTGCATCTGACTCCAGGCCAGGATGCCGATATCGCTGCGGCTCCCGATGTCCTGGCGCTCGCGCCACCCATGAGCGTGCTCCTCGCCGACAAAGGGTATGATGGCGACAAGCTTCGCGGCG
>NZ_JAVIFX010000081.1 GCF_031157255.1 Bradyrhizobium sp. LHD-71 | reverse complement strand
CGTGATCGCCAGCCTCTACTGGGGTGACGGCTTCAGACGCTCGGACGGCAAGTTTGACTATAAAAGCCTTGAGCCGATTGCGTTCGTAAACTACGACCCGGTGACATGGGTTATCCGCACCGACGGCCCATTCAAGGATAAGTCGCTCAAGGATCTCGCGACCCACATCAAGGCGAACCCTGGTCAGGTCAAGGTAGGAGCGACCTCCGGAAGTTCATCGGAGTTCATTCCTGAGCAGGTTGAAGAGATAACCGGCAGCAAAGTGATCAAGGTCCCCTTCCAGGGGGGCGCTCCGTCGATCACGGCGTTGCTCGGTGGGCATATCGACGTCAGTTTCGGGTATCTGCCCGAATACAAGGGCCATCTCGACGCGGGAAAAGTCCAGGTCATTGGCGTGACCAACACTGAGAGATTGAGTGCAGTTCCCAACGCCCCGACGTTCAACGAAACGTTTGGCGTCAACGACATCGTCTGGCTGGCGTGGCGATACGTGGCACTGCCGCGCGGTGTTGCACCGGAGCGCAAGGCTTGGCTTGAAGCTGCTTTCAACGCAGCCCTTAACGACCCTGAAATCGAAGCCGAGTACGCGAAGACGGGCGGCATCATGCAGACGAAGCTG
>NZ_JAVIFX010000080.1 GCF_031157255.1 Bradyrhizobium sp. LHD-71 | reverse complement strand
TTGCTATAGATGTTCACTAAATCGGTGATTGGATCGCGGTGGTCTTGGTAGCGGCGAATGCCTTTGGGGTTTGTCCTGCGAGGGCCTGATGAGGCCTGTGATTGTTGTAGTAGATCAGGTACTCGAACAGCTCGTTGGCGAAGTGATCGAGATTGTCGAAAGTGGCGCCCTCGATGACGTCCTCGTCGAGGGTTCGCCAGAAGCGCTCGACCTTTCCGTTGGTCTGGGGTCGATAGGGCCTAGTGTAACGGTGTTTGATGCCGAGCTCGAGCAGCATGGCCTCGAACGGATGCTCGTCCGGCTTGTTGCGAGCTGCGAACTCGGTGCCGTTGTCAGACAAAATTTCTTCGAAGACGAGCCCGTAGGTGACGTTGAGGGTGTTGATCATCTTCAGGGTTTTGAACATCACCGGCAGCGCCTTCTTGGAGGTCAGCACCTCGGCCCAGGCCAAGCGCGAGCAGCTGTCGATCAGACTGACGATGTAGGCCGTGACCGGGGGTGGCGCGAGGAACATATCGCGCGGCAGCTGATGCAGATCGACGTGGCCGAGTTCCCCGAGCTTGTCCTTGATAATACGGCGTTTCTCCTCGCGCATCGCCGGCGTGCGGCGGTTCAGCTGA
>NZ_JAVIFX010000079.1 GCF_031157255.1 Bradyrhizobium sp. LHD-71 | reverse complement strand
ATCGATGTGTTCCTGAAGCTGCTTGAGGCTCGTGAAGGAGGTGCCGCTGAGCGACTGCCCCTGCAAGATGGAAAACCATACTTCGACCTGATTGAGCCATGACGCACTTGTCGGCGTGAAATGAAATTGCACGTTGGGGTGGGCCTTGAGCCAGTCCTCGTTCTTTTTATGGGTGTTGAGGTTGTCGAGGATGACGTGAAGCTTGCGGTTCGGAAAAGTCGCGGTGACGCTGTTCATGAAATCGAGAAACTCGACGCGGCGCCGGCGTTTTGAATGGGTCGCGATGATCTTTCCGGTGGCGACTTCGAGCGCCGCAAACAATGTTGTGGTGCCATGCCGCTTGTAATCGTGGCTTTGGCCGGTTAAGGCGCGGCCATTGGGCAACTTCAGATAACCCTGCGCTCGCTCCAAAGCCTGGATCGAGGGCTTCTCGTCCACGCACAGCACAATGGCCTTCGCCGGCGGCGCGACATAGAGGCCGACAACATCGGCGGCTTTGGCCGTAAAGTTCGGGTCGTTGCTCTCGCACCAGGACTTGCGAGCCACCAGGTCAATCTTGTGGCTGCGCAGGAACCGCCAGACATATTGGACATCGACATCGCCCAGCGCCTCGGCCAGCAGGGGGCCGGTCCAGCGCGCAAACCCTTGCGGTGGCGGCTTATCCAG
>NZ_JAVIFX010000078.1 GCF_031157255.1 Bradyrhizobium sp. LHD-71 | reverse complement strand
TCAGGTTTAGGGACAGATTCGCTTGCCAGTCACTGAGGGAAAGCGTGTCGAGACTTCCCGCCCGCAACGTTCCGGCATTATTCACGAGAATCGAGGCCGGTCCGAGCGCTTCAAGTGATCCAGTCGCCGCCTTGCCAACGCTGTCGTCGTCGGTGACGTCGCATCGAAGAAAGCGCCCCCGTCCCCCGCGCGACTTGATTTCATCTACTGTGCTCGACGAAGCGTCATCGCGATCAAGCACTGCGACCGTAGCGCCCGCTTCGGCCAAACCAATCGCAATGCCCCGTCCGATGCTGTCGCTTGGCCTTCCCAGCAATTCGGTCACGGCTCTTCTGCTTGGCGCGCTGATTATTCAGAACGTAACACCAGGTCCTCTTCTGGCCTCGCAGCATCCGGATATCTTCTGGGGCGTCATCGCGAGCATGTATCTCGGCAACATCATGCTGCTGATACTCAACCTGCCGCTTATCGGTTTATGGGTACAGCTGTTACGCGTGCCCTATCGCATCCTATTTCCGCTTATCCTTCTGCTCGCCGTCGTGGGGTCCTACTCTGCAAACAAGAACATCTTCGACCTGTGGATCATGCTTGGCTTCGGTGTGGTCGGCTACGTGCTGCGCAAGCTTGCCTACGAACTCGCGCCATTTGCTTTCGCACTCGTCCTGACACCGCAATTGGAGCAAGCTTTTCGCCAGTCGCTGATCATGTCCGGCGGAAATCCAATGATCCTCGTACAGCGGCCAAT
>NZ_JAVIFX010000077.1 GCF_031157255.1 Bradyrhizobium sp. LHD-71 | reverse complement strand
TTCCTTCGGATTTGCAAAGATTCGAGGGAGGACACCATGCCGTGGACCAAAGCCGCTCGTATCAAGTATCAGCGCAGTGGGCTGCGTTACGCAAGCGATCTGACCGATGCCGAGTGGGCGCTGATCGCCCGGAAGATGCCGCCGCGACAGCGATTGGGCCGGCCGCGGAAGGTCCATCTGCGCGATATTGTGCAGGCGATCTTCTATGTTCTGTCGAGCGGCTGCCAATGGCGCGCCTTGCCGAAGGGGTTCCCGCCTTACTCGACGGTGCAGGGCTATTTTTACGCCTGGCGCGACACGGGTAGATGGCAGGAGATCGTCGAAGGTTTGGTTCGGAAGGAGCGCCGGAGATCAGGGCGAAAGTCCACACCGACAGCTGCCGTCATCGATAGCCAGACCGCCTCGACGACGGAGGCCGGCGGGCCACGCGGGTTCGACGCCGGCAAGCGCCTCCAGGGGCGCAAGCGCCATATCGTGACCGACACCAACGGCCTCTTGCTGGCGGCATATGTTCATCCCGCCAACATCCAGGACGTCCATGGCGCCGTTCCCCTGTTGGAGGACTTGCGAGGCCGCTTCCCAAGGCTCAAGCATGTCTTTGCCGACCGGATCTATCGCGGCAAACAGCTCGTCAACGCACTCTCAGACTGCGGACCGTGGACGATCGAGATCGTCGAGCGACCGCACGGGGTCAAAGGCTTCCAGCTCCTGCCCAGGCGCTGGGTCGTCGAACGTACCTTTGCATGGTTCGGCAGATGCCGGCGTCTCTCCAAAGACTTTGAAGGGTCTGCCGCCACCGAGCTTGCCTGGCTGCTCGTCGCCCATCTGAGGCTTCTAACTCGCCGCTTGGCCCAGCCTTGAAGCCGTCTACGCTTTTTGAGTCAGGCTCT
>NZ_JAVIFX010000076.1 GCF_031157255.1 Bradyrhizobium sp. LHD-71 | reverse complement strand
CGCTTCGCTCCTTGTATTGGCGCGCCCCGCTATAATCCGACTGTTCCGAGAGGAACGACCCGCTTCGGGCGGCCACCCGAAGCGGGTCGCCGATCGTCGGATCGAGCGCTCCTGAGCCGCGAGGGCTGTTTGCGAGCAAGATCGCGGTCGGCATCTTCATCGGACCCGGATGGTTGAAGGAACCATGGGTTCGCATCACAAGGAAGGGTCGACGAAGATGAGCCAGTCTAACACGGTTGTTGCCGGAATCGATGTTGCAAAGGAGCAGCTCGACATCGCACTTCACGGTTGCAAGCAGAGCTGGCAGGTGGCCAATACGCCGGAAGGCTTTAGCGAACTGGTGCGCCTGATACGCCAGCATCAGGTGGTTCGGGTCGGGCTGGAGGCGACCGGTGGTTATGAGCGAGACGTAGTTGAGTACTTGCGCGCAGCGGGCTTGGTCGTGCTCGTTCTTCAGCCGAGACAGATACGAGCCTATGCGATTGCGAAGCTGCGTCGCGCCAAGACCGACCGCATCGATGCGCAGCTGATTGCGGCCTTCGTGGCGGAGCATGGGGTGGTGCGGCAAGCGCCTGATCCTCGACTTTCTGCGCTTGCCGAACGGTTGACCTGGCTGGAACAGACCGAAGAGGACATGGCGCGGATCAAAGTTCGGCTCGAGCACGTCCGCGATCCTGCGGCGCAGCGCAGTTGGAGGGCCGATCTCGCCAGACTGAAGCAACGCCGGGCCGGCTTGATCGCCAAGCTTGTGACCATGCTTCGTCGTCACGAGGACGTGGCAAACCGGCTCGATCTGCTGCTCAGCATCGACGGCATTGGACCGCGTACCGCCATCGCGCTGCTGATCCGCATGCCAGAGCTTGGCCACTTGTCACGCGGCGAGGCCGCGGCTCTTGCCGGGTTAGCCCCATTCAACA
>NZ_JAVIFX010000075.1 GCF_031157255.1 Bradyrhizobium sp. LHD-71 | reverse complement strand
CTAGAGCATTTCATTGCTTAATTGAATCGGAGGGGATTCCGGTTTTGGGCGATTTGTGATTCAAGATGCTGGCTGGATTGGAGGCCAGCATCGCATGAGCCGACCTCTATCGCTGGATCTTCGCGAACGCGTGGTGGCGTCTGTTTTGGCTGGCGAGAGCTGCCGGTCGGTGGCGGAACGGTTCGGCGTTGCGGTCTCGTCCGTTGTGAAATGGTCGCAGCGGCAGCGGGCAACCGGCTCGGTTGCGCCCGGCAAGATGGGCGGCCACCGCAAGCCCGTGCTTACTGCGCACCGCGCCTTCATCGTCGAGCGGATCACTCAGACGCCGCACCTGACGCTGCATGGTCTGAAGGCGGAGTTGGCGGCGCGCGGGATCAAGGTCTCGCACAACGCCGTCTGGCTGTTCCTGCGCCGGGAAGGGTTGCGGTTCAAAAAAAACACTGTTCGCCCTTGAACAGGCTCGCGCCGACGTCTCTCGCAGGCGTCAGCGTTGGCGATCCTGGCAGACCGGGCTTGATCCGGCCCGGCTCGTCTTCATTGATGAGACTTGGATCAAGACCAACATGGTCCCCCTGCGCGGCTGGGGTCCCAAGGGGGCCCGCCTGCGAGGCTTCGCGCCGCACGGCCACTGGCGCACCCTGACGTTCCTCGGGGCGCTGCGCCACGATCAGCTCACGGCTCCTTGCGTCTTCGACGGGCCGATCAACGGTGAGTGCTTCCGCGCCTATGTCGAGCACCTTCTCCTGCCAACCCTGCGCGAAGGCGACATCGTCATTCTCGACAATCTCGGAAGCCACAAATCGAAAGCCATCAGGCAAATGGTCCAGACCGCCGGCGCCAGGCTCTGGTACCTGCCTCCGTACTCTCCCGACCTCAATCCGATCGAACAGGCCTTCTCAAAGATCAAGCACTGGATGCGACACGCTCAGAAGCGCACCGTCGAGGACACTTGGCGCCATATCGGCAACCTCGGCGAGGCGATCCAGCCTCGCGAATGCGCCAACTACTTCGCCAACGCCGGTTACGCTTCAGTCAAAATGTGAAATGCTCTAGT
>NZ_JAVIFX010000074.1 GCF_031157255.1 Bradyrhizobium sp. LHD-71 | reverse complement strand
TGCGGATAACCCATGTCACCGGGTCGTAGTTTACGAACGCAATCGGCTCAAGGCTTTTATAGTCAAACTTGCCGTCCGAGCGTCTGAAGCCGTCACCCCAGTAGAGGCTGGCGATCACGCCGATCGTATGTCCGTCATTTGGCGCCTGTAGTGACAGAAAGGTGTGACCAACCATGCCGCCGCCGCCGGCTTTGTTCGTGACGATCACCTTGTGGTCTGTCCATTTCTCAAGGTACTTGGCGAGGATGCGAGCCGTAATGTCCATGCCCCCGCCGGGCGGATAGACAACGACCAGCTCGAGCGGATCTTTCGGAAAATCGTTCGGCTGCAGCGCCTTTAGCCTGGCCTTGGTGTCGGCTTGATTCTGAGCAACTGCAGCCGTGGTGCAGAAGGCGAAGATTGCCAGCAGCATCACGCTCAAACGTGCCATTCGGTTCATTTGCACCTCCCGTTTGCATTTATTTTGAGATTCAGCCAACTGGCGCTCCGATGGCCTGAATGCCCGCACGTGCAACCTCCATGTCGTCGCTGTAGTGTCCGCCGGATACTCCAACGCCACCGATCACCTTTCCATTCTCCTTTATCGGGTAGCCGCCCCCGAACACGACAATCCGCGGATAATGGACGATGCCGTGCAGCAGGGGCGGGTCGTTCTTGACGACATCCCAGAATGCGTGCGTCGGAGTGCCAAGGCTTGCCGATGTGTACGCTTTATCCTGAGATATGTGCAAAGACGTGTCAGAGGCGCCGTCCATGCGAATGAATGCTTTGAGCGAACCAGATTCGTCGCAGACGGCGATGCTCATCGCGAAGCCCAGCTGCTTTGCTTTGGCGATAGCTGCCGACAGGATAACCTGTGCCGTATCGGAATTGATGCTGCGCTTCTCGAAACTCGCCATTCCCAATGTCCTCCCGTTGTTACGTGATATCGGCTTCTCAGGCCGACAGTTCCGATCCCACTGTTCGCGGACGAAAGCCGATGATCAATGCGGCTATCAGCATCATTGTCACTAGCAGCAGGACTGCTGTGATTGGCCGCTGTACGAGGATCATTGGATTTCCGCCGGACATGATCAGCGACTGGCGAAAAGCTTGCTCCAATTGCGGTGTCAGGACGAGTGCGAAAGCAAATGGCGCGAGTTCGTAGGC
>NZ_JAVIFX010000073.1 GCF_031157255.1 Bradyrhizobium sp. LHD-71 | reverse complement strand
CGCGGCGTATCGACAAAGCCGTCGGATTCAAGCTTTTTTACAAGCGCTGTCGCGACATATCCGGGCGCCACAGCGTTTACGCGAATTCCGATCGACGCCCACTCGCAAGCCATTGACCTCGTCATCGATGCAATTCCCGCTTTTGCGGCCCCATAGGCATTGCGGCGCGGAAGTCCCGATATGCCCGCGATCGAACTGATGTTGACGATAGAACCCACTTGACGGACGGCCATCTGGGCATGGGCCTCGCGCGAACACAAGAACGTTCCGGACAGATGGACTCCGAGAAGCCTTTCGAAGCTTTCGACCGTCTGCTCGGACGTTGGAAGGTGCGGGCTAACTATGCCAGCATTATTGACCAACGCATCGAGATTGCCGAGCCTGTCTGCGATCTTCCTGAACGCGGCGCGCACTTCCACTTCTTTCGATACATCGCAGCAGATATCCGCATGCTCTGCGCCCAACTCCCTGGCCCGCGCCGATACGCTGTCGGCATCTATATCAAGCAAAGCCACGCGGTAACCGTTCCGAGCAAAAGCCCGTGCGGTCGCCCAGCCAATACCGTCGCCCGCTCCGGTAATTGCAACGACGGGTTTCTGGTCCGCCATATCTAGTCTCCTGCCTGCTGATCCAAGCGCTATTCGGCGGCCTCATATCCGGGCCGCGGAACGAGGTTCATGATACCGCGCGCAAAGCCACCGTCGACGACGATCTCTGCGCCGTTAATGTAGTCGGCGCGATCGCTAGCCAGGAACACGACCGCATTCGCGATGTCTTCGGGTTCACCGATCCGTCGGCGAGGCACTACCGCGCGGCGCGCCTCGAGGACGCCTGGGGTATCGTACATAGCCTGCGTCATCGGCGTGCGGATCAGACCGGGACTGACAACGTTGCTGCGAACGCCGCGAGGGCCCCATTCGGTTGCTAACTGCTGGGACAGCATGGCGACGGCGGCCTTGCTGGTGCTGTACGCTCCGCTGTGATTTTGCGGTGAATGCGCGGCGACCGAAGCGATGTGGACGATGGCGCCGTTCGCTTGTTTCAGCATTTGGGCCCCGAATGCCTGGGCGCAGCGAAAATAGCCAGTCAGGTTTAGGGACAGATTCGCTTGCCAGTCACTGAGGGAAAGCGTGTCGAGACTTCCCGCCCGCAACGTTCCGGCATTATTCACGAGAATCGAGGCCGGTCCGAGCGCTTCAAGTGAT
>NZ_JAVIFX010000072.1 GCF_031157255.1 Bradyrhizobium sp. LHD-71 | reverse complement strand
GCCGTCAAGGGTGATGGTTTTGGCGCTGCGTTTTCGCATGCTTTCTCCGGTGAGCTGGAGGCGGTGGGCGTTGTGGACGAGGCGATCGAGAATGGCGTCGGCGACCGTGGGGTCCCCAATGGCTCCATGCCAGGTGTCCACGGGGAGCTGACTTGTGACGATGGTGGATGCGCGGCCATGTCGGTCCTCGAGGATTTCGAGCAGATCGCGGCGTTCCGCGGCGGTGAGCACCGATAGTCCCCAATCATCCAAAATCAGAAGCTGAGCGCGGCCGAGGCTTTTGAGGAGCCGGGCGTAGCGTCCGTCTCCGCGCGCGAGCGCGAGCGCCTCGAACAGCCTTGGAACGCGATGATAGAGGACTGATCGGTTGTCGCGGCAGGCCTTGTGGCCGAGCGCGCAGGCTAACCAACTTTTGCCCAGGCCGGTTGCCCCGGTGACGAGCAAATTCTCGTGGCGATCGATCCAGCGACCTTCGACGAGTTTGGCGAAAACGGCGCGGTCGATGCCCCGCGGGGTGCGCAGATCGACGTCCTCGACGCAAGCAGTCTGGCGCAGTGCGGCGATCTTGAGGCGCGTGGTGAGCCGCCTGGTGTCGCGTTCGGCGGCTTCGCGGTCGACCAACAGGCCGATGCGATCTTCGAACGGCAGGGCTTCGAGATCGGGCGATCGGCGCTGCTCCTCGAAGGCCTTGGCCATTCCGGTCAGTCGGCGCCGTAGCTTTTGACGAGCGCCAGAATGCCAAGGCAGGTTCGAAAGCCTTGTTCTGGATGGGGCCGGGCGTCGATCGCGGCCTGGAAAAACGCTGCTGTCGAAGGACCGATCCGCTCGCCGGCGGCGATCACCGCGGCGGGGGTCCATTTGCCGTAGCGGCGATGGGCGCTGGGCATGTGGTCGGCGATGGTGGTGTGTCCGCGTCGGTTGGGCGCGCGGGCATGGCTGGCGATCCGCTGGCCCTTGTGGAAGATCTCGACCGTCCGATCGTCGATACGGGCATCGACCAGCTCGCCAATCAGACGATACGGCGCGGAGTACCAATGGCCGTCGACCTCGACATGATAATCGGGAGCGAGGCGGCAGCGCTTCCAGCGTGCGAAGGCATAAGGCTGATCTGGCAGCGGGGTTAGCTTGGGTTTGTCGAGTTCGGCAAACAGTTCGGCGCGGCTTGAGCCGAAGCCACGCATTTGACGAGCATTGAGTTCGTCGACGAGTGTCTTGATG
>NZ_JAVIFX010000071.1 GCF_031157255.1 Bradyrhizobium sp. LHD-71 | reverse complement strand
CTCGCCCAATTTGAAGCGGGTGTTTGGGAGGGTTCGGCTGCGGTGGCGGTCGTGTCTGGTGATGAGGAGGTGAGCTACGGTGAACTGAACCGGCGCGCCAACGCACTGGCGCGGCGGCTGCGTGCAGCCGGTGTCGGCACCGATGTGGTGGTGGGCGTGGGGCTGGAGCGCAGCGTAGCGATGATGGTCGCGCTGCTGGCGGTCACGAAGGCAGGCGGCGCCTACCTGCCGCTCGATCCGGATTACCCGTCGGAGCGGCTGGCACACATGCTCCGCGACAGCGGCGCAAGGCTGGTGCTGACGCAGGGGACGCTGCGCGACCGGTTCGCAGGCGTTCTGAAGGAGACTGGCGCAGAGGCATGGCTGCTCGATGGACCGCTGGAGCGGGACGACGCCAACCTCGATGTTGCGGTTCATCCGGAAAGCCTCGCCTATGTGATCTACACCTCAGGCTCGACCGGATTGCCGAAGGGCGTGATGGTGCGCCACGACGCGGTGAGCAACTTCCTGGCCACCATGGCGGAGCAACCGGGTATCAGCGCGCGCGAGCGGGTGCTGGCGCTGACCTCGCTGTCGTTCGACATTGCGGTACTGGAGCTGTGGCTGCCGCTCACGGTCGGCGCCACCGTGGTGCTGGCAGACCGCGAAGCCGCGCACGATCCCGCCCGCCTCAAGGCGATCATCGCCGGGAATGGGGTGACGATGATCCAGGCGACGCCGTCGAGTTGGCGGATGCTGCTGGATCACGACGATGGGGCGGCAGACACATGGCTTGCGCCCGGCTGCCGGGTGCTGTGCGGCGGCGAGGCGCTTCCTCCCGATCTGGCGCGGCGGCTGGTGGCGCGGGCTGGCGAGGTGTGGAACCTGTACGGTCCGACCGAGACCACGGTGTGGTCGGCGCGACGCCGTCTTGATGCGCAGGATGACCGGCCGGTGCTGGGCGGGCCGATCGGCAACACCACACTGTACATCCTGGACGACGACCTCAACGTCGCACCGGTCGGCGTTGCCGGCGAGCTTTACATTGGCGGGCTCGGTCATGCACGCGGCTACTGGAAGCGCGGCGCGCTGACGGCGGAGCGCTTCATCCCCGATCCGTTTGGCCCACCGGGAGCAAGGCTCTATCGCACCGGCGACGTCGGGCGGTGGCGGAGTGACGGCGTGGTCGAGTATATCGGCCGCTCCGACCATCAGGTGAAGATCCGGGGGCATCGGATCGAGCTTGGGGAGATCGAGGCGCGGCTGCTGGAGCAGGGCGGCGTGCGGTCGGC
>NZ_JAVIFX010000070.1 GCF_031157255.1 Bradyrhizobium sp. LHD-71 | reverse complement strand
GAGCTATGCGGGAAACTGGGTGATGACGGAATGAGATAGGCGGCGTATCGAGGCGGGTGTCGAGCCTGCCAGAACCTCAAGGAGAGCGATACGCCATGAACGAGCATAGCAACATTGTCCCACTGCGTCAGCCCGATGAGATCGACGATCCACTGACGAATATTTTGCGATCTGGTGCTCGGCAGCTGCTTGCGCAGGCTGTCGAGATGGAAGCCGAGGCGTTTCTCGCCGCGATGAAGGGCTTGAAGCTTCCCGATGGCCGCGACCGCCTCGTGCGGCACGGCCATGGTCCAGTGCGGACGATCCAGACGGGGATCGGCGCCGTCGAAGTCGCCCGGGTAAAGATTCGCGATCGCGCGGTGACCAGCGATGGCGAGCGGATCCGCTTCACCTCGGCGATCCTGCCGTTGTGGGCACGGCGCACGAAGAGCTTGGATGCACTTTTGCCGGTTCTGTACCTGCGAGGCATCTCGACGGGCGACTTCCAGGAGGCGCTGGCGGCGCTCCTGGGCAAGGATGCGCCGAATCTTTCTCCGGCGGTGGTTTCCAGACTGACGACGGAGTGGCAGCTCGAGTACGAGCGTTGGCAGAAGCGCGATCTGTCGGCGCGCCGGTACGTATACGTGTGGGCGGACGGCGTCTTCCTGCAGGCTCGCATGGAAGACCACAGCGAATGCATGCTGGTGCTGATCGGCGCGACGCCGGAAGGCAAGAAGGAACTCATCGGCTTCCAGGTCGGCGTGCGCGAGAGCACGCAGAGCTGGCACGAACTGCTCGTCGAGGCGAAAACCCGTGGGCTGAAGATCGCCCCGGAAATCGCCGTCGGTGACGGCGCGCTCGGCTTCTGGAAGGCGCTCGACGAGGTCTTTCCCGCCACGCGACATCAGCGGTGCTGGGTGCACAAAACCGCGAATATCTTGAACAAAGTCGCAGTGTCGGTACAGGCCAGCATGAAGAAGGATCTGCGCGAGGTCTATTTGGCGTCCAACCGAGCTTCGGCCGAAGTGGCGATCGATGTCTTTGCCGAGAAATACGGAGCGAAGTACGACAAGGCGGTCGAGTGCCTGACGAAAGATCGCGACGCAATGCTTGCGTTCTACGAATTCCCCGCCGAGCATTGGGACCACTTGCGGACGACGAATCCCATCGAAAGCGTGTTCGCGACGGTCCGGCACAGAACGGTGCGCACGAAAGGTTCGTTATCGTCAACGACTGCCAAGTTGATGGTGTTCAAGCTGCTCTGCGCCGCATCAAAGACCTGGCGGCGGCTGAAAGGCACAAATCAGTTGCCGAAGGTCA
>NZ_JAVIFX010000069.1 GCF_031157255.1 Bradyrhizobium sp. LHD-71 | reverse complement strand
GTCGTCCGTTAAGAAGCCGGATTGATCGAGGCTGGCCGGGCGAGCGTGCGCCATAGCTGGGCCAGGAACAGGCACAAGAGATATCTCAGCCAGGCGAGGATGCGGCGGAAGTTGTGTCCGACGGCTGAGAGGACGACGTTGGCGGCATCGCCGGCGCGGCCTTTGAGGTAGCAGCGCCCGAGGTGGCCTTCCGCCTTCAGGTGTCCGATGATGGGCTCGATGGCGGAGCGGCGGCGCAGCTCGCGCTTGATGACACCGAAAACGCCGCGCTTCTGGCCGGAGATGAAGACGCGACGGGGATTTTGTGCGTCGTGGCCGCGGTATCCCTTGTCGACATAGGCCCGCTCGATCGGACAGCCGGTGAGTGTCTCGGTGCGGTCAATGACGTCCCGCAAGGTGTGACCGTCGTAGGGGTTGTCGGGCAGTGCGCTGGCGTGCAGCACGAACAGGCCACCGGGAGCCCGGCGGTTGTTGGTGACGATGGAGGCCTTCACGCCGAACTCGTAAGGCGCGCTGGCCTTGCCCTTGCCGATGCACTCCACTTCCGGGGCATGGAAGGAATAGAGCTTCCAGCCGCGCTGGCGCTGCTGCTGCGAGCGGATCTGCGTGGCCCGGCCGAGCGGGAGGGCGAACGCCTGCTCCAGTGCTGGCTGGCCTTCGATCTTGCGGCGGATGTCGCGGATGATCCGGCCCAGCCGGCTACGCAGGATACGCAACTGCCGCTGATGCCGCCTGAACTGTTTGGCATGGGCGTAGCGGCCGGCCATCATCGCGGCGGCCTTGGCGATGCGAGCATAGGATTGCCGCAGCCTGACGCCGTGCCTGATCGCCAGGCGGTTGAGCCCCTTGATGGCCGCATGCAGCAGCTTGGCATCGGTCGGAAAGGTGATGGCCTTCGGCTGCACCGTGGTGTCGACCGTAACCCGCTTGAGGTCCTGGCTGCGTAATGCACCGGCCTCGTGCGCTACCCGCAAGCTCTCGGCCAGCAGCAACTCCAGCTTGTCGCCAAGCCGCTTGCGCCAATGGCTCAGGTCCGAGCGCTCGTGCGGGAACGTGTGCTGAAAGAACTCTTCCCCGGTGAAGAACTGGAAGTATGGGTCATGGACCCAGCGCTCGCACACCTCCTCATCGGACAGCCCGTAAATGTGCTTGAGCAACAGCAGACCGATCATGAAGCGCGTCTCGATCCCGGGCCTGCCGTTCTCGCTGTAGAGCGGCGCGATCTCGCCGTCGATCCAGTCCCAATCGACCTTGCCGGCGAGCAGAACCAGCTCGTGCTTCATATTGATGATCTGGTCGAGCCGAGCCCGGAACAGATCGTTCGATCCCGTCGTCTTGTGCTTCTTCGGCCGCATCGTTCCCTCCGATGCAGACAAGGAATCATGCTTCCCGCTTCGAGGGAATCCACGAAAACCAAATCGCAAGGTTCTGACGCCCAAAGCATCAAAACCTTGCAATCTGGAAATGCCCCTTAGCCCAAATCGAGATTCCCGATCAGTGGCTTAGTCCTTCTTCACGGACGAC
>NZ_JAVIFX010000068.1 GCF_031157255.1 Bradyrhizobium sp. LHD-71 | reverse complement strand
ATCGATCGCCGCGAGGGTCATAGCTGGGTCCGGAAAGACCTTGTTCCATTCTCCAAAGGGCTGATTGGCGGTGATCAGCAAAGAGCGTCGCTCGTAGCGTGCGCTGATGAGCTCGAACAGCACACTGGTCTCGGCCTGGTCCTTGGTGACATAGGCAAGATCGTCCAAGATGACGAGATCGAAGCGATCGAGGCGGTTGATGGCGCCCTCGAGGTTGAGCTCGCGGCGAGCCACCTGGAGCTTCTGCACGAGATCGGTGGTGCGGGTGAACAGGACGCGCCATCCGTTCTCGATGAGGGCCAAGCCGATTGCTGCCGCCAAGTGGCTCTTGCCTCCACCGGGCGGACCAAACAGCAGCAGATTGGCGCCCTTGCCGAGCCAGCCGTCGCCGGCGGCGAGTGCGGTCATTTGCGCCTTGGAGATCATCGGCACGGCCTCGAAGTCGAAGCTGTCAAAGGTCTTTCCGGTAGGCAGCCGCGCCTCGACGAGATGGCGCTCGATGCGGCGGCGGCCGCGCTCAGCGATCTCGTGCTCGGCAATGGTGGCGAGGAAGCGCGCCGCCGGCCAGCCTTCTTTATCGGATTGCTCGGCAAATTGCGGCCACAGCGCCTTGATGGCGGGCAGCCGCAGCTCGTTGAGCAACAGATTGAGGCGCGCGGTGTCGACTACGTTGGTTGTGCTCATGCGGCGCCTCCGATCTCGGCGGTACCGATGAGGCATTCATAGGTGGCGAGCGGTGCGAGGCGTACCACGACGTTCGGCACCTGGGCGGGATCCGGGGCGAAGTGAGTACGTAGCCGGTTGAGGTCGGGCAGCCGGCCGTCGTTCAGGTCAGCCGTGAGCTGATTGGCGAGTTCGGCCTCGCAACCGCGCTCATGGGCGAGTGCGAGGAGATCGACCATGATCCGGCAGGCCTTCTTGTCCGGTAAGCGTTTGCGCAAGACGTCGAAGGCTCGGCGGTAAGCTTCCCGGGGGAACAGCTGGTCGCGGTAGACCAGGTTGAGGAGCGCCATCGGCTTGCGCCGCAAGGAATGGATCACGTGCCGATAATCGACGACCTGATCGTGCTTGCCATTGGGATGCGGCCGCCCGCGCGGCAAGGTGAGGAGATGCGTGCCGCCGACAAACACGTCGAGGTGATCGTCATACAGGCGCACCCGCAGCCGATGGCCGATCAAGCGCGACGGCACCGTGTAGAACACCTTGCGCAAGGTGAAGCCGCCGGACGACGTCACGTGGACGATCACCTCTTCATAGTCCGACGTGCGGCGGTCCGGCAGATCCTGAAGTGCGCTACGTTCACTGTCGATCCGCTTGGCGTTGCGGGCATTGCGGCGGCTGGCGATCTCATCGATGAAGCCACGATAGGCAGCTAGATCGTCGAAGTCGGCGGTGCCACGCAGCAACAGCGCGTCGCCGATCGCTCGCTTGAGATGACCATGCGAACTCTCGATCGCCCCGTTCTCGTGGGCGATGCCACGATTGTTGCGGGAAGGCCGCATGCCGTAATGGGCACAGAGGTCTTCGTATCGCCGCGTCAGATCGTCTTTGGCGTCGCGGTCGAGATTGCAAAAGGCGGCCGACAGGCTGTCGGTGCGATGCTCCCGTGGCGCCCCACCGAGTGACCACAAGGCATTCTGCAGGCCTTCGGCCAGAGCGACGAAGCTCTCACCGCCGAGCACGACATGGGCGTGCTCAAACCCGGAATAGGCCAGCCGGAAGTGATAGAGACGATGGTCGAGCGGTACGCCCGCGATCGTGACACCCAATTCGCCCATGTCGGTGAAGTCGGACAGGCCGCGCTGACCGGGTTCGTGGGTCTGGCGGAAGATGACCTCCTGCTCCTCGCCGTGGATCGCCCGCCAGGCCCGGATCCGGCGCTCCAGCGTGCGACGGATGCCGGCGCCGAGCTCGGGATGGCGTCGGAGCAACTCCTCGAAGATCGTGACCGGCCGCACACCGGGGGCGGCCTTCAGCATCGGCGCGATATCTGTCTCAAATACGCGGGCCAAGGGATCTGGCCGGCGACGGCCGCGGGGAGCCTTCTTCTGCGACGGAAGGCGTCGATCCTTCTCGATCCGGTAAGCGGTCGAGGTGCTGAACGAAGCCTTGGCGGCGGCCACGGGTGGGCTATCGGTCTGACGGTACTTCATGTAGAGCCTCATTTGGTGATCGGTAATGTGTCGGCCTGGCACGCGAGTGATTCCTCTTGGCGGAAGAACCACTTGCATAACCAGCCGGCCGCGATCACCAGTCGGCGCGGTCCGCTGTGGATCGCGCCGACGCCGGGCTCGTAACTCCGGTCGGGCTACGCCCTCCCTGCGTCACGAGCCCGGCGTAGCCCTCTCATCATGGTCGACGCTCCACTTCCATCCTGTTCGCCGCGCGGCA
>NZ_JAVIFX010000067.1 GCF_031157255.1 Bradyrhizobium sp. LHD-71 | reverse complement strand
GTGTCGTTTATGGATCAGAAATTCGCACGATGGACTCGCGGCAACGATGGTGCGAATTTCTGATCCACGACACTAGTGAGTGGAGCGCAGTGGAAACCGCGATCCGGCAGGATCGAAACGAATGCTTGAGGATTTTTTGCGATGCGGTTCGCGCATGGAAGACCTCAGCCTGCCGCTCCTCGTCGTCGAATTTTTCAGGCAAGACCCGTTCAGGGCGCTTGGCCTTGCGGGCGTCACCTGTGTGGCAATTTCCGCAATGACCGATTTTGATCTGCTCAGCCTGCTCGGCTTCGTCGACGTTGCCGCCGAGGATGTTGATCGCGAGACGACGGCCGCCTGATCCGGCCGGCAGTTGCCGTCCGTCGCGAAATGCGCTGTTTGCGTTGGCGGGCTTGTCGGTTAGAACCCCTCCCGAGACCGCAAGAAAAGAAAAGGGGAGCCCATGGCCCGCATCGATTACGCTGATCCCGCAAAGGCAAGCGAACGCACCCGCGAAATCCTTGGCAAGAACCGGAATGCGAACATCTTCCGCATGATGTCGCATTCGCCGAGCTACTTCGAGCAGTACTGCCGGCTCGGCAATGCGATCCGTTTCAAGGGAGAACTGGATCCGATCGTGCGCGAACTCGCGATCACGCGCACCGGCATCCTGTGCGAGGCGCCTTACGAAGTCGTCGCGCACAAGCGCATCGGCAAGGGCGTTGGTGTTACCGACGAGCAGAACGAAGCGCTTGCGAACTGGAAGGACGCAACCTGCTTCGACGACACGCAGCGTGCGGCACTGGCCTTCACCGACGAGATCGTCACCCTGCGCAAGCCGACCGACGCGACCTTCAACGCTATTGCCGCAAAGCTCTCGCCAGCGGCGCTGGTCGAGCTGCAGCTCTCGGTCGGCTTCTATATCATGACATCGAAGTTCCTGGAGACCTTCGGCGTCGACCTGCAGCCGGTGACGGACGTGGTCTAACGCTTGATGAAATCAGGTTAGGTTGGTCCAACCACACCCCGGTGTCGTCCTCGCGAAAGCGGGGACCCATATTCCAGAGCGTCTGAGGCTAGATCACTGTCGCTCTGGAATATGGATCCCTGCTTTCCATAGGCGAGCGAAGCGACGCCGTTCTTCGAACGGCTATGGGGCAATCATTCGCGCAAACGCACGACCGATTTTGGCGGCAGCCGATCAGGTGGAATGCTTCGGCATCGTCGTCTCGACGCCAGCGCGTCTTTTGCGCCTCCTTGGCCGATGTATTCGACAATCAGGTGCCGCCGGCGTGGCGATCTGACCTTTTTCAATTGATAAAGCAATGTGATCGCCTGGATTGGCTCCTTTTGACGAAGCGACCAGAAAACATTCGAAAGATGCTCCCTGCCGATTGGAAGTCCGGCTATCCGAATGTTTGGCTTGGAACGACCGCTGAGGATCAGGTCCGCTTTGACAGGCGATGGAAGCATCTTAGCAAAATCTCGTGCGCAGTCTCGTTTGTTTCCTAGGAACCTGCACTCGGACCGGTGCGGCTACCGCCGATAGGGCCGGTGCCGAATTGGCTAATCTGCGGGGGCGAAAGCGGGCATGGAGCCCGCATCATGAACCCGCAGTGGGCGCGGGACATCGTTCAAGATTGCCGCGCGCGCGGAGTAGCCCCGTTTCATAAACAGTGGGGTGACTAAGCCAGCAATCCGCTGGTGTTTGAGGGTGGAATCCCTGCTGCCGAGGCCAAGTTTGATAGATCAGGAAGGCAAAGGCGGTGGCCTTCTTGACGGAACTATTGTCCGTGAATTCCCGGTGCCGCGACAGGTGATGGATGCCGCTGCCTAAGTATTTTTTTGTGTTTTTTGCCCCTTCAAATGACAATCGACAAGCAATAACTCCCACAAACTGCGCGGCCGCTTCGATTGACGATACAGGATCGTCCGCTTTGGACGCACAATAAGGCGCGTCTCATTGAGCGGTATCTTTTCTACTTCGTTCTTATAACCAAGCGCGGCGCCTACATCGACGGCTTTGCCGCCCCGCAGCGTCGTGATCCCCCTGACCTGTGTTCGTGCAAGTTGGTTCTCGAGTCGCGGCCCCAGCTTCTGCGCGAGTTCTGGCTCTGTGATTTAAAGCCTGAGGGGACCGAGGCGCTGCGGAAGATAGCGAGTTCTATCGAGCGTCCCAAAAATCGCTCGATCAGCATCGTAGAAGGCGATTTCAACGTCAGGGTTCACGAAATTCTGCGAGACTGCAAAATCGGCGAGAAAACGGCAGCTTCCTGCCTTCTCGATCAGCGCACGTTCGAATGCAAGTGGGAGACCGTAAAAACGCTTGCGCAGTTCAAGCAAGAAGGCCCCAAGATCGAACTGTTTTATTTCCTTGCGACAGGGTGGCTTGATCGCGCAATGGCAGGCGCAACGAAGAACAAGGAACTATTGCGGACATGGTGGGGGAGAGATGACTGGCAAAAATTGCGCGGCATGAAGGGCCACGTTCGAGCTAATCTCGTGGCAGACCGCTTCAAGAGGGAGCTCGGCTATGCTCACGCGTATCCGTTTGCAATTTAATCACGAGCTCGCGGAGGGCGCGTTATGTATCACATGATCCACGCGACGGACCATCCGGAAGCGCCGAAGTTGATGAATCGCGCGTACAACAATGCTACGAAGACTCGTGAGCCCATGGAGCAACTTGAGATGGAGCTTGCTGCTTTGATGCGGGTCTAGTCAGCGGATCGGACAGCGGCGTCACCAACATTCGCAACGTGTCGAGCGCGCATTGGAAGCGATGGCTCGGCCCTGCCAATCGTTGCCTCGTGCCGTTCACATCGTTCGCCGAATACGACACGATCGATGGCAAGAAGGTGCCGGTATGGTTCGCAGCGGACGAAAGCAGGCCCTTGATGTGCTTCGCTGGCATCTGGACCAACTGGACGTCTGTCCGCAAAGCTAAGGAAGGCGAGATCACGGCTGACGTTTTTGGTTTCCTCACTTGCGCGCCAAACGCTGAAGTCGCGCGAGTTCATCCGAAAGCGATGCCGGTGATCCTCACGACTCAAGAGCAATTCGACGTCTGGATGACGGGCGATTGGGACAAGGCATCGAAGCTGCAGCGACCGCTGCCGGACGGCTCTCTGACAATCGTCGCGACCGGGGAGAAGGAAGATCAGCTCAGAGGCTCATAGCCCGACCGGCCAGCCAAAGAGTGGGACGCGGCGCAAGGTGGTGAAGTACGACAACCACGATGCTTGCGAGCCCGGACGAGCGGAAGCAGCTACGGGTAAACGGATGGTCCTCGTCCGGGCGACTTAATTGCTTAGCAATGGTACGTCAGATTCACGGTATAAACCCAGTTAAAGAAGGCTGCGGGATAAGGATACTCAAACCCGAAAAACCCCCACTCTCCGGGGCGAGACGGCAGTGTAGTCGACCAAAACTGAACGGGTGCGGTCCAAATTTCCAGTCCGCCTTGCT
>NZ_JAVIFX010000066.1 GCF_031157255.1 Bradyrhizobium sp. LHD-71 | reverse complement strand
CCCAGGATGTGATGAGCCGACATCGAGGTGCCAAACGACGCCGTCGATATGGACTCTTGGGCGTCATCAGCCTGTTATCCCCGGCGTACCTTTTATCCGTTGAGCGATGGCCCATCCACACGGGACCACCGGATCACTATGACCGACTTTCGTCTCTGCTCGACTTGTTGGTCTCGCAGTCAGGCAGGCTTTTGCCATTATACTCGACGAACGATTTCCGACCGTTCTGAGCCTACCATCGCACGCCTCCGTTACTCTTTGGGAGGCGACCGCCCCAGTCAAACTGCCCACCATGCGCTGTCCCGGCCCCCGCTGAGGGGACGCGGTTAGATATCCATAACCATTAGGGTGGTATTTCACATTGCGGCTCCACCCCAGCTGGCGCCGGAGCTTCAAAGCCTACCACCTATTCTACACAAACAGTCACGAATACCAGTGCAAAGCTACAGTAAAGGTGCACGGGGTCTTTCCGTCTGACCGCAGGAACCCCGCATCTTCACGGGGAATTCAATTTCACTGAGTCTATGTTGGAGACAGCGGGGAAGTCATTACGCCATTCGTGCAGGTCGGAACTTACCCGACAAGGAATTTCGCTACCTTAGGACCGTTATAGTTACGGCCGCCGTTTACCGGGGCTTCAATTCAAGGCTTGCACCTCTCCTTTTAACCTTCCGGCACCGGGCAGGCGTCAGACCCTATACGTCATCTTGCGATTTCGCAGAGCCCTGTGTTTTTGCTAAACAGTTGCCACCCCCTGGTCTGTGCCCCTCCACTCCGCTTGCGCGAAGTGAAGGCCTCCTTATCCCGAAGTTACGGAGGCAAATTGCCGAGTTCCTTCAACATAGTTCTCTCAAGCGCCTTGGTATACTCTACCAGTCCACCTGTGTCGGTTTCGGGTACGGTCTGATGTGGAGGCTATTTCCTGGAACCCCTTCGAGGCCCGACCAATCCAGTAAGGTCGAACAACATACGGAATTCGTCACCATCCACTGGCTGCAGAATATTCACTGCATTCCCATCGACTACGCCTTTCGGCCTCGCCTTAGGGACCGGCTAACCCTGCGCAGATTAACTTTACGCAGGAACCCTTGGACTTTCGGCGACACTGTCTTTCACAGTGTTTGTCGTTACTCATGCCAGCATTCGCACTTCTGATACCTCCAGGCGCTCTCACGAGTCGCCCTTCGCAGGCTTACAGAACGCTCCGCTACCGCGTACGCTTGCGCGCACACCCTAAGCTTCGGCTCGTGGCTTGAGCCCCGTTACATCTTCGGCGCAGAAACCCTTATTTAGACCAGTGAGCTGTTACGCTTTCTTTAAAGGATGGCTGCTTCTAAGCCAACCTCCTGGTTGTTTTGGGATTTCCACATCCTTTCCCACTTAGCCACGAATTAGGGGCCTTAGCTGTAGGTCAGGGTTGTTTCCCTCTCCACGACGGACGTTAGCACCCGCCGTGTGACTCCCGCATATTGCTTTCGGGTATTCGGAGTTTGGTTGGGTTTGGTAAGACGGTAAGTCCCCCTAGCCCATCCAGTGCTCTACCCCCCGAAGCATTCATGCGAGGCGATACCTAAATATCTTTCGCGGAGAACCAGCTATTTCCCAGTTTGATTGGCCTTTCACCCCTAACCACAGGTCATCCGAGTCTTTTTCAACAGACACCGGTTCGGTCCTCCAGTGGGTGTTACCCCACCTTCAACCTGCCCATGGCTAGATCACTAGGTTTCGGGTCTAATCCAACGAACTTGACGCCCTATTCAGACTCGCTTTCGCTACGCCTCCACCTATCGGCTTAAGCTTGCTCGTTAAATTAAGTCGCTGGCCCATAATACAAAAGGTACGACGTCACTCAGAACGAATCTTGAGCTCCGTCTGTTTGTAGGTGTCCGATTTCAGGTCTTTTTCACTCCCCTCGTCGGGGTGCTTTTCACCTTTCCCTCACGGTACTTGTTCGCTATCGGTCGCTGAGGAGTACTTAGGCTTGGAGGGTGGTCCCCCCATGTTCAGACAGGATTGCACGTGTCCCGCCTTACTCAAGGACGAATGCTTGCATTACCCGTACGGGGCTATCACCCTCTAAGGCCCTGCTTTCCTGACAGGTTCCGGTTGTCTTACATTCGCCACTGGCCTGGTCCGCGTTCGCTCGCCACTACTAACGGAGTCTCGGTTGATGTCCTTTCCTCCAGGTACTTAGATGTTTCAGTTCCCTGGGTTCGCTTAAAACCTCCTATTTTATTCGGAAGTCTCATACCTTCTCTTGATAACCGGAAATCCAAGACCTCGCGGTCTGGTTCACGTTCTTCACGCACCCCAAAACTCAAATCTCGCGACTCTAGGTCTTAAGATTCAAGGTCTTGGAGTTCCGGCTATCGAAGGTGGGTTTCCCCATTCGGAAATCCGTGGATCAAAGCTTCTTCGCAGCTCCCCACGGCTTATCGCAGCGTAGCACGTCCTTCATCGCCTCTCAGCGCCAAGGCATCCGTCGAACACCCTTAAGGCACTTGATTGCTCTCATTATCAATGTCCACACACTCGGCAGAATGTTAGCTGCGATTGCCGCTTCAAAGTTGCCCTTGATGCAGTGCGCCCTCGACGAACGCACGCTCTTCGCAGCTGGACACTGATTAGAAAGACCAGCTTGCTTCATAAGATCGGCCCGATGACGAGGCGGTCAAGCTTCGTCAACAAGATCGTTTTACAACTCGCTTCATCTTACGACGAAGCAAGCGCCGAAAACGATCTGGAGATAGTGAAGGATCCGCGCGAATTGCTCCGCACGACCCAACTCGGATCGATCTCCTCTTCACGATGTCAGAAATCACGCATGCCGCTCCATCCGGAGTGGGGCATGCGAAACTGTTTGTCTTCGCGGACTATGGTCTGGTTACGAGGTCGTTAGCTAGCCTTCGTCTTCGTTGGCCTACCGAGCCGAAGCTCCGAAGGAGCGAAGGCTGGTGGAGCCAGACGGGATCGAACCGACGACCTCATGCTTGCAAAGCACGCGCTCTCCCAGCTGAGCTATGGCCCCGTACCAGAGAACGAAAGCAGCGAGCTGTCTTGAAACGCACGTCAGATGAAGTGGTGGGCCTGGGAAGACTTGAACTTCCGACCTCACGCTTATCAAGCGCGCGCTCTAACCAACTGAGCTACAAGCCCCTAACGACGAGAGGCTCCGTGCCAGCATCAAGATGCAGCACAGGCGCAGCCCCTGGCGCGTGTTCGTCCGCGAAGAAAGAGAAACGAAGACGGCGGCGTCCCGCCAATGGAGCTCAACGATCTGGCGATCGATGGCCCCTGAATGTTTCTGAAGAGATCCGAGAGAACTGCACCATCCGAAGATGGGCACTTCGTACCAAGGATCATCCTTAGAAAGGAGGTGATCCAGCCGCAGGTTCCCCTACGGCTACCTTGTTACGACTTCACCCCAGTCGCTGACCCTACCGTGGCCGGCTGCCTCCATTGCTGGTTAGCGCACCGTC
>NZ_JAVIFX010000065.1 GCF_031157255.1 Bradyrhizobium sp. LHD-71 | reverse complement strand
GGCGTCTCGCATGCGGCGCCGACGCATCATTTCGGCGACATGAGCGGTCTTTTGAGCGAGCTTGCCGCATCCGGCTTTCGAACGTTTGCCGCAGCGCTCAAGGCGGCCGCCGCAACCAAAGCGTCAGCGGCCGAGCGCATGGATGCCATGGGCGAAGCCTATGTCGACTTCGCGCGCGCAAATCCGGCAATGTTTCTTTTGATGTTTCGCAGCGAGCGGCTCGACATGGCACGGCCGGCATTGTCGGACGCGATGGACCAGGCATTCGCGGCGCTGACACACGGCGTCAGTGCAAGGCGCAGCGGGGCAGGGCGATCACCGTCACCGTCGCTGGCGATGATGGCGGATGTGGTCAGGTCGTGGTCGCTTGTGCATGGCTTCGCCATGCTGATGATCGACCACCGCCTCGATCATGTTCTGGCACATCTGCCTGAAGGCGCGGACCAGCGCGCCCTGTTGCGGGCAGTGCTGGGTGTGAAAGATGCGTAGAAGATGAGTGGCTTAGCGAGTGCAAAGCCTTCTGTGCAGCAGCGATTGTGACAATCTCAGCTGGGGACTGTTCAGCCGCTTGCGTGAAAAGGGTTTCTTTTGCGAGGAATCGCACTAGAACACTGTCGATTCAGAGAACGCTAGTGCGCTGGATTTGACGTTCGTACCACGCTTGCCGCGACTCCTGTGTACGAGCGTCAGATCCAAAGAGCGCACTAGCTTCATAAAGTTGCCAGTGGCCTCTTGGTTCTAACGTTCGCCTAAGAGGTTGCGGCAAGGTGATGCGAACGTTAGAACCGGGACACTAGTGTCCCCATACCGTTGTCAGTGTGCCATGCCCACCATCTCATCGCGCAAGCCTTATCGTGTCGGCCGCTCCCGCACCGGGCTCGGTCTGTTCGCGACCAAGGAAATCAAGAAGGGCACGCGGATCGTCGAATATATCGGCCCGCTGCTCGATTGCAGAATCAAGGAGCAGGACGCGATCGAGAACAAGTACCTGTTCGAATTGAACGGGCGCTGGACCATCGACGGCTCGGCCCGCCGCAATATCGCGCGCTACGCCAATCACGCCTGTCGGCCGAATGCCGAATCCGACGTCCAGCCACGCAACCGCAAAGTCTACATCCAGGCGATCAAGACGATCCAGCCAGGCGATGAGATTACCTACGACTACGGCAAGGATTACTTCGACAGTTACCTGAAGCCGATCGGCTGCAAGTGCGTGTCGTGTGAGAAGAAGCGGAAGCTCGCGCGGGCTGAGGCAAGGCTTACGAAGAAGCGTGCGAAGGCGAGGGCCGAAAAACGAGCGCTGAAGTTGAAGCTGAATGGCCACGCGCTCAACGGGCGCGCGATGAAGCATATTCTGACGAAAAAGAAGAAGACGAAGAAGCGCTAAGGCCAAGAGCTTCCCTCTCCCCGCTCGGGGGAGAGAGAAGGCCCGGCCTGTGGCGGGTCACCTTGCCGCCACCGCCGTTTCGCTCCGGTTCAACCCGACATACTGCAGGGCGGCGATCACCGCGACCGACAGCGCCTGGGCAACGACGAAGGCCTGGCCCAGCAGGTTGGGCTGTACCCAGCCGGTGAAAAGCAGCGCGATCGAATCGATCGCCCAGACCGCGTTGGTGGCGATGACCGCCCAGACCGCAAACTTCGGCATCTGCTCACGGCTGCCAAGCAAGCCGACCAGCGCGGCGTAGACGATCAGGAAGATACCGACCTCGCGCAGGAAGCTCGAAGGCAGGTTGAGTAGCGGCGCCAGCAAGCCTGCCGCGACGACGAGCAGCAAGGCCATTGCACCGGTGATGATGGCGTCGCCCTGGACCGCGCGACGGAGGAAAAGGGACGGATTGATCATGGTTGGCTCCTTCAGGGTTGCGGGTGGCCGATATCGGCCGACGCAGCGAGAGCCTGGCCCGAACTGCGGCGCGAAGCGATTACCTGGCAGGTAATGGAAGCTGTGATACGTGCATGTTAGCTTCCGACGCATGATGAACATCCAAACGGGTCACGTCGGCGAACATCTGCGGCAATGGCGGCAGCGCCGGCACCTCAGTCAGCTCGACCTCGCGCTTGATGCGGAGATTTCCGCACGGCATTTGAGCTTCATGGAAACGGGCCGTGCTGCGCCCTCGCGCGACATGTTGCTGCGGCTGGCCGAACGGCTCGACGTTCCCTTGCGCGAGCGCAACGTCATGCTGGTCGCTGGTGGCTTTGCACCAGCGTTTCCGCAACGAACCCTGGATGATCCGGCCATGAAGCTTGCGCGCGAGGCGCTCGAAACTGTACTGAAGGCGCACGAGCCAAATCCGGCGCTGGCGATCGACCGGCATTGGAATCTGGTGTCAGCCAACAGCATGGTGACGCCGCTCCTCGGCGGCGCTGCGCCGAAGCTGCTGCAGGGCAAGATCAACGTGATGCGTCTCGCGTTGCACCCGGACGGGATCGCGCCACGCACCGTCAACCTGCACGAATGGCGCGCGCATCTGCTGGAGCGCTTACATCGCCAGTGCGAGACCACGGCAGACGCCGAACTGATCGCGCTGCACGACGAATTGAAGGCCTATCCCGTTCCGCCGCGTCCGGGCCCGCCGCCGAAAGTTCCGGACAGCGTCGTGGTGCCGTTCCAGCTCCGCTTCGGCCACGATGTGCTGAGCTTCATCTCGACGACGATGGTGTTCGGAACACCGGTCGACGTCACGCTGTCGGAGCTGGCTCTGGAGGCGTTCTATCCGGCGGACGACAAGACTGCACAGAGGCTCAGGGAAATCGCCGGCTCGCAGTGACGCGATCGGCGTTTGTGCCGCTGCGAGACCCGTCAGCGGGTCGCGTTCTTGACGAGGGGGCACTTGCTTTCGGCAAGCGGCCACACTGTCTCCTCCGGCGCGATGGTGCGCACGATCTCGAAATAATCCCACGGATACTTCGAATCGGCGGGCTTCTTCACCCGCGCGAGATGCATGGTGCGCGTGACGCGGCCGTCCTCGCGGATGCGTGCGTTCTCCGAGAAGATGTCCTCGATCGGAGTTGCGCGCATGGCGGTTGCGACCTTGTCGGCATCGTCCGTGCCGGCGTTGGCGACGGCTTTGAGGTAGTGCCGCACCGCGCCATAGACGCCGACCTGCAGCATCGAAGGCATCATGCCGGTGCCGGCCATGAATTCCTTCGACCATGCGCGCGTCGCTTCGTTCATGTCCCAGTAGGAGGCGGTCGTCAGGTAGGTGCCCTGCGCCACATTGAGCCCGAGCGCATGCACGTCCTGCAGGAACAGGATCAGTGCCGCGAGACTTTGTCCGCCCTGCACGAGCCCGAACTCGCCGGCCTGCTTCATCGTGTTGACGGTGTCGTTGCCTGCATTGGCTATGCCGATCACCTCCGCGCCGGAAGATTGTGCGCGCAGCAGGAATGATGAAAAGTCTGCGGTGTTCAGCGGATGGCGCGTAGCGCCCAATACCTTGCCGCCCGCGGCCGTGACAACTTTGGTCGCGTCGGCCTGCAGCTGATGTCCGAACGCATAGTCCGAAGCCAGAATGAACCAGGACGTACCGCCGGCCTTGACCACCGCCGAGGCGGTCCCGTGCGACACGGCGTAGGTGTCGTAGGTCCAGTGGAAGCCATACGGCGAGCACTGCTCGTTGGTCAGCGCGGTCGTGCCGGCGCCCGAATAGAGGACGATCCGCTTCTTATCGCGCGTCAGGCCCTGTACTGCGAGCGCCACGCTGGAGTTCGGCACGTCCACGATCGCATCGACGCCTTCGACATCGATCCATTGGCGGGCGATCGCCGCGCCGACGTCCGCCTTGTGTTGGTGATCGGCCGAAATGACCTGTATCGGTTTGCCCAGCACCGAGCCGGCGACCTCACGTACCGCCATTTCGGCGGCGAGCAGCGATCCCTTGCCGGTGATGTCGGCCGTCACGCCCGCCATGTCGGTCAGGACCCCGATCTTGATCACGTCGCCGCTGATCTGGGCGTGAGCCGCAACGGGAAGCATGGCGGCGAAGAGGGTACCGCAGAGCGTAGTCAGTCTCATCTGTCGTCTCCTCCGCTTGTCGTCGTCCGCGCGGGTTCGCCGCGTCAGCTGTTGGTCGCGTCGAGCCAGGAAAGGATCATCGCTGCGAGATCGTCGCTGTTGTCCTCGATCATCATCATGTGGCCGTTGCCGTGGATGCCGTGGTCCGGCAGCCACATGAATTGCGCGCCCAGCGAAGCGGCAGTGGTCTCGTCGATCGCGCGCGGGTGGCGAGGATCATGATCGCCGGTGACGATCAGGATGCGATGGTGTCCGAGATTCTTCGGGTCGCGGATTTTCAGCCCGCGACCACCGATGTTGAAGCGCTCGTTCAGGATGCGCGGGCTTTCCGGCACGATCGAACGGCGATAGTTCTCGAAGGCGTGCCTGGGGAAGCGCGGCGCGTTCGCCCAGTAGGCAGCCGCGAACTCAGTGCCGAGCCAGACCGGCTTGTCCTCGGCCGCATAAACCGGATGACCGGCGCTTGCGTCATCGCGCAGCGCGTGAATGGCGGCGGGGTCGTCGGGCAGATCTTTCAATAGGTTCGCCGGCGGCCCCGGTGCGATGGCAACGATTGCGGCAATGAGTTCGGGCCGCTGCTCGGTCATCCACCATGCCATCGGACCGCTCGCCGAATGCACCAGCAGCACGGCCGGGCCGATCTCCTCCAGCAGTGCGAGAAGTGAGGCGGCGACGTCGGCCGTGCCGAGTTTTGGAAAGTCCGGCCGCATCGGCGACCGGCCGTGGCCCGGCCAGTCCGGCACGAATACATCGCGGCCCGCCGCGGCAAAGCGCGGTGCCCAGCCGGGGCGCAAATCGGGGGTCGTCAGGTAGCAGGCGCCCGTATGGCCTCCACCGTGCACCATCACCACAGGCGTCTTCGCCGATGCGTCCGCAGGCGGCCAGAGCTTATCGACATAGAGCGGATGGGCATCGCTCCCCGCGTAGAAGCACTGCGGCGCTTCCCCCGGCAAGGCGCGGACGAGCCCCGGCCGAGCCTGCACGGCATGCATGCGAACCTCCCAGCTGTCGGTGTAGATCGTTCTTTTAAGTTGCACGGTGAT
>NZ_JAVIFX010000064.1 GCF_031157255.1 Bradyrhizobium sp. LHD-71 | reverse complement strand
CTAGTGTCGTTTATGGATCAGAAATTCGCACGTTGGACTCGCGGCAACGATGGCGCGAATTTCTGATCCACGACACTAGAGCTGCGCTTCTCGCAATGACGGCCTGATGCGCGACAGCAAGCCGAGTCCGATCAGGAAAAAGCCGATCAGCACCACCATGCCGGCCTTCTGACTCAACGTCGCGGCCGTGATCGAGGCGACCAGCAGCGGGCCGACGAACGACGTTACTTTCCCTGTCAGGGCAAACAGCCCGAAGTGTTGCGTGATCTTGTCGACCGGCGCCAGCCGAATCAAAAGCGTGCGCGATGCGGCTTGCAGAGGCCCGGCGGCAAAGCCGATGAAGACGCCGATCAGGAGATAGGCGCGCTCGGCCGCGGCGCCGAACAGCGGACCGCCCGGAACCGGCGGCGGCACCTGCACAAACAGGATGCGGTCGCGGTCGATCAGGAGAATGAGGGCGAGCGAAGTGAGCAGCATGATCAGGCTCATGACGATCACCCGCCTCGGTCCGATCCTGTCGTCGAGCTTGCCGCCAAGCCATGCGCCCAGCGTCCCCGCAACCGCGAGAATCAGCCCGAACGTGCCGATCTGAATCGTGTTCCAGCCGAAGGTCCCTGCCGCATAAATGCCGCCGAACGCAAACAGCGAGATCAGCCCGTCCATGTAGATCATGTTGGCGATGAGAAAGGTCAGCAGCGGCTTGTTGCCCGGCAGCGCTGCGAGCGATCGTCGCAAGTCGATGATCCCCTCGCGCACGGCTGCTGAGACCGGCCGCTTGGAGGGCTGATCGGGTGTGAGTAGAAACAGCGGCAACACAAACACGGCGAACCAGACCGCGGTCAGCGGCCCGGAGATTCGCGCGCCTTCATGGGTTGCCGGATCAAGACCGAACAGCGGCGCGAGACCGAACAGCGTGCGCCCGGAGTTCGGATCGGCAGCCAGCAGGCCAAGCACAACGATCAGGCTGACGATACCGCCCACATAGCCGACCGCCCAACCGGTGCCCGACAATCGCCCCAGCCGCTCTGGCGGCACCAGCGCCGGCATCATCGCATTGTTGAATACGGTCGCAAACTCCACACCGACGGTGCCGATCGCATATGCCATCAACACCAGCGCGACGAGATCCGGGCGGCCCGGCTTGCCGAACCAGAGCAGCGTCGTACCAATCATCAGCAGAAGGCCAAAGCCCGCGATCCACGGTTTGCGCCGACCGGCGGCATCGGCGACCGCACCGAGCACCGGCGACAACAGCGCGATCACAAGGCCGGCGACGCCCGCCGCAAAGCCCCACATCGCCTGCCCCGACGCCGGATCCGAAGCGACGTAGGTCGTGAAATAAGGCGCAAACACGAAAGTCGTGATCAGCGTGAAGTAAGGCTGTGCTGCCCAGTCAAACAGCAACCAGCCCCCCACCGCCGAACGCGGCGGATACGCCGTTGCCGGCCGAGCGTGCGCACCAGACACGTGATCTTCGCTCGTAGCCGTCATTCACCGCCTCGCATGATTCGTCAGCAGACTCTCAGCTATTGCGGTGCGCCACAAGCGCGAACGCGACACACACACCCGCCGACGCGAGGCCGTTATCTTCAATTGACCGTGCTTTCCGCTGCACACACATCCACCGAACAGGTGTAGCATCAGCGGTGAACACGGAGGCCGGGAATGAAGAAGGTCGTCTTGTCAATCGGCTCGCTCGTCACGGCAGCACTGCTTGTTTGCAACCTGACGTCGATCACAACAGCTCAGGAGGGCCGTCGCACTACGTACGCACCTGCGGCGCTACAATCGCTGCAGCCGGTCGTTGCCAAGCATGGCATGGTGGTCGCGCAAGAACGGCGCGGCGCGGACATCGGCAAGGACATTCTCGCCCGCGGCGGCAACGCGGTCGACGCTGCGGTCGCGACCGGCTTTGCAATGGCGGTCACCTATCCGCGCGCCGGTAATCTTGGCGGTGGCGGTTTCATGGTGATCCATAGCGCTGCGCGCAATGAAGCGATCACGATCGACTACCGCGAGACCGCACCGGCTGCTGCGACCCGCGACATGTTTCTCGGCAGCGATGGCAAGCCGGATCCGGCAAAGTCTCGCTCTTCCGTGCTTGGCGTTGGCGTGCCGGGAACCGTCGCGGGCCTCGCGCTGGCGCACCAGAAGTACGGCTCGGGCAAGTTCACGCTCGCGGAACTGATTGCGCCGGCGATCAGACTTGCACGCGAGGGCTTTGCGGTCGAGGACGACACCGCCGATTCGCTGCCCGAGGCGCGCCGCATGTTTGCGCGCTGGCCGGCATCGGCAAAGATCTTCCTGAAGGGCGACAGCGCGCCGCTCGGCGACGGAGATCTCCTGGTGCAGACAGACCTTGCCGCAACGCTCGAAGCCATAGCTGTGAAAGGACCGGCGGGATTTTACGAGGGCGCGACGGCGCAAAAGCTGGTCGATGCGATCCGCGCCGATGGCGGCATCATGACGCTAAATGACCTGAAAGACTATCAACCCGTCATTCGAACGCCGGTGCGCGGCAAGTATCGCGGTTATGACATCGTCTCGATGCCACTGCCGTCCTCGGGTGGCGTGGTGCTGGTCGAGATGCTGAATATTCTCGAGGGTTATCCGCTGAAGGAGATGGGCCCGCACAGCGCCGACACTCTGCATGTGATGATCGAGGCGATGAAGCGCGCCTATGCGGACCGCGCACGTCACCTCGGCGATCCGGCGCTGGCCGATGTGCCGATGCAGCGGCTCTTGTCGAAGGATTATGCGGAGCGGCTGCGCAGCAGCATCGACATGCAGCGTGCTACGCCGGCATCCGAAATCGCTGATCTCTCGCCGCAGCGTCGTGAGGGACAGAACACGACGCATTATTCCATCGTCGACGGCTTCGGTAACGCGGTGAGCAACACCTACACGCTGAACTTCTCCTACGGACTCGGCATGGTGGCTGAAGGCACCGGCGTGATCCTGAACAACGAGCTCGATGATTTCACTGCGGCCGTCGGCGCGGCGAACGCCTACGGTCTCGTCGGCTTCGAGGCCAATCTGCCCGGTCCCGGCAAGCGGCCGTTGTCATCGATGTCGCCGACCATTGTCTTGAAGGACGGCAAGCCCGTGCTCATCACCGGCACGCCGGGCGGCAGCCGGATCATCACAGGGGTGCTGCAAGTGATCCTCAATACTATCGACCACGGCATGAACGCGGCTGCCGCCGTCGCGGCGCCGCGTCTGCACAATCAATGGCTGCCGGATGACGTCCGTGTAGAGAACGGCTTTCCGCCGCAGGTGCTGGACGACTTGCGCAGGCGCGGCCACACCATCGTGACCCCGCTCCAGCAGACCTCCGCCAACTCGATCGCGATCACTCCGCAAGGCCTCGCCGGCGCACCGGATCCACGGACGCGCGGCGCGCACGCAGCGGGGTATTGACGGCGGCGTTAGGCCGATGGCCTTAAGGCCTTTCCTTGCCCACTCGCCAGCCGGACTCTTCCGCAAAGCTCGCGAAGAAGTCCGGCTCGTAGGCGCTCTCGGGATTCGCGCGCACGCGCCTGTCGAGCAGGTGCGCGTCGTCGCCGACGAGAATGCGCCAGCGCTCCGCCTTGACGCCGTCGAGAATGACCTTGGCCGCGGCCGCAGCCGTCGTCGGCGCGTCGTCCTGAAACCGGCGCGCGCGTTCGGCCGACAACTTCTGGATCTCGTCATCGGACATCGCCGCGGCATCCATGCCGTAGGCCGCAAGCCGCTGGCGCGCCGCCGCGAGCTCTGCCGGCGACAGCTGACCGGCTTCGCTGCCGGTTTGAATCTTGCGGGTGTTGGCGACGATCGCGGTGCCAATATGACCCGGCATCACCACCGAGCACTTGATATGCGGGGCGTTCAAGCGGAGGTCGCCGATCAACGCTTCGGTGAAGCCCTTCACCGCGAACTTGGCCGCGCTATAGGCCGTGTGCGGCAGCCCCGGTCCGATCGACGCCCAGAAACCGTTGACGCTCGAGGTGTTGACGATGTGGCCTTCGGCTGCCTTCTGCAGCATCGGCAGGAACGCGCGGGTGTTGAAGTAGACGCCGCCCCAGCACACCGCAAAGGTTTTGTCCCAATGCTCGCGGCTGTTCGAGATCATGCTACCGCCGCCGCCGATTCCGGCGTTGTTGAACAGGAGATGGATCTTGTCGGTCGCCTGCTGCTCGGCGACTTGGTCGCGGAAACGCTCGACCTGATCTTCGATCGACACGTCGGCCACATGCGTCGTGATGCGCAGGCCCTGCGGTAGCTTTTCGGACTCGCACAGGCGCTTGGTTTCCGCCATGTTCTCCGCCGAGACGTCGCACATCGCGACATTGCAGCCCTCGGCCACGAGCTGCCGCGCAAGTTCACGCCCCATGCCCGTGCCGCCGCCGGTGATGACGGCGATCTTGCCTGCGAAATCCTTCATGAGACGTGGCTCCCTGCTCTCGACCGGAACTCCTTGCCCGCCATGTTGAGCGGTGACCGGTCCCTGTTTCTCAGAATCACAAAACAAAAGGCCGGACACGTTGTCCAGCCTTCGGGGGCTCGCATTTGCATGCGGTCTGAAACGTCAGGAAGGAAGGAAGATCGTCGAGAATGCTCTGGAGCGGGCGAAGGGATTCGAACCCTCGACCCCAACCTTGGCAAGGTTGTGCTCTACCCCTGAGCTACACCCGCATCCGAGAGAATTTGGCGGACCACGGCCCGCAACGGCCTTCCTATGCCAAAACCCATTCCCCAATGCAAACCAATTTGCAATGCAACGATTTGCACCCGACCTCCTTTTGAATGCAAATTTCGCTTACCTGGGCCCGAAATGACCCTATCGCCTGCCTCATATTGGTATCTTTCGGACAATATCTCCCGTTCCATGCTCGCCTCCCCCCAAGACCTGTTAGCGTTCCTCGACCGTCTGGGTATCCGCCACCAGACTGCCAGCCATGCGCCCCTGTTCACGGTTGCAGATTCGCAGAGCCTGCGCGGCCAGATCGCCGGCGGGCACACCAAGAACCTGTTCCTGAAGGACAAACCCGGCTCGCTCTTCCTGATCGTGGCCGACGAGGAGGCCCGTATCGACCTGAAATCGATCCATCGCCGTATCGATGCCAGGCGCCTGTCGTTTGGCTCGGCCGCACTTTTGATGCAGCATCTCGGTGTCCAACCCGGTTCGGTGACGCCGTTTGCGGCGATCAACGACCCGTCAGGCGCGGTTTCCGTCGTCCTTGATCAAACCTTGATGGCCCACCAGGTGCTGAACTTTCATCCCCTCACCAACACGATGACGACGTCGATTGCCGCGCAGGATCTGCTCAAGTTTCTGCGCGCGACCGGCCACGAACCGCGCGTCCTGTCGCTTTCCGAAGCGGCGGAGGCAACCGCTCAGCTACATTGAAAATCCGGGTCAAGCCGCCATTTATTTGCGAGCTATGATATGGAACCGGCACCGGAAAACTTCGCGAGGACCGACGTGACGATACTCGAAGGAAATGGCGCCACACCGCCACCCGCAGGCGACCTGATCAAGGACACGACGACGCAAACGTTCGTCAAGGACGTGATCGAGGAGTCCAAACGCCAACCGGTGCTGATCGACTTCTGGGCGCCATGGTGCGGTCCGTGCCGTCAGCTTACGCCGATCCTGGAAAAGGCCGTCCGCGCGGCCAAGGGCAAGGTCAAGCTCGTCAAGATGAACATCGACGAGCACCCGCAGATTCCGGGACAGATGGGAATCCAGTCGATTCCGGCAGTCATCGCGTTCGCCGGCGGCCGGCCTGCCGACGGCTTCATGGGCGCCGTTCCCGAAAGCCAGGTGACGGCCTTCATCGACAAGCTGACCCAAGGCATGCCCGGACCGGCCAGTGTCAGCGACATGCTGAAAGAAGCCGAAACGGCAACCGCCGAAGGCGACCATGCGACCGCGGCGGCGATCTACGCCGAAATCCTGCAGGAGGACGCGACCAACATCACGGCCCTCGCCGGCCTCGCCCGCTGCTACGTCGAGACCGATGCGATCGACCAGGCCAAGCAGACGCTTGCGATGATCCCCGAGGCCAAGCGCAATGATGCTGCGGTGAAGGCCGTGCAGGCGGCGATCGACCTTTCCGAGCAGGCGAAGTCGCTGGGTCCGGTGAGCGATCTCGAACAAAAGATCGCAGCGAATCCGACCGATCATCAGGCGCGGTTCGATCTTGCCGTAGCATTGAGCGCGAAGGGCGACCGGCTCAGTGCCGCCAACCATCTGCTCGATATCGTCAAGCGAGACCGCAAGTGGAACGACGATGGTGCGCGCAAGCAGCTCGTGCAGTTCTTTGAGGCGTGGGGTGCCACCGACGAAGCAACCGTCGAAGGCCGCAAGCGCTTGTCTTCGATCCTGTTTTCGTGAGTGAAGGCTGAACTTGGCAGTATTCGCCCGGGTCATGCCGTAAAGGGTAGATGCCCGGCACATCGTCGAGCGGAGCGCGCCGTCCTTGGAACGCTATGCGCGGGCATGACGGCTGCATTTTGATTCGGTACGCGTTCAATTGCGTTGATCTAACAGTGGTGATCCGATGCCGATCAATGCCAACTATCGCGGACCGGCCGATCTCGTCGAGGTCATCCCGGTCTTTCCGTTGACGGGCGCCTTGCTGTTGCCGCGCGGACAACTGCCGCTGAACATTTTCGAGCCGCGCTATTTGGCGATGGTCGATGACGCGCTGCGCGACGGTCACCGGCTGATTGGAATGATCCAGCCGGATGCGGCTCATACCGGTCATCGCGACCGCCCGGCCCTGTTCAACATCGGCTGCGTCGGCCGAATCACCCAGCTCGGCGAGACCGGCGACGGCCGCTATATTCTCGAGCTGACCGGCATCTCCCGCTTCAAGATCGAGGAAGAGCTGACCGTGACGACGTCTTACCGGCAGTGCCGCGTCGACTATTTTCCGTTCGTCGACGACTTCACGGCGCGCAAAGGCGAGGAGCTGGTCGATCGCGGCGAGGTGCTGCGCGTGTTGTCAGACTTTCTCAAAGCAAACAACCTGAAGGTCGATTGGGACGGCATCGAAAGCGCGCCGAATGAAGCGCTGGTCAACGCGCTGGCGATGATGTCTCCCTACGGCGCAGCCGAGAAGCAGGCGCTGCTGGAGGCCCCGAACCTGAGGGCGCGCGCGGAAATCCTCGTCGCGGTCACCGAAATGGAGCTCGCCAAGAAGAAGACGAGCGGCGAGCCGCCCCTACAGTGATCTTGCTACCCGGGCTCGCGCCGCCTCGGAATGGCGCGTGGGTTGTCTGTACATGTTGACGACATGCATTCAAGATGCCACGACCATCGCCCCTTTTGCCGGAGCGCATGAACGATGTCGTCCGCTGATACCGTCGATCCCAAACTACTCGAATTCCTTGTCTGCCCGCTGACCAAGGGGCCGTTGGAGTTCGACAGGGCGCGGCAGGAATTGATCTCTCATTCGGCGAAGCTCGCCTATCCAATCCGTGACGGGATTCCGATCATGCTGCCGGAAGAAGCCAGGAAGATCGACTAGTGTCCCGAATCCGAAGTTCGCCGTACTTTGCAGCGAGCTCAGAGCGAACTTCGGATTCGATCAGGACACTAGCAAGTTTATGATTCTAGTGTCGTTTATGGATCAGAAATTCG
>NZ_JAVIFX010000063.1 GCF_031157255.1 Bradyrhizobium sp. LHD-71 | reverse complement strand
GTTCAGTTTTGGTCGACTACACTGCCGTCTCGCCCCGGAGAGTGGGGGTTTTTCGGGTTTGAGTATCCTTATCCCGCAGCCTTCTTTGACTGGGTTTATACCGTGAATCTGACGTACCATTGCTAGGCGTAGTTAAGTTGCCCGGACGAGGACTTGGCGCGACTTAGTCGATCGAAGAGACTTGGATATCCGTGATCGCTACGGACGATGTAGCTTGAGACGCTTCGCCGCGCGAAGCGTCTCAAGCTACATGAAAGGGCGTTCTCAGTATCCGAGTGGAGCGTCGCTCACGGCCACCCACCTGCCGTCTTTCACCTGCGCGAGGAACGACTCATTCGAGCCCTGATGCTTATCCTTGGTGAACGTCATAGGCGGCGAACCGAAGATGTCCTTGTAGTCCTTAATCTTCTCAACGCCGCCGATAAAGCTGTCGGCATTTAGGTCTTTGCCCGCGTTGTTCAGTGCTGCGATCGTCACTTGTGCCGCAGTGTAGCCGATCTGCGCCGCGAAATTCGGCACGTGACCGTATTTCTTCTTGTAGTCGTCAGCGAAGGTCTTCACCTCGCGCCGCGGGTCGTCTACAGCGACGAACAGCACTGGCGTCATGGTATACACGCCTTCGGTGACACCGCCGGCAACCTGGGCAACCGCCGAGTCATAGATCGCTGCCTGGCCGATCATGTCGACGTTCCAGCCCACCTTGCGTGCTGCACCGACGAATTGCAGCGTGTCGCGCACGATCGTGCCTAGCACGACGATGTCGCACTTGGCGTCCCGCAACTTCGCAACCGCAGCCGAGAAGTCGGTGTCGGTCGGCTTATGCAGCGTTTCGGCGACGAGGCTCGCTTTGCCTTCCATCGCCTTTAGCTGATCTCTGACGCCGTCCATGACGTCACGGCCGAAGTCGGTATCCTGCGAGGCGGCGCAGATATGTTTCTTGCCCTTGTTGTCCACGAAATACTTCAGCCCGGCGCGGATCTGGTCGTAGTAGGAAGATGCAAGCCCAAACTTAAACTTGTTTAGCGGAGTATACATCGACCGCGCCGAAGTGAGCGGGAACATGTTCGGAACCTGCTTCTCGATCTGCGTCGGTAGTGTCGCGTTGTTCATCGGCGTGCCGCCGTTCGCGATCATAAGAAAGACGTTGTCCCGATTGATCAGCTTGTTCACGGCCTGGACATGCCGCGGCACCTGATACTGGCTATCCTCGACGATGTACTTGATCATGCGGCCGTTGATGCCACCCTTGGCATTCTGCTCCTCGAAGGCCATACGGATGGCGTTCGAGTTATTCACGCCCCATTCAACGGTCACCCCGGACAGGTCCGTGCTGGTGCCAATCACGATTTCCTTGTCGGTGACGCCGCCTGCAAACGCAGGCATCGCAACAACAGCTGCCGAGACCGTGGTCAGTAGCAACTTTCGCATCCGTACGTCTCCCTTCGCCGTTATGGTTCTGGCACAAGGCCGCAGCTGGGGACCCGCCGGCGTTCGGGCCTCTCAGGACATTTCTTCGATCAGTTCACGATACTTCTCACTGACGAATCGGCGGCGCAACTTCATCATTGGCGACAGTTCTGGGTCTTCCGGCTCAAACCTCTGCTCAATCACGCGGAAGGAACGAATGGGTTCGGCGAACATGCTGTTTACCCGGGCGACTTCGGATTCGATCAAGGCCCGGACGGCGTCGCTGCGCACCAGCCCGGTGAAGCCGGCAAAGGCAATCCGCTTCATCTGCGCCCAGCGCTCGATGTTTTCATGGTCGATCACGATAAGCGCTCCGAGCCCGCCGGACGCTCCGGCCACGACAAGGGCGTCGGCGACGTACGGGCTGAATTTCAGCTCGGCTTCCAACTCCGTAGGCGAGACGTTAGCTCCGGAGCTGTCCGCGATCAAATCCTCGGCTCGTCCGGTGATGCGCACCAGGCCGTTTTCCATGCGAGCGGCGTCGCCCGTCGGGAACCAACCTGCGTTCGCCGACCGCTCGGCGCCGCCGATCCCACGCCAGTAGCCGGAGAAAATGTTCTCGTCGCGCACCAGCAGCTCGCCGCTCGACGAGATCTTCACCTCGCGCCCGCAAACAACCTGCTTGACCTTGCCGCGCTGCTCCGGGTCGGCCAACGTCGCGATCGTCAAGCCCGCCGCCTCGCTCAGGCCGTAGAACTCGATGAGATCGATGCCGAGTGTGCGATACCAGCGAATCAGCGCCGGCGATACGAGAGCGCCGCCGATGCAACCGATGCGGACGCGGTCGAGGCCAAGCCGTTGACGTACGCTGCGCAGGATGAGCCAGGCGCCAAGGCCGCCGCCAATCGCCCAGTTGAACAGGATGCGCTGCAGAAAGGTTGCCTCGGACGCAGCCACCGTTACCGCCGCGTAGAACTGCTCCCACACGCGCGGTGGCGCGAAGAAGACGCTCGGCATCACCTCGCGCAGGTTTTCGCCTACACTGTCGGTGCTCTCGACGTAGTTGCTTACAGTGCGCGTCACGAGCGCCTGATAGATGCCGAGCACGCGCTCCATAAAATGCGGCATGGGGAGGAAGGCGAGTCGTTCGTCGCCGGGGCGCTGGCCGAGCAGCGCGGCGCTATTCGCCGCCTGCGTCAGCACGGCCCGATGGCTGAGCAAAACGCCTTTGGCCGGTCCCGACGTGCCCGCCGTGAAGATCAGCGCGGCGTCCTGTTCACCGTCGAGCGCAGCGAAGCTCGCCGCCCATTCATCCGGATGCGACGCGTCGTACACCTCGCCCTGGGCGAGAAACGCCTGAAAACTCTCGCACATCGGGTCGCTGAAGTCGCGCAGGCCGAAGACATCGTAGATGACGATCTTCTCGAGCGCCGGACAGCGATCGCGGATATCGAGAACCGTGTCGAGTTGCTCTTCGTTGCCGACGAACACGATGCGGCTGCCACATGCGATGAGCGTCGCCTGGATCTGTTCTGCAGCCTCGGTGGTGTACAACCCTGCCGAGATGCCGCCGGCAGAGAGGACGCCGAGATCAGTCACGACCCACGCCGGGCTCGTCGACGCGAGCACGCATGCGACCTCGCCCGGCCGAAAGCCGAACGCGCGTAGCGCCATCGTCGCCTGCCGGATCGACTTGGCGAGATCGCTCCACGTGGTCGTTTTCCAGATGCCGCGATCCTTCTTGCGAATAATCGTTTCGGACGGATGCGCGGCGACATGCGCAAACACCATTGCTGGTATCGTCGCTGCGATTTCCGTCGCCGGTTCCGGGGTTTCGTCTAGCTGCGCCACAGCTTCTTCCTTTTCCACCGACGCGCACCGCGAACGCCGGTATCCTTCTGGCCGAGATAGAACTCGCGGATGTCCTCCCGCTCCAGAAGCACCCTGCACTCGTCCTGCAAGACGATACGGCCGACCTCAAGAATATAGCCGTAGTCGGCAGTTTTGAGGGCGATATGTGCATTCTGCTCGACCAGCAGAATGGAGACGCCCTGCTCCTGGTTGATGCGGCGGATGATATTGAAGATCTGGGTCACGAGTATCGGCGACAGGCCGAGCGACGGCTCATCGAGCAGCAGCAGTTTCGGCCGACCCATCAGCGCGCGGCTGATCGCTAGCATCTGCTGCTCGCCGCCCGACAGCAGCCCGGCGCGCTGGCTCGCGCGCTCCCGCAGCACCGGGAAGTAGCTGAAGCACACGTCCATATCTCTGGCGATGCCGTCGATATCGCGGCGGGTGTAGGCGCCCATGGCGAGGTTGTCCGACACCGTGAGGAAAGGAAAGATCTCTCGCCCCTCCGGCACGTGGCACATACCTCGTCGCATCACGAGGTCGGGCGCCATGTGCACGATGTCCTTACCATCGAACGACACGCTTCCGCGCTCGGGATCCATCAGGCCGGATACGGTCCGCAGGATGGTGGACTTACCGGCGCCGTTGGCGCCGAGCACCGCGACGATGCGTCCGCGCGGTACCTCGAGGCTGACGCTGCGGATCGCTTGAATCTGCCCATAGTAGGTCTCGATATTGCTGACGCGCAGGATCGGATCGACGCTCATGCCTCGCCTCCGATATAGGCACGCACCACCTCGGGGTGGGTCTGCACCTCGCCCGGACTGCCGAGCGCGATCACTCGACCGTAGTTCAGCGCCATCACGCGGTCGGAGACTGCGCTGACAAGCTTCATATCGTGCTCCACCATAATAACGGTGATGCCGAGGTCTTTCTTGATGTCGTCGATCCAGAACGCCATGGCTTCTGTCTCCTCGACGTTCAGCCCGGATGACGGCTCGTCGAGCAGCAGCAACTTCGGCTCGATACAAAGCGCGCGGCCGAGCTCAACGACCTTGCGCACTCCGTAAGGCAAGTTGGCAATCAGCGTGTTGCGATAGCGCTGCAGGTCGAGAAAGGAGATAACGTCTTCGACTTTCTCGCGATGGGCGAGCTCGGCGTCGCGCGCGGGCGGCAGGAAGGCGAATTGCGAGAGCAAATTCGTCTTCACGTGGCAGTGCCGGCCGATCAGGAGGTTCTGCAGCAGTGTCGCCTGTGAGAACAGCTCTATATTCTGGAAAGTCCGCGCGATACCGAGCGCTGCGATCTCGTGCGGCGGCACTTTCGTGACGTTCTTGCCGTTAAAGATGAGTTCTCCCGAAGTGAGATTGTAGATGCGGCTGATCAAGTTGAAGATCGTTGTCTTGCCGGCTCCATTGGGGCCGATAATTGAGAACACCTCGCCCTGCTTAACATCAAACGTCACCGCGTCGACGGCCTTGATGCCGCCGAATTGGATCGCGATGTCCCTTGCCGCGAACAGACTCATCGCAACCGCTCCGACCGCGCATAGGTCTTTTGCCGCCGTATGCCGCTCCGGCGATGCAGCGGAAAATCCTTAAGCCAAGCCTTGATCTTCAACCATCTGCCGTGCATGCCGAGCGGCTCGAAGAGGATCACCAGAACTAGCACCAAGCCGAATAACGACGGCTCAAGGCCGGGCATGCGGCCGATACCGAAGGGAAGGTCGTCGCGCACGATGGCGATGAACTGTGGTAGAAGCCGCACGAACATGGCACCGAAGATCGCACCGTGCAGTGAACCGAGTCCGCCGACGAAGATAATGGTGACAAACTGGATCGACAGCAGGATATCGAATGAGTCCGGCGCAAGAAAGCGTACATAGTGCGCGAACAGCGCGCCGGCGAGCCCGGTGATGCCGGATGAGGTGGCGAAGGAGATCGTCTTGTAGAGCGAAAGATTGATGCCCATGCTCTGCGCCGAGATCTCACTGTCGCGGATCGCAACCATAGCACGTCCGACAGGCGAACGCAGGATGTTGATCGCCAGCCAGATCACGAAAATCAGCACGAGCAGCGACAGGTAGTAGACGCCGTTCGTACCTTCGATCGGAAAGCCGAAGATGGATGGCGTCGGCACCGCAAAGCCGTCGAAGCCGCCGGTGACGGAGGTCCATTTCTGGAACACCGTGCCGATGATCGAGCCGAAAGCGAGCGTCGCGATCGCGAGATAGAAGCCGGTCATCCGCATCGTCGGGATCGCGAGCAAAACGCCGAACAGCGCCGACACGAGGCCAGCCAGCGGCAGCGTGAAGATGAACGGCACACCCTTCGTCATCAACACCGCGTTGGTGTAAGCGCCGATGCCGAGAAATGCAGCCTGGCCGAGATTGACGAGCCCGGTGTATCCGGTCAGCAACATCAGGCCGACGCCGGCAATCGCGAAGATGAAGACGCCGCCGAGCTCACCGACATAGAACTCGCCCAACACGGCCGGCACAAGCAGCAGCGCAAGAATTAGGACCGCGTAAGAAATGACCGCGTTGCGGTTGGCGAACAGCGAGATGTCTTGGGTGTAGGTGGTCTTCAATTGCTGAAGCATGTCGTCAGACCTTCTTGCGCTGGGTTTCCGCGAAAAGGCCCTGCGGACGAACGATCAGAACCAGGAGCAGCATGCTGTTCCACGTCACGTCTTGGAATCCGGCGGGCAAATAGTAACCTGCAAGCTGCTCGACGATGCCGATAACCACCCCGCCGACCAGCGCGCCCGGGATGCTTCCGAAACCGCCGAGAACGGCGGCCGCGAACGCCTTGAAGCCCAGAAAGCCCATATTCACATCGAGCACCGTGCTCGGCGCCAACAGGATGCCGGCGACCGCGGAGGCCGCGGCACTGATACCCCAGATCAGCGAGAAGATCGTGCGCACGGGAATGCCCATGCAATAGGCGGCGAGCTGGTTCTGCGAAGCCGCCTGCATGGCGATACCAATGCGAGTCTTGCTGAAGAACGCGTAGAGCACCGCGCAAAGGACGACAGTGCCGAAGACGATCGAGAGGCTGTCCTGGCCGATTGCGATGTCGCCGAAGTTCTCCACCTTGTTAGTGAAGGGGGTCACGAAGGTGACGGAACCGTACCCGAACGAGATGCCGGCGGCGGCGCGAAAGATGAAGCCCAGCCCGAGCGTCAGCATGATAACGGCGAACTGCGGCTGGCCGATGACGCGGCGAAGCACCACGGAATCCAGCAGGAAGCCGAACACCGCCATGATTGCGATGGCGAGTGCGGCGCCTACCCAGTAGTTCAAGCCCATCCCGGCGATCAGGCTAAACGCGACGAACCCGCCCAGCATCATGAGATCACCCTGGGCGAAATTGATCATTTCGGAGGCTTTGTAGATCAGCACGAAGCCGAGGGCGATCACACCATAGATGCAGCCGCCGGCCGCACCATTGATGACTAGCTGCAACAGGCGCGCTGCGTCTTCCACTCTACGCACCTCCCTGATCGCCGCGCGAGAAGCGACGATCCTGCAGCGCACTTTGCGGCGCCGCTTTATTGGGATGAATGATGGCGGCGGTTTTACAGCGCGTCAATCGGTTTTGCACGGCCAAACACCGCAACCTGTTCAGGTTGCTCCAATCGCGACCGTACCATCCTGATCACGAAGAAGACCGTCACAACCGAACTCGCGAGATCTGTGTCGAGGCATCGAAGCTCCATCTTTGCATCATTGGCAGGACGACGTGGGACGGAGCCATGTTCTGCAGAGTCAGAAAGCTCGGTTGGCGAGCTACTGCGAGAAATGACTGCGGAGAACAATAGTTTCGGGTGATCGAATGGCGATGCAATGCGACAAGCCGGCACGACGAGACTGGACCAGTCGAAGCCTCTTTAGAGAGCCGACTGAGGCTATCGCTAAGCCCGCCGCAAAACCAATGATCGCGGACAGTCTCGAGACGTTGACCGCGGGTCGAGCTATAGCAACGAACGTCATCACAACATGAGCGCGATCACCATTACCGTCATTTTTTCAATGTCAGACCCTGGCGCAATCGACGGAAGCAGCAGCACGAAACTCCATTCAATGACAGTGATCAGCCGGCCCACATTGATGGTCGCCTCGGCATTGAACGCCCGCTCAAATCTACGATTATTTCCGTCTCTCCAGAGATCATCAATCCTGGGCGTTCTCGAGTTCCACGTCGGTCAGACTCTCGACCGCCGGTCTGACAACGAGTTCGATCGATTGATCAGTGAAACACGCGAGCCGTCGAGAAAGAGAATCCCGGGACCGGGCCGATGACAGAACGCCCAGCTCATGCACTGGCGGGCCAAAGCATCGCGGATGCGGTCTGATCCAAGCGGTCTGATCCAAGAAGACACCAACCGGCGTCGCGACCAGTGGCGAATGCATCCACCTGAATATGCGCCGAAGGCTTGCTGTGGCAATCGCTTGCCGTCTCTCCAGATGTCCTTGCTGCGCACAAACGATCACGCCAACGCACAGACGCAAGAATTTATGTCACAGTAGAACCAGACACGTATGCGTCACCGGAGTCTCCGAACGCGGCCCATCCGCCATCGACGGATAAGACAGTGCCGGTGATATAGCTGGCTTCGCTCGAACTCAGAAAATAGATCGCGGCGGCTATCTCTTCGGGTTTCGCCAGCCGCCCCATTGGAATGCGACGATTCAGACGCGGCGTATCGACAAAGCCGTCGGATTCAAGCTTTTTTACAAGCGCTGTCGCGACATATCCGGGCGCCACAGCGTTTACGCGAATTCCGATCGACGCCCACTCGCAAGCCATTGACCT
>NZ_JAVIFX010000062.1 GCF_031157255.1 Bradyrhizobium sp. LHD-71 | reverse complement strand
AGCAAGGCGGACTGGAAATTTGGACCGCACCCGTTCAGTTTTGGTCGACTACACTGCCGTCTCGCCCCGGAGAGTGGGGGTTTTTCGGGTTTGAGTATCCTTATCCCGCAGCCTTCTTTGACTGGGTTTATACCGTGAATCTGACGTACCACTGCTAGGCGTAGTTAAGTTGCCCGGACGAGGACCAGCCGCCCACCTGTAGCCACTTGCAATCGTCCGGGCTCGCAAGCATCGTGGTTGTCGTACTTCACCACCTTGCGCCGCGCCCCACTGTCCCTAGTGGATGTGACGGGTGGCGGATTTGTTTCGGCGGACGAGCAAGAAGCATTACCTCCGACGGGACGCATCTGTTTTCGAGCGAAAGCTTGCCGCCGCCGGCAAGATTGGACTTCTCAGAGGTTGAAGTTGAGCTACGCGCGCCAGAAGTCCCCGGCGTGGAATTCCGGAATCGACCTAGAACATTTCACATTTTGACTGAAGCGTAGTGGTGTCAGTGGAGGGGCGACAGCGCGAAGATCGTCTTGCTTCGGCAATTTCGGACCTTGTCGACGCGCGCTCCATCCCAATGGAAGTCGAAGTGATCTGCCTGGACCGGAATGTCCATCAGGTCAGGCCAGAAGATCGCGACACATTCACCGCCGGGGCAGCGCACGCTACTTACTCGACTTTTTCCGACCCGGGCACGCGGAATCGGCAGGACGAAATCAACCGCACCAGCTCGGCTTGCCGTTTTGTTTCCGTTTTCTCGAAGATCTGCCTGAGATGCGACCGGCCGGTGCTCATGGCGATGCCCAGCCGCCGCGCGCAGGCCTTGAGGCCATCGCCCTTGGCGATCTCGACCGCGAGCTTCGCCTGGGCGTCGGTGAGGCCGAAGTGCATGCGCAGCTGTCGGCAGTTAGGTTGCGGCGACATGCAGGCGCTCACTGCAAACGCCATCACCAGCGGCTTGTCCGCCACGCCGCTGCCCAGGCGCGGAGCCGCCACCAGAGCGAGGCAAAGCGCGTCGTCAGCCTCGTCGAGGCGATGGAAGGCCATCTCGGATGGACCTGACGTGGCATCGACGCAAGCCCTGACGATACGGCGCAGTGTCATCCCCTCGGAGCCTATCGACGAGGACAACACACCGTTGCGGCTGCAGAGCCGATGCGTGTCGAGCAGCCGCCTTGCGGCGGCGCTGGCGAACTGGATGCGCGCGTCGCAATCGAGCACGAAGACGGCGGTCTCGATGTAGTCCAGGGCAACCGATGCAAGGTGGCCGGCAAGTGCGACCGGCAATGCGGTGGAGCGCGGCGCGACCGCGAGCTGAGATGGCGGGGGACGATGGGCTGCAAAGGCTATCATGACTGGCTCCCAATGTGTTTGGATGCCAGCAAATCTGCGCTTCCCCTGTCAGCCGAGCGTGAATTGACCGTTAATTCGGAGGAAGGAGCGCGTAATTAATGCATGATTTTCGCGTCGGGCTGCAAGGGCGCGACACTGCACGCGCACCCGACGCGAGTCAGGACTCAACTGCAGGATACCGCCGCCTTGGGATGCGCGGGTCCTTGCGGCAGAAGACAAAAGCGCCGAGCTGCTCAGCATGCTCATTTTCGGGCGGTACGGGAGCGAAACCATCGCCGACGGCGCTGAGCGGCAGCAGGTTTGTAGTGGGGTTCCGTTCAAGCTCGTCGGCAATCTTGCGAACCAATTGCGGCGCCGCCATGCTTGTGCCGCTGATGCGGACGATCGAGCCGCTGAACGTGCCGGCGGCCAGAACGCCCCAATGCCCCTCGCCTTCATCCGTCACAGCGGAGCCGTCTGGTCCGTTACGAAGCTTCGTCGGTCCGCTCGACGTGTAGTCCGCGGGTAGGCAGGCCCCCGAGCCATCGGCCGCGCCGATCACCACAATCCCGCTTTCATTCTCTTTCCATGTGGCAAGCGCAGACAAGGTCCGAGTCTGCCTGATCGGTGTCTTATATTCATCAATGTAGTCATAGGCACCGGTCGCGGGGTCGCGCTGATAGGCCTCGGAGTGATCGAAGTAGGACCGCCGGCCAGGGCGCGCATAGCCGAACGGCGTCTCGTCACGCTGGATATTGAGATCAGCTACCACGTCGCGATCCGCGACATTCGTCAGCGTGATCCGCCAACGCCCTGCCAGTGCGCAATCAAGCCGCGCCTCCTTGGACGCCGTCTGATTCACGGCAAGCGTAATGCGGCCGCGCTGCGTCGGGTCGCCGTCGCGTACACGGTAGTATATGGAGGCAATAGCCTTGCCGTCGATCCGCAAAATGCTCAACTGACGATTCTCCAGCCGACACGAACTCGCCGGCAAGTGCTCGGGAGGATCGACGCGGACTTCTACCGGCGACAATGGAAGCGTGCTGACTTGCCCATCGAGCCAGATCTCGAGGAAGTTCGGCGACTCGTCGTCGGGGAGAATCGTCCAGTCGATGGTCTGCGGTACGCCGCTGGCGAGCGTCATCCGTGCGGTCGTGCGCGAGCGGAAGAAATTTCCGGCGGGCAGCACCAAGTACGTTGGCGCACCCCGCCTGATCCTGAACTCGACAAGGTCGCGAAGCGTGCGCTCGAGATCCAGCGTGCCGTCCTTCGGACCGGCCGTCACGCCGTAGCTGAAGTTGATCACCAGCGGGATATTGGGCCGAACCTTGTCGGCCCATAGCATGATCTGCCGCGCCGCCTGCAGCACATAGCTGCCCATGGTCGCGCCCGACGTATCCAGCGTCGCGATCGTCGGCAGCTTGACGGCCAGTATCGGCCGACCTGTGATATTGTCACGCGCGTCGTAGCCGGCGGCGAGGTCGGCGACGTGGGTGCCGTGAGTGGCCCGCCGCGCGAGCAGATTGAACCTGTTCGTGCCGAAGTCCGTCAGGCCGACCTTGCGATAGATGTCGACCTCCGTTGCATTTTCGGTCAGGAGCCTGTCGATGTCCTCGCGGGTCAGTCTTTGGCCGAAGGCAACGCCGTTGTCCGCGCCGGGCTTTGCCGGGTCGCGGCGCTCAGCGTCCTGCAGCCAGATCGCCTCAATGCGTGATTCGCTATCTCCGGCGCGAAACCGCTCGTGCACAAAAGCGATGCCGTCGTCGATGATGCCGATCGCGACGTCGCCAATGACGCCGACACGCGGCTTGATATCCGTCGGATCGTTGGAGCTCGTCTCGTTGAACGTCAACCCGACGATCGGCGGGCCTGCCGAAAGGGTGTTGTAGAATTCGGTCTCGGCGAAACTGCCGTCATCGGCATAGATGAGCGTTTCGATGCGGTAGATGAAGAACCGCAATTCGACCCCGTGCGGCTCCTCGCCCAATTTGCCGCCGGCGACGTCGTCGAGCAGCTTCAGCTCGTCGTCGGCCATGCGGATGGTTATCGCCTTCGGCAGCGTGTCGTGCGGAAGCCTTCCCCGGACAATCGCGTCGTGCAGATTCCTGAGCGTCTCACGAATATTCCCGCCGGGGTCCGCAACCACCTCGATGTGGACCGAGCACCAGCGCGCGCCCTCTTCCTTCGAGCCGGATTCAGGGCGTGTGCGCACCTCCCATTCGAGATACGGATCGGGGCGCTTCGCGCGGTCGATCTGCCAAGCCGGAGGAGTGGTGGAGCTTATGACGGTCATGGCTGGCCTTGTCCCGGTCCCAGCACGCGCGCGCATTCCACAACGGCCTGGCACCAAAGATGTCTGAGCAAAAGCGAGGGCTTGATGTCCATCTCATGCCGCTCCACGTGGATGACGTCGTCGCTGCCAATGACCCCCGGCTGCCCTGGTGCAGCAGGCAACCGCTTGTAGTTGCTCTCGAGAACATCCGAATAGCTGAAGTCACCCCTGAAGCCGCGGCCATCCATCATGCGGGGAACAGGCTTGCCCTTAAAGCAGCGAGCGACATGAAACTCCGACACGGATTGTGCAAGCACCATCCCTGCTACGCTATCGACCGGAAAGTGCACGCCAGCAACCTGGCGATTGATCGCGATCCGCTCGGCGATGCGCAGCAACTGGACGGTGAATGGATCGGACGGGTTGAAATTCGGGATGGTTGGCGCAACTTCCTCCCCGGAATGCAAGGACACGCGTGCGTGACGAACCAATGCGTCAAGCGCGAGGGCGGCTGTGAAGGCCTCCGTCGCATGTCCGCTTGGCAGACTACCATGGCCCGGCGTGCTAATCATCGGCTGCACTTGTGGCGAATACTCGATGGGACGCCGACACGCCAATGCGTGTTTTATCCTATAGTGAATAGTACCAGTCACACCAATGAGAAGCCTTAAGAGCTCAACCGTTCTCGGCATGCGATCCGGATGCAAGACGCCGACCATAGCGAAGTATGGGAGGAACTTCGTCCTCTGCACTCTGATCTCTTCATTTCTTTCAAAACGAAGCGAAGCGTAATTGTTGACCCATTCGAGTTGCGCCACAAAATCTTCCGGCTCGGGACGGGTGATAGTGATCAGCGGATGAACCTGATCGGCGCGATATTGGAGCGAAACTCGACCGGGCACCTCATCATAGATAAGTCCCGTCATGAGCTCGGCCTCGAGAACTCGCTGCCGGACCCAGGGACTCCAGAGATCGAGAGTGCCTGGTTCGCACTTATAGTTCGGCGGCGTAACGAGCGGTTTTTTCCATGCGCCAACGACACCCTCGCGGGTTGTTATACGCGTAATGGCAGGCACGTAAGAATTTCGATCTTCGGCACTCTTGAAGCCCTCTGAACCCTCTGAGCCCTCTGAGCCTTCTGAACCTTCCGAACCTTCAGATCCTAGCGTGCTCATTAGAAACCCCCGTCTTGCTAAACCTTTAGCCAGTTTTGCGCATTGGCGCGCGCATGCGGGTGATGTTCAGGCTCGCGGCAAGTTCGGTCAAGCTGGCGGTTGTCGATTTGACGACGAATTAACGCTGGCGAAATCGTGGGACAGGATCGCGATTTATCAGTATAAGTCTGCTTCCTTATCCCCTTCTTAGGCGGCAAAAAGCCGGCACGGGCTCCCGATGACGACCGAGGGCGGCAAGGTACAGGTTCAGCTTGTTGGCGCGTTCGCGATTCAGGGCTCAAGCGGCGAGGACCGCACCCCGCGCGGACGGAAGGCGTGCGCCATTGTGGCGATGCTTGCGCTTGCACCCGAGGGCAAACGCGCGCGCGCCTGGCTGCAGGACAAGCTCTGGAGCAAGCGTGCGCCGGAACAGGGGGCGGCCAGCCTGCGACAGAGTCTTCATGAACTTCGTGTGACGCTTGGGGCCGACCGCGACCTGATTGTCGCGGACAAGTTCAACGTCTCGCTCGACCGCACGCGATACGTACTCGATCTCGATGACATCGGATCTCGGCGCGACGCAGAACTGCTCGAAGGACTTGAGGCCGGCGATGAGGAATTTGAAGATTGGTTGCGGGAGCAGCGCTCGATCTTCGACGAGCGTCGCGCAAACAGCAGGCCGTCCACGCGTGCAACGTCAATGCCCGGCCCAGCTGACGCGGCGGTCAACCGACAACACATCCTTGTGCTCTCCGGAGCGCCTGCAGACGAGGCAAAAACACCGTTCGTCGTCGACAGTCTCATAGACGCCATCGCCAAGACCGTCGTCGAGTTGGGGGTGGCGAAGGTGTACGACCGGCGCGTGCGATCCGAGTCCTTCGACATTGAGGAGCTGAACGCGCGTGATGGGCTTTCACTTCGTACCGAATTCCTCGACTCCGAAGCGGATAAACTCGTGCGGCTGGCGCTACTCCAAATCCCGGAAACCTCGATGGCGTGGTCGTCCACGTTGCAGCTCGCAAGCAGTGACGCCGCTAACGTCGACGATCCGAGAATCAGGGCGTGCGTGAACCTCGTCGTTAATGTGGCGATCGACCGGTTCGCAAAGATCGGTGCGATCCGCTCGGATCCTTTGCTTGCGTCTTCGCTGTGCCATTCAGGTATCCTGCATCTTTTCCGGTTGGGCAGAGCCAATTTCGAGATTGCTGACGCACTCTTCGCCCGCGCATTCGAACTCGAGCCACGCGGAATTTTCCTGGCTTGGCGCGCCTATCTGCGAACGTTCATGCTCGCCGAACGGCAATTCACCTGCCGTCAAACGCTTGACGAGGAAGCGTTTGATTTCATGCGCCGCGCTTTGGACTTGGAACCCTACAACTCCTATGTTGCGGCCTTGAGCTCGCAGGTACACTCCATTATGCGCCGCTCCTATGTCGCGGCCTACGAGTATGCCGAGCGTAGCGTGAACCTCAATCCGGCAAACCCTCTCGGGTGGGGTTGTCTCGGCACGGCGAAAAGCTACCTGGGAAAATCGATCGAAGGCATGCAGCATACCTTGTATGCGCGAGAGATTGCCGGCCTCGCGCCATATCGTTTTCAGCTCGATTCCGTGAGCTGCATCGCGAGCGTGGTGGCGGGCGGTACCAATCACGCGATCGATCTCGCGGAGACGTGCCACGCGCTTTCGCCGACATACGCACCGCCCCTCCGCTATTTGTCCGCGTTGTACGCCCATCGTGGTGACTACGAACTTGCCCACGCCTGCGTCGAGAAGCTGCGGGTCAACGAGCCAGATTTCAGCTTCGAGAAATTGCGCGACAAGGCCTATCCCGCGGCCGGACTGCACCGCACGGCAATCATCGCCTCGCTGCCGCGGGTACAGGTTTAGCACTGGCTGTCCGGACCCGCGACACTAGGACATTAGGGCTCGTCGCGTTGAGCTTGTTGTTCAGCGTGCGTCACCAGGCGCGCATTCGGTGCTCGCCACACAATAATCTTCCGATCTCTACTGCGCAGGAACCGAGCCAACTGCAAGGATGTTGTCGCCCTCGACGGCGACGAGCAACGAACTGTCCGGCTGCTTAATCCAGGACGCGAAAATCATCGGGGGCTTGTTGCTCAGCGATCGCATTAGGATAGCCTCATCGTTCCGATGATCGGCAACACACAGCTCCGCCATCGACCGCCTCATCACATGGCAGGCGACCAGTGCATCCTTAAGCGTGGCAGTGCGAATTCCTATGTCAAAGTGTGGCCGACTGTCTGTGATTTAGCAACGCGGCGGTTCGTTTGACTATCAATGTCCGAATTTGTGACGTTTTCTGACCTGCCACTCCTGCGTGACGACGTCTGCTGATCGGGCTTGACCAGAAGCGTGCCGCCCCCGGTCGAAGCCGGCGCTCATGATCGGCTTACGAACCAGCCAGCTATGGATGTTGATCATCCGATCGCACTCGCGGACCAGGATCTCGTGATCCTGTCGCCTTCCAGTCTCTGGACCGGCGGTGCCTACGATTGGAAGGCGATCGGCAACGACACGATCAAACACTGGCTCGGTAGCGACAGGCGGGCAGATCCGGGAATTTATGTAGCCTGCCCGCTGCATCAGGAGTGCCTGAAGCAGATGCCGTTCTGCGCACTAACGGAGGCGACGTTTGTTCCGCTTCATGTTGGACCTTGGATAGCATTGTCGGTTTCTTGCTCTCGACGCCATATGCGTCGCGAGCCATTCTCGGATGTAACGCTGCGAGCTTCGAGCAAGATCCGCGCGAGCGCCTATCGCGCTTCGCGCCGAAGGGACGGTTCGAGGAGACAATCGAGTACTCGGTTATTTCAGCGCAACGCCCATGAGCAAGCATTGGCAATTTGCATCTTTAAGGTCCTGCCTGCGGTTGTTCGCCAGCTTGCATCGGACGCCCGTCGAGTGCATGATGCTGTCGCATCAAACGAGAAGAGATGGTGCAGAGACTTCGGAAATCCCCGGCCAACGCCTCCGAAGCAGAAGCAGAAGCAGAAGCGAACGTGGAAGGATCCGAGGAAGGCGAGGAAATGACGGTGAACCAAATCGGCCACCGTCGCCTGCTCACGTAACGGCTCCAGTGCCATCTTCGATTGCCGAAGACGCGCGGAAGGTCGCTCGGACTGAGATCTTCGCCCTTCATCTGAGAGTCGAGTTATTCAGAACTGTAGGTGTCCCCAAACCCAGCCCGTACCTCCGGGCACGTTGGGCCCGCTTACCTGACACCAGTCTTCCGGCCTGCAGTTTCCCACCAGCTGAACTTGGGTGCCAGCCGCCAATGTGCCGACGACTTGTCCGGCACCGTCCGGCTCATTCTTGTTGTTGTAGACATCCACGTCGCCGATCACTGTTGCTGTGGCCGTACCGGGCGTCGAGACACAGGTGAGTGGTCCGGCGGACTCCCAGGGGCCCGCCTCCCACAAGTTGATCGGCACCGTTGGTCCGGTTGAGGTGCCACGCGCTACGCCGTCGGTGCCCACAGTGCCCGTGAAGCGGGCTTGTGTCATGGTGTCGTGCCATGTGATGGTGAAATCGATGGCGCGGCCCTGGATGCCGCCGCTGACATTCCCATAGATACCGATTTCCACGCTGGCCTTGACGAGCGCCGTCGGCCCGAGCGTCGAACCGTTGGCGCTGATGATTGCGTTTTTATGATAGCTCATGTCGGGTTTGGGACCTAGGTTCAGGTTCAGGTATTCGCCTGGCACCGTGCACACCTCAGCAGCAAGTGCTCCTGGCACTGCCAGGAATCCCCCTGCACCGATCGCCACTGCAGCGGCGAACAACTGGCATTTGTTCATGTTGGTTACTTGGGACATCGGACTCTCCTATCGATTGGCTCGCGGTGTTAGCGAAACAACTGGGGGTACTTGCTGCCAATCGCTGCGGTCCGGCATCCACTGAATGGATGAATTCTGGCTTCATCAGCCCGAAAGAGTCATTCGACGCCCACCATCCAGGCATGCTGGCATGACTGCCGCCGAGTCAGGCGCTGACCGAGAGCGAACTGAATCCTCGAGCGGTGCATGATACCGGCACCGGTTATGGCATGTATATGGCACGACTTCTCCCGACTAGCGGCCATGCTGCGTTGGCAGCAACAGAACGGTTATCCGAAGAGTCGAAGCCTCTTTAGAGTGCCAGCTGAGGCTATCGTTAAGCCCGCCACAAAAGCAATGATCGTGGACAGTCTCGAGACGTTGACCGCGGGTTGAGCTATAGCAACGAACGTCATCACAACATGAGCGCGATCACCATTACCGTCATTTTTCCAATGACAGACCCTGGCGCAATCGACGGAAACAGCAGCACGCAACTCAATTCAGTGACGGTGATCAGCCGGCCCGCATTGATGCGGTCGCCTCGGCACTGAACGCCCGCTCAAATCTACGATTATTTCCGTCTCTCCAGAGATCATCAATCCCGGGCGTTCTCGAGTTTCACGTCGGCCAGACTCTCGACCGCCGTTCTCACAACCAGTTCGATCGATTGATCAGTGAAACACGCGAGCCGTCGAGAAAGAGGATCCCGGGACCAGGCCGATGACAGAGCGACCAGCTCAAGCACTGGCGGGCCAAAGCATCGCAGATGCGGCGTGATCCAAGCGGTCTGATCCAAGAAGACACCAACCGGCGTCGCGACCAGTGGCGAATGCATCCACCTGAATATGCGCCGAAGGCTTGCTGTGGCAATCGCTTGCTGCTTCTCCAGATGTCCTTGCTGCGCGCAAACGATCACGCCAACGCACAGACGCAAGAATTCATGACACAGTAAAACCAGACACGTATGCGTCACCGGCGTCTCCGAACGCGGCCCATCCGCCATCGACGGATAAGACAGTGCCGGCGATATAGCTGGCTTCACTCGAACTTAGAAAATAGATCGCGGCGGCTATCTCGTCGGGTTTCGCCAGCCGCCCCATTGGAATGCGACGATTCAGGCGCGGCGTATCGACAAAGCCGTCGGATTCAAGCTTTTTTACAAGCGCTGTCGCGACATATCCGGGCGCCACAGCGTTTACGCGAATTCCGATCGACGCCCACTCGCAAGCCATTGACCT
>NZ_JAVIFX010000061.1 GCF_031157255.1 Bradyrhizobium sp. LHD-71 | reverse complement strand
AGCCGCCGCGCCAGTGCGTTGGCGCGCCGGTTCAGTTCACCGTAGCTCACCTCCTCATCACCAGACACGACCGCCACCGCAGCCGAACCCTCCCAAACACCCGCTTCAAATTGGGCGAGAAGCCCCCGACGCTGCTCGTCGCAGCTCGTGCTGTTCGCCTGCAGCACCAGCGCGTGGTCCGCCGGGTCATTCGCAGCAACCGTGCCAACCGCACGATCGGCATCCGTGCTCAACACGTCGAGCAGTCGCACGAAAGTCGCCTGCAGCCGTGCAACCTCCGCCTCGTCGAAATGCTTTCGCTGATAGTTGAATATCAGCCGCAGCCGGTCATCGATGCCCACGCTCGCGAACAGCGGGTAGTTGCTGGTCTCGACGATCTTCGTTTCGCCGACACGGAGTCGCCGACCCTTCTCCTTCATCGCCTGGTCGACCGGATAGTTCTCGAACACGAGAATGCTGTCGAACAGCGGCCGGCCGGGACGACCCGCCAGACGCTGGATGTCATAGAGCGGCGTCCAGCCATGGTCCCGTAAGGTCAGATTCCGGTCCTGCAGATCGCGCAGCCAGCCGCCGATCGCCTCCTGCGGGTTGACGCGATCTACAACCGGCAACGTGTTGATGAAAAGGCCCACCATCTCCTCGGAGCCGGCAAGATCCGATGGACGGCCGGAAACCGTGACACCGAAGCAGACGGTGCTCCGGCCGGTTTGCCGGCGCAACAACTGCGCCCAGGCGGCCTGTATCAGCGTGTTCAGCGTTACCCGCTCCTGCGCCGCAAATTGCTGAAGGCGTCCGGTCAACGCAGCATCCACGGTCAGCGCCAGCGCGCCATGGCCCAACGCGTCGTCATCCCGCCGTTCGGTTAGTGCGCCGCCGAGGAAGCTCGGCTCATCCAGGTCCGCCAGCGTGCTGCGCCAGAAAGCTGCCGCCGTGTCGCGGTCCTGCTGCTGCAGCCAACTGATATAATCGCGGTAGCGGCGCTGCAACGCCGGCAACCGGCCACTGCCCTCATGCTGCAACACCTCGGCAATCAGTCGTGCCGAGCTCCATCCATCCACCAGGATGTGATGATGGGTCCAGATCAGCCAATGGCGCTCTTCGCCGAGCCGGATCAGCCGCACGCGCTGCAACGGCGGCCGCGACAGGTCGAAGCCTTCGATGCGTTCGCGCCGCGCCGCGTCTGTCAACGCGACCTCGAGCTCCTCCGGTGCAAGAGCTTTCGGCCGCCAATCCTCTTCGATGAACGGGACATCAACGCGCCGGTAAACCACCTGCTGGGCCGGACCTGACAGCTCCCGCCAGACAAAGCCGGTCCTCAGTACCGTGTGACGGTCGCTCACCGCTTGCCACGCCGCACGCAGCTTGTTGGCATCGAGGCCGTGCACCTCTGCGGCGACCTGATTCACGTAAAGCCCACCGTCACCGTCATGAATCGCGTGGAACAACATGCCCTGCTGCATCGGCGACAGCGGGTAGACGTCCTCCACCAGGCGCCAGTCCAGCGCGAGTCCATCGAGATCGGCCTGGGTCAGTCCGGACAATGCAAAGTCCAACGGTGTTACCCCAGAGGCACCGCTGGTGCAGTGATCGACGATCTCGTTCAGCGCCGTCTCGTAGAGCGACGCCAGCCGCGCGATGGTCTCGTGCCGATAGCGCTTTCGGCCAAAGCTGAATGACAGCCGCAACCGGCCTTCCCGGATTTGGCCATTGATGCTGATCCAGCGTCGCAACGGCGCCGATGCGCTGCGCGGCGCGCCCGCGCTCTCCGCCGCGAGCGTAAACGCAGACGGCTCGGCCGCGTCACTGTCGACCTGGCCGAGATAGTTGAACACGATCTTCGGCTCGGACGCCTTCGATAATGCAGCGCGCTGCTCCTCGGAGCCCAGGTACCGAAGCAGGCCGAAACCGATGCCGCGACGCGGGATGGAGCGAAGCTCTTCCTTCATCGCCCGGATCAGCGATGCCGGATCCTCAGATCCGCCGCTCAGCCTGACCGGGAAAGCCGTCGTGAACCAGCCGACCGTCCGCGAGACGTCAAGGTCCTCGAACAGATCCTCTCGGCCGTGCCCCTCGAGCTCGATCAGGACATTCTCACGTCCGCTCCAATGCCACAGCGCCCGCGCGAGGCTCGACAACAGCAGATCATTGACCTGCGTGCGATAGGCTGCAGGTGCTTCCCTCAACAGCCGCTCTGTGAAGACAGCGTCGAGAGCCAACACCACTTCGTCGCCATCTGCGAGATAGTCGACCCCGCCGTGGTCATTGTCACACGGAAATTCGGCGCCATCGGTTCGTGCCTGCCAGTAGGGCAGCTCGGTTGCCAATTCCGACGACGCCGCATGAGCCTGCAATCGCGCACCCCACGACGCATAGGCATGGCTCTTCGCTGCAAGAGCGACGGACGTGGCGTCCTGCGGCAACTGCCCGTAGGCGGCGGCCACATCTTCCAGCAGCACGCGCCACGATACGCCGTCCACCACCAGATGATGGATTACGATCAGAAGTCGCTGACTGCCGTCGGCGACATCCATACCGACCGCGCGCAACAGCGGCCCCTCCGACAACGACAGGCTCGCTTGCGCCGACGAGGCCAGCGATGTGACCTCGTCGCCGTCGGCCGCCCTGCGTACCCACAGCAGCTCCGATGCCGTCGGCGCCGCGCCGTGCTCGGCGTGCCACGTCCCGTTCACCTTATTGAAATGGAGGCGCAGTGCGTCGTGGTGATCGACCACCGCCGCGAGGGCCCGGCGCATCACCCGCCAGTCCAGACGATCGCGCGGCTGCAGCAGTACCGCCTGGTTCCAGTGGTCGCGCTCGCCCGCATCGTGGTCGAAGAAACGGATCTGGATCGGCAGCAGTTGGTGCCGACCGGACACCGGACGCTGGTCGGCCGGTGCTCTGCCCTGCTGCTCGGTGCGCGCCGCAAGCGCAAGCGCTTCGAGGGTTTGATGCTGGAAGACGTCCCGCGGTTCGATCACGAGTCCCGCCCGGCGTGCACGGCTCACCATCTGCAACGAGATGATCGAATCGCCGCCGAGCTCGAAGAAGCTGTCGGTAACTGCGATGTCGGCCTCGCCGAGCAGCTCTGTCCAGATCACCGCGAGCGCAATTTCAGCCTGGCTGCGCGGCGCCAGCCGCTCCATGTTCGCATGTGAGGCTTCAGGCGCAGGCAGCGCGTTGCGATCGACCTTGCCGTTCGGCATCAGCGGCAATCGTTCCAGCACTGCGATACGCGCCGGCACCATGTAATCCGGCAGGACCGACGACAGCGCAACGCGCAATGCGGTGCCGTCGAGCTCGGCCTCGCCACTGACGTAGCCCACCAACTGCCGCCCGGCTCCAAGCTCGCGTGCAACGACAACGGCGGATCGCGCGCCCGGCTGATCGAGCAGCCGCGCTTCAATTTCGCCAAGCTCGATGCGAAAGCCGCGGATCTTGACCTGATGGTCAGCGCGTCCGGCATATTCGATCATGCCGTCAGATCGCCAGCGCGCCAGATCTCCGGTGCGGTACAGTCTCTCGCCCGTGCCTCCGAACGGATCGGGGATGAACCGCTCCGCAGTCAGCCCGCGCCGATTCCAGTAGCCACGCGCAAGAGCGTCCCCGCCGATAAACAGCTCACCTGGCGCGCCCGCGGCAACCATGTTCAGATCGCCGTCCAGAATCCGGATCACCGTTCCCGGAATAGGCGCTCCAATCGGCACGCGCGCCGTGCCATCGGTCCGGCAGCGCCAGAACGTCGCGTTGATCATGGCCTCGGTCGGACCGTAGCGATTGTCGAACCGAAGGTTCGGGAACGCCGCAAGCACGCGCGCCTTCAACTCGGATGATAACGCCTCGCCGCCCGCGAACAGACGTTTGAGCGAAATGCAGCGTTTCACCGCAGGCTCGGCAACAAACTGTTCGAGCATCTGCGGCACGAAATGGAGCGTCGTGACATCGTGGGCGATGACGGCATCGACCAAGCGGCGCGGCTCGCGGTGCGCGCCCGGCGCAGCAATCGCAAGCCGTGCACCGACAGTCAGCGGCCACAGAATTTCCCAGACCGAGACGTCGAAGCTGAAGGGAGTCTTCTGTAACAATGTCTCGCCGGCATCGAGGCCATACTCGGCCTGCATCCAGCTGAGTCGCGCGGCCAGCGCGCCATGGGTACAGGCCACGCCCTTGGGCATGCCCGTCGACCCCGACGTGTACATCACATAGGCGAGGCTGCCGGGCTGAAGCGCGACACCGAGATCGCGGTCGGGTTCCCCCGCCCCAGCCCCACTCTTTATATACAGAGTGTCGCCAACCATGGCTTCGACGGTCCGGGCCTCCACGGCCACATCCGCAAGCACCGGGGCGAACTGGTCGAGCAGCCGCTCCTGCGTCAGTACCAGTTTTGCCCGGCTGTCGCGCAGCATGTGCGCCAGCCGTTCAGACGGATAATCTGGGTCCAGCGGCAGATAGGCCCCACCTGCCTTCATCACGCCCAACACCGCAATGATCAGCTCGACGCTGCGCTCCAGGCAGAGGCCGACGACCAGGTCTCGCCCGATGCCGAGATGCCGCAGCTGCCGTGCCAGCCGGTTGGCTCGCGCGTTCAGTTCACCGTAACTGATCTCGCGGCCGTCAAACCGCAGGGCAACAGAGGTCGATGAGGCGGCGGCCTGCGCCTCGATACGTGCGACCACCCCGCCGCCGAATGTCGACGAACTCGCCCCTGTGAGCCCGCTCCAGTCCAGGATCGTTCGCGCTTCGTCGTCGTCCAGCCCGCAGAGATCACCGAGCGGTCGTGTCGCATCGCTGGCCATGCGCGCCAACCGGCGGACAAGGCTCCGCTGCAGATGCTTCACCTGACCTTCATCGAACCGCTTGCGGTCGTAGCGGAAGCCGAGATTCATGCTGTCCGCTTTGGGGGATACCCCTATCGTTAGAGCATAGTTTGTGAATGATATCTGTTCGACGCGCCCGAGCCGGGAGCCACCGCGCTGTCCGCGCAAGGCCTGATCGATCGGATAGTTCTCGAACACCAGAATACTGTCGAAGAGCGGCCTCCCGGAACGGCCGGCAAGACGCTGAATGTCGAAGAGCGGCATCCAGCCGTGATCGCGAACATCGACATTGCGGTTCTGCAGGTCGCGCAGCCACGCGCCGACACCGGTCTGCGGGTTCGCACCGTCGACGACCGGCAACGTGTTGATGAACAGGCCGACCATTGCCTCCGCGCCCGCAACCTCCGCCGGCCGGCCGGCGACTGTCGCGCCGAAACAGACGACAGGCTGTCGGCTGTGCTGGCGAAGCAATTGCGCCCATGCGCCCTGCAGCAACGTGTTCAGCGTCACGCGCTCGCGCTTGGCGAAGGCCTGCAGTCGCGTCATCAACTCGGACTCAAGCATCAGATCCAACGATCCGTGACCTGCAACTGCAGCGTCCGCGGGCCCTCCCAGCGCGTCGCTGAGGAAGCTCGGCTCGTCCAGTTCGGCCAGCGCGCGACGCCAGAAGGCTTCTGAGGTCGGGTGATCCCGACGCTGCAGCCAGGCGATGTAATCGCGGTAGCGGCCGGGCACTGCAGGCAAGCGGGCACCACGCTCGTGCTGCAGGATTTCAGCGATCAGCCGCGCCGAGCTCCAGCCGTCGAGAAGAATGTGGTGATGAGTCCAGATCAGCCGGTGGCGGTTTTCGTCGAGCCTGATCAATCGCACGCGCTGCAGTGGTGGCCGCGACAGATCGAATCCTTCCACGCGCTCGGTCAGCGAGGCCGCGGCAAGCGCCGCATCGAGGTCGGCATGTGGCATCGTCGCCGCCGACGCGCGCCAATCCTCCTCGACGAACGGCACTGTCACATGGCGGTGCACCACCTGTTGTGCCGCCCCCGACAGCTCGCGCCAAACGAAGCCGGTTCGCAGCACGGCGTGGCGGGCGCTCACCGCCTGCCATGCCGCCCGCAGCTTGCCTGCGTCGAGACCTTCCACGTCGACGGACATCTGATTGACGTAGATTCCTGTGTCGCTGTCGTGCAGCGCGTGGAAGAGCATGCCCTGCTGCATCGCCGACAACGGATAGACGTCTTCGATTGTGCGCCAGTCGAGCAAGGTCCCCAGCGCATCGAGATCTCTTTGACTCAATCCCGACAGCTCGACATCCGAGGGGGTAACGCCCCGCGCGCCGCTCGTGCAATGCGCAACGAGCTCTCGCAGTGCCGCGGCATAAAGCTCGGCAAGTCGTTCGATCGTCGCCCGCCGGTAGCGACGGCGTCCGAACGCGAACGATAGCCGTAGTTGGCCTTCCCGCACCTGACCGTTGATCGTCAACCATCGGCCGAGCGGCGCATCTTCGCTGCGTGTCGCGCCCGCGCTCTCGGGCGCGACGACAAATGCCGCGCCCTCGCCCAGACTGGTATCGAACTGGCCCAGATAGTTGAAGACGATCCGTGGTTCGGCAATGGCAGCTAGCGCGCCGCGTTGTGCGTCGGTGCCGAGATGGCGCAGCACACCGTAGCCGAGCCCGCGCGCCGGGATCGCACGAAGCTCTTCCTTGACGGTTTTTATCAATGAGGCGTCATCCTCCGAGCCGCCGGAGAGCCGCACCGGGAACGTCGTCGTAAACCAGCCAACCGTTCGCGATAACTCGGTGCCAGCAAAGATGTCCTCGCGTCCGTGACCTTCCAGTTCGACGACCACAGTGTCGAGCCCGCTCCAGCGCCATACCGCACGGCTCAGCGCCGCCAGCAGCAGATCGTTGATCTGTGTCCGGTAAGCCGAAGGTGCTTCCTTCAACAGCCGAGCGGTCAAGTCCGCATCGACCGCAAGCACGACGTCCTCAGCCTCGGCGACGAGGTCGATGTCACCATGGTCCTCGTCGCATGGAAATTCGCCGCTTGGTTTTCGTTCCAGCCAGTACCGCAGCTCTGCGGCGAGCTCCTCGCTTGCCGAATACGCCTGCAGCCTTGCGCCCCACGACGCATAGGACTGACTCTTCGGCGGCAGCGCAGCAGCGAGTGCGCCTTGCGCCAGTTGCCCGTAAACTGAGGCGATATCTTCCAGGAGCACCCGCCACGATACGGCGTCGATGACCAGATGATGGATCGCGATCAGCAACCGCTGGCTACCGTCCAAAAGCTCCATCCCGACCACGCGTAACAGCGGCCCGTCCAGCGACAGGCTCGCCTGCGCCACCGACGCGAGCGCCGTCACCTCAGTTGCGGTGCCAAGTCCCTGGCGAACCCACAGGATCTCGGAGGCATCGCCTGACGACCCATACTCCGCTCGCCACGTCTTCCCAATCTGCTCAAAACGCAGTCGCAGCGCATCGTGATGCTCAAGAATGACGGCAAGAGCGCGTCTTAACACATCCCAATCCATCGACCCGCGCGGCGCCAGCAGTAGGGCCTGGTTCCAGTGATGGCGGTCGCCGACATCTTCGGCGAAGAACCGTTCCTGGATCGGCAGCAGCGGATGCACGCTGCCCGCCAGATCAGCCTCACGCGCAACGGCCTCTCCGATCGATTGCGTTCGCGCCGCAAGCGCCAGCTCCTGCAACGTCTGATGGCGGAAGACATCGCGCGGCTCAATCAGGAGACCCGCCTGCCGCGCACGTCCGACCATCTGCAGTGAGATGATCGAATCGCCGCCGAGCTCGAAGAAGTTGTCGGTGGCGCCGATGACGGTTTGACCGAGCAAGTCTGCCCAGATCGCCGCGAGGGCGACCTCGGCTGCGGTACGCGGTGCAACATGCTCCGCCGCCGTCGGCATCTCGGGAGTCGGCAAGGCATCACGATCGACCTTGCCATGCGTGGTCAGCGGCATTCGCTCCAGCACGACGATCCGTGACGGCACCATGTAGTCCGGCAACTCGTCCGCAAGTGCCGTGCGGAACACAGCCTCATCGGCATCGCCTTCCCGGCAGACGTATCCGATCAGCTGGCGGCTTGCACCGCCATCACGGGCAACGACAACCGCGGCCCGCACACCCGGCTGCTGCATGAGCCGCGCCTCGATTTCGCCAAGCTCAATACGGAACCCGCGAACCTTCACCTGATGATCGGAGCGGCCGACATATTCGACCACCCCATCAGGGCGCCAGCGTGCGAGATCGCCGGTGCGGTACAAGCGCGCGCCAGGCGCGCCAAACGGGTCGGGGACGAACCGTTCGGCGGTCAGCGCGCCCCGGCGCCAATAGCCGCGCGCCAGGCCTTCGCCACCGATGAACAGTTCGCCCGTTGCGCCGATCGGCACGACGTTCAAATCGCCGTCAAGGACATATGCCGACCGGCGCCCGACAGGACGGCCGATGGGCGCATAGTTGCTTTCGATTTCAGCGTCGGCCAGGACTTTCCAGACCAGCGGTGTCACGACTGTTTCAGTTGGTCCATAGCCATTGATCAGCTTGCGCGGCCTCAGCACGCGCCTGATCTTGTCGAACCCGGCCTTCGGCATCGCCTCGCCGCCGAATGAATAGAGCTCAACGGGCGGGGGATCGCCCTGCCACGCCGCAAAGTCCGCAAGCTGCTGCAGATAGGCTGGCGGAAATCCGGCATTGGTCACCCGATGCTTGCGCAACGCTTCGATGGTCTGCTCGGCAGACCACAAGTCTTCGTTCCGCATCACGAGCGCCGCGCCGCAAGTCAGCGCAGTCCAAAGCCGCTCATGCGCACCATCAAAGGTGAATGATAAAAAATGAAACTCGCGCGAGTGACGATCCATGTCGTAAAGTTCGGCGGTCGTCTCGCAATGCATCGCGAACGGCCCATGCGCAACGGCCACGCCCTTCGGCCTTCCCGTCGAACCGGAGGTATAGATCACATAGGCAAGGCTTTGCGCGTTCACCGCAACTGCGGGGTCCGTCTCCGGTTCGATGTCAAGATCGAGCGCGTCGAGCGCGATCGTCCCGATCCCGGCGAGGGGCAGCGGGGTCGGCTTTGCAGCATCCGTCACCAGGAAGCGCACACCCGCATCCCGCATCGTGCTCACCTGCCGCGCTGGCGGGTGATCAGGATCGAGGGGCAGATAGGCCGCGCCGGCCTTCAGCACAGCCAGAAATGTCACGATGAGCGATGGCGATCGGCACACGGAGACGCCAATGATCTCATCCGGACCTACGCCAAGCTTGATCAAGCGGTGTGCGAGACGATTGGCCCTGCGGTTGAACTCGCCATATGAGAAGACGTCGTCACCGAACATGAGCGCGGACGCATCCGGCGTCCACCTTGCAATTCCGGCAACTGTCTCGTGCACCGGGATGAACCGCGACGGCACCGCGTCGCGGGACCCATTCCAGCCCTCCAGCCCGACCAACTCATGGGCAGAAACCAACTGCATGCTGGCGATTGGCTGCGAAGCATCGACGGCGATCGCCTTCAGGATCTTGACCCAATGACCTGCGAGACGATCGATCGTCGTCGGGTCGAACAGAGCCGTCGCATAGGTGAAGACCGCGTTGATCTCACCCGACGGCACTTCTTCGCTGTCGAGGGCCAGATCAAACTTGACCGTATCGACGCTCGCGTCGATTTTCTCGATCCGCAGACCGGCTTGCTCCGGAGGACTGACAGAGGCCCGACGGCGCTGGTGGTTATAGAGAACCTGAAACATCGGATTCTGGCTCAGGCTTCGTTGCGGCTGGAGAATTTCCAATAGCCGCTCGAAAGGCAGGTCCTGGTTCTCCTGCGCCTCGATCGTCGCCGCATGAACGGAAGCGATGAAATCGACAATCGTCTGACGGCCGTCGAGCCTGGTGCGAAACACCTGGGTGTTGACGAACAATCCTATCATCCGGCGCGTTTCATCGCGGTGACGATTGGCGACAGGTACACCGACGCTGATGTCGGATTGACCGCTGTAGCGGTACAACAGCAGTTTCAGGCTCGCCAGCAGCACGACGAACAGCGTGGTCTGACGCTGGCGTGCCAGCGCGCGCAAGGCGTCGGCAAGCCCCGGGTCGAGTGTGATGCGGGCAGCGGCGCCCGCGTGATCCGGCGATGCGGGGCGTGGCCGATCGAGAGGTAGCTGCAGCACCGCCGGATCTTTGAGGCGTAAGGTCCAGTAATCGACCTGGCGCTCCCCATCGACGGCTCCGATCCACAACCGCTGCCACGCGGCATAGTCAGCGTACTGGATATCAAGCTCAGGCAGGCCCGACGCCCCTCCTCGGCTCGATGCTGCATAAAGGTGCCAGAACTCATCGATCAGCACGCCCATCGACCAGCCGTCGGCCACGATATGGTGCAATGTGAGAACGAGAACATGGTCTTCGTCGCTGAGCGCAAATAATGCGATGCGCAGCAAGGGGCCGGATTCGAGATCGAACGGCGTTCCGGCTTCCTTACGCGCCAACCGAAGCACGTGCTGTTCCAGGTCATGGCCAGTCACTGTAGCTCGCCGCAACTGGACCGGTTCTGGCTCAAGCACGATCTGCTCCGCCTCTCCGCCCTCCTGCCGGAATACCGTGCGAAGCGATTCATGGCGAACGACCAGCGTATCGAAGGCGCGCTGCATGGCCTCGAGGTCAAGCCTGCCGCGAATGCGCACCGTCACCGGCATGTTGTAAGCTGCGCTGGACGGATCCATGCGCCACAGGAACCACAACCGCGCTTGTGCAAAGGAAAGTGGCGCGCGCTCTTGCCGCTGGGGCGCGATCGGCAGCATCGACAGATTCACACCCTTCGCCGCAAGCTGCTTCAGGAATGCATGCTGTTTCGTCGAATCAAGGCGCATCAACCGCCGTGAAATATCGAGAAGCTGCTGCTTCTGCGTCGCGGCGAGGTCAGTCATCGGAGAATTCAACTTCTTTCAGCATGTCGAACATGGCGGCAATGTCTTCGTTCCGCTTCTCGGCGGAAGCTTGTGGCGCCAATGCGGCTGCCATCTTCTCGACGGTCGTCATCTCGAACAGCCGATGCAGCGGCACATCCTGACCGAGGTCGCGCTTGATGCGCGCAATGAGCTGAACCGCCGTCAAGGAGTCTCCACCGAGTTCGAAGAAGTTGTCGGTGACGCCGATGGTTGGCTGTTGCAGCAGGTCGGCCCAGATCGCCGCAAGTGCAGCTTCCGTCGGCGTGCGCGGCGCCACATGCGCGAC
>NZ_JAVIFX010000060.1 GCF_031157255.1 Bradyrhizobium sp. LHD-71 | reverse complement strand
GCCCGATTGCCGAGCGAAACCGAAACGTGGCGCGAGTCGATCTTGCCGCAGAAGGTTCGAATGTCGGTCTGGTCGAAAGGAAGCCGCGAGACGATCGCCACGCCGTGGTATCCCTTCTGGCCGTTGACGGCGACATGCTCATAGCCGAGACGCTTGAAGCGCTTCAGCGGGAAGGCATCGTCAGGACACTTGGTCTCCTGCAGACAGAGGACGTCCGGTCGTACCGACTTGATGAATTTCGCGACGGCGTCGATGCGCAGGCGAACGGAATTGATGTTCCACGTCGAGATGGTCAGGCGCATGCGACGGCTGGGGTAAGGCGGGGCATCGTCAAGGATTGACGGCGATCGCTTTTCCGATCAACCGCCGCGTCCGTCATCGTAGCGCATGTAGTCGATCCGGAACAATTCCGGGTCGGGCTTCTTCTGCGTGTTCAGGTTATAGACCGCGATCGTGGTATCGTAACCTTGCGGATCGGTGATCGTCCACTGCTTGAGCTGGTTGTCTTTCGCACCGATCATGAGCATCAGCCGGCTGGTGCCGACCAGCGCCTGCCTTTCCTCGATGGTCACAGTGATGAAGACGTCGTCGGCTGAGACGCCCACCACATTGGTGTCCTTCAGAAGGTCGATGCGGTCGGACAGGAGGTAACGCAAGGGTGTCTGCGACAACGGATAGACGTCCTGCGTCGCGAGCTTGCGATCACGCACCACCATCGACGTTCCGTCGGATACCAGGTCGATCGGGCTCGGCGGATCGTACGCGAAACGAACCTTGCCCGGCTTCTGCATATAGAATTCGCCGGTGGTGCGCTCGCCGTTCGGCGCAACCTGAACGAAGTTGCCGACCAGCGTCGACAGACCAGACAGGTAGCTCGAAATCTTGGCCACCTGCGCCCGCTGTGTGGCGTCGAACGTTCCGTCGCTCACGGCCCGCATGCGCGGATCCGGCAGAACAGGGGTCGGCGGACGCTGGGTTGCCGGTGGTGGCGTGCCGGCCAACGGCGTTGCGGCAAGGGGACCGACCACAGGCTTTGCGGCGCCGCGATCCCTAGGAGCTGCCCGCGGCAGCGGAACCGTCTCTGCCAGCGCCTGCGAAGCCGCCACGCTCAGGGCGGCGGCCGTCGCGATCGCCGCAAACGCTCGGCGAGGGTGCTGCATGCTTAAAGGACCTCTCTGGTGCTCAAGGCACCGCCGTTTCGTGTGTCTCTTCGTCCCGCGAGGCGGCCGTATTGCCTCGCTGTGGCTATTTCACGACCCCGGCCGCGCCCGTTTCAAGATCGTGATCGGTTACCGTCAGAACCGACTTATTCTTCCGGCACCAGGATCTCACGCTTGCCGGCGTGATTTGCCTGACCGACGATCCCTTCCTCTTCCATGCGTTCCATCAGCGAGGCGGCGCGATTGTAGCCGATCTGCAGCCGCCGCTGGATATAGCTGGTCGATGCCTTGCGGTCGCGTTTGACGATCTGCACGGCCTGCGCAAACAGGTCGGCCTCGCCACCACCGCCCATGCCGGTCGAGTCGAACACGGCGCTGTCCTCCTCGGGCTCCTCTTCAGCGGTAACGGCCTCGAGGTATTCCGGCGTGCCTTGCGTCTTGAGATGGCGAACCACCTTTTCGACCTCGTCGTCGGAGACGAACGGTCCGTGCACGCGGCTGATGCGGCCGCCGCCCGCCATGTAGAGCATGTCGCCCTGGCCGAGCAGTTGCTCTGCGCCCATCTCGCCGAGAATTGTGCGGCTGTCGATCTTCGACGTGACCTGGAACGAGATGCGGGTGGGGAAGTTCGCCTTGATCGTGCCGGTGATGACGTCGACCGAGGGGCGCTGCGTTGCGAGAATGACGTGCAGTCCCGCGGCGCGCGCCATCTGCGCGAGCCGCTGTACGGTGCCTTCGATGTCCTTGCCCGCCACCATCATCAGGTCGGCCATCTCGTCGACAATGATGACGATGAACGGCAGTGGCTCGAGGTCGAGCTTTTCTTCCTCATAAATCGCCTTGCCGGTCTCCTTGTCGAAGCCAGTGTGAACGGTACGGGTCAACTCCTCGCCCTTGGCCCGGGCGTCGGCGAGGCGCGCGTTATAGCCGTCGATGTTGCGCACGCCGAGCTTGGCCATCCGCTTGTAGCGCTCTTCCATTTCGCGCACGGCCCACTTCAGCGCGACGACGGCCTTCTTCGGATCGGTGACGACCGGCGTCAGGAGATGCGGGATACCGTCATAAACCGACAGTTCGAGCATCTTCGGATCGATCATGATGAGGCGGCACTGATCGGGCCTCAGCCGGTAGAGCAGGCTGAGGATCATGGTGTTGATGGCCACCGATTTGCCCGAGCCGGTGGTGCCGGCGATCAGCATATGGGGGGTGCGCGCAAGGTCGATGATGACCGGCTCGCCGCCGATGGTCTTGCCGAGACAGAGCGGCAGCTTCGCGACCGATTCGACGTTCTCCTTGGCCGCAAGCAATTCGCGCAGGTACACTTTCTCACGATGCTCGTTCGGCAATTCGATGCCGATAGCGTTGCGGCCGGCGACGACCGCTACGCGGGCGGCCATTGCGCTCATCGAACGTGCGATGTCGTCGGCAAGGCCGATCACGCGCGAGGACTTGATGCCGGGCGCGGGCTCGAGTTCGTAGAGGGTGACGACGGGGCCTGGACGCGCATTGGTGATCTCGCCCCGAACGCCGAAATCCTGCAGTACGGCTTCGAGCGCCTTTGCATTCTGCTGCAGTACGTCGTTGCTGAGGGTCTTGCGATCGGAGGCCTTCGGTGTGGACAAAACCGCCATGGGTGGCAGCACGAAACTGCCAGACGATTTCTTCGCAGGCGCGCGCGACGCGCGCTTGCGCGGCGCCGGGGCGGCCTCGTCCTCTTCGGCTTCTTCCTCTTCCTCTTCGTCCTCGTCTTCTCCGTTAAGATTGTCCCCTGACGATGGGACGATGGAGGGGCCGGCGTCGCCGAGGGTCGGCTCGCGCCGATCGAAATGGCTGGCCGCAGGCGCGGCGCGTCCTGAAAGCAGCAGGCCGAGGGAGGCTGCCAGCAGACGGCCCAAACGCGCGCGCAGACTGAGAACAGCGTGCGAGATCAGTCCAAGCGAAATCAGTCCCCGCGCTTCGCGTTCGGTCGACTCTTCGTCTTCCTCTGCCTCATCGTCCTCGAAATCCTCGATGTCCGGCGCCTCGCGCGACCCGACGCCGCTTGCGATCGCGAAGATCACGATCGTCGCCACGCCGAACAGAACACCGAGAAGCAGCCGCGTGAAGAAGCCATCCGCACCAATCAGTGATGCCGGCAGGCGCAGCAGCGCATCACCGGTGACACCGCCAAGACCGGTTGGCAGCGGCCACGCACTGGTGCGCGGCCAGCAGCTTGCGAAGCCCGAGCACAGCACGGTCGCGAGAATCCAACAGGCCAGCCGGATCGCCTCGCGATCGAAATGCCGGTGCGTCAGCATCCGCCAGCCCCAGATCGAGACTGGCAGCAGCAGCATGATCGCGCCGAGCCCGAACGTCTGCATCAGCAGGTCGGCGGCGATCGCCCCCGGATAGCCGAGGAGGTTGCGGACCGGCTTCGATGTCGCGTGGCTGAGGCTTGGATCTTGTACCGACCAGGTCGCAAGCGCTGCGGATGCGACACAGGCCAGCGCAATGAGGCCCAACCCCGTCAGCTCGCGCAGCCGGCGTGCCAGCATTTCGCGGACCGATTCAGGCAATCGGCTCATTAAGGGAAGTGTGCGCTCGGTCGCCCCCACTTATCTGCCCTTTTGCTCGACCCGTTGCATTAGCCAAGGACCTCCACCAAGCGGTGCAGCGCTTCGGCGGTCGTATCCGAGTCCTGCACCAGCGCGAGGCGAATGTAGCCCTTGCCTGGATTGCTGCCGTCCGGCTGCTGCCGCGCAAGGTAGCTGCCCGGAATGACGCGAACACCGCCCTCCTTGAACAGACGCAACGTCACCGCCTCTTCAGTGCCGAGCGCGGAAATGTCCAGCCAGACGCAAAATCCGCCGGCCGGGCGCTTGTAGCCGTAGCGGCTGCCCAGGATCTGGTCGGCGAGATCGAACTTTAACCGGTAAAGTCTGCGGTTCTCCTCGACATGTGCCTCGTCGCCATAGGCCGCGACGGCGACCTGTTGCAGCGGCACCGGCACCTGCGGCGCCGCCACGTTCCGAAGCTCATGGAATGCAGCAAGAAAGGACTTGTCGCCGGCGGCGAAGCCGACGCGCATGCCCGGCAGGTTCGAGCGCTTCGATAGCGATTGAAACACCACGACATTCTTCAAGTCGGGCCCGGCCGCTTCCAGCATGCTGCCCGGCGGGTTGACCGTGTAGATTTCCGAGTAGCATTCGTCGCTGAAGATGAGGAAGCCGTGGCGATCCGCGAGCGACTTGAGCTTGTTGAGATAGCTGCGGCTTGCGACGGAACCTTGCGGGTTCGCGGGCGAGGCGATGTAGAAGGCGACGGTGCGCGCGAGCAGATCGTCGCTCAGCGCGTCGAGATCCGGAAGAAAGTCGTTCTCAGCTTTCGTCGGCAGATAGACCTGCTCGCAGCCGGCCGCGCGTGCTCCCGCGCCATAGGCTGGGTAGAACGGGTTCGGCATCAGGATTGCAGGCTTGCCGCGGCGAGCGGCCACGTAGCGCTCCGCCGCAATGGCGGCGAATACCAGGCCTTCGCGGCTGCCGTTCAGCACCAAGACCTCGGTTTCCGGATCGATGGCGCGCGGCAGCATGAAACGGCGGCCCAGCCAGTCCGCAACAGACTTGCGGAACGGCTCGATGCCCTTGGCGATCGGATAGCGGCCGAAGTCCGCCGTATGCTTCGCCAGCACCGGCTGTACGAAATCGGGAACCGGGTGCTGCGGTTCGCCCAGTGACAAGCTTATCAGCGGTTTGCCCGGCTCATGTCCCGCCAAGAGCTCGGCAAGCCGGGCGAATGGCGATCGTTCGGCCTCTTTTGAGGCGGACGCAGGGTGCTGGGGAACAGGTTGGGTCATGGACATAAGAACGCCGACGCTCGGCCCGGCGCGACGCACGCCGGGGAGTGGACGTTACCATAGGTGGGCCGAGGTTAAGACCCGATTAACCATCGACATTTGAGAGCCTTTTTGCAGTCGGGAGAACGCAGTCATCCCCAAAAAGACTGAGGGGCCCCAGCTTGCGCTGGAGCCCCTCGACGGACAGGGCATTGCCGGGTTTGTGCCCCAACCGTTGTCCTGTATCCGCTGCCGGTGTGGGCGGCGGGTACGATTTCCTCACATATTGTACGCGCGCTCGGTGTGCTCGGTGACGTCGAGGCCCTCGCGCTCCTTTTCGGCGGGGACGCGCAGCCCGACGATCACGTCGACGATCTTGAACAGGATCGCCGAGCCGATGCCCGACCACAGCAGGGTGAAGGCAACCGCCTTGATCTGCGACATGATCTGGGCAGCGCTGTCGTACCCCGCCTGCAGCGTCTCGTAGTTCATGATGCCGGTGCCGCCGAGCGCCGGATTGACCAGAACGCCGGTGGCGATTGCGCCGACGATGCCGCCGACGCAGTGTACGCCGAACACGTCCAGCGAGTCGTCGTAGCCAAGCGCGTTCTTGATCGCGGTGCAGAAGATCAGGCAGACCACGCCGGCGATCAGGCCGAGCACGATTGCGCCCATGATGCTCGAAAAGCCCGCAGCCGGGGTCACGGCGACGAGGCCGGCGATTGCACCTGAAAGCACGCCGAGCAGCGAAGGATGACCCTTCACGATCCACTCGGCGAACATCCACGACAGCGCCGCCGCCGCGGTCGCGACGAAGGTGTTCGACATGGCAAGCGCAGCGCCGCCCGAGGCCTCAAGGTTCGAACCGGCGTTGAAGCCGAACCAGCCGACCCAGAGCAGGGCCGCGCCGATCATGCTCATGGTGAGCGAGTGGGGGGCCATCAGCTCCTTGCCGTAACCCATGCGCTTGCCGATGATCAGTGCGCCGACCAGGCCGGCAATGCCGGCATTGATGTGCACCACGGTGCCACCTGCGAAGTCGATCGCGCCCATCTTGAACAGGAATCCCGCATCGGCATTGACTTCGGCGAGCTTGGCCTCGGCCGCCGTCTTGGCTGCGCCGTCGGCCGCCGCCGCCACCGCCTTGGCGGCCTCCTGGATCAGGTCCGGGCCGGCCCAGTACCAGACCATGTGTGCCATCGGCAGGTAGATAAAGGTGACCCACAGCGGCACGAACAGCGCCACGGCCGCGAACTTCATCCGCTCGGCGAAGGCGCCGACGATCAGCGCCGGCGTGATTGCGGCAAAGGTCAGCTGGAAGCAGAAATAGACGAGCTCGGAGATATTGGTATCGACGCTGAACGTCGCCACCTTCGAATCGGTGGTAACGCCCGACATGAAGGCTTTCGAGAAACCGCCGATGAAGTCAGATCCGCCGGTGAAGGCGAGGCTGTAGCCGTACACGGCGTAGAGCACGGCCACGATGCAGACGGTGTAGAACACCTGCATCAGCACCGAGAGCATGTTCTTGGAGCGGACGAGACCGCCGTAAAAGAGCGCAAGCCCCGGGATCGTCATCAGCAACACGAGCACTGTCGAGGTTAGCATCCAGGCGTTGTCGCCCTTATTGACAGTCGGCTCGGCGTAGGCCGCCGTTGCGGCGAACAGGCCGGCTGCGAGGGCAATCAATCCCGCGCTGGTGGGACGCTTCAAACTCATTTTGTCTAACTCCTGCTTGGATAAGGTTGCGCGAGATCAAAGGGCAGCGGCGTCGGATTCGCCGGTACGGATGCGCACGGCGTGATCGAGGCCGATCACGAAGATCTTGCCGTCGCCGATCTGACCGGTCTTCGCCGCCGTCGTGATGGCCTCGATGGTTTTGTCGACCTGGTCGGAGGCGACTGCGACCTCGAGCTTGATCTTTGGAAGGAAGCTGACCGCGTACTCAGCACCGCGATAGATTTCGGTATGGCCCTTTTGCCGGCCATAGCCCTTCACTTCCGTCACCGTCAGGCCATGCACGCCAATGGCGGTCAGGGCATCACGGACCTCTTCCAGCTTGAATGGCTTGATGATCGCCATAACTATTTTCATGGGTTCTTCCCCGCTTAGCACCCGGACACGGTCGGGCTTCCCGACTGAGATGACCACGCGAAGAGCATCCCGCGGGCACAGCCGTAGCAGCAGGAATCAAATGGCGTGCCAGTTCGCCGCCATTCCCTAACGATTTATGAATGCACGCTTATTTGCTGTGCAGAGGGCTGCGGCCACAGCGTCGTGTGATGCCTCGCCCAAACACTAGTCACGACTGCTCATTTTCCGGGCACGACAGGTTGCGAACACAATCGTGCCTAGCCCCGAGGCAAAGCCGCTGTCATCCGGCAGGCGACGCCTATTGCAGTGCCTCTCCGTGCTGGGTGATGTCCAGGCCCTCGAGCTCCTGCTGCGGGGTCGCGCGAAGCGGGACGAACAGGCCGATCAGCTTGAGCAGCAGGAAGGTCACGCCGCCGGACCACAGCAAGGTGACGGCGATGCCGTAGAGCTGGGTCAGCAGCTGCCGCGGATTACCCTCGATCCAGCCGGAGGTACCGCCGATCGCAGCCGTTGCGAACACGCCGGCGAGAAGGGTGCCGGTCAGTCCGCCAATCCCATGCACGCCGAAGACATCGAGCGAATCGTCATAGTTCAGCCGCTGCTTCAGGCTGGTGCAGGCCCAGTAGCACAGCGCACCGGCAATAATCCCGATGACGATGCCCTGCCAGGGCTCAACAAAACCGGACGCGGGCGTGATCGTGCCAAGACCGGCGACGGCCCCGGAGATCATCCCGAGCACCGACGGCTTGCGGCGCTTGGCCCATTCGATCGCGGCCCAGGTGAGGGCGCCGGCACTGGCGGCGAGATGCGTCGCCGTAATCGCCATGACCGCGCGCGGGTTGGCGGCCAACGCCGAGCCGCCGTTGAAGCCAAACCAGCCGACCCAGAGCAGGCCCGTGCCGATCACAGCAAGCGACAGGTCGTAAGGGGCGTGGTTTTCTGCCCTGAAGCCTTGGCGATGGCCGAGCACGATCGCTCCAACAAGGCCGCCGATTCCTGCGCTCAGATGCACCACGGTGCCGCCGGCGAAATCGAGCAGGCCAGCCGTGGCAAGGAACCCCCCGCCCCAGACCCAGTGTGCGAGCGGCACGTACACAAAAATGAACCAGCCGGCGGAAAACAACAGATACGCGGAAAAGCGCATGCGGTCCGCGACGGAGCCGGCAATCAGCGCCACGGTGATCACTGCAAACGTCATCTGGTAGAGGACGAACAGGGCTTCCGGAATGGTCTTGGCCGCCGGATGGGCGCCATCCATCGTCATGCCGGCAAGGAAGGCGCGGTCGAGGTTGCCGATCCAGGGGCCATCGCCGACAAAGGCGAGCGAATAGCCGAACGCCACCCAAAGGACGGAGATCATTGCGACCGCGATAAGACTTTGCGCCATCGTCGCGAGCACGTTTTTCTTGCGGACCATGCCGGCGTAGAACAGCGCCAGCCCCGGGATCGTCATCATCAGCACCAGGGCGGTGGCCATCATCATCCAGGCGGTATCGGCGGCGTCGAGCTTGGCGGCTTGGGTGGCTGGCTGTGCGAGCGCCGGCAGGGCCGAAGCGAAGCAAGCGATCACAGTACCGACCGCCGCGCGGCAGACAAACGCCGTCATCAGAAATCCCCCACCCCTCGAATGCGAGCGTGCCGAGTTAAAGCGCGTCGCTGTCGGTTTCCCCCGTACGAATCCGCAATGCGCTTTCGATATTTGTCACGAACACCTTGCCGTCGCCGATCTGGCCGGTGCGGGCGTGCCTGGTAATCGCCTCCACCGCCTTCTCGGCCATCGCGGTATCGACCGCGATCTCGATTCGCAGCTTCGGCAGGAAGTTCACCACGTACTCGGCGCCGCGATAGATTTCGGTGTGGCCCTTCTGCCGTCCGTAGCCTTTCACCTCGGTAACGGTCATCCCGTGGACGCCGATATCCGTCAGCGCCTGCCGCACCTCGTCGAGCTTGAACGGCTTGATGATCGCAACAATCAACTTCATGACCACGCCTCTTTGGCCGATCCACGCGAGCGGCGGCAGATTCGGCAAACGCTTGCCCGTGCCGAGCTTATCGGCAGACTGCGCAAGAGTTAAGCGGTGAAAGTGCCCTCGCGTTGGGCTTTCCGCAAATTTTCAGATCAATCAAGCGTTGCGAAGAGAGGTCGGAGGCTGCGAGCGAAGCCTCACCAGACCTTCCTGTGCCACAGTCGCCACATGGATGCCGTCGCGGGTGAAGATCATGCCGCGCGCCAGGCCCCGACCGCCATTGGCGCTGGGGCTGTCCTGGGAATAGAGCATCCATTCGTCCGCCCGGAACGGACGATGAAACCACATGGCGTGATCGAGGCTTGCGGCCATGAGGTTGTCCTGAAACAGCGCCTGCCCGTGTCGCGCCGCGACCGAATCAAGCAACGCCATGTCCGATGCATAGGCCAGCGCACATTGATGAATTGCCGGGTCGTCCGGCAGATCCGCATTGACCTTGATCCAGAAATTGATACGCCCGCCCGGCGCCTTCGTACCGAGATAGCGCTCGAATTCGATCGGCCGCATCTCCACTGGACGCCGACGAAACGGACGGTCGCTTTCGAAGAACCGCTTCACGAAGTGCGGCGCATTCGCAAGCAGCGGATGACCGGCCATGTTCTCCGGCGAGAACGCTTCAGGCGGTGGCACCTCGGGCATCATCTCCTGGTGCTGGAAGCTGTCCTTCTCCTGCGCGGCGAACGACACGATCATGGAAAAGATCGCCTGGCCGTGCTGAATCGCGGTCACGCGCCGGGTCGAAAAACTTCGCCCGTCGCGCAGCCGGCCGACCTCGTAGATGATGGGCACGGTCGGATCACCGGGAAGAATGAAGTAGGCGTGCAGCGAGTGCGGCAGCCGGTTCTCGACGGTTCGGCACGCGGCTACCATTGCCTGTCCGATCACCTGCCCGCCGAACACGCGCGGCCACTTGGATGCCGGGCTGACGCCGCGAAACAGGTTGACCTCGATCGGCTCGAGATCGAGCAGCTTCAGCAGTTCGATAGGCGCTTCAGACATGGCGTTCCGGCAAGGGAAACTCGCCCAAAGTTCAGCTCCAGGCTTGGCTCAAGCTTCGGCCCAAGATTCGATCAAAGATTCGGCCAAAGATTCACCCCTATGTCGCGCAGCAACCATGCGGTGGCAAGGCCCGGCGGGCCTTGGCGAGAGCGCGGCGACCGCATAGATCATTAAAGATGAACGTTCTTCGTGTACGGTGCGCCGTCATTCGGGATGATTGCAGACATGGCTGAATACCAGCGCATCGTCATTGGCGGCGGAGGTTTTGCAGGTCTTGCGCTGGCGCTTGCGCTGCGCAAGGGCCTGGGCACCGCGTTCGAGGTCGTCGTGGCGGATCCTTCGCTTGCGACACGGCCGAGCAGTGATCCGCGCGCATCCGCGATCATCGCCGCTGGCCGAAACCTTTTCGAAGTGCTCGGCGTCTGGAGCGTGGTCGCGCCGCATGCGCAACCGATCGTCGACATGATCGTCACCGACAGCCAGCTCGAAGACGTGATGCGTCCGGCGTTTCTGACCTTCGCGGGCGACGTGACCTCGTCGCGAGGTCCGACGACAAGCGAGACTGATGCACCCGCGCGGCCGTTCGCGCACATGATCGAAAACCGGTTTCTGATCGACGCGCTGGTGAATGCGTGCGTCGCGCAGGGCGTCGTGTTGCGCACGTGCGCGGTGACCGGCTTCGAGAACCACCGTGATGCAATCGCCGTGACCTTGGACGACGGTGAAACTCTCGAAGCCCGCCTGCTTGTCGCGGCCGATGGCGGCCGTTCGGCTTTGCGTGAGCGGGCCGGCATTGCCACCAATGGCTGGGAGTATGACCAATCGGGTATCGTCGTCACGGTCTCGCACGAGCGCGATCATCACGGACGCGCAGAGGAGCACTTTCTGCCCGCCGGCCCGTTCGCGATCCTGCCGTTGACAGGACGGCGCTCTTCGCTGGTGTGGACCGAGGCTCGTGACGAGGCCGAGCGCATCGTGGCGCTGCCGGCCGATGATTTTCGCCGGGAGCTCGAGCAGCGGTTCGGCCTGCATCTCGGCGAGCTGCGTGCAGAGACCACGCCGCGCGCATTTCCGCTGGGCTATTTCGTTGCGCGCTCGTTCATCGGTGACCGCCTTGCGCTGGTCGGCGACGCCGCGCATGTGATTCACCCGATCGCCGGCCAGGGCCTGAATCTCGGGCTGAAGGACGTCGCCGCACTCGCGGAGGTTCTGGTCGACGCGGTGCGGCTCGGTCTCGATCCTGGACAGGCGCCCGTGCTTGAGCGCTATCAGCGTTGGCGCCGATTCGACACGATGGCGATGGGGATCGCCACCAATGGACTGAACCTTCTCTTTTCGAATCGCTCGGCATTGCTGCGCACCGTGCGCGATATCGGGCTTGGTCTCGTTGACCGCATGCCGCCTGTGAAAAACGTGCTGATCAAGCAGGCCGCGGGCCTGAGCGGCGAGGTGCCGAGGCTCTTGCGGGGCGAATCATTGTAGCGCCGTCACGCAGGGCGTCACTGATGAGGCACGACCGTTCAGACGGCGTCGCGTCGCTCCCGAAGGGATCTAGTGTCGTGGATCAGAAATTCGCGCCATCGTTGCCGCGAGTCCAACGTGCGAATTTCTGATCCATAAACGACAC
>NZ_JAVIFX010000059.1 GCF_031157255.1 Bradyrhizobium sp. LHD-71 | reverse complement strand
TCGATCCGACGATCGGCGACCCGCTTCGGGTGGCCGCCCGAAGCGGGTCGTTCCTCTCGGAACAGTCGGATTATAGCGGGGCGCGCCAATACAAGGAGCGAAGCGACGCGGCAATCCAGCGCGGCATTTGCAGCAGATTCAGGCTGGATTGCTTCGGGCTGCGCCCTCGCAATGACGGAGCTTGGCGCAGACTCTGCCCCGGATGTCGCTACGCTCGTCCGGGCTACACGACTTCGCTGCTCGCTATCGCTACAGCGGCTTGCGCTCCAAGGCGGCGACGTAGCTGCGGTTCCAGGTGGGAGTGATCCAGACTTCGTTGATGGTCACGCTGGCCGGCAGGCAGGCGAGATAGCGGATAAGGTCACCGCACTGCTCGGGCTGCAGCATTCGTGCCAGCTCTTCCTCCGAGAGCGGATTGGGGCGCTGCTTCAGGATCGGCGTGTTAACCTCGCCCGGGCAGACCACTGTCGAACGGATGCCGTTGACACATTCTTCCATGTTGATGGTGTGGCTCATCGCGACCACGGCGTGCTTCGCAGCCGTATAGCCCGGGCCCGACAGAGGCGAGATGTTGCGGCCCGCCATCGAGGCAGTGTGGATCAACTGCCCGCCGCCCTGCACCCGCATCGCCGGCAGCACGGCGCGCGCGCAGTAGAAGGCCGAGTTCAGGTTCCCCTGCAACAGCGTGTCGATGCCGGTTGCGTCGATCCGCTTCCAGTCGCGTGCGAGAATGTTCACGCCAGCATTGTTGACGAGGATGTCGAGCCTTCCGAACGTCGCGACGATCTTCTGCGCGAGCGCATCGACTGACGCAGCCTTGGTCAGGTCTGCAGCCTCGACGACAGCCTTGCCCCCGCTCGCCGTGATACGCGCCGCGACCGCGTCGAGTGGCTCCTTGCGGCGGCCGGTCAGCACCACGGTCGCCCCCTCGCCGGCGAGCGCGACGCTTGCGGCCTCACCGATGCCGCTACCGGCGCCGGTCACCCATACGATCTTTCCGTCGAGCTTGGACATTGGAATTCCTTTTGCTCGTCATTGCCAGCCATAGCCGTTCGTAAGAACGGCGTCGCTTCGCTCGCCCCTAGCCGTTCGAAGAACGGCGTCGCTTCGCTCGCCTATGACGAAGCAATCCAGTCTGAGGCTGCGTTAGATGCCGCGCCGGATTGCTTCGTCGCTTCGCTCCTCGCAATGACGGGTAGTCAGCTGTTCGGGCCGCGGCCCATGCCGATGGGCTGCCAGCGCTTCAGCTTGGTATTCTGCAGCACCTGCGGATTGACGCAACTCATCGGCCAGAAGCCGGTCAGCACCAGCGACAGCTCGTAGCCGACGCGGCGCTTGCGCGCTTCGTCGAAGCGGGCTGAGGCGGAGGCGTTGTGCGGCGACAGCGTTACGTTGTCCATCGAGAGCAGCGGATTGTTGTGCGACGGCGGCTCCTTCTCCAGCACGTCCAGGCCCGCGCCGGCGATCCATTTTTCCTGCAGCGCCTTGATCAGTGCCTCTTCATCCACGGTCGGCCCGCGGCCAGTGTTGATGAAGATCGCAGTTTTCTTCATCTGGCGGAAGTGCTTCTCGGTCAGCATGTGATGCACCTCCGGCCGCGCCGGTGCGTGCATCGACACGAAGTCGGACTGCTGCAGCACCTCCGACAGGGTGCCCGGCAGCACGCCATGATCGGAGATCAGCATCTCTTCGATAAACGGATCGTAGGCGATCATGCGCAGACCGAACGGTGCAGCGCGCTTCGCCACGGCGCGCGCCACGCGGCCGAACGAAACGAAGCCGAGCGTCTGCCCCGCCAGCCGTGGAATCTTGAGCAGCGCGGGGCGCCCTTCGCCCCAACGTCCCTCGCGCACCATCCGGTCCTGCTCGATGAGCCGGCGGAAGGAACCAAGCAGCAGCGCCATGGCGTGATCCGCGACCTCCTCGATGAAGGTGTCAGGCACGTTGGTGACTGGAATGCCGCGGGCGCTTGCCGCCTTGACGTCCACGCTGTCGACGCCGACGCTGCCGAGCGAGATCACTTTGCAGTTCTCAAGCGCATCGATGATCGACTTGGTAATCGGAATGCCCTTGGCGTAGATCGCGTCGGCGTTCTTCGCCGCGGCGATGAAGCCCGCTTCATCGGCCGGCGCCTCGACGATCTCCGCATCGATCGGAATCAGCGCCTCGGTCTCCAGATCGTATCCCCCACCCGCCGTGGTGAAGCTTGCGCCCTTCGGCGTGATGACTTTGTATTTGGCCATTTCATCCCTCCTTGTCATTGCGAGGCATAGCCGTCCGAAAGAACGGCGTAGCTTCGCTTCGCCTATGGCGACGAAGCGATCCAGTGCGGCAATTGCGGCAACCTCAGACTGGATTGCTTCGCTTCGCTCGCAATGACGGCGTGGGTCGCCCGGTCCTCGCAACTAACGTAAACTAACCCCTGACTTCCGCGATGGCCGCCTTAGCGGCGTTGACCATCAGTCCGACTTCGTTGGAGATCGTCACCAGCTTGAAGCCCATCTTGATCATGCGTTTCGCGTAAGAGGCTGAACCGCAATGCAGGCCCGCGGCGATGCCGCGCTTTGAGGTGGCGGCAAGCAAGCCCTCGTAGATCTTCAAGACCTCCGGATCCTCGACATCGAGCTTCGGCTCCTTGCCGAGCGAAAATGACAGGTCCGACGGGCCGATATAGATCGCGTCGATGCCCGGCACGTCGAGGATGGCGTCGATGTTGCTGATCGCGGTCCTGGTCTCGATCATCGGCATCAGGACGATCTCGTCGTTCGCCGTCTTCTGATAGTTGCCGGCCTCGCCATAAAGGCCCGCACGGATCGGGCCGTTGCTGCGCGTACCCTTCGGCGGATATTTGCTGTACTGGACCAGCGCCCGCGCCTCGGCCTCGGTGTTGACCATCGGGCAGATCACGCCATAGGCGCCGGCGTCGAGCACCTTGCCAATGATGCCCGGTTCGTTCCACGGCACGCGGACCATCGGCACCACGCCGGACGATTGCATGCCCTGGAAGCAAGCCACGCAGGAGAGGTAGTCCTGGACGCCGTGCTGCATATCGACGGTCACGCTGTCCCAACCGGCGCGGCTGTACATCTCCGCGGAAAACGCGTTCGGAATCGCCAGCCAGCCGTTGACGACAGCCTTGTTCGCCTGCCAGGCCGCCTTGAGCTTGTTTGCCATGGAATTCTCCGTTGCCGTCGTTGCGAGCCGACGCTTGTAAAGACGCCTTTTGAACGACGCTAGCGAGAGGAGATCGCGGGAGCAATGCGCGGCGCAGCAAAATTGCAGCGGGTGAAAAGAGAAGAGGTGAATGGCGAACAGTGACGAGTGAATGACCGGTTGCTTGCATGAACGAAGTGACGCGCAGGCATATGGAGTCAGGGCGCGGGTCGCCTCGCTCGCCCGCGCTGCGGCATCCCGCCCTGTTCGCTACGTCCTATTCACTATTCACCACTCCTTGACGCGCACCGCACCCGATGCAAGTCTCGAAATGCAGGATTTACAGGGGGTTAGCCCGCCTAAATTGCGGGCCGCATGCACAAGCGATCATCTCGTTTTGACCAGTCTCACGTCAGGAGAGCTCGATGTTCCACTTCCCGCGTTGGAAACGTCCCACCACAGCGTCAAGCGTTCGCGGTTCTATTTCCTTGCCGATTCTCTTAGCTGCAGCGGTACTCGCCTCGCCGGCATTCGCCGCGGGCAAAACCATCACGGCAGTCCTGCATTCCGATCTGCGCGTGATCGATCCGGGGATCACGACAGCGTACATCACCCGCAATCACGGATACATGGTTTACGACACGCTGGTGGCGACGGATTCGAATTTCAAGATTCAGCCCCAGATGGCGGACTGGAAGATCTCCAACGACAAGCTCACTTATACTTTCACGCTGCGCGACGGGCTGAAGTGGCATGATGGCGCCCCGGTCACCGCGGAAGACTGCGTGGCATCGCTGCAGCGCTGGGGCAAGGCTGACGGCATGGGCCAGAAGCTCATGGACTTCGTCGCCAGTCTCGAAGCGACCGATCCGAAGACCATCACGTTGAAGCTGAAGGAGCCCTACGGGCTGGTGCTGGAATCGCTCGGCAAGCCCTCCTCACTCGTGCCCTTCATGATGCCCAAGCGGCTGGCGGAAACACCGGCCGGAAAGGCAATCCCGGAGCAGATCGGATCCGGTCCCTTCAAATTCGTGCAGGCGGAATTTCAACCCGGTGTGAAGGCGGTCTACGAGAAGAACCGCGATTACGTGCCGCGCAAGGAGCCGGCAAGCTGGACCTCCGGCGGCAAGGTGGTCAAGGTCGATCGCGTCGAATGGGTCACCATGCCGGACGCACAGACCGCGCTCAATGCGCTGCAATCGGGCGACATCGATTTCATGGAGAACCCGCCGTTCGATCTCCTGCCGGTGGTCGAAGCCAATGACGAGCTGAAGGTGGAGACGCTGAACAAGTTCGGCTTCCAGACGCTCGGCCGCATGAACTTCCTCCATCCGCCCTTCGACAACGTCAAGGTCCGCCGCGCCGCACTTCTGGCATTGAACCAGAAGGATGTGCTCGACGCGCTGATCGGCAATCCGAAATACTACAAGATCTGCGGCGCGGTATTCGTCTGCGACACGCCGCTTGCCACCGAAGTCGGGGCGGAGACGCTGGTGAAAGGCAACGGCATGGCGGAGGCAAAGAAGCTTCTCGCCGAGTCCGGTTATGACGGCACCCCGATCGTGATCATGGCGCCCGGCGACGTCGTCACGCTGAAGGCGCAGCCGATCGTCTCAGCGCAGCTCCTGCGTCAGGCCGGCTTCAAGGTCGACGTGCAGGCGACCGATTGGCAGACGGTGGTGACCCGTCGCGCCAGCCAGAAGCCGCCGAAGGAAGGCGGCTGGAACATGTTCTTCACCAACTGGGTCGGCGCGGACGTGCAAAATCCAATCGCGAACGTCTCGGTCGGCGGCCGCGGCAAGAACGGCGGCTGGTTCGGTTGGGCGGAAGACGCCAAGATGGAGCAGCTGCGCGATGCCTTCGCCCGGGCATCAACGCCGGACGAGCAGAAGAAGCTCGCGACCGACATCCAGAAGCACAACTACGAGCAGGTTATCTACATCCCGCTCGGCCAGTACTTTGCGCCGAGCGCATGGCGCAAATCGCTCACCGGCGTGCTCGATGGCCCGGCGACCCCGGTCTTCTGGAATATTGACAAGACGAATTAGGGTCTTGCGTCATTGCGAGCGAAGCGAAGCAATCCGGCGCGGCATGCACCACAACTGCCGACTGGATTGCTTCGTCGCTTTGCTCCTCGCAATGACGGGATGATTACTTCACCTCGGCATAAACACTGGTCCGTTCGGCTTGAGGCGGATGCCGGGACGGAGGTATTTCCAGGGAAGCGTTGCGGGGTCGGCCGGCATTGCGCCGGGGGCGGCGCAGATCAGGAGCTTTTCGGCGATCGGTTCGAAATCGGCGCGGAAGTGCACCGAGCTCTTGTTGACGAGGATCGATTGCTGCGTCGGCTCGATGCCGACGTAGCGATACATCGCCTGGTCCGCGAGCTGCGCCTTGCGCGAGCTCACGACCACGCTGACGCCGCCGATGCGCAGGGCCGCCGACGGCCCCATGTCCATCTGACGTCCGCGATAGAAAGGCCCCGACGCGACAAACTTTCCGTCTGAGAGACTGTCGACGATGAAGCTCCCTTGATAGGGAGCATCGCCCGGAATGCCCGACTTGCCACCGAGTGCAAGCGTCACCGTCGCACCGACACCTGCAGCATGCGCGGCCTTGGCCGCCTGTGGATCGTAAAGGACGCCGGTCGCGGCACGCGTAGCGTTGTTGCGCACCAGCGCGTGCAGCATCCCGGTGGTGTCGGAATCTCCACCCGCCCCTGGATTGTCCTGCGTGTCGGCGATGACGATCGGCTTGCTAGCGGATTTCGCCAGCTCCATGGCAAGACGCACGCCTTCGTCGGGCAGATAGATGCGGCCGTCGAAAGCGCTCTCCCGACCGACGACCGCCGCAGCAATCTCGTCGGCCGCCGCGTCAGCCCCGGCCTGGGTGGTGCCATAGGCCACGACGCTCGGCCCGCAGCCGGCAAAATCCGCCGCCGGGAAGCCTGGAGCGAATGAGAGCGTCGGCACCGCGCTGCTCTGAAGCGCGGTGAGGCGCTGATAGATTTGTTGCATCGGCTGATCGGTCGTGCACTGCCAGCTGATGGGAATAAGAAACGGCAGTTGCCGAAACGCCTTCGCAAACCGGCTCCTGCTGGCCAGCATCAGCGCCAGATGCTCGGCGCAGGCGCGTCCGGTATCGGCCATGTCGATATGCGGATAGGTTCGGTAGGCGATCAGCGCATCCGCGTGCTGGACCATTTCGGGCGTGACATTCGCATGCAGGTCAAGGCTCGCCACCAGCGGCAGATCCTGACCGATCACCTTGCGCACGCGGGCAAGTATTTCGCCCTCGCCATCGTCGAGGTGCTCGGTGACCATCGCACCATGCAGATCGAGATAAACGCCATCGACGCGTCCCGCCGAGGCAATTCCCTCCACCATCACCTTGCCGATGCGTTCGAAGGCGTCTTTCGTGACGTGCGCAGAAGGCGTTGCGGCACAGGCGATGGTCGGCACGAGCTCCCAGCCCTTGGCCTCCGCCGTTTCGACAAAGCCGGCAAGACCGACGTTGATGTTGCGCATGACGTCGAGGATCTCGGCACCCTGCGTCATCCCCGGCCAGCCGCCGCCCTGCACGAAATCATCAAATGTGGCCTTGGTCGGAGCAAAGGTGTTGGTCTCGTGCAAAAAACCGCCGACGGCAATACGTGTCATCAGTCGTTGACCTCCGTTGGAAAGATCTATGCCCGTCATTGCGAGACATAGCCGTTCGAAGAACGGCGTCGCTTCGCTCGCCTATGGCGACGAAGCAATCCAGAACGGCCGCGCCGAGAACGCGGCGACTCAGCACTGGATTGCTTCGCTTCGCTCGCAATGACGAATCAGCCTCGTTCACGACATGGCTGCGGTCTCAACCGGCCGAAAATTGGCAAAGTCCCATCCGCGGCCGGGCGCCGCATCGATCAGGCTGCGGGTGTACGCCTGTTGTGGGCTGGTCAGCACTTGCGCGGCCGACCCATGCTCAACGACGCGGCCATGCTGCATCACGGCAACATCGTCGCAGATTTGCGCGGCAACCCGCAAGTCGTGGGTAATGAACAAGAGAGCGACGCCCAATCGCGTTTGAATTTCGTCGAGCAGGTCGAGCACTTGGGCCTGCACGGAGACATCGAGCGCCGAGACCGCTTCGTCCGCAACCAGCACGTCGGGATCAAGCGCAAGTGCGCGCGCGATCGCAATGCGCTGGCGCTGACCGCCGGAGAACTGATGCGGAAAGCGCGAGATCGCGTCCGGCGGCAAGCCCACCAGTTCAAGCAGCTCGCGCGACTTCGCCAGCGCATCGGCATGCGGCACGCCAAAGTTGACCGGCCCCTCCGCGATCGTTTCACCGACCGTGATGCGCGGGTTGAGCGAGCGATAGGGATCCTGAAAGATGATCTGGATCCGCCGCCGGTGCGATCGCAGCAGACGCCGTGACAGGTTCGAAATCTCGTGGCCGGCGAGACGGACACGCCCGGACGTCGGGTCGATCAGCCGCAATATGCAACGCGCCACGGTCGACTTGCCGGAGCCGCTTTCGCCGACGATGCCGAGCGTGCGCCCCTTGCGCAGCGTCAGGGTCACATCCTGCGCTGCAGCGACCTCGCGGGCGTGTCCAAAGAACGAGTGCTCGCGATAGATCTTGCCGAGCTCATTGGCCTCGAGCACCACAGGCTCGTCCGTGCGCGGTCGCGGCGGCCGTGGCACCAGGCTCGGCACCGAGGAAAGCAGGTTGCGCGTATATTCCATGGTCGGCGCACGCAGGATCGTGTCAAGCGGACCGGTTTCGACCAGCTTGCCATTGCGCATCACGGCAACGCGATCGGCGATCTCGGCCACGACACCCATGTCATGGGTGATGAACAGGACGGCGGTGCCGTGATCGCGCTGCAGATCGCGGATCAGCGTGAGGATCTGCTTCTGCGTCGTGACATCCAACGCGGTGGTCGGCTCATCAGCGATCAAGAGCTTCGGCTTCAGCACCAGGGCCATTGCGATCATGATGCGCTGACGCTGGCCGCCCGACAGCCGATGTGGATATGACGCGAAAATGCGCTCGATCTCCGGCAGGCGCACCTGCTCCATCATCTGGAGGATGCGTTGGCGTCGCGCCCGCGCGTCCAGGTCCGTGTGCACGCGCAACACCTCGTCAATCTGGCGGCCGATCGGCACGACCGGATTAAGCGCGGTCATCGGCTCCTGAAAGATCATGGCCATTGTGGTCGCACGCAGCTGCCGAAGCCGCTTGCTGCTCGCGGACAAAAGTTCTTCGCCGGCCAGCCTGACACTTCCACCCACAGGCGTCAGTACCCGCTTCGGCAGCAGGCCCATCACGGTCAAGGCAGTGACGGACTTGCCGGAGCCACTTTCACCGACGACACACAAGGTTTCGCGCTCGCGCACGTGCAGGGAGATGCCATCGATGACGCGTTGACTTCTCGCAGCTCCGCCCAGGCCCACGGCGAGATCATTGATCTCGAGGACGGCGCTTCCGGATGTGGCCTGCTCGTTCACGCCTCACCCCCGCGCTGTCGCATGCGAGGATCGAGCGCATCACGTGCGGCATCCCCGATCAGGTTGACGCTGAGGATCGCCAGCGACAGCATCAGGCCCGGCCAGAAAATGAGCGACGGCTTGACCTGAAAGAACGCGCGTCCCTCTGCCATGATATTTCCCCATGTCGGCGTCTCCGGGCTGATGCCGGCACCGAGGAACGACAGGATCGCTTCGGTGAGAATGGCGGACGCGCAAACGTATGTGCCCTGCACGATCAGCGGCGCAATGGTGTTCGGCATCAGATGCCGCCACATGATCTTCCCCATGCTCGAGCCGACCGATATTGCCGCCTCGACATACGGTTCTTCGCGCGCCGAAAGCACGACCGAGCGGACAAGCCGTGCGACGCGCGGGATCTCAGGGATGGTAATGGCGACAAGCACTGTCGTCAGGCTCGCGCCTGAGAGCGAGATCACCGCGATGGCCAGCAGAATGCTCGGGATCGCCATCAGGCCGTCCATGATCCGCATCATCACGGCGTCGATCCACCTGAAGAAGCCGGAGATCAGGCCGATCACAAGCCCAACGCCGATTGAACAGACGGCCGCACCGAGCCCGATCAGGAGCGAGATCCGCCCGCCATAAATGATCCGCGACAGCAGATCACGACCGTAGGCGTCAGTGCCAAGCAGGAATTGCGCGCTGGCCGGCTTCAACCGCTGTGCCGGCGCAAGCTGCAATGGATCGTGTAGCGGAAGCACGGGCGCCAGGATCGCCAACGCCGTGATCAGGCCAAGGCAGACCGTCGCCGCCGTGATGATGGGGGTCGATGTCAGGAATCCAAGCCTGCGACCAAACGGTCGCGTGACGGGAAGCGAGGCTTGGGGCAAGGTTTCGATCGCCATCTTTAAGCCTGCTCAGTAGCGGATTCGGGGATCGAGCAGCGTATAGGCGACATCGACCAGCAGATTGACAGCGACATAGAGAGCCGACGTCAGCAGGATCATTGCCTGGATCACCGGATAGTCGCGCGCCAGCACCGCATCGACAGTCAGACGGCCGATACCCGGAAGGTTGAACACGCTTTCAGTGACGACGACGCCGGAGATCAGCAGCGCAAAGCCGGTGCCGATCACGGTGATAACGGGAACGGCTGCGTTGCGCAGGCCGTGCCTTAGCAGCACCGCCGTTTCACGCAGGCCCTTTGCACGCGCGGTCCGTACATAATCCTCATTGAGCACGTCGAGCATCGCGGCGCGGGTCATGCGCGCGATCAGCGCAATATAGATGAAGGATAGCGTACAGGTCGGCAGGATGATCCGTTCGAAGAACGGACCAAAGCCTGCCGCGATGCTGCGATAGCCCTGAACCGGCAGCCATCGCAGGTCGATCGCGAAGATCTGGATCAGCACGTAGCCGATGACGAAGACAGGCACCGAAAAGCCCACCACCGACAGCACCATGACGAACCGGTCAATCCACGTTCCGTGCTTCCATGCCGCGATGGTACCAAGCGGCACGGCGACAAGGATCGACAGGATGATCGTCGCCACCGCGATGCTGATCGACGGCTCGATGCGCTGGCCGATCATGGTCAGCACCGGCACGTTGGAAATCAAGGATACGCCGAGATCACCCCGCAAAAGCCTGCCGATCCACGTGAAAAACTGGACATAGAGGGGTTCGTTCAAGCCAAGCATGGTCCGGATGCGCTCAAGCTGCTCGGGGCTTGCGTTGTCGCCGGCGATGATCGCGGCGGGATCACCCGGTGTGAGCCGAAGCAGGAGAAACACAAACAGCGCGACCACGCCCATGACCGGGATGGCGGCAAGAATGCGGCGAACGAGATACCCAAACATCCACTACCCACGCGAAGGCCGACCGTAGCTCTTATCCGCCGAGCCTACTGTACCGGCCAATCAGGTCAAAGCGTTGCCCCGGGCGAGGCTAAACCTGATCCGCTGAAACAATCCAGACCCGCGGCGATCGCCATGCACAATTGGTGCCACAGGCCGGGCTCATTCGAGCAGCCTTCGCTTGTGGTGAGACAATGGGACACCGAGTTTCTCAGCGGGCTCCCTGAGACTCGCCGGAACCAACGTACTGTTCGAACCGCAAATGAATTCGAATGACCGGAGTTCCGCTTCCGGAATCAGGCTTCAAAGCGTGATGTAGTCAGGTTGGTTTTACTCTCGGTGTCGTCCCCGCGAAGGCGGGGACCATATTCCAGAGCGTCAGAGGCCAATCACCGTCGCTCTGGAATATGGATCCCTGCTTTCCCGTAGGCGAGCGAAGCGACGCCGTTCTTCTAACGGCTATGGGCGAGCGAAGCGACGCCGTTCTTCGAACGACTATGGGGATGACGCCGAGCATATTGTGGTGTCAACGTTCACCAACTCCGGCGCGCACGCGGGTCAGCGCCGGCCGGTTCACCGCCGCAAAACGCGTCCTTTCGCAGCGGAGCGTTCCCTCATTTCGGCCTCTTCTTGTTAGCCTTCCCAGGCTTGTTAGCCTTTTCAGGCTTGTTAGCCTTCCCAGGCTTCTCGTTCTTCGCCCTTTGTTCGGCCGCAAACCTTATCGATCGTGCGTAGCTGTCGGCGGCATTTTCGGCGGACATTCGCAGCCGCTTGGCGATGGCTGTGCCGTGAAGCATTGCGTCCTTCGCCGCGTGCTTGTGACGATCCCGCGTGCCGCTGTCCTTTGCCTTGGCGGCGAGGGCGAGGAAATGGCCGCGCCGTTCCTTTACTGCGTCCATCAGGCTCTTGTGCTGCTCCTTCGCGCTGCGCCGAATGATGGCGTCCAGATCCGCCCCAGCCATGTCCCACACCTTTCGTCAACATCCATTCGATCGCACTCCGGCGCTTGCCGGAAGCCTACCGTGATGTCCTTTAATAAGTCGGCGGATGCGGCGCAACATCTGCGCGGAGAATGGTGCTGCGGCCGGTGGATGAAACCACACCGACCACGAAAGAACGTCGTCGACCGTGAACGTAAGACCTGAGAGCTGTCGCTCCGTCACACCTTGAGCAACCCGCCTTCCGGCGCGGGTCTGGCGCGCTGGTTATAGAGGAGTTTTGCGCGCCGCTCCTTCTCTTCGACCGAAAGGCTGTTCGGATCCTCGACCGGCCCGCCGGCCGTGACGGCGAGCCCGCGCTGGACGGCCGGCCGCGCGCTCAACTCCTCGAACCAGCGCTTGAAATACTTGAAATCGTCGATGTTCTGGCCCTGCCCCTTCCAGTTCACCGTCCAGGGATACGAGATCATGTCGGCGATCGTGTAGTCGTCGCCCGCGAGATAGCGGCGGTCATAGAGGCGATTGTCGAGTACGCCGTAGAGGCGGTTGACCTCGTCTCCGAAGCGGCGGACCGCGTAGGACTGATCCCCCTTGGTCTCGCCCAGACGTTGAAAATGACCGTACTCGCCGGTCTTCGGTCCCTGGTTCGCCATCTGCCAGATCACCCACTGGTTCACTTCGGCGCGGCCGCGGAGATCCTGCGGATAGAAACGCCCGCCCTTGTCGGCGAGATACATCATGATCGCCCCGGATTCGAACACGCTGACCGGCGCACCGCCGCCAGCCGGCGCATGATCGACGATCGCCGGCATGCGATTGTTGGGGCCGATGTCGAGAAAGCCTTTCGTGAACTGGTCGCCCTTGCCGATGTTGCAGGGAATGACCTTGTACGGCATGCCGAGCTCTTCAAGCAGAATAGTGACCTTCTTGCCGTTCGGCGTCGGCCAGTAATGGAGATCGATCATGGGGCTTTCCTTTGGGTTGATCTGTCAATCCCGTTTATCGTCATTGCGAGCGAAGCGAAGCAATCCAGTCTGAGATTGCAGCAACCGCCGCGCTGGATTGCTTCGTCGCTTCGCTCCTTGTATTGGCGCGCCCCGCTATAATCCGACTGTTCCGAGAGGAACGACCCGCTTCGGGCGGCCACCCGAAGCGGGTCGCCGATCGTCG
>NZ_JAVIFX010000058.1 GCF_031157255.1 Bradyrhizobium sp. LHD-71 | reverse complement strand
CTGGATCGCACATGCGAGTGAGCAGTTACGCAACGGCAACCTCATCCGGCCCCGCGCGCGCTACACCGGGCCGATGCCGCGGGCGGCAAAGGCGTAGCCGGCTAGTGTCCCGAATCCGAAGTTCGCCGTACTTTGCAGCGAGCTCAGAGCGAACTTCGGATTCGATCAGGACACTAGCAAGTTTATGATTCTAGTGTCGTTTATGGATCAGAAATTCGCACGATGGACTAGCGGCAACGATGGCGCGAATTTCTGATCCACGACACTAGCTTGCTCCGAAAAGATGCCGTCGGCGCACGAACCACAGGACGACGGCCACAGCGATGGCGACGGCGAGCAGCGGCAGCGCGATATGCTCGATCTCTCTTCCGTGTTGCTTCCACAGGCTGCCGGCGAGCGCGCCCGGCAACACATGCGCACAGGCCCATAGGCCGATCGCAACAAGGTTGATCGGATAGAAGCGTGTCGGCGGCATGCCCAGAGCGCCCGCGGTCACCGGCACGAAGGCGCGCACCGGCGGCACGAAGCGGGCGAGCAGCACGGCGATGGTTCCCCGGCGCTGGAAGAACTCTTCGCTGCGAGCGATCAGTGTCGGATACGACGCCATCGGCCACCATGTCAGGATACGCCGCCGCTCGATGTTCCCGAGCAGGAAGGCGGTGCCGTCGCCGATCACGGCTCCGACGATCGCGCCGGCAAGCACGCCGCCAAGGCTCAGGTCTCCCGCCGCGACCAGCGCGCTCAGCCCGATGATGACGCTCGATCCGGGCACGAACGATCCTAACACCGGCACGGCCTCCAGCAGCGCGGCAAAAAACGCGGTCGCATAGGCGAGGAACGGGTGCGCGGAGACGAAGTTGATGAGCTGGTCAAGGAGGTGTGCCACGCCTGTAATGTGCGCTCCCGAAGCGCGCCGGTCCAGCGGGGTGCAGCCGCCGCAACGGCCGCTTGTTGTTGGGCGCTTTCCGCAAGGCAGCCCTTCAAATCCCGTTGCGATGACTTATCTAATTGATGAAAAAGCGGAACTTTTGATTGCGGCGCAGGCTTCTGCCCGCCGTTCCCGTCTGCTAAGTTGCAATGATTGCAGCTCCAGCCGCAGCCTTGACCGCAGCCAACGCACGACTGGTTTCGGGAACGCCCCGACGCCACGGAGGAATGATGACCGCCGCAGCCAATGACATGACCGCATTGCCCGACATGAAAGTCTCCGTCCGGCAAGTGTTCGGTATCGATTCCGACATGGAAGTGCCGGCCTACTCGACGACTGACCCGCATGTGCCCGATACCGATCCGGATTATCGCTTCGATCGCGCGACCACACTGGCCATTCTTGCCGGTTTTGCAAAGAACCGCCGTGTGATGGTGACCGGCTATCACGGCACCGGCAAATCGACGCATATCGAGCAGGTAGCGGCGCGGCTGAACTGGCCTTGCGTGCGCGTCAACCTCGACAGCCATATCAGCCGTATCGATCTGGTCGGCAAGGATTCGATTGTCATCAAGGAAGGCAAGCAGGTCACCGAGTTCCGTGACGGCATTCTGCCTTGGGCGCTGCAGCACAATGTGGCGTTGGTGTTCGACGAATATGATGCCGGCCGCCCGGACGTGATGTTCGTGATTCAGCGGGTGCTGGAAGTCTCCGGCCGGCTGACGTTGCTCGACCAGAACAAGGTGATCAAGCCGCATCCGGCGTTTCGCCTGTTCTCGACGGCAAACACCGTCGGCCTCGGCGATACCACCGGCCTCTACCATGGTACCCAGCAGATCAACCAGGGTCAGATGGACCGCTGGTCGATCGTCACCACGCTGAACTATCTGTCGCACGATGAGGAAGTCGAGATCGTGCTGGCGAAGGCGCGGCACTACCGCACGAGCGAGGGCCGGGACATCGTCGGCAAGATGGTCCGCCTTGCCGACCTGACACGCAATGCGTTCGCCAACGGCGATCTGTCGACGGTGATGAGCCCGCGTACGGTGATCACCTGGGCGGAGAACGCCGAGATCTTCGGCGACATCGGTTTCGCGTTCCGTGTGACCTTCCTGAACAAGTGCGATGAGCTGGAGCGGCCGCTGGTGGCGGAATTCTATCAGCGCTGCTTCAACGCGGAGCTTCCTGAGTCGTCGGTTAACGTCGCGTTGAGCTGATCGATCATGTCGCCCCTGCGAAAGCAGGGGCCCCATACGCTGTAGACTTTCGATTGGGTAGCGACGCCGCGCAGAGTTTAACAATCCAAGCTGGTGGTTATGGGTCCCTGTTTTCGCAGGGACGACCAATGTGAGCGAAATGACCACGAACTCGAAGCCGAGACCGGGATCGAAGGAAGCGCCGACCGAGCCGTTCAAACGTGCGGTCACGTCGTGCCTGCGCGCCATCGCGCGACAGCCTGAACTCGAAGTGTCGTTTGCGGCGGAACGGCCCGGCCTTGCGCCGGGCAAGGCGCGGCTGCCGGAACCGCCGCGCAAGCTGTCCCGGAAAGATGCCGCGATCGTGCGAGGCCACGCGGATTCCATTGCGTTGCGGCTCGCCTGTCACGATCCAGCCGTGCATCGCAAACAGGTGCCCGGCAACATGCAGGCGCGTGGCGTGTTCGATGCGGTCGAACAGGCGCGCGTCGAAGCCATCGGCGCGCGGCGTATGTCCGGTGTGGCGAAGAACCTGACCGCCTATCTCGACGATCACTATCATCGCGGCAAGTTCGATGAGATCACCGACCGGGCCGATGCGCCGCTTGCCGACGCGCTGGCGATGATGGTGCGGGAGCGACTGACCGGCCTCGCGCCACCGCAGGCGGCAAAGAAGCTGGTCGACCTGTGGCGTCCACTGATCGAGGACAAGGCACGCGCCCGGCTCGATCGCCTCGAATCAGTGATCGAGGACCAGCGCAAGTTCGCAGATGCCCTGCACGATCTGCTCGATGCGCTCGAACTCGGTGACCGCACCGATGCCGACCAGGACGACGAAGATCAGGACGAGAACCAGGAGGGCGATCAGGATCAGTCCGGCGCCGAGGGCCAGCCGGATGGCGAGGCTTCGCAGGACATGGACATGGAGCAGGCGGAGGCCTCCGCCGAGGACGCTGCCGAAAGCGCCGAGGCGGCCCAGTCATCGTCGAGCGATACGTTCGATGACAGCGAAATGGGCGAGGATGAGACGCCCGGCGATACGACGCGTCCGCCGATGCGCGGCGGCAACGAGCCGCGCGGGCCGGAATATCACGCCTTCGCGCCGAAGTTCGACGAAGTCGTCAACGCCGAAGACCTTTGCGATCCGGAGGAGCTCGAACGGCTGCGCGCCTATCTCGACAAGCAGCTCGCGCATCTGCAGGGCGTGGTCGCACGCCTTGCCAACCGCCTGCAGCGGAAGCTGATGGCGCAGCAGAACCGCGCCTGGGATTTCGATCTTGAGGAGGGTATCCTCGATCCGGCCCGGCTATCACGCGTCGTCACCGATCCGATGCATCCGCTCTCGTTCATGCACGAGAAGGAGGCGACGTTCCGCGACACCGTCGTCACGCTTCTGCTCGACAATTCCGGCTCGATGCGCGGACGGCCGATCACGGTCGCTGCGACTTGCGCCGATATCCTTGCGCGCACGCTGGAGCGGTGCGGCGTGAAGGTCGAAATTCTTGGCTTCACCACCCGCGCATGGAAGGGCGGTCAGTCGCGCGAAGCCTGGCTCGCCGCCGGCAAGCCAGGTGGTCCGGGCCGGTTGAACGATCTGCGCCACATCATCTACAAGTCGGCGGACGCGCCATGGCGGCGCGCGCGCAAGAACCTCGGTTTGATGATGCGCGAGGGGCTGTTGAAGGAAAACATCGACGGTGAGGCGCTTGATTGGGCACACAAGCGACTGCTCGGCAGGCCCGAACAGCGGCGCATCCTGATGATGATCTCGGACGGCGCGCCGGTCGACGACTCGACGCTGTCCGTCAACCCGGGCAACTATCTCGAGCGGCACCTGCGCCACATCATCGAGGAGATCGAGACGCGTAGCCCCGTGCAGCTCATCGCTATAGGCATTGGTCACGACGTGACACGCTACTATCGTCGTGCGGTGACCATCGTCGATGCGGAAGAACTCGGTGGTGCGATCACCGAGAAGCTTGCCGAACTGTTCAGCGAGAACGCCGAGCCTCCGCCACGTCCGACACGTCCCGGCCAGAGCCGCCGTCTGCATTGACTTAAGATGATGCCGAGCGCGGGTAGCCGCTGGCTAAGAGCGATGCCGGCCGTCGTTTTGACGGCGTGTCTCGTTGTGGCGTGTCTTGCATGCATGCCGGGGCGTGCGTGTGCGCAGGCGGCGGCAGTTGCGGCGCCTGTCACCACTGCCGTCGAGGTTACGTCGCGTCCGCTCGAGGCGTTCGATTTGCGCGACCGCACGCGCCGCAGATTCGGCGATCTCGTATTTCGCTCAGGGCTCGTACTGACCTCATCGTTCAAAGAATTCGGCGGCCTGTCGGCCTTTCGCATCGAGCCGAATGGCAAGAGCTTCGTCGCCATGAATGATAAGGGCGACTGGTTCACCGGCAGCCTCGTCTATCAAGGGAAGGCGCTTGCGGGCCTTACCGACGTTCGCTCCGCGCCCATGCTTGGCGCCGACGGCAGGCCGATCACATTGAGAAAACTGTACGACAGCGAGTCGCTCGCCGTCGACGGGACGACGCTCTACGTCGGCATTGAGCGCGTCAACCGCATCCTGAAGTTCGATTTCCGTCGCGGCGGCGTCGCCTCGCGCGGTGAGGAGATCCCGATGCCTGCGGCGTTCCGGCGGCTGCCTTACAATAAGGGACCGGAAGGGCTGGTGTTCGTGCCGAAGGGTTTGCCGCTGGAAGGGACACTGATCGTCGTTTCCGAGCGAGGGCTCAACGCGTCGGGGAATCTGGTCGGCTTCCTGGTCGGCGGGCCGCGGCCTGGGCAGTTCTCGATTCGCCGTTCGCGTGATTTCGATATCAGCGACGCAGCGCTGCTGCCGTCAGGCGATCTTCTGATCCTCGAACGGAAATTTTCGATGCTGGCCGGTGTCGGTATCCGTATTCGCAGGATTCCTCTGCGCGTGATCGCGCCGGGTGCCATCGTCGATGGACCGTCGATCTTCGAAGCTGATCTGGGCCACGAGATCGACAACATGGAGGGACTCGACGTGCATCGCACGGCCGACGGCGACACAGTACTGACGATGGTCTCCGACGATAACTTCTCGATGCTGCAGCGGACGTTGCTGCTGCAGTTCACGCTGGTGGATGATTGAGCCGGCCCTGCAGCCTGGATGCAGCGAGCGAAGTGAAAGCCGGGGGCTTCCCCGTCATCCGGGCACCCAAAAACAAAACGGCCGCGCGATGCCCGGCCGTCGTAACGCCAATCTGCCAAGCAGAGGCTGTCAGCCCGCCGCCTGCTTCTTCTTCTCGATCTGGCGCTTGATGTCGCGCGCACGCTTGGAGAGGCCGTCTTCCTTGGCTTTCAGCAGGAAGGCGTCGAGCCCGCCATTGTGATCGACCGACTTGATCGCGTTCGCCGATACGCGCAGCTTCACGCCGCGGCCGAGCGCATCCGAGATCATCGTCACGTTGCACAGGTTCGGCAGGAAGCGCCGTTTCGTCTTGATGTTGGAGTGGCTGACCTTGTGGCCGACCTGCACTCCTTTGGCGGTCAGTTCGCAGCGCCGCGACATGGCGAAATCCTTAAAATTTGCTCGTCCGGCAGGCAGCAGTTCGCTCGCCGAGGTCGAATTCAGGTCCATTTGAAGGAACGGGCGGACGTATAAGGGTCGCTCCGCCGACCGTCAAGCCGCGGAAATCCATAAAGATAGCCGCAAATTGGACCTCTCGCCGGCGACAAACGCCCGAATCCGGTCCTTATAAACGACGCAATCTGCCCATGATCTTGAGATATTGCATTGCGTCAGCCAGATGCCTCCTGCAGGCCGGGACGTTCCTATCCGTGTCCAAACCTCCAATACTCGTTGCGCAGCGGTCTATCCCACCGGTGTTCGCGGCCGGATGCCTGCTCCTGGCTGGCGCGGTTGCGGACGGCGCATCAGCGCAGGGCAGGGTTGAGGCGCAGTACGAGGTGACGCTCGCTGGCATCCCGATCGGCAAGGGCTCGTGGGTGGTAGATATCGCCGAAGAGCAGTATTCCGCGATCGCCAACGGCAAGACGACCGGCCTCGTCGCGATGATCTCGACCGGCGAGGGCAATGGCGGTGCGCAAGGCCGGGTGATCAAGGGTCAGCTCGCTCCGGCGAACTACACCGTGAAGATGATCACCAACAAGAAGACCGAGGTCCTACGGATTTCGCTGGCCCAGGGCAATGTGAAGGATTTCGCGATCGAGCCGGAACAGCCGGTCAATCCAGAGCGGATTCCAGTGACCGAAGCGCATAGGCGTGGTGTCTTGGACCCGATGACGGGATCGCTGTTGCGCGTTCCCGGCACCGGCGATCCGGTCTCGCCGGAGGCCTGTGGCCAGGTGCAGTCGGTGTTCGACGGCCGCATGCGCTACGATCTCAAGCTTGAGTACCGGCGCGTTGAGGCGGTCAAAGTGGACAAGGGCTATCAGGGCCCCGCCGTCGTCTGCGCGATCCAGTTTGTGCCGATTTCGGGCTACGTGCCGGATCGGACGGCGATCAAGTACCTGAAGGCGCAGCGCAACATGGAGGTGTGGTTTGCGCCGATCCTCGGCACGCGCGTGCTGATGCCGCTCAAGGTCGTGATTCCGACCCCGATTGGGACCGGCGTGATGCAGGCGACGCGGTTCACAAACTCGCTGTCCGCGCACCCGTCCAATCCTGCTGCGGCCGTCCGCACTCAATAGCGAGTTGTCACCGTCTTTACGTTCTCATCACTTTGCGGCGACCTCGCTGGCGAGCATCAGAACCAGGAGGGGACCCAGCAACTTTATGAAGTGAGTGCGCTTTTCGGATTGGGCGATCGTATGCGTGCCACTTGGCACGAGAGTCAGATTCAGTCGGGGCCGTGAGGGAATCAAGTTGACTCCAGGGCCGATCGGAGTCCGTCTGACGTTAACGAAAGAACGTTTTCGTGATACCCGCGAGCGACGCATCTGTCCCCGATGTTGTGGTCCAGATGTAGTAGAGTGCGAGATATTGCGGGGAACGAAACAGATGCCAAACGAGTCAGCGATTCGGGCGCGATTCGTTCTAGACTCGTTCCAAAGCTTAAGCCGTGGCGCTCGCGCGTCGCATTCTGAGACACTAGATCCCGCGCTGTGTGCACGCGGAACTGCTTGAATCAATGACATTTTCGTCTTCTTCTCCCAGCTTCGGCGGCGACCGGGCGCCGGGTGCCGGCGTCACTGCCGTGCTGGGCCCGACCAATACCGGCAAAACTCATCTCGCCATCGAGCGGATGAGTGCGCATTCGTCCGGCCTCATCGGTCTGCCACTGCGGCTGTTGGCGCGCGAGGTCTACAACCGTCTGGTCGAGCGAGTGGGGGCTGAGTCCGTCGCGCTCATTACCGGCGAGGAAAAGATCAAGCCGCGGAATGCGCGATTCTGGGTCTCGACCGTTGAGGCGATGCCGCGCGACCTCGACGTGTCGTTTCTTGCGGTGGATGAGATCCAGATTGCCGCCGATCTCGACCGTGGCCACGTCTTCACGGATCGCATCCTCAATCGTCGCGGTCGCGATGAAACGCTGATTCTGGGCGCAGCGACGATGCGCGGCATTGTGGAGCGGCTGCTACCCGGCGTCAGCGTAGTGACGCGGCCGCGCCTGTCGCAGCTGCATTTCGCCGGCGACCGCAAGATCACGCGCCAGCCGCGCCGCACGGCGATCGTCGCGTTTTCGGCGGACGAGGTTTATGCCATCGCCGAATTGATCCGCCGCCAGCATGGCGGCGCCGCCGTGGTGATGGGTTCGCTGTCTCCCCGCACGCGCAATGCGCAGGTAGCGATGTTTCAATCCGGCGAGGTCGACTATCTGGTGGCGACCGATGCCATCGGCATGGGGCTCAACCTCGATGTCGATCACGTTGCCTTCGCGTCCGACCGCAAATATGACGGCTACCAGTATCGCCGCCTGAATCCAGCGGAATTTGCGCAGATCGCCGGTCGTGCCGGCCGCGCCACGCGCGACGGTACATTCGGCACCACGGGCCGCTGCGTCCCGTTCGAGCCGGAACTCGTCAACGCGCTGCAGAACCATACCTTCGACAGCGTAAAACAGCTGCAATGGCGGAATACGGCGCTGGATTTCGCCTCCCTCGGCGCGCTGCAGGCGACGCTAGCGCTGTCACCGCGGCACGAGGTGCTCACCCGTGCACCGCTGGCCGAAGATATTCGCGTCCTGGATCACGCCGCCCGCGACGCGGAGGTGCGGGCAATGGCTCGAGAGGCCGCGGCGGTCGAGCGCCTCTGGGATGTCTGCCAACTGCCGGATTACCGCAAGATCGCTCCGGCAGCGCATGCGGAACTGGTGACCACGCTGTTCGGCTTTCTGATGACGCGCGGACGCATTCCGGATGACTGGTATGCGGCCCAGGTTGCCCAGGCCGATCGAACCGATGGCGATATCGACACGTTGTCCGCGCGCATTGCGCAAATCAGAACCTGGACGTTTGCGGCAAATCGTCCCGACTGGCTGGCCGATCCGGAACATTGGCAGGGGACTGCGCGTGCAATTGAGGATAAATTGTCGGATGCACTACACGAGCGGCTCACGGAACGTTTCGTTGATCGCCGCACCAGTGTATTGATGCGCCGATTGCGGGAAAATGCGACGTTGGAAACCGAGATAAGCAAGACTGGAGACGTGGTCGTCGAGGGGCACACTATCGGCCGCCTTGATGGATTCATGTTCGCACCCGACGCGGCTGAGGCCGGCTCGGAAGCAAAGGCGTTGCATGCCGCGGCGCAGAAGGCGCTCGCCGGCGAAATCGACGCGCGTGCCACAAAGCTCGCCGCTGGCTCAGACGATCAGTTTGCGCTTGCCTCGGACGGCACGCTGCGCTGGACGGGCGACGCGATCGGCAAATTGATGTCCGCCGACAATGTGCTGGAGCCGCGCGTCCGCTTGATCGCCGACGACAGACTAGCGGGCGCAGCGCGCGAGAGCGTGCAGGCGCGGCTCGATCTCTGGCTCAAGGCGCACGTTACGAAGCTGCTCGGGCCGCTGTTTGAACTGTCGAAGGCCGAAGACATCACCGGCATCGGTCGTGGCATCGCCTTTCAGCTGGTCGAAGCGCTCGGTGTTCTCGAGCGGCAGAAGATCGCCGCAGAGATGAAGGATCTCGACCAGACCTCGCGCGCAACCTTGCGCAAGTATGGCGTTCGCTTCGGCGCTTATCACATCTATATGCCCGCGCTCCTGAAGCCGGCGGCGCGCGCACTGGCGTCGCTGCTCTGGTCATTGAAGCACGACAATGTCGATCTCGCTGCGCTGACGAGCGCGCAGCATCTGGCGAGCACCGGTCGCACCTCGTTTCCTGCTGACAAGGCGCTGGACCGTGATGCCTATCGCACGCTCGGCTATCGCCTGGCCGGCGAGCGCGCGGTCCGCGTCGACATTCTCGAGCGGCTGGCGGATCTCATCCGCCCGGCCCTTGCCTGGCGCGACGGCTCGAGCGCGCCGAAGCCGCCTGGCGCGTTTGATGGTCGCTCGTTCGTCGTGACACAGGCGATGACGTCGCTGACAGGATCCGCAGGCGAGGACTTCGCGTCGATCCTGCGCGCGCTCGGCTATCGTATGGACCGACGGCCGCCATTGCCGCCTGAGCCTGCCGTCGTGCCGGACGCGACGGTCGAGCAGCAGTCGGCGCCGGAAACCACGCAGCCGGTCGGCATCGTTGCGGCAAACGATAATGTGGTCGGCGCGGCGCAGCTTCAGGCTGACGTTGCGGAAGCCGCAAGTAATCCTGCGGAGTCGGCCGAACCGCCGAGTGCTGAAGCGCCAACTGCCGCGACCGAAGAAGCCGCACCGGCGAGCGAGGCTGTCGTCGCGGCCGAACCGTCCGCCGAAACCGCCACGCAAGACGATATGCTGGCTGTCGTCGAGGCGGCGGCCGAGCCTGCCGCTGCTCTATCCGAACCGGTGGCTGACGCAGCTGCCCCGCCTGCATTGATCGAGGTCTGGCGTCCTGCCGGCCGGCATGAGGAGCGCAAGCACCGGCACGAGCGTCCGCGCCATCGCCGTCCCGATCATGCGCAGACGACAGAGGCCGGTGCGACGCCGAGTGATGGTGATCACGGCCACCGGCGCGATCGAGGCAAGGATTTTCATCGACGCCGCCGACACCAGGCCGGTCAAGACGAATCGGGTGCGCAGGCTGGCGAGGCAAGCACCGCCGCTGCCGGCAGCGGCGAGGCGCGTTCACGCGAGGACCGTCGTCGCTTTCAAGGCAAGGGCAAGGGGCGCCCGGATCACGCGCAGGCAAACCGTCGCGACCAGCGGCACGGCGGGGGACAGCGACAGGATCGCCCGCAGCGCGATCGTCCGGTCGATCCCAACTCGCCGTTCGCAAAGCTCGCGGCGTTGAAAGAGCAGCTCGAGTCTGGCGCGAAGGAAAAGCATTAGGCTAGTGCGGTGTTTCTGACGCTCGCACGAGGGACTCGCGGCAAGGTGGTGCGAGCGTCAGAAACAGGACATTAGCCCGTGGATCGCCAGCGGATCGACAAATGGCTCTGGCACGCGCGCATCGTCAAAACCCGCACGGGCGCGGCCGAGCTGGTTGTCAGTGGTCACGTCAGGGTTAACAGCACCCGTGTGGTGGCGGCGTCGCATCCCGTCAAGGTCGGAGATGTGCTGACCATCGCGCTGGACCGCCGCATCCGCATCTGGAAGGTGGCGGATTTCGCCGAACGACGCGGTGATGCCACGGCTGCGCGGGCGCTCTACGTCGAGCTGGCCGAGTGAACTGTGACCTGCATTACAGAGCTGAGCGCGCTTCACTTGCAGCCATTCGCATCCTGCGCTAGGCCACACCGCGCACGTCGCACGGTTTTTGACCGGGCGGCGCAAACCGATGTTCTGAAGAGTAATTTCTTGCTGTGAACGGCCAGCTTCGCAGGAAATTTCTCCGACTGTTTGACCCGTTCCGGAGCTGTCGATGACTTACGTCGTCACTGATAACTGCATTAAGTGCAAGTATACCGACTGCGTGGAAGTGTGCCCGGTCGATTGCTTTTACGAAGGCGAAAATATGCTCGTGATCCATCCGGACGAGTGTATCGACTGCGGTGTGTGCGAGCCGGAATGTCCTGCCGATGCGATCAAGCCGGACACCGAACCCAGTCTGGAAAAATGGCTGGAGGTGAACGCCGAATACGCCAAGGCCTGGCCGAATATCACACAAAAGAAAGACCAGGACCCCGACGCTGAGAAGCACGACGGCGAAGAGGGCAAGTTCGAGAAGTATTTCTCAACCAAGCCCGGTGCCGGCGACTAAAAACGCCTTCTCTTCCATCTCCTATACGTTGCTGAACGGACGGTCGCTTAACCCTAAAGCGTGCCGCATTTCGCCTTTTGGTCATAAATCATTGATTTTCGCGGAAAATGTGTTATTTTGGGCACATTCAAGAAGCCGGAATCAGCTTCCGCCCCTTGAGTGGCCGGACATGACTGGATTCCCCGGAAAAAGCCCGTGAACAGGAGCGTGGCGGTTCCACGCACAGGTTGTGTCAAGCAAAAGCGCGCGTTCCAAGAGTATTGCGAAGACCGCCAGGAAGTCTACGGCGTCGAGCCGGAGCTCATCGAAGACTGCCGCCAGGGCCAGTAAGGTCAAGGCGGCGGCCAAATCCCGAACAGCAAAGAACGTAATGGCCAAGAACACTGCCCAGAAGACTGCCAAGCCCGCCGCCCGGACCGTATCCAGGACTGCCGTGAAGCCCGCTGTCAGGGCTGCGGCACCGAAGGCAGCGGCTCACGCCAAGCCTGCTGCGCACAAAGCTGCTCCTGTGAAGACAGCTGCTGCCAAGCCCGCCGCACCGAAGGTCGAAGAGGTGAAGAAGCCTGCGACCCAGCGTCAGGGCTTCAAGACCAATGAATTCGTGGTGTATCCGGCGCATGGTGTCGGCCAGATCCTGGCGATCGAAGAGCAGGAGATTGCCGGCGCGAAGCTCGAGTTGTTCGTGATCAACTTCATCAAGGACAAGATGACCCTGCGGGTACCGACCGCAAAAATCATCAATGTCGGCATGCGCAAGCTCTCCGAGCCGGCGTTGGTGAAGAAGGCACTGGAAACGCTGAAGGGCCGGGCGCGCGTGAAGCGTACCATGTGGTCGCGTCGCGCGCAGGAGTACGAGGCCAAGATCAACTCCGGCGACATCGTTGCGATCGCCGAAGTCGTGCGCGACCTCTATCGTTCCGAATCGCAGCCTGAGCAGTCCTATAGCGAGCGTCAGCTGTACGAGGCGGCGCTGGACCGGCTGTCGCGCGAAATCGCGGCCGTGCAGCACGTGACCGAGACCGAGGCAGTCAAGGAAATCGAGGCAGCTCTTGCCAAGGGCCCGCGCCGCGGCGCCAAGACTGATGCTGATGCCGTGGGTGAGGCCGAGGGCGACGAAGGTGACGAGGACGAGGCCGACGGCGACGATACGTTGACCGAGGACGAAGCGGCCTAAGTCAACGACCACAGTTCGATCAGTTTCGAAGCCCGGCTCCATGAGCCGGGCTTTTGTTTTGTGCTATTCAGGGTCGTTCCTGCGGAAGCCCATGTTTACCGAACCAATATGATCGCGAGCGGCAACCCAAGAAGGCAACGAGCGCACGTCGTCTCTTGGAGACGGCGGTTACGGGTCACGGCGCGGCGCTTCGCTTGGCCGGGACGACGTATTGGATACAATTGTGCCTGCGCCCGACTGCAAACACGCGTGCCGGCGCGCGTGCGAACAAATGACGTGCACGGATCGCAAAGAGACAGCTGAGGATTTCGTCATGGCCCTGGAGTTGCGTCCGAACTGCGAATGCTGCGATCGCGACCTGCCGCCACAGTCGCGCGAGGCGTATATGTGCTCCTATGAATGTACATTCTGTGCTGACTGCACGAACGCCGTGCTGCATGGGCGCTGCCCGAACTGCCATGGCGAGCTGGTGCGCCGTCCGGTGCGGCCCGAGGCTGGCCCCGCCGGTGGTCTCGCCAAGCACCCTGCATCCACCAAGCGCAAGCTGAAGCTCGGCGGCTGCGCGCCTGCGACCGCGGCGTAGTCCTGAACGTTCGGTGTTGCAGCGAGCGCATGTCCGGACTCTGCGCTTCGACGGCACGATTTTATTGGCGAACGCGCATGGTCGCGACCACTCGTCGCCAACGAGCGACGAAACTACTCCACCACGATCTTGATGCGGTCGCGCGGCTTGACGGTGCTCTTGGCATCAAGGCCATTGAGGATCAGGAAGCGCTCGAGCTGGCGATCGACGCCGGCCATGCGATGAGATAGCGATTCGACGGTATCGCCCGGCTGTACCGTGATAACCTTCAGCCGAAGCGGGCGGGCAGCCTGGATCTCGGCAAGCGTCAGCCGGCGGAACGTGTTGACCGTATCGCGGAAACTGCGATCGCCCTCGCCGCCTCTTTGTTTCGACGCGAACACGAAGCGGTACACGTCGCTGCCGAACCGCAAAGCGTAGACGCGAAAGCGCCATTGTTCGCCGCGCGCGATCGCAGTGGCGGCTCGAAAGCCGTTGACGGTGAGGTCCTCGACGGTGGTTTTGTCGACGTCGTCGATCCAGCCGGATGTGAGGTATTCCCCCAGCGACTGCTCAGACGAGACGCGCGCGACATCGAAACGCATCGCCTGCGTGCCGCCGTCGCGCACGCCGATCACCGCCTGTGCGGTATTGTCCAGCGAGAAACCTTCCGGCGCCGTGAAGGTGAAGCCGAGCTTGGGATGAATGAATCGACGTCCACGCACGAAGCCTTCGCTCGGGTCTTCGCCATAGATCATCTCGTCCAACGCATCGAGATAGGCGTCGCGGTCACGCTCGCCTCCTCCCGGCGACGAGTACTGCCGCGCGTTGGCCTGCGCGTTCTGCACCCGCTCCGGCGTCGCCGGATGCGAGGAGAGGAAATCCAGCGAACGCGGATCAGCGGCGTTGCGTGAAGCTCGCAGCGCCGCGTTACGCTCCATCGAGGTCAGAAAGCGGACTGCACCGAACGGATCGAAGCCGGCGCGTGCGGCAATGCCGACGCCGATGCCATCGGCTTCGAACTCCTGGGCGCGCGAGAAGCTCGCCAGCGTCAGCTTCGAGCGCGCCAGCGCCAGCGCCGACAGGTCGGCATCGGCGCCGATATCGGTGACGACACGGCTGACGACCGCCGCCTGCCGTGCCTGATCCTCACGGATAGCGGCGTGGCGGGCGATGACATGCGCCATCTCATGCGAGAGCACCGACGACAGTTCGGAGGTATCGCTCGAGAGCGCGATCAGGCCGCGTGTGATGTAGAGCTGACCGCTTGGCAACGCGAAGGCGTTGATCGCGGCGGAGTTCAGGATCGTTACCTTGTAAGACAGATCCGGCCGTTCGGATGCTGCGACGAGCCTCTCGACCGCCTTCGAGATCAAGCTGGAAAGTCGCGCATCCTCGTACACGCCGCCGTAGGATGCGAGGATTCGTTCATGCTCGCGCTCGGTGGCCGCCGTTTGCTGAACCGGCGTGCGCTGCGGCCGCGGGCGCTCCGCCGGCAGGGGCGTCGTGTTTGCCAATTGAAAGCGATTGAAATCGGAGCACGCGCCAAGCGCAAGCCCGGCTGCAAGCATCATCGTTGATGCCGCCACCGCCCTTGCCTTGCCCTTAACAGTTCCCTGTCGCTGCGTGCGCCCTGCCACGGCCGACTGTCCCAACTCCAGCTCAAGAAGTTAACCGCGCATGACCTGATCCGAAAACCGGTACCCCTCCCGGATCAAAACCCGAGACAAGCAGGGATCATGCCTAGTTGCCACCCAATACTTCAATCTGCCCCGCCCAGGAGGCCTGGATTCTTGGTCCGCCGCGCTGTTCCACCCACCCCCGCACGCGGACCCTTCGGCGCTCGAGAGACCGGAGCGGAATTCCGGCGGTCTCAAAGCCTGCCACATTCCGCCTTAAAATAGTCACCGCAAAGTCCTGCGTCCAACGCCGGCCGAAATTGACGTAGAGCGTTGCTCCGGCTTCGCGGACGGACTGCACCCGGCCTTCCACCACGACGAACTGCCCAATCCCCGCCAAAATATCGCCCGGCATTTCCGTGTTTTTTATGGCAGCCGGTTCCGCCCAGAGGCCGCGCCCGGCACGCCGCGCCCGGTCCTCGCGGGCGAGCAGCAAGCGTGCGCAATCCCGATCATCGATCGCCGCCGCAACGAGCAGATGACCATCGTCGACCATGTGGGCTTGGATGGGGGTGTCCTGATCCTGAACGAAGGCGAAGGCCACGAGGCGGCCGTAGCGGTCGGGTTTCGCAGAGCCGCGCAAGACGATGTCGCGCCCGGCGGTGAGCCGTTCGAGCGCCACGCGCTGATCGGGCTTGGCCGGCAGCCCCGAGGTGCTGTCCTCGACGCCGGCCAGTCGCACCTCGCGTCCGTCCTGCATGCGCAGCGTCCGTGCATCGAGGGTGGAGGCGACCCGGCCTTCACCGATCACCGGCGCCATGCACGGCGCCTCGCGCGCGTGCAGCGGCGCGATGTTCCACCCGAGATACGTGCCGAGCACGAGAACAAACGTGCCGAAACGACGATGTCGAATGGCCGCTGTCATTTTCACATTGCGGATGATTGGTGGTGGGCTGGATGTCTCACTCTATCCGATCAATCGGCGGTGCCAAGCGACGTGCAGGGGCACATGGATCGTGTCATCTATGAGGCGAGGTGCGCTCGCCGCCTTCATGACGAGCCGCCTGCTCGTCACGCCGAAGTCCGAGGGGAAAGCGGGCG
>NZ_JAVIFX010000057.1 GCF_031157255.1 Bradyrhizobium sp. LHD-71 | reverse complement strand
GCTGCGGCTAAGGCGTTGAAGCCAGAGCTTGCCTCGATGAACATGGGTTCGCTGAACTTCGGGCTGTTCCCGGCCGCCAGCAAGTTCAAAGAATTCAAGCATGACTGGGAACGTCCCTATCTGGAAATGACGCGGGACTTCATCCTGTCGAACACGTTCGCGCAGATCGAGCGCGGCATCACCGAGCTCGGCGTTGCCGGCACCCGCTTCGAGTTCGAATGCTACGATGTCGGTCACCTCTACAATCTCGCCCACTTCGTCGATCGCAAGATGATCGAGCCGCCGTTCCTCGTGCAGTGCATCTTCGGAATCCTGGGTGGCATCGGCACCGATCCTGAAAACCTGATGCACATGAAACGTGTCGCCGATTCCCTGTTCGGCCGCGACTACATCCTGTCGGTGCTTGGAGCCGGCCGGCATCAGATGGGACTGGTGACCATGGGCGCGATCCTCGGCGGCTGTGTGCGGGTCGGCCTGGAGGACAGCCTCTATATCGGCAAGGGCAAGATGGCGCGATCGAACGCCGAGCAGGTAACGAAGATCCGCCGCATCCTCGAAGGTCTCTCACTCGAGATCGCCACGCCCGACGAGGCGCGTCGCATGCTCAATCTCAAGGGCCCAAGCAGCGTCGGCTTCTGAACTTCGAGCGAACAAGACGGATTTCGAGTATGCGTGGACTTTCCGACGAGCAACGCGCGATACGCGACGGCGTCGCCGCCGTGTGCAAGCGCTTCACGGACGACTACTGGTCGAGCTGCGACGGAGATGCACGATTCCCGCACGAGTTTCATCGGGCGATGGCCGCCGACGGCTGGCTTGGCGTCACCATGCCGGAAGAGTATGGCGGTGCCGGCCTCGGCGTGACCGAAGCCGCGCTCGTGATGCATACGGTCGCCTCTTGCGGCGGCGGCATGGCGGCGGCGTCCTCGATCCATATCAACATGTTCGGCCCGCATGCGATGGTCGTGCACGGCACGCACGAACAGAAGTCACGCTGGATTCCGCGCCTGGTCACCGGCGAGGATCAGGTTTGTTTCGGCGTGACCGAGCCCGATGCCGGGCTCGACACCACCAATATCAAGACTTTCGCGAAGAAGGTGGATGGTGGTTACCGCGTCTCTGGGCGAAAGGTCTGGACCTCGACCGGGCAGGTCGCGAACAAGATCCTTTTGCTGACGCGCACGACCGCGAAGCCCGATGCGCGGCGCTCGACCGACGGCATGACGATTTTCTATACCGACCTCGATCGCGCCAAGGTCGACGTCAAGCGTATTCCGAAGCATGGTCGTGCCGCGGTGGATTCGAACGCGGTATTCATCGACGACCTTTTCGTCCCCGAGTCCGACCGCGTCGGTGAGGAGGGTAAGGGCTTCTACTACCTGCTCGACAGTCTCAATCCTGAGCGCGTCCTCGTCGCCGTGGAAGCGATCGGCATTGGCCAGGATGCGCTCAACCGCGCGGCGCGTTATGCGCGCGAACGGACTGTCTTCAACCGGCAGATCGGCCAGAACCAGGGCATCCAGCATCCACTCGCCGAATGCTGGCTGCAGCTCGAAGCAGCGCTGCTGATGGCGATGAAGGCGGCGCAGCTCTACGATGCCGGCGAGCCGTGCGGGGCGGAAGCCAATGGCGCCAAGTTTCTCGGCGCGCGCGCCGGACATCAAGCTTGTCTGCAGGCCGTGCTTACACATGGCGGCATGGGTTATGCGAAGGAATATCAGGTCGAGCGGCTGTTACGCGAGGTGTTGGTGACGCGCATCGCGCCGGTTAGCGAACAGATGATCCTCTCCTTCATCGCGGAGAAGGTGCTGGATCAGCCGAAGTCATATTGAGAGTTTCGCAGAGGACGAAGGTTCGAATGGCGGGTTTGTACTACGATGAATTTGCGGTCGGGCAGGTGTTCGAGCACGCCATTCGCCGCACCGTCACCGAAATGGACAACGTGCTGTTCACGGCGATGACGCACAATCCGGCAGCGCTTCATCTTGATGAGGAGTACTGCCGCGCCGAGACCGAGTTCGGCTCGCGCATCGTCAACAGCGCTTTCACGCTTGGCTTGATGGTCGGCATCTCTGTCGGCGACACCACCCTCGGAACCACGGTCGCCAATCTCGGCTGGGATGAAGTGCGGTTTCCCAAGCCCGTGTTCCACGGCGACACGCTTCATGTGCGATCGACGGTCGCCGAGTTGCGCGACAGCCGTTCGCGCCCGGACACCGGCATTACCATCTTTCTGCACGAGGCGTTCAACCAGCGTGACGAACTCGTCGCCATCTGCAAGCGCTCGGCGCTGATGAAAAAGAAGCCGCAACCCAGATCGTAGAATAAGGACGCGCGCCGCGTTGCGTGCGAAGAATTGCAAAATGAAGCCACTCGCCGGCATCAAGGTGCTCGATTTCTCCAAAGTGCTCGCCGGACCGCTATGTGCCCAGTATCTCGGCGATCTTGGCGCCGACATCATCAAGGTGGAGCCGGTCGGTCTCGGTGACGAGACGCGCGGCTGGCCGCCGTTTCGAGCTGCGGGTCTCGGCACCGTGTTTCTCAGCGCCAATAGGAACAAGCGCAGCATCGCCATCGATCTGAAGACCGACGACGGACGCCGCATCGTGCAGGATATCGCCAAGCGATCGGATGTGGTGATCGAGAGCTTCGGCACCGGTGTGGCCGAGCGGCTGGGTATCGATGCCGCCACGCTGCGCGCTTCAAACGATCGTCTGATCCATTGCAGCATATCGGGATTTGGCCGTTCGGGGCCCCTCAAGAATTCGCCGGGCTACGACGTCATCCTGCAGGCGTTCAGCGGCGTGATGGCGCTGACCGGTGACGAGGGAGGGGGATATGTCCGTAGCCCGATCTCGCCGATCGACCAGATGACGGGTTCGCACGCCTTCAGTGGCATTCTGGCGTCGTTGATCGAGCGGCAGAAGACCGGTAAGGGCGGCACCGTGCGAGTCTCCTTGCTCGAAACTGCGATCGGGCTTCTCGGATACAATCTGCAGACCTTCTGGGAGCGGGGCGTCCAGCCACCCAAGTGCGGCTCGAGCCATGAGTCGCTGTGCCCCTATCAAGCCTTCGAAGCTTCCGACGGTCCGATCATGATCGGCGTCGCCAACGACAATCTCTGGCGAAAGTTCTGCAAAGTCGCAGGCCTCGAAGCCATCGTCGATGATCCAAAATTTCGCAGCAATGCTGATCGTGTCGCACACCGGGCTGAAACTCTTGACCACGTCCAGGCCGCCCTCGCCAGGTGGCCAGTCGCTCACTGGGACAGCGAGCTGACAAAGATTGGCGTGCCGTGCTCGCCGATCAACTCGCTCGCACAACTGCTCGATCATCCACATACGAAGTCCACCGGGATGATCGTCGAATACGAGCATCCGGTTGCCGGGCCGACGAAGGGCGTCGGCCAACCCATTCTGTTCAATGAGGACGCGCGCAGCGTCGGATTGCCTCCGCCGATGCACGGGCAGCACACCGACGAAGTGCTGACCGAGATGGGCCTGCTTCGCGAGCGGATCGATGCGCTGCGGCGCTCGAAGATTGTCGCCTGAGCGGCGATCAATGATCGGCTGCGAATAAAGCGGCAGCAGAGGGGGAAGAAACATGAGAATTGACCGGAGAATGTTTCTGGCCGGAGTCGCTGCGACGCCCTTCGTTACCCGCGCTTCTGCGCAGGCTCAGTGGCCCACGAAGCCCGTCCGCGTGATCTCCGGCGGTTCGGCGGGCGGCGGCAGTGATATCTCCTTCCGGCTGGTCGAAACGCGGTTGCGCGACAAGTTCGGCCAGCCTTTCATCATCGAGAATCTGACCGGGGCGGGTGGGACGACTGGCGCTGCAGCGGCCGCGAAAGCAACCGACCGCCACACCTTCTTCATCGCCAACGTTGCGTCGAATGCGATCGCAGTATCGCTCTACAAGAAATTTCCGTTTGACCCCAAGACGGAGCTGCCGGGAGTCGCGCGCCTGTGCACGGTGACAAACGCGTTGGTAGTGCCGGCGAACACCGGAATTTCCAACGTCAAACAGTTCCTCGAGCGCGTAAAGGTCGAACCGGCCAAGGCCTTCTTCGGCTCGGCCGGGCCCGGAACGACGTCGCATCTCAGTGGACTGCTGCTCGGCCAGAGGCTTGGCGTCGAACTGACGCACGTCCCGTACAAGGGGACGGCGGCCAATCTGACCGCGCTGCTCCGGAACGATGTGCTGTTCTCAGTCGAGAACCTGCCCGTCGTCATCGGCAACGTGCAGTCTGGAAATCTCAAGATCCTGGCAGTCTCCCAGGCGCGCCGATCGCCGCTCTTCCCGGATATCCCGACGCTGCAGGAAGCCGGCGTTCCGGACTTCGACATGTTCAGCTGGTACGGCGTGTCAGCCGCGACTGCGACGCCTCGCGATGTGATCAATCGCGTTTCCGATGAAATCAACGCAGCGTTGAAAACGGAGGACATCGCCGCTCGCTTCCGCGACATTGGCTCAGATGCCGCCCCACTTTATGCGTCGGACTTCGACAAGTTCATCGCGGCCGAGATCGAGAAATGGACGCCGCTCGTCAAGAGTGCAGGTGCGACGTCCGATTAAGTGGGAAAATCGATTCAACACGACATTTATCAAGAACAACGAGCGGGAGGTTTGAAATGGCGATCAAGACTGCAATCATTCGGACGATGATCGCGGCGACGACCCTGATCGGAGCCACCGCCGCGATAGCGCAGGCTGCAGAGACCTATCCATCGCGGCTGGTCAAGATGATCGTGCCGGCGAGCGCCGGCGGGCCGAGCGACATCGTCGCTCGTCTGGTTGCCGACAAGCTCGGGCAGGCACTTGGTCAGCCCGTCATCGTCGAGAACCGGCCGGGCGGCTCGCTGATGATCGGCACCGGCGCCGTCGCCAAGAGCGACCCCGATGGCTACACGCTTCTCGTCACCACGAGCACGCCGATTGTCACCGTGCCGTTCACGATGAAGAACGTGCCCTATGACGTGCAGCAGGACCTGATCACGGTCTCGCATCTCGGTTCGACGCCGCTTGTGCTTTATGTCGCTAACGCGAATCCTGCCAAGAGCCTCAAGGACGTATTGGAGATCGCGAAGGCGAAGCCCGAACAGGCGAACTACGGCTCGTACGGCACCGGATCGAGCGCGCACATTTTGAATGAGCATGTGATCAAGCAGACCGGCGTCAGGATGGTTCACATCCCTTACAAAGGCGTCGCGCCCGAACTGCAGGACCTTGTCGGCGGACAGATTCTCACCGCTGTGGCGGACATTGGCTCGGCCGCGCCGCTGGTTCAGGGCGGACAGATCCGCCCGGTGGCGGTGACCGGCTCGAGGCGATCGACCTTGCTGGCCGATGTGCCGACCTTCGCCGAACAAGGCGTTACTGGACTGGAACCATTCTCGCCCTGGTGGGGCGTCTTCGCACCAAGGAAAACGCCGACGGCAGTCGTCGACCGGCTGTCGCGCGAGATCCAGAAGATCGTCAAGTCGCCGGAGTTCAACGCAAAGATGGCTAGCCTCGGCATCGAGCCGACCGGGTTGTCGTGGGACGAGGCCGATCGCACCACACGTGACGAAATGAACCGCTGGAAGGGGATCGTCGCCAACCTGTCCGACATCAAGTTCGAATAGCCTGTGGAGATCGACGATGAAGGCGCTGCTTTGCGAGAGGTGGGCCCATTACAGCGAACTGAAGCTTGTCGATGCGCCGAAGCCGGTCCTCAAGCCGGGACAGGTACGCATCGCGGTCAGTCATGCGACTGCGGGCTTTGGTCAGACGCTGGTGGTCGCGGGGAAATATCAGCGCAGGCCGCCGCTGCCGTTCGTGCCGGGGACGGAGGTTGCAGGTGTCGTGCGTGAAGTGGCAAGCGATGTCACAGCCTTCAAGCCCGGCGACCGCGTAGTCGCGGCCCTTGACTGGGGCGGCTACGCGGAGGAAGCGGTCGCGACCGCGCTGACGACGTGGCCGGTGCCAGATGGCGTCGACCTTGCAGATGCCGTCAACGTGCCGCTGAGCTACGGCACGTCCTACGCGGCGCTGCACTGGCGGGCGCGGATACGGTCCGGCGAGACGCTGATCGTGTTCGGTGCCGCGGGCGGAGTGGGGCTTGCCGCCGTCGCAATTGGAAAAGCCGCGGGCGCCCGGGTGATCGCAGTGGCCGGCAGCCAGGAGCGGATCGATCTGGCCATCCGTCACGGAGCTGCGGAAGGCGTGATTCACGGATCGGGGGATCTTGGCCGGCAACTGAAGGAGCTCAGCGGCGGTCGCGGCGCCGATATCGTCTTCGATCCGGTCGGAGGCTTGCTGTTCGACCAGGCATTGAAGTGCACTGCGCCTGAGGGCCGCATCCTTGTTATCGGCTTCGCGAGCGGCACGATCCCGCAGATCCCGGCAAACCTCCTGCTTGTGAAGAACATCGAGGTGATCGGTTTCAATCTCGGCCTCTACATCGGCTGGACCCCTGTTGATGAGCGCGTGCGCCACGCCGCGAGAATGGCGGAGATGGTGCAAACGCTCTTTGCGCTCATTCGCCGTGGCGAGCTGCCGCCGCTTCATGCCGATCAGTACCCGCTCGAGGATTTCGTGCGTGCCTTCGACACGGTGGTCGCCCGGCGCTCCACCGGGCGCGTTGTTCTGAAGATTTCGTCCTGAGCAGGAGGCGCCAGCACGGTTAGCAAACTCTGGACTAACGACGAACCTGCGGCTATTCGGCAGAGGCTCATGCCGAGCACCGTCGCGTCGCGCGACGGAATGCCTTTCCGTGGGGAACAAGCGCCGATGCCCGCCGTAGCCAAGACGAAGCAGAAGGAGGAAGTCGCAGGTCCCTCCGATTTCCGCATCGGGTTCCTGGTTCATGACGTCTCGCGGCTGCGCAAGACGTTGTTCGACCAGGAAATGGAGCATCTCAGCATCACGCGAGCGCAGTGGTGGGCGCTGGCTCAGCTCTCGCGCGAGGAGAGGCCCGAGGGGATGTTGCAGATTGAGCTTGCACGCAGGGTCGATGTCGGCAAGGGCGCGATTGGCGGCTTGATCAGCCGGCTCGAGGCCGGCGGGTTCGTGGTACGCACGGTGGACAAGACCGATCGGCGCGCGCAGCGCGTCCGCATCACCAGGCTTGGCCACAAGGTGCTGGAACAGATGACCGGCGTCGGCCGCAGCCTGAACGGGCGCATCTTCGCGGACATCTCCGCGAAGGATATCGAGACGGCCGAACGCGTTCTCGCCACGATGAAGCGCAATATAAAGCAGCTGATCGCCCAGCCCGGCGAGAATGGACGTCAACGGGGCAGATAGCTCGCCGTCAGCCGGCCCTTATTCGGCTGAACAGCTCGCGAGCGATGATTTGCTTCATGACCTCGACGGCACCGCCGGCAATGCGGGTGACGCGCGCGTCGATATAGGCGCGCGCGATCGGATACTCGGTCATATAGCCGTAGCCTCCGAAGAATTGCAGGCATTGATCGACCACTTTGCAGTGCAGGTCAGTGGCGAGCAGTTTGGCCTTCGCGGCGTCGACCGGTGTCAATTCGTCCTTCATGAAACGCGCCATGCACCAGTCGACGAACACGCGAACAGCGCTCGTTTCCGCATCGAGCGCGGCCAGCACGAACTGGGTGTTCTGGAAATCGGCGATGGTGCCGCTGAACGCCTTACGCTCGGAGGTGTACTCCACGGTCCAGCGGATCGCCTGTTCCGCGACGACGACGCTGCGCACAGCTTGCACCAGCCGCTCGCGAGCTAGCTTCGTCATCAACATGGCGAAACCCTTGTTCTCTTCGCCAAGGCGGTTGCCGACGGGCACGCGGACGCCAGCGTAGAACAGCTCCGAGGTGTCTTGTGCCTTCATGCCGATCTTGTCGAGATTTCGCCCACGCTTGAAGCCCGGTCGATCCGCTTCGACGAGAATCAGGCTGACGCCTTTGGCGCCGGCATTCGGGTCGGTCTTGCAAATCGTGACCGTGAAGGTGCAGCTCTGGCCGTTGGAGATGTAGACCTTCTGGCCGTCGATGACGTAGTTGTCGCCATCGCGCCCGGCGCGCGTCCGGACGTTCTTCAGGTCGCTGCCGGCGCCGGGTTCGGTCATCGCAATCGCGCCGATCGCCTCGCCTTTCGTCATCCGCGGCAGCCATGCCTGTTTCAACTCGTCACTGCCCCAGCTCAGGATATAAGGAGCGACCATTTCGGAATGGATCATGAAGCCTGGTCCGCTCATGCCTGCGCGCGCCAGTTCCTCGATCACGACGGCGTTATAGAGCCAGTCAGCGCCCGATCCGCCGTACGCTTCAGGCTGGTCGCAGCACAATAGTCCCAGCGAACCCGCCTTCAGCCAGACCGACTGCGGGACGACGCCGTCCTTCTCCCATTGCGCATGATGCGGTACCAGCTCGCTTTCGACGAAGCTACGAACGGTGTTGCGGAACGCCTCGTGTTCCGCGGAAAAGAGACTTCGAGCGCTCATGTCACCCCTTCTTACGCTGATATTGCTCGTGCAGAGCGAGTACCTGCTGCGCCTGCTTGAGATGCGGAATGTCGAGCATCTTGCCATCCAGGCCAACGGTGCCAGCGCCCGATTGCGCCTCGAATGCTGCGACCACGCGCTTGGCAAAGGCGACATCCTCATCCGACGGCGCGAACGCCTCGTTGATGGTGGTGACCTGATCGGGGTGAATAGCGATGCGTCCTGTGAAGCCTTCCTTTGCGGCGGCGCGGCATGACTGGCGCAGCCCGTCGGCGTCGCGGAAGTTCACATACAATGTATCGATCGCCTGGACGCCGGCGGCCTTTGCCGCGAGCAGCATGGACGAGCGCGCAAAGCGATAGGTCAGAGCCCACTCGCCTTTTTCGTCGAGGTTGGTAGACGCGCCGATCGCGGCGCTGAGATCTTCGGCGCCCCAGGTGAGGCCGATCAGGCGGGGCAGCTTGCTTGAGGCGAACTCGGCGAGCCGCAACGGCGCCACGGGCGTTTCCGTCGCGACGGGAAGAATGCGGATATGTCCGGCCGGCACGCCGTCCCGCGCCTCGAGTGCTTCGAGATGGTGGCTGAGACGGAGGACGTCTGTAGGTCCGTCGATCTTTGGCAGCATGATTCCGTCCGGCGCGCCGCCTGCCACTGCCGCGAGATCGATCAGCGCGTCATTGTCCAGGGGGTTGATGCGCACCCAGAGCTGCGAGGTGCGCCGCTCGGCCGGCCGCTGGTTGAGAAACGCGCGGACTTTCTGCCGCGCCGCGGCCTTGTTGGCGGGCGCAACGGAGTCTTCCAGATCAAGGATCAGCGCGTCGGCCCCGGCACCGTCGGCCTTCCCGAGTTTCTTGTCGCTGTCACCAGGAATGAAAAGCCAGGAGCGGAGGTTCATGTTGCAATCCTTAACTTGAGGGGCGGATGGTGCGATGGAGCACGATCAGCGCGAGGCTTCAACCATCTCGCGCAGCGTGCGGCGCAGCAGCTTCCCGGCCTCGGAGCGAGGCAGTACGTCGATAAGGCGAATTTCCTTGGGCTGCTTGGTGCGCCCAAGCTGCTCGCGACAATACGTAAAGAGCTCCGCGCGCAGCTTGTCGCGATCCGCCGCGGTGTCCATCAGCCTCACGAACGCGATCGGTCGCTCGCCGAACTCGGCATCCTTCATGCCGACGACGCCAGCTTCCGCCACGCCGGGCGCCTTGTCGAGGGCCTGCTCGATCTCCTGCGGATAGATGTTCACGCCGCCTGAGATGATCATGTCGTCGAGGCGGTCGGACAGGTAGAGATAGCCGTCGCCATCCACAAAGCCGATGTCGCCGAAGGTTTGGTAACCCTGCGGGCTGGTGCGCGACGCGGTCTTCTCCGGTTCTCCAAAGTATTGGAACGACGTCGCGCCGCTGAAGAAGATGGTGCCGGGCAGGCCCGTGGGCTGCTCCTCGTATCTCTCGTTGAGGATGTGGATCATGCCCTTGCGCGAGCGGCCGACGGAGCCGGGCTTGCGCAGCCATTCCTCCGTGCTGATCGAGCAGAGCCCGACGCTTTCCGAGCCGCCGTAGTATTCCTGGATGATCGGCCCCCACCAGTCGATCATCGCGCGCTTGAGTGGAACCGAGATCGGTGCGGCCGCGTGATAGGCGGCGCGATGGCGTGGCGCGCGAAACGCCTTCCTCCGCGCTTCGGGCAACGCCAGCATGCGATGAAACATCGTCGGCACCCATTGCGAGACCGTGATGCCTTCCTGTCCGAGCAGAGACAATGCAAGCTCGGCGTCGAACTTTCCCATCAGCACGGCGGAGCCACCTGCGGCGATCACCGCCAGCGACCAGCGCAACGGAGCGGCATGATAGAGCGGCGCGGTCGAGAGATAGCGGTCGTCGTTGCGGATATCGAACAGGCTGATGAGATCGCGCGCGAATGGCGGCGGTCCGTCGCCGATCTGCTCGATCGTCGGCAGTGGACGCCAGATTCCCTTCGGCGCACCGGTCGTGCCGGACGAGTAGAGCATGATCGTTCCGGGCGATTCATCGGCGATCGGCGCATCCGGCATGCTCGCCAGCACGGGCTCGAGCGGCTGGTACGACGAGATCGCGCTGCCAAGTGCGTAGAAGTGGTGGGCGCTGTTTTGCGCCTGCGGCAGGTTTTGGGCCGCAGCGGCGTATCTCTGGTCGGCGATGACGGCTCCGGCCTGGCTGTTGGCGACGACGTAGCTCATCTCGCCGGGCGACAGCGTGTTGGCGACCGGCGTGAAATAGAGCCCCGCGCGGTAGCTCGCCCAGGCAAGCGCCAGGATGTGCGGTCCATTGCCGAGCACCGCGGCAACGTGATCGCCGCGCCTGAGACCCGCGTGACGCAGAAGATGCGCGAACCGATTGGCGAGCCGTTCGAGCTCGGCGAAGGACGTCGTCGCCCCGTTCACCTCCTTGACGGCGCGGCGGTTCGGCTCGCGGCGCGCCCAGTCTCTTAGTCCGAAGTCGAATGCCTTCATCGTCGCTTTGCCGCCGCTGGGATTGGGATATGTCGCTTTACGCCGCAAGCTCGGCGCTGCCGCGATCGAGCACGATCACGTCGCGCTCCAGCGCGCGTGCGCGGAACCGGATCCGCGCGCCCGAGCGAAAGAACTCGGTGCGGATCGTCTCGCCGGGATAGACCGGCCTCGAGAAGCGCGCGAACAGGGACGTCAGGCGCTCGGGCGCGCCGGGAGCGAACGTCGAGATGATCGCGCGCGTCGCGAGCCCAAACGTGCACAGGCCGTGCAGGATCGGACGCTCGAATCCTGCCTTTGCCGCCGCGGCGGGATCGGCATGGATCGGATTGTAGTCGCCGCTCAGGCGGTAGATCAGCGCGCTCTGCGGCAAGGTTGGGACATCGCCCTGCTGCGACGGCGTATCGCTCGGCAGAGCCTCGGGCTGCGGCGGAATATCGCCGAACCCGCCACAGCCGCCGTCGCCGCGCAGAAACAGCACGCTCTTGACCGTAGCGAGCAGGTCGCCGGACTGTTTGTCGTGCAGCTGCTTGCTCTGATGCAGGATCGCGCCCTTGTCTGCGCCCTTGTCCTCGACGGCGTCGATCGCGTAGCTGCCGACGACGGTTCCTTCCGGCGGGATCGGGCGATGGATCCGAAAGCTCTGCTCGCCGTGCAGCATCTTCAACCAGTCGAGGCCAAGCAGGGGATCCTTCGCCCAGAAGCCTGGATGCGCGAGTACGCAGCAGATCGAGGGAACCGTCTTGAGCTGGCTCTCGTAGACGAAGGCAAGCTGCGCCGGATCGAGCGGGTCGGCGCCGTAGCCCAGGCCCAGCGCATAAAGCATCGAATCCCGCCGCGTATAGCTGTGTTCGGTCGGCGTGATGCGGTAGTTGCGAACGGCCTCCAGGTTCAACGGACGTCCTCCTGTTTTGCGATCTGATGGCGGGTCGTTTGCGCGACCGTAGCATATAGTACACATGTAGACTATTATCCAAGCCCGCATGGACCCATGCTTGCGACGGCCTGCGCCGATGCCCGGCGGTGAGAAACCTTGCGCAGATGCGCGCGAGAAATAAAGCAACTGGAGGAGGCGTCGATGAGCGGGCTACCGGAGCCGCCGGAGAAAGGGCAGGACCCTGCCTCCGTCGGAAACCTACGCCGGCAAGGTCGTGATGGTGTCGCCGGCGCGGAATTTAAAGCGAGCACGAAATCCTTGTTTTTCACACCAAGAAGCTCGACGCCTGAGGAATTGACGGCCAGGAAGGATGCCGGCCTGCGGCGCGACGTGATTCATTCAATGAATATTTCGCTGGATTAGGGGCGGTCTGACCTACTTCTGGAAATGCCTTTAGGTTGTCCGCGATCGTCGCCAGGCCGGACGGCTTGCAAGCCGCCGTCGAAAGATAGTACATATGTCTACTAATTTCGACCGGATATTGCGAGGCATGGATCGATGGGACTGCTCGAAGGCAAGGTCGTGCTGGTGACCGGCGGCGGCCGCGGCGTGGGGCGATGCATCGCACTGGATGCGGCGCGGGAAGGGGCCAGGGTGCTGGTCAACGACCTCGGCGGCGACGAGACCGGCCGCGGCGGCGAGCTTGGTCCCGCGCAATCGGTGGTGGACGAGATCAAGGCGATGGGCGGCCAGGCGCGTGCAGATGGGCATTCGATCGCTGACTGGAAGGAGGCGCAGCTGATTGTGCAGCACGCGCTGGATGCGTTCGGCCGGCTCGACGGCGTGGTCAACAACGCCGGCATCCTGCGCGACCGTATCTTCCACAAGATGATGCCGGAGGACTTCGACGACGTCGTGAAGGTGCACCTGCAGGGCTATTATTATGTCTCGCGCGCTGCCGCCGATCCCTTTCGCAAGCAGAATGGTGGTGCATTCGTCCACATGACGTCTACGTCGGGCCTGGTTGGCAATTTTGGCCAGGCGAACTATGCGGCTGCGAAGCTCGGCGTCGCCGGGCTGTCGAAATCGATCGCGCTCGACATGCAGCGCTTTCGCGTACGCTCGAACTGCATTGCGCCGTTCGCCTGGACGCGGCTGGTCGGCACCATCCCGGCCGAGACTCCCGAGGAGAAGAAGCGCGTCGAAGGTCTGAAGAAACTCGAGCCGGAGAAGATCTCGTCCTTTGCGGTTGCGCTGCTGTCCGATGCCGCTGAGCACGTGAACGGCCAGATCTTCGGCACCCGCGCCAACGAGATTTTCCTGTTCAGCCAACCGCGTCCGATCCGGTCAGTCCACGCAGCGGATGGATGGACGGCGAGCGCGGTCGTTGAACGCGCCTTCCCGGCGATGCAGGCGTCGTTCTATCCGCTGCAGCGTTCTGGTGATGTCTTTGCGTGGGATCCGATCTGAGCGGCCGCTCTTGCAAAGGACGGTCGTTTGCGGCGCTGAAATGACAAACAAGAAGCGATGGAGGGAGAAATGATCATGAAGAAGGGCCTGGCAATCGTCGTTGCGGTCGCCTCCTTGTCAGTTTCGGCGACCGCGAGTGAGAAGAAGTATGGGCCGGGCGTCACCGATGCGGAGATCAAGATCGGCAATACCACGCCTTACAGCGGTCCTGCCTCGGCGTTCGGCCTCGTTGCGCGAACCGAGGAGGCCTACTTCCGCAAGATCAACGCGGAGGGCGGCATCAACGGCCGCAAGATCGTCTTCGTCTCCTACGACGATGCATACTCGCCGCCCAAAGCCGTGGAGCAGACGCGCAAGCTGGTCGAGGGGGACGAGGTGCTCCTCGTTTTCAATGCGCTCGGCACCGGAACGAACTCCGCGGTCCATAAATACCTGAATGGGCGAAAGGTGCCGCAACTGTTCGTGTCGAGCGGCGCCGCCAAGTGGAACGATCCAAAGAACTTTCCTTGGACGATGGGTTTTTCACCCACCTACCATAACGAAGGCCGCATCTATGCCAAGTATCTGCTGAAGGAAAAGCCGGGCGCGAAGGTCGCGATCCTTTTCCAGAACGATGATTTCGGCAAGGATTATCTGAAGGGCTTCA
>NZ_JAVIFX010000056.1 GCF_031157255.1 Bradyrhizobium sp. LHD-71 | reverse complement strand
AAGGAGGGGCTTGGCGACAGGGTAGCGTCGATGATCGTGGCTGAAGACGGCTTTGATGTCTCCGAGCCGGTGATCGACTCCCATCTCGTCAAGCTGAAGTCGTCGGGGGCCGATGTCTTTATCTATGCCAAGTATCTGCTGAAGGAAAAGCCGGGCGCGAAGGTCGCGATCCTTTTCCAGAACGATGATTTCGGCAAGGATTATCTGAAGGGCTTCAAGGAGGGGCTTGGCGACAGGGTAGCGTCGATGATCGTGGCTGAAGACGGCTTTGATGTCTCCGAGCCGGTGATCGACTCCCATCTCGTCAAGCTGAAGTCGTCGGGGGCCGATGTCTTTCTCGACGTCGCGACGCCGAAATTCGCCGCGCAGGCGATCAAGAAGCTTGGGGAGCTCGGTTGGAAGCCGCTGCATCTCCTGAGCTACGTGTCGGCGTCGATCGGCAGCGTGATCAAGCCGGCCGGGCTTGAGAACGCGCAGGGCATCGTCTCAGCGGCCTACTTCAAGGACATCAACGATCCGAAGTGGAAGGACGACCCGGGTGTCCGGGAGCTCAACGCCTTTCTCGACAGCTATTTCCCCGAAGCCAATCGCAGCGATACGCTGATCATCAACGGCTACAATGCCGCACAGACGCTGGTGCAGGTTCTGAAGCAATGCGGCGACGATCTCACGCGCGAGAACGTCATGAAGCAGGCCGCCAGCCTGAAGAATTTCCAGCTCGGCATGCTGCTGCCCGGGATCAGCGTCAACACCTCTTCGACCGACTTCGCACCGATCGAGCAATGGCAGCTGATGCGCTTTCAGGGCCAGACCTGGCACCTCTTCGGTGACACCATCGATGGCGCGGCGGAATAACAAGGAAGCGAGCGAGTACAATGGGAAGTTTGTGTGCAGGACGGGTTGCCATAGTTACCGGTGCCGGACGTGGTCTCGGACGGGAATACGCGTTGATGCTTGCGGAGCAGGGCGCGAAGGTGGTGGTCAACGATCTCGGCGGAACCGCCGCAGGCGAAGGTGCCGACATCACGCCGGCACAGGAGGTGGTGAAGCTGATCCGCGACGCAGGCGGGGAGGCGATCGCCAACGGCAATGACGTTAGCGACTGGGGCGGCGCCAAGGCGCTGATCGACGAAGCGGTCGCGAGCTTCGGACGCCTCGATGTGCTGGTCAACAACGCGGGCATCCTGCGTGATCGCATGATGGTCAACATGACCGAAGCCGAATGGGATTCGGTCATCAAGGTACACCTGAAAGGCACGTTTGCGCCGTCACATCATGCCGCACAGTACTGGCGCCAGGAGGCCAAGAGTCTGGGTGCGCCGGTCAAGGCCCGGCTACTCAATACATCATCCGCGTCGGGTCTGTTCGGCAATGTCGGGCAGACCAACTACGGTGCAGCAAAAGCCGGTATCGCGGCCTTCACTGTCATCAGCGCAATGGAGCTGAAGCAGTACGGCATCACAGTGAACGCGATCGCGCCGCGCGCGCAGACTCGCATGACAGAAGGCCTACGTCAGCTGACCGCAGACGAGATTGCTCGCCGCAATCCGCGCTGGGTCGCGCCGATCGTCGTCTGGCTCGCGAGCGAGGAATCGGGTGACGTCACTGGCCGCGTGTTCGAGGCGGGCAACGGCATTCTCAAGGTGGCCGAAGGCTGGCATGCGGGGCCTGGCATCGAGCCGGTCGACGATCCGAGCGTGCTAGGCCCGCGCGTCGCCGAGATGATGAAGAAGGCACGGCCTAACGCCGACATCTTGGGCGACGACATCGTCGCCTGACCGATACACCGTTCATCCGAACAGCTTGCGCTCCTTCTGTACTTCGGTGGTGATGAAGTCGCTGACCACGCGGACGCGGGCGAGGTTGCGGATGTCGGCGTGAACTAGCAGCCAGAACGTCCGGGTGAGTTCGACCTGGTTGGGAAGCACGCATTTCAGCTCTTGATGTCGACGGGCGAGAAAGTCCGGCAGGATGCAGATGCCCGCGCCGGCGAGCGTCATCTCCAGTTGCGCCACCAGCGTCGAGCTCTTCAGCATGGCGCGGATGTCCTTGGCCGCGAGCCGTAGGTAGTCGAGTTCCGGCGCGTAGATCAGATCGTCGACGTAGCCGATGAAATCGTGATCGGAGAGCGTGGCGATCGACCGGATCGGCGGGTGCTTTACGAGGTACGACGGCGCCGCGTACATCCGCAGGCGGTAGTCGGTCAGCTTGTCGCCGTGCAGTCGCTTCTCCTTCGGCCGGCTGAGGCCGATGGCAATGTCGGCTTCACGTTTAGTCAGATTGAAGATGCGGGGCAGCGCGATGAGCTGGATTTCGAGATCCGGGTGAGCTTTCGCGAGTTGCTCGAGCCGCGGCGCAAGGAAGTGCGAGCCAAAGCCATCCGGCGCTCCGATTCGCACCGTCCCCGACACGCTCCGGTTCGAATCGGCGAGATGACTTTGCGAAGCGAGTGCGATCGCCTCCATGCTTTCCGCGGAGGGCAGCAGCTTCTCTCCGTCCGCGGTCAGCTTGTAACCGCCGGGCTCCTTGTCGAACAGCCGTGCGCCGAGCGCGTGTTCGAGAGCTGCGAGGCGGCGGCTGACTGTCGAATGCTCGACCTTCAACCGCCGCGCTGCTTCGGTAAGCTTGCCGCTGCGCGCCACGGCCAGAAAATGGCGCAGATCCGACCACTCGAAGGGAGCCTTTGTCATGTGAAATCTCGCACAATCATTGTGCGAATATACAGATTGTTGTGCAAAAACAAACGCGCGATAGTCCGCGATCAGGAAGCTAATCCGGATGGAAATCATGCGTGAGATCGGTCATTTCATCGGCGGCAAGCAGGTCAAGGGTTCCGGCCGGACCGCGGAGGTGTTCAACCCCGACACCGGCGAGGTGCGCGCGAAGGTGGC
>NZ_JAVIFX010000055.1 GCF_031157255.1 Bradyrhizobium sp. LHD-71 | reverse complement strand
TGCGAATTTCTGATCCATAAACGACACTAGAATCATAAACTTGCTAGTGTCCTGATCGAATCCGAAGTTCGCTCTGAGCTCGCTGCAAAGTACAGCGAACTTCGGATTCGGGACACTAGCGTCCGTCCCGCTTCTAACGTTCGCGGCATTTCATCTGCGAACATTAGAAGCGGGAGGAACGCTGGCAACTTTAAGTAACTAGTGCACTCTTTGGATTTTGACGTTCGTCCTGAGGACTCGCAGCAAATGCTGGTACGGACCTCGAATCCAGCGCATTAGCGCTTCAGGCAACAGCGCGCGAGGCTTCCTTGACCTTGCGGGTGGCCGTATTCACCGACTGCGCCGCGTTCGCGATCTCGGTCATGCTCGCATTGATGTCGTTGACGCCCTTCACCGCGACCTGCATGTTTTCCGAGATGTTTCGTGTCACCGAGGATTGCTCCTCGACCGATGCCGCAATCGCCGCGGAGATTTCGTTGATGCGCGAAATCGTCTGGGTGATCGTCTCGATCACATTGACCGCACTGGCGGTCGAATTCTGAACCTCGGCGATCTGGCCGCTGATCTCGTCGGTTGCTTTCGAGGTCTGCGTTGCGAGGCTCTTCACTTCGGACGCGACGACCGCAAAGCCGCGACCTGCTTCGCCCGCGCGCGCCGCTTCGATGGTCGCGTTCAGTGCCAGCAGGTTGGTTTGATCGGCGATACTGTTGATGAGTTTCACCACATCGCCAATCTTCTGCGCGGCCTGCGCCAGACCGGAGACGATCTGGTTGGTTTCGTTTGCCTGCTCGACCGCCTTGGTCGAGATCGAGAGCGCATCCGCCGCCTGTCGGCTGATCTCGCTGACCGACGCCGCCAGTTCCTCGGCGCCCGAGGCGACGGCCTGCATGTTTCCGGCAGTCTGGGTCGATGCCGCAGCTGCGGCCGACGCCTGGCCATTGGTCGAGGAGACCGCCTCGGTGATCTCGCCAAGATCGATATCGATGGCGCGCTGAGCCTCTGCGCGCTCAAGCCGGCGCTCGACCTGCTCGGTGATATCACTCGCGAACTTTACGATCTTGCAGAGCTTGCCGCCGGCATCCAAGATCGGATGATAGGATGCCTGCAGCCAGATGCGCCGGCCACCCTTGCCGATGCGCTCGAATTCGCCGACCTGATGCTTGCCGTTGCGCAGCCCCTCCCAGAAATCGCGGTACTCGCTCGAGTCACGCATGGTCTGCGGTACGAATATGCTGTGATGCTTGTCCTCAAGATCGGTGAGCGCATAGCCGACCGTCCTGATAAAGTTCTCGTTGGCCGTGATGATTGTCCCGTCGAGATTAAACTCGATAACGGCTTGCGCCTTGTGAATCGCCCTGACCTGGCCCTCGTAATTGACGCTGCGGGTTTTCTGACCGGTGATATCGGTCGCGAATGTCACAACCTTGTACGGCTTGCCATTCCTGCCGAGCAGCGGATTGTAGGAGGCCTGGATCCAGACCGGCCTGCCGTCCTTGGCGAGCCGCTTGTATTCGGCGGCCTGGAACTGGCCGCGACCGAGCGCGGCCCAGAATTCGCGATACTCGGCGCTCTCCTTTGCGGCCGGCTCGACGAAGAGACTGTGATGCTTCCCCTGAATTTCATCGAGTTTGTAGCCGAGAATGCGCAGAAAGTTCTCGTTGGCCGTGATAACCGCGCCGTTCAAACCGAATTCAACGACCGCCTGCGCCTTGCTCAGCGCATCCAACTTCGCATGTAATTCCCGTCCCAGCATCACCGCCAAAGCTCCCCAGATTAACCCCGGCACGGTTGTATTTGAACAAATTTAACCAACCTTTACGGACGTCCCACTTCGCCGTTTTTCTTTCCGATCGAGAGCCGATCGGAGGTTTGCGAACGCATCCGGAAAGGCAGAAAACACAGATCAGCATACCGAAAGCGGTCATCTGCGTGGCTTGCTCCGGTCAGCAATGGTGCCAATAATCGAACGACTGCTGCGCCAACAACAACGCGATCGTCCAAGGCAGCTCGACCGGATGATCGGTAAGGGATGAAGCCCATGCATGGCACGCTCAGCGCCAGAGAGGCGGAAGACCGCGCCTGGTCCATTCCGCTCAGCGAGATCAACGTCGGCGACCCAACGCTGTTCGCAACCGACAGCCACTGGCCCTACTTTGACCGCCTGCGCAAGGAAGACCCGATCCACTACTGCCGCGAGAGCGAATTCGGTCCCTACTGGTCGGTAACGAAGTACAACGACATCATGGAGGTCGAGACCAATCACCAGGTCTATTCGTCCGACTCCAGTCTTGGCGGCATCACCATTCGCGACTCCCGCCCTGATCTCCGCCGGCCGAGCTTCATCTCCATGGACCAGCCGCAGCACGGTCCCCAGCGCAAGACCGTCGCGCCGATGTTCACGCCGACGCATCTCGACAAGCTCGCTGTAACCATCCGTGAGCGCGCCTGCCTGATCCTGGACAACCTGCCGCGCAACGAAACCTTCGACTGGGTCGACAAAGTTTCGGTCGAACTGACCACGCAGATGTTGGCTACCCTGTTTGACTTCCCGTGGGAGGAGCGGCGGAAGCTGACCTACTGGTCTGATATTGCGACCGCAGTTCCCGGCGCCGGTATGATCGAGACTCTCGACGAGAAGCAGGTGATCCTCGAGGAGTGCGGCGATTATTTCAAGAAGCTCTGGGGCGAACGCATCAAGCAGCCGCCGAAGCACGATCTGTTGTCGATGATGGCCCACAGCGAAGCCACGCGACATATGAGCGAGCGCAATTTCCTCGGAAACCTGATCCTGCTGATCATCGGCGGCAACGATACCACCCGCAATTCGCTCTCCGGCGCGGTCTATGCCCTCAACAAGTTTCCGGAGCAATTCCGGAAGCTGAAGGAGAATCCGGGACTGGTGGAAAGCTTCGTGCCGGAGGTGATCCGCTGGCAGACGCCATTGTCGCACATGCGCCGCACCGCGCTTGCAGATACCGAACTGCGTGGCAAGGCTATCAAGCGCGGCGACAAGGTCGTGATGTGGTACGTCTCGGGTAATCGCGACGACGAGGTGATCGACAGCCCTTACGAGTTTGTCATCGATCGCAAGCGACCGCGCACGCATCTGTCGTTCGGCTTCGGTATCCACCGCTGCGTCGGCCTGCGGCTAGCCGAGTTGCAGCTGAAGATCGTCTGGGAGGAAATCCTCAAGCGATTCGACAATATCGAGCTGATGGACGAGCCGAAGCGAGTCTATTCCAGCTTCATCAAAGGCTACGAGCACCTGCCCGTCCGCATCGCGGCATAACGCCCTATACCAAAACGCCGAGACGGCTTTTCAACCCCTGCTTTTTCGGTGTAGCCCGGCCGGCAAGGCCGGGCTATTGCTTGGATCGAAGAAGGATGGAAACCCGCCAATGAATGCTGCGAGTGCCGAGGCCCAAGCCGTGCACGACAATCACCAGGACATCCGCGACGCAGTTGCCAAGCTTTGCGAGCAGTTCCCGGGCGAGTACTGGCGCAAGCTCGACCGTGAGATGGCCTATCCGACCGAATTCGTACAGGCGCTCACCCAGTCAGGCTATCTCGGCGTGCTGATCCCGGAGGAATACGGCGGGGCGGGTCTGAAGATTTCGGCGGGAACCGCGATCCTCGAAGAGGTCCACCGCGCTGGCTGCAATGCCGGTGCCTGCCACGCGCAGATGTATACAATGGGCACATTGCTGCGGCACGGCAGCGAGGCACAAAAGAAGCAGTGGCTCCCGCGCATCGCCAGCGGCGAGTTGCGGCTGCAGGCGTTCGGCGTCACCGAGCCCACCAGCGGCACCGACACGTCGTCGCTGAAGACGACCGCGAAGCGCGAGGGCGATCACTACGTGATTAACGGCCAGAAGATCTGGACCAGCCGCGCCGAACATTCTGATCTGATGATCCTGCTCGCGCGCACCACGCCGAAGGAACAGGCCGCGCGGCGTACCGACGGCCTGTCGGTATTCATTGTCGACATGAAAGCGGCGCGCGGCCACGGACTGACGATCCGCCCGATCCGCACCATGATGAACCACTCCACCACCGAGGTGTTCTTCGACAATCTGAAAGTGCCGGCCGAGAACCTGATTGGTGAGGAAGGCAAGGGCTTCCGTTACATCCTTTCGGGCATGAATGCTGAGCGCATCCTGATTGCCTCGGAATCGATCGGCGACACCAAGTGGTTCATCAAGAAGGCGACCGACTACGCCAACCAGCGCGTGGTGTTCGGCCGGCCGATCGGCCAGAATCAAGGTATCCAGTTTCCGATCGCGAAGGCCTATGCGTCGATGCGCGCCGCCGAACTGATGGTGCGCGAGGCTGTGCGCCTCTACGAAGCCGGCCTCGATTGTGGCGCCGAGGCAAACATGTCGAAAATGCTTGCAGCGGACGCGGCCTGGGAGGCGGCGAATGCCTGCGTGCAGACTCACGGAGGCTTCGCCTTTGCCGAGGAATACGACGTGGAGCGGAAGTTCCGCGAGACGCGGCTCTATCAGGTCGCGCCGATCTCGACCAATTTGATTTTGTCCTACATCGCCGAGCACATTCTCGGCATGCCGCGTTCGTACTGAGCCCCGCCGATGCTCCCCCTGGCAGGCATCACCGTCGTCTCGCTCGAGCAGGCCGTCGCCGCACCGTTCTGCGCGACACGTCTCGCCGATGCGGGCGCGACAGTCATCAAGGTCGAACGTCCCGAAGGCGATTTCGCTCGCGCCTATGACGCCAACATCAAGGGCCAGAGCAGCTATTTCGTCTGGCTCAACCGCGGCAAGAAATCCGTGACGATCGATCTGGCGAGCGACGAGGGCCGCAGGCAGCTCGAAACGCTGATCGCAGACGCAGACGTGCTGCTGCAGAACCTCAAGCCGGGTGCGCTCGAAAAACTCGGGTTTTCCCGCGAACGGTTGCGCAGGGACTATCCGAAACTGATCATGTGCTCGATCAGCGGCTATGGAGACAGCGGGCCTTACGCCCAGCGCAAGGCTTACGACCTGCTGATCCAGGCCGAAAGCGGCCTCTGTTCGGTGACTGGCAGCCCGGACGAAATGACCCGGGTCGGCATTTCTGTCGTCGATATTTCCACCGGCGCGACAGCCCACGCGGCGATCCTAGAGGCGCTGTTCGCGCGCTCACGGACGGGACAGGGCGCGGACATTCGGGTCTCGATGTTCGACGTGATGGCGGACTGGATGTCGGTGCCGCTCATGAATACCGAAGCTGGCAAGCCGCCGCCGCGCATGGGCCTTTCGCATCCCTCCATCGCCCCTTACGGCGCGTTCCGATCGAAAGACGGCAAGGACATCCTGATCTCCATCCAGAGCGAGCGGGAGTGGAAGGTCTTCTGCGCGATCGTCATGGAGATGCCGAAGCTGCCGGAAGATCCGCGCTTTGACAGCATGGTCGCGCGCGTGACGAACCGTGCGGCAACGGACAAAGCCGTCAGCGACCTGTTCGGATCTTTGACGCGCGACGAACTGATCGCGCGGCTGGACAAGGCAGACATCGCCTATGGCGAGGTCAACACGGCGCACGACCTGGCGTCGCACCCGCATCTGCGGCGTATCGAGGTCGACACGCCCGGCGGCCGGGTCGCCATGCCCGCGCCGGCGCCGATCGTCGTCGGCGAAAAGCGCAGCTACGGCGGCGTACCGGCGGTCGGTTCGGACACCGAATCCATCCTCAAGAAGGCAGGCAGCAAGACATGAGCGAAACCGCGAAACTCGATCTCGATCACTTGCGCAAGTGGATCGGCAAGGTCGAAGAAGCCGCCGACGTCGTTACGGCGCGGATGGTGCAGGGCCTGCGCGCGACGCTTTTCCTTGATCCTGGAGAGCCGAAGACCGGCGACCCGGCGCCTCTGACGATGCATTGGTGCTACATGCTGCCAATCGTCGCCGCGGCCGAGATCGGCCCCGACGGGCATCCTGCCCGCGGCGGCTTCCTGCCGCCGGTACCGTTGCCACGCCGGATGTGGGCCGGCGGCCAGACAGTGTTCACTGACGTGCTGCGTGTCGGCGATGCTGTTACCCGTCAGTCCAAAATCTCCAACGTGGAACTGAAGACCGGAAGCACCGGTTCCCTCTGCTTCGTTACCGTCGATCATACCTACGCGACACCACGCGGCGTGGCGCTGACGGAAACACAGAACATCGTCTATCGCGATCCGCCGCCGGCCGACGGCAAGCCGCCTTCTCCGCCCCCGACGGCGCCCAAGGCGCCACATTCGAAGCCGCTGACCGCCGATCCCGTGCTGCTGTTTCGCTATTCAGCGCTGACCTTCAATGGCCATCGCATCCATTATGACCGTCCCTATGTGACAGGCGTCGAAGGCTATCCGGGTCTCGTCGTGCACGGACCGCTGCAGGCGGCGCTCCTGCTCGAATACGCAATCGAGCTTCGCGGCGGCGTGCCTCCGAAAAGCTTCATCCATCGCGGCGTCAATCCACTGTTCGACGGTCCCCTTACCCTCAATGCGCAGCCGACAGCGGACGGGTTCGAGCTCTGGACGGCCAATCCCGCCGGCGCTGCCTGCATGAAAGCCGGCGCATCCTGGTGAGGACTGGTTCCGGGTGAGCCTGAAGGACGCCGCGCCATGAGCTTCACGACAAAGCGGCTTGATGTCGGCGATCTCGACCAGATGAAGGACCTGCTGCGATTGTTCGGCGAGGTCTTCGGCGAGCCCGGCACTTTTCAGGGGGCGCCGCCGAGCGATGGATATCTAGTCGCGCGACTGCGCGACGAGACCTTCTCCGCCGTGGTGGCGCTCAATCCGGACGGCATGGTCATCGGCGGTCTTGCGGCCTATGAACTGAAGAAGTTCGAGCAGGAGCGAAGCGAGATCTATATCTACGATCTCGCCGTTCACGCCGACCATCGGCGAAAGGGCGTGGCGACCGCGCTGATCCGCCGCCTTGGCGGGATCGCTCGCGAATGCGGCGCCTGGGTCATGTTCGTGCAGGCCGACATCGGCGAGGAAGACGAAGCGGCCAACGCGCTATACAGAAGCCTTGCCTCCGAAATGATCGTCGCCAACCATTACGATATTGCGCCGTAAGCGTCGTTGTAAACGGCCTGTAGCCCGGATGAGCGAAAGCGACATCCGGGGATACTTGCCGCAGGCTTGGACCCGGGTGTCGCTGCGCTCACCCGGGCTACAGTTCTTCGCTATTCCCTACTCCGCTGCAACGCCGCGGGTCTTGTCGCGTTCAGCGACCAGCTTGCGCACCAGCGGCATCAGCTCGCGACCATACTCGATGCAGTCGATGAGCGGGTCGAAGCCGCGGATCAAGAAGATGTCCACGCCGAGGTCGTAATATTCGAGCAGCGACTCTGCGACCTGCTGCGGCGTACCGACCAGTGATGTCGAGTTGCCGCGTGCATCGGTGAGCGCTGCCATGCCGGTCCACAGCCGCTTGTCGAGCCGCTCGCCCTTGGCCGCGAGTGCCAGCAGTCGCTTCGAACCTTCATTGGCAGGGCCGCCTGCCTTGCGTGCAAATCCGGTCTTATTTTGTACCGCCTTCGCCCGTTCGAGCAGGGCTTCCGCCTTTGCCCAGGCCTTCTCTTCGGTGTCGGCGAGGATCGGCCGGAACGAGAGGCTGAAGCGCGGCGCAGGGCGACCCTGCTTGGCGCAGGCGGCTTTCACCCGTGCGATGATGTTGCGTACTTCGTCGTAGGTTTCGCCCCAGAGCGCAAACACGTCCGCATGGTGGCCAGCCACCTCGATCGCCGCATCGGATGCACCGGCAATGAACACCGGGATCCCGTTGCGCTGATACGGCTTGATCTGCGAGAAGCCGCCCTTCACCTGATAGTACTTGCCGTTGTAGTCGAACGGCTTCTCGCTGGTCCATTCAGCGCGCACGACGTCGAGGAATTCGCGCGTGCGGACGTAGCGCTCGTCCTTGTCGTCGATTGTGTTGCCATCCTGCGCAAGCTCGGTCGAGTCGCCGCCGGTGATGACGTTCAGCGAGATGCGCCCCCTGGTCAGGTGATCCAGCGTCGCGAACTGCCGGGCAAACAGAGTAGGCGCGGTGAAACCCGGCCGTTGCGCGATGAACACGTTCAGCCGCTCAGTCGCGTAGGCGACATGTTGCCCGACCTGCAGACAGTCGGGCAGCGTTGCATGGAACGCCAGCAGCGCGCGGTCGAAGCCGGCATACTCATGCGCCTTCGCAAGCGTCTCGATGTGGGTGACGTCGAGCAGCGGGCCCGAACGCGGCGTGGTCTCGGACGAGTTGTTGTTGCCGATGAAGCCGATGAACTCGACCGACATTGTTGCTCTCCGTTTCTCTGCCTCGTCAGTGCGACCTGCGCCGGCCGCAGCTTTGATGGTGCCGCAGCAGCCGACAAACATGCTGGATCCATCACTATGATGGGGCTGGCAGGCCGGTCGGTCAATGAAAGGAGCCCTTCATAGTTCGGCAAAAAACGATGCAGACATCCCGTCTTTGCAGCGCAACAGAGGCGATGCGCCCTGGTGACCACGCCTAGTCAAGGTCCTCATCTTGGCGGCGCTACCGAACGTCGCGTGATCGGCAAAGTGATTGGCTCCGCGCCGGTCGCGAGACTAGGCTCCTCCGTGGGAAGTCTCCAAAAGGAGGTGCACCATGGCGACCTATATCATGCTCGCAAGTTTCACCGACCAGGGGATACGCAACGTCAAGGACACGATCAAGCGCGCCGAAGCCTTCAAGGATCTCGCCAAGGATTCCGGCGCCACCGTCAAGGACATCTACTGGACGCTTGGTCAGTACGATGTTGTTGCGATCGCCGACGCTCCCGACGAGATGACGATGACCGCCCTCGGACTGGCCCTTGGCAAGAGCGGCAATGTGCGAACACAGACACTGCGCGCCTTCTCGCAGGCCGACATGAACACGATCCTGGCAAAGGTCGTCTAGGCCGGTCAGCTATGACGGCAACGCACGGACACCGGCGGCGACCTCAACTCGCATAGGTCGCGGGATTGAGCTTGAAAGCGAGCCCCTGCCAGGCAACATCGCCCGCGGCTCGGCGTCTGGCGTTGGCATCCGCGGTCGCAGCGAACAGGCGTAACGCATCGGCGGCGCCGAGCTGCGAGGTGTCGTGCGCAAGGTGCTCTTCGAACAGATCGCAGCGCAGCGCCTTGACCGCCGCCGCGTTCTGGAAGCTGATATTCAACTCGGTCTGGCTACGGAACGAGCGATCGGCAAAATTCGTCGAACCTATCGTCGCGAAGATATCATCGACCAGCATCAGCTTGCCGTGGACGTAAACATCGCAACGTGATCCGTCCGGCATCAGACCGGCAAGACCCGCAAGTGTGAAATTCTTATGCGTGCCGCAGGCCGCGATCAGATCGAAGGTCGGCTGGTGCTCCGGTCGTTCCCGAAACTGCCGCATGTGATGCTCGCCCTGCGCGGGCACGACTGCAGCGACCTGCACGCCGCGCTGCAAGGCCCGCTTCAACCGAGCGATCATCGCCGGCGAACTGAAGGCCTGGTTTTCGATGTAGATCGCGTGCCGTGCGGCGTCGATGGCGCGTGCGTATTGGTCCTCAACCGAGAATTCGCCGCCTGCGATATCGAACGGCCCGTCACGCAACGCCCAAAGACCATCCGCGTAACATCCATTGGGGATCGTACGCTGGATCTGAGCCGTAACGGCACCACGTGGCGACGACAACCGCGACGGCAGCGGCAGCGTATCAGTGTGCAGGTGGCCGAACAGCCCGTCGTCCTTGTGCCGCTCGCTGGCCTCGTTCCAGCGCTGGACGAAGTTATGATGGACGTCGGTGGCGCAGGGACCGGCGATCTCCGCATAGGCGTCATGATCTTGAGACTTACCGTCAAGGCAGACATGGCCACGCGTCGACACGGCCGACGGTTTCAGGTTCATCCCGCCGACGAAGGCAACCTCTGAGTCGTAGCCGGCATCGACGATCCAGCTCTTTTGATGATGGAACGACCATACCGGCGTCGAATCCCAGCGCACGCGCAAGCGCGAGCCGCGGCTCTCCAGCCACAGGCGCTGCTCGGGCGTTCCCTGAAACACCATATGGCGGGGAAACGGTCCTTCCACTGTGTGCCGGTAGAAAATCACCCGCACGTCGACGCCGCGCCCGGCGGCCGCATCGAGCACGTCGAACAACGATCCACGGCCATCGGGCATGCGAAACGCATCCCAGATCCATGCGACCGTCAGCCAGACGCTGTGCTGTGCGGTTTCAACCGCCTTGCAGATGCGGCGGAATGCCGGCTCGCCGTCGATCAGCGGATGCACCAGATTTCCCGCGCGAACGGGATAAGAGCCAGCATCTGCAAAGGGAATTGGATAATCGCCGGGCGGCATTGCGATCTTTGCTTCCGGCGCATTTTCCCGCGGATCGCACTCCGCTCACGCCGCTTTGGTTTCGACAATCATCTCTTCTACATCGCGCAGGCGATCCTTGCCAAAGAAGATCTCGTCGCCGACGAAGAAGGTCGGCGAGCCAAAGCAGCCGCGCTCGACCGATTTCTGCGTGTTGGCGAGGAGCTTGTCTTTCACCGCCTGATCCTGGATCAGCGCCGTCAGCCTGTCGGCGTCGAAATCACATTCCTTCCACGTCGCCGTGACGACGGCCGGATCGTCCATCTTGCGCGGTTCGGCCCACATGAAGCGATACATCTGGTCGATGTAACGTGAGAAGATCCCGAGCTGTTCGGCCGCGACTGCACCGCGCATCAGCATCAGCGTATTGACCGGAAAGTTCGGGTTGAACGCGAAGTTCCTGATGCCGTGCTTCTTGATGAAGCGCTGCATCTCCAGCTTGCCGTATTCCCCCTTGTTCTTCACGCCGGCCGTGGTTTCAGCGGGTGAGCGGTTGTTCGTCGCCTTGAAGACGCCGCCGAGCAGGACGGGCACATACTCAAATTTGACGCCCGTGCGCTTTTCGATGTCGGGAATAACGAGGTGGGCGAGGTAAGCGTTCGGCGAACCGAAATCAAAGTGAAACTCGACCTTGGACATGGCTTCACCTCACCATTTTTCGCCGAAGGGGCGGATCTCGTGCTCGAAGCTCCAGGCGTCGCGCGGCTGCTGATAAAGCTGCCAATACGCGTCGGCGATCGCTTCGGGCCGCATCAGCCGGTCCGGCGGCAGCTTCTCCAGCGCCTTTTCGCCTTCGCGCGCCTTGATGCGCTCGCGCACGAAGGCAGTATCCACGCCGGCATCGATGATCAGGTGCGCGACGTGGATATTCTTCGGCCCAAGCTCGCGAGCGGCGCTCTGCGCCAGCGCGCGCAAGCCGAATTTCGCGCTGGCGAACGCCGCATAGCCGACGCCTCCGCGCAGGCTGGCAGTCGCACCGGTGAAGAAGATCGCGCCCTTCCCGCGCGGCAGCATCAGCCGCGCCGCTTCGCGACCAGCAAGAAAGCCGCCGTAGCAGGCCATCTCCCAGACTTTTCGGAACACGCGCTCGGTGGTTTCGGTGAAGGGGAAATTGACGTTGGCACCGACGTTGAAGATGCAGACCTCAAGCGGGGCATGAGCGTCGGCATCCCTCAAGAACGCCATGACCTCGTCTTCCTTGCGTCCGTCTAGGGCCCGTCCTATCGCTTTTCCACCGGCGGCCTCGATCTCGGCGACGAGCGGGGCGAGCTTGTCGCCGTTGCGGCGTCCGGCGAAGACGGTGAAGCCTTCCGCGGCGAATTTCTTTGCGATCGCCCCGCCGATGAAATCACCGGCGCCGATAATAGCGGCGGTCGCGCGTCGATCGGCGGCCATGGGGTTTCCCTTCATTGTTGTTGGCCGTTAGCATGATGATCATCATTCAGTCCGTCAAGGACATTCGCGCCTGCCTTTGCACGCCAAGACACCTGCCCAGTGCACCTCGACCTGTTAGTCTGAGATCATGCATCTGCGCCCTGCCCGCCCTGATGAAGCCGCGCTATTGACGGAACTTTGCCTGCGCTCGAAGGCCGTTTGGGGCTATGACGAGGCATTCATGCTGGCATGCGCGGCCGAGCTGACGCTGACACCGGCCGACTGCGCGACATCTTCCGTGCAAGTGGCGGTCGAAGGTGACGAAATTGCCGGCGTCGTCCAAGTCGCTATCGAGGGCGACGAGGCCGATTTGACTAAGCTGTTCATTGCGCCCTCGACGATGCGTAACGGCGCAGGTCGCAGGCTGTTCGATTGGGCAGCCCACACCGCGCGGCAAAACGGCGCGAAATGGTTGCGTATCGAAGCGGATCCGGGCGCGGCCGGGTTCTACCGGCGGATGGGGGCAATCGACGACGGCGTCACGCCGTCAGGCAGCATTCCAGGCCGCTTCCTGCCGCGGCTCAAATACAGGCTCTAGCGCTTCTTGGCTCGGGCCTTGCGGGCGGCGTACTTGGCGTCGCGCTCGGCCTTCTTCTGCGCTTCTTCTTCCTTTTCGCGCTCTTCGCGTTCGGTGCGCTCACGATCCTTGCGGTCGAGCTCTTCCTGCAAACGTCGCGCAGCCTCTTGCCGCTCGAGCTCGGCCAACCGCTCCTTCTCCGCCAGTTCGGCCTGCTTGGCGGCCTCGCGCTCGGCACGTGCGGCGAGGATCGCCTCCCGCTCCTTCTTGCGCGCCTCGTATTCAGGATCGCCCGGGCCCGGCTTCGCCTTAAACTTCTCCAGCAGCGCCTTCCTGGCTTCCATGGCCGCGCGCTGGCGGTCGTCAAGCTTTGGGTCCTTGAAGCCCATCTTCGGTCAATACCTCTCGGGGGAAATCTTGGGAGTTGATTTGCCGCGCGCGGCCGCGTTTTTCAAGAGGCGAATGCCTGCTTTTTTGCCGACCGCGGATTGCAGTGAGGTCGCACTTGGTGCGAAAAACTCAGCGCCCCCGCGGTTCAATCAGGATGCTTTGTGCGGCGCGGCCGAAATATCCTTGTGCGTCGCCTAGTCTGGCGCACGCGATCCCGCTGCCATCGGGGCCGAGCCATGTCTCGGCATCAAGCAAAATCCAGTCCCCCACCGGATCGCGCGCAAGGCTGACCGAAAGATCGCCGTTGATAAAGGTCCATGAGCGGAAATCGAGCACCGACGAGGCGCCGTTGCAGAAGTCCGCAGCAATCGCGGCTCGCATCGCCGCAGAATTCGACCGACCGTCGATGATCGACCGTTCGACGCGAAACCAGACCGCTCCGGGGCCCGGCTCGTTGAAGCCGCCCTTGACCACGCGCATGGTGAGACAGGCCATAAACGGATTGTCGGTGATTTTTCCTTTGGCCAGATGCCCGCTGGCGGCCGGCGGCAACGCGACCGGCTCGTCGCTGACATTACCGGGCAGCTCATAGGGCTCGCGCCGGATCTTCAGCACGGTTCCGCGTACGGCCAGCTTGCCATCGGCAATCAAATCGATGCTGCAGAGCTGGATCTTCCGTCCCTCGCGGAGCACCTCTGTCTTGATCTGAAGCGGCGCGACCGGTATCGGACGCATCAAATCGACCGTCAGCCGCGCGACCCGCATCGGTACCGCCGTCGGCACTGTTTCCGCCACGGCGACGATCAGCGCCGACGGGGCCGAACCGTGCTGCATCTTCGGATCCCACGGTCCACCGGCCATGGGTCCGGTGACGACGTGCGAGCCTTCGAGCCGGTAAACGGTATCCATCGGAGTCCTGCAGTTTTGCGTTCGAGCGGCTTAGTGGAAGCGGCTTGCATCGACAAGTCGTGCACAAGGCGCAGATGCGATCTGCGCCTTGTGCGAATTGCCTTCTAGACTGGGCCGGGCCGTCACTCCAGCTTCACATTCGCCGCCTTGATCACCTCTCCGTTCGCGGCGAGGTCAGTCCTGAGAAATGCCGCCATTTCCGCGGTCGTCTGCAGCGGCACGTTGACGCTGATCTCACGCATCCGTGCCTTCATGTCGTCAGTGCCGGCAATTTCGACGATCCTGGCGTTGAATTTCTCGATGACATCCTTTGGTGTCCCGGCGGGCGCATGGATCGAGTACCAGATTGGAACATCGGCATTCGGCAGGCCGACCTCGGTCAACGTCGGCGTATCGGGAAAATCCGGCGAGCGGGTCGGATAGTTGATATTGAGCAGCGTCAGCTTGCCGGCCTTCACATGCGGCAGCACGTTGATCTCATTCATCATCTGCACATTCCCGGGCAGAAGGTCGTTCAGCGCGTCGGCACTGCCACGATAGGGCACATGAGTAATGTCGATGCCTGCCTTGTACTTCAACATTTCGATACGCATGTGCGCCGAACTGCCGAGCCCGGCCGATCCGTAGTTCAACTTGCCGGGATTCTTCTTTGCGTAGTCCACCATCTCCTTGAAGGTCTTAATGCCGGTCGTCGGGTGAATGACAAATCCGCAGACCAGGTCGCCGACGCGTCCCACCGGCGCGAAGTCCTTTTGCGGATCATAAGGCAACTGACGCAAGCCCGACAGCACCGTCAAAGGACCGTTCGGGGTCAGCAGGAAAGTGTAGCCGTCCGGCGCCGATTTCGCCGCCGCTTCGGTGCCGATCATGCCGCCCGCGCCGCCACGATTATCGATGACGAAAGGCTGGCCGAATGCCTGGCTGAGCTTGTCCGCCCAGGGCCGCCCGATCAGGTCGGTCGCCCCGCCGGGCGCATAGGGCAGGATCAGCTTCACCGGCTTGTTCGGCCAGGCGGTCGCCTGCGCCGAGGCCCGTGCGATGGAAAAGCTCCCGATCGCAGCGGCTCCCGACAGCTTCAGGAAATCGCGACGCTTCATGCTCAGCCTCCCAATGGAATTTCTTATGAATTCTCCACCCGCGCTACCGCCGCGGCCAGCGGTCGCTCGCGCCTATTCGAGCTTCACCTTGGCCACCTTGATCAGCTCGGCGTTCGTTGCAAAGTCGTTCTTCATGAACGCGGCGATCTCTTCCGGCGTCTGCAGCGGCACGTCGGCTGAGACTTCGCGCATCCGCTGCTTCATTTCGTCGGTCGCAGCGATCTCGCGCATCTTGGCATTCAGCTTGTCGATAATGCCCTTCGGCGTTCCCTTGGGCGCGAAGCTGCAATACCAGATCGGCTCGTCGGCGCCGGCAACACCAAGTTCGGTCAGCGTCGGCGCGTTAGGGAACTCCACCGAGCGTCTTGGATTGTTGATGTTGAGCAAGATCAGCTTGCCGGCCTTCACATGCGGCAGCACGTTGATCTCGTTCATCATCTGGATGTTGCCGGGCAACAGATCGTTCAGCGCATCGGCGCTGCCGCGATAAGGCACGTGGGTGATGTCGATGCCGGTCTTGTGCTTCAGCATCTCGAGCCGCATGTGCGTGCCGGTCGCAAGACCCGCTGAACCGTAGTTGAGCTTGCCCGGATTCTTCTTCGCGTACTCGATCATCTCGGCGAACGTCTTCGGGCCGACAGACGGGTGAATGACGAAGCCGCAGACGAGATCGCCGATTCGCCCCACAGGCACCAGGTCACTGGTCGCGTCATACGGCGCCTGACGAAGGCTCGGAATGATCGTCAGCGGCCCGTTCGGCGTCATCAGCAGCGTATAGCCGTCCGGCGCCGACTTGGCCGCCGCCTCGGTCCCGATCATGCCGCCTGCGCCGCCGCGATTATCGATGACAAAGGGCTGGCCGAATGCCTGGGCGAGCTTGTCGGCCCAGGGTCGGGCGATCATGTCGCTCGCCCCTCCAGGCGCATAGGGAACGACGATCTTGACTGGCTTGTTCGGCCAGGACGCCTCCTGCGCCGACACATAGGGCGCAGCCACACCACTGAGCGCGGCCGCACCGGCCAGGCTCAGGAATTCACGACGCTTCATTCCGACTTCATCTCCCTTGTCATCTTGCCCGGTCATTGGGTCTTATCCGTGCCCGCGGCCCGCCGGATCACTCCAGCTTGATATTCGCCGCCTTGATGACCTCCTGGTTGGCCTTGATGTCATTCTTCAGGAATTCGACCATCTGTGCCGGCGTCTGGAACGGCAGGTCGACGCTGAGCTTGGTCATCGTCGCCTGCATGTCCGCTGTCTTGCCGATCTCGATGACCTTGGTGTTGAACGCCTGAATGATATCCGTCGGCGTGCCCGCCGGCGCCTGGATCGAATACCAGCTCGGAACGTCCGAATTCGGATAGCCGAGCTCTGTCAGCGTCGGGATGCCGGGCCATTCCGACGAGCGTTTCGATGCGTTGAGATTGAGCAGGGTCAGCTTGCCTGCACGAACGTGCGGCAGCGGATTGATCTCGTTCATCATATGAATACTGCCGGCCAGAAGATCGTTCAGCGCATCAGCGCTGCCACGATACGGCACGTGCAGGATCTCGACCTTGGCGCGATAATTCAGCATCTCCACACGCATGTGGGTCGAGGTGCCGAGGCCGGCCGAACCGAAGGTGAGCTTGCCGGGATTCTTCTTCGCGTAATCGAGCATCTCCGCAAACGTCTTCACGCCGACCGACGGATGAATGACGAAGCCCGAGATCAGATCGCCGACCCGGGCCACCGGCGTGAAACTTGTGAGCGGATCGTAAGGCACCTGCCGCAAGGTCGGCAGGATGTTCAGCGGCGCCGACGGCGTCAGCAAGAAGGTGTAGCCATCGGCAGGCGCCTTCGACACGGCCTCGGTGCCGATCATACCGCCCGCCCCGCCACGATTCTCGATGATAAAGGGGTGGCCGAACGCTTGGCTCAGCTTGTCGGCCCAGGGCCGACCGATCAGGTCGGTGGCGCCGCCCGGCGCGTAGGGAAGGATCAGCTTGACCGGCTTGTTCGGCCAGGCCGTCGCCTGCGCCGAAGCCGCGGATACCGAAGCAATGGATGCCGACAAGCCGCCGGCTGCGGCTGCCACAGCGGCTTTTAGAAAGTCGCGACGCCTCATGACGCAAATCCTCCGGATGATGTGGTGGCGGTTGGCCCGCCCTTGTTTTTGTTCTGTTCCTCGATGCGATCACCAACGCATTGTATTGTCAACGGTATTCGCCTGCGCGCACCGCCATGGAAGGCGACTGCGCGCTACCAGGTAGCGTCCAGCACCTCGCGCAGCAATTCCTTCTCCTTGACGAATTCCTGCTTGGGATCGGCATTGAAGTTCTTCAGCGAGGCGTTGAGGATATTCTCGGCGCTTGCCCGCGGAACATCGAGTTGGGACAGGTTCACGGGCATGCCGATCGAGGCAAATACCTTCTCCAGTTCGTCCGCGGCGCGAAATGGTGCTTCCGCCACCGGATCTCCCTTCTTCCAGACACCGAGCGCACTGGCGATCGCGCACATCTCCGCCGGATCGCGCGAGCCCAACCGCCGCATCACCGCCGGCGTCATCGCACAATGCGCCGCGCCCTGTGACACGTGCTCGTGCAGATTGAACAGGCTCGCGGCAAACGCATAGACGACCCTGCTCACCCAGTGACGTACGGATCCGCCGCCATCGTCGACTTCCCTGTTTTGCAGGAACGTCGCGATGCACAGGTCGGTGCGGGCCGCGGCGTCGCGCGGATCTTTCAGTCGCGGCAGCGCACCGCTAACGATCTCGAACACCTGACGACGGGCGAGATCTGCAAGCGGCGTCGCGTGCGTATAACCCATGTTCATGATGGCTCGCCAGTAGATCGCGCCGCCCGAGGCGCAAACCATCGAGACCGGCGCAGTCAGCAGCGCGTCCTGATCCCAGAACAGCGCCACGGGGCGCGTTTTCGGATCGAAGAATTCCATCCGGCCTGCGTGGCCCTGCTTCTTCATCGGCGAGCCAGCGCGATTCTGCGCCGACGAACCCGCAGTCAGGATGTTGATGATTGGCAGCTTCGGCGCCATCAATCTCGGACTGATCGCCGGCATGCCGGGCGGATATTGCGTGATGAGCTTTTCGACCGGCTCCTTCTCGGCAAGCAGGATGGCGACGATGCGCGTCCCTTGAATCACGCTGCCTGCGCCGATCGCGATCAGGAGATCGGCGCCGGCCTCACGCGCCTTGTCGCGCGCCGCGATCACGTTCTCATAGGGCGTGTCCTTGCCGATCTCGTCATACATGCCGGCAAAATTTTCGCCGAGCAGATCGCGCACGCGCGCGACCAGCGGCGTGTTGCGCGACACCGAACGTCCGCAAATGATGAATGCGCGCTTGGCGCGGTTGCGTCCCAGCTCCGACGGCAGGTTCTCAAGCGCATCCTTGCCGCTGTAGACGCGGACCGGATAACTCACGAGGCGGAAGTCGTGTGTATGCGTGACAGTTTCGTTCATCGACTTGTTTTCTTCTTGTTGCGCTAGTGTCTCGAATCCGAAGTTCGCCAGACTTCGCAGCACCCTTCGAGCGAGCTTCGGATTCGATCAGGACACTAGCAAAGTTTTTATTGTCATTCATGGTTCAGAAATTCGCTCCTCGGACGCGCAGCAAATGATGGAGCGAATTTCTGAACCGCGACACTGGAGGGCGGGACTTTCAAATTGACTGCACGAGCAGGCACCGTGACCTGCACGCGCGAAGATTAGGCCAGATGGGTTAGGCTAACAATCCTGCTCGATTTGTCGCGGTATTCGGCCGCTTGGCTATGTGCGCTAAGTCTTTGACGTATAATACGAAAAACTTCACACTCGCCGTACGACCGGGTGCCTTTTTCTCGCCTTGCCGACAGCCCCCGACTGTGACCGACCTGCAATAGCGGCAGCAACACACTGCGACTAGAGCATTTCACATTTTGACTGAAGCGTAACCGGCGTTGGCGAAGTAGTTGGCGCATTCGCGAGGCTGGATCGCCTCGCCGAGGTTGCCGATATGGCGCCAAGTGTCCTCGACGGT
>NZ_JAVIFX010000054.1 GCF_031157255.1 Bradyrhizobium sp. LHD-71 | reverse complement strand
TTGGTTGCGGCGGCCGCCTTGAGCGCTGCGGCAAACGTTCGAAAGCCGGATGCGGCAAGCTCGCTCAAAAGACCGCTCATGTCGCCGAAATGATGCGTCGGCGCCGCATGCGAGACGCCCGCCTCGCGCGCCGCGGCGCGCAGCGTCAGCCCCGGCAAGCCGTCGCGTTCGAGAATGGTTTCCGCCGCCTTCAGCAATGCTTCGTGCAGTGAACCATGATGATAGGGAGCTGCGGCTGCGACGACTGGTCGGGCCTCGCGCTTGCGGACGCCGCCCGCTGGCTTTTTTGCTCGCTTTTCCAAGTGCTTGACCGTCATCGCGCAGTTATGTCCGCCGGTTTTGACAGTGTCAACATTTGGCTTGACGGCTCCGGAGGGCAGGCCTAGCCTTATCTTTACGTTGTAAAGATAAGATGGAAGGGTCCAATGCCGCACGAGAGCGACGCCACGGTCAGCCGCAGCAACCTTGCGCCCATTCCTTTCGAATGTGACGCGCCGTTTTTGAAAGTCGCCGGCGAGTTGCCGCGCGAGCTCAACGGCACGCTCTATCGCAACGGGCCCAATCCGCAGTTCGAAGCGCCAGGCGCACACTGGTTTGTCGGTGACGGCATGCTGCACGCCTTTCACCTGGAGAACGGCCGCGCCAGCTACCGCAACCGTTGGGTTCGCACGCCGAAGTGGCTTGCCGAACACGACGCGGGCCGCGCGTTGTTCGGCGGCTTCGGTCGCAAGCTGCCTGATGCGCCGACGTCCACGATCAACGACGGCGGCGTCGCCAACACCAATATCGTTTTCCACGCGGGCCGCCTGCTCGCGCTGGAGGAAGGTCATCTGCCGACCGAGATCGAGCCCGGCACGCTGAAGACGCGTGGCTACGTGGACTACGACCAATCCATCGCCGGTCCCTTCACCGCGCATCCGAAGGTCGATCCTGTAACCGGCGAAATGATCTTCTTCGGCTACAACGCAGCGGGTCCGCTCACTGCGGCGATGTCGTTTGGCTCTGTCGACGCGAGCGGCGTGGTGACGCGCTTCGACCGGTTCGAGACGCCCTTCGCCAGCATGGTGCACGACTTCATCGTCACCGAGAATCACCTGTTGTTTCCGATCCTGCCACTGACCGGCAGCATGAACCGGGCGATGAGCGGCAAGCCTCCCTACGCGTGGGAGCCGGACAAGGGCTCGTATGTGGGCCTGATGAAGCGCGGCGGTAGCGCCAAGGACATCACCTGGTTCCGCGGCGAAGCCTGCTACGTCTTCCACGTGATGAACGCGTGGGAAGACGGCAACCGCATCGTTGCCGATGTCATGCAGTTCGAGGAAGCGCCCTTGTTCCCGCATCCCGACGGCCGCCGCACCGATCCGGAAAAATCACGCGCCCGACTGTGTCGTTGGACGTTCGACCTGTCCGGCAACACCGACCGCTTCACCCGCGACTACCTCGACGACGTCACCGGTGAATTTCCACGCATCGACGACCGCCGCGCCGGCTTCACCAACGCGCACGGCTGGTACGCCTGCGCCAATCCAAATCGGCCGTTCGTCGGCGGGCTCTCGGGCCTGGTGCACGTCGATGCAAGGTCGCGCGCGCGGCTTGCGCAGTACGTGCTGCCCGACGGCGACACGATCTCCGAACCGGTATTTGTTGCACGCCCAGGCGACGCCGCCGAAGGCGAAGGCTGGTTGCTCGCGGTGGTTTGGCGCGCCCGCGAGAACGTGAGCGACCTTGCGGTGTTCAACGCCACTGACATCGCAAGCGGTCCGGTCGCGCTGGTGCATCTCGGCCACCGCGTGCCGGACGGCTTTCACGGCAACTGGGTTGGCGCGAGGTGATCGCGGTCATCATTGGGTGGCTCTTACGCAGCTAGTTCTTCTCGAAGAGTATCGCCAGCCGCACAAGTTCGTCCTCGAACTCCTGGCTCTCGAGGTAGGGTGAGTTCTCCAGCACCGCCGCGCGGATCGCGCCGACCATCGCTCGCGTCAGCACGAACGCTGCGACGGGCGTCATCACCCGCGCGTTCGCGCTTTTGCCGCGTGCGGCCGCGCTGACGAGGAACTGCGCCACTTCATCGGCGCCCTTGTCCGGCGCATTCTGCCAGCGTCGCAGCATCATCATGACAACAATGCGGCGTGCACGCCGTCGCCTGGCGAAAGCGCCCACCAAAGTACGCACCACTTCGCGCACCGCGCTCTCCGAGTCCGCCGCCTCCACCTCGCTGAGCGACTTGACGATGGTGGCGACAATCTTGCTGCGCTCGCGCTCGGCGATCGCTTCGACGATCGCCTCCTTGTCGGCGAAGTATTGATAAAGACTGCCGATGCTGACGCCGGCGCGCTCGGCGATGCGGTTCGTGGTCAGCCGTTCCTCGCCGTCGCTTTGCAGAATCTGAGTGGCGGCCTCGAGGATCGCATCGACAGTCTGGGTCGCGCGCGCCTGGGTCGGCGATTTTCTCATCGTTTCAGAGCCTTGAGCCGTTGGCGACGGGATTGCGCAAGCGCGCGTTGAAAGCGAGTTCAAAAACTGAGGATCACTCATATACTGGACGAATTCGCTGACCGCGCAAGGGCTTTCAATGCCTGCGTGCAACAATTCCGCCGGTGGACGCGCATCGGCCGGGAATGCCCGGGCGGACCGGACCCGTGAAGCGGCGCGCGGCAAGCGATCCGGTTGACGCACGCTGCGATCTCGGCCACGAGTTCCTTGAGAAGGGCGTCCCTTCACTCAACCTTATGAGGATCAGATGTCAGTTGACGGAAACTGGAACATGACGCTGAGCACGCCGATGGGCGAGCGCAAGGCGACGCTGACACTCACGAGTTCCGGCAACACCTTGACCGGAACGCAAGCCGGCGATGAGGGATCTGCCGAGATCGCCGAGGGCAAGGTCGACGGCAACGCCGTCTCGTGGAAGATCTCGATCCAGAAGCCGATGCCGCTGACGCTTGACTTCAACGGCACGGTGAACGGCGACGCCATGGAAGGCCAGATGGGCGTCGGCTTCCTGGGCAACTTCCCGTTCAAAGGCACGCGGGCGTGAGGACATCCCGTCGTGTCCGTAGCCCGGATGAGCGCAGCGACATCCGGGACTGACTCTGTGACAACTCTCCCCGGATGTCGCTGCGCTCATCCGGCTATTGGTTACGGGCTCAATACCAGATCTGCATCTTCAGCCGCTTCGCGTCCTTGACGGCGCCGCTGCGCGGCAGGACGCGACCCGAATCGAAATCGCGCGCGGCGATCGCTGCCGCGCAGGCGTCGAGGACGTCATCGGCCTTGGCGCCGCTGCCATAAGTTAACGAAGCGACGCCATCCTTCGAACGCTTATGCCGCTCGACTTCGATCCAGCGCCGGACCTGCGTAAGGCCTTCCGCCCGTAAGAGTCCCATGCGCAATGCAAGTCCCTCTCTGGTCGACTTCGACGGTAGCGGCCTGCCGCCGTTCAGTCGCAAAAACACCAGCTCGGGGTGCACTTCGCGGATGCGCGCTTGCAGGCGCGGTGTCAGCAGCGCATCGACTTCGCAGATTTTCGGCCCCAGGCTCCAGAGTTGAACCGAAACGCCCTTCTCACCGCGTTGCTTCAGAATGCGATTGGCTTCGGCGTGAGACGGATGATCCCACAGTCCGCGCCGCGCGCCGGTGAACACGCGTGACGCATGTGGCCGAAGCAGCGCCCTCGCCTCCAGGTCGCACGCGCGCTCACCGCGCTCCGGCAAGCCGATCGGCATGTCGACGCCTACGCGATCGAAGCTGATCGCGGAAAGCTCGGCAATCGACCTGAGGAACAGGAGTTCGTGCTTTGCGCCGTTCAGCCGAACAGCGACCCATCCTCGAGCATATCCATCCAGACCCATGGCGATCATGCAGCCGGAAATAGCACGACACCGCGGGATTTCGCGCGCTTGCACCCCGACATCAAGCTTTCGACGTCCCCGCGAAAGCCAGACCCGGTATTCCAGAAGGTCAAAGACTCAATCGCGGGCGCTGCGGACGCTGGATGCCCGCCTTCGCGGGCATGACGGCAAAAAGCTGGTCACCCTTTAGGGGGCATCAAATAATCGGGCAGCGGCGTCTCTGATCTCGATCCTGGATCCGGCACTGGCTGTCCGGTCGTCTGAACGATCGGCAGCACGCCGGCCCAGCAGGGAAAATCGAGATCTTCATCATCGTCAAGCGGAGGTCCGGACCTTATCTTTGCTGACGCCTCTTCGATATCGAGGGCGAGCACGGACGTTGCCTTCATCTCCTTCGCATTCGGCAGGCGGACATCGTCCCAACGACCCTTGAGAATATGCTCCGACATAATTTTCAGCGCGGTAAGCTTCTCGTCACCTTCGACCAAAGAGGCGGAGCCCAGCACGACCACCGAGCGATAATTCATGGAGTGATTGAAGGCTGAGCGCGCCAGCACCAGCCCATCGAGCAATGTCACCGTCAGACAGAGCGGGATCGATGTTTTCAGCTGTTTCAGCATCCGGCTGGCAGCCGATCCGTGCACATACAGCCGCCGTCCGTCGCGACCGAACGAGGTCGGAATCACGAACGGCTGGTCGTCGACGGTGAAGCCGATGTGACAGAGGAACGTCGCGTCGAGAATCGACGCCACGGTCTCGTAGTCATAGTGGCCGCGGGTGGGGCGACGCCGCAGGCGAACCCGGTTTGTCTTCAATTCGTCCGTAGCCGTCTGCGTGGCTTTCATGTGCCCTACCCCAAATTCAAATCCCTTAGCCCGGATGGAGCGTAGCGCAATCCGGGGTCACCCCAAATTCAGCTCCTTGAAGAAGTCGTTGCCCTTGTCGTCGACGACGATGAACGCCGGGAAGTCCACGACCTCGATGCGCCAGATCGCCTCCATGCCGAGTTCGGGATATTCCACCGTCTCGACCTTCTTGATGCAGTGCTCGGCGAGGTTCGCGGCCGCGCCGCCGATCGAGCCGAGATAGAAACCGCCATACTTCTTGCACGCCTCGCGTACCGCCGGCGCGCGGTTGCCTTTCGCCACCATCACCATCGAGCCGCCCGCCGCCTGGAACTGATCGACGAACGAATCCATTCGGCCTGCCGTCGTCGGGCCGAACGCACCAGAGGCGTAGCCTTCCGGGGTCTTGGCCGGTCCGGCGTAATAGATCGGGTGGTTCTTGAAATAGTCGGGCAACCCCTCGCCGCGGTCCAGCCGCTCGCGCAGCTTGGCGTGCGCCGCATCGCGCGCCACGATCATCGTGCCGGTGAGCGAGACGCGCGTCTTGATCGGATGCTTCGTCAGCGTTGCCAGAATGTCCTTCATCGGCTTGTTGAGATCGATCTTGACCACCTCGCCGCCGAGCGAGCTCTCCTTCACCTCCGGCAGGTATTTCTCCGGGTGATGTTCCAGCTCCTCCAGATACACGCCGTCCTTGGTGATCTTGCCAAGGATTTGCCGGTCGGCGGAGCACGAGACGCCAAGCCCGATCGGCAAAGAAGCCCCGTGCCGCGGCAATCGGATCACGCGCACGTCATGGCAGAAGTATTTTCCGCCGAACTGCGCGCCGACGCCGAGCGATTGCGTCATCTTCAGGATCTCCTGCTCCATCTCGAGATCGCGGAACGCATGGCCATCAGCCGAGCCTTGCGTCGGCAACGCATCGAGATAGCGGGCAGATGCGAGCTTCACCGTCTTCATCGTCAGCTCGGCGGAGGTGCCGCCGATGACGATCGCCAGGTGGTACGGCGGGCACGCGGCCGTGCCGAGTGTCAGCACCTTCTCCTTCAGGAAAGCGAGCATGCGGTCACGCGTCAGGATCGACGGTGTCGCCTGGAACAGGAAGCTCTTGTTGGCAGAGCCGCCCCCCTTGGCCATGAACATGAACTTGTAGGCATCCTCGCCCTCCGCATAGATCTCGCACTGCGCGGGCATGTTGTTCTGGGTGTTCTTCTCCTCGAACATCGACAGCGGGGCGACCTGCGAATAGCGCAGGTTGCGCTTCAGATACGCATCGCGTGCGCCTTCCGCGAGCGCCGCCTCATCATCGCCTTCGGTGATGACGTTGCAGCCCTTCTTGCCCATGATGATCGCGGTGCCGGTGTCCTGGCACATGGGCAGCACACCGCCGGAGGCGATGTTGGCATTCTTCAGGAAGTCGAAGGCGACGAACTTGTCGTTATCGGATGCTTCCTTGTCGTCGAGGATGTTGCGAAGCTGCTTCAGGTGTCCCGGCCGCAGGTAGTGATTGATGTCGACGAAGGCCGCCTCCGACAATGCCCGCATGGCCTCGCGCGAGACCGCCAGCATCTCCCTGCCCAGCACGGTTTCGGTCCGCACGCCGTCGGTCGAGACCTTGCGATAAGGCGTCTCGTCCTTGCCGAGCGGGAACAGCGGCGTGTGCTTGTAGGGCGGGACGTTCGGGGGCGTCACAGGAGCATTCATGGAGGGCACCGTAGATACAGGTCAACTTCTTGCTCTTCTAAGCAGGTTTTTCGTACTTTTGAAGAGTTCAAAGGTGCCCTATTTGGTGCGCCAGGCATTCCAAATGCGGCCAACAAGACGCTCGTGTCGGGATTCCGATCACTCGCTCCGTGATTTCGAGGCCGGCAGAGCCGGAATCCTCGACAGAAGGCGGTGATCTCGACAGAAGGCGGTGATCAGGAATTCCGCATCCGCCACTCAGCGGCATGGAGCGACACGAATGAATCGAGTGTCAGCAGAGGACAGCAATGACCGTCGTTCGACCTATTTCGCAAACGGGATCAGGTGATGATACTGCTTCGGCACCGAGCTGCGATAGCGCTTCGGCACAGTGCCGCTCTCGACCGACTGATCGAGCTCGCCTTTCTTCGCGGTTTTTTTCCTTTTTGCCTCGACCAGAATGAGATCGCTGTCGGCTTTGAGCCTCATCGCACCTGCGACGGGCATGGCCGCGGCGGCGGGCAAGGAGGTGAGAACGATGGCGGCCGCAACAGCGGCAATCGGCAACAGCGTGATGCGGCAGTTCATCTGAAACCTCCTGTGACACCGGCGAGAGGCGCGGCGGGTGCACCCGATCACCGTCTGATTTTGACGCTTGGAGGTCTCGCAAGGTTCATCGGAATGTGGCGGCCCATCCACCCATCACAGCCGCCGCACCTCACCCGGTTCGCCGAGCGGGCACTCGAGCGCCGCGCGATCCCATCGTCCAAGGTCGGCGGCGGCCTCGTAGCTCGTCTGCAGAAAATCCATCAGCGCCTGCGCAGGCTCGCGCGCGGTCCGCACGGCATCGTAGGGCAGAATAAACTCGCCGAGCTCGTTCGAGAAGAAGGCTTCCGCGGGCCGCACCCTCGCCTCGGCGAAGCCCTGCGGTGCCGGATAGGCGTAGGAATAGAAGGCCGCATAGTCGAGCGCACCGCCGCCCGGCCAGAAACCTGCGCTGGAGACCTCATGCGAATAGGCCTCGCGCGCGACCGCATCAGGCAGATTGGGCACCCCGCCCGGATGCGGTGGCGCGCGCCGGCCGGAAAAGCGCGTGACCGCGAGATCAAAGCTGCCCCAGAAGAAATGCACCGGACTGACCTTGCCGACGAAGCCGGAACGAAAATGCGCGAAGACCTCGTGCGTGGATAAAAGCACGCGATGAAAGCGGACAGCGGCTTCCGCATCGTAGCTCGCGTGCAACGCATCGTCGGGGAAAGGTATCGCGTCCGCGATCTCGTTCGGCATCTCGTTGATGCGAACGTCCACGCCGAGAGCGCGAAGCGCGACCATCGCTTCCGTATAGAACTCGGCGACCGCCATTGGCTTCAATACCAGTTGTCGGAAGCGGCCGTCGCTGCGACGGAACCACAGCACGTGATCGATGAAGTCGAACTCGATCTCCAATGCACCGCCGTCCACCGGCATGGGACCTGTGCTCATGCCGCGCGCGGTCACATAGAGCGTGACATGCCAGGAATGGTTGAGCCACGGCGTCAGCACGAGCCGCACCTTGCCCACGATCTGCGTCCAGAGTTGCAGCGTCGCTGCAGTCTCCTTCCAGGCGGCATAAGGCAATTCGGGCCAGGCTTCGCTGACGTTCGACGGCATCGGGCGTCTTTCTCGCTCGGCTCAGCGACGCCCCCAGGTGTCATGGAGCGTCAGTTCAGGCGGCAAGCGGATGCTGTTCACGTTCGACCGCGAACACCGCCGTCGAGGTAAACTCATAGTCGCAGGCGCAGCACACCCAGACATAAGTGACACACCCCTTTCCGGGTTCCACCCAGACCGGGGTCGCGATCGGCTTGCCGCATTGGGCACATGGATTGTTGTGAGGTACGAAATCGGCCACACGCGTTGCGTTCATGGCGCGCCTCCCTGGCTGTGCTTTGCGCGCGATCATTGCCGAGCCGCGCGCGTCGTCAAGCCAATTCGCCGCTGCGTCGCATCAATGCGTCCGCGTCACGCTCCTTCGGCAGCGAATAATTTTCGAAAGCGCCATACCGGTGTCATAAAGCGTGACGCCTCGCTGCTCCTTGAGCGTCGGCGCGCGCCGACGGATAGATCCACGCACAACACTTCGGAGACGACATCATGCCGGACCAACGAACCTTCACTGGCGGCTGCCATTGCGGCCTTGTGCGCTATGAGTGCACCAGCGACCTTGCCATGGTGACAGCCTGCAATTGCTCGATCTGTACCAAGAAGGGCCTGCACATTACTTTCGTCGAGCCGCAGAGATTCAGGCTCTGCGCCGGCGAGGATTCACTGAAGGAGTACAAGTTCAATCGCCACGTCATCGCTCACCAGATGTGCAGCGAATGCGGCGTGGAGACTTTCGCCCGTGGCCAGAAGCCGGACGGTACAAGGGTGATCGCGGTCAACGTGGCTACCATCGACGGTATCGATCTGTCGACGATCAAGATGACGCCATTCGACGGGAAGAATATGTGAGTGCTAGTGCCGTCACTGCGAGCGAAGCGAAGCAATCCAGTCTGAAGTCGTCGCAAATGCCGCACTGGATTGCCTCGTCGCCATAGGCGAGCAAAACGGCTATGCCTCGCAATGACGTTACCGATCAAGCCCCTTGTAGCGTCGGAAGATGCCGTACTCGTTGAAAGCGATGCGCTTGTCCGATGCGAGGTACGTCTTGATCCGCGGGCGTGCCGCCACCCGCTCGCGCAGATCCAGAAGCAGCGGAATGCGTTTCTCAAATCGCTTCATCCGTTTCGGAAAGGCGTAACGCAGGCCTTCGACCAGCTGAAACAGCGACAGGTCGACGTAAGTCAGCTTGCGGCCCGTCACGAAGGGACCATTTCGCTTCAAGAGCCGTTCGAAATAGCCGAGATACTTCGGCACGCGGAGTTTCCAGAACTCATCCGTGCGGCGCTTGGCGGCTGCGCGCTGATCCTCGTAGTACAGCGTCGGCCCCAGCGGATGATGAGTGTCATGCACTTCGGAAACGAAGTCGGTGATGGTGAGCTGCAAGCCGTGGAGCGTGAGCCTGCCCGCTTGCGTCTTTGGCGCCAGGCCGTGCCGATCACCGAGAAACAACAGGATGTTCGCGACATGGCTGACGACGAGATTGCCGTCCTTGAGAAACGGCGGTGCGAAGGGTGGCGTCGCCAACCGCCGGCCCTCCATCAGCTTTTGCATCTTCGGAACGCCGTTCCTGCCGCGGCGGGCGACATCGACGTAATTGGCGCCGGCCTCCGCGAGCGCCAGGCGGACGAATTCGCCGCGCCCTTGGATCATCGGCCAGTAATAGAGCTCATAAGCCATGCTGCCGCCTCCCGTTCGCTTCTTCGAGGCAAGAAGACACGGCGAGGGGCGACGAAGTCAACAGCTCTCGTCATTGCAAGCGAAGCGAAGCGACGCCGTTCTTCGAACGCCTATGCAATGACGAGTGTCGCAGCGCTTCGCTCACCATGACGGCCAAAAAGAAAACGGCGGCCCGTGGGCCGCCGTTCGAAACTCGCGATGATCGTTTGACTCAGTGCGTCTGCTGGATCGCCGACAGCATCCAGTCGGCGTTCTTCGGACGCACGAACGTCCAGAGCTCGGTCGCCTCAGTCGGCTGATCGCTGCCTTCGACGACGCGGCCCGTGGCATGCTCGATCGTCTTGTCGACCAGCGCGAAACGCATCGCGACGGTCGCATAGTCGTCGCTGCCCTCGTGCCAGGCTTCAGCCAGATCACCTTGCAGCAGCTTGACGTCGGTCACCTTGTTGACCAGGCCCTTCGCTGCGTTGTCGGCGAGATCAGCCGTGAAGTACTGCTCCATCTCAGGCGTCGTCAGGCGTGCCAGCGTCGTCTTGTCCTCATTCGACCACGCAGTCTGAACGTCGCCGAGCAGGCGCTCGAAGGCATCGTAATCGTCGGGCGTGATCTTGATCGGACCGCGCGCGACCGGCGCCGCAGCGCCGGCACCCGTACCGGCAAGTCCGCCGCCAAGGCCACCGAAACCGCCACCCTGCGGCGCGGGCCGATCCTGCTGCGGCGAGCGACCGGCGTCGATGTTTGCCGGGCCGCTTGCGTAGGACGGCGCGTTGCGGCTGCGCCACCAGCGCAGCGCGAACATCGCCACCAGCGCGATCAGGCCGACCTGCAGCAACAGACCGAGGAACGAGGCGAGACCGCCAAGTCCGCCGAACAGGCCGCCACCGAACAGCATGCCAAGCAGACCGGCGCCCAGGAAGCCCGCGGCGAGGCCGCCAAGCATGCCCATGCCCGGCCGGTTGAACAGCCCACCCGTGGTCTGAGGCGCGGTGGTCGGAGCCGTCGGCTGCGCCTGCGAGCGCTGAATCGGCTGAGCCGAACCGGGCGCCGTTTTCGTTGCCGGCGGCGCCGAGAACGTGTTCGAGCCGCGCGAGCCTGCGCTACCGCCACGGCCGACGCGCGCGTCGGCAACCGACGAAATGGCGATCGCCGTCGGCAGCGCCAGAGCCATGACAACCGCAAACGCCTTGAAAGATGCGCGAATGCGCTTCGAAGACATCATCTTGAATCCCTTCCGTCCCCCGACATGGGGAGTGGCCCATAAAGTGGGCATATGCGGGGGAAAGTGAAGAGCCTGAGTGCCGCACCCCTGCGGCTCTCGGTCGCGGCCGAAAGTGCCCTTTTCGCGACCGGAGCGGGACATTTTGTGGTGCGCCGCACCCAGAAATGGTTGGTGCTCGCAGATCAAGCCTTCGCGATGGTGTCCTTCACCTGTGCGACGAGCTGCGACAGCGTGAACGGTTTCGGCAGAAACGCGAACTGCTCGTTGGCCGGCAGGCTCTTCTCGAAGGCGTCTTCGGCATAGCCCGAGACGAAGATGACCTTCAGCGTCGGATTGCGGCTGCGCATCTCTTTCAAGAGCGTCGGGCCATCCATCTCCGGCATCACCACATCCGACACCACGAGGTCGATCTTGCCGTTCTGCGCTTCAAGCACCTCGATCGCCTCGACGCCATTGGCCGCTTCGACGACGGTGTAGCCGCGTGAGCGCAGGCCGCGCGCATTGAGCGATCGCAACCCGTCTTCGTCTTCGACCAGAAGAATTGTCCCCTGCCCGGTCAGGTCCGTCGGACGCTTGTCCTTCGGAGTATCGGTCGCGGCTCCGTCAGCGGCCGTCTCCGGCTCGGGGACGTGGCGCGGCAGGAAGATGCGGAACGAGGTTCCCTTGCCCTCTTCCGAGAAGACATAAATGAACCCACCGGTCTGCTTGATGATGCCATACACCGTCGACAGACCAAGCCCGGTGCCTTTGCCGACCTCCTTGGTCGAGAAGAATGGTTCGAAGATCTTGTCGACGATCTCGGCAGGAATTCCGGTGCCCGTGTCGCTGACTTCGATCAACACGTAGTCCGCAGCCGGCATTCCCTTGTACGAGAAACGTTCCGCCTCCTGCGCGTCGATGTTCGCCGTACGCACCGTCAGCGTTCCGCCATCTGGCATTGCGTCGCGCGCGTTGACCGCAAGATTGACGATCACCTGTTCGAATTGGGAGACGTCGACCTTGACCGGCCAGAGGTCGCGGCTGTGCACGGTCGCCAGCTTGACCTTCTCGCCGATCAGCCGGCGCAGTAGCATTGTCAGGTCGGACAGGGCGTCGCCTGGATCGAGCACCTGCGGCCTCAAGGTCTGCCGCCGCGAGAAGGCGAGCAACTGCCGCACTAGGGAGGCCGCGCGCGTCGCGTTCTGCTTGATCTGCATGATGTCCTGGAAGGACGGATCGGTCGGCTTGTGGGCCGAAAGCAGGAAGTCGTTCGCCATCATGATGGCCGAGAGCACGTTGTTGAAGTCGTGCGCCATGCCGCCGGCGAGCTGGCCGACCATCTCCATCTTCTGGGCCTGGTTCACCTGGTTGACCAGCGCACGTCGCTCGGTGGTCTCGAGCAAGTAGATGATCGCGGCTTCGGCATCGCGCTCGTCGCTCTCGACGCCAGTGACAAAGAACTCGCCCCATCGCTCCTTCGGCCCGGCGAGCAACGCCTCGACCGGCTTGATGTCGCCCTGCCCCTCGGCAGCTCGGGCGATCGTCTCGCTCAACTCGTCGCCGTCGCGCTCGCTCAGAATCGCGCGGATTGATTTGCCGCGCAAAGCTTCCACCGAAAGTGTCTGAGCCAGCTTGGCAAAGCGTGCGTTGGCGCGCACGACGGAACCCGATTTGTCGACCGTCGCAATTGCCATCGGCGTGTGATCGAAGAATCGCATGAAGCGCACTTCGGCGGCACGCTGCGGGTCCACGCGCTCGTCGCGGGCCCGGTTGATCACGATCGAACGCGAGGCGCCCGATGCGCCGTCCGCGCCGAACGCCAGCTTGTGATAGATGCGGACCGGCAAGGTCTTGCCGCTGCGGGTGCGCAGGTCGAGGTCGAACACTTCCGTCTTCACCTCGCCCGGCGCCGGTACGATGCCGGTCAGCAGCGCCGCGCCGTCCCCCGAGACGATATCGGTCAGTTTCAGCCCGCCGGAGCCGATCTCGGCGAGATCGTAGTCGAGCCAATGCGCCAGGGTGGCGTTGACGTAAGGAATGGTGCCGGACGGATTTGCCGAGAAGAAGCCTGTCGGGGCATGATCGAGATACTCGATCACCTGCTGCAGGTCCTGGAACACGCCTTCCTGCCGCTCGCGGTCGCGGGTGATGTCGGCGATCGACCAGACGGAGAAATCCTGATCCTTCTTGCTTTCGCCCAGCGGACGCACGCGCATCCTGAGCCATCGCCCTGAGACACCGTCAGGTGCGATGACCCGCACCTCTTCCTGCTGACGTCGACGTTCTCGCGAGGCCTTCAACAGGCGGAACACCGCCTCGGAGACCTCGGGGTTCCCAACAAAGACCCGTTCGACCGGCCGCGCTTCCTCCGCACGTTCCGCTCCGGTCAGGGCCTGATACGCGCGGTTTGAATAGACGACGCGTCCATGCGCATCGACGACGACGATGCCTTCCGGCGAACTGTCGCCGATGCTCCGGGTGATCGGATCGTCAACGCTGCGGTCGGCAAAACGGACGATCCCTGCCGCGAAAGCAAACAGCGCAAACAGGCCGATCATCGCCAGAAGCGCGAGCAGCCCGAGGATATAGGGCTGCGCCTGCACCCGGCCGAGCCACATGAAACCGACCGCGGCGGCGACGACTGCCGCAGCGACCGCCAGCACCAGCGGCACGCTCCCGCTCCGCCGCGTCCCAGCGCTCGTGTCGCCCAGGGGATGCGGCTGATCGCTTCCGAGAGTCATTGTCATGCAGCCTGCGCCACGTCCCTTTGAGCCATTATTGCCTTGTATGCGCGCGAATCAACGCCTCACTGCCTGAATCGCGGTTCCAAGCCAAGAGTCGCGAATCGAAAAACGCCGGGTGAGTCAAAAATGCATCGCAGGGTCAACCTGCCTCCGCCCCTCTCGGGCTTCGGCGTGACAAGCCCGTCAGCGCCTCAATCCGGCAAAGCCGCGCTTCAACCGCATGACATAGCCGATCACTTCGGCGACCGCCTGATAGTGCTCGACCGGGATCTCGTCGTCGATTTTCACGGCGGCATGCAGCGCCCGCGCCAATGGCGGGTTCTCGATCACGGGCACGTCGTTGTCTTTCGCGACCTGCCGGATCTTGAGCGCGATCGCGTCCATGCCCTTGGCGACGCAGATCGGCGCGGCCATCCCCTGCTCGTATTTGAGCGCGACCGCGAAATGGGTCGGGTTGGTGATGACCACCGAAGCGGTCGGCACCGCTGCCATCATCCGCTTCTTGCGGCGGGCGTCACGCAGCTGGCGCAGCCGGCCCTTGATGTGCGGGTCACCCTCGGACTGCTTGAACTCCTCCTTGATCTCCTGCAGCGACATCTTCTGCCGCTCGAACCAGGTCCGGTACTGGAACAGGTAATCGGCGATCGCGACAGCCGCGAGCATCGCCACCACGGTTCCGAGAAGCTGCAGCGAAAGCGTCCTGCTGACGGTGACGATCGACATCAGGTCCATCCGCACCATCGCATCCAGCCGGTGCCGCTCCGGCCAGAACACCATCGTCATCACGGCGCCGATGGCGGTGACCTTGAAGATGCCCTTCAACAAGTTGGCCCAGGCCTGTTTGCCGAACAGCCTTTTTGCACCGCTGACCGGCGAGATCTTGTTCAGGTTCGGCTTTAATGACTCGGCGGAAAGCACCAGCCGGTGCTGCACGATGTTGCCGAAGATCGCCGCGATCACCAGGATCAGCAGCGGCACACCGAATGCCGCGGCGATCGCGTGTTCGATCTTTTGCAACAGCAACAGCAGCGCCGGCCCGTCAGTCTCGATCCGATGAGCGTTCTCGATGAGACCGCGCAGCGGGACCTGCATACTACCGATCGAGCCGGAGAACGCCGACAGCACGAGTGTGCCGCCGGCAATGATGAACCAGGTGTTGACCTCCTGGCTCTTGACGACGTCGCCGCGCTCCAGCGCATCGTCGAGGCGTTTCTGGGTCGGGTCCTCGGTCTTTTCGGACTCGCTCTCGTCAGCCATGCGTGCTCACCTCCGCGGCGCAAGCTCGTGCATGATGACGACGAAGTAATCGAGGAACGTTCCCATCATGGTTGCGATGACCGCGACAAGAATCAGAAAACCCAGAAGGATCGATAACGGCGCGCCGACAAAATAGACCTGCATTTGCGGCATCAGCCGCGCCAGCACGCCGAGCCCGAGATTGAACACCATCCCGAACACCAGGAACGGAGCGGAGAGCTGCACGCCGATCTTGAACGCCAGCGCAAAGGCCTTGGTCGCCAGCGTCGCCACGTCGCCCGAGGAGATCGGTTCGCCCGGCTTGAAGATCGTGTAGCTCTCGGTCAGCGCCGCGATCACCAGATGATGCAGGTCGGTGGCGAACAGTAACGTGATGCCGAGGATCGTCAGAAGGTTGCCGACGACGATCCCTTGCTGGCCCTGGGTCGGATCGACGGCGGTGACGAAGCCGAGGCCGAGCTGCTGGGCGATCACGGAACCAGCCACTGTCAGCGCCGAGATCGTGACGCGGGCCGTCGCCCCGAGAATCAGGCCAACCAGGATTTCGTGCACCAGCAGCACCGGCAGCGGCGCGAGGTTCTCCAGGTTGACCTGATAGGCGTTCCGATGCAGCGGCAGCAGGATGAGAGTGAGTGCGAGCGCGATGCCGAGCCGGATACGGACCGGAACGTTCACCTCGCCGAGCCCTGGCATCAGCATCACCATCGTGCCGATGCGCGCGAACACCAGCAGGAAGACGGCGGCGAGCGCAGGGAGAAACGAGACGTCGATGCGCATGCGCCACTGGACCTGAGGCCTTTACGTCGCCTCTGCCCTACCCTCCGATGATTCGCGAGGAAATACGAAGCATGTGGCTGTGCAGCGCATCTGCCATGAATGGCAAGGCCAGCACCATGGTGATGAAGATCGCAAGTATCTTCGGCACGAAAACCAGAGTCATTTCCTGGATTTGCGTGAGCGCCTGAACAAGCGAGATCACCACGCCGACGACGAGGCCGACCACCATCAGCGGCGACGAGACAAGAACGATGGTCCAGATCGCGTCACGGGCGACGTCAAGGACTTCAGGGCCGGTCATGGAATGTCGCTCCGTTTGCACGCCGAAGCGTGATGAAATCAGACCTCGGTGTCGTCCCCGCGAAGGCGGGGATGACGCCGAGCGTTCGTGGTGTCGGCGTTCAACCTAAACTCATCATGCTTCAGATCGGCATCCGCATGATTTCTTCGTACGACTGAATGACCCGGTCGCGCACCGACACGAGTGTGCTGACCGCGACTTCCGTTTCGGCAACCGCGGTGACCACGTCGACGATGTTGGCCTTGCCGGATGCCATCGCGAGCGTCTGGGTATCGGACTTGCGGCCGGCCTCGACCACGCTGCCGATCGAGTCCTTCACCATCGATGCGAACGATGCTCCTCCGGCCTCGGTCGTTTTGCCGGCAGAGCCGCCATCGACGATGCGCGCAAGAGAGGCGTAGGCGTTGGCCGCAATGGATGGCGATGCCATGGTTCAGTGCTCCTGATCAGGCCCAAAGAGTCCGGTTCACGCCCGGAGAATGTCGAGGGTGCGTTGGATCATCCGTCGCGTCGCTGAGACGACGTTCAGGTTGGCTTCGTAGGACCGCTGCGCCTCGCGCAGGTCGGTCATTTCCACCAGCGAATTGACGTTCGGGTATTTGACGTTGCCATTCGCGTCCGCCGCCGGATGGCTCGGCTCGTATTTGAGCTTGAAGTCGGAATTGTCCGGCCGGATGCGCCCCATGGTCAGCACGCGCGCGTCGAGCGACCGATCGAGCTCGGATGAGAAGGTCGGAACCTTACGCCGGTAGGGATCGCCGCCTGGCGTTGGCGCAGTCGATTCCGCGTTGGCGATGTTTTCTGCGATGACGCGCATCCGCCCGGACTGCGCCCGCAGGCCGGAGGCCGCAATCCCCATCGATCTGAGAAAGTCCATGCGACGGTTCTCCAGTTGCCTTCAGGCCTGCTCAGCGCTTGCCTATTGCGGTCTTCAACAACCCGAGACTGCGGGTGTAGAGCGATGTCGCCGCCTGATAGTCCATCTGGTTCGATGCGACCTTCAGCATCTCGTCGTCCAGACTGACCGCGTTGCCGGTGGGGCGGGTTTCGAAAGAGGCCTTGCGGTCGAGCGCAAAGCTGGTGTCGCCGGCTGAAAAGCCGATGTGGCCCGGATCGGTGCGCACCATCGTCAGAGGCGGCCTGGCACCCTTGCCCAGCGCCTCGGCGTCCGGACGCACGAGGTCCCGCGCCTGATAGTTCGGGGTGTCGGCATTCGATACGTTTTCGGCGAGCAGGTGCTGGCGCTGCTGATGCCACTGCATGCTGGCGCGCAGGGCGGACAGCCCGGGAATATCGGAAATTGCCATCGGCAGCCCCTCGGTTCCCTGCTCCTAGGCGGATCAGGGTGGGCAGAATTTGCCGGGTGTATGGTTAACGTCGGGTTAAGGAACTCCGAACGTCGAATTGCGGCATTAACGCCGCATTAACTAGCCAAGTCGTTGAATAGCCACGCGCGATAGTGTTTCAGTCTCAGGCGTTATTGGTTTATTAAGGACAACGGGTGGCTGGACTTAGGGTGCGAGCGGGCAGGTCCTGCCGCTCGGCGTTAACCAAACAGGTCCGTGCTCGCACATCGTTCGGCTCTGGCCCGCAAGCTTTAGGGCCTGATTCACGCAGCTCCTCTGGTGGGGACAAATGGAAATGCAATCGGCTGCTGGTTTCTTTTTCGCCTTCATCGTCGTTCTGGCACTGATCGGCCTGGCGACATGGTTGGTGCGGCGATTCGCCGGCAACCGGATGGGCTCGGGACCTAATCGCGGACGGATGCCGCGGCTTGCAGTCGTCGACGCCGCTGCGGTCGATGGACGCAGACGGCTCGTTCTCGTGCGCCGCGACAACATCGAACATCTGTTGATGATTGGCGGCCCGAGCGACATCGTGATCGAGCCGAACATCATCCGCGCGACTCCGGCGCAGCAACAGCTGACGCCGCGCGCGCCGCTGCCGCCGGTGGCCGAGCAACCCTGGACCGACAGTGAGCCGCCGCGTCCTGAACCGCTCGAACATGATGAACCGATGCCGCTGCCCGAGCCTCCTGCGCGGCCGACGCGGCCGGCCTTTGCCGAAGAGATGCGCCGCTCTCCTGGTCCCGAGCGGCGGCCCGACCCGCTCGCGGGCTTTTCGCCCGAGCCGATGGTGCGACCTGAGCCTGCTCTGCGCGAGCCGCCACGTGTCATGCCGCGTCCTGAGCCCGCGCCGCCGCCGCCGCGTCCTGCACGACCCGAGCCGCAGAAGGCAGCGCCTCCGATTCGTACCGCCGAGCGCCCCGCCGCCCCGCCGCCGTCCCAGGTCTCGGCCGCCGACAAGAATCTCGCCGAGATGGCGCAGCGGCTCGAAGCCGCGCTGCGGCGTCCGGGTGCCAACCCGCGCGCGAATGCGAATGAGCAGATCTCCATCGACCGCGTCGGTGCGCCACCTGTCGCGCCCGAAGGTCCCGGTCGCGCTACCCCGCCGCGCGCACCGACCTCCGAGCCCGCGGCAACCGACGCTCCGGAGAACGAGAAGCCGCCTGCCGACGCACCGAGGTCGCAGTTCAAGAACCTCGAAGATGAGATGGCAAGCCTGCTCGGCCGTCCGAAGACCCCCTCGTGAGGCCGGCACAAACCGCGCGTAGAGTACTCTCCTTAACCGCAATCGTCCTGGCCGCCGGCATTCCCGGCGGGCCGGCGCTTGCGCAGGACATCAGCATCAACCTCGGCCAGGGCGGCGGCGTCACCGAACGCGCCGTTCAACTCATCGCCCTGCTGACGATCCTGTCGATCGCCCCATCGATCGTCGTGATGATGACCTCGTTCACCCGCATCGTCGTGGTGCTCTCGCTGCTGCGTACTGCGCTCGGCACCGCGACCGCGCCGCCGAACGCCGTGATCATCGCGCTGGCGCTGTTTCTCACCGCCTTCGTGATGGGACCGACGCTGCAGCAGTCTTACGACAACGGCGTCCGCCCGCTGGTTGCCAACGAGATCAACGTCGAGCAGGCGCTGGAACGCGCCGGCGGCCCCTTGCGCGCCTTCATGCAAAAGAACGTGCGTGAGAAGGACTTGAAGCTGTTCATGGACCTGTCGGGTGAACCACCGCCGGCGACGCCGGAGCAGATGTCGATGCGCATCCTGGTGCCCGCCTTCATGATCTCCGAACTGAAGCGGGCGTTCGAGATCGGCTTCCTCCTGTTCCTTCCCTTCCTGATCATCGACCTCGTCGTCGCTTCGGTGCTGATGTCGATGGGCATGATGATGCTGCCGCCGGTCGTCGTCTCGCTGCCGTTCAAGCTGATCTTCTTCGTGCTGGTCGACGGCTGGACGCTGGTTGCCGGCAGCCTGGTGCAGAGCTACGGCGGAAGTTGACGCCGAGCTAGAGCATTTCATTGCTTAATTGAATCGGAGGGGATTCCGGTTTTGGGCGATTTGTGATTCAAGATGCTGGCTGGATTGGAGGCCAGCATCGCATGAGCCGACCTCTATCGCTGGATC
>NZ_JAVIFX010000053.1 GCF_031157255.1 Bradyrhizobium sp. LHD-71 | reverse complement strand
TGCGAATTTCTGATCCATAAACGACACTAGAATCATAAACTTGCTAGTGTCCTGATCGAATCCGAAGTTCGCTCTGAGCTCGCTGCAAAGTATAGCGAACTTCGGATTCGGGACACTAGTAGGATTTCGGCAGGCCGAGCACTTTCTCGGCGATAAAGCTCAAGATCAGCTGCGGGCTGATCGGCGCAATGCGCGGGATCAGGCTTTCACGCAGGTAACGCTCCACGTGGTACTCGCGCGCGTAGCCGAAACCACCGTGGGTCATCACCGCCTGCTCGCAGGCGTGGAAGCCTGCTTCGGCAGCGAGGTACTTCGCGGAGTTGGCAGCGGCACCGCAGGACATGTGGTTATCGTACTGCCACGACGCCGACATCGTCATCAGCCAGGCGGCCTCGAGCTCCATCCAGTTCTTCGCCAGCGGGTGCTGGATCGCCTGGTTCTTGCCGATCTGCCGGTTGAAGACGATGCGATTCTTCGCATAGTCGGCGGCGCGGTTCAGCGCGACCATGCCGAGCCCCACCGCTTCGGCGGCGATCAGGATGCGCTCGGGATTCATCCCGTGCAGGATGTATTCGAAGCCGCGGCCTTCCTCGCCGATGCGGTCCTCAACTGGAATCTCGAAGTTCTCGAAGAACAGCTCGTTCGAATCGACGGCCTTGCGGCCCATCTTCTCGATCTCGCGGGTGTGCACGCGCTCGCGGTCGAAATCGGTGTAGAACAGGCTGAGGCCGTTGGTCGGGTTCTTGATCTCCTCCAGTGGTGTGGTGCGCGCCAACAGCAGCATCTTGTCGGCGACCTGCGCGGTCGAGATCCACACCTTCTGGCCGTTGACGACGTAGCGATCGCCCTTGCGCTCGGCGCGCAGTTTCAGTTGCGTGGTGTTCAGCCCTGTGTTCGGCTCGGTGACGGCAAAGCAGGATTTCTGCTTGCCCTCGGCCATCGGCGGCAGCATGCGCTTGCGCTGCTCGTCATTGCCGAAAACGACCACCGGGTTCAGCCCGAAGATGTTCATGTGGATCGCGGATGCGCCCGACATGCCGGCGCCGGATTCGGCGATCGTACGCATGATGATCGCAGCCTCGGTGATGCCGAGGCCGGAGCCGCCATATTCTTCCGGGATGCAGACGCCGAGCCAGCCGGCATCCGCCATCGCCTTATGGAATTCGAAGGGGAAACCTCCTTCGCGATCCCTGGTCAGCCAATAGGTGTCGTCGAAATCCCGGCAGAGCTGGGCGACCGTATCACGAATGGTTTCCTGGTTTTCCGTCAGCGCAAAATCCATCGTCAGCCTCGTGCGACCTTCTTCGTTTCTGGCGCAGGTGCTGTGGGCGCCAAGGTGACGCCGTTGCGGAGCAGGGCGGCGATCTCGTCGTCGCTGTATCCGGCTTCCTTCAGGATCTCAACGGCATGTTCGCTCCGCCGTGGCGCAAGGCGGGGCGTCTCGACCGGCGTGTCCGACCAGGTGGCGGCCGGCCGCATGCTGCGGATCGTTCCTTCGGTCGGGTGCTCGACGGACTGGAAGAAGTCGGTCGCTTTGAGGTGAGGGTCGTCGAGAATGCTGATGAGGTCGTGCACCGGCATCACCGGAATGTCCGCCTTGACCATCAGCTCGAGCCACTCGGCCGTCGGCCGCGTCATGAAGATGCGGCCGAGTTCGGCCAACACGTGGTCGATATTGGTCAGCCGTCCGTTGAAGGTTGAGAATTTCGGATCGCTGCGCAGGTCATCGCGCTTCGTCGCATCGAAGAAGCTGTTCCACTGCTTGTCGGTGTAGATGATGACGCTGATGAAGCCGTCCGCGGTGGCGTAGGGCCGGCGGTCTTTCGCCATCTGCCGCGAGTATCCGCCCTGATCGAGCGGCGGGTCGAAGGTCAGGCCGCCGAGGTGATCGCCGAGCACGAAGCCCGCCATGGTCTCGAACATCGGTACGTCGAGGCGCTGGCCCTTGCCGGTCCGGTCGCGGTGGACAATGCTGGCGAGGATCGCGCCGACGGCGGTCAGTCCGACGACCCGGTCGGCAAGCGCAGTCGGCACATAGCGCGGGGGTCCGTCAGCGGCGCGGGCGATCAGGTGCGAAAGGCCGGAGCCTCCCTGCAGCAGATCGTCATAGGCCGGCTTTGCCGCGTAGGGACCGTCCTGTCCGAATCCGAACAATCCGGCATAGATGATGCGGGGGTTGATGGCGGCGACGTCGTCATAGCCGAGCTTCAGGCGCGCCATCGCCTGTGGCCGCACGTTGTAGATCAGTACGTCGGCGTCCGACGCAAGGCGCAGCAGGGCCTCGCGGCCGGCCGCCTGCTTGAGGTCCAGCACGATCGAGCGCTTTGAGCGATTGCAGTTGAGGAAGATGGGTCCCATGTCCGGGTTGCGCGAAGGCCCGATCTGTCGCGTGATGTCCCCTTCAGGCGATTCCACCTTGATCACGTCGGCGCCGTAGTCGCCGAGGATCTGCGTAGCGTAAGGCCCCATCAACACCGACGTCATGTCGATGATCCTGACGCCGTGAAGCGGTCCCATGCTTGGTTGTTTCCTCAGGTTGTTAGCGTTCGCACAAAGCAATGCTTCGTCATTGCGAACCATAGCCGTTCGAAGAACGGCGTCGCTTCGCTCGCCGATGGCGAAGCAATCCAGGGTCGCGCACTCAGTGCTTGTTGTTCTGGATTGCTTCGTCGCTCCGCTCCTCGCAATGACGAGCGGGGCGGCTTATTTCGCCGGCTCGAGGATCGAGACGTAGTTCGCGACCGCGGCGCCGCCCATGTTGAAGATGCCGCCGAGCTTGGCGTCCTTGATCTGCATGCCTTCCGGCGCCTGGCCGGCAAGCTGCATCGCCGTCATCACATGCATCGAGACGCCGGTCGCGCCGATCGGATGGCCCTTGGCCTTCAGTCCGCCCGACGGATTGATCGGCAGCTTGCCGCCGATGTGCGTCCAGCCTTCCTTGATTGCGCGTGCGCCCTGACCCTTCGGCGTCAGCCCCATGGCCTCGTATTCGATCAGCTCGGCAATGGTGAAGCAGTCGTGCGTTTCGACGAAGGAGAGGTCGGAGAGCGTGACGCCTGCTGACTGCAGAGCCCGCTGCCAGGCGACCGCGCAGCCTTCGAAGTCGAGGATGTCGCGCTTCGACATCGGCAGGAAATCCTGCGCATGCGCGGTGGCGCGGATATTGATCGCCTTGTTCATCGACTTGGCGGTCTCGCCGTCAGTGATCACCAGCGCGGCTGCGCCGTCCGACACCAGCGAGCAGTCGGTGCGCTTCAGGGGACCTGCAACGAACGGGTTCTTCTCACCCTCGGCGCGGCAGAATTCATAGCCGAAATCCTTGCGCATCTGTGCGTAAGGGTTGGCGACGCCGTTCTTGTGGTTCTTGGCGGCGATCATTGCTAGCGCGTCGGACTGGTCGCCATAACGCTGAAAATAGCCCTTGGCGATGTTGCCGAACACTCCGGCGAAGCCCGCGGGCGTGTCGCCGTCCTCCGGCAGGTAGGAGGCGCGAAGCAAATTCTTGCCGATCTCGGGGCCTGGGGTACGGGTCATCTGCTCGACGCCCACCACCAGCACGGTCTTGGCGGTTCCGGCCCTGATCGACTTCACCGCCTGATGGACGGCTGCGGAACCCGTGGCGCAGGCATTCTCCACGCGCGTCGCCGGCTTGAAGCGGAGGCCGGCGTCAGCCTGCAGCACCAGCGAGGCGGTAAAATCCTGGGGGGAGAAGCCGGCGTTGAAGTGGCCGAGCACCATCTCGTCGATATCGGAGGCGGTGACGCCGGCATCTGCCATTGCCTCGCCGGCGGCGCGAACCACCAGGCTTTCCACGGTCTCGTTGTCGAACTTGCCGAACGGGGTGTGGGCCCATCCGACGATGCTGGCAGTCATGGCGCGTCTCCCGGCTGAAGGTGCAAAGTTGCACAGAATTTAGAGGCTGGAAACGCGGTTGCCAATGCGTCCGGAACGCAGGTCGGACCCGAATTTCCGCCGTCAGTCGTCCTAACCGACCTGTCCCTGCACCCTGAAATTCACCCCGCCGAGGTGAAACGAGGTGCCTTGCACGCGATGTCCGCGCTCGACCGCGCGGGCCAACGTCTGGGCGATGTCCGCGACCTCGACGATGATCGCGCCAAGGCACTCGGTTTCACCCTTGACGAAGCGGATCGTTCCGTCCTCGAAGGTAAGCAGGGAATCGTCCTTGTCGCGGGTCAGCGGCGCCTCGATGATCTTCGACCAGTGGGCCGCGATGTCGTCCGGCTGCGGGCTCTCGATCTCGATGCCGAGCATGCGCTTGGTCACATCGGTCTTGACGAAGTCTTTCCAGTTCGGTCCGGCAGGTGACCACGTGCCCATGCGGCCGTCGCCGCCGGTGGAATGGCCGAACTCGATGAACGCGGCGCGGCAGTCGCGAGGGTGCAGCTGGACGTTCTGGTAGCCCTCGCGGTCGATCACATGCGCGACACGGACGCCCATGCCCTCCGCATGTTTCTGGCGGCGCCGCACGTCGTTCGCCTGGAAGATCGCCATATAGCCGCCGTGGCCCTTGCTGCGTTCGATGAAACGCCCGCCGGCGGTGTTCGGCTGTGTCGGCGCGACGATCTCCAGGAAGTTCGTGCCGACCATCATCAGCGCGTTTTCCAGACCATACTTGGCGACATTGCCGTCACGGTAGCAGACGCGAATGCCGAAAATCTCTTCGAGGTCTGCGACCACGGGCGCAAGCCGCGGTGCGGCCAGACAGATTTGACGAAGCCGGAGATAGTCGGCCATGTGAGCCCCTTCTTCTTGTTGTGCGTTTCCTCTTCAAGGCTAACAGACCGGCGAAATCGTGTGCAAGCGATGACACAGACATCATCTGAGCAAACTGCTGCAGTGATCGGCGCCGGTCCGGCCGGCCTGATGGCGGCGGAGGTGCTCGGCGAAGCCGGCGTCCGCGTCACCGTTTACGAGCAGATGCCATCGGTCGGGCGCAAGTTCCTGCTCGCTGGCCGCGGTGGTCTCAATCTCACCCACAGCGAGCCGATCGAGGCTTTCGTCGCCCGCTATCGCGGCGCCGTGCAGGTCGTGGCCGCCGTCGAAGCCTTTCCGCCACGCGCTTTGCGGGCGTGGGCCGACGCGCTGGGACAAGAAACTTTTGTCGGCACCAGCGGACGCGTGTTTCCAAAAGCAATGAAGGCCTCGCCGCTGTTGCGTGCCTGGCTGCGCCGGCTCGCGGCAACAGGGGTCACGTTCAACCTGCGCCATCGCTGGCTTGGCTGGCGGGACGGGGGGCTGCTGTTCAGAGCACCAGATGGCGAGACGATCGTCCGGCCGGACCTCACCATTCTCGCGCTGGGCGGAGCGAGCTGGCCACATCTCGGTTCGAATGGCCAATGGGCCGATGCGCTGCCCGAGCAGGGCGTCGCCGTTTCGCCCTTGAAGCCCGCGAACTGCGGCTTTCTTGTCGGCTGGTCGGAGACGTTCCGGACGCGCTTCGAGGGGCAGCCGTTGAAAGGCGTCGCGCTCACGTTTGCCGGGCGCACCGTGCGCGGTGAAGCCATCATCACGTCGTCAGGCATCGAGGGCGGCGCGGTTTATGCCATCTCCGCGGATTTGCGCGACGCGGTTCTGCAGAACGGCGCGGCAGAGCTCCACGTTGCGCTGCGTCCCGACAGCACGGCGTCGGAGCTCGAGGCGCGGCTTGCGAAGCCGCGCGGCAAGCAGTCGATATCCACATTCCTGCGCAAGGCGCTCAACCTGCAGCCTGCGGCGATCGGCTTGCTGCAGGAAGCCGCCGTGCTTGCCGGCGAAAGTCTCGCAGCGCTATCGAACCGCGAACTCGCCGCGCGCATCAATCACTGTCCCGTGCGCATCGCGGGTGTCGCGCCGATGGCGCGGGCGATCTCGTCGGCCGGCGGAATTTCGTTGGCGTCCGTCGACGACGACTTCATGCTGCGGCAAATGCCCGGCACCTTCGTCGCCGGCGAAATGCTGGACTGGGAAGCGCCGACCGGCGGCTATCTGCTGCAAGCATGCTTTGCGACCGGAATGGCAGCGGGGAAGGGCGCGGTGAAGTGGCTGAGGCGCTAGCCACATTCGTGATTACGAGCGAAGCGAAGCAATCCAGTCTGTAGCCCGGATGAGCGAAATCCGGGGACTGAGTCGATGATGAAAAATCCCGGATGTCGCTTCGCTCATCCGGGCTACAGGCGTTCACTCGCAACGACGCTAACCCCCCAGTTCCTCGCGCAGCATCTCGAGCTCCAGCCAGCGCTCCTCGGCCTGGTGCAGCTTGTCCTGGGCTGCCGCCAGCACCATCGACGTGGCCTCGAACCTCTTGCGGTCTTTCGCAAAGAGCTCAGGATCAGCCAGCAGCTTCTGATGCGCGGCGATCTCGGCCTGCAGTGTCGCCATGGTTTTCGGCAGTGTTTCCAGCGCGTGCTTCTCGTTGAAGCTGAGCTTTCGCTTGGTCGGTTGCGGCCGTGTTGCGGCCTCGTCGGGTTTGCTCCTGGCCGTCTCGATCTTTGCGCTGGCCTTCGACGTTGGTCGGGCGACGTCGGCGCCGCGCTGCTTCAGCATGTCGCTGTAGCCGCCGGCATATTCGACCCACTTGCCGTCGCCTTCCGGCACGATCACGGCGCTGACGACGCGGTCGAGGAAGTCGCGATCATGGCTGATCAGCAGCACGGTGCCCTGATAGTCGCCGAGCATCTCCTCTAGCACGTCGAGTGTTTCGAGGTCGAGATCGTTGGTCGGTTCGTCGAGCACCAGCACATTGGACGGCTTCGCCAGCGCGCGCGCCAGCATCAGCCGTCCGCGCTCGCCGCCGGAGAGTACGCGGAGCGGCGTGCGCATCTGCTCCTTCGCAAACAGGAAGTCCTGCATGTAGCTGACGACATGCTTTGGCTTGTCGCCGATCATCACCGTGTCGCCGCGGCCGCCGGTCAGTGCGTCAGCCAGCGTCGTCTCGCCGTCGAGGCTTTCGCGATGCTGGTCGAGGGTTGCCATCTCGAGATTGACTCCAAGCCGCAGCGTGCCGGCGTCCGGCGGCAGCGCGCCGGTCAAAAGGCTCACCAGCGTGGTCTTGCCGCTGCCGTTGGGACCGACGATGCCGATGCGATCGCCGCGCTGGATGCGGGTGGAGAAGTCCACGACGATCGGCCGGTCGTCGAAGGCGATGCTGAGACCCTTCGCCTCGAGCACCATCGCGCCGGATTTCTCCGCTGTCGCTGCCGCGAGGTTGGCCTTGCCGGTCGCGCCCTTGTATGTGCGCCGCGCTTCGCGCAGAGCCTGCAGGTTGGCGAGCCGTTTGACGTTGCGCTTGCGCCGCCCGGAGACGCCGTAGCGCAGCCAGTGCTCCTCGGCGACGATCTTGCGGTCGAGCTTGTGCTGGTTCAGCTCCTCCTCGGCGAGCATCTCGTCGCGCCATGTTTCGAAGTCCGCGAAGCCGCGCTCGATCCGCCGGGTCTCGCCGCGGTCGAGCCAGACGGTGGCCCGCGAGAGGTTCGACAGGAAGCGGCGGTCGTGGCTGATGATGACCAGCGCGGAATTTCTGCTGTCCAGCTCCCGCTCCAGCCATTCGATGGTTGGAAGATCGAGATGGTTGGTCGGCTCGTCCAGGAGGAGAATGTCGGGCGAGGGCGCCAGCACCCGCGCCAGCGCCGCCCGCCGCGCTTCTCCGCCGGAAAGATGCGCGGGGTCTTCGTCTCCGGTCAGGCCGAGCTGTTCCAGCAGGTAGCGCGCCGTGTGCCGATCGTCGGCCGGACCGAGCCCGGCTTCGACATAGGCGAGCGTTGTTGCGGCGCCGCCGAAATCCGGTTCCTGCGGCAGGTAGCGAACGGTTGCGCCGGGCTCGATGAAGCGTGTGCCGTGGTCCTGCTCGACGAGTCCGCCCGCGATCTTCAGCAAGGTCGATTTGCCCGAGCCATTGCGGCCGACAAGGCAGACGCGTTCGCCGGGAGACAGGCTGAGCTCGGCGGCGGTCAAAAGCGGTGTGCCGCCGAACGTCAGCGCGATATCCTTCAACTGGATCAGTGGTGGAGCCATCGTCAGCCTTGTAAGTTACGCACGCTGCCGGCGACGGATCGTCTGATCGAGCGCGGAGAGAAAGGCCGAGCGGTCTGAAGACTTGAACGGGGCAGGGCCCCCTGTCACTTCGCCACTCGAGCGCAGGTCGTGCATCAGGTTGCGAACGGCAAGCGCCATGCCGATCGACTCCTCGGTGAATGCGCGGCCGTTCGGCGCAATCACCGCCGCGCCCGCCTTCACGCATCGGCTTGCGAGCGGCACATCGGCGGTGATGACGATCGAAGCGCTGTTCGCGCGCTCGGCGATCCAGTTGTCCGCGGCATCCATGTCGGCGCCCGCAGCCACACGCTCGATCAGCGGATCCTGCGGCACGCGGATGAAGCCGCCGGCCACCACCGTGACCGGCACCGCATGCCGTGCGGCGACCTTGTAGATCTCGTCCTTCACCGGGCAGGCGTCGGCATCGACGAAGATGCGCAAGGGGCTAGCAGAGCTGATCATGGCGCCGCGTTACACCAGGGCGCCATCGCGGCGCAACCGCTTGGCGCTAAACCCTACCGCCCCTTGAACTGCGGCTTGCGCTTGGCCATGAACGCGGTACGGCCTTCCTTGAAGTCCTCGCTGTCCATGCACGTCGTGCCGATATCCTTGATCGCCTGCATGTCGCGCTGGCTCGCGTCCTTGAGGATCTCGGCGATGGTGATCTTGGCCGCTGAGATAGCGAGCGGCGCATTCTCGGCGATCTGCTGCGCGATCTCCATGGTGGCGTTCCAGAGGTCGGTCTCGCTGACGAGACGGTCGATCAGACCGATATTGTAGGCCTCCGATGCATCGATCCGCCCGGCGGTGAACATCAGCAGCCGCGCCCGCGACGGGCCGACCAGCTGCACCAGGTGCGTGAGGGCGTCATAGCCGTAGGCGATGCTGAGCTTTGCCGCCGGAATGCCGAACTGGCTTCCCTCCGCGGCGATGCGCATGTCGGCGGACATGGCCAGCGCCAGCCCGCCGCCCATGCAGAAGCCCTGAATGCAGGCGATGGTCGGCTTCGGAAAGGCCGCGAGCATCTCGCGCGGCCTGCCGCTACGCCGGGCGTATTCCTCGGACGCTGCCGCATTGTTCCGGTTCTTCTCGAACTGGCTGATGTCGGCGCCTGAGACGAACGCCTTGCCGCCGGCGCCGACCAGCACCACGACCCGCACATTGGGATCGTCACGGAACACCTCCAGCACCTCGGCTGCGGCTTCCCACATCTCGATCGACATGGCGTTGCGCTTTTCCGGGTTGTTGAACGTCAGGATGCCGATGCCGTCCGACACGCTTTGGAGAATTTTGCCGTCGGCATATTCCTTGGCGGTACTTTTGGCGGCGATGTTCATCATGGCTGTTCCGATCTGCAGGGGATTCTGCAAGTTGTTCCGTTTTGCGGCATGCGCTCACGCGTATGATAGCCCGAAATGATTGGCATGGCGACCCAAGGGAACGCGGGCCGCGGACTTGCCGTTACGATGGTTGCCATCGTTTGTCATGGGCTTCAGCTTCGATTCAAGGTTAACTCGCGATGCTCAGGATCGGCTCGATCGTTTGGGGCGTGCGGGATGTTCCCCGTGCCATCCAGTTCTGGTCCGCTGCGCTCGACTATCGGCCGCTTCGTGAACCGTCTGCGGACTGGGCGATTCTGGTGCCGCGCAGCGGGGTGGGCGCCCAACTCGCCATCACGGTGGTGAGTTCGGATGCCAGGGACCACCAGCGCCATCACCTCGATCTCTATGCGGAGGATGCCGACGCCGAAATCATCCGGCTGATCGGACTGGGCGCACGCCGCGTTGAGTGGCGCTATCCGCCCGGAGCAGACTATGTCGTCCTGGCCGACCCTGATGGCAACACGTTTTGCGTGGTTGAGAAACACGGCGACCAGACGATGCCTGCTTCGACCGATTGACGTCGCGTGACAGCTCGCACAACTGTCGTTCCGTTCGCGACATTGACGCCCTTAGCTCTCGATCTAGAATGCCCTGAAAAGAAACGGGGCACGGGAGGGACGGCATGCGCGGCGACACTTTCGGCGAGCGCTCGCCGCCACCGCAAGCCGTCCAGGCCGGGCTTTCACGCTTATGAGCGCCGCGCTCGCCGACTTTCGCATTCTCGACCTGAGCGACAGCATCGCCGGTCAATTCGGCTGCCGGATGATGGCGGACTTCGGCGCCGAGGTGACACTGGTCGAACCGCCATCGGGCTCACCGATCCGTCACATGCCGCCCTTCGATCCCTCCGGGGAGGGTGCAGCTTCGCTGCTGTTCTTCCATCTCAATCTGGGAAAGCGCTCGATCGTGCTCGATCGCAATACCGAAGCGGGCCGTGCGAGACTGCTCGATCTCGTCAAATCCGTCGACGCCGTCGTCGTCGGTCTCGACGCGGACCGTGACGCGCTGCGACGGGCCAACCCGCAATGCGTCGTGACGTTGGTCTCGGACTTCGGCGACGACGGGCCTTATCGGCACTGGCGCGGCAGCGAGATGATCTTCCAGGCCTTGTCGGGGATGATGTATGTCAACGGATCAGGCGACCGCGAGCCGCTCTACGGCGTCGGCCACCGCGCGCAATATGCGGCAGGTGTGGGTGTCTATATCGCAACGCTCGCCGCACTCTATGCGCGAAAGGTGACCCTGCAAGGGCAGCAGGTCGCGCTCGACGTCGCGATGAACACCTCGTCAATGGCGCCGCCCGCGACCGTCGAATACGCTTACAGCAAAATGCAGGACCCGCGCGGCGAGCGCCGCTCGCCATTCATGGTGGTGAGATGCCGCGACGGGTTTGTCAGCATCTGGGTGCATCTGCACGTGTGGCCCGGCTTCTGCAAGGCGGCAGGCATCGGCGAACTGGAGCACGACCCGCGCTTCGCGAAAGGCAAGGAACGGCAGGACAATTGGACGGCGCTGACTGCCGCCGTGCAGGAGCGGGTAGCCGACCTGTCGGGTGATGAATTCCTCGACCGGCTTTTGAAGGAACGCATCGCGGCTGCAAAAGCCTACACGCCGAGGCAGCTTTGGAACGGCACGCCGCATCTGATCGAGCGCAACTACTGGCAGAGCGTCGCGACGCCTTCAGGGCCGCGGCCGATCCTGGGGCCGCCGTTCCGCCTGAGCCGCACGCCGCGCGATGTCCGCAATGGTGCGCCGCGGCTCGGCGAGCATGATGCGCAAGCCGTTGACGCCGCTCGGCGCCCAGGGGCGGCAAATGAGCAAGCCGCTCCGATGACCTCGCGAGGGCCGCTCGCCGGTTTGCGCGTGCTGGATTTCACCACCGCCTGGGCCGGGCCGATGACAGGTCGCATCCTGGCTTTCCTCGGCGCCGAGGTGATCAAGGTGGAGTCCGCTTCGCGTCCCGATACCTGGCGGATGCATAACGCTGTGCTTCAGGCGAAGCGCTATCCCGGTGGCGAGCCGGGGGAGCGACCCTACAACCGCGTGGCGCTGTTCAATTCCCAGAACCACAACAAGCTCGGACTGTCGCTCGATATCAAGCATTCGAAAGGGCTTGCGGCGATGCACCGGCTGGCAGCAACGGCCGACGTGGCGATCTGCAACTTCACGGCGGGGACACTGGCGCGCATGGGCGTCGGTTATGAGGCGCTGAAGAAGATCAAAAGCGACATCATCGTCCTCGAGATGCCGGGTTTCGGCAACACCGGGCCATTGTCGAAGGCGGCGGCGAACGGCGCAACGATGGAGATGGCGGCCGGCATGTGCGCCATGATTGGTTATGCCGGCGGCGCGCCGACGACCACCGGGCAGGTCTATCCCGATCCCATAGGCGGCTACAACGGTGCGGCCGCTGTGATGACGGCGTTGATGCACCGGCAGGCGACCGGCGAGGGCCAGTATATCGAACTGTCGCAGGTCGAAGCCGCGATGCAGTTCATCGGTGAAGAACTGCTTTATGCGATCGCCGCGGAAAAAGACCCGGAACTGCACGGCAACCGCGTCCGCTGGGCTGCGCCGCATGATGCGTACCCGGCGGAAGGCAACGACGAGTGGGTGGCAATCGCCATCGGCGACGACGAGGAGTGGCGGCGGTTCTGCACGATCATCGACAGGCCTGAGCTTGCTGGTGATGCGCGCTTTTCGACCTTCAAGGCCCGCTGGGAACACCAGGAGCTGCTGCGCGAGCCGATCTCGCAATGGAGCCGGCAACACGCGAAGGCGACGATCGCCGACGCGTTGCAGGCCCAAGGCATTCGTGCGGCGCCGGTGAACGCGCCCAGGGATGTGACCGAAAGCCCTTATCTCGCCGCGCGCGAGGCTTTCGTGACGCTGACCCATCCCGACGCCGGTACACATCCCTACATGACGCTGCCGTTCCGCTTGAGCCTGACGCCGGGCAGCCAGCACCGCGCATCGCCTTGCCTCGGCGCCGATACGCGGAAGGTCCTGCTCGACCTCGCCGGCCTCACTGTCGACGAGCTCGATGAACTCGATCGCGAGGGCGTGACCTGCAACGTCCCGGCCGCGTAACAATCACCAGAAGGATAATCCCATGACCGGCTATCAGCACATCAAATACGCGACGAAACCGTCCGATTACAAACACATCAGGTATGAGGTGAAGGACAGGATTGCGCGCATCACGCTGAACCGCCCCGAGCACGCCAATGTGCAGAGCACGATCCTTCTGGAAGAGCTGGACCACGCGATCGATGCGGCGGGTGCGGACCTCGATGTGCGCGTGATCGTGCTGTCGGGTGAGGGCAAGAACTGGTCGGCCGGGCACGATCTGGGTACGCCGGAGGAGATGGCGCACCGCAAGGATTATCCGCTCGAGGATGGCACGCGCGGCATCTTCGAGCGGTCCTGGCGCCTTTATGTCGACATGCACCTGCGCTGGCGCAACGTCGCAAAGCCGATGATCTGCGCCGTACACGGTTACTGCATCTTCGGCGGCTGGATGGTCGCCTCCACCGCTGACATCATCTTCGCGTCCGAGGACGCTCTGTTTCTCGGTTCGGCGTTCCAGTACTTTTCAATTCCCTACGACATCCATCATCGCAAGGCGAAGGAGTTCCTGTTCCAGAGCAAGTTCATCGATGCGCAGCAGGCAAAGGAAATGGGCCTCGTCAATCGCGTCGTCCCCCGCGACAAGCTGATGGAGGAGACGCTGGCCTACGCCGCCGATGTTGCTGCGAATGACCCGTTCGACATGCGCATGACGAAGCTGGCGATCAACCAGGCGCTGGACGCGCAAGGTTTCACCTCGCACATCATGTCTGCGCATTCGACCTACGTCACCCGCCGCATGGGCTCCATGGATCCGGGCTATGTGCTGCCGAACCCTAAGGACGCGGGGAAGAACCGCATGCCGATGGTGCAGGTGGCCATGGATCGCTACAAGCGCGACCAGGAACGAAACAAGAAGGGGTGAGGGGCAGTAACGAACGCCGACCTCGCGAAGGCGCGCTGAGAGCGCCTTCGCACTACGACCGCCGAACGCCCGCACCCTGGCCATCTCCCCGGCAGAGGGGACGAGGCCGAGCGCGTGGCTGTTTCTTGCGCACAGCGATAACGCGAATCCGCGAGCCTCTTTCCTTCGTCGCAACTTAGTGATGAACTGGCGACCTTCAGTCGTCATGCGCGGGCTGGGCGGCGTGATCGTGGTGGCCGTAGCCCGGATAAGCGAAGCGATATCCGCGGCAAGCCTCCCGGATGGGGCTTCGCTTATCCGGGCTATGAGCTTTCGCTTCGCTCCTTGCCGCTTCGCTAAAAAGGGACTCTCATGCCGATCGTCAATCGCGTCGCCGATCTTGCGTCCGACATTGCCGCCTGGCGGCAGGATATTCACGCCCATCCGGAACTTCTCTACGAGGTGCATCGCACGGCGGCATTCGTCGCGGAACGGCTCAAGGAATTCGGCTGTGACGAGGTGGTGACCGGCCTTGGCCGCACCGGCGTCGTCGGCCTCATCAAGGGGCGGAAACCGGCGGCGGCCGATGGGCAGGAGATCAGGACTCTTGGCCTGCGCGCGGACATGGACGCGCTGCCGCTCCAGGAGATCACCGGCGTTCCCTACGCGTCGAAAAATCCCGGCGTCATGCATGCCTGCGGTCACGACGGCCACACGGCCATGTTGCTCGGAGCCGCCCGTTATCTGGCCGAGACGCGGAACTTTGCAGGCGACGTCGCCGTGATCTTCCAGCCCGCCGAGGAGGGCGGTGCAGGCGCCAAGGCGATGATCAATGATGGGTTGATGGATCGCTTCGCGATCGATCAGGTCTACGGCATGCACAACTCACCGGAGCTTGCGGTCGGCAAATTCGCAATCCGTCGTGGGCCCTACATGGCTTCGATGGACGAGATTCACATTGCGATCGAAGGGATCGGTGGACACGCCGCGCGCCCGCACAAGTGCATCGATCCGGTTCTGACCGGCGCGCAGCTCGTCACGTCTCTGCAGTCAATCGTTTCGCGCAGCGTCGATCCACTGGAGGCGGCAGTCATCTCCATGTGCCAGTTTCACGCCGGTGACGCGCTCAACATCATCCCGCAAACGGCAAAACTCGCCGGCACGGTCCGTACACTGAAGCCGCAGGTGCGTGACCTGATCGAGAAGCGGATGAACGAGGTGGTCGAGGGGGTGGCGGCGCTGACCGGGGCGAAGATTGCGCTCGACTACGACCGGGGTTACCCGGTGCTGGTCAATCACGCGGCCCAAACCGACATTGCCGCGCGCGTTGCCTCCGAAGTCGCAGGCGCGGACAATGTCAAGACGACGGTGCCGCCGATCATGGGGGCCGAGGATTTTGCCTACATGCTCGAAGAAAGACCGGGCGCGTTCATCTTCATCGGCAACGGCGATTCCGCCGGGCTGCATAATCCTGCTTACAACTTCAACGACGACGCGATCGTCTTCGGCACCTCGTACTGGATAAGGCTGGTCGAGACACAATTGGCGGCTTAATTGGTGGCCGTAGCCCGGGTGAGCGCAGCGACACCCGGGGTCTGCTCTCCACCAAGGATCACCCGGATGTCGCTTCGCTCATCCGGGCTACAAGGCTTCGCTTCGCTCAAAAGGGACCCTCATGCCTGTCGTCAACCGTGTCGCTGATCTTGCTCCCGACATCGCCGCCTGGCGGCAGGACATCCACGCGCATCCGGAGCTGCTTTATGAGGTGCACCGCACGGCCGCCCTGGTGGCCGAACGGCTGAAGGAATTTGGTTGCGATGAGGTGGTGACCGGTATCGGCCGCACCGGCGTCGTCGGTGTGATCAAGGGCCGCAAGGCGGCGGAGGGACAGGAGATCCGGACGCTCGGTCTGCGCGCCGACATGGATGCGCTGCCGATCGTGGAGGCCACCGGCGTTCCGTATGCGTCAAAGAATTCCGGTGTCATGCACGCTTGCGGGCATGATGGCCACACCGCCATGCTGCTAGGCGCGGCACGCTATCTGGCCGAGACGCGAAATTTCGAAGGCAGCGTGGTCGTGATCTTCCAGCCGGCCGAGGAGGGAGGTGCCGGCGCGAAGGCGATGATGGACGATGGGTTGATGAAGCGCTTCGGCATCGACCAGGTCTACGGCATGCACAGTGCGCCGGGGCTTGCGGTGGGCAAGTTTGCGATCCGGCCGGGTCCGTATATGGCATCGGGCAACCGCATCAACATCACGGTCGAAGGTCGTGGTGGTCATGCGGGGTGGCCGCACCAGACGATCGATCCCGTGGTGGTGGGCGCCCAGCTTGTCGTGGCGCTGCAATCGATCGTTTCGCGGAGCGTCGATCCGCTCGAGGCGGCAGTGGTTTCAATGACCATGTTTCATGCCGGCGACGCCACCAACGTCATCCCGGACAAGGCACAGCTCAACGGGACCGTTCGCACGCTCAACCCGGAGGTCCGCGAACTCGTGGGCAAGCGGGTCAGGGAGGTGGTCGACGGGGTGGCGGCGCTCACTGGCGCGAAGATCGATCTCGACTACCGCGCCGGCTATCCGGTGCTGGTCAATCACGTCGCGCAGACCGAGATTGCAGCGCGTGTGGCGGCGGAGGTCGCGGGTGCCAGCAATGTGATTTCAGACGCGCCGCCGATGCTGGGGGCCGAGGACTTTGCCTTCATGCTCGAGGAAAAGCCCGGCGCCTTCATCTTCATCGGCAATGGCGATTCAGCCGGGTTGCATCATCCTGCCTACAACTTCAACGACGACGCGATCGTCTACGGCACTTCTTACTGGATTAGGCTGGCCGAGACGCAGTTGGCGGGATAGCGCGGTATTGCGAGGTCGTAGCCCGGATGAGCGAAGCGACATCCGGGGGCTGACTGCGCGGTACGTCTGTGCCGTCATTGCGAGGCATAGCCATTCGAAGAACGGCGTCGCTTCGCTCGTCCCATAGCCGTTCGAAGAACGGCGTCGCTTCGCTCGTCCCATAGCCGTTCGAAGAACGGCGTCGCTTCGCTCGTCCCATAGCCGTTCGAAGAACGGCGTCGCTTCGCTCGCCTATGGCGACGAAGCAATCCAGTGCAGCGTTTGCCGCAATCTCAGACTGGATTGCTTCGCTTCGCTCGCAATGACGGCCTTCCCCTCACGCCGCCGCGGGCGCGTCGGCGCGACGCGTCAGCATCAGCGCCACCAGCACTGTCGGCACGAGGATCGCGGCGCCGAGCCCTGTGATCTGGACTTGCGAGAGCGGGTTGATGCCGCCGCCCGGCGTGGCAATGATGAAGCCACCGATCACCAGCAGCACGCGTAATGGCCACTCCAGCGTGCCGGTCTTGCGCAGATCGCCGATGAAGGCCTGGTAGCCCTGGATGCCGCCGCAGATGAACAGGATGCCGACACCGGCGAGCGCCATCAGGCCGAGCGCGGCGAGGTAGCTTCCCTGCAGCACCAGCGCCGGGTTCATCACGAAGAAGAACGGCAGGAAGTAGATGATGCTGCCGACCCACATCGATTCCCAACCCGTCCGCATCGCCGGTGCCCCCGCGATGCCGGCTGCGGCGAAGGAGGCTATGGCGACCGGTGGCGTGATCGAGGACAGCATGCCCCAGTAGAAGATGAACATGTGCACGGCCATCTTGTTGAGGCCGGCCTTCTCCAGCGCAGGTGCGATCAGGATCGCGAGGAAGATATAGCAGGCCGTCGTCGTCAGGCCGAGGCCGAGGATCAGGCTGGTGATGGCGCACATGACGAGCAGCAGGAAGGCGTTGTCGCCGGCGATGCGCAGCAGGTCGTTGGCGAGGCTCGACACGACGCCGGTCATCGAGAACGCGCCGATCAAAAGGCCGCAGCCCGCAAGGATGCCGATCAGCTCGACGAACGTGCGCCCGTTGACCTCGAAGAATTTTGCGATGGTCGCGAACGTCCAGCGCGTCTCCTTCGAAAAGATCTGGTTCAGCACCAATAGCAGCGCGGTCGCATAGAACGGTGCGTGGCTCTCGCGCTTGAAGTAGAGCAGCATCACGATCAGCAGCGCGATCACGAAGATGTAGTACCAGCCTTCCTTGATCGTATCCCAGACCCGCGGCAGCTCGGATCGCTGCAGGCCCTTCAGGTTGTGACGGGCGGCGAAGGAGTCCACCTGCATGAACAGGCCGGCATAGTAAAGGAATGCCGGAATGATTGCGGCGGCGGCGACCTCGGCGTAGCTGATGTTGAGGAACTGGGCGATGACGAAGGCGGTTGCGCCCATCACCGGCGGCGCCAGCACCGCGCCGGTCGACGCGCAGGCCTCGATCGCCGCAGCATAGGACGCGCGGAAGCCTGTCTTCTTCATGGTCGGGATCGTCATTGTGCCGGCGGTCAGCACGTTGGAGATGATCGAGCCGGACATCATGCCGAGCAGGCCGGAGGCGAAGATGCAGACCTTTGCCGCACCGCCGCGGAAGGTGCCGCACGCCGCGAACGAGATGTTGATGAAGAACTTGCCCGCGCCGGTCATCATCAGCGCGGTGCCGAACACGAGGAAGCCGATGACCGTGTCGGCGAACGCCTGGACCGGGATCCCGAGCAGGCTCTCGCCGGACAGCACGTGATAGGAGGTTGCGAGTTCGAGCGTCGATTGCGTCCCGCGGAACGGCCCAAGCCAGCTCGCCTCCGCAAACAGCGGATAGACTGTGAACGGCAGTACGCTGAGCAGCAGGCTCCAGCCGCCCGTACGCCGCAGCGCCTCCATCAGGACGACCCACATGATGACACCGGCGACAATCACGCCCTGCGGCGCGCCGCCAAACTCCCAGCCGTTGGCCGCGGCTGCGCGGATATAGGTCATCAGATAGAGCGAGGCGGCGAACGTGACCACGAACAGCGCGAGATCGTACCAGGGTAAGCGATCGAGCGGCGCGCTGTTGGTTGCCGGGAACATCAGGAACGTGAACGGCAGCATCAGCGCGATCAGGAGATAGAAATACTCCGTATTGAGCTGCGTGTAGCCGATGAAGAAGCGCAGGGCGAACTGCTGGTTGATGCAAAGGAAGATCGTCAGCGCGGTTGCTGCGATCAGCATCCAGCGCCAGAAGCCTTTCAGCGTACGGACTCGCGTGACTTCGGCTTCATTCAGGCCCGCCGCGGGGGCATGCGGATCGTCGAAAACGACTTTCTTTGATGCATCGGCAGCCGCGTCCATGGCGGCTGCCGAAGCTGGCGCAGGACCGGAAGAAGGGATGGTCGGCATGGGTGCTCCGCGTTTCTAGTCCGGCCCGATCAAAGGCGGCTTTCCGATCAGCCTTCCATTCCCGCTTTGGACAGCGCGGCCGCGCGCGCCTTCGTCCAGCCGTCCGCGAATGCCTTGGGATCGGACGGCGGGTTGGCCTTGGTATAGTCGGCCCACGCCGCAGCAAGCGTTTCCTGCCGCTTGAACAAGTTGTTGTTGTGCTTTTCCTGGTCGTCGCTCCACGCGCCGACTTCCTTGAGCGCTTTCACCGCGCCCTTGTGCACCGGCACCGACCAGTTCTTCGTCTGCAGCTTCGCCGCCATGCCGATCGCGCCCGGAGCCGCATCCTTGTAGGCGTCATAGCCGTCGATCATCGCCTTGGTGAGCATGTAGACGTCGTCTTCCGACTGACGGGCGTAGACCGTGTAGATCGGATACGGGTAGTTCGAGAGCTGGATCGGCTTGTCCTTGGAGATGCCGCCGGCGCCGCAGGTCGCGACGTGCGGATTGATGAACGGCGTGACCTTCTGCAGGCGCGCCCAGCCGGCCTTGTCGTCAGCCGGCGTCGGCGGCCAGGTGATCCCCCGTGGAGACGTTTCCAGTTCCTTGGCGGGACCGGTGATGGTCGTGCCGTAGGCTGCGTCGACGTCGTTGTTGACCACGCCCTTCCACATCGCGCCGTAGCTTGCGAACTCGACGGCCTTCACATCCTTCTCGGTGAGGTTGGCGAAGGCCAGCACGCCGAGCGTGTTCTGGTTCAGCGCCGGCGAGCCGACCACGAAGCCGACGCGCTTGCCTTTCAGGTCCGCGACCGTCTTCACGCCGATGTCGCCTGCGACGCCGAGGCTGCCGGCATTGCAATCCACGGTCGTGAGAGTGATCTGAACCGCCTGCGGGCCCCACTCCTTCGTGCCGAACTCGAACAGGCCTTCCTGTGCGAAGTAGACGCCGGAGCCCATGCCTGAGGCGATCGCGCGGCCGGTGCGCAGCGGCTGCAGGCGCGCCACGTCATTGCCAGCGGGCAGGACGCGGACGTCGCTGCCGTACTTGTCCTTCATCATCTTGCCGATGGCGACCGTAATGTTGAAACCGGCAGTGCCGGTGTCATACGCCGTCATGGTCATGGTCGACGGCAGTTTCACTTGCGCGAGTGCGGGCGCCGCCATGATCGCGGTGCCGGCCAAAGCAACCGACGCAAGCTTGATGATCGGATAAGTCACTTCAGTACCTCCCGTTGGGGCTTTTTTGTGCGAGTTTTTTCGCAAGTATTTCTTGGTGTCCATAGGCGAGCGAAGCGACGCCGTTCTTCGAACGGCTATGGACGACACCGGTGATGGTTCAGCCATGCATTAACATCGATAACGAGGTCAAGTGGCTAACCGTCGCTTTCTGCACGGAAAATGCGCGCTAGCAGACCGAGTCACCGCAGTCGCAGATCGTCTCCGGACCTGTTACAAAGGGATACAGGTTCCGGGTCTTAAGAGGTTAACGCGTGAGAGCTCAAGGCAAATCCCGCAGCGGCGGCCGCATTCTTGTCGATCAGCTGCAAATACAGGGCGTGGAGCGTTTGAGTTGCGTGCCGGGCGAGAGCTTTCTTGCCGTGCTGGACGCGCTTTATGACGCGTCGATCGATGTGCTGGTTTGTCGCCAGGAAGGCGGCGCCGCGATCATGGCGGAAGCTTACGGAAAATTGACCGGCCGACCAGGCGTCTGCTTCGTTACCCGCGGTCCGGGCTCCATGAACGGCAGCCACGGCATTCACATTGCCGCGCAGGATTCCACGCCGATGATCATGTTCGTCGGGCAGGTCGAGCGCGGTATGCGCGAACGCGAGGCCTTTCAGGAGCTCGACTACAAGGCGGTGTTCGGCTCGATTGCCAAGTGGGTGGTGGAGATCGACAGCGCCGAGCGGATTCCCGAGCTTGTCGCGCGCGCCTTCCGCGTCGCCACGCAGGGTCGACCTGGACCAGTGGTTGTATCTCTGCCGGAAGACATCCTGACCGAGATGTCGGATACGGCCGATGCGCCGCGGGTGGAGCCTGCTGACACGAGCCCGTCCGATGCGGACATGAAAGCGCTCGGCGAGCTGGTGAAGGCGGCGAAGAAGCCGTTCATGATCGTCGGCGGCTCGCGCTGGAGCGCCGCCGCCTGCAACGCGGTCGCCGACTTTGCGGCGCGCGCCGGAATTCCGGTCGCAGCCTCATTCCGCCGCGCGCAGTTGTTTCCCGCGGATCATCCGAATTTCGCTGGCGACCTTGGCATTGGCCCCAATCCGAAGCTTGCCGCGCGGATCAAGGAAGCGGATCTGTTGCTGCTGGTCGGTGGTCGCATGTCGGAGACGCCGTCTTCGGCCTATACGCTGATCGACGTGCCGACGCCGAAGCAGAAACTGGTGCATGTGCATCCGGGCGCGGAAGAGCTTGGGCGCGTCTATCAGCCGGCGCTCGCCATCCAGGCGAGCCCGATCGCCTTCGCGACAAAGCTCGCGGCGCTTGACATCGGTTCACGCGGCAACGCGGAGGAGGCGGCAACCGCGCACGCAGATTATCTCGCCTGGTCCGATAACCCGCGCAAGCTGCCCGGCCGCTTCCAATATGGTGAGGTCATGTGCTGGCTGCGCGACCGGCTGCCGAAGGACGCGATCATCTGCAACGGTGCGGGCAATTACGCCGGATGGATCCATCGCTTCTTCCGCTTCAACCAGTTCGGCACCCAGCTCGCGCCGACCTCCGGTTCGATGGGCTATGGACTGCCCGCGGCGGTGATGGCGAAACGGCAGCAATCGGGCAAAGTCGTCATCGCTTTTGCCGGCGACGGCTGCTTCCTGATGAACGGCCAGGAGTTCGCGACCGCGGTGCAATACGATATTCCGCTGATCGCGATCGTGGTCGACAACGGCATGTACGGCACCATCCGCATGCATCAGGAGAACAACTACCCGCATCGGGTGTCGTCGACCGATTTGAAGAACCCGGATTTCGCCGCGCTTGCGCACGCCTATGGCGGTCACGGCGAGCGGGTCGAGACCACGGAAGAATTCCAGCCGGCGTTCGAGCGGGCGCTGGCGTCGGGCAAGCCCGCGATCCTGCACTGCCTGCTGGACCCGCAGGCGATCACCGCTGCGCGCACGATCGATGAATTGAGAGCCGCTGCGAAAACTTGATCCTCATTGCGAGGCATAGCCGTTCGAAGAACGGCGTCGCTTCGCTCGCCTATAGCCGTTCGAAGAACGGCGTCGCTTCGCTCGCCTATGGGGCGACGAAGCAATCCAGCGCGGCATTTGCCGCAACTTCAGACTGGATTGCTTCGCTTTGCTCGCAATGACGGGCAAGATCACGCCGCGCGAGCGGCCTTCGGCAAGCTCGCCGCAGCGACTTTCAGGTCGTCGACGAAGCGGCGATACTCGCGCCGCTTGGACGCCTCGTCCGGCACGCGCAAGAGATAGGACGGGTGCACCGTCACCAGCGCTTTCACGCCATCGTTGGTATCCAGGATCTTTCCACGCACCTTGCCGATGGTGGTGATCTTGCCCATCACCGACTGCGCCGCCGTCGCACCGAGCGCCACGACCAGCGATGGCTTGATGGCGTCCAATTCGCCCTCGTACCACTGGCGGCAGGCGCGGATTTCCGGCGTGACCGGCTTCTGATGGATCCGGATCTTGCCGCGTGGCACGAATTTGAAGTGCTTCACGGCGTTGGTCACATAGGTCTTTTCGCGCCTGATGCCGGCGTCCTTCAATGCCCGGTCAAGAATTCGTCCGGCAGGTCCGACGAACGGCTTTCCGGCAAGGTCTTCCTTGTCGCCGGGCTGCTCGCCGACGAACATGATTTCCGCGCTGGCCGGACCTTCACCAAACACGGTTTGCGTTGCATTCCGCCACAGTGGACAGGCGCGGCAGTCCTCGGCCTCGCGACGCAACTCATGAAGTTTCGTGCCTGTACGCAGGCTCGCTTTCATGGCCAGTTCCTCCGGCTCGCTGGAAATTCAATTGATGAAGCACCGGGAAGTTCCGACGAGCGGTGAGTAGCGCTTCATCATTGCGAGAAACGAAGCGACACCCAGTCTGACGCTGCGACAAAGCTCCGTCATTGCGAGCAACCATTAAACGGCGGCCGGGGATTTGATCCAAGGAGTGCTTCGGGCGAGGATGGTATTGGCGAAGACGAGAAGCTTTCTGGCGCAGGCGACGAGAGCGAGTT
>NZ_JAVIFX010000052.1 GCF_031157255.1 Bradyrhizobium sp. LHD-71 | reverse complement strand
GCGAATTTCTGATCCATAAACGACACTAGAATCATAAACTTGCTAGTGTCCTGATCGAATCCGAAGTTCGCTCTGAGCTCGCTGCAAAGTACGGCGAACTTCGGATTCGGGACACTAGCCCGTTCACCGGTGACAAGATCGCACGGAGCAGGATCGAATGGGACCGTTGGAAGGTATCAAGGTTGTCGAGTTCGCCGGCATCGGCCCGGGTCCGTTCTGCTGCATGCTGTTGAGCGACATGGGAGCCGACGTGGTGCGGATCGACCGCACCGAGCCAGCCGATCTCGGTACGCCGACCGAGCCGAAGTTCAACCTGCTCAGTCGCGGACGCCGTTCGATCGCGCTTGACCTGAAGAAGCCGGAAGACATCAAGATTGCGAAGGCGCTGGTCGAGAAAGCCGATGCGCTGGTCGAGGGGTTTCGCCCCGGCGTCATGGAACGGCTCGGGCTGGGGCCGGATGAGTGTCTCAAGGTCAACCCGCGGCTGGTCTACGGACGCATGACGGGTTGGGGGCAGGAGGGGCCGCTCGCTTCCGCGGCGGGTCACGATATCAACTACATCTCGCTGGTTGGCGCGCTGCATGCGATCGGTCAGAAGAACGGACCGCCGGTGCCGCCGCTCAACCTCGTCGGCGATTTCGGCGGCGGCGCGCTCTATCTCGCGTTCGGACTTGTCTGCGGACTGCTCGAGGCGAAAAAATCGGGCAATGGGCAGGTGGTCGACGCGGCCATGGTCGACGGTGCGGCGTCGCTGATCACCAGCGTCTTCGGTGCGACAGCGTCCGGTGCGTGGGTCAATGCCCGCGGTTCGAATTTCGTCGACGGCGGCGCGCACTTCTACGGCGTCTACGAGACGAAGGACGGAAAGTACATCTCGATCGCATCGATCGAAACGCGGTTCTACAATGAACTGCTCGAACGCCTCGACTTGAAGGATGCGATTGCGACGAAGCAGCGCGACCGCGCCGGCTGGGATGTGGCAAAGCAGAAACTGGTTGCGCTGTTCAAGACCAAGACCCGCGACGAGTGGTGCGAAGTCCTGGAAGGAACCGACGTCTGCTTCGCGCCAGTGCTTGATGTGAAGGAGGCGATGCAGCATCCACACAACAGGGCGCGCGGCACCTTCATCGAGGTGGCCGGCATTCCGCAGCCGGGGCCGGCGCCGCGCTTCTCCCGCACGAAGCCGGTCGTCAGCCGACCGCCCTCACGACCGGGTGAGCACACGGACGATGTTTTGTCGTCCTGGGGCGTCTCGCGGTAGCGGTCGCGCGCCGTCATTGCAAAAGATCGTCCGGCGCTCGCGTCGGTGCGTCATGCGGACTTGACCCGCGCGTCCATCTGAAGAAGGAATTCTTGAGAGACGGACCGCCGGGGCAGCCCGGTCATGACGATCGAACGCGAGGATGAAGCACATGCCGCGCGAAATTCATCTGAACGCCTTCGATATGAACTGCGTCGGCCATATCCAGCACGGACTCTGGACCCATCCGCGCGACCAGTCGTGCCGGTTCAACGAACTGAAATATTGGCTCAACTATGCGAGGAGGCTGGAGGCCGGACTGTTCGACGGGATTTTCCTCGCCGATGTGGTCGGCGTCTACGACGTCTATGGTAGAAGTGCTGATGCAGCTTTGCGCGGTGCGGTTCAGGTGCCGGTCAATGATCCTATGCTGATCGTTCCGGCCATGGCCGCGGTGACGGCCAATCTCGGCTTCGGCGTGACCTGCAATCTCGTCTATGAGCAACCGTTCCTGTTCGCGCGGCGGATGTCCACGCTCGACCACCTGACGGGCGGCCGCATCGCGTGGAACATCGTCACCGGCTACCTCGATAGTGCTGCCCGCGCGAACGGCCTTGCCGAACAGGCCAGGCATGACGACCGCTACGACCTCGCCGACGAGTACATGTCACTCGTCTATAAGCTCTGGGAAGGTAGCTGGGACGATGGCGCGGTGCTGCAGGACAGGGCCGCAGGCGTCTATGCCGATCCGTCGAAAGTGCGGGCGATCCATCATCGCGGCGCGCAATATCAGGTAGATGCGATGCATCTCTGCGCGCCTTCACCGCAGCGCACGCCTGTTCTTTATCAGGCAGGTTCATCCGCGCGTGGCCGCCGCTTCGCCGCTAGCCATGCCGAATGTGTCTTCGTGAACGGACAGCAGAAGGAAGGCGTCAGGCGAATTGTCGACGATATCCGTGCCCAGGCGGTGCAGCTTGGCCGTCGGGCTTGTGACGTCAAGGCATTCCTGGGCGGGACTTTGGTCCTCGGCAGAACCGAGAAGGAAGCCAAAGAGAAATTCGAGGACTATCGCCGTTATGCGAGCTCGGAAGCGGCGCTCGTTCATGCGGCAGCGTCACTCGGCATCGACTTTGCGAAGTATGATCTCGATGAACCCGTCGATACAGGCAAAAGTCAGGCGATCGTCTCGAACATCGAAGCCGTCACGCGCAGCGCTGGTCCTCAGTGGACACGCCGCAAGCTGCTCGAGCAGATGGTGCTCGGCAGCCGGCAGGCGCCACTGATCGGTACGCCGGCAAGCGTCGCAGATACCCTCATCGACTGGTGCGAGGACACCGGCGTCGACGGCTTCAACCTCTCGCGGACGGTCGTGCCCGAGTGCATCGACGACGTCATCGACCTGCTTGTGCCGGTCTTGCAGGAGCGTGGCGTCTACAAGACGGCATATCGCCAGGGCACCTATCGCGAGAAGCTGTTCGGACACGCGCGGCTGCCGCCGTCGCACGTGGCCGCGCAATATCGGAGCGCTTCCTGATCGTCTTTGCGAGCGACCGCCGTTCGAGGAACGGCGTCGCGTCGCGCCTAAATGACGGGGGTCATTTCAGCGGTGAATGCGGCGCGGGCAGCATGATGGTTGAGCCCATCTCTTCCAGCAGCGGCGAGCCCTTGGCGAGGAATTCCTGCCATCCCGGATCTTTCATGGCGTTGCCACGGGCAACCGCACGGGCGTTAAGGTCCGGATAGGCCCAGATATGACAGATCTCGTTCGGCTGGCCGGCCTCGGTCTGCCAGAGCCCGACGATCTTCGAATACTTCTCGCGATGGGTCAGCGCGGCGGTGAACAGGTCGAGCCACTGCTTGGCGGCGCCGCCGGTCTTGGCGCGATAGTAGCGTAATTCGTAGATGTTGCCGCCGGTCGGCGGCGCGACCGGCGCCCGTACGGCATTGAGCAGGCGGATGTCCTGGCGCACGAGCAAGGGGCGGATCAAAGGTATGTATTCGTTGTTCCAGCGCGGGTTCTTCGCCAGTTCGGCGCGCAAGCGTGCGCGCTCGTTCAGGTCACTGTAGCTCCACAAATGCATGACCTGATTGAGCGGGCCGATCTCAGTCGACCAGTAGCCTTCGAGCTTGCCGTACTCGTCCTTGCGGATGTCGCGCGATACCGTGCTCGCGGCCTTGACCATGTCGCCAATGGTGCCGGGCTTCACGGTGTAGGTTCTCAGTTCGTAGATCATGGCGTTTCCTTAAGTCCCGATCGTCTGCCCAAAACGGTCATTGCCGAACTTGCATGGCAATCCATCGCCTTGGATTGATTGTTGTTCCGATGGGTGCGCGGGTCAAGCCCGCCGCATGGCATCGTGTTACTGCATGAAAGGGCCGGTCAACTGTTGGCTCAGGTTGCGCAGTTTCTTGCGGGCAGCCGCATCGTAAGCTTGCGCATCGGCGCGTGCCTCCCTCAAGCCGTTGAAGAACAGGCCGCTTCGTCCCTCCATGTCGTCGCCGGTGGCGAGATGGAGGATCGCCGCGCCACCTTCCTCGACCGTGCTCATTGGCCTGACGCCGGCAGAACGAACCATGGTCGTATTCATATAGGTGGCAGGGTGCAGCGAGTTGACAGTTACGCCTGTTCCTTTCAGTTCTTCCGCGAGGTCGATCGTAAACATGATCTGCGACAGCTTGCTTTGCGAATATGCGCGCACACCGTCATAGCCCTTGGTCAGCATGACGTCGTTGAAATCGAGCGGTGCCTGTCCGAGCGAGGCGACATTGACGATGCGGGAGGGCGCGGCGGCTTTGATGATCGGCAACAGCAGATAGGCCAGCAGGAAGCCGGACAGATAATTCACGGCAAACCGCAGTTCGTGCCCGTCGGCACTGACGCGGCGTTCCGCGCCCATGTTGCGCGTGCCGATTCCGGCATTGCTGATGAAGATATCGAGGCGCCTGTGATCGGCTTTGATGCTGTCGGCCAATTCTCGCGTTTCGGCGAGCGACGACAGATCGGCCTGATAGAAGCGCGCCGTGCCTTGGCCCGCGCGCTTGATCTTATCAACAACGTCGGCTCCGCGCGCGCCGTCACGGCCGTGAATCAGAAGATTGGCGCCCTGGGCCGCCAGTTGCGATGCCACATAGCGGCCGACCCCGTCCGTCGAACCGGTGATCAGCACGGTCTTGCCGGCAACATCCATCCTTAGAACTCCCCGCTGCGATAGGCTTCATCCAGCTTCGCCTTCTTTTCATCTGTCGGCTCCTCCCAGGGCTCGCCGCGCTTTCGAAGCGTGCCGGTGAAGTTTGGTGGACGCTTCTCGTTGAAGGCCTGGCGGCCCTCGTGGCCGTCCATTGTCACCTGGATCAGCAGCGAATTGATGAGGTTCTGGATGTGCCACGCCTGATCTGTTGGCAGATCGCCGAACCGGACCACGAACTCCTTCATCATGCGCAGTGCGACGGGCGGCATCTTGACGATCTGCCGGGCGATTTTTTCCGCGCGCTCCATCAGCTGCGGGTGCGGGACCACCTCGTTGATCAGACCGATGCGCAAGGCCTCACCGGCATCGACGGGCTCGTCGGTAAGCAGCATCTTCATGGCGTCGATGTAGCGAAGCTGCTTGATCAGGAGGCTTGCGCCGGGTCCATGACCCAGCCAGCCCTGGCTCGTCAGCGCGAACTTGAAACGGGCATGCTCTTCGCTGGCGATGCGGATGTCCGTCGAAGCCAGGAGAACGTACAGGCCGGCGCCGGCCGCCCAGCCATTGACCGCTGCGATCACAGGCTTCCAGACCCGGGGATAGTGATCACCCATGCGCCCGTCGACGCCGGTTTTCTGACCGTGCACGGTGCCGGCGAGCGGCCAGAAGATGCGCTGTGTGCGCAGATACTCGCGATCGTCCTCGGTCAGATCGGGCCACGGGGCGAGATTGTGTCCGCCGCAGAAATGACGATTGCCTTCGCCCGTCAGGATCGCGCAGCGGATGTCCCGATCCTCCCAGAGATCGGTCCAGGCCTCCGAGATCGCGTCCGAGGTCGGCTTGTCGAGGATGTTGGCCTTATCGGGATTGGCAAGGGTGATGTAGGCGACGCCGTCGCGCTTTTCATATGTGATGGTCAAGGCCGTTTCCTCGAAATGAACGCTATTGATTGGCCCGAGACGATGCGCGGACCGCGCCATCGCATCGGGTGTTGCCGCATGATGCTACTTCCATGCTAGCATATCCTGCTCCCCAATCCGCGATGGATGCTCCCTCATGAAACTGATGTTCTTCAACGACTTTCGTTTCGGCGTGGTTCGCGGCGATGACGTGGTCGACGTGACCTCGACCGTCCAGTCCGTTCCGCATGCCGGACCGCATGATCTGATCGCCGGCGTGATCGAGCAGTTCGACACCTTGCGGCCGCGGATCGAGGACGCGGCGAAAGCCGGCAAGGGTGTGCCGGTCGGCAGCGTGCAGATTCGTCCGCCGCTGCCACGACCCCGCAACATCGCCTGCATGGCAGTGAACTATATGGAGGACGGCACGCGCAGCGAGCCCGCGCCGATCAACGCCTTTACGAAATCACCGAACGCCATTATCGGCCCCGGCGACACGATGGTGCTGCCGGATGCTCCGGCGACTGTGTTCGAGGGCGAGGCCGAACTGGCCGTCGTGATCGGCAAGCGCGCGAAGAATGTGAAAGCTGCCGATGCCATGGCTCACGTGTTCGGCTACGTGAATTTCATCGACGGCTCGGCGCGCGGCCTGCCGCCTGCAGGCAATGTGTTCTTCCAGATGAAATCGCGCGACACGTTTGCGCCGATCGGCCCGTACATCGCCACCGCCGACGAGATTGCAGACCCGCACAAGCTGCAGGTGAAGCTCTGGAACAACGGCACGCTGATGCAGAATTTCAACACCGATGACATGGCGCACAGAATTCCGCGCTGCATCGAATGGGTCAGCGCGATCCATACCCTCGATCCCGGCGACATACTTGCGACCGGCACCAACCATCGTGGCCTGAACGCGTTTCAGGGCGGCGACCAGATCGAGCTCGAAACCGAAGGCCTGGGCCGGCTGACGATCAAGGTGAGCGATCCGCTGCGGCGCTCCTGGTCGCGCGAGACGAGGCTCGAGCGCGCCAACAAGGGGCTGGAGGGCCTGACGCCGCAGCTCACCGGCAAATACGCACGAGTTGCCTGAAGCGTATTCCGTTCAGGTTGAACGAAATGCGCTCCAGATTCTTTAATGGTCGTATTTTCTTGCGGAAAGCCGGTGTTCACCGGTTCGGAAAATGCTCTGCATTGGATTGAAAGTGAGTGCGGATGGAACCGTCCGCGCTCGCTATCCACACCGCAAGACACTTCTATTGCAAAACAGATTGGCACGGAGGCCCGAAAGCCAATAGGCTGCTCCTGCAAATAGAGGGGACCGTGCGATGACCGATCTCTCCTTGAACGCTGCGACGCCTGCAGCACCGGCAGCCGAAGCCGAGCCGAGCCTGAAGCGGGTCCTGGGCCCTTGGTTGCTCCTGCTCTTTATTATCGGCGATATTCTCGGCACCGGCATCTACGCGCTCACCGGCCAGGTCGCTAATCAGGTGGGCGGTGTTGTCTGGCTGCCATTTCTGGTCGCCTTCATGGTCGCGCTGATCACTGCCTTCAGCTATCTCGAGCTCGTCACCAAGTACCCCCGGGCTGCCGGCGCCGCCCTTTACACGCACAAGGCGTTCGGTATCCACTTCATCACCTTCATCGTTGCCTTCGCGGTGATGTGCTCCGGCATCACTTCGGCCTCGACGGCGTCGCGCGCATTTTCAGCGAACATGTCGAGTGCGTTCGGCCTGAACTTTTCGACCTTCGGCATCACTATCACCGGTCTCGTCTTCATGGCTCTCGTCGCCGCCGTAAATCTGCGTGGCGTGGGCGAAAGCGTGAAGACGAACGTCGTGCTCACCTGCATCGAGCTGACCGGCCTGTTGATCATCATCTTCATCGGCTTGTGGGCGATTGGTGCCGGCCAGGGCGACGTCTCCCGTGCCATGCAATTCAAGGCGAGTGACACCGGGCTGTTCTGGCCGGTGATCGCTGCGACCACGCTCGCCTTCTTTGCGATGGTCGGCTTCGAGGATTCGGTCAATATGGCCGAGGAGTGTAAAAACCCGACCGGCGATTTTCCCAAGGTGCTGCTCGCGGGCCTGCTTATCACCGCCGCAATCTATGTGCTGGTTTCGATTTCATCGATCACCCTGGTTCCGCCGGAGCAGCTCGGTGAAGGCGAGACGCCGCTCCTGAAAGTGGTGCAGGCTGGCGCGCCGAATTTCCCGATCTGGATTTTCGGCTTCATCACCATGTTCGCGGTCGCCAACACCGCCCTCATCAACATGCTGATGGCAAGCAGGCTGGTGTATGGGATGAGCCGCGAGCACGTGCTGCCGCCGGTGCTCGGCAAGGTGCATGTGACGCGACGGACGCCCTATGTCGCCATCGCCTTTACGACGCTGCTGGCGTTCGCGTTGATCACTTTCGTAGGTGAGGTGCCGGCGCTGGGCGGAACGACGGCGCTGTTGCTGCTCTGTGTCTTCACCGTCGTCAATGTCGCAGTGCTGGTACTGCGGAAGGACCGTGTCGAGCATGCCCATTTCCGCACGCCGACATTTCTGCCAATCCTCGGCGCGTTGTCGTGTGCATTCCTCGCGGGGCCTTGGACGGGGCGGGCGATGATTCAATACCGAGTTGCCGGCGTGCTGATCGCGGTCGGCATCGTGCTCTGGGTGATCACGATGCTGGTCAATCGCTCACTCGGCGTCAAACCCGATGAGCCTGAGATGGCAACGATGGGCGGTAAGGGGCCGGTGAACTAGTAGATCGTGATGAGATTAAGTTGGCAGCATCACTGCTAACATCTCAATGGGTCCCTGCGAAAACAGGGACCCATGACCACAGCGTTTATTGTCATCTGCTGGTGTTAAGCGCCTTCTGTCCCTACTGAAGATGAGGCGCGGATTTCATCAACCGTCAAGCTTTAGCCGTCCTTAGCAGGACGCCGTCCATCCGTCGGGGAAGGGGAAAAACGGCCACGGGCCGTCGTTGTCGTTGGCCGCAGCGGGAACGACCAGGAGGTCATCGTCCTCGGTCAGAAAATCGTCGACAGGCGCGATTTTCATCGCGGTCCCGACCGCGGCCAGAAGCCGGTTGTACTCTGCCTCACCCATGACGTCCTCTTGTTTCCCGGACGCCACCTTGACAGGCAAGGTTTGTCGTAAGGTTCAGCGGATTGCTAAAATTTGAGCGTTCTACTTTTTGAACGCAGCAACTCCTTGTTTATCAACACGCATCCGAACCCGGAGTTCCCGAGAAAGCGCGCGCCCAGGTCCAGGCCGACGACGGGCAGCAACCGCCGGTGGATGATCACTGGGCATCAGCTCGCCTCGCGTCGACGCTTGAACCGGCACCGCCGAGCAGTCGACCAACGGTACATCGTGCCCGATACGGGCCTTCTTCCTGCACGATGCGCGCGGGAGTTTCGGGAGCTGATGATAATGAGGGCGTCGTCGGTTAGTGCCGTGATGTGCGTACTGGGCCTTCTGTTGACGACGGCGATCACAACGCGCACCGCAGCCAGGACGAAGCTGAACCAGGACCGGCTGGTGGTCGACAAGCCATTTATCTTCGCACTGCGCGACAAGATCAGCGGACTGGTGCTGGTGTCCGGCTATGTCGGCAGCATCACCGCCGAGGCAACGCAGTAGCCGGCTCCTTTTTCCGGTGTGAAGTCTACGCAGCGGTCGAGCGCTGTTTACTTGCAGTCTTGATGCGGTCCAGCACCGGCAGCAGGTATTCGAGGAAGTTTTTCGGATCTTCGCTCATGGGAAAATGCCCCATGCCCTTCATGATTGTCGCATCAGCACCCTTGACATTGCGCGCGATGGCCATCGTGTCCTCGGGTGTGCAGGAGTAGTCGTATTCGCCGGAGAGGAGAAAGAGCGGGCACCTCGTCGTATCGATCTTCGCCACGCGGTCGCGCACGTCGCCATCGCGGGTGTAGAAATGCAGGTCGCCCTTGAAGACACCAGGCCCGCCCTGCATGTAGTGCCACTGGGTTTCCCATCGTTCCGCGGACGGCGAGTTCGGCCCGATCAACCCGGAAATCAGCGCACCGCAGACTTCGCCGCCGTGCACGTCGGGGCGATGCAGATAGCTGAGGTCATAGTAGGGCTCCGCATGTGCGCCGGCCTGCAGGCCGACGATGGCGCGGAATTTTTCCGGATGATCGAGTGCAAGATGCAGCACGATGCGGCCGCCGATCGAGCAGCCCATCACAACCGGGCGATCTAGTTCGAGTGCGGTCATCACATCGAGGATCATCGCCACATAATCGCGTGAAGTGAGCTTGTATTCCTCCTCGTGCCAGCCGGCCGGCGGCGATGACTTGCCGTGCCATGGCATGTCAAAGGCGATGACTCGAAAATTGTCGGTGACGCGCGGGTCGTTCATGATACCGCGATACTGGCGGCCGTCGGAGCCGGCGGTGTGCAGGCACAGCAGGGGGATACCCTGGCCCGCTTCCTCGACATAGAGTCGGTGCGGACGGCCGAGCATGTCAAGATGCAGGTAGCGGCCGACGATGGGTTCGTAGCGCGGTGTCATGCAGAAACCTCGCTGGTGCGGAGCTGTGCCAGCACCTCCTTGAAATAGCGCAGGTGCGTCATGAACAGCTTGATATCCCCTTCGACCTTCAGGTGCCGGAATTTCGTGAGTGCGATCAGGTCGTGGAAGCCGGGTTTTGGCACGCGCTGCCAGAACTCGCTCCAGGCTTCACGCGATGCGCGCAAGGCAAAGGCGTGATCGACCAGCGGCAGGCCTTCGCGCGCGACCGATGCGATGCGGCCGCGATCGATGGTGACGAGCCAGCCTTCGGAACCGACCTGCAGCAGGAAGGTCGTGTTGAGATATTGTCCGCGGCGAACAAGCGCCGCATTCGCGTTCACCCTCTCCGCCAAGTGCTCGATCATTGCCGTCTATTCCGCCGCAGTTGCGACCTGCTTCTGCGGTGTCATGGCAAAGCCCTTGTAATCGCCTGCGGCCACCTTGTTGCAGATCTGCCGGTAGATGTGGACGCCGCCGATATACGGCATGAACACCCGGGGCTTGCCGGGAACATTCGCGCCCATGTACCAGGAGTCTGCCTGCGGGTAGAGCGTCTTGTAGGCAACCTCGTTGACGTGCGCGACCCAGTCCTCCTCCGCCGTCTTCGTCGCTTCCATCGTCCCGATGCCCTTCTCGCGAAGGTGGCTGAGGCAGGCCGTGATCCAGTCGACGTGCTGCTCGATCGAGACAATCATGTTCGACAGCACTGAGGGGCTGCCGGGACCGGTGATGAAGAACAAGTTCGGAAAACCTGCGACCATCAGGCCAAGGTAGGTCTTCGGTCCCTCGGCCCATTTCGACTTCAGGGTGAGGCCTGCACGGCCGCGGATATCGACCTTGGCGAACGATCCGGTCATGGCATCGAAGCCGGTCGCAAAGACGATGGCGTCGAACTCATGCTCGCTGCCACCGGTGATGAGGCCGTTCGGCGTCATTGCCTCGATCGGTGCGTTACGGATATCGATCAGCGTGACGTTGCCGCGGTTGAACGTCTCATAATATTCGGTGTCAAGGCAGATGCGCTTGGTGCCGATCGGATAGGTGGTCGGCTGCAGTAGCGTCGCCACCTTCGGATCCTTGACGATCTCAGCGATCTTGCCGCGCACATACTCAGCGGCGGTGTCGTTGGCCGTCTTGTCCAGCGCCAGGTTGTTGTAGGAGGCCATGAAGTGCAGGCCGCCGCGTTCCCATTCCTCATCATAGACCTTTTTTCGGTCATCCGGCGTGTCTTCGAGCGCACCCTTGGTCGGCATTGCACCGACCACGCCGTTCCGGCTCTCCTCCCGAGCGCGCCGACGCAGCTCCGGATAATCGTCCTTCCATGATTTCTGGTACTCGGCCGTCAGGTCGTGGTTGCGCGCGGGGATCGAGAAGTTCGGCGTACGCTGAAACACGGTGACGTGCTTGGCCTGTTCGGCGATCACAGGGATGGACTGGATCGCCGATGAGCCAGTGCCGATCACGCCGACCCGCAGCCCTGTGAAGTCCACACCCTCATGGGGCCAGTGGCCCGTGTGATAGGTCTTGCCTTTGAAGCTCGCCAATCCCTTGAAATCGGGCGTGCGTGCGTTGGAAAGCGATCCAGTCGCCATGATGACGTGTTGCGCTGAATAGTGCTTGCCATCGTCGGTCGCGACCGTCCAGCGGTCGGTGCTCTCATCGAAGACAGCGGAGCTGACGCGGGTGTTGAACTGGATGTCCGGACGCAGGTTGAACCGGTCCGCAACGTGATTGGCGTATTTCAGGATCTCCGGCTGGGCCGCAAAGCGCTCGGTCCACTCCCATTGCTGCTGCAACTCGTCGGAGAACGAATACGAATACTGCATGCTCTCGATGTCGCAGCGCGCGCCGGGATAGCGATTCCAGTACCAGGTCCCGCCGACGCCGCTGCCCTGCTCGAAGACGCGCGCCGATAGGCCGAGCCCGCGCAGCCGGTGCAACAGGTACATGCCGGCAAAGCCTGCGCCGACGACAATTACGTCGTAGCTCTTGGCCACCGGCGTGGCATCGCGTTGGATCTCGGTCATTCCAAGCTCTCCGCGTTTCCTTGACATAGCGGGCGTCTGCGCCAGCCAACTTATTGTTTGTCAGAACATTTCTACGCGTCTGGAGAAAGCGCAAGGGACATAAGCGCAGACCAGCCCGCTTGCGGCGCAAGTCGGGGGCCGCGCCATTAGCCCAGCAGCGGCGGCGAACTGCCGGAACTGCTTAAGAAATTCGCTCACTTTGGAGTCTTGGCAGCCGCCCGCGGGATGGTTAGCGTTCGGCACAAGAAAAATTCCGGGAGGCCGCCATGAAGAGTCCAATTTGCGAGATGCTCGGCATCGATTTTCCACTGGTGGCCTTCAGCCATTGCCGTGACGTGGTGGCCGCCGTGAGCAGGGCGGGTGGTTTTGGCGTGTTCGGCGCAGCCAACCAGTCGCCGGAATCGATCGACCAGGAGCTGAAGTGGATCGACGATCATGTCGACGGGAAGCCGTACGGTATCGACGTTCTGATCCCGGAGAACATGGCGACCGCGGGCGAAAAGAACGTCACCTACAACAGCCTCGAGAGCCGGGTGCCGCCGCAGCATCGCAAGTACGCCAAGGATCTGCTGGCGAAGTACGGAATTGAGTTCGACTATACGCGCGCGCCGAACGACCGGCCGCAGCCGTTCGACCCCGCCCGTGCGATTGACGTGCTCGAGGCGGCATTCGCGCATCCGATCAGGCTGATCGCCAACGCGCTCGGGGTGCCGCCGTCGCAGATGATCGAGATGGGTCGCAAGCACGAGGTGCCGGTCGCAGCCCTTGTCGGCGCGAAGGAGCACGCGCTGCGACAGGTTGCGGCGGGTGTGGACATCCTTGTCGTGCAGGGCGGGGAGGCGGGCGGCCATTGCGGCGAGGTGTCGACCATCGTGCTCGTTCCGGAGGTGGTGAGGGCGATCAAGCCGATCCGCGACGTGCCGGTGCTTGCGGCCGGCGGCATCATGAACGGCCGCCAGATGGCGGCCTGCATGGCGATGGGAGCGGCTGGCGTGTGGACCGGCTCGGTGTGGCTCGCGACCGTCGAGTCCGAGACGAGCGAGATCTTCCGCGAGAAGATGATTGCCGCCTCATCGCGTGATGCGGTGCGCTCACGCGGCCGCACCGGAAAGCCGGCGCGGCAGTTGCGGTCAGTCTGGACCGACGCCTGGGACCGCAGTCCGGACAGCCCGGGTGCCCTGCCGATGCCGCTGCAGACCCTCGTCAGCACCGAGGCCTTCCGCGCCATCGACCGCGCCGCCGCGGGCGGAAACCAGCGCGCCCGCGAACTCGTCAGCTACTTCGTCGGCCAGGGCGTCGGCATGATCGACGGCGTCAAGTCGGCAGGCTCCGTGGTCCAGGAGTTCAAGGCGGAATTCATCGAAGCCGTCGAACACATGAACGAGCTGGTGGCGGAGTAGACCCCCACCCGTCATTGCGAGGCATAGCCGTTCGAAGAACGGCGTCGCTTCGCTCGCCCCAGCCGTTCGAAGAACGGCGTCGCTTCGCTCGCCCCAGCCGTTCGAAGAACGGCGTCGCTTCGCTCGCCTATGGCGACGAAGCAATCCAGTCTGAGCCAGACGAGAGTGCTGCATCTTTTGTTGCCCGCTTCGCGCGCGGCTGGATTGCTTCGCTTCGCTCGCAATGACGGCGGAGGTTCGCTACTCCTTCCGTCCATAATTCAACAGTCCGCCCTGTCCCTTCGGCGGATGCGCGCGCAGGCCTTCTTCGTTGGGCTCCGTGCCCCAGCCCGGACGGTCCGGTAAAACCAGATGGCCGTCGACGAATTCCGGCACGTGAGTGAACAGTTCGTGGTCCCATGTGAGACGATCGATGTCCGTCTCCATGATGCGCAGGTTCGGCACCGCCGCGCTGAAATGCGCGTTCATCATCGTGCAGAGATGGCCGTAGAAGTTATGCGGCGCGACGTTGACCTCGTAAGCTTCGGCTGCGTTGGCGATCTTCATCGACTGCCACACGCCGTTCCACGGTGTGTCGATGATCGCAACATCCATTGCCTGCTCAGCGAAGTAGGGATTGAATTCGCGCAGGCCCAAGAGCGTCTCGCAGGATGAGATCGGGTGCGGACTGTGACTGCGGATGTAGCCGAGTGCCTGCGGATTGTAGCTGTCGATCTCGATCCAGAACATGTCGAGATCCTTGATCTCACGCAGGATCTTCAGATAGCCCTCGGTCTTGGCATTGAAATTGAGATCGAGCAGGATGTCGACATCGGGACCGGCGCCGTCGCGGATCGCCTCCAGATGCATGCGCAGGTCGTGCAGAACCTTGCGATCGACGTTCAGCTCCGGCTCGAACGGAACGCCAAAGCCGGGACGCCAGCCTTTTGGCTTGCCGTCCGTGTAGGTGAAGATGTTGGTCTTCAGTGCCGTGAATTTCTTCTCGCGGACTTCGCGACCGATCGCCTTGACGCCATCGAGGTCGGTAATCGCCGGCTTGTACCAGTCCGGATGATTGATCCGCCAGGTCGCGCAGTGCGACCAGTAGACCCGAATGCGGTCGCGGATCTTGCCGCCAAGCAATTCGTAGCAGGGGACGCCGAGATGCTTGGCCTTCGCGTCGAGCAGCGCATTCTCGATCGCGCCCATCGCCAGGGCGACCACGCCGCCTGCGGCGGGACGGGTTGCGGCGTAAAGCTCGGCGTAAATCCGTTCGTGCTGACCTGCATTCTGGCCGATGACACGGGTGGAAAGCCGCTGGATCGCGGCACCGACGCCCGGTGCGCCGAAGCCTTCGTCAAATTCGCTCCAACCGACGACACCGCCGTCGGTCGTCACCTTCACGAAATGATAATTGCGCCAGCCGGCGTCGCATGAGAGCAGTTCGACCTTGCTGATTTTCAAGCTCATCATTTCCTCCGGACGCCCTTTTTCAAGCAGTCGGGCTTGCCGCCACTATGCGGCTTGAACGTGACGATTGCGAGAGGAGGGATGCGTCGCCTTGCACGGGCTGACAAAACAAAGCGCCGGGGCGAGTGCCCCGGCGCTTGGCTCTTTTTTTGACGCCCTTAAGACTTACGCAGCAGTGGCGCCGGCGATCGCTTTCACCTCGAGGAATTCCTCGAGACCGAACTTGCCCCACTCGCGGCCGTTTCCGGACTGCTTGTAGCCGCCGAACGGTGCGGTCCGCTCATTCGGAACGCCGTTCAGGTTGACGTTGCCGGCGCGGATCTGACGGCCAACGCGCTTTGCGCTTTCAACGCTGCCAGCAGAGACGTAGCCGGCGAGGCCGTACGGCGTGTCGTTGGCAATCTTGACGGCCTCTGCCTCGTCCTTCGCGCCAAGGATGGTGATGACCGGCCCGAAGATCTCTTCGCGCGCGATCGTCATGTCGTTGGTCACGTCGGCGAACACCGTCGGACGGACGTAGAAGCCCTTGTTGACGCCTTCGGGCAGGCCCGGACCGCCGGCGACCAGCGTCGCACCTTCGTCGATGCCCTTCTTGATCAGCGTCTGGATCTTGTCCCACTGCGTGCGGTTGACCACCGGGCCGATGTTGGTGTCCGCCGCCTTCGGGTCACCGGCCTTGGTCTTTTCCGCGACGGCCTTGGCGATCGCTGCGACTTCCTTCATCCGCGCGGCCGGCACGATCATGCGGGTCGGTGCGTTGCAGGACTGGCCGGAGTTGTTGAACACATGCGCAACGCCGCCCGCGACCGCCTTGTTGAAGTCGGCGTCGTCGAGAATGACGTTCGGCGACTTGCCGCCGAGTTCCTGGCTGACGCGCTTGACGGTGTTGGCGGCGCGCTTGGCGACATCGATGCCGGCCCGGGTCGAACCGGTGAACGAGATCATGTCGATGCCGTGATGCTCGCTCATGGCAACGCCCACTTCGGGACCGAGACCGTTGACCAGGTTGAACACGCCCTTGGGCACGCCGGCTTCATGCAGGATTTCGGCGAAGATCAGCGCCGAGGTCGGGGTGAACTCGGAGGGCTTCAGGATCATGGTGCAGCCGGCGGCGATCGCAGGCGCGACCTTGCAGGCGATCTGGTTCAGCGGCCAGTTCCATGGGGTGATCATGCCGATCACGCCGACCGGCTCGCGCACGACCACGGCGGAACCGACCGTCTCTTCGAAGTGGTAGTCCTTCAGGACCTGCAGCGTGGACGCCAGATGGCCGAGGCCTGCGGCGGCCTGCGCACGCTCGGCCAGCGTCATCGGCGCGCCCATTTCGTCGGAGATGGCGGTGGCGATCTCCTTGGCGCGGGCCTTGTAGGCTTCGATGATCTTGCTGAGCAGCTCGATCCGCTCCTCGCGGCTTGTAACCGAGAAGGTCTCGAAAGCTTTGCGCGCAGCGGCGACGGCCTTGTCCACATCAGCCTTCGAGCCGACGGCGACCTCGTACATCGCCTCTTCGGTGGCTGGATTGACGACCGGCACAGTCTTCTTGACCGCCGGATCCACCCAGGCGCCGTCGATATAGAATTTCAATCTGTTGACCATCGCATACCTCTCGACTTGAAAGCTTCCTCAAGCCCCGTCGCGGGATTGTCGGTTCAGTCCTCGTTCCCGGCAGGGATTTTTCCGGCTCGCGGCCGCCGTCCGCGGCGTGAGCGGCAAAGGGGTGAATGCCTCGTCAGGCGAGAGGATATTGGTTCTTTCCGGATCAGAAAGCAATCCGCTCTCGCAATCCGATTGCGGCTGATAGAATAATTCTGCGCAGGCCGGCATAGACCGCATAGACGGACACGCGGCGGCTTGCGCGCCGTCGTCCCCTTGACGTGCCGTCGTCCCCTTGACGTTGAGGCGGCGTGGAATACGTGCTCAACATCGACAACGTCAGGGGCCTTGGCCGATGAGCAAACGTCAACTCAAGCTTGGCGCGTTCATGCGCCCGATCAGCATCCACACCGGGGCCTGGCGCTATCCCGGAGCATTTCCTGACGCCAACTTCAACTTTTCGCATATCAAACGTTTCATCCAGAAGCTGGAATATGGAAAGTTCGACGCCTTCTTCATGGCTGATCACCTGGCCGTGCTGAACATGCCGATCGATGCACTGAAGCGCAGCCATACGGTGACGTCGTTCGAACCATTCACACTGCTGTCGGCTTTGGCCGGGGCGACCGAGCGCATCGGTCTTGTGGCGACCGCATCAACAACATTTGATACACCTTATCACATCGCGCGCCGCTTTGCCTCGCTCGATCACATCAGCGGTGGCCGCGCCGGCTGGAACATCGTCACGACGTCAAATCCGGATGCCGCGCTGAACTTTGGCCTCGACGACCATGTGGATCACGACGAGCGCTACGTCCGAGCGCGCGAGTTCTATGATGTCGTGACAGGCCTGTGGGATTCGTTCGCCGACGATGCGTTCGTGCGCGACGTGGAATCCGGCCTCTACTTCGATCCGACGCGGATGCACACGCTTAATCACAAGGGCAAGTACTTGTCCGTACGTGGGCCGTTGAACATTGCGCGGCCGATCCAGGGCTGGCCGGTGATCGTGCAGGCGGGAGCGTCAGAACCAGGCAAGCAACTGGCGGCGGAAACTGCAGAACTGGTGTTCGCCGCCGGCGGTAATCTGACGGCTGCAAAGGCGTTCTACGCCGACGTCAAGGGCAGGCTCGACAAGCTCGGCCGTGATCGCGATCACCTGAAGATCCTGCCCGGTGCATTCGTCGTCGTAGGCGACAGCGAGGATGAGGCGAAGGAGAAACTCGCCACGCTCGACGGCCGTGTGCATTACGACAACGGGATTTCGTCCCTCTCCATCGCGATCGGCCACGACGCCTCGAAGTTCGATCCGGATGGACCGTTGCCGGAGATTCCCGAGAGCAACGCCAGCAAGAGCGCGCGCGACCGGGTAATCGAGATGGCGAAACGCGAGAAGCTCACCGTGCGTCAGCTGGCGCGGCGGCTTGGCGGCTACGCCGGCTCGAAATTTCTCGGCACGCCGAAGATGATTGCCGACCAGATGGAGCAATGGCTGGTCGAGGAGGGCTCCGACGGGTTCAATGTCATGTTCCCGTATCTGCCTGGCGGCCTCGACGACTTCGTCGACAAGGTGATCCCCGAGCTGCAGCGGCGCGGCATCTTCCGGAAGGAGTACGAAGGCCCGACGCTGCGCGACAACCTCGGACTGCCGCGGCCTGAAAACCGCTTCTTCCCGACCCGCCAGGCGGCGGCGGAGTAGCTACCGTCATTGCGAGGCGTAGCCGTTCGAAGAACGGCGTCGCTTCGCTCGCCGCTAGCTGTTCGAAGAACGGCGTCGCTTCGCTCGCCTATGGCGACGAAGCAATCCAGTCTGAGCTGGCTGCGGATGCTGCATCTGTGTTGCGCGCTCCCGCGCGCGGCCGGATTGCTTCGCTTCGCTCGCAATGACGACTCACGCCTTTTCGTCCTTCCGCGACAGAAACGCCGTCGGCGTCTCGCCCGTGACGTCGCGAAACGCAAAGCTGAATGCCGCGGTCGACGAGAAGCCAAGCGCCGCCGCGACCTGCTTGATCGAGACGCCCGGCTGTCCGAGTCGTTCGATCGCTGCGATCACACGTGCGCGCTGCTTCCAGGACTTCAAAGTGAGTTTCGTCTGCGCGGGAAACAAGCGTGTTAGCGTCCGGCCTGAGATACCCGCCTCGGCGGCGAGCTCTTCCAGATCGCGATCCGCGGTCGGATCACCGAGGATGATGTTGGCAACCTGACGCGCCTTGGGATGCTGCGGCATCGGCATGAATGTAGATGCGTCGCCCGCGTCGCGCAGGTCCATGACGACGAGGCGGGCGAGCGTCAGCTTGCGTGCGGTGTCGCATTGCGGTTCGAACATGGCGAGGACCGCCTCGCGCATCAGCGCGCCGACACGCACCACGAATTCATTGGCGATCGCGGCACTCACCTTCTGCTTTGCAAGCCAGCGTGACTGGAAGTAAACGGTCCGCATCTCGATGTCGGACAGCACGTCGATCGCATGCTCGAGCCGCGGCGGCACCCAGACCGCGCGCTCGGGTGGCACCAGCCATACACCGCGCGGCGTCTGCACCTGCATGACGCCCTTGGCCGCGAACACAAGCTGCGCCTCGCGATGCATGTGCGGATCGAGCCGCACGCCGCTGCGGTAGCTGCGCGCCAGGATTTCGACGCCGCCTGCGCCGGGGCGCGGACGGACCGGAACGAGTGTTGGCGTCTTACTTGGCGTTTTGGCGATGTTCATTGGCAACACGTCGATGAAGCGCCAGCTTATGCTTTCGGCACTGATTTGCAATGCCGGACCTGCCATGAACCGCCCACAGACCGTCATCACCTACGTCAATATCGCGCACTTCATCGATCACTACGCCATGCTGATTTTCGCTGCCGCCGTGATCCTGATGGGACCGGCATTCGGTCTCGGCTATGCCGAGATGCTTCCCTACGCGACACCCGGCTTCGTCGCCTTCGGCGCGGGGTCGCTTGCCACCGGTTGGCTCGGCGACCGCTGGAGCCGGCGGCACATGATGGCGATCTTCTTCATCGGCATTGGGCTCAGCATGATCAGCGTCGGTTTCGTGCAGACTCCGCTGCAGCTTGGCGCGGCCCTGTTCGCGATCGGTATCTTCGCGTCGATCTATCATCCGGTCGGCACGGCGATGATCGTCTCCTACGCGCAGCAGATCGGCCGCGAGGTCGGCATCAATGGCGTGTGGGGTAACCTTGGCGTCGCGTCGTCCGCGCTCGTGACCGGCGTAGTTGCCCAATATCTTGGATGGCGCTGGGCGTTCGTCGTGCCGGGGCTCGCTACTGCAGCCATCGGCATCGCCTTCATGCTGGCCGTCCGCCACGAGGTACGTTCCGGCCATAAGACGGAACAGGCGACCGCACGCGTCGCCAAGAAGGACATGTGGCGGGTGTTCGCGTCGCTCCTGATCGCCGTGCTCGCGTCCTCGACCACGTTCAATGCCGTCACCGTCGCACTGCCCAAGCTGTTCGCCGAGCGTCTGACCGAGCTGACGACGAACCCGGCGCTGCTCGGCTTGATCACGGCCGGCGTCTACGTGTTTGGCGCGCTGACGCAATACAATGTAGGCAAGCTGATCGACCGCCACTCGCTGAAGCAGATCTTCTTGGGACTGGCCCTGTTGCCTGCGCCGCTGCTGTACGGTGCGGCGGTGCTGAACAACGTTCCGCTCCTCGTGGTCTCGATCGGCATCGTCATGGGTATGTTCGGTCTCGTCACCGTCAATGACGCGATGGTCGGCAAGTACACCGCCGACGAATGGCGGGCGCGCGCCTATTCCGTGCGCTACTTCATCGGCTTCACCGCAGCGGGCGTCGCGGTCGGTATGATTGCGTGGCTGCATGAGATCGGCGGTTTTACGCTGACGCTCAAGGTGTTTGCCGGGCTCTGCGCCTTCATCATCGTCGCTGCGCTGTTGTTTCCGGCCGATCAGCGCAGACAGGGCTACGCCGCTCAACCGGCTGAATGACCGGCGTCGTCAGCAGGTCCGCGTTTCGCAGCGGAATCGCGATAGATGCAGCCGCGCCACGCCGGCGCAATTTCTGGTGGTCTTGAGGCGCTCGGGCCTTGGCATGGTGAAAGTCGGTCCGCTAGTTTCCGCGGCATGATTTTTCACCTGAAGCACGTCTTCGTCGCGGCGCTGTCGCTCGCTGCAATCACAGGCTTCGTCACACCGTCGCGGGCGATCGAGATGACCGCCGGTATTTCCGCGCTTTATGAAAGCGTGTCGATCTATCCGCCGAGCGGAAGCTCGATGACCGTGTGCTACGGTTTTGTCTGCCGGCGCAGGGCGGAGTTCGAATTCACGGCTGCCGACAAGAAGGCGCTCGAAGCGATCATGGCCAAGGGCAAGGCGTCTGCCGCAGCGGAACGCGCTGCCGTCCAGAGCGCGGTGGTCTGGTGGGACAAGCGGCTCGGGCCGGTGCTTGGCACCACCACTCGCGTTCCGCGCGCCGATTTCCGGCACAATGCAGACAAGTCCAACTATGATTGCTGGGACACCACCCGCAACATCACCTCGTTGCTGCTCTTGTTGCAGGACTGGGGTTATCTCCGCCACCACACGGTCGCTGATCCTCGCTATCGCGGCAACGTGCTGGTGCTGCAGACGCCACATAACACGCCCGTGATCAAGGAACGGGCAGGCGGCGGCGAGTGGGCCGTCGACATGTGGACCGTCGGTTATGCGCAGCCGCCGCAAGTCATGACGGTTGCCCAATGGATGACGGAAGACTGACGGAAGTTTGAGCGTCTCCTGACATCAAATTATCATATCATTTGGCCATCAGTTGTTCGCAACGTCGAATGTTGACGTTGTGGTTTGTTAATCGGACTCCGGCCAAGCTTCCTGCATGACACCGTTTCAGTTGAAAGAGTTCGCTTCGCGCACCTTGCACGGTGCGCCGCCGGGCGTCCGATGGAATTATGATCGTCACGAGCTGCTGGCCGACGGCATCGTGCACGCGATCGGTGTCGGTCTCGGTCTGGTCGCGGCGATCGTGTTGATCGTTCTCGCCTGCCATTTCGCGACGGTGGCTGACATTGTGGCGGTCTCGATCTATGCTGCCGGCCTGATCACGATGCTGGCGCTCTCGGCCACCTACAATCTGTTTCCGGTGTCACGCTGGAAATGGATCCTGCGACGCTTCGATCACTCGGCGATCTACGCGCTGATCGCGGCAACCTATACGCCGTTCATTGCCCAGATGGAGATGAGCGTTACCTCGGTGGCGTTGATGATGGGTGTATGGACGATCGCAGCCGTCGGCATTGTCCTGAAACTGTTCTTCCCCGGTCGCTTCGACCGGTTGGCGATCGGCCTTTATCTGGCGATGGGCTGGAGCGGCGTGATGGTCTACGAAGTGATCGCCGACGCGCTGCCGAAACTGACATTGTGGCTGATTGCGATCGGCGGTGTGCTCTACTCGGCAGGCGTCATCTTCCATGTCTGGGAACGTCTCAAATATCAGAACGCGATCTGGCATGGCTTTGTGCTGGTTGCCGCCTCCTTCCACTACGCGGCGGTGCTCGACCTGATTCTCGTTTAAGAACGGCACCGCGCGACCCCTTCCGCTGACCATCCAATTTCGTTTACGCTGCGGCCGCCAGCACGGGCGCCTAAGCCTTCATACATGTGCCGCGAGGGGGAACGAAAATGAAGCTGTACGATTCCGTTGGGCCAAATCCTCACGTCGTCCGCATGTTTCTTGCAGAGAAAGGCATTTCGCTTCCGATCGAAGTCGTCGATCTCCGTGCCGGCGACAATCGCAAGGAGCCGCACCTGTCGCGCAATCCGCACGGCCAGATGCCGACGCTCGAGCTCGACAATGGCAGCTTCGTTTCCGAGATCGTCCCGATCTGCGAGTATCTGGAAGAGAAACATCCATCGCCGGTCTTGATTGGAGCGACCGCGGAGGAACGTGCTGAGTGTCGCATGTGGACGCGCCGTGTCGATCTCAATATCTGTGAGCCGCTGGCGAACGGCTTTCGCTTCGCTGAAGGACTAAAATTCTTTGAAAGCCGCATTGTCACGGTGCCGGAAGCCGCACCGGGGCTGAAGAAGATGGCAGCGAACCGGCTCGCATGGCTGGACGGACAGATGGAAGGCAGGGAGTTCATTTGCGGCAAGCGGTTCACGCTCGCCGATATCCTCCTGTTCTGCATGGTTGGCTTCTTTGCCAAGGTCGGCCAGCCGCTCGATCCGGCCAACAAAAACATCGCCGCATGGTTCGAACGCGTGAAGGCGCGGCCTTCCACCAACGCCTGATTGTACGCTTTCGCTCGTATTGCGTCGCTTGCGCGTTGATTGTACCCATTGGCAAACGCGCGACCATAACAGGGACAATGCGGTCGCGGGAGTGAAGCCCGCGCCGGCCCTGCGTGACATCACTTGATCGAACAGTAGCCGCCTTCGTGTGGTCCAGGGAGGGACTGCCCGCCAATGCGAATTCGAATAAAGAGCAGCCAGGATTTTGCGACCGGTCTGCTGTTTCTGATTATCGGGATCGGCGCCTTCTACATCGGCTCGACCTACAACATGGGCACGCCGCAGCGCCCAGGCACCGGCGTGCTGCCGCGCATCCTCGCGTGGTGCCTGATCGGCACGGGCGCTCTGATGTGGATCAAAGCGTTCGTCGCCGAAGGCGCGGGAATCGAAAAATTCGCCTGGCGACCGTTGGTCATGGTGACGCTCGCGGTCACCGCGTTCTCGCTTCTGATCGATCGCGCCGGACTTGTCGTCGCAATGGTCGTATCGATGACGCTTACGGCGCTTGGCACGCACGAAACGCGCTGGCGCGAGTTCGCGATGTTCATGGTGCTGATGCTGGCGATAGGGATCGGCCTGTTTATCTACGGCCTCGGGATGCCGCTCAAGGTGCTGCCATGGAACTAGGCAATGTGTTCGGCAATCTCGCGCTTGGACTGTCGGTTGCCGTCAGTCTCACGAACCTGTTCTGGTGTTTCGCCGGCACTGTCATCGGTACGGCAATCGGCGTATTGCCGGGCGTGGGGCCCGTGGCGACGCTCGCGCTGCTGCTGCCGATCACCTATCATTTGACGCCGGAAGGCGCGCTGATCATGCTCGCCGGCATCTACTATGGCGCGCAGTACGGCGGCTCGACCACGGCCATTCTTGTGAACCTTCCTGGCGAATCGAGCGCGGTCGTCACCTGTCTCGATGGCTACCAGATGGCAAGGCAAGGCCGCGCCGGCCCGGCGCTCGCCATCGCCGCGCTCGGCTCGTTCTTCGCCGGCTGTGTCGCGACGCTCGTCATCACGCTGGCGGCCCCGCCGCTGACCAAGGTCGCGCAGCAGTTCGCGGCTGCGGATTACTTTTCCTTGATGGTGCTCGGTCTCGTATTCGCCATCGTGCTGGCGCGTGGCTCCGTCATCAAGGCGCTCGGCATGATCTTCATCGGCATGCTGCTCGGTCTTGTCGGTACCGACGTCAACACCGGGAACACGCGCTTTACCTTCGGCATCAGCTATCTGTTCGACGGCATTGGCTTCGTCCCGCTTGCCATGGGTGTGTTCGGCATCGCCGAAATCATCTCCAATCTCACGAGTACGGAGCGGCGCGATCTTGCGAGTGCAAAGATATCGGGGCTGATGCCCTCGCGTGAGGACCTGAAGCAGTCGATCGGGCCAGTGCTGCGCGGCACAGCGCTTGGCAGTTTTCTCGGCCTGTTGCCAGGAGGCGGCGCCACGCTGTCGTCGTTCTCCGCATATACGCTGGAAAAGAAGCTGTCGCGAAATCCGGAGAAGTTTGGCAAGGGCGCGATCGAAGGCGTCGCCGCGCCGGAGAGCGCCAACAATGCCGCATCACAAACCTCGTTCATTCCGATGCTGACGCTCGGCATTCCGTCGAACGCGGTAATGGCGTTGATGATCGGCGGCATGATGATCCACGGCATCATTCCCGGCCCTCAGGTGATGGAGCAGAAGCCGGGACTCGTCTGGGGACTGATCGTCTCCATGTGGATCGGCAACCTGATGCTGATCATCCTCAATCTGCCGCTGATCAGCATCTGGGTGCGTATGCTTCTGGTTCCCTACAGGCTGCTCGCGGTCGCGATCCTGTTCTTTTGCTGCATCGGCACTTACAGCCTGAACAACTCTGCAGAAGAGATCCTCTTCATCGCCTTCTTCGGTGTGGTCGGCTATCTGTTCATTCGGCTGAACTGCGAGCCGGCGCCGTTGCTCCTCGGCTTCATCCTGGGACCGCTGATGGAAGTTTACATGCGCCGCGCAATGCTTCTATCGCGGGGCGACCCGATGGTATTCTTCCAGCGTCCGCTGTCGGTGACGTTCCTGATCCTTGCCGCGTTGCTGCTGCTGATCGTGATCGCGCCCAATATTCGCAAGAAGCGAGAGGTTGCCTTCCAGGAGTGAAGCCGCGGGGGCGGCAGTGAGCGAAAGCTACCAAGAACAACAAGAACGGAGACAGCCAATGCGCCGTCGCGAATTTCTGAAACTCTCAGCCGCCGGGCTGGCCGCCGGCATCTCGACGCGTGCGTCGGCCGCGACATGGCCAGCGCGCCCGGTTAGGATAGTTGTGCCCTATGCTCCGGGCGGTGCAAGCGACATCATTGCTCGCCCATGGGCGGAGGCGCTCAGCCAGGAGCTCGGCCAGCAGTTCGTGGTCGAGAACCGCGGCGGCGCCGGCGGCATGATCGGCTCGGAAGCGGTCATGAAGGCTGCGCCGGATGGTTACAGCTTCCTGCTGACGCCATGCGCGGCGCTGACCATCCTGCCGCTGATGCAGAAGACGCCTTACGATCCGCAAAAGAGCTTTACGCCGGTCGGGCGCATTGGCGATACCATCTCAGGCTTTGTGATCCATCCGGCGGTCGGGCCAAAGAACTTCAAGGAGATGGTGGACTACGCCAAGGCCAACCCCGGCAAGCTCAGCTATGGGTCAGCAGGCAACGCCACGATCACGCACTTTCGGCTGGAGATGCTCAAGTATCGCGCCGGCATCGACATCCTGCACGTGCCCTATCGTGGCAGCGCCGATTCGCTGAACGACCTCCTGGCGAACAATATTCAGATGATGGCCGAAATCAATCCGCTGCCGCATGTAAAGGCAGGCAAGCTGATCCTGCTCAGCATCAATCATCCGAAGCGATCGCCGGAATTCCCGAACGTCCCAACACTGACCGAATGCGGCTATCCGAACTCGGATATGATCAGCTGGTACGCGATCTGGGCGCCGATCGGCACGCCACCCGACATCGTCCAGAAGTTCAATGCGGCGATCGCCAAGATCGGCAGCGGCGATGACATGAAGAAGAAGCTGCAGGCGATCAGCGCCGTCGAGGTTGTCGACAAGCCGGAGGAGACGGCCAAGTTTCTCGGCGAGGAAATTCAGCGCAACGCCGAGCTGATCAAGGCCGCGAACATCAAGCTGGAGTGAGCGCGGTCATCGAGACCCGATAAAAGCAATGCGTGAGGAGGACTGGCAATGAAGCGTCGTGATTTCTTGAAGTTGTCGGCGGCTGCCGTCGCCACCGGCGCTGTCAGCGGACAAGCATCGGCGCAGGCGGCAAGTTGGCCGAACCGACCCGTGAAGCTGATTATCCCTTATGCGCCGGGCGGCGCCAGCGACATCATTGGCCGTCCCTGGGCCGACGCGCTGAGCCAGGCATTCGGCCAGTCGTTCATCATCGAAAACCGTGGCGGCGCCGCCGGCATGATCGGCGTCGAGGCGGCGTCGAAAGCCGCTCCGGACGGTTACACGTTTCTGATGACGCCATCGGCGGCGATGTCCGTGCTGCCGTTGCTGCGGAAGACGCCGTACGACCCCCGGACCAGCTTCGTGCCGGTCTCCCGTATCGGCGACAGCATCGCCGGCTTCGTGATCCATCCCTCGGTGGGGCCGAAGACGTTGCAGGACACCGTCGCCTACGCCAAGCAGAACCCGGGCAAGATCGTCTACGGCTCGGCCGGACTCGGCAGCATCCAGCACATGCGCATCGAGATGCTGAAGTACCGCGCCGGGGTCGACATTCTGCATGTGCCGTATCGTGGCGCCGCAGATGCGCTCAACGACCTGCTGCCGGGCAACATCCACATGATGTGCGAGATCAATCCTCTGCCGCATGTGAAGGCGGGCAGGCTCCACCTGCTTTCCATCAATGCGCCAGAGCGTTCGCCCGAATTCCCGGATGCGCCGACCCTCACCGAATGCGGCTATCCGAACTCCGACCTGCCGAGCTGGTATGCCGTCTGGGCCCCGAAGGGTACCCCGAACGATATCGTCGAGAAGCTGCACGCGAAGATCACGGAAATCACCGGTACCGATGCGATGAAGTCCAAGCTGCGCCAGATCAGCGCTTCGCCGCGCTCCAGCACCATCGCCGAGATGGCGCAGTTCCTCGACAACGACATGAAGAACAACGAAGACCTGATCAAGAACGCGAACATCAAGCTGGAATGATCCGGCGTCTGCTCTGTGCCTCGTCACCGTTCGTCGAGGCGGCGGAGGATCAGCTTTGCCGAGAGAAACGCAGCTTCAGTGCGGTTGCGCGCGCCTAGAGCCCGAAGAACTGCCGTCGTGTGAATCTTGACGGTGCCAGCAGCAATTCCCATTTCTCTCGCGATTTCCTTCGTCGACATTCCCGCTGCGAGCAGCGGCAGGATCTCTCGCTGCCGCGGCGTCAGCTTCGGGGCGGTAGCATGAACGTCTCCGGCAGATTGCACGAAAAGCGCGTTATCCATGATCCAGCCGGGCACGTATATCTTGCCGGAGAGCAAGTCATCGACGCCAATCAGCAGTTCCGCATCTGGCTGCAGCTTGCAAAGAAAGCCGTGGAAGCCTGCCGACAAGAACTTGAATGCGTCGGCCCTCGTCTGGGAGTACGAAATCACCGCAAAGTGCGTTTGTGGATGGATCGATCGGATGCGCTGCAAGGTCCCCGACGAATTGTAACCGAGGCTTGCCGCGTCGATCAGCATTAAATCGAACGACACCTGTGTGACGACAGCCTCCTCTAGCGACTTGGCCTCCATTACGCGAGACTGCGCCAGATGAGTTTCTAACAGCCGTCGAAGTCCGTGACGGTAGACACTGTGCTCGTCAATCACCAGAACGGCATTCAAATGATTGCCTCCGTTACGGAGATGTTCCGACTACTCTGCAATGCGGATGACGGGTGGCGTAGTTGGCTTTGTTCAATGCGGTGATTTTCAGCCCCACGCGCGGGGAGCCGCTTGCGTATGGAGATGGGGCACGCACTCAACATGCGTTCGTCTCGGCCATGGCGGCGCGGCCAACTTCAGTGACAACCAGGAAATCAGACTGTGGTTTGACGGTGACAAAGCCGCGAGCCTGCAGGGCGCCTATCAGCTCCCGCTCTGTCTCGGCAAAATCCAGCAGTAACGCGGTGCCGCTGAAGACAATCGTTCGCATTATGTCGCGTTCGGTCTGGGTGAGGCGGGGGTCGCTGCTAGTGGTCATCTCGGGGGACTCCATTTCGACGAGCCATACGAGCTTGCCATCAGTCGCCGCGCGGCCGCTGGCGATCAGGCGGTCCACGACGCCATCCGCGATAGGGCGCGTCCCGAACCGCCAGCCGCCGCGCGAGCTTCGTTCAAAGGGACTGAACTTGAGCAGCCTGAGATATTTCGAATCGGTCGGGAGCAGCGCCATTGCAACCTCGCTGTGTCTTGGGATTGCGGAGCCCGGCTGATGCATCAGTGCGGCTGAAGCGGCTTGCATCGCGAAGGCGGCAAATCGCAAGAGCCGGCGACGGGCCAACGCCGCAAACGCCTGCCAGCGTTCCGTAGTTCGCCAGATGACGACATGCAGCGATCGTTGTCCTCGAGGGATGCCGATTTCAGAACCGTTCATCATTGCGGTTTGACCGCGCGCGGCGGCTCATCGCTGCGCGCGCAGGATCTATCGAAGTACGGCCAGGTCTGATGCGAGCAGCCATCCATATTAGGACGATCAACAAGCCGGTCCGCCTTGGGCAGCGAAGGTCTGTCACTCTTCTCAATCGACGAGACGAACCCGGGTATGGCAATTACGGCGAAGGCCAGAAGCAGCAGGATAGCGAGCGTTGCGAGTATCTCGAACGCCGCCCAGAGCATCCGGCGTAGCCTCCAGGCATATGCGATTTGATCGGAGGATGTTGCAGGCATGGCCAACGCGCTCCCGGTACTTGGCGTTTGTTGACCCGAATGTAGAAGCGCGGACGTTCGTTAAATGCTGTCGTTCGTCACTTTCCGCAGTGACGAACGTCACGAAAATGCAGGTTCGAGGAGCCGCTTGTCGTTCTTCGCGATACGTCGCTGGCCTTGCCCAGGGACGCGCTTCGGTCTGATGTGCTCCCACGGATAGGCTGGCCGGCTTATCCCCGGCAGATTGCAAGGCTTGTCAGCAGCGGTTGTCCGGGTTTGCGACGAAGGCTGCCGTCCTGTTCGTTGCAGGCGGCCGTGACGAAAGTAATGCCGCTATCGTGGCCGGCGGCGGGCGGCTTTCAGGGCAAGCTCTGTCCTGGATTGCACGTTGAACTTGCCCATGATGCGGCTCACGTAATTTTTCACCGTGCCTTCGGCCAGGAAAATCGTCTCGGCAATGTTCTTGTTACTGCGGCCCTCGGCGACGAGCGTGAGGATTCTCTCTTCGCGCGAGGTCAGCGGCTCGCTCGGCGCGTCATTGTCCGGGAGGCCAATCGCAGGGTGAAGGCTGCGCAAGCCATCCAGCACGGTACGGGCGATCTTCGGCGAGAGGCCAGATTCGCCGCGCTTGACAGCACGAATCGTCGCCAGGATTTCCTCCTCACTTGCGTCCTTCAGGAGATAAGCTTGGGCGCCGGCAGCGATCGCTTCAAAGACGAGATCGTCCGTGTCGAAGGTTGTGAGCACGATGACCTGGGTATCGGCGTGCTCTGCGACAATGCGTCTTGTCGCGGCGATCCCGCCGCCGCGCGGCATTTGCAGGTCCATCAGGACGATGTCAGGTTGCCAGGCACGGACGATTTCAATCGCTTCAACCCCATCTGCCGCTTCTCCGACCACGACGATGTCGGATTCCAGCGACAGCATCGCTGCAAACGCGCGTCGGATCACCGGTTGGTCCTCGGCGACGACCACACGAATGGGATCAGGAGTGCTTGTTTCTTGCGATGACATGACGCTTCTCGCACTGTTCATCGGCGTCGTCATTCTTTCGCGTTGACGCTGACGCCGCCACCTCTGATATCAAAGTCGCAGATTGATAGTGAGTTGCGTTCCGCGTTTCAACGCGCTCTCGATCAGGAGGGTGCCGCCAATCATCGCAAGCTGCTCGCGCATGCCGGTGATGCCATAGTGGCCTATCGTGTAGCTGCTGGGATCAAAGCCCTTTCCCTCGTCGCGCACAATGACTTCGAGACAGCCATTCCCAGTATCCGGCTTGACCTTCGCATCAATGAACCCACGTTCTACTCCGGCGTGCTGCTCGATGTTATGGACGGCTTCTTCCACAACGCGGAAGACCATCTCGGCGCGCTCATCCGCCAGCACGAATGCTCGCGGATCGACGTTCAACTCGATCTGGATATTCTTGCGCAACCGCAACCGTTTGGTCAGACGGCCCAATGCGGCTCCTAGTCCGTCATCTCGCACGGCCTGATAGCGCATGCGGGTGACCGCAGAACGCGCCTCATGCAATCCGGCCAGTGCCGCTTCCTCTGCTCTTTCGAGTTCTTCGACCAGGCGCTCCGGGGCGGCCGTTGCAAGCTTCTTGATAAGCCGGATCTGCGCCAACATCGCAGCCATGGAATGAGCTAATGTGTCGTGCAGATCGCGTGCTATCCTCAGCCGCTCTCTCAGCACCGCTGCGTGTCGATTCTCCTCCGCCATGCGGCCGATTTCGAGATCGCTGGCGTGATCCCCAGCATCGCCAGTAGCCACGCTTACAACGACAAGTGCGGTCAGGATCCCTACGATAAGCGTCGCCGATATGACGGCGAGCAGCGCCTCAGGGCTCAGGAAAGCAGCGATGCCGCCCAAAACTGCAAAGCCAGCGAGCACAGTCAGGATGAGATTTGCGCGAGGAGCGGATGTTCGATTGCAGAATCGAGACTGCCGGTCAAGCGGCCCCATTATTGTCCCCCCGCCCTAAACCCAAGTGCAAACCCAAATGCGAAAATATGTGCTCCCTTGCAACGCATCGTGAAGCGTTCAAAGATGGTAAGATGGCGATACGGTGACGGGCAAGGACGCCGGTTGTGCGATCTGCGCCGCTGGAAGCCGGGGGGCCTCATGCGCCGGGCGCAGTTTTATCATCGGCGCACAACGGCTAAGTACTTGGGACCACACAGCCAACGGCCGAGCGCGTATCGCAGTCGGGCGCGCTCGGTCACTGGACGTTGACATTGGAACCCGTTCTGGACGGGCACGACGGCGGACTGGTATCGGCCGGACGGTCAAGCGAGGGCGGCGGTGTTTGCGCACCTTATTGATGCCTTGACCGGCCGATATCGCTCCAGGCGATATTGTGGTGGGAACTTGCCGCCGCCCGTGTGATAGGGGCGGCATGAGTGAAGGAATTGCCGGATGACCAAACCAGTCAGACTTGTACCTTCCGAACAGACCGATGAGGACGCGTCGACAAATACCATCGACAAAGTTCGCGACCTGCTGTTCGGAGAAGCCAAGCGTGAGCACGACGGCCGGATCGCCGAGCTCGACCTGTCGATCAAGGACTTGAACGACCGCGTCGCCGAGCAACTCCGGGCGATCGAGGCCAAAATGGAGGCCATGTCGCAGGCGCTGTCCTCGCGGCAGGATGAGAGTTTGCGCCAGATCGGCGAAATAATCGTTTCCGTTGGTCGCCAGATCTCCTCTCTGGGAAGCGCGCGTGAGCCCGGCCACGATCGCGAGGCCTGATCGTCAGGCCGACCTGGAAACTTTGAGGGGTATCCTGCTCGCCAATGAGCGGGACAGCATCGAGACGTTGCGCCTCGCTCTGAAGGCGCTTGACGATCGCGTTGGCGACGACGATCGTTTCCGGGATTCGATGACGAGGGGACTGGTTGCGGCCTTCCGCGCGGCGGAGGTTTCCCACCATCGCGAACTCGCCGAAGCGCTTTCCCCGCTCGTGCTCTCCGGGATCAGGCGAGAGATCCTCGACTCGCGCGATCTGATGGTTGAGGCGCTCTATCCGATTACAGGCAGGCTCGTCACGACGGCGGTGGCTCGCGCTTTTCGGGGCCTGATCGCCGAGGTCAATGCGAAGCTGGAGGCGGCGGTCTCTCCCGTCAACTGGCGCCGGCGTGCAAAATCGGTTCTGACGGGGCGTCCTCTTGCGGAGATCATCTTATCTGAAACTGCAGGATTTCAGCTCGAGCGCATTCTTCTGATTGATCGCGCGTCCGGCGCGCGGCTGGCGACCTGGACAGCACGCGATGACGAGATACGGGACGATTCCCGGACGGCGCTGATGGGAGGTTTGCTTTCGGCCATTGTCGGCTTCTCGCGAGACGCCTTTGAAGGTGACGGCCACGATCTGAGGGCGCTCGATCTCGGCGACCGTACTGTCATGCTGCGGTCGTCCGCTCGTCGCATTGTTGCGGCCGTCGGGCACGGCGCCGTCGATGGTGGGCTCGAGGCCCGCATTGACACCGCCTTTTTGAACTATCTTGAGAGAAGCGCCAAGGCGGACGACAAGGCAGGGTCGCAGCCGCTGCTTGCGTCGCTCGCATCCGCAGTCGCCCCGCACCCCACTCCCGCCCGTGGCACGGGGGCGCCGGTTCCGCTGCTGATTGTCGCGGCGATCGTGGTTGCTGCGCTGGGCTATTGGGGCTGGCACGCGTTTGAGGCGCAGCGCGCGGAGCAGCGGCTCGACTCTGCCTTGGCGGCTCTGAGCGAGAAGGTGGGGTCCGGAGGCGGCGCACTGACCCTGATGCGTGACGCTTCCGCGCGCACTGTCAAGGCTGTCGGCTTCCTCCCGAGCGAGGCAGCGCGTCGTGATCTGGAGGATGCAATAGCCCGCGAGCTTCCGGGACACCGGCTGCACGCTCATATCGTCACCGCGACGGGTGGACCTGCGTCATTGGACGTCGCCACGGGACTTGTCCCCGCTGGCAAAAGCGATGCGACCGTTGCAGGGCAAAGCGACAGCGCGAAGCTGTCCTATTCGGACCGCATCAACCGTCTGGAAGTGGCAGTTACAGAATTGCGTCAGGATACTCAGGATCGATTGAAGTCGACCGAAGCGCTGGTGAAGGTGGAAGCCGACCGCCTGCGCGCCAAGCTTGACGAGGCGACCAGCAGTTTGCGCGACCCGCGCCACGTGCTGTCCCTCGTGCTTCCGAGTTACGCGGTGTTCTTTGAACAGGGTTCATCGTACCGCGTTCCGGCCGAGGCGGAACGCGACCTTCACGCCGTCGCTTCGCTTCTGAAGGACAAGCCGGGGCCGCGAATACGCGTTGTCGGGTACGGCGACGACCTGGGATCGCGAGCAGCAAACCTCAGGATTGCACGCGCACGCGCTGAACAAGTGGTCTCCGATCTTGTCGCGCGCGGAATAGATCCGGCCAGGCTTCTGCTCGTTGCACGCGACAGCTCGCAGGCGATCGTCGAATCGCATGGCGTCGGCAGCCCCAATCGCCGGGTGACATTCGAGCTGGCCTATATCAGCGAGTGAGCGGGACCAATGACTGGAAAGAAAGTCATGATCCTGGGCGCCGTCGGCGTCGGTAAGAGTTCGCTGTCGCACCGACTGGCGTTCGACAGATTTGAAGGCAATTACAAAGCGACCATCGGGGTCGACATATACAACACCATGGTGGAAGTCGAAGGAGATGACACCGGGACAACCATGCAGTTCGTGTTATGGGATACCGATGGCGATTTTGGCATGAACATCTTTGCCGACACCTATCTGCGCGGAGCTTCCGCTGCCGTCGTTGTCGCTGACGCAACGCGGTCCGCAACCGTTCCCCACCTCAAGAAACTGGTGTTGGGATTCAAGGAGATCTTGCCTGGCCGACCCTGCATTGCGATCCTCAACAAGATCGATCTGCTGACCGCCCCGACATCACTTCGACTTGAAGACTGTGGCTCGCCGGATTTTGCGGTATCGTCCAGCGCACTGACCGGTCAGGGTGTCCGGCCCGCCTTCGCCAGGCTTGCCGCAACGATTCTCCGGCGCGGGTTGTAGCGGATTGCGAGCGGCTCGACCGTTGGACCGCCTTGACCCTTCTGCGCTTACAGCCGGTCAGAACCGGAAGGGCTCATAGCATCAGTTTGGCTTCCAAAAGCAGAAGGGCCGGATCACTCCGACCCTTCGCCACTCAGCTATTCACCCCAAACAAATCAGAAGCGGTAGTTGATGCCGATCTTACCGGTGTGGATGCCCGGATCGCTGTGAGCGTTGGTCCAGGTGCGGCCCGCGGCCCGCCCCGTGCCGCCTGCGATCGCAGACTGGGTCGTGTCGTCGCGCGTCGCGAGATAGACGTATTCGCCCTTCAGGCTCCAGTTGGGCGCGAAAGCCCACTCGATACCGCCGCCGACGGCCCATGTCGTCTGCATGTCGCTGTTGGAGAGGGCCAGCGTCGCGTTGCCGCAGGGCGCGACCACGCAACCGTCGATGAAGCTGTACTCCTTGTCGACGAAGGCCACGCCGCCCTTGGCGTACACGAGCACGCGATCGAATGAATAGCCGAGGCGGCCCGCGATCACGGCATACCAGTCGCCCATGTGGGCGCTGTGGAAGCCATTCGCCGCACCGATCGGCGAATTGATGTCGAGCGCGCTGTCCTTCATCTGCAGATAACCTGCCTCGGCTTCGAGACCGATCACCCACTGCGAGCCGACCGGCTGCCAATTGTAGCCGATGGTGCCGCCGCCGATGAAGCTGGAGCCCAGGTCGTAGCTGCTGGGCAGCCTGGTGTCGTTGTAGGACGCAGTGCCGCTGCGCGGTTCTGTGGACTCTGCATCGCGATCAGCCACAGCGCCACCAACAAAGCCGCCGATGTAGAAGCCAGTCCAGCTGTAGACCTGCACGACCGGCGGAGGCGACAGCGCCTTGGCCGGCATGCGCATGTCGGCAGCCACAGCTGGTGCCGACACTGCGACGACAGCTACTGCGGCGCAGAGGAAGGTGGAAGTCTTATTCATGTAACGCCCTCGACAGTTCAGTTCATTCCAATTAGCGATGACTCGTCGCTGCGGGCCTACTAGAGCATTTCATTGCTTAATTGAATCGGAGGGGATTCCGGTTTTGGGCGATTTGTGATTCAAGATGCTGGCTGGATTGGAGGCCAGCATCGCATGAGCCGACCTCTATCGCTGGATC
>NZ_JAVIFX010000051.1 GCF_031157255.1 Bradyrhizobium sp. LHD-71 | reverse complement strand
CCAAGTGCATGTCCGGGCGAGGAGTTCGCACGAACCGGGCGAAGCCAGCGAAAGTGGCGAGGCCTGGGGACATGCAGCAAGCCGTGCAAGAACCATCGCGTGCGGAGCGCAGGCGTTGAACCTCCTCCGTGGCATTTGTTTTTAGCCGTGTGCTTCCCAAGAGCACACGGCGCCGCGGGCGCGGTGAAACGCCCTTGCGTTCCGCACAGCCCTTTCGGGCCAAGGAAAAGCGCAAGAAGACCGGCAAGCCCCAGGCCGGACAAAGAACGGGGGCGACGATGCACGTCTGTAGCCCGCATGAGCGAAGCGATATGCGGGGCCGACTCTGCGACACGTCTCACCCGGATGTCGCTTCGCTCATCCGGGCTACAGGTCACAGGCTGTTTGACAATTGAATATGTTTGTCGGCCGGACAGTGCGTCGGGCTAAAGCGCTTTCGGAATTGGCGCACCCGACACGATTCGAACGTGTGACCTTTGCCTTCGGAGGGCAACGCTCTATCCAGCTGAGCTACGGGTGCGTTGCGACTGATCTAGCGGATCGGGCGGGTCTGGGCAACGCCCAAGCGGAGCGGGCAAGCGGGAGAAGTCGTTACCATCGGACGGAGCGAGGAGGGGCCAGGCTCGTTGGGTCACGGTCGGCCCGTCGGCCGGGCCGGCCGGTGCGCGACCCAAGATCCTTTTTCCCGGGAAGAGATGGAACTGCGGCGGCGGTTTGCGGCTTTTCTATAACTGGTCCAACCGCCCATTGTATAAAATTGCGGATGTGAGGAAACGCTCGCCTTATAGCGACAAGCGCGACGGGAGCGTGAAATGGCTATCCTGAAACGAGAGCTGTATCGTCAGACGACCGGCCCCGATGTGACCTATGCCGACCGCTCGGCGCTCGTCTTCGATACCGACACCAAGACTCTTTATATAGAGCGCGACGAGGCGCATCTGGAGGCGCAGGTCGGGGGAACCGTCGACTTCCGCACCTCCCGGATGGATATCGCGGACTATCTCAAATGCGGCGGACAGACTGCCGGCCACCGCGAGCTCTGGCGCCTGTTGAAGGCGCTGTTCGACGCCGATCGCGACGCCACCCGCAGTTCCGACTGAGGCCGGTCACCGCACGAGGCCTTCTAAACGGCCGTGGCCCCGCGCCATCATGATCTTCGCAGCACTATGCAGGCGCCGCCGGCGGAGCGGATCTGCGTGCACACACCGTCCGCTTCCGAACGGCTCGGCGCGCCGATGCTCACCTGATAGAAGGGGCGCGTGCCGCGGCTGCGCAGAATAGAGCTGTCGATGACCGGATCGCGATTGCCGATCACCTTGGTGAATCGGCTCATCAGCTTCGAATATTGCGACAGCGCCAGCGCGCGGGAGAACCCTGCCGCAAGCTGCACGCTCCAGGGCTGCCGCGTTGCCCGGTTCACGCGCTCCTCGAGCGAAGCCATGTAGGTGTGCGGCGTTCGCTTGACCGAGGCGATGAGCTGCGGGCAATTGAGCGGCGCCGGACGAGCATCATCCTGCGTCTCGCTCTTCGCCCATTCCTCGACGGAGCGGCCGGTGATCGCAAGCACGTAGTTGCGTGTCTCGGCGGGCATCGCGCCCGTGCCCGCCAGCCACTCGCTGACCCGGCGCGGGCCGGCGTTGTAGGCGGCCGCGGCGAGCCCGAGATTGCCGAACTTGCCGCGCAGCTCGCGAAGGAACTCCGCGGCTTTCGGCAGCGCCTGCACGGGATCGAGCGGATCGAGCAGGTTGCGTTCGGCGGCGGTGCCCGGCATGAACTGCGCGATTCCCTGCGCGCGTGCTCCGTTACGGGTGATCGGGCCGATGGCTTCGGCCCTGAAGCTGCTCTCCTGCCAGATCAGCCGGGCGAAGAACTCGATCGGAAGGCCGTGCTTCTGCGCCGCCGACTCCAGCATCAGGCAGATGGCGTCCTGCACATTGCTCTCGGCGCGCGCCTGTTCGGCGCCGAGTGAGGCTCCGAACAACAGAAGTGCGGCGAGAGCAAGGACGATCCGGTGCATCCGCTTCATATAGAGATCGAAAAGCCGAGACCTACTCCGGTCAAGCCTCGATCGTGTGTGCCGTTATCGCATTGTCCGCGACATGGCGACGCGTGGCTTCAGAGCCATCCAACTTTAGCGATCTGGTTCAGCGGCGATCAGCCATGAGCTTGTGTCAATTCACCATGCGCGAACGCACATCGTCGTCAGACGTTCGCCAAAAAACACGCGTAAGCTGATTGCGTTCGCAACGGCGAGCGGTACCGAGTCAAAGAGCCATCCGCTTCGTTCTGCCAGTCAACAAATCCAAAACACTCAATACAAGGAGCAGGCGATGGCCAGCATATTCGACATTCAGGGATTCGGATTTCAGTCGGACTGGAACGGGGAACTCCTGACGAACTCGGCGCGTGAAGCGATGAGCGGCGTCGCTGCGACCAACGCCAATGCGATCTCGATCGTGCCGCGCATCTTCACCGAGGAGAAGACATCCAGCCAGGTGTTCTCTCACGCCGGCAAGTCCGAAAGCATGGCCAATCTCGCGCAATCGATTGCCGAGGCGCATGAGCTCGGGCTTTCGGTGCTGCTCAAGCCGTTGCTGACGCCGCTCGACGGCACCGGACAGATCTCGCTGTCGCCGGCGGACCTGGACACGTTCTTCGAGTCCTATAAGGCGAAGATCGTCGAGTTTGCGCAGCTTGCCCAACAAATGGGCGTCGAGCAGTTCTCGATCGGCAACGAGCTGAGCGCGCTGTCGGTTGAGGAGAATCGCGGTTACTGGCTCGACATCATTGCGGCGGTGCGTGACGTCTATGATGGAACAATCACCTACGCCGCGGCCACCGATGAAGCGAACCATGTGAGCTTCTGGGACGCGGTCGATCAGATCGGCGTCAACGCGTATCCGCCGCTGACGACGGAACTGGACCCGACCGTGCAGGAGATGGTGGACGCCTGGTACAACGTGTCAGCGGACGATTACTGGGCCGCGGTGATGGATCACAAGTCGCCGGTGGATTTCTTCCATTCTTTGTCGCTGGAGCACGGCAAGCCGCTGCTGTTCACCGAAACCGGCTATCGCAGTCTTGACGGCACCAACATCCGGCCCGGCGGCTGGAACGTCACCTCGACCCAGGATTTGGGCGAGCAGCGCGACGCCTACGAGGCGTTCTTCAAGGTGTGGAGCGGGGAAGGAAGCTGGTTTCGCGGCGCGCACCTCTGGGAGTGGGATCCCGACAACACCTACAAGCCGACCGGGTACTCGCCGATGGACAAGCCGGCCGAGCAGCTCATCACCGACTGGTTCGCGGGCGCGAATCCGGCGACGTCTCGCACGCTCGAAGGCTCGCCGGATGCCGATCTGATCGAAGTCGGCGGCGGCAACGATATCCTGTCTGGCGGTCTCGGTGACGACACGCTGCGCGGTGGCGGCGGCAACGACACGCTGGTCGGCGGGCCCGATCCGATTCCGCGGCTCGCGACGACGACTGTCACCGTCACCGGCTTCGGCTCGGTCGTCGATGGGGTTGGCGCGAGGATGCAGTTGCTGTTGAACGATCAGCCGGTCGGCGAAGTCGTCGAATTCACGCCGGCCGCCACCGCGGCGGAGCGCCAGACGTTCACCTTCACCTTCGACAATCCGCAAGCGATCGAAAGCCTGAAGTTCGCCTTCATCAACGATGAGCGGAACGAGAGCGGCGACCGCAACCTCTACATCAAGGACATCACCGTCAACGGCCAGCACCTGACGGCTGCTGAGGCGGTCAACACCAGCGCGCCCGGAACGTGGAATCTGTATCACAACCGGTCGATCGACTACGACATGAGCGACCGGCAGGCGCTGTTCTTCGGCGCGTCGACTGACAACGATGTGCTCGAAGGCGCCGACGGCAATGACACGATCAACGGTGGCGCCGGCAACGACACCGTGCGCGGCGGGCTCGGCCGCGATCTCGTCCATGGCGGCAGCGGCAACGACGTGATCGACGGCGGCGCTGATATCGACAAGCTCTACGGCGATGACGGCAATGATTACATCGTTGGCGGCGAGGGCAACGATTACCTGTTCGGAGGTAATGGCAACGATGTGCTGACAGGCCAGGCGGGAAACGACTATCTGCACGGCGGCAACGGCTCGGACACGTTCGTGTTCGCCGCGGGCTTCGGCCGTGACATCATCAATCAGTTCCACGACAGCCACGGCGTCGAGGATGTCGTCCAGTTCGACCAGAACGTCGTCGCCGATTTCGCCGCGCTGCAGTCGCATATGGCGCAGGTCGGCACCAGCGTCCTCATCACCCTGGACTCTGGCGACGCGATCGAGATCCAGAAAGCCAACCTCGCCTCATTCGGCGCCGACGACTTCGTGTTCGTGTAGCAGGCCGTCGTCCTTCAAAGCCACATGTTGACGCGTGTGCTGAAGAGGCGGCCACCGCGCTCGGCCTAAGTCCCCTCTCCCCGCCGGGGAGAGGGGGGCGCGCCGAGTTCGGCGCAACGTCTGAGAGACCGACAGGTGGCGCATTCGCACCCGAACTACTCCCGCCGGATGCCGGTGATCTCGATGATCTTCTTGTAGCGCGCGGACTCGCCGGCGACGAAATCGGCGGCCGATCTGGCGTCGCCCGGCATGGTCCGCAGGCCGACATTGGCGAGCTTCTCGATGATTTCGGGCTTTGCCGAAATCTCGTTGACGGCCTTGTTCAGCACTTCGGCGACGTGCGCGGGCGTGCCTTTGGGAACGACCAGCACATTCCAGGTGTAGCCGGTGAACTCCTTGACGCCGGTCTGCTCGACCACCGTCGCAAGCTGAGGCAGCGCCTTGAGCCGCGTCGGCGAACCGACACCGAGCGCCTTCAGCTTGCCCGAGGTGACGAAGCTCACCGCGGAGGCGACGCCGACGAACGCGACGTCCACGTCACCGGACAGCACGGCCGTGATCGCCGGGGTGTCGCCCGGGAACGGCACGTGCAGCATCTTGACGCCGGCGGCAACGGCGAGATTCTCGGCCTGTAGCTGTGCCGGTCCGGCGACGCCGGCGGTGCCATAGGTGAGCTTGCCCGGATTTGCGCGCGCGGTGTCCAGCAGCTCCTTCATGTTGTTCGCGGGCAGATTGTTGCGCGCGATGAAGATCAGGTCGACGGCGCTGAGGCCGGCGATCACATCGAGGTCGCGCTCCGGGCTGTAGGACAGTTTTGGATCGAGGATCGGAAAGATCGCGGTCGGCCCGACGCCGCTGACGCCGAGCGTGTATCCGTCGGGTTTCGATTTCGCGACCTGGTCGATGCCGATCGCACCGGCCGCGCCCGCGCGATTTTCGACGATGACCGATTGCTTCAGGCGCGTCGTCAGCTCCTCGGCGAAAACGCGCGCGGTGACGTCGGTGGCGCCACCGGCCGGGAAGGGCACGATCAGGCGCACTGCGCGGTCGGGATAGGTTTGCGCCGCGACAGGCGCGCCCTGCGCCAGCAGCAGGGCGGCGAACATGGATGACAGCAGGGTCTTCACGTGAGGATTCCGCAAGGCCGATGTCCTCAAACCACGCCGTCCACGACGACGTCGACGAGCGTCGGGCCGTTCCTGCCGCTGCATGCTGCCTTCAGCACGTCGGCAAGCTGGTCGGGCTCGGTCACACGCACGGCCTTCATGCCCATCGAGCCTGCAAGCCCCACCCAGTCGAGTGCGGGGTCCTTGAAGTCCATGCCGATGAAGTGGTCGTTGCCGTGAAACGACTTCAACCGCTGCTTGATGATGCGATAGCCGCCGTTGTTGCAGATGACATAGGTGATCGGCAGCTTCTGGTTGGCCGCGGTCCACAGCGCCTGCACCGAATACATCGCCGAGCCGTCGCCGGAGAGACAGGTGACCGGCCGGTTCGGATGCGCGAGTTGCACACCGATCGCCGCCGGCAGCGCCCAGCCGATGCCGCCGGCCGCGTTGCCGTGGTTGGCCCAGCGGTCGCGGAACGGGAACAGGGTGTTGGCGAGCCGCGCCGAGGTGAGCCCCTCGTTCACCAGGATCGCGTCCTTCGGCATCGCCTCGACCAGGCAGTGCGTCAGCCAGTCGCCGTGGATCGGGCGCGCGGTGGAAAGCTTCTTCGCTCCCGCGATTGCCGCCTCGCGCTTGGCGGTCCAGTTCGATTCCGCAAGCGCGGCGATGCCCTTGCGGGCGCGTGCAGCAAGCGCGTCGCCGCCTTTCTTCTGCAGCACAGGGATCAGCGCCTTGATGGTCTCGCGTACGTCGGCCTTCACGGCGAACTCCGCCGGATAGTTCTTGCCGATCTCCCAGTCGACGAGACCGATCTGGACGATGCGCAGGTGGTCAGGCTTTGGATCGACCTCGCTCCACACCGACATGCGCAGCACGTCGGAACCGAGCACGATCATCGTGTCATAGGGGCTGAGCGCGTCGCGCACCTGCTTCTGCTCGCGGCTGAGCGCGCCGACGAAGCACGGCCGCTCGGAGAGAAAGTGAGCGCCATAGGGAATGGTCGACTGGAACGCCGGGCAGCCGAGCAGCTCGGAGAGCTGCGCCGCCTCTTCGAGCGCGTCGCTCTTCACCAGTTCGTCGCCGCACAGCAGCACCGGCCGCTCGGCCTTGAGGATGCGCTCGGCCAGAGCGTCGATCACCTCGTCGGACGGTCGCACGCGGGTATCGATCCGCGTGGTCGAGGCGAGATCGATGCCGGCCTCGCTGTTCAGAATGTCGCCGGGAAGCGAGATGAACACCGGTCCGGTCGGTGGCGTCATCGCCACCTTGGCTGCCCTGCGGACGATGCGCGGCAGATCCTCGAGCCGTGTGACCTCGACCGCCCACTTCACCAGCGGCTGGGCGATCGGCACCAGCGGATCGTAGAGAAGCGGTTCGGTCAGCCCGTGGCCCTGTTCCTGCTGGCCGGCGGTGAGAATGATCGGCGTGCCGGTGAATTTTGCGGCAAACAGCGCGCCCATGGCGTTGCCGAGACCGGGCGCGACATGCACGTTGCAGGCCGACAGTCGGCCGGACGCGCGCGAAAATCCGTCCGCCATGTAGACGACCAGGCTCTCCTGCATTCCCATCACATAAGTCAGGTCAGGATGGTCCTTCAGCGCATGCATGATCGGCAATTCGGTCGTGCCTGGGTTGCCGAACAGATGCGTAATGCCTTCGTCCTTCAGCAGTGAGAGAAATGCAGAACGGCCAGTGATCGAATTCAGCGCCATGTCGAGGTTTCCTCCCGGTTCTTGTCTTTGGCGCAGCTAAGCAAGTTCTGGCTGTTTAGCCAAGGGCGCAGCACGGCTTCGATATTGGATCGCGCCAGGTGATGTTCATTGAGCCAAGCCTTCAGGGTCATCCCCATAGCCGTTCGAAGAACGGCGTCGTTTCGCTCGCCTATGCGAAAGCAGGGATCCATGAACACGGAGCGGACTGTTTAGAAAGACAACAAATGCACGTCGCCTCATAAGCGACACGACGTATGGGTCCCGGCTCGGCGCTTCGCTTGGCCGGGACGACTCAGGCGGACGCCAACTGTCACATGTGACAAATCTCACACCGCGATCTTGCGGTGGCGGGTGCGTCGGCCGGGCACCAGGCGCTCGGCGGCTTCGATCACGCTGTTGGTGTCGATCGAATACTCCGCATAAAGATCGCCGATCGTGCCGGTCTGACCGAAGCGGTCGACGCCCAGCGCTTCGACGCGATGGCCATGCACGCTGCCGAGCCATGCGAGCGTCAGCGGATGGCCGTCGATGAGCGTCACGAACGCGCAGTCGCGCGCAAGCGGTGAGAGCAGGCGCTCGATGTGGCTCGTCTTGTCCGAACCGTAGTGCCGGCGATGCTGGCGTGCGTCCTGCCAGCCGGCATAGATCCGCTCCGCCGAGGTGATGGCGAGCAGGCCGATGTCGCGCATGTCCTCGCCGAGCAGGCCGGTGGCTTCGATCGCTTCCGGCGCCAACGCGCCGGTATAGGCGATGACGAGCTCGCAGTTCGGACCCGGCCGGCGAAGCCAGTAGGCGCCGGCGACGATATCCCGTTCGAATTCGCCCGCCATGATCCGCTGCGGCTGGTCGAGCGTTCGCGTCGACAGGCGCAGATAGACCGAGCCGCCGCCTTCTGCGTGGTCGCCGTCACTCGTCTCGCGCTGCATGTAATCGAACCCCCAGCGCATGATCGTCGCCAACTCGTCGACGAAGGCGGGCTCGAACGATGCAAGGCCCGGCTGGGCAATGCCGATCAATGGCGTTGCGATCGACTGGTGCGCGCCGCCTTCCGGCGCGAGCGAGATGCCCGACGGCGTCGCCGCGACCATGAAGCGGGCATCCTGGTAGCAGGCGTAGTTCAACGCATCGAGGCCGCGCTCGATGAACGGATCGTAGAGCGTGCCGACGGGAAGCAGGCGCACGCCGTTGATCGCATGCGACAGGCCGAGCGCCGACAGCAGGATGAACAGATTCATCTCGGCGATGCCGAGCTCGAAATGCTGTCCCTTGGGCGACGAGTCCCAGTCGAACGTCGAGGGGATCTTCTCCTTGCGAAAGATGTCAGCCATCTCCGCATGCGCGAACAGGTGACGGCGATTGACCCAGCCGCCGAGATTGGTCGACACTGTCACGTCCGGCGAGGTGGTGACGATGCGTGCGGCAAGCTCGCTGTCGCCGCGGGCCAGTTCGCCGAGGATCAGGCCGAAACCCTGCTGGGTCGACATGCGCGGCGCCGCGGCAAAGCCGAGCCGTTCAGGAACAGCGATCGCGTTCGCCGTCAGCCGGCGGTCGCCGCCACGTCTGAATGCGACGCCGTCGAGAAACGCTTGGAGAACCTCGGCGGGAATCGTCGTGCCCTCGAACCGGTCCCATTCATGGCCCGGGCGGATCTTCTGCGCCGTTCGCCAGGCCTCCATCTGCTTCACCGTCATCAGGCCGGCGTGGTTGTCCTTGTGCCCCTGAAACGGCAGCCCGACACCCTTGATGGTGTAGGCGATGAAGCAGACCGGCCGGTCGTGATCGACCGCTGAGAATGCGTCGATCAGGCTTTCCATGTCATGGCCACCGAGGTTCGACATCAGCGCCAGCAGTTCGTCGTCGCTGCGGGCATCGATCAGGCAGGACACGTCCCCCTGATCGCCGATCTCGTCGATGAGCCGCTTGCGGAACGCGGCACCGCCCTGGAAGCACAGGGCTGCGTAGAGCTGATTGGGGCAGGCGTCGATCCAGCGGCGCAGGGCTTCGCCGCCGGGTTCTGCAAAGGCCGTCCGCATCAGCTTGCCGTATTTGATGATGACGACGTCCCAGCCGAAGTTGCGGAACATCGTCTCGAACTTTTCCCACAAGCCTTCGCGCACCACCGCATCCAGGCTCTGGCGGTTGTAGTCGACGATCCACCAGGCGTTGCGAAGTCCCTGCTTCCAGCCCTCCAGCAGCGCCTCGAAGATGTTGCCCTCGTCCATCTCGGCATCACCGACCAGCGCGATCATGCGGCCTTCGCGGCGGTCCTTCATCCAGCCGTGCGCGGCGACATAATCCTGCACCAGCGACGCGAACAGCGTCTGGGCGACGCCGAGACCGACCGAGCCGGTCGAGAAGTCAACGTCGTCGGTGTCCTTGGTGCGGGAAGGGTACGACTGCGCGCCGTGCAGGCCGCGGAAGCGCTCGAGCTTTTCGCGTGTCTGCTGGCCGAGCAGATACTGGATCGCATGAAAGGCCGGGCTCGCATGCGGCTTCACGGCGACGCGGTCTTCCGGCTTCAAGATGCCGAAGTAGAGCGCGCTCATGATGGTGGCGAGCGAGGCCGACGAGGCCTGATGGCCGCCGACCTTCAGGCCGTCGGTGTTCGGCCGTACATGATTGGCATTGTGGATCGTCCACGACGACAGCCACAACACCTTCTTCGCGAGCTCTGACAGAATTTCGATGCGGGTCGGGGAGTGCGACATGGTTCGCCTCTCGCAAGCGGACTTAAACCCAAGCCTACAACTCTAATCCGGCGACAATTTCTCAAAAGATACTTGGAAGTAGAAAGATATTGAGAAATAATACCAGAGAATGCAGCGAAATCAGAATTCAATTCGATCGGAGCCACTGGACCCGATCGACCGCAAGATCCTGGCCATCCTGCAGCGGGATGGCCGCACCACCATGCAGGAGCTCGCCGAGAAGGTCGGGCTGTCGCTCTCGCCGTGCCATCGCAGGGTGAAGCTGCTCGAATCCCGCGGCATCATCGATCACTACGCAGCGATGGTCGACCAGAAGGCGCTCGGCCTGCATGTCAGCGTCTTCATCTCGATCAAGCTGGCGCGACAGAAGGAAGAAGACCTCAAGCGCTTCGAGAAGTCGATCTCCGGCTGGGACGAGGTGCTCGAATGCTACCTGATGACCGGCAACCGCGACTACCTCTTGCGCGTGGTGGCCGCGGACCTGGCCGCCTTCGAGCGCTTCCTCAAGACCAAGCTCACCCGCCTCGACGGCATCGCCTCAATCGAATCAAGCTTCGCCCTCAGCCAGGTCAAATACTCCATCGCGCTCCCGGTGTAGCAGACGCTGATCGCTCTGGCTTGCTGCGTCGTCAGCGCCAGCCTCGAAAGAACGTGCGCATGTCGGACACAAGCATCTCGCCGTTCTCCATGGCCGGAAAATGCCCGCCGCGAGCGCTGATGTTGCGTTGAGTGAGGTTGTAGGCGCGGCGGATCCAGCTCTCCGGGGCCGGTGAGGCGAGATCGTTTGGAAACAGCAGCACGGCAGTCGGCACCTGCACGCACTCGCCGGCCTTCAGCGCTGCTGACGTGCCCTCGACGATCGAGACGTAGATCCAGTTCGCTGCGTTGATGCCGGAGATCCAGTACAGCATCACGTTGGTGAGCAAGCGATCGATGTCGAAGGGCGGCGGCGCGTTTTCGTCGGGGATGGTCCAGCCGTGGAATTTCTCCAGGATCCAGGCCGCGAGGCCGGCCGGCGAATCCGTCAGGCCGTAAGCCAGGGTCTGCGGCTTCGTGCCCTGGATCTGCTGATAGGCGGTGATCCGGGCGCGTCGCGCCTGCGCGCCCTCGATCCACGCCTTCTCCTCGTCGCTGAGGGGAGGGGACTCCCGGCCGACGAACGGCCGCAATCCCAGCATGTTCAGATGGATCGCCGCCAGATTCTTCGGATGGTCCAGCGCCAGCCACGATGTGATCACCGCACCCCAGTCGCCGCCCTGTGCCACATAGCGCTCGCAGCCGAGCACCTCGGTCATCAGCGTGCTCCAGACAGGGGCGATGTCGCGTGGTCCGATCGGGACGTCAGGCGGATCGGAGAAGCCATAGCCCGGCAGGCTGGGCACGACGACGGTGAACGCGTCGCGCGCGTCACCGCCGAAACGTTCCGGATGCGCGAGCTGCTCGATGATGTCGAGGAACTCGACGAACGATCCGGGCCAGCCGTGAGTCAGCAGCAGCGGCATGGGATTATCGCCGGAGCCGCGCTCGAGGATGAAATGGACCTTCTTGCCGCAGATAGTCGTCTTGTAATGCGGAAACGCATTGATGCGCGCTTCCCATTTGCGCCAGTCATAACGATCGCGCCAGTGCTCGACCACCTCGCGCATGTAGGCGAGGCTGGTGCCGTAGCGCCAGGGCGTTCCCTTCGGTTCATTGTCAGGAAAGCGCGTGCGATCGAGGCGTTCTTTCAGGTCGGCAAGAACGCTATCCGGCACCTGCACGGTGAACGGTTCGACGGCAAATGGCGCACCCTCAAATGTTGTCCGCATCGCGATCCCTCCGCAGCCGCTCGCCTTCCTGCGATGCGAGCGTGACACGCAGCCGCGCGGCTTGTCCAGCTTACTTCGGGGTGAGAGGAGAGCTCGTCCATAAAGCTACGGCCGAGCTTGACCCGGCATCGATCCCTTTCCAAAAAGGGCGCTCTTGAAGAGATGGAGGGTTTCGATGCAGCAGCCAAAGGACGCGACCGAGGCGACACGTCTCTTCAACGAAGCTTTCGCGAAATCGCTGCCGCACGACACGCGGCAAGATTTCGAGGATGCCGGCCGTGGTTTCATCGGAACGATCGAGAATGCGCGGGTCGAGGCGAGCGGCGGCCGCGTGGTCTGGGACATGGCGCCGTATGCGTTCGAGGCCGATGAACTCCCCGCGCCCGCGACGGTCAATCCGAGCCTGTGGCGTCAGGCGCAGCTCAACACGCGACACGGCCTGTTCGAAGTGACGCCGGGCATCTATCAGGTGCGCGGCTTCGATATCTCCAACGTCACCTTCATCGAAGGAAAGTCCGGCTACATCGTCGTCGATCCGCTGACGTCGGCCGAGCCTGCGGCGGCGGCGCTGGCGCTGATGCGCAAGCACCGCGGCGACAAGCCGGTAACGGCGGTGATCTACACCCACAGCCACGTCGATCATTACGGCGGCGTGCGCGGTGTGCTGTCGGACGACGATATCAGGCGCGGTCTGCGCATCATAGCGCCGGAAGGCTTTTTGCAGGCAGCCATCAGCGAGAACATTCTTGCCGGCAATGCGATGGGACGTCGCGCGACCTACATGTTCGGTTCGCTGCTGCCGCGCGGGCCGCGTGGCCATGTCGATTCGGGATTGGGCAAGGCGACCTCGCAAGGCGCGGTCAGTCTCGTTCCGCCGACGGAAAGCATCACGCAGACCGGCACGCGCCACACTATCGATGGCGTCGACATCGTCTACCAGTTGACGCCGGATACCGAGGCGCCGGCGGAGATGAACTTCTACTTTCCGCAGTTCAAGGCGCTTTGCATGGCGGAGAACTGCACCTGCCATCTGCACAATCTCTACACCCCGCGTGGCGCGCAGGTGCGCGATGCCAAAGGATGGAGCCGCTACATCGGCGAGGCCGTCAGCCTGTTTGCATCGGATGCCGATGTGGAGTTTGCCAGCCACCATTGGCCGCGCTGGGGTTCGGCGCGCATTGTGGAATTTCTCACCAAGCAGCGCGATCTCTACAAGTTCATTCATGACCAGACACTGCGGTTCGCCAATCACGGGCTGACACCGGTCGAGATCGGCGAGACGCTGCGGCTGCCGCCACAGCTCGCGGCCGAGTGGCATACGCGCAGCTACTACGGCACGCTGAACCACAACGCGAAGGCGGTCTATCAGCGCTATCTCGGCTGGTTCGACGGCAATCCAGCGCGGCTCTATCCGCACCCGCCGGTGGAAGCCGGCCAGCGTTACGTCGCGCTCGCCGGTGGTGCCGACGCGCTGCTGGCGACGGCCAGGCAGGCTTTCGAGAAGGGCGACTACCGCTGGGTCGCCGAGCTGGTCAATCATCTGGTGTTCGCTGATCCCGATAACGTCGCGGCCCGGGAACTCCAGGCTGACGCACTCGAGCAGCTCGGTTATCAGTCGGAGTCGGGACCGTGGCGCGCGATCTTTCTCACCGGCGCGCAGGAATTGCGGGCCTCGCCGCAGAGCGGACGCCGCCGCGGCCCGGCCGGCGCGCAGTTGCGGGCGTTGCCGGCGGACGAGCTCCTGGATGCGTTATCAGTGCGCCTGAACGGCGCAAAGGCGGGCGGACGCGATTTCGCGTTCGGCCTGCAGTTTGAAGGCACGACAGAACGCTGGCGCGTCAGCGTCGAGAACGCCGTGCTGCATCATGAACTCGACGCGCGGGGTTCGACGGCGCCGCTCGTTCATCTCGGCCGTGACATGCTGATCGATCTCGCTGTGGGCGAGACGTCGCTCGATGAAGCCGCAGTCGGCGGCCGCGTCCGCATCGACGGCGACAGGCAGCCGTTCGCCGATTTCCTCGCAATGCTCGATCGCTTCGAATTCTTCTTCGCCATCATCGAGCCCGGCGAGGAGGTGAGCTAGGTGATGGCCGGGTAGCCCGCATGAGCGAAGCGACATGCGGGACCGAGCTTGCAGCAATACCCCGGATGTCGCTTTCGCTCATCCGGGCTACAGGACGGCAACTACCCCTTCTTCGCCGCCTTCTCGAAATCAGGCGCGTTGCTGCCGGAGACGGCCAGGCGGTTGGAGCGGGTGACGGCCAGTGCGGCTGCGGCCTTGTCGTTCTCCATGATCTTGGCCATGACCGCTTGTCCCGCGCGCTCGAACGACTCGCGGTTGTCGATCACGTGTTTCTGCGAGCGGCGCAGGCCGTTCACGTAGCCGTTGATCTCCGGCACCACATAGCGTGCGACCATGTCCCAGCTGCGGAACGTGTTCTCGATGTTCGCCCAATCATGCGCGAAGCCAACGATGGTGCCGAGCCCGCCGGACATGTCGATCACGCCCTTCAACGTCTTCACCAGGTCGTCCGGCGTGCCGATGGTCGCCGCCGATCCCGGCGACGCGGAGGTCTTGTCGAGCGCGTCGTCGATCGACTTGAACGGCTTGGCGCCCGGCCGCTGCAGCGTGCCGACGATGTATTCGTTGTGCCAGCGCAGCAGGCCCTTGCCGGCTTCCTCGCGTGCCTTTTCGCGCGTTTCGGCGATGTGCCAGCTCAAGACCACGCGCCAGTCCTTGCGATTGACGGTCTTGCCGTGCTTCTTCGCCGCATCCTCCGCAAAGCCCCATTGGGTCGGCAGCGCGGTCAGACCTTCCGTCGACAGCGAGCCGATCGAGATCACGCCGATACCGTGCTTGCCGGCCAGCGTCATGCCGGATGGCGAGATCTGCGAGGCGACCGCGAACGGCATGTCTTCCTGCAGCGGCAGGATCTGAAGCGCTGCATCGCGCAAGGTGAACCACTCGCTCTCGGCGGTGACACGCTCGCCGGCCATCAGCCGCTTGATGATGCCGATCGCTTCGTCCTGCCGGTCCCGCTGCACCATCGGATCGATTCCGAGCGCATAGGCATCCGACGACAGGGCGCCCGGGCCGGAGCCGAAGATGGCGCGCCCGCCGGTCATATGGTCGAGCTGCACCATGCGCTGCGCGACATTGAATGGGTGATGATAGGGCAGCGACACGACACCGGTGCCGAGCTTGATACGCTTGGTACGTTCGCCCGCGGCAGCGAGAAACATCTCCGGCGAAGCGATCATCTCCCAGCCCGACGAGTGATGCTCGCCGCACCAGAACTCGTCGAAGCCGAGCTTGTCGAGATGCTCCGCGAAATCGAGGTCACGGCGGAATTGCAGCATCGGGTGTTCGCCGATGGGGTGATGCGGGGCCAGAAAAGCGCCGAAGCCGATGCGGGGCATGTATTTCCTCGTGTTCTGTCTTTTGTCCTGAGACGTTTGTTTTTTGTCTGAATTGGTCTGAAGGTTACGTGCACGGCCTGGGCTTCGCAACGCATAAGCGCCGCGCGTTATACGTATCGCCCGTCATTTCCGGAATGGCAGGCACGCTTGAACGGCGTCGCCGCGCGCCTGACGACAAACCTCGCCTGGTGTGTATGTTTCGCTATGCGATCCAGCGGCGTTTGCCGGAGGCCAGCGCCGCCAGACCCTCGAGACAGCAGGTGACAACCGCTTCGTTTGCCGCTAAGAAGCCCGCCATGATCACCGCGTCCAACCGCTATTACTTTTGGTTTTACCGGTTTCCGAAGCCCCTGGCAGAGGAAGGGACACGTTTGATCTGACGAGAATCCAAGACAGACAAACCCCGACAAGCTGCCAGTCTGCTGGCGGCTTTTTTTGTGCCTCCGGCGGACTCCCGACCCGAAAAAAAGGAGTACTTCCGTGTCAGGCATCACCGACGACGTACGCATTCGCGAAATAAGAGCGCTGATCACACCCAGCGAGGTCATGGGCGAATTCGTCCCGACCGACCTCGCCGTCGAGACCGTAGCCGGTGCACGCGGCGCCCTGCACAACATCCTGCACGGATCCGACGACCGGCTCGCTGTTGTGATCGGTCCCTGCTCGATCCATGATCCGGCAGCCGCCATGGACTATGCGCAGCGTCTGAGCCGCGTTCGGCAGCGCCTCTCCGACGATCTCGAGATCGTCATGCGCGTCTATTTCGCCAAGCCGCGGACGACGGTCGGCTGGAAGGGGCTGATCAACGACCCTCATCTCGACGGCTCGTTCCGCATCGACGACGGCCTGCGCATTGCCCGCAAGCTGCTTGCCGACATCAATGATCTCGGGCTGCCGGTCGGCTGCGAGTACCTCGATATCGTCGCCCCGCAATACGTTTCCGATCTGGTCGCCTGGGGAGCCATCGGCGCGCGAACGACGGAAAGCCAGGTCCACCGCGAGCTGGCGTCCGGCCTTTCGTGCCCGATCGGCTTCAAAAACGGCACCGATGGCAAGCTGAAGATCGCCATCGACGCGGTGAAGGCGGCCTCGCACCCGCACCACTTCCTTGCGGTTACCAAGGACGGCCGCTCGGCCATCGCATCGACCACCGGCAACGAGGACTGCCACATCATCCTGCGCGGCGGCGAGTGGCCGAACTACGATACGGCGAACGTCGCCGCCATCTGCAGCCAGATGCGAAAGGCGGGCGTGAACTCGAACGTCATGATCGACGCGAGCCACGCCAACAGTGGCTATGATCCGGACAACCAGCCGGCTGTCGTCGACGCGGTGGCTCAGCAGATCGAGAACGGCAACACCTGCATCATCGGTGTGATGGTCGAAAGCCATCTGGTCGGCGGGCGGCAGGCTCTCGTCGCGGGCCAGCCGCTCCGCTACGGTCAGAGTATCACCGACGGCTGCATCGACTGGGAGACGTCAGTGAAGGTGATGGAGCGGCTCGCCCGCGCGGTTCGGATGAGGCGCGGCAAACATGCCGTGCGTAGCCTGGATGAGCGAAGCGAAATCCGGGTCTGAATCTGTGGCCATTCTCCCCGGATGTCGCTGTCGCTCATCCGGGCTACAGGCTCGCTTTGGGTCGACAGTTGCGATACGGCTGTCCATAACGAGCCACAGGAGGAAACATGAAGCTCGCCAAACCGCGCATCGACATCGGCTTTCCGACCAACGATGTGCAGCCGCTGCTGGACTTCTGGCAGAACGAGATCGGCCTGCCATTTGAACACCTGCTGCCGATCCGCAAAGGGCAGAAGCAGCATCGCCACGATGTGCTCGGCTCCGTGCTGAAGATCAATGAGCTGGCCGATCCAATTCCGGATCGTCCACGCTCAGGCTATCGCGAGCTGCTGATCGCGCGCGAAGACCTGACCTCGCCGAGGTCGCTGACGGACCCTGAAGGCAACCGCGTGACGCTGGTGCCGAAGGGGACGCATGGCATCACGCGCATCGGCGTCCGTCTTGCCGTGCGCGATATCGAGGCGCATCGCGCCTTCTACACCGACGCGCTGGGATTGCCGGAAGGCCCACGCGCCGGAAACGCAGCCACATTCCTTGCCGGCGACACGGTGCTGCTGGTCGAGCAGTCGACTGATGCGCCCTCGGATTCCGGCATGGAAGGCAAGGGCTGGCGTTACATCACCTTCCAGGTGTTCGAGGTCGATCGCGAGCACGCCCACGTGTTGAGCCGCGGCGGACGCGAGGCCCGCGCGCCGGTGACGCTCGGCACCACCGCACGTATCTCCATGGTGCGCGATCCTGACGGCAACTGGATCGAACTGTCCCAGCGCGCCTCGATCACCGGTTCGCTCGAAGTGAAGAGGTGAAGCGCGTAGCCCGGGCGAGCGAAGCGACCCCGGGGGGTGACTCTTTACGCAACATCCCCGGATGTCGCTTCGCTCATCCGGGCTACAGGCTTCGCTCGCGATTGACGCCTGTCAATCCAGCTTGAAGCCGAGCGCGACCAGCGCGGAGCGAATCCGGTCGCGGCCGTTGATCGACTTGGCGTCGCGCCAGCGCGACTTCATCGCGCCGGTCCAGCCGACCTCCTTGAGGTTCTCCGTACGCTGAAACGCCATCAGCGCGGCGTCGTAGCTGTCGAGTGCCTCCTGTGGCAGGCTCTCGTCATATTGCTCGCGATGCAGGACGACCCGTTGCGGCAGCCGCGGCTTGACGTTGTAGGGACGCGCCGGGTCGGGATAGCCGACGCACATGCCGAACGCCGCGACCACGTTGGGCGGCAGCTTCAGGATGCGCGCGACCTCTTCCGGGTTGTTACGCAGCGCGCCGATGTAGACCATGCCGAGGCCGAATGACTCGGCCGCGACCGCGGCATTCTGCGCGGCGAGTGCCGCATCGACCACGGAGACGATGAAGCTTTCCAGGAACGCGGTAGCGTCGGTCGGATAGTCATGCCGCTTGCCCATCTCCTTGGTGCGCGACAGGTCGGCGCACCACACGAGCAGCAGCGGGCATTCCTCCATGTGCTTCTGGTTGTTGGCGACCTTCGCAAGCGCGGCCTTCGTCGCTGCGTTCTCCACCGCGATCACCGTCCAGGCCTGCACGTTCGACGACGACGACGCCGATTGTCCGGCAGCGACCAAGGCTTCGAGCGTGCCCGCGGGCAACGGGTCGCTCAGAAAGCCGCGGACCGAACGATGGCTGAGCAGCAGCTCGATCGTGTCATTCCATGCCAGCGGCACGTTGGCTTCTGCCGCGCCATAGCGCGCGGCGATTGCCGACGTGACGTCGCAGCTCACCGCAGTCGCGGATGTCGGCGTCTTGACGGTCTCGTTCATGTCAGGCCCTCTGATCAGTTGCAGCTCTTAAAACTGCGGGTTGTCGGCACGTCAGGCGCCGACGACGAATGGATTGGTCTGCCGCTCCTGGCCGATGCTCGAACCCGGACCGTGGCCGCAGATGAAATTGACGTCGTCGCCGAGCGGCAGCAGCTTTGTCTTGATCGAATTGATCAGCGTGGCGTGATCGCCGCCGGGCAGGTCGGTGCGGCCGACCGAGCCGCTGAACAGCACGTCCCCGACATGGGCGAAGCGCATCTCCTTGTGGACGAACACGACACTGCCGGGCGAGTGCCCGGGGCAATGCAGGACGTCGAAGGTGAGCTCTCCGACCTGCACCTTGTCGCCCTCGTTGAGCCAGCGGTCGGGCGTCACGTCGCGCAGGCCGCTCATGCCGAAGCGCCGGCCGCTCTCGATAAGATTGTCGAGCAGGAACTTGTCGGCGATGTGCGGGCCTTCGATCGGCACGCCACCGAGTTTCTCCTTGAGTTCTGCGGCGCCGCCCGCGTGATCCATATGGCCGTGCGTCAGCCAGATCTTCTCGACCGTGACCCCGGACTGGGCGATCGCCTGTTCGATGTTCGGCACGTCGCCGCCGGGATCGATCACCACGGCGCGCTTGGTCACCTCGCACCAGATCAGGGTGCAATTCTGCTCGAACGCCGTGACCGGAATGATCGCGGCCCGGGCCTTTGGTGTCGCGGTCTGTGCTTCATTCGCCATGCCCCCACATGGCCGATTTTCGCCGCTGGGAAAAGGGGCAACCGGGCCGGACAGAGCAAAGGCATGGTTGAGATGCGGGCGGCGTTCAGGCCATTCCGCGCCACGGCCTGAACGGCGCGTATCGCCGGCGCCACTCGAACGGTGGTTCCATTCATTCACGACCGCGCGAGGCCGCGCTTGCTGCCGCCCGGGCACGAATTTGCGGTCCGGCCGGATCTGCTAAAAGGAGCCCATGAGTCTCTACGTTCTTCCTGAAGCGGCAACCTTGCCGGCGGATCGTCGTCAGTCGGAGACCGCGCTCGCTGTCGCGCGCGGGACCTCGCGCCTGTTGCGCGCGCTCGGATTCGCGACGCTTGCCGAATTGCCGCTGCCGTCGGGCCGGCGCGCGGATCTCGTGGCGCTGAACGAGCGCGGCGATATCTGGATCGTCGAAATCAAGTCGTCGCTCGCCGATCTGCGCGCGGATATCAAGTGGGAAGACTACCGTCTTCATTGCGACCGGCTGTTCTTCGCTTTCACGAGCGATCTGCCGTGCGAGATTTTCCCGACCGATACCGGGCTGATCGTCGCCGATGCCTATGGTGCGCACATGCATTGTGAGGCGCCGGAGCATCGCCTGCCTGCGGCAACACGCAAAGCAATGCTGCTCCGCTTCGCGGCCACCGCAGCCCAACGCCTCGGCCGTCTCGCCGACCCCGACGGCTTCGCGGCAGCCGAATAGTGAGGAGCCGCAGCCCGGATGAGCGAAGCGGCTTACCGCTCGATCTCGATCGCGCCGCTCGGCACCAGGGTGCCTAACAGCGTCGCGACATAGTTCAGCGTGAGTTGGGCCGGGAACTGGGCGCAGTTGCGCACCCTGACCCGCGGTGGCGAGAAATTGCTGACCGGCCAATCGATCGCATAGTCCTCCACCAGACCGTGGCGCTTGGTGGCTTCGAGGCGGGACGAGATCGCGAGATGGCGGGCCTTGCGCATGGAAATCACACCGGGCTTCGTGAGGACCATGCCTTCAACTTCGACAGCCGAGGCCGGTTCCGCGCGGTGTCGCTCGCAGCGGCCGAAATTTTCGGCCGCCGCGTCATGCCAATGTCACGATTTCGGGCGTCAGCGCGGCGCTCGCTTGGCAAGAATCCGTTGCAGGGTGCGCCGGTGCATGTTCAGCCGGCGCGCCGTTTCCGAAACGTTGCGATTGCACATCTCGTAGATGCGCTGGATGTGCTCCCAGCGCACGCGATCCGCCGACATCGGATTTTGCGGCGGCTCGGTCTTGGTCGAACCGGTCGCAAGCAGCGCGTTGACCACGTCGTCGGCATCGGCCGGCTTCGCCAGATAATCGACGGCGCCGAGCTTCACCGCGGTGACGGCGGTGGCGATGTTGCCGTAGCCCGTGAGCACGATCGCGCGAGCATCCGGCCGCTGCCGCTTCAATGCGGAAACCACGTCGAGGCCATTGCCGTCACCGAGGCGCAGGTCGACCACAGCGAACGCAGGCGCTGCGCGCGAAATCTGCGCCAGGCCATCGGCAACGCTGTCACTGGTGCGAACGATAAAGCCGCGCGCTTCCATCGCGCGGGCGAGACGTTCAAGAAAGGCCTTGTCGTCTTCAACAATGAGAAGACTGCGGTCGGCCATGCCCAGGATGGCAGGGGAAGCGGTCGTCGGTGCGGTTTCGAGACTGCTCAAAGTGCGGCGCTCCTTTACAGCTTTGCAAGATATGGCGCTTTGGCACGGTTATGCCAAGTGTCGATTCAAACCTGTCTAATCGTTAATCTGCCGGTTCCGGCGGTACGTCGTCGATCTCGAACGTCTCGCGAGGCCAGGTGATATGCACGATGGCGCCGTGGGCCGGAAATATCCGGTTGCGGAACGATACCCTCGCGCCACTGCGCTCGAGCAGCGTGCGGGCGATGAAGACGCCGAGGCCAAGCCCGCCGGAACCGCTGTCGTTCGGTCGGCGTGACAAATACGGTTCGCCGATCTTGCGCAGGATGTCGGGAGCGATCCCTGGTCCGTCGTCGGCGATCACGATCTCGACGTTGCGCTGGTCCCACCAGGCATCGACCTCCACCGTCTCGCGCGCGAAATCGACGGCGTTCTCCAGGATGTTGCCGAGACCGTAGAGCACGCCCGGATTGCGGCGGGTGACCGGCTCGTTCTTGCCGGGTGCGGTCTGGCGAACCTTGATGGTGATGCCGAAGTCCCGATATGGGGCGACCGCCTCCTCAACCAGTGCCGAGACGCGCATCCGGTCGAACGGCGCGCCGGTCGACGACAGCTGCGTGAGCTTTGCAAGGATGTCGCGGCAGCGCTGGGTCTGTTCGCGCAAGGTCCGGATGTCGGCGGCGATCGGCGTTGTCGGATCAAGCGACTTTTCGAGTTCGCGCACGATCAGCGTGATCGTCGACAGCGGCGTGCCGAGTTCGTGCGCAGCGGCTGCAGCAAGGCCGTCGAGCTGGGTCAGATGCTGCTCGCGCGTCAGCACCAGTTCGGCCGCGGCGAGCGCGTCGGACAGCTTGCGCGCCTGCTCGGTCGCCTGAAACGCGTACAGGCTCGTGACGCCGATCGCGACGATCGTCGAGATCCAGACGGCGATGTTGTAGGTGGCCGGCAACACCAGCGGATCGTCTTCCGACCACGGCAGCGGCAGGTGCCAGATCGCCAGCGCCGTGGCGCTCGCGGCGGCGAATGCGGCCAGCGCCAGCGTCAGGCGCGGCGGCAACGCGGTCGCCGCGATCAGTGTCGGCGCAAGCACGAGAATCGCAAACGGATTGTCGATGCCGCCGGTCAGGAACAGAAGCGCATCGAGCTCGGCGATCATCAGCGCGAGCAGGGCCGCGGCGTGCTTCGGCTTGAGCCGGCGCATCGGATTGAACGCGATCTGCAGCACGATGTTCACGATCGCCGAGAACGCGATCACCGACAGGCAGGGGATCAGCGGCAGTTCGAAGTCGAGCGCCTGCTCGACGACGAAGATGGTCGCAAGCTGCCCCAGCACAGCCAGCCAGCGCAGCCGCAGGATCGTATCCAGCCGCACATGCGGGCGCGGTTCGCGAAAGTCGGTGGCGGCGGCGTCGGACATGTTGCCAACTCTAGCCGTGCCGCTCGGCGGTCACAAACAAGCGGCCAGGGCAAGGGCGGCCGCAGCAAGGGTGGCCGCGGCGTCTGGATGAGTTGACTTTCGTCACTTTCAACATACGTTATCCCAATGACGTTGTTCGTCCGCCAAGAACAGAAGTTTTTTCGCGCAGGTCATCTCCACGCAGGCAGGTGACCCGGGCGGCTGCGCGCGTGCCCCGTCCGGGCTGATTACATCGCACTTCAACATCAAACGTTTCTTTACGCTCCGCGTCGCCGGCGTTCATGGCGAGGCGGAGAAACCGGACCGTAGCGTTGCTGCGGTCAAGGAGTGTTCCAATGAATTTCCCGCACCCGGAGCTGCCGCCGATCGCGATCACCGCCAGCGATTCTGAGCGCCTGTCGCGTCTGATCGATGCTCTGGCCGAGAAATATCCGGAGACGACGGATTTCCTCGCCCGCGAGATCGAGCGCGCGCAGATTCTGCCGGCCGACGAGGTTCCGCCGGGGCTGGTGGTGATGGGCTCGGATGTGACGTTTCGCGACGACGCCACCGGCGAGGTTCGCCGCGCGACGCTCGTCTATCCCGCCGAGGCGGATATCGCCGCAGGAAAGATCTCGGTGCTCAGCCCGATCGGGGCGGCGCTGATCGGCATGTCGGTCGGCCACTCGATCGAGACCCAGACGCCGTCGGGCGGCTCGCGGACGCTCACCGTGCTCAATGTCGCGTGATGTGGCGCTAAGGCCGCCGCGACAAGGCTCTTTAAACCTTTGGCTAAGGATCCCGGGATGACCTGAGGCGCATTGACGCGCCCGGCTCCTGGCTCCATTATGCTGCGCTGCAAAAGGGGTTTTGGGAAGACATTGATGCCAATTGGTGAATTTGGCGGCGCGCCTGCCGCAGCAACCGAAGGCGCGCCGGTCGTAACGACGCCGCTCTACTGGATGTACGAGATGGGGCAGGCGTCGCTCAATCCGCTCCGCGCGATGACCGATGCGACGAAGCTCCTGTTCGAAAATCCGCTCAATCCGCTCGCGCACACTGAGTTCGGCAAATCGATCGCGGCAAGCTGCGAGCTGTTCGAGCGCACGACGCGCCGTTACGGCAAGCCGGAATGGGGCATCAAGGATGTCGAGGTCGCAGGTTCACGCGTGCCGGTGCATATCCATTCGATCTGGGAGCGGCCGTTCTGCAAGCTCCTGTATTTCGAGCGCCTGATCACGCGCCCGCCGCGCAAGCCGCAGCCGCGCGTTCTGATCGTGGCGCCGATGTCGGGCCACTATGCGACGCTGCTGCGCGGCACGGTGCAGGCGCTTCTGCCCGATCATGACGTCTACATCACCGACTGGGCGGACGCGCGCATGGTGCCGCTGTCGGCCGGCCGCTTCGATCTTGATGACTACATCGACTACGTGATCGAGATGCTGCAATTCCTCGGCGGCAACATTCACGTCGTCGCGGTGTGCCAGCCGTCCGTGCCGGTCATCGCGGCCGCAGCGCTGATGGAAGCGACGAAGGATCCGTTCGTGCCGCTGTCGATGACGCTGATGGGCGGGCCGATCGACACCCGCAGCAATCCGACAGCGGTGAACGATCTCGCGCAGGAGCGCGGCATCGAATGGTTCCGCAACAATGTCATCACCCGCGTGCCGTTTCCTCATCCGGGCTTCATGCGCGACGTCTATCCCGGCTTCCTGCAGCTCAACGGCTTCGTCAGCATGAATCTCGATCGCCACATCGACGCGCACAAAAACCTGTTCCGACACCTCGTCGAAGGCGACGGCGATTCCGCGCAGAAGCACCGCGAATTCTACGACGAATATCTCGCTGTGATGGATCTCGCCGCCGAATACTATCTGCAGACCGTCGATACTGTCTTCGTCAAGCATGCCCTGCCGAAAGGTGAGATGACTCACCGCGGCAAACCGGTGGACCTGACCAAGATCGAGCGCATTGCGCTGATGACGGTCGAGGGCGAGAAGGACGACATCTCCGGCATTGGCCAGACCGAGGCCGCGCACCGGCTGTGCTCGTCGCTCAGCTCCGATAAGAAGGTGCACTACATGCAGAAGGGCGTCGGCCACTATGGCGTCTTCAACGGCTCGCGCTTCCGATCGGAGATCGTGCCGCGCATCTCCGACTTCATGCACAACGCCGCGCTGGCGCGGAAATTTCACGTCGTCGGCGGACGGTGATGCCGTATAGTCGCGCGTATGAGTCGCGACGCCCGACATCCGCTCAGGTGGCTGCCGCTTCTACGCAGCGGCAAGCCGCCGCGGCCGCCGGTTGCCCGTAGTCCGGCGCCGCAGGTCATCGCCGTTGAAGCCGACGGCGAGACTTATGACATCACGGTCCGTCGCCATCGTCTCGCCCGCCGCTACACACTGCGTATTCACGCCACTCGCCGCGAAGCGATGCTGTCGATGCCGATGCGCGGCAGCCTCGCCGACGCCAAGGAATTCGCGCAGCGGCACGGCGCGTGGCTGGCCGAGCGACTGCGCAAGCTGCCGGATGGGGTCGCCTTCCGCGACGGCGCGAGCGTGCCGCTGCGTGGCGAGCAGGTTCGTATCGTCCACCGGCCCCGCGCGCGCGGCACCGTCTGGCTCGAATGCGGCGACGACGGTACGAACCTGCTTTGCGTTGCGGGCGACGCTGCGCACACCGCGCGTCGCGTCAAGGACCATCTGAAACGCGAGGCGCGTCGCGACCTCGCCATCTCCGTGCGTCACTATGCTGAGACGCTCGGTGTGACGTTCCGACGGATCAGCATTCGCGACCCATCGAGTCGCTGGGGCTCCTGCAATTCCGATGGCGTGCTGTCGTTCTCTTGGCGGCTAATTCTTGCGCCGCCCTATGTGCTCGACTACCTCGCCGCGCATGAAGTGGCGCACCTGGTCGAGATGAACCATTCGGTCCGCTTCTGGCGCGTCGTCGCGCGCATCTGTCCGGAGATGGATCGCGCAAAAGCGTGGCTGAACGCGCATGGCAACGACCTGCACCGATACGGGCTGGACGGCTAGCGCGCTTGCCGGCCCAGCAGCTTTTCCATCAACCAGCCGTCAATGCCGGCCTCGGCGACCGGGCGCTGTGAGGATTGCGCCTGCGCGGTACGTGCGGCGGGACGCGGAGCATGTTGCGGCGGCGCCGATTGAGCCGTGGTGAAGTTCGAGAAGAACCCGCCTGCACCGCCACTGCCGCCGCCCGGCAGCGCAGCGACGGGGATGCCTTGATGCGCCGTACGCATGAAGCGAGTCCAGACCTCCACCGGCAGCCCGCCGCCGGTTGCCTTCTTGGTCGGTGAGTTGTCGTCGTTGCCGAGCCAGACGCCGGTCACGAGGTTCGCGGTGTAGCCGACGAACCACGCATCGCGGAAATCCTGGCTGGTGCCGGTCTTGCCGGCGGCCGGCCAGCCGGGAATCTCGGCCTTGCGGGCAGTGCCCGACAGCAAGGTTTCCTGCATCATCGCGTTCATCATGCTGACGGAGCGCGCATCCACGATCTGTCCGAACAGTTCCGCAGGCCGTCTGTAGAGGGTCTTGTTGCCCTCGGCGGTGCGGATCCTCAGCACCACGTGCGGGGTCGCGCTTTGGCCGCCGTTCGCGAACGGGGTGTAGGCGCCGGTCAGTTCGAGCAACGTCACTTCGGACGTGCCGAGCGCCAGCGACGCGTTGGCTTCAAGCTTCGAGGCAATGCCAAGCCGGTGCGCCGTGCGCACGATGCTCTTCGCGCCGACCTCGATACCGAGCCGCACGGCAACCGTGTTGAGCGACATCGCCAGCGCCTGAGTCAGCGTCACCGGACCGAAATATTCCCTGGTGTAGTTCTCGGGCGTCCAGCCCTTCACGTTGATCGGCGAATCCTGCCGCACCGTGTCGGGCGTCAGGCCGTTTTCGATCGCGGTCAGGAATACGAACGGTTTGAAGGCGGACCCGGGTTGCCGCTTCGCCGTGACGGCGCGGTTGAACTGGCTGTCCGCATAGTTGCGGCCGCCGACCAGCGCGCGCACGGCGCCCCGCGGCGTCATCGCCACCAGCGCGCCCTGCGTGACGTTGAACTTCACGCTCTTCGCCGCGAGCTCGTCGATGATCGCAGCTTCCGCTACCGCCTGGAGTCTCGAATCGATCGAGGTCTCGACGATGATGTTCTGCTCGACCTGGCCGACGAGATCGTCCAGCACGTCGACGATCCAGTCGGCGACGTAGTTGATCGTGCCCGCACTGGCGGCCTTCACCGTGTAGGCAGGATTGCCGATCGCCGCCTTGGCCTGAGCCTCGGTGATGAAGCCCGCCTCCGCCATCGCGCCGAGCACGGTATTGGCGCGCCGCTCCGCGCCGTCCGGGTTGCGGTTCGGCGCCAGCCGCGACGGCGATTTGACGATGCCGGCCAGCATCGCCGCTTCCGCGAGCGTGACGTTGCGTGCCGACTTGCCGAAATATTTCTGCGCTGCCGCCTCGACGCCATAGGCGCCCGAGCCGAAATAGACGCGGTTCAGGTAGAGCTCGAGGATCGCGTTCTTCGAGTACTTGTGCTCAAGCCACAGGGCGAGCTCGGCCTCCTGCAGCTTGCGCATCAATGTGCGCTCCTGCGTAAGGAAGAGGTTCTTCGCAAGCTGCTGTGTCAGCGTCGAGCCGCCCTGGCTGACGCCGCGATGCATGATGTTCGCGACCGCTGCGCGGGCGATGCCCATCGGATCGATGCCCATATGCGAATAGAAGCGCCGGTCCTCGATGGCGATGAAGGCCTTCGGCAGATGCGCAGGCAGTTCCTTCAGCGCGATGTTGGTGCCGGCCATCTCGCCGCGCGTGGCGAGAATGCTGCCGTCGATACCGGCAATCTGAATGGTCGGTGGGCGCTTCGGTACTTCAAGCGACTGGATCGGTGGCAGGTGGGCGCCAACCCAGATGATCACGCCGATTGCGCCGATGACGGCCCAGAGGCCCAGCACGGCGCTCCAGTAAAAAACCTTCTTGAAGGCTGCGCCGAAATGGCGCGACCGCTTCTTGCGCCGGGCGGAGGATTTCGGCTTGTCGCCGTCGCCGGCCTTGCGCTTGCTCATGGCCGGCTGCGGTTCGCGCTCGTTGGATGGGCCGACGCGGTCGTCGCGCGAGAGGCGAAGATCGTACAGCGATCCCGTGAAGCCGAATCGTGGCTCCTTGCGTGATGCATTGTTTCGCTGCCCCCAGAACATACGCCGACAAACCTGGTCCGGTGCCCCATAGGCGTTCAAAGGACGGCGTCGCTTCGCTCGCCTATAGCCGTTCAAAGAACGGCGTCGCTTCGCTCGCCTATGGCTGCTGCAACGCTAGCGGCCGGGGTTTAAGAGCGAGTTAAGCAGAAGTTAACGGGGGTTTATGGTCGCTACCGGAAGATCCAAAGCAGTGCGAGCGCGACGATCGCGGGCAGCGCCTGGATAAAGAAGATGCGTCGGCTCACTGAATACGCGCCATAAATGCCTGCGATGACGACGCAGCCGAGGAAGAACGTCTTGATATGCAGCGCCGACAGCGGCCATTGGTAGAACACGGCCCAGATCAGGCCCGCCGCGAGAAATCCGTTATACAGCCCCTGATTGGCAGCGAGCACCGCAGTGTCGCGGGCGCGTTCCGGCGTGTTGCGGAACGTCCGCAGGCCGATCGGCTTCTGCCAGAGAAACATCTCGAGGGTCAGAAAATAGACGTGCAGCAGCGCGACGACGAGCACCAGCAGATCGGCGACCAAGAGCATACGATTTCCCAAACTGCGCATGAGAGCTAGTGTCCCGAATCCGAAGTTCGCCATACTTCGCAGCGAGCTCAGAGCGAACTTCGGATTTCGATCAGGACACTAGCAAGTTTATGATTCTAGTGTCGTTTATGGATCAGAAATTCGCACGATGGACTCGCGGCAACGATGGTGCGAATTTCTGATCCACGACACCAGGCGCGCTCGCATCAAGCCGCGGGCTTGCTGGCGGTGTCGTCCTCGGCGAGCAGATGGATGAGGGCGCGCTTGATTGCCGCCTGCCGCGTCGGCGCGGTGATCTGTGCGCCCAACAGGTCCGTGACATAGAACACGTCGCGCGCGCGCTCGCCGAAGGTCGCCACATGCGCAGAGGCGATGTTGAGATTGAGCTTCGAAATCGTCGTCGTGAGCTGATACAGCAGGCCCGGACGGTCGAGGCCTGATACCTCGATCACCGTGTAGCGTTCCGACCATTGATTGTTGATCGACACCTCCGGCTCGACGGTGAACGGCTTGGTCCGCGCCCGGGCGCCGGCGCGGCGGGCGACCACTTCAGGCAACCGCACCTTGCCTTCCAGCGCGTGTTCGATGGTCTCGCCGATACGGGTCGCCCGGCGGCCCTCGTCCTCATCGCGGTCGTATTCGCGCGACACCGAGATGGTGTCCAGCGCAAGGCCGTCGGTCGTGGTGTAGATCTGCGCATCGACAATGTTCGCCCCGGCCGACGCGCAGGCACCGGCGATGATCGACAGGAGCCACGGATGGTCGGGGGCGAGAATGGTCAGCTCGGTCACGCCGCGCGCCTCGTCGTAGCCGACGTTGACCGCGAGCTTGTGTCCGGCCTTCTCGCTGTTGGCAATGAAGCGGGCGTGACGGATCTTTTGCGCGAGATCGACCTTGAGCCAGTACGCCGGATAATGGCGGGCGATGTAAGCCTCGACCTCGGTCTGCGGCCATTCCTTGAAGGCGTCGCGGAATTCCGTCTGCGCCATCGCGATGCGCTGGGACCGGTTGACTTCGGAGAAGCCGCCGGTCAGCGCGGGCTCGGTTTCATAATAAAGTGTGCGCAGCAGCTGCGCTTTCCAGCCATTCCAGACGCCCGGACCGACGCCGCGGATGTCGGCGGTGGTGAGGATCGTCAGTAACTTCAGTTGCTCGAGCGACTGCACCACGCCGGCGAAATTCTCGATGGTGCGGCGATCGGACAGGTCGCGCGACTGCGCGACCGTCGACATTGTCAGGTGCTCCTGGATCAGCCACGCCACGAGCTCGGTATCGGCCGCACTCAAGCCGAACCGAGGGCATAGCCTGCGGGCGACCTTCGCGCCGGCAATCGAGTGATCCTCCGGCCGGCCCTTGGCGATGTCGTGCAGGAAGACCGCAACGTACAGCGCAATGCGATGTTCCGGCTGGATCTTCCGCATCAGGTCGCTCGCCAGCGCGAACTCCTCGTTGCCGCCGCGCTCGATGTCCTGAAGAATGCCGATACAGCGCAACAGATGCTCGTCCACCGTGTAGTGGTGATACATGTTGAACTGCATCATCGAGACGATCTTGCCGAAGGTGCGGATGAATTTTCCGAGCACGCCGGTCTCGTTCATCCGCCGCAGCACGATCTCCGCATCGTTCGATGTGAGGATCTCGAGAAACAACCTGTTGGCTTCGTCGCTCTCACGGACCTTCTGATCGATCAAGTACAACGAACGCTTGGCGGCGCGCATGGCGTCCGGATGGAACGCGAGATCGTGCTTCTGGGCGAGGCGGAAGATGCGAAGCAGGTTGACCGGATCGTGCTGGAATACATCCGGCACCGCGAGGTTGATGCGGTTGTAATCGACCACGAAATCGTCGCTGTCGCTCAGGCGACGCTTCGGCGACGGGCGAAACTTGGCCATCATCCGGCTCAGTACCGGCGCCGGCTTCGCCTGCTGGTCCTCGAGCTTGGCGCAGAGAATGGCCGTCAGGTCGCCGACGTCCTTTGCTATCAGGAAGTAGTGCTTCATGAAGCGCTCGACGTCCTGCATGCCGGGATGCGAGGTATAGCCGAGCCGCACCGCCATCTCGCGCTGAATGTCGAACGACAGTCGCTCCTCGGCGCGCTTGGCAAAGAAGTGCATGTTGCAGCGGACCGACCAGAGGAAATCCTCGCACCGGCGGAAGGTGCGATATTCCTGAGCGTCGAACACGCCGCGCTCGACGAGCTCGCTGGTGTCGCGAACGCGGTAGACGTATTTCGAGATCCAGAACAGCGTGTGAAGGTCACGCAAGCCGCCCTTGCCGTCCTTCACGTTCGGTTCGACCAGATAGCGCGACTGGCCGGCGCGGCGATGGCGTTCCTCGCGTTCGGCGAGCTTCGCGGTGACGAATTCGGACGCCGTGCCCTGCACCACCTGCTTGTCGAACCGCGTCACCAGTTCATCGTAGAGCGTCCGCTCGCCGACAAGAAAGCGGGTCTCGAGCACGGCGGTGCGGATCGTCATGTCGGCGCGGGCCTGCCGGATCGATTCGTCGATCGAGCGAGTGGCATGGCCGACCTTCAGCCCCATGTCCCAGAGACAATAGAGGATCGCTTCGGCGACCGATTCGCCCCATGCGGTCTGCTTGTAGGGCAGCAGAAACAACAGATCGATATCGGATTCCGGCGCCATCAGGCCACGGCCATAGCCGCCGGTCGCGACGATCGCCATCCGCTCGGAGTCGGATGGAAGCAGGCTCTTGTAGAGATGACGGGTCGCTGCGTCGAACAGGAGGCCTATGATGGAATCGTGCAGGAAGCACAGCCGCTCGGCGCAACGGCGGCCGTGGCGATCCTTCAAAAGCTGCGCCTGAGCGGCAGCGCGTCCGGCGGCCAGCTCGCCCTTGAGAAGCTGCGTGATCGCCGCGCGGAAGGCGTCGTCCCGGCCTTCCATCTTCACCGCGAGAGCATCGATCTCGGCGCCGATCCGCACGGGATCGAACTCCGTTTCGACAGAGACGCTTCGGGTGACGGCCGTATCCATTCGCATCGGATATCGGACGGTTCGCATGGTGTCATCAGCCTTTCGTTGCGGCGCACCGCAACCTTTGCGGCATCCACCCCTCCCATCTGGTGGGGCGTGAGGTGCCCGGCGACCTCGAGGCAAGCTCGGAAACCGCTAACGCTTTGAAAAATCCGAGCTTTTTCTGTGCGACGGGACGCTCAGGGCGATGATCGCGCCTCTGCACGAGATATAGTGAGCCTAAGCATGCAGTCATGCCCTCCGTCGGGTTGCCTCGGCGGCGCTGGTATCTCATGAGTGGCGATATGAATGCCTCGCGACTCGCGGGCATGCGCAAGGCTCTCGATGTCTCCTGAACTGCAGTTCTGGTTGCTGTTGCTGTTAAAAATGGCAGTGACGGCGGGTTTCGTGGTGTCCGCGACCGTCGTTGCAGAACGTGCCGGTCCTGTCGTGGCTGCGATGATCGCCACGCTGCCGATCGCCGCCGGCCCGGCCTATGTTTTCGTGGCCCTGCATCATGACCCGAGCTTCGTCGCGCAGAGCGCGTTGGCGAGCCTTGTCGTCAACGTCGCGACGGCGGTATTCGCGCTGGTCTACGCCGCGCTGGCACAGCGGCACGGCCGGGCCGCAAGTGTGCTGCCGGCGTTGGCGGTGTGGCTTGTGCTGGCCGCGGTGGTCAACACGCTGCCATGGACGACGCTGACGGCCGTCATCTTGAACGCGATCGGTCTGCCCGTCTGCATCGCGATCGGTAACCGCTTCCGCCATGTGCATGTCCCTCCGGTGCGGCGGCGCTGGACCGATCTGCTGGTGCGGGCAGGCATGGTGGCTGTCCTCGTCGCCCTGGTCGTCTCGGCCAGCGAGGCGGTCGGTCCGAAGGTGACGGGGCTGCTGGCGGTCTTTCCCATCGTGCTGTCGAGCCTGATCCTCATCCTGCATCCACGTATCGGCGGGCCTGCGACCGCCGCCGTGCTCGCGAACACGCTGTTGGGCCTTGCAGGATTTTCATTGTGCTGTCTGACCGCACACCTTCTCGTCACGCGCGTCGGAACGGTCACGGGACTTGTCGCCGCGCTCCTCGTCGCGGTCGCCTGCAATCTGGTGTTCTGGGCCTTCCGGCGGCGATCGGCGCTTGCCGCAGCTTCGCGGGCGTAGTGCGCTCATCTGACGTCCGGGCGTTTTTGCAAAGGCGACCAACGCTGAACGGCTCTTGACCATTTGGCGCAAAAGCAATCCGCTGCCAGCGTGGATCTTTGAGGGGTTAGGTCATGCGGCTTTTTGGACGCTCGTCGGCTCCGCCTACATTCATCGCCGAAATTATCGATACGCAACCGAGCAGACGCGCCTTGCTGCACACGGCTTGTGCGTGCGGCGCGCTCGGCCTGCTGCGGCCTGTCGCAGCATTGGCACAGATGCAGCCGGCCGCGGCCGCCGGGCCGTCGCGCGTAATCCACGATGCGCTCGATCAGGCTGCGCAAGCCATCGAAGCCAGGATGATCGCCTGGCGGCGCGACATTCACGCCAACCCTGAACTGGGCAATCAGGAGAAGCGAACAGCCGGGCTGGTCGCGCAGCACCTGAAGTCGTTGGGTTATGAGGTCCGTGAAGGCGTCGCCGAAACCGGCGTGGTCGGTCTGTTGAAAGGCGAAGGCGGTCCGGGACCGGTCATCGCCTTGCGGGCCGATATGGACGCGCTGCCGGTCACCGAAGAGGTCGACCTGCCGTTTGCCTCGAAAGTCAGGACGCAGTGGGGCCGCGAGACCGTCGGCGTGATGCACGCATGCGGACACGATTGCCATGTCGCGATCCTGATGGCGGCGGCAGAGGTTATCGCGAACATGCGCAAGGATCTGCGCGGCACCGTCAAGCTGCTGTTCCAGCCGGCAGAAGAAGGGCTGCCGCCCGGGCAAGCTGGTGGTGCCCGCGTGATGGTTCAGCAGGGCGTCATGGAGAATCCGAAGCCCGACGCGGTGTTCGGCCTGCATGTGGGCTCGGGCTTGCCGGTCGGCACGCTGGCATATCGGCCGGGTGTCTCGACGGCGGGCAGCGATTCATTCCGCATCATCGTGCACGGCAAGCAGACCCATGGGGCGCGGCCATGGGCCGGGGTCGATCCCGTCGTCATCGGCGCTTCGATCGTCACGGCGCTGCAGACGATCGTCAGTCGCGAGACCGACGTGACGCGCGAGCCCACGGTGGTGACCGTCGGCGCGTTCAGGGGTGGCCTGCGCAGCAACATCATTCCTGATAGAGCCGAGATGCAGGGCACGCTGCGTACGTTCAGCGAGCAGCAACGCACGCGGGCCAAGCGCCGCATCGGCGAGATCGCCGAGAACATCGCGCGGGGCATGAACGGATCGGCCGAGGTGTCCTGGGACGGCACCTCTTACCCGTCGGTGGTCAACGATGCAGTGCTGGTCGAGCGGATGGCGCCGTCGCTGGCGCGCGTGGGGGCGAAGACGGTCCTCTCGGAAGTGCCAAGCAGCGCCAGCGAGGACTTTTCCTATTTCGGCCAGGTCGTGCCCGGCATGTTCTTCAATGTGGGCATCGCGCGGCCTGGCGATAGCAACGTCGCGCCCAATCACTCGCCGCGGTTCCAGGTGGATGAGGCAGGCCTGATCTACGGACTGCGGGCGATGCTGCATATCGTCGCCGACTTCACCGGCAGCGGGACGGCCTGACTTTTCGAGGGCGTGCCGACGACGACCTCAATTTCCGAGCGTCTTCTTGAGGGCATACAGCGCGTCCAGTGCTTCGCGCGGTGACATGTCGTCGGGGTGCAGCGCTTCGAAGGTCTTCAACAGCTTGTCAGCCGGCGTCTCGATCTTATCTTCCGCGGCCGCGCGCGAGGGCACAGCGAACAGCGGCAGGTCGTCGGCGAGCGCGCGGGTCGTCGACGATCGGTCCTGCGCTTCAAGCTTGGCCAGGATCGTCTTCGCGCGGACGATCACGGGTGCGGGAAGACCGGCAAGCTTCGCCACCTGAATGCCGTAGGAGCGGTCGGCCGCGCCTGGCATCACCTCGTGCAGGAACACCACGTCACCCTGCCACTCCTTCACCCGCACCGTAGCATTGAACAGCCGCGGCAGTTTTGCAGCCAGCGCCGTCAGCTCGTGATAGTGCGTCGCAAACAGCGCGCGGCAGCGGTTCTCCTCGTGCAGATGCTCGATCGCCGCCCATGCGATCGACAGGCCGTCGAAGGTCGCAGTTCCCCGACCGATCTCGTCGAGGATCACCAGCGCCCGCTCGCCGGCCTGGTTCAGAATCGCGGCTGTCTCCACCATCTCGACCATGAAGGTCGAGCGTCCCCGCGCGAGATCGTCGGCGGCGCCGACGCGCGAGAACAGACGGTCGACGATACCGATGCGCGCGCGCTTCGCCGGCACGAAGCTGCCGATCTGCGCCATCAGCGCGATCAGCGCATTCTGGCGCAGGAAGGTCGATTTACCTGCCATGTTCGGACCGGTGACGATCCAGACCTGGCCCGAGGTTTCACGCACCCTCGGCGAGAGATCGCAAGCATTGGCGATGAACGGCTGCCCGTCGCGCGCCAAGGCCTGCTCCACCACCGGATGCCGACCGCCCTCGATGACGAAGTCGAGCGAGCCATCGACGTCGGGGCGAACGTAGTTCTGATCCGAGGCGAGCTTCGCCAGCGCGGTGGCCACATCCAGCGCGGCGAACGCCTGCGCTGCGGCGTGCAGATCGTCGGATGCGACGACCGCTTGCGCTGCCAGCCGCTCGAAGATCTCGAGCTCGAGCCCGAGCGCCCGGTCGGCGGCGTTGGCAATCTTGGCTTCGGTCTGGCCCAGCTCGGCTGTGGTGAAACGGACCTGGCCCGCCAGTGTCTGACGATGAATGAACGTCGCATTCAGCGGTGGCGACATCAACTTGTCGCCGTGCTGCGCCGTCACCTCGACGAAATAACCGAGCACGTTGTTGTGGCGGATCTTCAGCGCCTTGACGCCGGTCTCCTCGGCGTAGCGCGCCTGCATCGCGGCCACCACCCGTCGCGATTCGTCGCGCAGGCTTCGGGCCTCATCGAGCGCCGGCTCGTAGCCGGCGCGCACGAACCCGCCGTCGCGTTTCAACAGCGGCAATTCGTCGGCAAGCGCGCGCGCAAACTCCTGCGCCAGCGCTCGCGGCGGTTTGCGTAACGCTGTCGCTGCTGTCGCGATCTCGGCCGGCACGATATCCATCCGCGCGAGCCGCGCCAGCACCTCGTCAGCCGCCGCAATGCCGGCGCCGAGCGCTGCGAGGTCGCGCGGGCCGCCGCGGCCCACCGAGAGCCGTGCCAGCGCGCGCGCCATGTCCGGCGCCGCATGCAGCATCTTGCGCAGGTCCTCGCGGACGACCGAGTCCTCCGCAAAGGCACTCAGCGCATCGAGTCGCCTGGCAATGATCGCTGCATCCGTCGAAGGTGCGGCGAGCCGCTGCGCGAGCAGTCGCGATCCGGCCGCGGTGACGGTGCAGTCGAGCGCCGCGAGCAGTGAGCCGCGCCGCTCACCGGATAGCGTGCGCGTCAGTTCGAGGTTAGCGCGGGTCGCGGGATCGATCGCCATGGTCGTGCCGGCTGCCTCGCGCGAAGGCGGCGACAGCGGCGGACGTTTGCCGACCTGTGTGCGCTCGATATAGGTCACGCAAGCGGCGGCGGCGGTCGCTTCCAGGCGTGACAACGAGCCGAACGCCTCCATGGTCGCGACGGCGAAATAGTCGGTGAGCCTGCGCTCGGCCGTGGCACCGTCGAATACGTCGCGGGTGAGTGGTGTCACGGATGCCAGTTCGCGCAGCAACGGTCCGAGCGCATCGTCGCCGAACAGGGCATCGGCGACGATCACCTCGTTCGGGTTGATGCGGGCGATCGTCGCTGCGAGTTCGGCCGCGCTGCATTCGGTGACAGTGAATTCGGACGTCGACATGTCGATCCATGCGAGCCCCATGCGATCGCCGCCGGAGGCGGATGCTCGGGCGCGGGCGATTGCCAACAGGTAATTGTTGGCGCGCGCGTCGAGCAGCGTGTCTTCGGTCAGGGTGCCCGGGGTGACGACGCGCACGACGCCGCGCTTGACGACACTCTTGGCGCCGCGCTTCTTGGCTTCCGCCGGGTCTTCCATCTGTTCGCAAACAGCGACTCGGTGGCCGAGCGCGATCAGGCGATGCAGATAGTCTTCGGCGCGCTCCACCGGTACGCCACACATCGGGATGTCGTCCCCGGCATGCTTGCCGCGCTTGGTCAGCACGATGCCGAGCGCGCGTGAGGCGGTCTCGGCATCATCGAAGAACAACTCGTAAAAGTCGCCCATCCGGTAGAACAGCAACAGCCCCGGATTGGCAGCCTTGATCTCAAGGTACTGTTCCATCATCGGCGTGACGCGGGTCGCGCCGTCAGCGGCAGGCGCGATCGTGCGCGGCGCCTGCCGTTGCGCAGGCGGAGCGCTCATATCATCCGATGCGTCGCGCAAAGAGGGCCGTGGAACTGTCATGCAACTGCCGGGTGCTTCAGAGCACGGCAAGCTAGCAAAGTTCACACCCTGTTCCTACGCGTGGGGCGGCACTGTCCCCAGTCGAGAGCCGTTCTGTCAGTTCGTCTTTTTGGGAGCAGCCTTGGCCTTGGCGGTGCTGCCGGTCTCGGTGCCGCGCATGTTACCCCACGGATCGACGGGCTTCGCATCCGGAATGCCCTTGATCGTCGACTTGTAGGCCTCTTCGGTGGCCCGTTGCTTGGCGCGCTGTTCGGGCGTGACTTCCTTTTCCTGGTTCAGAGGAATGCCGGTGCCGAGCGGCTGGGCGACGACTGGTCCGGCCGTGACCGTCAGCAGGGCTGCAAGAAGGAAAGCACGCATGGGATATCCTTGAGAGAGCTTGGAAGCATGACGCCAGTTTGGGGCAAAAGTTGGCTGGCGCGCGGGGGTTGACGTTCGTACCAACATTGCTGCGAGTCCCGAGGACGAACGTCAAATCAAAAAAAGCGCACTGGCTTCATGAAGTTGCTAGTGTCGTGGATCAGAAATTCGCACCATCGTTGCCGCGAGTCCATCGTGCGAATTTCTGATCCATAAAC
>NZ_JAVIFX010000050.1 GCF_031157255.1 Bradyrhizobium sp. LHD-71 | reverse complement strand
CGTTTATGGATCAGAAATTCGCACGATGGACTCGCGGCAACGATGGCGCGAATTTCTGATCCACGACACTAGAGCCTGCGCAGCGAGACGGCCTCGATAACGTGGTCGCCGCCCTTCTTCAGGATCAGCGTCGCACGCGGCCGCGTCGGCAGGATGTTCTCAACCAGATTCTTGAGGTTGATCTCCTTCCAGATCGACAGCGCAACTTCCGTCGCTTCCTCGTCCGAAAGATTGGCATAGCGACGGAAATACGAACGTGGATCGTGGAACGCTGTATCACGCAGCGCGAGGAAACGCTCGACATACCATTTCCGCAATACCGGCTCTTCCGCATCGATGTAGACGGAGAAGTCGAAAAAATCTGACACGTAAGGGATCGCCTTGCCGTCACGCGGCAGCCGGCCGGCTTGCAGAACGTTCAAGCCTTCGACGATCAGGATGTCCGGCCGGTCGATCTGCACCCATTCGTTCGGAACAATGTCGTAAGTGATGTGCGAATAGATCGGCGCGCGCACCGGTCGGCGGCCGGCCTTGATATCGCTCAGGAACGACAGCAGCGTCGGCAGGTCGTAGCTTTCGGGAAAGCCTTTCTTCTGCATCAGCCCTTCCCGCTCGAGCACGGCAGTCGGGTAGAGGAATCCATCGGTCGTCACCAGATCGACCTTCGGTTTTGGCGGCCAGCGCTTCAGCAGCGCCTGCAGCACGCGCGCGGTGGTCGACTTGCCGACGGCCGGCGACCCTGCGACGCCGATGATGAAAGGCATCTTCGGCTCGTCGGAGTGCAGAAACCGCTTCTGCGCGACGAACAGCTCCTGGGTCGCCTCGACATAGAGCGACAACAGGCGCGACAGCGGCAGATAGATCTCCTCGACCTCGCGGATGTCGAGCCGGTCGTGCAGCGACCGCAGCGCGGCGACTTCGCTTGCGGCGAGCGTCATCGGCGTGTCGTCACGTTTGGCTGCCCACTCTTCGCGCGTGAAGGTGCGATAGGGCGTATAATGCTGTTCGGCTCTCACATCCATGAGTGCGTTACTTCTCATTGGCGCTTGCGTGCTGCTTTTTCTTCCAGACCCGACATGCCCGTCCGCTGGGCCAGCGCGGCCTCGACATCGGCAAGTGCAAGGCCGCGGGATTTCAGCAGAACGAGCAGGTGGTAGATCACGTCCGCGCTTTCAGCGACGAGCGCATTCTTGTCGCCTTCCACCGCAGCGATCACGGTTTCGACCGCTTCCTCACCGAACTTCTTCGCACAATGGGCCGGACCCTTGTCGAGCAGCTTGCGCGTGTATGACACATCGCCGCTCGCGGTTGCGCGGGCGTCGATTGTCGCGGCAAGATCATGGATCGTAAAGCGTGTCATCGTGGTGTCTTTTACCATCCCGCCAGCACCCCGGGGAGCGCAAAGTCCCGACAGAATTTAAGAATTAAGGCTAGATCCGAAAACTGGAGGTAGGCTTTCGGCTAAGATCATGCCCAAACCGAAGCTTGAGCGCTGATCCCGATCCGGCAAGGACCGGACCAGGGCCTTACGGGTCCAGCCGCATCGGTAAGCCCGCACGCAGCATATGTTCCTTCGCCGCCCGAACCGTGTGCTCGCCGAAGTGAAAAATCGAGGCCGCCAGCACCGCCGTCGCGTGGCCGTCGCGGATGCCTTCCACCAAGTGGTCGAGATTGCCGACGCCGCCCGAGGCTATCACTGGTACTGTCACACTATCAGCGATGGCGCGGGTCAAAGGAATATCGAACCCCTGGCGGGTGCCGTCGCGATCCATGGAAGTCAGCAGAATTTCGCCCGCTCCGAGCGAAACCACCTCCTGCGCATATTCGATCGCGTCGATCCCGGTGGCTTTTCGTCCGCCATGGGTGAAGATCTCCCAGCGGTCGGAACCGCCCGCGCGGGTTACGCGCTTGGCGTCGATCGCGACCACCACGCATTGATCGCCGAATTTCTCCGCGGCTTCCTTGACGAAATCACGCCGGTGCACGGCCGCAGTGTTGATCGAGACCTTGTCAGCACCCGAACTCAACAGCACGCGAATGTCCTCGAGCGTGCGCACTCCGCCGCCGACCGTCAGCGGCATGAAGCAGGCCTCCGCCGTCCGCCGCACCACGTCGAGCATGGTGCCGCGATTCTCATGGCTTGCGGTGATGTCGAGAAACGTCAGCTCATCTGCACCGGCGGCATCGTAGGCGATCGCCGCTTCCACCGGGTCACCGGCGTCGCGCAGATCGACGAAATTGACACCCTTGACGACTCGACCGTCCTTCACGTCGAGACAGGGAATGACACGAACCTTGAACATCGGCCTTCGTTCAGCTCCCGCGCCCGACTTTGTTGACCAGAACCAGCAGATACGCACACACGGCGACGACGATCGGGAAGGCGCCGAGGCTCAACAGCAATGCGGAAAACGCGTACGTCTCCTTGAACACCCATGCTGCGGTCCAGCACACGATCGCATTGGGTAATGCAAACACGAAGATCGGGGTCAACGCCTTTTCAAACGTTGGCGCCAGCTTGTCCGTCCGCGGGTTCGGCTGCCGATTGTCCATCACGACAGGCCTGCGCGCCGGGCGACGCCGGAGCGCTTGATCAGGGCGATGGCCGCAGCCGGATCGAGACGGCCGTCGTAAAGGGCACGGCCCGAGATCGCGCCTGCGAGCTTCTGCGCGCGCGGCGCCAGCAGCGCCTTGACGTCGTCCAGCGAGGCGAGCCCGCCCGAAGCGATCACCGGAATGGAAACACCGTCCGCAAGCGCAATCGTTGCGTCTAGGTTCAGGCCCTTCAGCAACCCGTCGCGTGCAATGTCGGTGAAGATGATTGCCGCGACGCCTGCGTCCTCAAATCGTTTCGCGATCTCCAACGCAGTGACTTGCGAGGTCTCCGCCCAGCCTTCGACCGCGACCTTGCCGTCACGCGCGTCAAGGCCGACGGCCACGCGGCCGGGATGCGTTCTTGCCGCTTCCTTGACGAAGGCGGGATCACGCACCGCGGCAGTGCCGATGATGACGCGGGCGATACCCTTGCCCAGCCAGCCTTCGACCGTCTTCATGTCGCGTATGCCGCCGCCGAGCTGCACCGGCATCGACACGGCGTTCAGCATCGCCTCGACAGCCAGGGCGTTGACCGGCTTGCCGGCAAACGCGCCGTCGAGATCGACGACATGCAGATACTCGAATCCCTGCTGCTCAAACGCGCACGCTTGTGCCGCGGGATTCGTGTTGAACACGGTCGCCCGCGCCATGTCGCCCTGTTCGAGCCGCACGCATTCGCCGTTCTTGAGATCGATGGCGGGAAAGAGGATCACGGCTTCCACTTCAGAAAGTTGGCGATCAGCGCGAGCCCGAAGCGCTGGCTCTTCTCGGGATGAAACTGCGTGCCGACAGCGGTATCCTTCGCGACAATCGCGGTCACCGGGCCGCCATAGCTCGCGCGCGCCAGCACGTCCGCCTCGTTTGCCGCCTTCAGGTGGTAGGAATGCACGAAGTAGGCATGGCGCCCCTGGTCGCCGAGCGGCAGCCTGTCCAGCAGCGGATGCTCGCGCAGAGGCTCGAGCGTGTTCCAGCCCATGTGCGGAATCTTCAGGCCTTCGTCGTTGGGCACGATCTTTTCGACGTCGCCGGCAAGCCAGCCAAGGCCTTCGGTCACGACATACTCGCGCCCGCGCTCGGCCATCAGCTGCATGCCGACGCAGATGCCGAAGAACGGGCGCGCCTTGTCGCGCACGACTTCGTTCAGGGCCTGAACCATGCCGTCCAGCGCGTCGAGGCCCTTGCGGCAGTCAGCAAACGCACCAACGCCCGGCAGCACGACCCGGTCTGCGCGCCAGACACGATCCGGATCGCGAGTGACCAGAACCGGCGCGGGACGCTCCATGCTCCGCGAAGCCCGCTCGAAGGCTTTCGCCGCCGAATGCAGGTTGCCCGAGCCGTAGTCGATGATAGCGACAGTCATCGCGATCCTCCGGGCTCAGGGAACAGACCGATGATGCCCTGCGGCGCCGAGGACGGCGCCCGCGGCTGGTTGGGCGCCGTCGGCACGGTGTAGGTGGGCGGCAACGCCGCGTCCTGTTGTTCGGTCCAGCGATCGAAGAAGCGCCGTTCGGCAGCCTCCTCGTCATCGGCAACGACAAAGTCGATCTGCCGCCACTTTCCCCGCGAATAGGTCCAGCGCCGAAGGCTGCCCGCTTCCAGACCCATCAGGATCGCGAGCAACAGCAACACGAGGGTGCGCACACCAGACGACGCCCCGAGCAGCGCCAGGGCGCTGCCAACCACAACGCTTACGGCGAGGTAGCCGATCAGCACCAGCCACAAGCGGTGCCAGATCAACCAGATCGGGCCGAACACCATCGCCCAGAAATGGAAGCCGTCGCGCAGGAAGACAAACCTGTCCGTATCCCCAAGCGCTTCCGGAGCGGATGGTGCATGAACTGTGTAGACCGGCATGTTTGTCATCTCACAAACATTACAACTAACTCGTTCGTCGACGACCGGCGCCGTGAACCCGGCTAGGCTAGGCGCCTAGCGAACCTTTGGTCGAGGGCACTTCGCCAGCGGCCTTCGGGTCGATGGCGACCGCCATTCGCAGCGCCCGCGCCAGCCCTTTGAAGCATGACTCGGCGATATGGTGGCCGTTCTCGCCATACAGCGTTTCAACGTGCAGTGTGATGCCGGCATTCATCGCGAACGCGTGGAACCACTCGCGCACGAGGTCCGTATCGAATTCGCCGATCTTGTCCCGTGCGAAGGCAACGTTGAACACCAGCAACGGCCGTCCCGAGATGTCGATCACCACGCGCGACAGGGTTTCATCCATCGGCATGTGCACGCTGGCGTAGCGGGTGATGCCCTTCATATCGCCGAGCGCCTGCCTCACCGCCTGGCCGAGCGCGATGCCGACGTCTTCCGTGGTGTGATGGTGATCGACATGCAGATCGCCATCCGCCTTGACCGCGATGTCGATGCGCGAATGGCGGGCGAGCAGGTCAAGCATATGATCGAAGAATCCGATGCCGGTTGCCGACGCGGACGCGCCGGTGCCGTCGAGGTTGACGCTGACCTCGATATCCGTCTCTTTCGTCTTGCGCTTGATCGTCGCCTTGCGCATGAAAAGCTCGCTCTCCGCCTGAAAAACGGGGGTCTTTTAACAGGCGAAATCGGCTTTCGCCACCGGCTAGTGTCCCTACTGACCCATTTTGCGGCCCATTTGCCGCTATGGTGACCGGATCACTGCGCAGGGCTTGAATTGAAGGCTTGCGCTTGAAGCCGCAAACATCATGTCTAGATCTGCCGTTTAGAGGGACCCGCTCATGCAAGCACCGCAATCCGCCCAGCTCACGTGGCACGGCACGACCATCGTCACGGTCCGCAAGGGCGGCAAGGTGGTGATCGGCGGCGACGGCCAGGTGTCGATCGGTCAGACAGTCATCAAGTCGAACGCCAAAAAAGTCCGCAAGCTCGGCAAGGGGGACGTCATCGGCGGCTTTGCCGGCGCAACCGCCGATGCCTTCACGCTTTTCGAGCGGCTGGAAAGCAAGCTGGAGCAGTATCCCGGACAATTGACCCGCGCGTCCGTCGAGCTTGCGAAGGACTGGCGCACCGATCGCTACCTTCGGCGGCTCGAGGCGATGATGATTGTCGCAGACAAGGACGTGTCGCTGGTGCTGACCGGCACCGGCGACGTGCTCGAACCGGAGGGCGGGCTGATGGCGATCGGCTCCGGCGGCAACTACGCCCTCGCGGCAGCCCGGGCACTTGCCGACAGCGACAAGGACGCAGAGGCGATCGTGCGTCGTGCACTGGATATCGCCGCCGACATCTGCGTCTACACCAACCGGAATTTGACGATCGAAACGCTGCCGGCGGCCTGAGCGATGTCCACGAGTTCGACCGCGGTTGACGTCGCGAGGCCATCCGGCGCCAAGCTCAGCCTGATGCAGACATCGCTCGCGGTCGCAGCATTGATCGCGCTGCAGGCTGCGCTGCTATTCTGGATGGGCCGTCTTCCGATCTGCGCCTGTGGCACCATAAAGCTGTGGCATGGTGTGGTGCAAAGCTCGGAGAATTCCCAACAGATCGCCGACTGGTACACATTCTCCCATGTGATCCACGGATTCCTGTTCTACGCGGCCACCCGCTTCGTGCTGCCACGCACCGACTGGACCATACGGCTCCTGATCGCGATGGTGATCGAAGGCGGCTGGGAGCTGATCGAAAACTCGAGTTTCATCATCGATCGCTACCGTACGGCAACGGTGTCGCTCGACTATTACGGCGACAGCATCGTCAATTCCGTCGCCGACATGGCCTTCATGATTGCGGGCTTTCTGCTCGCCATGAAACTGCCGGTAGCATTCACGATCGCGCTGGTGCTGGTGTTCGAGATCGCCGTCGGCCTCCACATCCGCGACAACCTCCTTCTGAACGTCATCATGCTGATCTACCCGAATGACACCATTCGCCAATGGCAGAGTGGACCGCCGATCATCTAGCTGCTTGCGCAAGCCACAACGGGACAATAATTAGCCGACATGACCGACTTCTCTCCCCGCGAAATCGTCTCCGAACTCGACCGCTTCATCGTTGGGCAGGCGGACGCCAAGCGCGCGGTTTCGATCGCGTTGCGAAACCGGTGGCGCCGGCTGCAGCTCGACGGCACACTGCGGGAAGAGGTGCTGCCGAAGAACATCTTGATGATCGGCCCAACCGGCGTCGGCAAGACCGAAATCTCGCGCCGCCTCGCCAAGCTTGCGGGCGCGCCGTTTATCAAGGTCGAAGCGACCAAGTTCACCGAGGTCGGCTACGTCGGCCGCGACGTCGAACAGATCGTTCGCGACCTCGTCGAGGTCGCCATCGCCCAGACCCGCGAGCGCAAGCGCAAGGATGTAAGAGCGCGCGCGGAGGTGGCCGCCGAGGAACGCGTGCTCGATGCGCTGGTCGGCGCCAATGCCAGTGCCGCCACGCGCGATTCGTTTCGTCGCAAGCTTCGCGCCGGCGAACTGAACGACAAGGAGATCGAAGTCGAGACGCAGACGTCCGGCGGCATGCCGACGTTCGAGATCCCCGGCATGCCCGGCGCACAGATCGGCGCGATCTCCATCGGAGACATATTCGGCAAGCTCGGGGGCCGCACCCGCACGCGGCGCATTACTGTCGCCGATTCCCATGAGATCCTCGTTGCGGAGGAATCCGACAAGCTGCTGGATACCGAGCAGCTGGTTCAGGAAGCGATCCACGTCGTCGAGAACAACGGCATCGTGTTCCTCGACGAGATCGACAAGATCTGCGCCCGCGGTGAACGCGTCGGCGGCGACGTATCACGCGAAGGCGTGCAGCGGGATCTTCTGCCGCTGATCGAGGGTACGACGGTCACCACCAAGCACGGCGCGGTGAAGACCGATCATATCCTGTTCATCGCGTCAGGCGCCTTTCATATCGCCAAGCCCTCCGACCTGCTGCCGGAACTACAGGGCCGCCTGCCGATCCGGGTCGAGCTGCAGGCGCTGACGCGCGACGACTTTCGGCGCATCCTCACCGAACCTGAAGCCTCGCTGATCAAGCAGTACGTCGCACTGATGCAGACCGAGGGTGTCAACCTTGAGTTCGCCGCCGACGCGATCGACGCCATCGCTGACGTGGCCGTCGGCGTCAACAGCACGGTTGAGAATATCGGGGCGCGGCGGCTGCAGACCGTCATGGAGCGGGTGCTGGACGAGATTTCATTCGCGGCTCCCGACCGCCACGGAGAAACCATCCGCATCGACGCGGCCTATGTGAACAAGCACATTGGTGATCTCGCCAAGAATGCGGATCTGAGCCGGTTCATTCTTTAGCTGACGAGCGTCTTCGTTATTGCGCGCCATTGCCGTTCGACGAACGGCATCGGTTCGCTCGGCTGAAGGGAGGCAATCCAGCGCGGCGTTGTCTCGTGCGCGGCCCAGATGGCTTCGTCGCTATCGCGTCCGCCGCAATCGCACGTAAAGCGCGCCCTCGCCGCCATGGCCGATGTGCGCTTCCTCGAATCCGACGATCAGGCTGCGCAGTTCCGGCAGGCCGAGCCAGAGCGGCACCTGGCGCCGCAGGATGCCGCGTTCGCCTTCGGCTGCGGATGCACGGCCCTTTCCGGTAATGATCAGAACGAACGTCGCACCGTCGCCGTGCGCACGTTGCAGGAAGGCAGTCAGCGTTCGATGCGCCCGTGCCTGGGTCATGCCATGCAGGTCGAGCCTGGCGTCGATCTGGTTGCGTCCTTTGGCAAGTCGCGACCGCTGCCGTCGTCCAAGTGGCGCCAGCGGCGGCAGTGAAGGTTGAGCAACCGGTGCCACGGATCGTCGCACCGCGGCCGGCTTGATTGACCGGGAAGGCTGCTGAATGGCTTCTGCAGCATCACTCTCGACGTCGTCAGGAACGATGCGCTTGCGGCGACGCAGCGGCGTTGTTGATTTCGCAACCGCATGCCACAGCGCTTTTTCTTCCTCGCTCAACGCGCGCTTGCGCCCGTGCGCCGGCAGCACTTTCCTCATCGGAGGTAACGGCGAAAGGTCTTGCGGCGCGGAGGCGGCCCGTCGGGACGGGCCTGTGGCAACGGAACGGCGGCAGGCGCCGCATCGGTCGCAACCGTTCCATCCTTCGAGTCCGCCACGGGCGTCTGCTTGTTGTCACCCTTCGGCTGCGTGTTCTTGGGGGCCTCGCTGGGCCCCTCTTTCGGTGCGTCCTTCGCAGGCGGAAACAGCTTGGCAATTTTGGCGGACGGCCGCGCGTCCGGCAGGATCATCCGCTTGCCGGCAGCCACAGGATCAAGGCCTTTCGGCACCAGCATGATGAAGCGCGCGCCGTGCTTCAATCGGCCGGAAATGCGACCGGCCTCCGCGCCGGCGCCGAAGTAGATATCTGCGCGCGCCGGACCGACGATCGCAGAGCCCGTGTCTTGCGACACCATCAACCGGCGAAAGGGCGTTTGCGATCGTTCGGACTCGATTGGCAGCTTGGCTTCGATGAAGAACGGCGTGCCGTAGACGTGCAGCAGGCGATCGACGGCAATCGAGCGGCCTGCGGTCAGCGGAATCCCCTGCGCACCGATGGCTTCGTCCTTGTCGGACAACTGGACCTCGCGAAAGAACACATAGGCCTTGTTCTGCCGACGGAGTTCCTTTGCAAGGTCCGGGTTGCTAGCCATGTAGTCGCGGATACGCTGCATCGACATGTCCTCGCGCGCAATGATGTTGCGCTCGATCAGGATGCGGCCCACCGGCGTGTAAGCCTGGCCATTGTGGGAATCATAGTTGATGCGGATAACCGATCCATCCTCGAGCTTGATGCGCGCCGATCCCTGAATCTGCATGAACAGCAGCTCGGTGAAGTTCTTGACGTAGCAGATTTCCAGGCCGCGTCCGCTCAGGATGCCATCCTCGATCTCCGCGCGATCGTAGTACGGCACGAGCTTGCGGCGGCCGATCTTGCGAAACACGTCGCCCTTGTTTGGCAAGCTTGCCGTGCTCGAGCGCACGCCGCGAACGAACAGGTTCGACGGCCGGCGATAGACGGGCACCGGAAACTGCTCGCTGTAGGTGCGCGAACCCTCGAGCACCGGCTCATAGTAACCGGTGACAAGACCCTCAGTTTCACCAAGGCGCGAGATGCGCAAGGGTACGAAATGCCGCTCGAAGAAGGCACGCGCCTCGTCGCTGCTCCTGACGTGCGCCGCGCGCGCTGCGCGGCATGGCTCGCTGAGCGAGGAGCCGAGCGCTTTCGGCTCCTTCGGCGGTTCGCGCCGCGCGACGATCGGTTTGCAGCTTGCTAGGAAAGTCTCGAAAGCGGCCTGTTGGTCATCCTCGGCCCAGCCCGGGATGTCCGCCCATTTTAGCGGTTCATATTGACTGCCGGCGATCTCAAGCGGCATCGGCGCGCCGCCGCGCTTGGCGAAGGCGGCAGGCGATATCAGGAGCGGGCCGCACAGGAACAGACTGAGAGTGCTGGCATACCACCAACGGCGCGAGCGTTTACTGCCCGCCTTCGGTGCCAACCAGCCTCCAGTTCGGATCGCGCGAGGCCATATCGCGGGAGAACGTCCAGACATCGGTGACATCGGTGATCGATTCCGGGCTGCCGTCGACGACCGCGCCAGCCTTGTCGCTAGTCACCGAGATCATCTGCGAAACGAAGCGCACTGTAAGGCTCGCTACGCGGCCACGCAGGTCGGCGCCGACGATCTCGGCCTTGTCGATGCCCACGAACTTGCGCTCCATCCGCTCGCCACGCTGCTCGCGCTCGCGGATCGCACCGTCGAAGCTTTCGAAGACTTCCGGCGACAGCAGATCCTTCAGCGTGCGCCGATCACCTTGGGCGAACGCCATCACGATCATCTCATAGGCGCCCTTGGCGCCGGCAACGAAATGCTTCGGATCGAAAGAAGAGTCCTCCTTGGCAATGCCGTCGAGACCGCGAGCGAGATCGGAGCCCGGCTCGGCAGTTCCCTTCCACCGCTCGGAGGTCGGCGCAGGATCGGCGGGTGCCAGCGGCGCCTGGTCGATGATCGTGCCCGGAATCGGCACGACGTTGTCACCGCGGGACGCATCACCGCCGCGGCCCTGCAAAACATCTCGTGCGGGCCGGTCGTAGGGCGGCCGCTCGCTCCCGGTGCGCTGGCCGAGGACGCTGCGCAACCGCAAAAAGATGAAGACGGCCAGCGCCAGAAAGATGATGGTGTAGATATCCACGTCGCGTGTACCTTCCAGTCGGCGGTGTGCCGGCCTGCGCACAGTACGATCCGCTCAGGCCATCCGCAGCACACCTCCATGTAAGCCTGAACCTTGACTGAGCCAACCCCGCCGTCGGCCGATTGGTCCCTGGCGGCTGCGCAAATTGACGCGTTTTTCTTTAGGCTCTGGCGACTTCTTCAGGCTCCGCCCACGGGGCCGGTTCGCTCTCTTCCGCGGACATGGGCGCCAAATCTGCCGAATTCTAGACCATCCGGTGGCACCGGCCAACCTTTTGCAGATGCAGGCCAGCGTGCTGGATTTGACGTTCGTACCGGCTTGCGGCTGGCCCCGCATACGAACGTCAACGCACACGAGCCTCACAAAGTTGCTCGTGAGCCCGCCCGGACCTGATGCGCATGATGCAAGCGTTGGACGGGACACGAGCGTCCTTGTCCCCGACCGGAGCCCTGTGTTAGCCACTCGCCGCAATCAGGGCGCTAGTGCGCTGGATTGATGTTCGGACCAGCGCTGCCCGCCAGTCATCAGCGCAAGCGTCGGATCGAAAAAGCGCACTAGCTTCATAAAGTTGCTGGCCTCCCTCTGGGTTCTAACGTTCGCAGACGAGGGCAGCCAAGCGATACGAACGTTAGAATCGGGACACCAGCTCCCGCAGGAGACGCATTCAAATGACCAATGGCAATGGTTCGCCCCGATCTGACGTCCCGGCCCCGCAGTTGAACGTCCTAGTGCAGTACACCAAGGATCTCTCGTTCGAGAACCCCAACGCGCCGCGTTCGCTGGGGCCGCAGCAACAGCAGCCTGCGATCAATATCCAGATCAACGTCGGAGCCAATGCCGTCGCGGAGCAGGATTACGAGGTCACGCTCTCGATCGAGGGGAAGGCCGAAATTGGTGACATGGTTTTGTTCAATTTCGAACTAGCCTATGCCGGCGTGTTCCGCATTCAGAACGTTCCACAGGAGAACCTTCACCCTGTGGTCATGATCGAATGTCCGCGGCTGTTGTTCCCGTTCGCCCGCGAGATCATCGCCACCTCGGTGCGGGATGGCGGGTTTCCGCCGCTGCTGCTCGACCCGGTCGACTTTGTCGGATTGTACCGGCAGAATCTGGCCGCCCAGACGACGCAGCAGCAACAGCAGCCAAGCTGAGCCGTTCGATCTGATCGGCCGGGTCCGACGTTCGTACCGGCATGACGCGAGTTCTCGGTACGACGTCAAACCCGGAATGCGCACAAACTTGCCGGTGATGTCCTGTCACGCTCGGTCGTTCGCAGACAGGCGGCGGCCGCAAAGCAATGCGAACCTTAGAACCGGGCGCTAGGCGTACTCGCCCCACAGCGCCTTGTCGCCGAGCGTCGCGACGAAGGCCTGGTGAGCGGCCAGCTCTGACTCAGACAGTCGTGGCAACAGCGGTTCCATCCGCTGCCGTCGCGGCGCATCAGCCTGTGTGCCGACGCGGATCTCGACTCTCTCCGCCAGAATGAGCTGCGACTGACGAGCACCGATCAGGTCGATGTACACCTCGGCCAATAGCTCCGCATCCAACAGAGCGCCATGCTTGGTCCGGTGTGAGTTGTCGATCGCGTAGCGCGAGCAGAGGTCGTCCAGGCGGTTGGAAACGCCGGGATGCTTTCGGCGCGCGAGCAGCAGTGTATCGACCAGCCGTTCGCGAGGAATCGGCGTGCGCGCAGTTCTTTCGAGCTCGGCGTTGATGAAGCCGATGTCGAACGATGCGTTGTGGATTACCAACGGCGCCTCGCCGACGAATTCCAGGAACTCTTCGGCGATGGCCGAGAACACCGGCTTGTCTGCAAGAAATTCAGTCGACAGGCCGTGGACGTCGAAAGCCTCCTTCGACATCTCACGCTGCGGATTGATGTAGCGATGGAATGTTTGCCCGGTCGGCATGCGGTTGAAGATCTCGACGCAGCCGATCTCGACCAGACGATCCCCGCGCAGCGGATCGAGCCCCGTCGTTTCAGTATCGAGAACAATTTCGCGCATGATCCAGTTCGCGCAGGATGAAGACCATCAGCGGCGTTGATCAGGCCGAATCACGCCGTCTGATCGGCATCTTAACGACTTCGGCGAGGATGTCGCGAATCCGGGCGCTCACCGGCTCTATTCCAGAAGATGTATCCACGACAAAGTCGGCGCGGGCGCGTTTTTCTACGTCGGGCGTTTGTCGCGCCAGGATTGCGTCCAGCTTGTCCTGAGTCATGTTCTCGCGCGCCAGCACGCGAGCGCGCTGGATCTCGGCCGGCGCCGACACGACGACCACAGCGTCGACGCGCTTTTCGCCGCCTGTTTCGAACAGCAGCGGCACGTCGAGCACCACGACGGGCGCTCCGGCCCTTTCCGCATCGTCGAGGAACCTCTTGCGATGGGCGCCGAGCATCGGATGCACGATCTGCTCCAGTCGCTTCAACTCCTCTGGATGTCCCAGCACCTTGGCCGAAAGCTTCTGACGATCGACCTTGCCATCGCGGGTCGTGCCCGGGAACGCTGCCTCAACCGCCGGCGCAGCTTCACCCGCATAGACGGCATGCACGGCGGCGTCCGCGTCGTAGACCGGTACACCCTGATCCGCGAATAGTTGCATGGTGGTCGACTTGCCCATCCCGATCGACCCGGTCAATCCAATGATCCGCATCTGCTTCTCTTGTTCTTGTTATTCGGCAACGAGGCCCATGTCGCGCAAGGACGCGAGCAGCGGCAATAATGGCAATCCGAGGATCGTAAAATGATCGCCCTCGATGCGTTCGAACAGGTGCACCCCGAGACCCTCAAGTTGATAGGCCCCGACACTGGTCGTCACCGCATCGCCAGCCGCATCAAGATAATTGTCGATCATCGCTTCGCTGAAGCTGCGCATGGTCATTCGCGCCACTGCAACATGCGCAAACAGAATTCGCTCATCTTTTGCCAATGCAATTGCAGAATGCAATTCGTGCGTTTTGCCGGCCAGCGATCGAATCTGGTCGGCCGCCTGAGTGCGGTCGGCTGGCTTGTTGAAGAGCCTGTCTTTCAGCGACAGGGTCTGGTCGGCGCCAACCACAAAACGTCCAGCATTGCGCGATGCGACGTACAGCGCTTTCGACTTGGCAAGCAGGGTCGCAATCGCGGCGGCATCCTTCAGCTCTGATGCGAGCTGGATTGCGCGCTCATCGATGTCTGCAGGTATCGCTTCGAATGGGATACCGGCACCCTTCAATAACGCCTGTCGGGACTTGCTTTGCGAGGCAAGAACAAGCGGTCTGTCGTCGGACCACAGCGTCATGGCGAACTCCGCTGGCGTTGCCGATCGGACAGAAGCTTGATGATGGCGGCAGCAGTCTCCTCAATGGAGCGACGCGTAACGTCGAGTTGCGCCCAGCCATGCCTTGCGCTGAGCTTGCGGGCAAACATGACCTCGTCCGTGACCGACTGCTTGTCGACATAAGAGTCGCTGTCCATCTGTTGTGCACCAAGACCGAGCAGGCGATTTTGCCGGACCTGGATCAAGCGCTCCGGCGTCGCATGCAGGCTGACGATCAACGGCCGTGTGAGGGTCTCCAATTCCGCCGGAAGCGGTATGCCTGGAACAAGCGGAATGTTCGCGGTGCGAATGCCGCGGTTGGCAAGATAGATCGACGTCGGCGTCTTCGACGTTCGCGACACGCCAACGAGCACGACCTCCGCTTCTTCCAATCCTTCGGTGTGCTGACCATCGTCGTGCAGCATCGTGTAGTTCAGCGCATCAATCCGTTTGAAGTACTCCGCGTTCAGCACGTGCTGCGCGCCGACTCGGTGGGAGGTTTCCGCACCGAGATAGGCCTGGAACAATTGCAGCACCGGCCCGATGATCGAGAGGCTCGGGATATTGATCTCCGTGCATTTCTTCTGCAGCCGGTCCACGAGCTCGTCGTCCAGCAAGGTGAACAGCACGATGCCTGGCGATTCCTCGATCTCGCTCAGAACCCGGTCGAGCTGCTTCTGACTTCGCACCAGCGGATAGACATGCTCGATCGGCGTCACATTCGTGTACTGGGCGGCGACGGCACGCGCGACAGTGATCAGCGTTTCGCCGGTGGAATCGGACACCATATGCAAGTGGAAATAGCTGGCAGACGAGACAATCATGGCAACAGGCGATCCGGTCGGTCATCCTCGGATATCGGCATGGATTGTGAATTGATGTTGAGGAATCGACGCAAATCCATTCGTCGGTATTCCCGAGCGGGATAAGCGGCAAAGTCGTTCACAAACACCCTCGCGGGGACAATTTCAGGCTCCGGAAACGATGATAATGGGGTTATGTGGACTTGTCTCTTGATATTCGGACCAGCAATGCAGCAGGAAGCCGATAAAGCCGATGTTATTTGGCTCGATGACGGCCCTGTTGAATATGGGCACAGTCGCGGGAGGGTGTGGATGATCGCTGGATAAGTCCTGGGCTTCGAGTCGTGAGTCAAATCCACGGCCTAACAGCTACTAACTAGAATCTTGAAATAGATAGTTTTAAGAGAAGAGCCCCTTGAGGAAACCTTGGTGAGCAACGCTTTTCTGAACGTGCTGGATGGACAGCGTACGGCCACACCGCCCGTCTGGATGATGCGGCAGGCGGGCCGCTATCTGCCGGAGTATCGCGCGCTGCGGGAGCAGGCGGGCTCGTTCATGAAACTCTGCTTTACGCCGGAACTTGCCGCCGAGATCACGCTGCAGCCGATTCGCAGGTTTCAATTCGATGGGGCGATCCTGTTTTCCGACATTCTGGTTATCCCGCATGCGCTGGGCCAAACAGTGAGGTTCGAGGCGGGCGAAGGCCCTCGCCTGGATCCGCTCACGAACGAACACGCGATCGATCGATTGCCGCGCATGGTGGATCAAGCGATCCTCTCGCCGATCTATCAGACGGTGCGGCAGGTGAAGCCGCAACTCGATGAGAGGACGGCCTTCATCGGATTTTGCGGCGCTCCCTGGACGGTCGCGACCTACATGATTGCCGGTCATGGCACCAGCGACCAGGCACCGGCCCGCATATTTGCCTACGAACAGCCGAAAGCGTTTGCGAAGCTGATCGACCGCCTGATCGAGAACTCAGTAGTCTACCTCGAGAAGCAGTTCGAAGCAGGCGTCGAAGCCGTGCAGCTGTTCGACACCTGGGCGGGTGTGCTGCCGCCGGAAGAGTTCAGGCGCTGGTGCATTGCGCCGGCTGCAGAGATTGTCAGCGAGCTTCGGCGGAAGGTGCCGAACGCGCGGGTCATTGGATTTCCGCGCGGCGCGGGGCACCTGCTTTCAGAATATGTGGATGGTGTGCCGGTGAACGCCGTCAGCGTCGACTGGACGGCCGACCGGACGTTCATTCGCGAGCGCGTACAGGCTCGCGTTGCAGTCCAGGGAAATCTTGATCCTCTTGCACTGCTGGTTGGCGGCGATGCGCTTGATCGTGCGGTCGATGTCATCCTGCACGATTTTGGGAAAGGCCGCTTCATCTTCAATTTGGGTCACGGCATCCTGCCGGCAACGCCGATCGCGCATGTGGAGCGGATGCTCCACCGAGTGCGGGGACAATAGGAAGCAGCGATGTACGAGTGGGTGAAGGCCTTTCACGTCATTGCCGTCATCTCATGGATGGCGGGGATGCTCTATCTGCCGCGGTTGTTCGTCTATCACTGTGATGCGCAGATCGGATCGAAGCAGTCCGAAACGTTCAAGGTCATGGAGCGGCGCCTTCTGAAGGCCATCATCAATCCGGCGATGATTCTGACCTGGTTGCTCGGGCTGGCACTGGTCTGGCTCGGAGGCTGGTACGCGGCGGGCTGGATGCATGCCAAGTTTGCGCTGGTCATCCTGCTGTCGGCGCTGCACGGCTTCCTGGTGCGTTGCTGGCGCGAATTTGATGCCGACCGGAATACCCGGAGTCAGAAATTTTATCGTATTATCAATGAAGTACCTGCAGTCTTAATGGTCGGTATCGTCATTTTGGTAATCGTAAAGCCGTTTTGACCGTTTATCTGTGGGCGACGGCGATCCCGCTACCTTGCGTAAGTCGCGCTGCTTGAATATATTTTCGACGTATCCCACCGAACGCAGGCGGATGTGGCCCGGTCCCCTCTCGGCAGACCGGCTGTCGCATCAGGTTCAAGGCCCCGTCGGGACCGATCACCTTAGAAGACCTGATCTTGGAACTTCTTAAAGCTCGACGATCTGCATCCAGACTCTGCGACCCCCTCCCTCCTCTTCCCGCGCCGCATTTGGTCATTTTGAACCCCGGCGCTGAAAATTTTCCACAGGACTACCCCTATGCCGGAAATGAAGCTTCAGGACCTCAAGGCCAAATCCCCCGCCGAACTTGTGTCGTTCGCCGAAGAGTCCGGGGTCGAGAATGCCTCGACGATGCGCAAGCAAGAGTTGATGTTCGCGATCCTTAAACAGCTCGCGATCCAGGAAACCGACATCATCGGTGAAGGTGTGGTCGAGGTGCTGCCGGACGGTTTCGGCTTTCTCCGCTCACCAGATGCCAACTACCTGCCTGGCCCTGACGACATCTACGTCTCGCCGTCACAGATCCGCCGGTTCGGCCTGCGCACCGGCGACACGCTCGACGGGCAGATCCGCTCGCCGAAGGAAGGCGAGCGCTACTTCGCGCTGCTCAAGGTCAATTCGCTCAACTTCGAGGACCCGGAGAAGTCGAAGCATAAGGTTAACTTTGACAACCTGACGCCTCTCTATCCCGACGAGCGGTTGAAGATGGAGCACGAGGATCCGACCAAGAAGGACCTGTCGGCGCGGGTCATCGATATCGTAGCGCCGATCGGCAAGGGTCAGCGCGCACTGATCGTGTCGCCGCCGCGCACCGGCAAGACCGTCCTGTTGCAGAACATCGCACACGCGATCACCGCCAATCACCCGGAATGCTATCTGATCGTGCTTCTGATCGACGAGCGTCCGGAAGAAGTCACCGATATGCAGCGCTCAGTGAAGGGCGAGGTCGTTTCGTCAACTTTCGACGAGCCGGCGACGCGGCACGTGGCTGTTGCCGAGATGGTGATCGAAAAGGCCAAGCGCCTGGTGGAGCACGGACGTGACGTCGTCATCCTGCTCGATTCGATCACTCGCCTGGGTCGGGCCTACAACACCGTCGTGCCGTCATCAGGCAAGGTGCTGACCGGCGGCGTCGATGCCAACGCGCTGCAACGGCCGAAGCGCTTCTTTGGTGCCGCACGCAATATCGAGGAAGGCGGATCGTTGACGATCATCGCAACGGCGTTGATCGATACCGGCAGCCGCATGGACGAAGTCATCTTCGAGGAGTTCAAAGGCACCGGTAACTCGGAGCTGATCCTCGATCGCAAGGTCGCGGACAAGCGGACGTTCCCGGCGATCGACATCACCCGCTCCGGTACCCGCAAGGAAGAGCTGCTCACCGATCCGCAGCAGCTCAAGAAGATGTATGTGCTGCGCCGTATCCTCAATCCGATGGGCACGATGGATGCGATCGACTTCCTGCTGGACAAGTTGCGCAACACCAAGACCAACGGCGAGTTCTTCGAGTCGATGAACACGTGAGCGGTGCTGCGCGAGCAGGTTGCTCGCGCAGACACAGGTGGGGATGAGAGGAAATCCCGCGTTACGGCGTAATGATTTTAAGCCGAATCTCCGTCGTCGTGCCCGGCCCCTGGGTCCGCGCGAAGCCCGGCCCGAGGACAGGCTCCGGCGGGCATCCAGTACACCGCAGCGTCAGCGATCTAAGCTCCGGCGCTCTGGGATACTGGTTCCCAGCCTTCGCGCGGATGACGCTGAATGTGTGTGGTCGGCAACAAACCTAATTTCATCATGCTTTAAGAGCCCGCGGGTAACGCGATCGTCGCGAGGTCCGCGGGATCAGTCACGGGCAGCGAACAGACTTGGCCCCGGCAGACAAAGGCGGCCGCTTCCGAGACAGTCGAGAGCTTTGCCTTGGCTGGATGATCGTCGGCAAGGCCCGTGCCGTCGCTTGCATGCAATACGATGCGACTGGCGTGCGGCAGGCTTCGCGCCGTGCGTAGCAGCGCCTCAGCCTGGGCGCCCTGCCCGACGACCACGACTTCCGATGACGTTAGGCGCATGTCGAGCGCATTCAACAGAGACAGATGGCCGAACAGGTGATCGGTTGCGCGCGGCAGGATCGCGTCGAACATGGCGTCAGCCTTGGCCCGCCAACTGTCGTCGCCGGTCAGAACGGCAAGGCGAATGAGGTTTTGTGCAATCAGGCCGTTGTGATTCGGGATCGCGTCATCGACGGTCGAATGCGGCCGAATAATCAGGCCCTCCGCGTCGTCGGCGGTCAGAAAGTAACCGCCATGCGTGTTGTCCGCATGATGCGCGTCGAGGGTGCGCTGCCATTTGACGGCGTGCGATAGCCAGGTGGCTTCGCCGGTTGCTTCGTACAGGGCGAGGCCCGCGCGGATCATCGCCGCGTAATCGGACGCAAGGCCTGGAAGCAACAAGCTCCCTGCCCGCCAGGAATGCCCAATACGATCGCCGCGAGTCATGGAGCGCGCCACGAAGTTGAAGCCCGTCTTTGCGTCGCTGAGCCAGTCCGGCTGGTCGAAGGCGACCGCGGCGTTGGCCAGCGCGGCGATCATAAGCCCATTCCAGTCCGCGAGGATCTTGTCGTCCAGGCCAGGACGGATCCGTGTGCTGCGCCGTTGCAGCAGCATCTGCCGGAGCACGGCGAGCTTCGCGGTCTCCTCCGGCGTGTCGTCGGGATGAGCAAGCCGGTTGGGAATGTTGTGCCCCTCGAAATTCCCGGCGCTGGAGATATCGTATTTCGTTGCAAAGAGCGCGGCGTCCTCTGGGCCCAACGCCTCCTGTATTTCCGCGGCCGACCAGACGTAGAACTTGCCCTCCTCGCCTTCCGAATCAGCGTCGAGCGACGATGCGAACGCGCCCTCGGCGGTCTTCATTTCCCGCCGGAGCCAGCCGACGGTTTCAATCGCGCGCTCGCGATAGAGCGGGTTCTTCGTCTGCGCATAGTCGAGCGCCAAAAGATCGAGGATCTGTGCATTGTCGTAGAGCATTTTCTCGAAATGCGGCACCAGCCACCTTTCATCGACCGAGTAGCGGGCGTAGCCGCCGCCCAGGTGATCGTAGATGCCGCCCTGGCTCATCTGGGTCAGCGCGAGCTCAGTCGTCTTGAAGAAGCGTGCATCACCGGCGCGTGCGCCGGCGCGCCAGATGAACTCGAGCATTGTGCATTGAGGGAATTTGGGCGCACCGCGCAGCCCCCCATGCACGGGGTCCGTCGCGCGGGCAATCGATTCGGCGATATTGTTGAGCTCACCCGGGCCGATTGTGACGGCGCTCTTCGCCTCGCCGCGCTGTTTCAGCCGGGCGACGAGTGCCCGACGGTTTTGGTCGATCCGTGCTGGCTCAGCATGAAAGACCCGGTTCACTTCGTGAAGCACGTCGACGAATGCGGCACGGCCGAATTGGGCTGCCTTCGGAAAATAGGTTCCGCCCCAGAAAGGCTCACTGTCCGGGTTGAGAAACATTGTCAGTGGCCAGCCGCCCTGCTCGCCGAGATGATGCAAGGCGCTCATGTAGATCTGATCGACGTCCGGCCGCTCCTCGCGGTCGACCTTTATGTTCACAAATAGCTCGTTCATGACTTTGGCGGTTGCCGCGTCTTCGAAGCTTTCATGCGCCATGACGTGGCACCAATGACAGGCGGCGTAGCCGATCGAGAGCAGGATCGGCCGGTTGGTCCGCCGGGCTTCGTCCAGAGCTGCGGGACCCCACGGCCACCAGTCCACCGGATTGTGCTGGTGTTGCAGCAGATAGGGGCTGGTTTCGGTTGCGAGCCGGTTGGTGTGCGCCGTAGCCTTGGCCATGGAAATACTCCGCGAGCGACCTGTTCTCTGACGGCCGGCGCACCGGGATGGTTCCTGAAATGCCCATGATCGGCGGCTGGTCGCAACGGAGGGCATGACTTGACAAAATAGTTTCGTATATCGTTAAATATTAACGTCGTAGGAGAGGAGATCAGCCAATGGACGATCCGTTTCACCGCCCGGTGTTTGTTTCCGCCGTTGTCTACAAGGACCCGATGGCTGCGCTGGACTGGCTGGAGAAGGCGTTCGGCTTTGAGCGGGTCATGCTGATCACCGACAAGGACGGGAATCTGGCCCATTCCGAAATGAAGTTCGGTGAGGGCCAGATCATGGTTGGCACCGAATGGACCGATTACGTCGCAAGCCCCGCATCCGCGGGTGGCCGCAACACGCAGTCGATCCATGTGCATTTGGCCGACGGCATCGATGCGCATTGCGAGCGCGCGAAGGCAGCCGGCGCGGTGATCGTGCGTGAGCTCGCGGACCAGTTCTATGGTGACCGGACGTATTCGGCTCGCGATCCGGAAGGCCATGTCTGGAGCTTCGGCCAGACGACGAAGAAGGTCTCACGCGAAGATGCGGAGAAAGCCAGCGGCCTGAAGATCGAGGGCTGGCATTGACGGCAGATCTCGCCATCGACCGTACGCTTGCCGCGCTGGCCGATCCGACGCGTCGCCGTGTCGTCGACCTTTTACGCGAACGGCCGCGGCGCGCCGGCGAGCTCGCAAGCGCGATCGGCCTGACGGCTCCGGCGATGAGTCGGCATCTGCGCACGTTGCGATCGACCGGGTTGATCGAGGAATCGCATCCGGAATTCGACGCGCGCGTGCGCATCTATAGACTGAGACCGGAGCCGATGGCGCAACTGAAGACCTGGCTCGACGACACCGAACGGCTTTGGACGCAGCAGCTCGCGGCATTCAAGGCGCACGTGGAGAACGCGTGAACTCGCGCGTGATCGTCTCGCTGCGCGTGGCGGCAGCGCCATTGCGTGCGTTTGAGGTCTTCACCCAGGACATCGGAAGATGGTGGCAGCCGAACGAGCTGTTTCACTTTACGCCGCGATCGCCGGGCAGGATCGCACTGGAGCCGGGTGAGGGCGGTCGCTTCACCGAAACGCTTGCCAACGGCAAGGTGTTCGAAATCGGGCGCGTCACCGAATGGCAGCCGGGTGTGCGGCTTGCATTGACCTGGCGGCAGGCGACATTCGCGCCGGACCAGTCAACGCATGTCGAAGTGCTGTTCGAGCCGGTCGGTGATGAGACGCGTATCACCGTCACCCACACCGGCTGGGACAGCGTTCCGCAGGATCACGTGGCACGCCATTCCTTCCCCGATGGTCTGTTCCTGCGAAGGCACGCGGAGTGGTGGCAGCAGTTGCTCGCTGCGTTCCGCGTGCGCCTGACGCCTTGATATTTCCGCTGACGCCGCCGATCGAAGCCGCCATACTTGGACGATGCATTCGCTGGCGAGGCGAGGGTATCGATGGTGATCGTGAGATATCTGGTTCACAACGTGGACAGCGCCGTTGCGTTCTATCGGGATCGGCTTGGTTTCAAGCTGGAGCAGCAGTTCGGTGCCGCGATGGCGATCATGGAACGTGATGAGTTGAGATTGTGGCTCGCGGGGCCGGGCGCTTCAGCGGCGCGGCCGATGCCGGATGGCCGCAAACCCGAGGCCGGCGGCTGGAACAGGTTCGTGATCGAGGTCGATGACCTGCAAACGATGGTCAGCGAGCTTCGGCAGCTCGGGGTCAGATTTCGAAACGATATTGTCGTAGGCCCGGGCGGACAACAGATTCTTTGCGAGGATCCCTCCGGCAATCCGATCGAGCTCTTCCAAGCGGGCGGATAGCCGAGAGCGCCCTGACACACAGACCTACGGTTCGATGGCTCGCGACACGATTTTCGCTCTCTCAACAGGACGGCCGCCCGCCGCGATTGCGATCGTGCGGATCTCCGGCCCTGCGGCGCGCACCGCTTTGGAGACGCTTGCGGGGCGCGTTCCCGCGCCGCGCGTTGCGACCTTTGCAACGCTGCACAGTATGTCTGGCGCGGCGATCGACGATGCCGTTGTCCTGTATTTTCCGGAAAGCAACAGCGCGACGGGTGAAGACCTGGCCGAGTTGCAGGTTCACGGCAGCCGCGCCGTATTGGCAACAATCTTCGAAGAGATCGGCAGGATCTCGGGCATGCGCGCCGCTGAAGCTGGCGAGTTCACCCGCCGCGCGTTCGAGAACGGCAAACTCGATCTGACCGAGGCGGAGGGACTCGACGATCTGATTCATGCGGATACGGAAGCGCAACGGCGGCAGGCCTTGCGGCAGTTCAAGGGTCTGCTCGGCGAGCGCGCGGAGACCTGGCGTCGTCAGATCATTGAAGCATTGGCGCTTGTGGAAGCAGGCATCGATTTCTCCGATGAAGGCGACGTGCCTGACGAACTGATCGCGCCGGCGCGTGACAAAGTCGCGCGCCTGCAAAATGAAATCGAAGTGGTGCTGGCTGCGTCCACCACTGCCGAACGATTGCGCGATGGGCTCGTGGTGGCGATCGCGGGGCCGCCCAATGCCGGCAAGTCCACGCTGTTGAATCGGCTGGCACGGCGCGAAGCGGCGATCGTCTCGCCTTATGCCGGAACGACACGCGACGTGATCGAGGTGCATCTCGATCTTGGTGGTTTTCCGGTGGTGCTGCTCGACACCGCAGGGATTCGCGAGACCAGCGATCCGGTCGAGGAGGAGGGCGTTCGGCGGGCGCGCGAGCGCGCCGCTGATGCGGACCTGGTTCTCTGGCTGACTGATTCAATGGCCGACCCGGTCGTACGCGGATCGGATCCTGTCGCGGAGAGCAGGCTTTGGCTGGTGCTGAACAAGATCGATCTGATGGATCGCACACAGCAGGTCCGGGCGTCGAATGTGGCAGGGCGGGTCTTTCAGGTTTCCGCGACCCAGGGCCAGGGGATTGCCGAGCTGACAGATGAGCTTGGACGGTTCGCTGCGGATTATTTCGGCGCGGGCGAAGCGGCGCTGGTGACACGCGCGCGTCAGAAGGCCCTGCTTGAGGCGGCTGCGTCGGCGTTGCGTCGGGCGGGAGGTGTTGCGTCGGGCGCCGATGAGATTCTTGCGGAGGAACTGCGCGTTGCGGCGCAGGCGTTGGGGCGATTATTGGGGAAGGTCGACGTGGAAGATATTCTTGAGAAAATATTCAAGGATTTCTGTATAGGAAAGTAGTCAGCAGATAGAAATGAAAATATATTCATTTCTATCGTTGTTTCACGTGAAACAGAATGACGCTCCGCTGCGATTTATCCGCTTTGACGCTCGACGATCACGGGCTTAGAAGGGCCGCGGAATTGCGGTAAATCCCATGACCCAGACATCGTTCGACGTGATTGTCATCGGCGGCGGCCACGCCGGCTGCGAGGCGGCCGCCGTGGCCGCGCGCATGGGTGCTCGAACCGCGCTCCTGACCCACAAGTTCGCGACAATTGGCGTCATGTCCTGCAACCCGGCCATCGGCGGGCTCGGCAAGGGCCACCTCGTGCGCGAAGTCGACGCCCTGGACGGGCTCATGGGCCGCGTTGCCGATCAGGCCGGCATCCAATTTCGGCTCCTCAACCGCCGCAAAGGCCCGGCCGTGCGTGGGCCGCGCGCGCAGGCTGATCGCAAGCTCTATGCAGCGGCGATGCAGGCGGCGCTCACCGAGACCCCGAACCTGACCGTGATAGAAGGCGAGGCCGACGACCTCACGATGACGGACGGGAGGACCCGGGGTGTCGTCCTGGCCGATGGTCGTAGGCTCACGGCCGCGGCTGTGGTTGTCACCACGGGTACGTTTCTTCGAGGCCTGATCCACCTGGGCGAAAAGAGCTGGCCTGCTGGCCGGGTCGGGGAGGCGCCGGCGCTCGGGCTGTCTCGGGCCTTTGAGCGGCTCGGTTTTGCACTCGGACGCCTGAAGACCGGCACGCCACCACGGTTGGACGGCACGACGATCGATTGGGGTGCTGTCGAGATGCAGCCCGGCGACGATCCGCCTGAGCCGTTCTCAGTGCTCACCCGGCAGATTACGACCCCGCAGATCCAGTGCGGCATCACCCGCACGACCGCCGAAACCCACGAGGTGATCCGCGCTAATGTGCATCGGTCGCCGATGTATTCGGGCCAGATCCAGAGCAGGGGACCGCGCTATTGCCCCTCGATCGAGGACAAGATCGTCCGTTTCGGCGAGCGCGACGGCCACCAGGTCTTTCTTGAACCTGAAGGTCTCGACGACACGACCGTCTATCCCAATGGTATTTCGACGTCGCTGCCGGAGGAGGTTCAGCTCGCGCTCCTCAGGACGATCCCGGGCCTCGAGAAGACCCGGATGGTCCGGCCGGGCTATGCCATCGAATACGACTACGTCGATCCACGTGAACTGATGCCTTCGCTGGAGACGAAACGGCTCAAGGGTCTTTTCCTCGCGGGTCAGATCAACGGCACGACCGGGTATGAGGAGGCGGCCGCGCAAGGGGTTGTCGCGGGCATCAATGCGGCCTTGCGGGCGTCGGGTGGCGAGACCACCGTATTCGACCGCGCCCATGGCTATCTCGGGGTGATGATCGACGATCTCGTTTCCCGTGGCGTTGCTGAGCCGTATCGCATGTTCACGTCACGCGCCGAGTTTCGGTTGTCGCTCCGCGCCGACAATGCAGACCAGCGACTGACGAACCAGGGCGTCACGCTCGGATGCGTCGGATCTGGTCGGACCGCCTTTCACACCCGTAAGATGGCAGCGCTCGAGGGCGCCAAGAGCCTCGCCCGCAGTCTTTCTGTGACACCGAATGAGGCCGGGCGCCACGGATTGGTCCTCAACCGGGATGGTCAGCGCCGGACGGCGTTTGAACTGCTGGCGTACCCGGACATCAATCTTGCGAGCATCTCCAAGATCTGGCCGGAGTTCGCGGCGCTCGATCCGGCCATCGCCACCCACCTGGAGATCGACGCGAAATACGATGTCTATGTCTCCCGCCAGATCGAAGATATCGAAGCGTTGCGGCGGGACGAGAATTTGAAGCTCGGCGAAAGCATCGACTATGCCGCCGTGACAGGTCTGTCGAACGAAGCCCGGCAGCGACTTGAGGCGGCGCGGCCTGCGACCATCGGCCAGGCTGCCCGCATGGATGGAATCACGCCGGCGGCGCTGACCCTGCTGATCGCGCACCTTCGCCGAAAGCCGCGCAGCGGGCCGAGAAAAGCCGCGGGCTGAGGCCGGCGAGGGAAGGTGGCCATCTCCATGGCGAAGGCGATTGCGGGTCGGACTTCGGGTCAGTCTTCGATCGACGAAGCCGCGGACAAGCGAGCAGCTCTGAAGCTTTGTCCTGTTTCACGTGAAACAGAGGAGCGGCTGGAACGCTACATTGCGCTGCTACGCGCGTGGCAGCCGAAAACGAATTTGGTTGCCCCCTCCACGCTTGGTTCGCTCTGGGAGCGGCACGTCGCCGACTCCCTCCAACTCCTTGACCTGGTGTCCTCCGGAAAGACCTGGATCGATCTCGGCAGCGGCGGTGGCTTTCCCGGCATTGTCCTGGCCTGTGCCCTCGCCGATGGCGGCGGTCATGTCCATCTGGTCGAACGCAATACCAAGAAGGCTGCGTTTCTTCGCGAGGCGTTGCGAATCAGCGGTGGACACGGCACCGTCCACCTCGCGGATATCGAGGATTTCGTGGATAGCGATCCACCGGCGGCGGATTACGTCACCGCGAGAGCGCTCGCGCCGCTTAATGTCCTGTTCGGACTCGCAGCGCCGTTGATCCAGCGGGGCGCCAAGGCTCTGTTTCCAAAGGGCCAAGATGTTGAGGCTGAATTGACGGAAGCCACAAAATATTGGACTGTCAGCTCAAAGCTGCATTTGAGCCGGACCAATCCAGGTGGCCGGATCGTCGAGGTCGATCAGGTGTCCGCAAGGGGAGCATCGCTGGCGGAGCGAGGGGGCAAGCGATCATGACGGAAGACATCGCCCGCAATTTACAGATCCTTAACGAAACGCAGCCGGACCCTCGCCCGATCCGGCCGCGGATCATCGCCCTCGCCAACCAGAAGGGAGGCGTCGGCAAGACGACCACTGCCATCAATCTGGGTACTGCTCTTGCTGCAACCGGCGAACACGTGCTGATCATCGACCTTGATCCGCAAGGCAATGCTTCGACCGGTCTCGGCATCGATCGCAACAAGCGCGAATGCTCCACCTACGATGTGTTGATCGGCGAAGCGCGGCTTCGCCAGTCGGTGTTGCCCACCGCGGTGCCGCGTCTGCATATCGCCGCTTCCACCATGGACCTGTCCGGTCTCGAGCTCCAACTTGGCACCGAGCGCGATCGCGCGTTTCGTCTGCGCAATGCACTGGGCGTGTTGAATGGTACCAACCCGGCCGAGCCTGCCTACACCTATGTGCTGATCGACTGTCCGCCGTCGCTCAACCTCCTCACGGTCAACGCCATGGCCGCTGCGGACGCGATCCTCGTTCCGTTGCAGTGTGAGTTCTTCGCGCTCGAGGGTCTGTCGCAACTGCTGCAAACCGTCGAGCAGGTACGCTCGACACTTAATCCGAACCTGACGATCCATGGTGTTGTGCTGACGATGTTCGACTCACGCAACAATCTCTCCAACCAGGTGGTCGCCGATGTGCGGCAGTTCATGGGCAAGAAGGTCTATGACACGATGATCCCGCGCAACGTCCGCATTTCCGAAGCGCCGTCCCATGGAAAGCCGGTGCTGGTCTACGACCTGAAATGCGTTGGCAGCGAAGCCTATCTCAGGCTTGCGACCGAAGTGATCCAACGTGAGCGCGAGCTGCGTGCAAGCGAATTTGCGTGAGGAGTGCATGCTTTGAGTCCTAAGGAGCGAGCGATGGCGGAGGAAACGCGATCGCGATTGGGCAGGGGGCTCGCGAGCCTGATCGGTGACGTCGGCGGCGAGCAGGCGAAAGCGGAACGTGCGCGCGCGCAGCGCCGCGTGCCGATCGAGTTTCTGAAGCCGAATCCGCGCAACCCTCGCAAGACGTTTGTCGATGCCGAGCTCGACGAGCTTGCGGAGTCCATCCGTCAGCATGGCGTGATTCAGCCGATCGTCGCCCGCGCAATTCGCGGTGCATCAGACCAGTTCGAGATCATCGCCGGCGAGCGGCGCTGGCGCGCGGCGCAGCGCGCGGGCCTGCACGACGTGCCGATCGTTCCAGTCGAGGTCAGCGACAACGACGCGCTGCAGATCATGATCGTCGAGAACGTGCAGCGCGAAGATCTGAACGCCATGGAAGAGGCGCGCGGATATCACCTGCTGGTCGACGAATTCAAGCACTCGACCGAGGACGTTGCGAAGGCCGTCGGCAAAAGTCGCAGTCATGTGGCGAACATGATGCGGCTGACAAAGCTGCCGCAGGACGTCCAGGACATGATTTCATCCGGCAAGCTGTCGGCCGGTCACGCGCGCGCGCTGATCGGGCTTGCCGATCCATCGCAGGCGGCGGCTCGCGTGATCGACGAAAGCTTAAGCGTTCGGCAGACCGAGGCGCTTGCCCATGAGGGTGGCGTACCGTCGCGAAAGACCGGCGCGCAGAAGGCGCGCAAGGACGCCAACATCCTGGAGCTCGAAAAACGCCTGAGCGACGCGATGGGTCTGCGCGTCAACGTCGATCACAAGGAGCCCGGCGGAACGGTTCAAATTCACTATCGCACGCTCGAGCAGTTCGATGAGATCGTGCGGCGAATCGGCGAGCGCAGTTAGGCGATGCCGATCGCTGCCGGCTGACAGACTTTCATCTTTGCCAGCGAAGCGACGTGCCCAGCGCGGAACCCGCGCCAACTGCCGCGCCGGGCCGCTTCGTCGCCATAGGCAAGCGACGGCAACGCCGTCTCGAACGGTATTCGTCATAATGAGCAGCACTGTGGACACAGAGCCTTAGCCGCGCCGCCTTGCATTCACGGCGATCGCCATCAGCGCGCGCTGTGCGATCGATTCGGCGAGTTGTGCGCGCCGGCGCACCTCCAGAGCGGCCTCGCCCAACTGAATGATCGCTTGCGCGAGCCGCTCCGCAGACAGATTGCGCAGCGCCTGCGCAATCTGATCCTTCCGCGAAAAATGCAGCCGCGGAAAGGCACGTTCGCAGGCGCTCTCAAGCGGCTGGCCCTCGTCCATCGCTGCGCGCGCTCTGTGCAACTGCGCTGCCTGCCGCTGCGCGGCGAACATGATCCCGTTCGGATTGATGCCTGCGGCGATCGCCTTGGCAAACGCGGTCTCAAGCTCGGCCGGTTTGCCGGCGAACGCACTGTCGATGATCGGATCGAGCGCCAGGCTCGACGCATCCGTGACGACGGCAGCGACATCGTCGAGTCCGACTTCGGTGGCGCCATGGGCGTAGAGCGCCAGCTTGCGGATCTCGTTGCGTGACGCCAGGCGATCACCGCCGAGCAGTTCGGTCAGTGCCGCGCGCGCATCCGGCGCGATACGGAGGTTCGCAAGCCGCAGCTCGTCGTCGATCAGTTTTGCGAGATCGCGCGTCGTGTCCGCGTAGCAGGGAATCGCTGCTGCGGTCTTCGCCTTCTCGCACATGGCGCGCAACGGGGAATCGCGGCGCAACTCGCCCGCCTCGATTACGATTCGGCAGTCCTTAGGCGGCTCCTTCAGCAGCACGTCGACGCCGCTGGCGAAGCTTCGGCCTCCGGCGCGGACGCGAATCGCGCGTCGGCCGCCGAACAGCGGCACGGTCATCGCCTCATCGACAAGCCGCGATGGTTCGGAAGCGAGGTCATCGCCCTCGAGCCGCACCAGCGAAAACGGATCATTGACGTCGTCGACAGCAGTGGCGATCAGCGAGTCCGCGCGCTCGCGGACGAGGCCGACGTCGGCACCGAACACGAGGATGACCGAATGTGCCGGGTTCGGCTTCGCGATGTAGGCGTCAATCTCGCGATTGCTGATCGCGACCACTGTCGAGGCGTCCCGTTGCTCAGGTGCCTGCGACGAAGAACGACGATAGTCGCTGGCTGATGTTTTCCGCGATCTGTTTGGTCGCCCGGCTCTCGGCATCGCGCATGCCGCGAAGGCGTGCGAACCGCTGCTCCTGTCCCGGAATGTCGTAGGACACGCGCGCAAAGGTGGTCGCATGGAGCACGCGCCGGTTGGTCGCGATCTCACGCAGCTCGTAGGAGACGTCGATGCCGTAATTCTCGATGTCGGGGCGCGCCGTCGTCAGGTCGACGATGGCCGACGTCCTGGTGGTCGACATGCGGACGACGAGCTTGTGCGTCGGCGCCGCCGGGCTGGCGCCGCCGGTGAAGTTGAAGATCAGGCCGTTGCGCAACTCGACGACCAGCCGGGCATCGTCCGCTCGCGCGGTCTCAATGTCGTTCACGTCCACGGCCGAGAGCTTTTCGCGCAGCGCGGGCTCGCCGGTCAGCGTACGCTCGGCGTACATCGGCTGAAAGCAGCCCGCCGTCATGAGGCCCAGAAGTGTGACTGTCGCGAGCCTTGCCGCAATAAGTCTTGCAGCGGTAAGTCTTGCAGCGTTACGACCGTTAACCAACGACATTCACGATCCTCTGCGGCACCACGATGATCTTTCGCGGCGCCTTGCCATCGAGCGCCCGTTTTACCGCATCAAGCGCCAGAACGGCAGTCTCAATTTCCGTCGTCCCGGCGTCCCTCGCTACGGTGACATCCGCCCGCTTCCTGCCATTGACCTGGACGGGAAGGGTGATGCTGTCCTCTACCAGCAAATCGGGCTCAATTTGAGGCCACGCCGCCTGCGAAACGAGGTCCTGATGACCCAGCATCGCCCAGCATTCCTCGGCCAGATGCGGCATCATGGGGTGGAACAGCCGCACCAGAATCTCGGCCGCCTCTCGTACGGCAAAGCGATAGTCGTCCGTCGGCTCCTGATCGATGCTGCCGAGGGAGGTGCCGAACGCATTCGCGAACTCGTAGATGTTCGCAACGCACACGTTGAAGCGAAGACGCTCGATGTCGTCGGTGACGCGTGCCAGTGCTCGATGCGCCGCCTTGCGCAAGGTGGTGGCGGCGTCCCCGAATTGCGCGGGTCTCGGCGCGTTCTGCGGCGCGGCGCATTTCGCGGCATCGCCGACGAGGCGCCACAACCGCTGCACGAACCTGTAAGCGCCCTGCGCGCCTTCCTCAGTCCAGATCACGTCTCGTTCGGGCGGCGAGTCCGACAGCATGAACCAGCGCGCGGTGTCGGCTCCTGCGGTGCCGGCAATCTCGTCGAGGCCAACCGTGTTGCGCTTCGACTTCGACATCTTCTCGTTGGGGCCGATGGTGATCGGCTCGTCCGTCGCAGTGAGCACGGCCCGACGGTCGTTGCCGGATGTGTCGATCGTCACCTCGCTCGGTTCGGCGTAGGTGCCGTCAGCCTTCCGGTAGGTTTCGTGCACCACCATGCCCTGCGTGAACATGCCGGCGAATGGCTCTTCCACGTCGACGTGACCGGTGGCCTTCATCGCCCGCATGAAGAAGCGCGAATACAGGAGGTGGAGGACTGCGTGCTCGACACCGCCGATGTACTGATCGACCGGCAACCAGTGATCGACGACGGCCCGGTCAGTGGGCGCCGTGGTGATCCAGGGATCGGTGTACCTTGCGAAATACCAGGATGAGTCGACGAACGTGTCCATCGTGTCGGTCTCGCGCAACGCCTTGCCGCCGCATTGCGGACACGTCACGTGCTTCCAGGTCGGGTGATGGTCGAGCGCATTGCCGGGCTTGTCGAACGTGACGTCTTCGGGCAGCGCGACAGGCAGGTCCTTGTCCGGCACCGGCACGACATCGCATTTCGGGCAGTGGATGATCGGGATCGGACAGCCCCAATAGCGCTGGCGTGAAATACCCCAGTCGCGCAAACGGAAATTCACCTGCCGCTCGGCAACCGGCGCGTTGCCTCGCGTTTCGCTTTCTAGCCGCTTTGCGACGTCTTCCTTCGCGGTCTCGATGGTCATACCGTCGAGGAAACGCGAATTGATCATGCGGCCGTCGCCGTCATAGGCCGTGTCCGTGATGACGAACGTCGCCGGATCCTGACCTTCCGGACACACCACCGGCGTGTTGCCGAGGCCGTACTTGTTGACGAAGTCGAGATCGCGCTGGTCGTGCGCCGGGCAGCCGAAGATCGCACCGGTGCCGTACTCCATCAGGATGAAGTTGGCGACATAGACCGGCAATTTCCAGGTCGCATCGAACGGATGAACGGCCTCGATGCCGGTATCGAAGCCGAGCTTTTCCTGCGTATCGACGATTTCCTGCGCGGTGCCGTGGCGCTTGGTCTCGGCGATGAATTCCGCGAGTTTCGGATTCTTCAACGCCGCGGCCTGCGCCAACGGGTGGTCGGGCGCAATGGCCATGAACTTCGCGCCGAACAGCGTGTCGTGACGCGTCGTGAAGATCGTCAGCTCCGTCTCGCCGTTCGGCGTCGTCGATGGATCGAGCGCGAAGCGGATCTGCAGGCCTTCAGAACGGCCGATCCAGTTGCGCTGCATCAGCCGCACCTTGTCTGGCCAGCGGTCGAGCGTATCCAGTGCGTCCAGTAGTTCCTGTGCGTACTTCGTGATCTTGAAGACCCACTGGTTCATCTCGCGCTGCTCGACGACTGCGCCGGAACGCCAGCCGCGACCGTCGATCACCTGCTCGTTGGCGAGCACGGTCATGTCGACCGGATCCCAATTGAGCTTGCGCTTCTCGCGTTCGGCCAGCCCGACCTTCAGAAAGTCGAGGAACAGCCGCTGCTGATGCTTGTAGTAGGAGGGATCACAGGTTGCGATCTCCCGCGCCCAGTCCAGCGACAGGCCCATCAGCTTAAGCTGCGATTTCATCGTCTCGATGTTGGCGAACGTCCAGCCCTTGGGATGGATCTTGCGTTCCATCGCGGCGTTTTCCGCCGGCAGGCCGAAAGCATCCCAGCCCATCGGGTGCAGCACATTGAACCCGCGGGCACGCTTGTAGCGCGCGACGACGTCACCGATGGTGTAGTTGCGGACGTGCCCGACATGCAGCTTGCCGGACGGATAGGGGAACATCTCGAGCACATAGTATTTCGGCCGCGGATCATCGTTCTTCGCGGCGAAGGTCTGTTGCTCGTCCCAAATCTTCTGCCAGCGCGGCTCGGCCTCGCGTGCGTTGTAGCGGTCGGTCGTCATCGAATCGTCAGGTCTGTCGACAGGTCAAAAAGTTCGCCGGACTAGGCCACGAAATGCCCCGAAGGGTCAACGCCTTGTGCGCTAATGCAGGCCGTCGAAACGGCTTTCGCGCCCGCTCAGACCGCCCGCGCCGCCACCTGGTCGGCGGCACGGATGTCGCCATGGGCGACGACCGTGTTCCGGCCCCGCCGCTTGGCCATGTAGAGCGCGGCGTCGGCCGCTTCGATCAGGTCGTGCGGGTCCTGGCCGGCGACCGGCACCACGGCGGCGATACCCACGCTGACAGTGATATGTCCGAGCGGTGCGCTGTCATGCGGCAACTCGAGCGCTGCGATGCTGGCGCGGATCATTTCGCCAACCTCGGCCATCCGCGCCGAATCTGCATCCGGCAGCATCAGCGAAAACTCCTCGCCGCCATAGCGTGCGCTGAAGCCTTTCACCTCGGTGGCGATCCTGATCAGGGCCGCGCCCACCTTGGTCAGACAGGCATCGCCGTCGAGATGGCCGTACGTATCGTTGTATGTCTTGAAGTGATCGATATCGACCATCGCCAGTCCGAGCTGGCCGTTTTCTCGCTCGGCCTTCATCCATTCGACGTTCAAACGGCTGTCGAATGCGCGGCGGTTGGCAAGCCCCGACAATGTGTCGATCGAAGCCAGCACCGAGAGCTGCCTGTTTGCACTGAGCAGGTCGCGTTCGCGTTCGGCCAGGCGCTTGGCCATCGCATTGAAGGCCTGCGCCAGCGGGATGAACTCCGGCGGCAGTCCGCTCCGCACGGTGCGGGCCGACAGGTCGCCCGCGCCAAGCCGCGTCGCCGCGTTGGTGAGAAGGCGGATCGGCCGGATGATCAGCCGCTCGCTCAGGAACCAGGCGCCGACCAGCACGAGCAATCCGACCAGACCGAGCTGCAGATAGGCAGCGCGAATGTCGCGGTCGATCGACCCCAGCGTGGCGCGTTCGTCGATGCTGACGATCAAGCGTGCGTTGGTGTCTGGTACGCGTGCCGACGCGAACATGCGGCCATCGCTCGAACCTGCCGGCACGGCTGTACCAGAGTTTTCGTCACCGGCTGTGGCCATCGCTTGATCGATCACTGCGCGCGCGGCGGGTGAATCGTCAAGCGCCGGCTTGGAGGCGAGCACCGTGCCTTTGCCGTCGATTAGCGTGACGGTCATGCCGGTCGCGGCGGGTGCCTGGCCGACAAGTTCTTCCAGCCAGTTCAGCGTGACCGAGGTGACGATGACGGCCTCGACCCGGCTATCGATCACCGTGGTCGGAAACGCCGCCATGATCGATGGATCGCCGTAGGACTTGCCGATGAGATAATTGCTGAGCACGAGTCGGCGTTCGGCGAGTGCGTCATGAAAATAGTGCCGGTCGCTGACATCGACGCCGACCAGGACCGGCAGCGTCGAACAGACAATGCGGCCGTCACTGCCGACCACCGAGATGTTGCCGATGCCGTGCAGGTTCATCTTCAGGCCGGAGTTGAGCATTTCGCACGGGCGTCCGGCGTGGTACGCGTAAACATAGACCGACGCTGCGGTCTGCAGAATGCCTTGGACCGTCTTGATCATTTCGCGCTGCGACTCGGCGCCGCGGTCTGCAACGTTGGCAAGCTCTGCCGAAACAGCCTTGACCTGGCTGGCGCGAGAACTCTCGAGGATATGCACCCGGTCCAGCATCAGCGGCACGACCAGGATCAGCGCCAGCAGAACGAGGCGCGCCCGCACGTCAAAAATGGTCTTGAGTTTTGCCAGACAGCGCTGGACACTGAAGCTGAACATAACAATCCCTTGTCCCCTGTTCACCATAGTGAGCGCGGCTCAAGGAGGGTTTTGTACAATCGCTAAAATTCGAAACGATTCGATTCCGGAACCTTCGTTCGCAATAACCTTCGGTCGCATGATGACTGCAAATCTCACTACCGATGCACCGCCGGAGCTTGCGACCGTCGAAAGCGAGATCGCGCGCGCGTGCCTGGATGCGGGCCGCGACCGGAGTTCGGTTCAGCTCGTCGCGGTTTCCAAGACATTCGGCGCGGACGCAATTGCACCAGTGCTGGCGGCCGGCCAACGGGTTTTTGGCGAAAACCGCGTGCAGGAGGCCAAGGCAAAATGGCCGTCCATCATAGCCGGCACGCCTGACATGGAGTTGCATCTGATCGGACCGTTGCAATCCAACAAGGCCAAGGAAGCGGTCGCGCTGTTCGATGCCATCCACTCGGTCGACCGTCCAAGCATTTGCGAGGCGCTAGCCAAGGAGATCGAGAAGCAGGGGCGTTCGCCCACCCTGTTTGTGCAGATCAACACCGGTGAAGAGGCGCAGAAGGCCGGCATCTCGCCGGCGGAGGCCGACGCGTTCATCGCAACGTGCGGAAGGGATTTCGGCCTGTCGATCGCGGGGCTCATGTGCATCCCTCCGCTCGAGGAGGCGCCGGCACCTCACTTTGCACTTCTCGCCAAGATCGCCGCGCGTAACGGCCTGAAGCTGCTGTCGATGGGCATGAGCGCCGATTTCCCGGTCGCCATTCAAATGGGCGCAACGCATATCCGCGTCGGATCGGCGATCTTCGGGCACCGCACGACGATGACTAGCGCACGATAATTCGCGTTCCGCGCGTCAGCCGCCCGAGCAGACGAAGCATCGATCCGCGTGTCATTGCGATGCATCCAGCCGTCGGCGCAAAGCCCGGCCGCGCCAAGTGCAAAAAGACGGCGCTGCCCCGTCCGGCAATACGCGGCTGCGTGTTGTGATCGATCTCGATGATGAAGTCGTAGAGATGGTCCGCGCGCATCAAACGATCAGCGCTGCTGTCCCCGGCAAGCCGGATCGGCTGGTTGTAGCGACGGTCGGCCGGATCCTCACACCAACCATCGCCTGGACCGATGGCGCGGACCGGCAACAGCGTTCTTGGACGCGCATGCCGGTCCTTCCGCCACCACAGGCGGACCGGTCGGAATGTGCCGGTCGGCGTCCCGCCGTCACCTTCGCGCTTGTTCGCCTTCAAGCCTCCGCGTCCAAGCGCGACCGGGATGGGCGCCCCGTCAAGGACCAGAATGCCTCGCGTCGGCGCGCCGGTGCGCCGAACGGTGATCGTAGCTGCGCCCACATGGGGAGTTTTCTCGTAAGTCATTGGAAACGTGAATCTTCTCATCCTGATGCCGAAGTCGTGCTTGCGCGGCGCTGGCGGAATGCTTTATTTCGCGTTACCTCCGTCGTCCACAGGCGGAACCGATTCCGCCCCGCGAAGCTGCGTTGCCGCAATTAATTCGCACACCGGTGTTTACTCCCTCAGACTGTGATTCAAGGATTCTAACTGATGGCCACCGCCCGCAAGATTTTGATCGTGGATGACGACGACGATCTGCGCGACACGCTGGTCGAGCAACTGGCCCTGCACGAGGAGTTCGAGGCGTCCGCAGTTGATACCGGAGCGAAGGGCGCGCAAGCGGCAAAAACCCATTCGCCGGACCTGATGATCATCGACGTCGGCTTGCCGGACACCGACGGGCGGGAAGTCGTTCGCAGCCTGCGGAAATCCGGCTTCAAGGCGCCGATCATCATGCTGACCGGGCACGACACCGATTCGGATACGATCCTCGGGCTCGAGTCGGGCGCGAACGATTATGTGACCAAGCCCTTTCGCTTCGCAGTGCTGCTGGCACGCATTCGTGCGCAGCTCCGCCAGCATGAGGCGAGCGAGGATGCGGTATTCTCGGTCGGCCCGTATAGCTTCCGGCCCGGCTCCAAGATGCTGATCGGCGCTAACGCCAAGAAGGTGCGGCTGACGGAAAAGGAAACCGCGATCTTGAGGTTTCTGTATCGCGCGGGTCAGGCGCCGGTCTCGCGTGAAACCCTGCTGCAGGAGGTTTGGGGCTATAATTCCGGCGTCACCACGCACACGCTCGAGACGCACATCTACCGCCTGCGTCAGAAAATCGAACTCGACGCCGCCAGCCCGGCAATTCTGGTGACGGAATCCGGCGGCTACAAATTGGTGCCATGATAAGGCTTTGCGGAAACGATTCGCCGTGATGTTTCTGAATGTCGATCGAGGATGACGTCAGGCTGCTAGCAAGCGTGCCGACATTGCAGTTGTTGGGCATCGACGCCTTGCGGGTTCTCGCCATCGGCTCGGAGACACGCCGAGTCCGCCGCGACGAAGCGCTATTTCGCGCAGGCGATACCGCCGATGCCGGCTACGTTGTGCAGGCCGGCGCACTCCGCGTGTCCCACGAAGATGAAGGCGGGTACCGCGAGGTCGTGGCCGGCCCCGGCGTGCTGATCGGCGAGCTCGCGCTGCTGGTGGAGATGCAGCGGCCATCGACGGCAGTTGCGATTTCGGAATCCTCGGTGCTGCGCATCTCGCGAAGCATGTTTCAGCGCGTGCTGGAAGGACATCCCGATGCGGCACGACGTTTGCGCGACGACCTGGCCAGCCGCACCAGTCAGGCGGCGAGCGACATGATTATCGCCAGCAGCAAGTTGGCGCCCTAGATTTCGTTTATTTGGTCGCATTTTCTGCGGAAAACCGGTGTCCACTTTTCCGGAAAATGCTCGAGCTGGAGTCACACTTCCAGTGCCGCGGTCACCGGCACATGATCGGATGGCCGCTCCCACCCGCGCGCGTCGCGAGTGATTGCGAACTCGCTGACCCGATCTCCCAGAGATTGCGACACCCAGATATGATCCAGCCTGCGACCGCGATCGGACAGCGTCCAGTCGGCGGCGCGATAGCTCCACCAGGTGTAAACCTTCTCCGGCTCAGGGATGCGCGTGCGGGCGACGTCGATCCAGTTGCCGCGTGCCTTCACCGCCAGCAGCTTCTCGCATTCGACCGGGGTGTGCGAAACGACGTTGAGAAGCTGCTTGTGCGACCAGACGTCATGTTCGTACGGAGCGACGTTGAGATCGCCGACCAGGACATGCCGATCGCCGCCGTTGGCGTGCAGCGGTTCGCATGCGGCCATCTCGTCGAGGAACGAGAGCTTGTGCTCGAACTTCGGATTGATTGAAGCGTCGGGAATGTCGCCGCCCGAAGGCACATAGAAATTGTGCAGCGTCAGCGGCTCCTGCAGACCTGCCCGATTGCCGAGCGAAACCGAAACGTGGCGCGAGTCGATCTTGCCGCAGAAGGTTCGAATGTCGGTCTGGTCGAAAGGAAGCCGCGAGACGATCGCCACGCCGTGGTATCCCTTCTG
>NZ_JAVIFX010000049.1 GCF_031157255.1 Bradyrhizobium sp. LHD-71 | reverse complement strand
ACCGTCGAGGACACTTGGCGCCATATCGGCAACCTCGGCGAGGCGATCCAGCCTCGCGAATGCGCCAACTACTTCGCCAACGCCGGTTACGCTTCAGTCAAAATGTGAAATGCTCTAGTGTCGTGGATCAGAAATTCGCACCATCGTTGCCGCGAGTCCAACGTGCGAATTTCTGATCCATAAACGACACTAGAATCATAAATTTGCTAGTGTCCTGATCGAAGCCGAAGTTCGCTCTGAGCTCGCTGCAAAGCATAGCGAACTTCGGATTCGGGACACTAGCGCCCCGCCTCCGCACGCCTCAGCCCCTTGATCGCCGGCAGCCCGGCGGTCGGGCTCGGGTCCGTCTTTGCTGCGGCTTGAGACGGCGGTCGTGAAGAGTCCGGGAAGCGCTGGCGCATGACGCGCAGGAAGCCGTCGAGGGTATCTACCGCGGCGGCCATGCGCGCGATCGTCGCGAAATCGGCGCTGTTGGCGGTGGCGAGTTTCGTTGCGGCGTCAAACGCCGCACGGTCGTCGGCTTCCGCCAGTTTGGCCGCGTATTTCTCCTTCAGGCGGTGCAGGCCGATGCCGTCGTCGGACAGCGAATATCCGATCGCGGCGCGAACGATGTCAGACTTTTCCTGCGCAGAAAGCGGCGCAAAGTCCTTCCAGCGTTCGCCGTAGAGCAGCTCGAGCTGCTCGGAGGACTCGCGCCATCGCCGCGCAGCCCAGTGGATGTCGGAGCGCAGACGGATCGCTTCAGGTCCCGCCAGATTGGAGATGATGTCGAGCGCAAGCTCGTGCCGGCCAACATCGCTTTGCGCGCGCGCCTCGAGCAGCAGCCGCTGCTGTCGCAATTCGCCGGCAAGATCGGCAATGCGTGTGGCCCGCAGCGCAGCCAGCGCGCGGTCAGGCTTGCGGTTGGTGAGATAGATCATCGCCAGGCGCGAGGCGACGTGCGCGCGCGCCGAACCTTCCAGCCGATGATCGACCTGGTACTGCAGAAGCTCGGCCGCCTGATCGAGCAGGTCGACCGCGACGAGCCGATCCGCCAGGCGGCGTATCATCTCGTCGCCGCGCCGTCCGATCGGCGTCAATTCGCGGAATTCGTAGAACAGCGCCAGCGCCTGCACCGGCGCCATGATGTCGGACCGCTCGCTGATGAAGAGCTGCGCGAACAGCGCTGACGCGTCATCCTGCATCTGCCGCGTCACGTCCGCATCAGGCTGCAGGCTTGTGGCTGTGCGCGCCGCCATCAAGGCGTCGCGAAAGCGGCCTTCCTTTTCGTAAAGGCGCGCCAGCAGTTGCAGCGTCTTGATCTCGACGGCATCTCCGCGCCAGGTGACGGCAAGCGTCTCCAGGTCCGCCAGCGCCTGTTCGTTCGTCATCTCGCCGCGCTTCAGGGCAAGCTCGACCTCATAAAGCTTTGCTTCCGACGCTGAAATGCGATCCGGCGACGCAATCGCTTTGCGGTATTCAGTCAGCGCATCCTTCTCGCGGCCGAGCGCCTGCGCCATCCGCCCGCGCAGCAGCGCCAGATAGCCTTGCTGGTCCGGCGCGACACCGACGATGTCGAGCTCGTTGAAGCGGCTCGAGACGCCGGCATAGTCGCGGACTTCGAGCGAGGCGCGCAGCGCGTCGACGATTGCGACGCGCTGCAATTCCAGCGGCAGCGCGCCGATCGCGAAATCGACGCCCTTGAACAGCTCGCGCGCCTCCGTCCATTTGCCGAGGCGCGCATGCGCCATGGCCCGCCAAAGGCGCGAGTCGTAGCCGGTGCCCACGGCGGGGTTCGCCAGACCTTTAAGTCCCTCCTCCGGCGCGCCCGACAGAATGCTCGCCAGCGCCCGGACGATGAGCAGGTTGGAATCTTCCTCGGCCTGCGGCTCGTCGCGGAGGAATGCGTCGATGACCGCGCGGGCCTCCGGATAGAAGCCGTTCGCCAGATAGAACCGGGCCAGGTCAAGCCGCGCGTCGATGCGGTCCTCCGTGGCCGATTGCGCCGCCGCCGCCCAAAGCTCGTCACGGCGCTGAATGAAATTGCCCGCGCGGTCGTCGCGCCAGGTCGGCACGTCGAGCAGCGTCTTCGCCGCAGCCGTCGTCCCTTCGCCCGACATCTCCGCCGCCGACAGCGTCAACCCACCGGGACGCCCGATCACCAGCTTGTCCGGCGCGAGCTCGGCCTGCACGTCGTCGGATTTCAATTGCACCGCCACCCCGTGCACGGTGCCGAGCAACGCGAACTCCACGAAATCCTGCCGCTTGACGAAACCGCGCGCCGGCAGGGACGCCGTAACTGCAAGCACCGCATCGCCCGCGTCGGGATCCATAAGTCGATGCAATCGCCCGGGCCCTGCCAGCGGCACCGTCACGCTGGCGCGTGCCGGTTCGGCGATGTTGCGAAGCGCAGTCAGCGGCTGCGGCAGCGACAGCGAAACGTCGGCCGCATGCACCACCCAGGAATGTCCCTCACCGGACACGCTGACGAGTTGCGGACGGTTGAGGCGGAGGCGGATGGCCTGCCCGTGTGGGAGCGGGATGCGCAGCACGTCGCGAACGATCGGCCCGCCATCGCGATCGATCTGGCTGACGTCGAGCGGCGCCTCGCTGTCGAACACCATCCACAGCGCATCCGACCGCGTGAAGACGGCCGCCGGTGTGGGAGCGAAAAACGGGATCGTCAGCCGCAATTGCTCACTGTTGCGCTGGACCGTGATCGCGGTGGAATCGCCGGTGATCAGCGGTGCGCTCTGATCGGCGCTGGCCAGGGCGAGTTTCTTCGTCGCCGCGTCGGGCTTGACCTCGGTGCGTTCAAGCGTCAGCGGCACAACCGGGACCGGTGCGGCCTCGACCTGCACGGGCTTCGCGGGTGAAGTGACTGCGGCGGCGACTTCGGGACCGCCGACCTTGCCGGCAGGCTGCGAGGGAGGCGACTGTGGCGGCGCTTGCGCCTGCGGCTTCAGTGGATCGCTTTTCGGCTGATCCCTGACCAGGCCGATGTCGACGATGTAGTTCCTCTCCTCCCGAAAGGAGTGAACGTCCGCGTCGCCGATCAGGGTGAAATCGACGACAGTGGTTTCGCCATCGATCTTCTGCGTAATCGACGTGATGTTCGGCGCTGCCGCGACTTTCGCATCCGCAAGGTCGAACGAGACGCCGGAATCGAAGTTCAGCGTCAACCGCTCCTTGTTCAGGATCGTCGAGACCCCCGTGCCTTCCGGCAATTCGAACACGTAGCGTGTGAAGGTCGGCTGGTTCGATGCACGAACGCGGATCGGCGGGCGCTTCGATGCTGCGAGCGCCGCCTCGCGCTGCTGCAGCAGCTTCTCGGCCGCCCTCGCCCGCTCGGCCAGCTCCTTGATGACGTCCGGCGGCAATGCCGGGGGTGGGCCGGTCCAGGTATCGGGCAGGAAATCGATGAACAGGCGTTCGCCCGCCACCATCACGCTCGGGGTCGCCTTGCGCGATAGCGCAAGCCTGATGGCGCTGCCGTCGGGATCGGTCCGCGCCGAGCTGACGAACTCGGGCGCAGCTTCCCACAGCTTGTCGACATTGACATCGACCGCCTGCGCGAAGCGCACGATGACGATGGAGCCGGAGGTGCGCACCTCGGCCTCGACCTGCCGCTGCAGCTTGATGAGCAGGCGCGCGTAATCGCCGGATTTTGTGAGCGTCGCGGTCCCCTTGGTCGGCGGCGCCGCGGTCACCTGAGCCGTCGCCGATGCTGCAAAGAGACATCCCGCCGCGATGAGGGCAAAGCCGGCCAGACGGGACTTGCTGAACGCACGCGCAAGCGCGCCCGCATTGAAGCGAGCGCACGACCAGGATTCGCCACGACCCCCACGCGTCATGCTGACGTATCTACTTGCATTGATGGCGCTATCGCCGCCGCCTGCAGCACAGACCCTAGAGTCGCGCGCTTAAGCTTTTGTTAACGACGCTCACTCGGTCGTCCCTGCGAAAGCAGGGACCCATGACCACGGCGTCCAGGAGTGAGTTCGACGATCACGGCGCGCCGTTCGCCGGCCTGCCCTCGATCTTCGGCAGCGACGACATGGAAGCCGACATGCCGATACCGCCGGAGCGGCGCGCCAGCTCGACCGTCAGCTTTTCGGCCGCCTCGGGCGACATCTGCGCCAGGATGTCCGACATCTTCTGCGGCTTCATCCGCGACGCGACCTCGATCAGCACCGACATGTCGAGCCGATCGAAGATCCGCCCCGCGTCCTTCGGCTTCATGTTCTCGTACATCGTGACGATGCCCTTGAAGCGCGCGTTGTCGGCTTCTTCCTTCTGCTGCGCCGCCGCCGAGATGCGCGTCTCCACGCCCTTCATCTCGTCGACCTTCTCTCCGATGCGCTTCTCGGCCGCCTTCAACAGGCTCTCGCGGATGTCCACCTCGCGTGCGCGGGCCTCCAGCTCCTGCCGCCGCTCCTGCAATCGCTCCAGCACCGCGCGTTCGGTCGGAGACATCTGGCCGGGCACCACGGCTTCGGTGGGGCGTGCTTCGCTCGAACCTTTTGCCGGATCCTGTGCCGGCGCGTCCTTCTTCGGCGCGTCCACCGAGCCCGTCACCTCGATCGTCTCGACCTTTCCGCCCGGCACGGGATAGTTCAGCGTCTCCTGCGCCCATGACAGCTTTTGAGGGAGCTGTTGCCTCCGCCCCTCGTCCACCAGCACATAGCCGCCGTCGAGCAGCAGGCCCGCGATCTTCAGCACCGAGAGACAGGCGATGGCGATCAGCAGGATCGGGATCAGGCGAAAGTCGCGGCGGCGTTTCATGCGGCGAGACCGTTCGCCCTCGTTCGCTCGGTGAAGGCTTCCGCTGCGGCGACGATGGCCTTGGCGCTCTTCGACCGAGGCTCCGTCGTCTCCGGCTGCGCCCGCGCCGCGATGGCGATACGCGACAGGCGATGCAGCACGGTTTCACCCGTCTGCACGTGCTTGCCGAGGCGGTCGCACATGTCCGACGCCGTCGCAAGCTGGCCGCCGAGATTGTCGTTGCATTCGCGCACGGTCAGCTTCAGTCCGGCGATCGCACGCTCGGCGATTTCGGTGGCGGTGATGAGTTCGCCGATCGTCGCCTTCAGCGACTGCTCGTCGGCGCGCAGCAGTTTCAGCCGCTTGTTCAGCAGGATGCAATAACAGATTGTCAGCAATAGCAAAGCTGCAACCAGGCTTTCGATCACAAGTCCGAAGGTCGGGTTCATTGCGCCTCCATCATCTTGGTGGTCTCGTCGGCTTTCTCGAACATCGCGTAGGTCGTGTGCGGCTTGCGCAACGGCTTGGTGACACGGATCGCGACGCGGTCGCCGACACGACCCATGCGGCCTTCCGTGAGCGTGACCGCACCGCGGCGCACCGACACCAGCGCGTCGGGACGCACCTCCAGCGGCAACGTGTCGCCCACTTCGAGTTTCATCAGCTGGCGCAACGGGATCTCCGCCTCGTACAGCACGGCATCGACCGCGATCTGCGCCTTGCCGATCTCGGTCGCAAGGTGCCCTTCCCAGATCGGATCGCGTCCGAACTTTTCGCCCATGAACATCTGCAACAGCACGTTGCGGATCGGTTCGATGGTCGCATACGGAAGCAGGAGCTCGACGTTGCCGCCGCGGTCCTCCATGTCGATGCGCAGGCGCACCAGGATGGCGGCATTGGCCGGGCGGCTGATCGCGGCAAAACGCGGGTTCGTCTCCAGCCGGTCGATCGTCAGCGTCACCGGCGACAGCGGCCGGAACGCCTGCTCGGTGTCGGCAAGCACCACTTCGATCAAGCGCTTGACGAGGTTTGTTTCGATCGTGGTGTAAGGCCTGCCCTCGATGCGCAGCGAGGTCTGGCCGCGGCGTCCGCCGAGCAGCACGTCGATCATCGAATAGATCAGGCTGGAGTCGACCGTGGCGAGCCCGAAATTCTCCCACTCCTCCGCCTTGAACACGGCCAGCACTGCCGGCAGCGGTATGGAGTTCATGTAGTCGCCGAAACGCACCGAGGTGATGCGGTCGAGCGAGACTTCGACGTTGTCCGAGGTGAAGTTGCGCAGCGAGGTCGTCATCAGCCGCACCAGGCGGTCGAAGACGATTTCCAGCATCGGCAGGCGCTCATAAGACACCATCGCCGAGTCGATGATGGCGCGAATGCCGGAATTGTCGTCGAGGTTGACCTCGCCGACACTGAAGCCGAGCAGGTTGTCGATTTCCTCCTGCGACAGAACGCGTTCAGCGGAGGCCCTGTTGGACAGGTTCCGGCTGCCGTCATCAACCATGGCGGCCCATTGCTCGGCCATGGCCTCGGACAGCTCGTTGGCGGCGGCTTCCGCTGCCGCAGCTTCCGGATCCTCCTGGTCGAGGGATGCGCCCCACTGCTCGGCAAGTGCATCCTGGTCGACATTATCCCCGCCCGCCATGATCGTTCAGCCCGCCCGCGTCATTGGACCAGGATCTCCTTGAACAGCACCGCGCTCACCTGGTGCGGAGCGATGGTGGTGTTGACGCGCCGTGTCAGCTCTTCCTTCAGCCGGAACATCCCGGCGGAGCCGTTCAGGTCCGCGGGACGCATCTCGCGCAGGTAGGACTGGAAGATGTCGACCATGCGCGGAATATTCGGCTGGATCTGCGCGACCAGCGGCTGATCCTTCACTTCAAGGACGAGCTTGATCTTCAGGTATTGCGTGCGTTCGCCGGGCTGAGTGCTCATGTTGACGAGCAGATCCGGCATCTCGACGAACAGCGGCTTCGCCGGCGGCGGCAGCTCCGCCGTCTTTTCCGGCACGCCGTTTCTGGCGAACAGCAGGACATAACCGCCGGCGGCCCCGCCGAGCAGCACGATCACGGCCGCAGCGATCATGATGAGCTTGCGCCTGCCGCCGGAAGCGGCACCGCTTTCGGCGTCGTCAGTCTGTTCGTTGTCCGCCATGCCCGCCCCGATCCGAAAAATTCGGACAGGCCCGATCCCGCCAGTCAGGCTCAACGCAGTACAAACGCCGCCGGCGCATTCGCGCCTTGATGCGGTGACGCTAGGGCCGCAATGGTTAATGGAACCTTTAATTCATTGCTCAAGGTAGGAAAAATTTGCCGACACACATGGTCAATAATTCCTTATTGCCGGGCGTCGCGGCGCCCTCCTGATCGCGCAACCGCATGATCTTGCACGCCTTTTGAAACTGGCACGGCTTTCGCTGATGGACCTGTGAGCAGCGGGCTTGGGAGAGCCTGCGGCGCGAAGGACGGAACCGGCTTGGGAGAGCCAGTCCGTTCGCATCAGGGGAGATCGAGCCGATGGAGAATACGCTTCTCGTCGGACTATCGCGGCAGGTCGCGCTCGAACGCCAGCTCGGCGTCGTGGCGAACAACATCGCGAACGTCACCACCACCGGCTTCAAGGCCGACAAGGCTTTGTTCGAGGAATATCTCCGCTCGCCGGCGCGCAACGACGCGTTCACCGGCAACGACCGTCGCCTCAGCTTCGTGCAGGACCGCGCGACCGTCCATGATTTCGGCCAGGGTCCGGTCGAGCGCACCGGCAACCCGCTCGACATGGCGCTGGACGGCAACGCCTTCTTCGTCGTGCAGGCAAATGGCGCCGAGCGCTACACCCGCAACGGCGCGTTCCAGATCAACGCGACAGGCCAGCTCGTCACCAACGATGGCGATCAGGTGATCGGCACCAACGGGCCCATCACCTTCCAGCCCGGCGACCAGGACATTTCGGTCGCCCGCGACGGCACCATCACCGTGCGTGAGGGCAACAACACCAACGTCGAGTCGACGCGCGGCAGGCTGCGGCTCGTCAACTTCGAGCAGCCGCACACCTTGCAGAAGCAGGGCGCCAACCTGTTCGCCGCACCGGAGGGGACGGTCGCGCAGGCCGCCGTCCGCGCCGGCGTGCGCCAGGGCGCGATCGAGAAGTCGAACGTCAACGGCGTCGCGGAGATGGCGAAGATGATCGAGGTGATGCGCGCCTACACCGGCATCACCAACGTGATCCAGCAGCTCAACGAGGTCCGCAAGTCGTCGATCGAACGCCTTGCCGACGTTCCGGCCTGAGCCCTGAGGAGACTTAGCGATGCGCGCACTTCACACCGCGGCGACCGGAATGATGGCCCAGGAACTCAACGTCCAGGTCATCTCCAACAACATCGCCAATATGCGCACCACCGGCTACAAGAAGCAGCGGGCCGAGTTTCAGGACCTGCTGTACGAGAAGGTCAGCCGCGTCGGCACGCAAACGTCCGACCAGGGGACTGTGCTGCCGGTCGGCATCGAGATTGGTTCGGGCGTGCGCACTGCCGGCACCCCGCGGGTGATGAGCCAGGGCAGCATGGTGCCGACCTCGAAGGATCTCGACGTCGCGATCCGCGGCGAAGGTTTCTTCCAGGTAACGCTGCCCGACGGGCGCATCGCCTACACCCGCGACGGCTCGTTCAACATGGACCCGCAGGGTCGTCTCGTCACCTCGCAGGGCTACCTGATCCAGCCGGGCATCACCATTCCGCAGAACTCGACCGGCATCACCATCAACGCCCAGGGCACGGTGTCGGTGACGCCGGCCGGCACGACGACGCCGACGCAGATCGGCCAGATCGAACTGTCGATGTTCATCAACAAGGCCGGCCTGCAGTCGATCGGCGACAACCTTTACCTGGAGACCCCCGCCTCCGGCGCGCCGCAGAACGGCCTCGGCGGCCAGACCGGCTTCGGCGATCTGCTGCAAGGCAACCTCGAACAGGCCAACGTCGAGGCGGTGTCGGAGATTTCCGACCTGATTGCGGCCCAGCGCGCCTACGAGATGAACGCCAAGGTCATCAGCGCGACCGACCAGATGTTGCAGTCCACCACCGCGATGATGCGCTGACGGAGAGGCTCATGCTTCGAATCCTGCTCCTTCCCACGATCGTTCTCGGAACGCTGTCGGCGGCCTTCGCGCAGACCGCGCCGACGCTGCGCGCCAACGTCAGCGTCAGCAGCGAACTTGTCCGGGTCGGCGACTTCGTCGACCAGCCGGGCGACGCGGCGCACATCGCCCTGTTCCGCGCACCCGATCTCGGCACCGCCGGCGCGGTGCCGGTAGCACAGGTGATCGAGGCGATGCGCGCACACAATGTCATCGGGGTTGCCACCGGCGACATCCGCGAGGTCATAGTGACGCGTGAGGCACGCACGCTGTCGCAGAAGCAGATCGAGACCGACGTGGCACGCGCCCTCGCAGGCCGCAACGGCCTTGGCGACGCTGCAAGCCTGATGCTGACCTTCGACCGCGACGTGCGCGCGATCCAGCTCGACGCCGATCACGGTGGCGGGCTCACGCCGCTCGCTGCCCGTTACAATCCGCGCAACGCGCGCTTCGACGTGACGTTCGAGGTGGCGCGTGACGTCGGCGCGCCGACCCGGCTGCGCTTCACCGGCACCGCGATCGAAACCGTCGAAGCGGCGGTCGTCACCAGAACCGTCGAGCGCGGCGAAATCCTGAGCAGCGCCGACGTCGTGATCGAGCGCCGTCCCAAGGCGGAAGCAGGCTTCGATCACGCGCTGCGCGCGCGCGCCATCGGCATGCAGCTTCGCAAAAGCGTGCGCGCCGGCGCCCTGCTGCGCATGGCCGATCTTGCCAAGGCCGACCTCGTGCAGCGCGACCAGAACGTGACGCTCATCTACGAGACGCCCGGCATCTATCTGACGATGCGCGGCAAGGCGATCGACGGGGGCGCCGAAGGCGACACCGTCAGCGTGACGAACCTGCAGTCCAAGCGCACCGTGCAAGGCACGGTCACAGGACCCGGCCAGGTGACCATGTCCGCCGTTACGCCACGCCTCACCGCACAGCTGTCGCAGGGCGCGCCTGCGAGCACCCCTCGAACCGCAGAGTAAAGTGTCATGTCCCGCGTTCAATCGAAGCTGCGTCTCCTCACCACCGCCAGCATGCTGGGTCTAGCGGCGGCGACCGGCGGGTGCTCGTCGATCGAGCGGCTGTCGGCGATCGGCGAGAGGCCGGCGCTGTCGGCAATCGAAAATCCGACGACGCAGCCGGGCTATAAACCCGTACAGATGCCGATGCCGGCGCCGCAGGCCGCGAGCTACAGCCCGAACTCGCTCTGGCGCAACGGCTCCCGCGCCTTCTTCAAGGACCAGCGCGCGCGGCAAGTCGGCGATCTGCTCACCGTCCAGGTCAACATCACCGACAGGGCGACGTTCGACAATGAGACCAAGCGCAGCCGCACCAACAAGGAGGATGCCGGCATCAGCGACTTCGCCGGCAGCAAGCTCCTGAGCGGCAGCGCCGCGCTGGTGATGCCCGGCAAGATTCTCGCCGCCGACTCCACCGCGCAGAGCGACGGCAAAGGGTCGGTCAACCGGCACGAAGCGTTGCAGACCAACGTCGCCGCCGTGGTCACGCAGATCCTGCCCAACGGCAACCTCGTGGTCGAGGGCCGACAGGAGATCCGCGTCAACTTCGAGGTTCGCGAGTTGATCGTCGCCGGCATCGTGCGACCGGAGGACATCCAGAGCGACAACACCATCGACTCGGCCAAGATCGCCCAGGCGCGCATCGCCTATGGCGGCCGCGGCCAGATCACCGACGTGCAGCAGCCGCGCTATGGCCAGCAGGTGCTCGACGTGCTGCTGCCGTTCTGAGCCTAATAAAAGAGCTCCCACGCCAGAACCGCGTCTCGCGAGCGCGGCCCTGGCGACGCAAGGCGGCCTCCGTCAGCTCCCCTGACGGAGGCCGTCCGCGTTCCTGCGCCGGAGCGGCGAAGCCGCCGCTATTTGACTGGGTCGATGCGGGTGACGGTGATCTGTCCGTTCACGCGGCCGGCCTCGAACCTGACCTTCTGGCCAACTTTCACCTTCTTGAGCATCGCCGGATCCTGGACGCGAAACACCATCGTCATCGCATCCATATCGAGGTTCTTGATCGGCCCATGCTTGAGGGTCAGCTTGCCGCCCGCCTGGTCGATCTTCTCGACCGAACCGTCGACGGTCGCCGCCTGGCCGAAAGCCACGGAGGAGACGCCGAGAGTGATTGCGGTCGATACAGCGAGAAGCTTGAGACGTGCGGTCATTTGACTTTCCTTTCCATGGGACTTCAACGCTACTTGTCGATGATCGTGCCGATCATCCCGGCCTCGCGATGATCGGGTATCAAGCAGCCGAACTCGAACTCGCCGGCCGTGGTGAACTTCCAGACGAGATCGCCGGCGCCCTGCTCTTGATCAGTGCGTAGATCGCCGGAATCACGACCAGCGTCAGCAATGTCGACGACACCATGCCGCCGATCATCGGCACCGCGATGCGCTGCATCACTTCAGACCCGACACCGGTACTCCAAAGGATCGGCAGCAGCCCGGCCATGATGGCCACGACCGTCATCATCTTCGGTCGAACGCGTTCGACCGCCCCGTCCATGATGGCGAGATGCAGATCGCGCGTTTCCCACAAGCGGCCTTCCGCCGCGCATTGCCGGAGCCTGTCCCGCAAGGCGTGATCGAGATAGATCAGCATGATGACGCCGGTCTCCGCCGCGACGCCCGCGAGCGCGACGAACCCGACCGCTGCCGCAACGCTGAAGTTGAATCCCATCCAGTTCATCAGCCACAGCCCGCCGATCAAGGAGAACGGCAGCGACAGCATGACGATCAGCGTCTCGGTCAGGCGGCGGAAATTCAGGTACAGCAGCAGAAAGATGACCAGCAACGTGGCAGGGATGACGACGGCAAGGCGTTCGGCCGCCCGCTGCAGATACTCGAACTGCCCGCTCCAGGCGATGAAGGTGCCCGGCGGCAGGGGCACGGCGTCAGCCACCACTTTTCGCGCTTCATCGACATAGCCGCCAAGGTCGCGGTCGCGAATGTCGACATAGACATAGACCACCAGCTGGCCATCCTCGGTGCGAATGGAGGTCGGGCCCTGCGTGCGCCGGATGTCGGCGAGCGCACCGAGCGGCACCGCGGCGCCGTTGGGCAGCGACACCAGCACCTCTGCGGCAATGGCATCGGGATCGCTGCGCACGTCACGCGGGTAGCGCATCACCACGCCGTAACGCTCGCGTCCCTCTACCGTCGTCGTCACGACCTCGGCGCCGATCGCCATGGAAATGGTTTTCTGCACGTCCTCGATACCGAGGCCATAGCGCGCAATGCGGTCGCGATTGGGCACGATCTCGAGAAAGTAACCACTGTTGACGCGCTCGGCATAGGCGCTCGACGTGCCCGGAACGCGGCGCAAGGCCGTCTCGACCTCGCGCGCGAGTCTTTCCAGGGTCTGCAGATCGCGTCCGAATATCTTGACACCGACCGGCGTGCGGATGCCGGTCGACAGCATGTCGATGCGCGCCTTGATCGGCATCGTCCAGGCGTTGCTCACGCCCGGAAACTGCAGCGCAGCGTCCATCTCGGCGGTCAGCTTTTCAAGATTCATGCCGGGTCGCCACTCGGACCGCGGCTTGAGGTTGATGATGGTCTCGAACATCTCCATCGGGGCCGGATCGGTCGCGGTCTGGGCGCGGCCGGCCTTGCCCCAGACGGACGAGACCTCCGGGAACGACTTGATGATCCGGTCTTGCATCTGCAACAGCTCGGCAGCCTTGGTGACCGAAAGCCCGGGCAGCGTCGTCGGCATATAGAACAACGTCCCCTCATCGAGATTGGGCATGAACTCGGTGCCGATGCGTTGCAATGGGATGACCGACAGCGCAAACAACACGACGGCAGCGAGGATCGTGATGGCCTTTGCCTTGAGCACCGTGCGGATCACCGGCCGATAAAGCCGGATCAGCAGGCGGTTCACCGGGTTGCGCGCTTCCGGCGTGATGCGGCCGCGTACGAACAGCAGCATCAGGGCGGGCACGAGCGTGACCGAGAGGACCGCTGCCGCCGCCATCGCAAACGTCTTTGTATAGGCGAGCGGCTTGAACAACCGCCCCTCCTGCGCCTCCAGCGCGAAGATCGGCAGGAACGAAACCGTGATCACCAGGAGGCTGAAGAAAAGCGCCGGCCCTACCTCCTGCGCGGCGCGTATCAGCACCTGCTCGCGCGGCTCCCCGGGCGAGGCCTGCTCGAGCCGCTTGTGCGCGTTCTCCACCATCACGATGGACGCATCGACCATGGCGCCGATCGCAATGGCTATGCCGCCGAGACTCATGATGTTCGAGCCGATGCCGAGCGCATGCATGGCCGCCATTGCCATCAGGATGCCGATCGGCAGCGTGATGATCGCAACCATCGCACTGCGCGCATGGAGCAGGAAGACGAAGCAGACCAGCGCGACGATGACGCTTTCCTCGGCCAGCGTCCGTCCGAGGGTCGCGATCGCGCGATGGATGAGATCGGAGCGATCGTAGACCTCGACCACGTCGACGCCCGCGGGCAGGCTCGGCTTGAGTTCCGTCAACGCAGCCTTCACGCCGGCGATCACGTCGAGCGCATTCGCACCGTAGCGCTGCAAGGCGATGCCGCTCGCCGCCTCACCATCGCCGTTCAGCTCGGCGATGCCGCGCCGTTCTTCAGGCGCCAGTTCCACGCGGGCAATGTCCTTGAGAAGGACCGGCGTGCCTCCATCGGCCTTGACCATGATGGCCTCGAGATCGGCGATGCTCTTCACGTAACCGCGGCCGCGGATCATGAATTCGGTCTCGGCCAGTTCGATCGTGCGGCCGCCAACATCCATGTTGCTCGCACGCACCGCATCGCGCACGTTCTGCAGCGTGATGTTGAGCGTCTTCATCCGGCGCGGATCGATGACCACCGCATATTGCTTGACGAATCCCCCGACGCTGGCGACCTCGGCCACACCGTCTGCCCTGGCGAGACCGAACCGCAACTGCCAGTCCTGCAGCGCGCGCAGCTCGGCGAGAGTCTGGTCCTTGCCGGTGAGCGCGTACTGATACACCCAGCCGACTCCGCTGGCGTCGGGACCGATGCCGGGCGTTACGCCGGCAGGCAGGCGCTGCGCTGCCGTGTTCAGATACTCGAGCACCCGCGAGCGCGCCCAGTAAATGTCCGTCCCGTCCTCGAAGATAACGTAGACGAACGACACGCCAAACTGCGAGAATCCCCGCACCACGCGTGCGCGGGGCACGTTGAGCATGGCGGTGGACAGCGGAAACGTCACCTGGTCCTCGATGACCTGCGGCGCCTGCCCCTGGTACTCCGTGTAGATGATCACCTGCGTATCCGACAGGTCGGGAATTGCGTCGAGCGGAATTCGCGTCAACGCGTACACTCCAACAAGCGTTGCAAACGCTGCGCCGATCAGCACCAGGACGATATTTCCGGCCGACCAGCGGATCAGCCGGGCGATCATTGGCCCGCCTGCCCGGACGTGAACGCGGTGAGCGCCGCTTTCAGATTGCTTTCGGCATCGATCAGGAAATTGCCCGACGTGACCACGCTTTCGTTCTCGGCGATACCGCTCCGGATCTCCACCACCCCGTTGCCGCGCGCACCGAGCACAAGGTCCCGCGGCTCGAAGCGGCCTTCGTTCTTGGCGACGAACGCGACCTTGCGCGTGCCGCTGTCGATGATTGCCGATTCCGGAATGACGACCACGGCGCCATCGGCCGCATGAGCGTCGATGGCGACATCAGCATAGAGACCGGAAAGCAGCCGGCCGTCCGGATTGGGCAGCACGATGCGAACGGGAATCGTACGCGTCGCAACGTTGAGCTCCGGATAGATCAGGCCGACGCGACCCGCGAACGACTGGTCGGGATAAGCCTGCAGGGTCACGGAGGCCTTCTGGCCGACCTTCACCGCCGCCAGATCGCGTTCGGCGATCTGCGCGTTCACCCAGACCTGCGACAGATCCGCCATCCTGAACAGCACGTCGCCACTGCCGAAACGCATGCCGACCATCGCGGGCTTGTCGAGCACGGTGCCTGAGCGTTGCACCTTGAACGTCACGTCACGCAGCGGACGGCGTGCCTTGCGAACCGTGTCGATCGCCTCCGCGTCGAAACCGAAAAAGCGCAGGTTTCGCTCCACTGAGTCGATGTCGATACCGTTGCGCGCTGCACCAGGTGCCAGCGCCGCGGTCAGGTCGGCCTGCTTCTGCAGGATCTCCGGACTCTCGATCCAGACCCGCATCAGCGGTTGGCCCTGCTTTACGCGCTCGCCCGTGGCCGGAACGTAAAGCTCTTCGACGAATCCACTGAATTTTGCGGTGACGACCGAGAGGCGAGTCTCGTCCGGCACCACCGTGCCGGTGCCACGCACGGTGCGGCTGAGCACCTGACGCTGCGCCGGCGCGGTTCTGACACCTGAGCGCTGAATTTTCTCGGGCCCAAGACGCAACACGCCCTGCGGTCCCTGCACCTCGTCGCGATAGACCGGGATGTAGTCCATGCCCATCGAGTCTTTCTTGGGTGTCTTCGAGATATCCGCCAGACCCATCGGATTGCGGTAGTAGAGGATTTCCCGCTTTTCAGGCGGCATCGCCTCTGATTTTTTCTCCGTCGCCGTGAACACAACGGTCCCGCTCACCGGCTCTGTCCTGCCCTTGACGGTGGCGGTGATGGCGAACGCCCAGCGACCTGCCATCACCAGCTCGGTTTCGAATGCGAGTACGCCAGGTGTCGTTGTCGGCAGCGGCTTCAGCGGCGCCGCCATCGTCTCCATACCGTCGGGACCCATGTCGATGCGGGTTCTGGTGACGGTGATGTCGGCCGCGGGCGGCGGTGGGTCGATGCCGACGAGCTTCACTTCAATTCGAATATTCTTGCCGACTCCGGCCTGCGCACTGACGGCTTGCCAGGTCGGCTTATCCGCCGCGACGCCGTGCGTGACTGCGAACAATCCCGCCAAAGTGATGATTGCCAGTGCGGCCGCGGCGCCGACCAGCGTCGTCAGATTCTGCTTGTTCATGACCTTCGATCCTCGGATGTGTTGCATGAGGGCGAGCGCCGCTCGAACGGCGGACGCCTTCATGATGGGTCGGCACCGGCGCGCACGCGCAACCGGATACCGACGCCGGACTCAAACGTTGAGGATCAGAGGATTGGCGGCCGGAACAGCGACTTGGCGCTGACAGGCACCAGCGCCCGCGCTTCTTGCGGGACAATGCGGAAAGCTATCGTTTCGCCTGCCCGGTGCTCGAACCAGGCCGGCTCCAGTGCGCCGTTGACATGGCAGCGCGCCGCACAGGCGCCGGCATCGGGACATGACTTCTCCGCCTTGTCCACGTCGCCGCAACAGTCATGATCAACTTGCGCGGGATCTGCCTGCGCCATCATGTCGGAGCAGGGCATGGCATCCGCTGTGGCGTCATGCATCACGACCTCGTCATGACCGGCCGCATCACCAGCCATTGCAGCGCCGGCTTGCGCCGCCGGAGGCAGCATCAGCGCGAAAGCGGGCTGATGGCTGAGCGCGGCGACGGATGCAATCAGCAAGATAATGAGAGCGCGGCGAAGCATGATCCTATCCTACAGCATCGCGGCCGGCACTGTCATCACATGAAGGAACGAGAACCGCTCGGCAGAACACAAGGTTCCGTCATCAGGCCCGGAGAAGCCGGGCGAACTGAAACGATTGCGCCGATCCCCACGGGGTCGTGTGGATTTCGCGGCGCTGCTCGGCGAGTCTGAAATCCTGACCCAGGACCTGCTGCAGATCCCCTATGACTTCCTGTGTCAGGCGTGTTCATCTCGATCGGCGTAGGCGGCTCACAAAGAGTCCCGCTTCGTACATTGGGACTCACTGAGGCCGCCAGCGAGGAGTCCCAGCACGAAGGAGTGCACCACCTGTATGGCCTCCGCGACTCGATCACTCATCTCGCTCATGTCTGCCGCGCTCCCTGCCCAAGATCGCGTTGCTGGTTCAGATAAGCGTGGCGCGTCGCAGAACCTCGCGCTCTGGAAACCACAGCTTTCCCTTGTAAGGTTGGTTCGCAAGAGAAACCGTCAAGCCCGGATTAAAAATTGACGCCCAGGCGGAGAGAAACGAGCTCGTTCTGACGATGCTTCCGCATTTCGCTAAGAGCAACGCGTTGATCAAAGCATCACGACCCATCGTGTAATTGCCGCGCCGGTATCCCATCAGATGCACGGGCACATCGCCAGCGCTTCGAAAAGAATCGTCAAAACTGATAACCGGCAACGAGCATATGCGACGTTTTAGAGCGTCGGGAAACCGTGCATCATCGCTGGCTGCAACGATGTTCCTCACGTTAGGGGCCTCTGCAATGGCACGCTCTACCTTGAGGACGAACTCATCAATTTTAACCGGCTCGGCCTCGGTTCTCTTATCTGTTCCTCGGTAGTGTACGCCCAACGTTCGCGCGTCTATCGCGTGCGCGGCCGCGAAGCTATCGGCGTGATCGGTAATGTCCTTGTGGATACCAAAATGACGAAAGAATAAGCGATTAGCCTCTTCAAGCGAGGGGCGGCAAGCGAACGGAAGCTCGGAGTTGTCATAGACCTTGATCGTCTTTGGATTGCTAGGCGCCGTTGCGCCGTGACGATGAAAGAAAAAATAGTCAAACCAATTTGGGCCGTGATCGGGATCTAGGTAGTTCTGACCGGTCAGATAGACAAAAAGCCGTTGACCGTGCCTTTCGGTGTAGTCAGCCATGTAAAGGCAGAAATTCAACTGAGCAAACATTCCACGCTTGGCCGGGGACTCAATGTGTAAGTCTCTGCTCGCCAATCGGAAACGAATGAAGTTTTTTGAACGCCTTGCAATGGTCGTGACGCGGTTCATGCTAAAAATCTTAAAAAGTGACGACGGTAATCTAAGAAATTCAAAAATTACGACGGCACTATCGCCTCGGGCTTTGACGACCGTCAAGTCTCCCGATCCTTTGCTTCGCGCGGTGCCAGGGTAAGGCAACGTCTTGCCTTTCGCCTGCCGGCCTAGATTCCGGCACTACGTGCTCGCGTTAGGACGAACAGGTTTAATGAAGCCGAACGTCGAGAGGTGAGCGATGTCTGCAGGCGGCGATCATAACCATGCGGGTAGCGCCCGCGATCGATGGAGATGATCATGCGCAGCCGTGCCTTTCGACGGCATCAGGCAGGCCGTCCGCGGTCACGGGACAAGGTCCCGCTATCGCGTGCGCAGAAGGCGGGCGAACTGGAATGACTGCGCCGAACCCCACGGGGTCGTGTGGATTTCGCGGCGCTGCTCGGCGAGTCTGAAGTCCTCGCCCAGGGTCTGCTGCAGGCCTGTCGCATCGTAACGCTGCACCAGCAGGCCGCTGCATTTTTCCGGACCATCAGGAGCGAAGGTGCCGATGATCGCCTGACCGCCCACGCGCAGCGCCGATTTCAGACACGCGACATAAGCTGCACGATCGTCCGCATCGGTCAGGAAGTGCAGCGCCGCGCGATCATGCCAGACGTCGTGCTGCCGCGACGGCTTCCATCGGGTCACATCCGAAGTGATCCATTCCACCTCCGCCGCGCGCCCGCCGAGCCGTGCACGCGCCGCGGCCAGTGCGGCTTCGGAAAGATCGAGCACCGTGATCGCACGGAATCCGGCCTGCAGCAGGCTGTCGACCAGCCGCGAGGCCCCTCCTCCGATATCGACGATTGAGGACGCGCGGGTTGCGCCGGTGGCCAGGATCAGCTCCATCGAGATCGCCGGGTTCTCCTGGAACCAGCTCACCTCGTTTTCGCGCTTGGTGGCGTAAACATGGTCCCAATGGCCCCGGCGCTCGGACATCGCGTCACCTTGATCGCTGCAGTCTGCGAAGGCGAGTTTATCTCACCTGTCGCAGGTTGTCGCGCGGTGATGTCCGGCGTCTACCTTCCGCGATTGCGTCGAACGACCTTGAGTACGAGGAGAAGTACACCAATGGAAAGCATGAGCGCCCCGATGACTGCGAGCGACGTCGACTGATTTGCGAAGCCGGTCGCCGTTATGAGAAGACCGAGCAGTAGAAAAATGACAGCGGCAAACTTCTTGATCAGGAAGATCGGCGTGTGTTCTGCATAGACCGCCATCACCATTCTCCGTGGTCGTCTGGTTTGCGATGTGGTTCGAACGTTCGCACCCGTGCTGGCGGAGGCCTATTGGGGTTTTCCCTGAAAGCAGGCCGGAATTCCGCGCCCGAAACTCCCGCCTATGGCTGCTTCGAGCCACGCCAGGCCCAGCGAACCAACGCCCAGGCGCTGCCGCCGGTGGCCATGCCAAGGACGTAGATGACGGCGACCAGCGCCGCCAGCGGCGCGCTGACCCTGAAGCCCAGGAACGACATCGTAACGCTCTGAAGATTCTGCAGTGCGAATATCAGTGTCGCGATGGCGAAAAGCGCGACCACAGCAATGTAGACCCAACGCATGCCGTGACGCCCTGTTGCTGACCGGCTAGTGCTCCGTTTCCGAAGTTCGCATCACTTCGCGGCAGGCTCTACATGCGAACTTCGGAAACATAAGGAGCACTAGCAACTTTTATGGTTCTAGTGCGGCTTTTGAATTTGAAATTCCTGCGCCGGAATCGCCGCGAAGTTGGCAGGAATTTCAAATTCGCCGCACTAGGTGACGATCGGTTCAGCATGCAGCGAAATCCTTGCGCGTCCCTGTCCGCGACACACGCACTTCGAGATTCATTCGAAATGAATGCGGACCGCAGTGCCGCGGCCCGGGCACAGGGTGAAGAGGCCGTTAATCAGCAATAGGTTCAATCGGCAATCAGAATTCGGTCCTGTTGCGATCTGCGATTCATTCGGCGATGCAGCAGCAAAAGGCTGAACAGCGCGCAGAAGGCAAAGATCGACATCGCAAAGGCCAGCCATAGCGCCGCGTGCGGACCGGCGGAAGTCATGATGGCGGCGAACACCGGAGGTGCAGCGGCATAAGAGAGGTTGAGCGGCACCGCTAGCTGCGCCGACGCGCGGGCATAAGCGCCGTTGGGGAAAATCTGCAGCGGTAGCGTGGCGCGGGTGACGGCGGTGACGCCGCTGGCAACCCCATAGAGGGTGGCGAAAAGCATGGCGCCGACGAAGTCGCTGGTCAGCAGAAGAACGATGAAGCTCAGCGGAAACAGAGCGGAGGCGGCAAGGCCCGTGACGAAGCCTAACCAGCGCCGGCCGCCGACGAAATCGACCATGCGCCCCGCCCATTGCGCAATTCCGATGAAGGCTGCGGCTGTCAGCGCGCTGGCGTGATCGAGGCCCGCAGCCTCGAACAGGATGATGATGGTGAGGGCAAAGCCCCAGGTGAAGAAGCCATTGGCGGCAAAGCTTAAGGCCAGCAAGGCGAAACGTGGCAGATCAATGGAAGCAGGCTCGGCCGCCGTCTTCACGGCGGATTTTTCCTTGGGCCGGCGGGCAAGCGCGGTCCAATGCAGTGGCATGCAGACAAGCAGCATGATGGCGGCATAGACCAGCGTCGTTGTGCGCCAGCCCCATTGGCCCTGCAGAAGCCCTGTCAGCGGCCAGACGATGGTTGATGTCAGCCCACCGGCCAGGACCAATACGCCGAGCGCCTGGCGCGCCTTCTCGCCGGCGATCTCGGTCACCGCGATCTGTGCCGGTGTCGTCAACATGCTCGCGCCGGCAAGGCCGAGAATGATCCATGACAGGAGATAGGTTGCGGGACCATTCGCCAGGCCCATGACCAGCAGGCCGGCCGCGCCCAGGGGTGATCCGAAAATCATGATCGGACGCGCGCCGTGACGCTCGAAGATGGCGCTCAGCGGCCAGGACACCATGGCCATGACGACAAGCATGACTGTCGGTCCTGCCATGATCATGGGCAGAGTCATGCGCAGTTCGCCGACCATCGCAGGTCCCGTGACCGCGGGCAACCAGAACGTGGCGCCCCAGCCAATGAGCTGGGTCAATGACAGGGCGACAACAGCACGGACTGTGGGCGCGTCGAACGGCATCGGGGAATCGACGGTGGAAGGGTGACCGCCGGCACGATGATACGTGGAGGCTGAAAGATCTGGTGTCGGGCCGACACGACAGGCGTTGGCGCGAAAGCGCCTCTACTCGTCGCGGTAGACTTTCTCGCGCTTCTCGTGGCGCTCCTGCGCTTCCACCGACAGCGTCGCGATTGGTCGTGCCTCGAGCCGCTTCAGCGAAATCGGCTCGCCGGTTTCCTCGCAATAGCCGTAGGTGCCGTCATCGATGCGGCCGAGCGCGGCGTCGATCTTGGAGATCAACTTGCGCTGGCGGTCACGCGCGCGCAACTCGATGGCGCGATCGGTCTCCGAGGAGGCGCGATCGGCGAGATCAGGATGATTGACGTTCTCGTCCTGAAGCTGGACCAGTGTCGCTTTCGCTTCGCGCAGGATCTCTTCCTTCCATGCGAGCAGCTTAGCGCGGAAATATTCGCGCTGGCGCTCGTTCATGAACGGCTCCTTCTCTGAGGGCCGATAAGGTTTCTGCTTCTCCGTCACAGGCATGGGAGGCTTTTGTCCGTCACCGGCGAGACAGGGGCTTCTCGCGAGCGCCGCTTATATAGCGGCGATTCGTGACAGACAATATCGCTGACGCGTCAGACGGCAGGTTATGGAGCGGCCGTTTGAGCGGGGACGGCCCGGACGCGGCCGGTGCCGATTGGTGGAACGAATCCGGTGGAATCGGGTGCGCGTCCGCACCAAAATACCATTCAGATCAGATGCTTCCGGCTTTCGCCAGTTCCACCTCGACCCGCAGCTCAATCTCGGCCAGCACGGAATCGAGCCCCAAATCACCTGAACTGGTGTCGCCGGAATTGGTTTTGAGCTCGGATGCAGCGGTCCGCAGCCGCTGTACCGTGCCGGGATCGATCGACCCGGACAAAAGGCCGATCTTCAGATCGTCGAGAACGTCGAGCGCGTTGCGGCCGCGCTTGACCGCGCGCTTGCGCCGCTCGACCGAATCTTCAACCCCCTGCAGGGCCAGCAGCGCGTCGATATTTCCGACGCCGGTCGGCGCCACCGTCGGGCGGCTGTCGCCGGCCTCGCTGAGATTGGGGAGCGAGAAAGACGACGATGAACTGCGCCGGGCGCTCGATGGAGGTGCCGCCGGGCCCGCGCCATTCGGTCCGTAGATTCGCATCGCTTTTCTCCGCTCTCCCGCGAGACGTCGTGGGAAGCTCGCCTCGTTATGGTTAATGGCGGGTAAACGGCCCGGCAAAAAGTGCCGCATAGGGCAGATTTCGTCGTCGCAGCGTCCCGTGACGAGGGCCGGTTCAACGCCCGTTATCATGAAATATCAAAGGCTTGCTTCATGCCCGGCGTTTGGCATGGCGTTCGCTAGTGACACCTTGACCCGCCCGCCCGACCAGAGGGCCGCGGGCGGAGTGAAACCTTCGTTGGGAGCAAGGGATGTCAGGCGCGTTTCGAGCTTTGTGCGCTGTGGTCGCCATCCTCTGTCTTTATATGGTGCATATGGTGCCCGCCGGCGCCACCTCGCGGATCAAGGATCTCGCGAACATCGAGGGCGTGCGCCAGAACCAGTTGATCGGCTATGGCCTGGTCGTCGGCCTGAACGGAACCGGCGACACGCTGAACAACATCCCCTTCACCAAGCAGTCGCTGCAGGCGATGCTCGAGCGGATGGGCGTCAACATTCGTGGCGCCAACATTCGCACCGGCAACGTCGCGGCCGTCATGGTCACCGGCAACCTGCCCGCATTCTCGACCCAGGGCACGCGGATGGACGTCACGGTGTCGGCGCTCGGCGACGCCAAGAACCTGCAGGGCGGCACGCTCCTCGTCACGCCGCTGCTCGGCGCCGACGGTAATGTCTACGCGGTGGCGCAAGGCTCACTCGCGATCGGCGGCTTCGCGGCGGAAGGTGAAGCTTCAAAGATCGTACGTGGGGTGCCGACCGTCGGGCGCATTTCCAATGGTGCAATCATCGAGCGCGAGATCGATTTCGCGCTCAATCGCCTGCCGAACGTGCGACTGGCGCTGCGCAATGCGGATTTCACCACCGCCAAGCGTATTGCCTCCGCTGTCAACGACTTCCTCGGCAGCAAGACCGCCGAGCCGGTCGATCCGTCGACTGTGCTGTTGAACGTTCCGAAGGAATTCAAGGGCAACGTCGTCGCCCTGCTCACCGAGATCGAACAGTTGCAGGTCGAACCTGACATCGGCGCGAAGATCGTGATCGACGAACGCTCGGGAATCATCGTCATGGGACGCGACGTGCGCGTCGCGACGGTGGCGATCGCGCAAGGCAACCTGACCGTCACGATTTCCGAGGCACCGCAGGTCAGCCAGCCGAATGCACTGTCGCGTGGAGAAACCGTGGTCGTTCCACGCTCGCGCGTCGGCGTGCAGGAAGACGGCCAGAAGCTCGCGGTGGTGAAGGACGGAGTTTCGCTGCAGCAGTTGGTCGACGGGTTGAACGCGCTGGGCATCGGCCCGCGCGACATGATCGCGATCCTGCAGGCGGTCAAGGCCGCCGGCGCGATCCAGGCCGACATCGAGGTGATGTAATGAGCGTTGTTCCGGTCCAGGCTACGCCGACGATCAACGGTCGTCCCGACATCGCGCTGATCGACGCGCTGAAGAAAATCTCGCCGCAGGCGCGCGAGAAGGCGAAGGCCTCGGCGCAGGATTTCGAACAGGTGTTTCTCAATTCGATGTTTCAGCAGATGTTCGCCGACGTCAAAGGTGAAGGTCCGCTCGGCAGCACCGAAGGGACCGGCCCCTGGCGGTCGATGCTGACGGACGAATACGCCAAGGGCATATCGAAATCCGGCGGCATCGGCATCACCGACGACGTGTTTCGCACGCTGATCATGCAACAGGCAGGCGCGACGTGAAGGAAGAAGGCCGCCACGCGTTCGGCCTTATCCCCTCTCCCCGTCAGGGAGAGGGCTAGGGTGAGGGGGATCTGGCAGCCGTGATCCGAAAGCTTTTTCAGCGCGCCTCGCAAGGTCAGCGTTTGTTACTGCCCCTCACCCCAACGGGGAGAGGGAGCACGCGAGCTTGCGGCAATCTCTGAGGACCAACACATGCCCATGAACAGCCATCACCGCACCACTGCCCCCCCGTTGCAGCCCTCGATCACGACACCCGCTGATGCGCGCAAGTTCGCAGACGCACTGATGCAGATCATGGATACGCTGCTCAAGGTGATCGAGCAGGAAACCGAGATGGTCCGCGCCGGCAAGATTCGCGAGGCGATGGTGCTCGACAGCGCCAAGAGCGATCTTTCGCGCCGCTACATCGGCGCGATCGCCGGGCTTCGGGCCAACCAGCGCTACATGGCGCAAACGACGCCCGACCTGCTCGCCGCCCTGCACCGCCATCACGACACGTTCCGTGCCATGCTGCAGGTGAACCTCACCGTGCTTGCGACGGCGCATGCGGTGTCGGAAGGAATCATCCGCGGCGTCAACACCGAGATGCAGCGGCGCGCCGTGCCGTCGACCTACACGTCCAGAGGCCAGCGCAGCAACGCCGGAACCCGTCACGCCGCGCCGCTGACCTTGAGCCGAACGCTGTAATCAGGTCATTGCGCGAAGGACGGTAGCCCGCATAAGCGAAGCGCCATGCGGGGAGGACTCTCCACCCGGGGTCGCTTCGCTCGCCCGGGCTACGTAGCCTCGCAATGACGTTGAGGATTTGACTCAAATCAACACAGTTATCTCGACATCGCGTTGAGCGCGTTTCTCAACAGGATGTTGAGGCGCTTGACCGATGATCGCTGCTTGGGGAGGGATTTGTCTCGAGGCCGAGGAGGCCACCATGAGCACAGATTTCTCAGTCAGGCCGGTCGGGGTCCCGGCCCAAACATCTGGTGTGCGCCCGGCTCCCGAGGCGGCACGCGAAGCCGTGCGCACGCAGCTGCCGCCGGCCGTCAGCGTGACCGCGTCCGAAACCGCGAAAGGCGCGCGGGGCGAAAGCGTGCAACTCGATCGCGAGCGGCTGTCGCGCCAGATGGTGTTCGACCAGGACAGCGCCCAGCTGGTCTATCGTGTCGTCGATAGCCGGACCGAGAATGTCGTCGCGCAAGTGCCTGACGAGGCCAGGCGACGCAGGACCGCCTATTTTCGTGAGCTTGAGCGTGCGAGAGAGGAGAGCCACCCTCACCTCACGGATCGGACGGTCTGATCGCCGGCTTTCCGGCCTTATCCATTCTGCTTGGCGTAAGCCGTTTCGATGGTCGACGGCTGGCCGTTCTGCATCATCACGGTCTTGATCTCGGCTGTGCCGGGCTTGGTCAGCGCGAACTTTGTATCGCCGACCCGGAAGGTGCCGTCGCTGGCGATCAGGACGTTCTGATATTTCGCCGCGCCACCGGCTTCATACTTTGCGGTTGCGCGAAATCCCTGGACGTTCGAGACCTGGACTGCGAAAGCCTTGCCGTCGGCGTACTTGCCTCTCCAAGTGCCTTCGAACAAGGCCGGATCGACTGGGACGTACTTCTTGCCCGCGCTGGCGCTGAGCGAGCCGACCGCCACATAGTTCGAAGAGATGATCTGCAGAAGATCGGCCATGCGAAACGTTGCCCGCGCATTCTCCGGAAAAAGTAAGGACCGGGCTCTCTGCGAGAAAATGCGTCCAAAAGAATCTCAGGCGCGGCCGCTGAGGCCCGCAGCCAGGTTGCGGTTGATCTCAATCAGCGACTTGAAATGCTCCGGCTGCGGATTGAGCTGCAGCGCCGCAGTCTGGGTCAGCACGAACACGCCGATGTTGGCGATCTTCTGCCGGATCTCCAGCGGCTGCGGATTCTCGTCGCGCAGCGCGTCGCTCATGAAGATCGACCAGAGCTTGCGATTGAACAGCAGCGCGTCCTTGGTGCGCTCACTGGTCGCATCCGCGTTGTTCAGAACGTCCTGCAGCTTGTTCGCGGCCTTGAGCAGAGCCTGTGCCTCGATCTCGCGCGGCGCAGCGGTGGTATTCGCCACGCGGGCATAGGCTTTGGCGGCGTCGGACATTCGTCACCTCGATGTTTGTGCATGCCGCACGATTCGTGCGCTTGAGACACGCCGACGGTTGTATCGCGCCGGCTTTAAAAGATGGTTATCGCGTGTCAGAAACGGTGCAAAATCAAGGCGCAAGCATCGACGCTTCATTCGCGCACGACAAGACGACGAGGTTGCCCTCGCCGTCTTGTCCGTTTGCTTTCGACGCGTTCAGCGCAGCAACTGGAGCACGCTCTGCTGAGACTGGTTGGCGAGCGCGAGCGCGGACACCGCGATCGACTGCCGCGTTGCCAGCGCCTGGCTGTTGGCCGCCTCTTCGTTGGTGTCGGCGATCGTGAGATTTGCCGAGCCGGTTTGCAGCACATTGATCAGATTTTTCGAGAACTCCTGGCGGATCTGCACGATCGACAGGTTGGAGCCGAGTGAGGCCGCCTGCGAGCGCAGCGAACTCCCCGCGGCGTTCAGCGCGGCGAGCACCTCGTTCGTGGAGTTGTTGTCGATGAAGTCGGTGCCCGTCGTCAGCATCCCGAGGCCGAGGCCGGCAGGGGTGAAGTTCACGCCCTGGATGTTGAGCACTGACTTGCCGGTCTCGTTGAACACCAGCTTCAGCGTGTCGCCGGCCAGAAGGTTGACGCCGTTGAACGACGCGTCCTGCGACGTCGTGACGATGTTTTCGATGATCTTGTTGTACTGGAGCACAAGGCCGGCGCGCGTCGACTGCACGGTCGGGTCGACGACCGGGTCGGCGGCGATCAGGCCGTTGAAGGCTTCGCCGGTCGCGGTTGCGGTGCCGCCGATCGTACCGATCGTTTCCGATGCCGAGTCGTTCGAGGTGGAGATGGTGATCCGGCCGCTGGTGTCGATACTGGCGATCAGGAAGTTTGGCGCCAGCGCTGCGTTCAACTGATTGAGCGTCGCGACCTGGCCGAGGCCGGTACCGAAGGTGATGTTGGTCGCGGTGCCATGCTCGGTCGCCGGGATGGTCAACGTGAGGCCCGAGGCGAGCTCGGTGCCGCGCGGGGTCGTGCCCGCCGCGAGGCCGAGCTTGCCGAGGGCCGTGCCCGAGATCTCCAGGTCGGCGACCGCGCCGGTGTTGAGCACGATCTGGCCGGTGCCACTGATGGTGGACGGGTTGGCAGTGTTGCCGGTGATCTGGTCGATGCCAGCCAGCAACGAGTTCAGGGTCTGGTCGATACCGATCGTCATGTTGCCGTTGGAATCGAACGTTGCGGCACCGGCGGTGACGAACGAGATCGTCTTTCCGTTCACCGTGATCGTATCGCCGTTCACTGGGCCGGTCGCCGTGGTCGACGTGCCGTCGGTCAGAGCGGAGATGAGCGTCGTTCCGCTCGCGTCAGCGTTCGCCGCTCCGACCTTCAGCGACGCGCCCGCAGGACGTGCCGCGTTGGTGTAGTCGCCGAGCAGGTTCTGAGCCGTCGCGCCCGGAATCACGGCCGCGGTGATCGACGACTTCTGCGAGTAGGCCACCGCGGTCTGCAGCGCCTGGTTGGCGACGGACTTGGCGCTGTCGATCAGCTTCTGCAGCGAAGTGATGCCGGTGTTGGCGGCCTGCAGGATCTGCACGCCGTTGCCGATGCCGTCCAGCAGGTTGTTGATATCGCTGGCGCGCGCGTCGAGCGAGGCCGCGGTGAAGTAGTTGGTCGGGTTGTCGAGCGCGGTGTTGACCTTCTTGCCCGTCGCAAGCCGGCTCTGCGTCGTCGCCAGGAGGTCCGCGGTGGATTGAAGCGAGAGTAGGTTCTGACGAACCGACGCGCTGAGAACGATATTCGACATTCTGGGGGCCTCCTGGATGCGCAACGCCGGCTGCTCCACGCCAAAGGGAGCGGTTCGGCTGAGTCGATGTCGGCATTCGTTCTAGGAGGCGGGCCTTAAACTATGCTTAACGGCGGATTAAATTTCATCGTTAATGAGCTGTGAAGCTGGATCAAGCACTTCGAACGTCGCTTCAGATCTGGCGCTTCAAAAGCCTGATCGAAAAAAAGAAACGGCCGGGTTTCCCCGGCCGTTCGACTTGCTTGAATTTATCGGTTCGCGATCAGCGGAGCAGCTGCAGCACGCTCTGCTGCGACTGATTGGCGAGCGCGAGCGCGGACACCGCGATCGACTGACGGGTCGACAGCGCCTGGCTGTTGGCCGCCTCTTCGTTGGTGTCGGCGAGCGTCAGGTTGGACGAGCCGGTCTGAAGCACGTTGATCAGGTTCTTCGAGAAGTCCTGACGGATCTGCACGATCGACAGGTTCGAACCGAGCGTCGACGCCTGCGAGCGCAGCGCGCTGGACGCGCTGTTCAGATCCTCGAGCACCTTGTTGGTGGCGTTGTTGTCGATGAAGTCGGTGCCCTTCGTCAGTTCGGCGAGACCCAGACCTGCGGGGTTGAAGGTCACGCCGGTGATCGACAGCGTCGACTTGCCGGTCTCGTTGAACACCAGCTTCAGCGTATCGCCGTTGAGCAGGTTGACGCCGTTGAACGAGGCGTCCTGCGCAGTGGTGGTGATCTGCTGAATGATGTTGTTGTACTGGCTCACCAGGTTGGCGCGGGTCAGTTGCGCCGCTGCGTCCTGCACCGAAGCCGGAGGCGTCAGGCTGGCGAACGGCGTTGCAGTGCCGCCGATGGCGCCGATCGTCGCAGAAGCTGCGTCGTTCGAGGTAGTGATGGTGATCTTACCTTCCGAGATCGTCGCCTGCAGGTTGTTTTTCGCCAACTCGGCGTTCAACTCGTCGAGCGTGTTGACCTGGCCAGCAGCCGTGCCAAACGTAATGTTGGTCGCCGTACCGCCGGCGGTCGATGCGATCGTCAGCGTCTGGCCCTGCAGCGCCGGCGGAGCGCCGGCGGTGCGCGCCTGGGTGACACCTGTGCCGAGGCCGAGTGCGCCCAGGGCGGCCGTGTTCGAGCTGGTGATCGATAGGTCGCTGGTAGTGCCGGTGTGCAGAACGACCTGGCCAGCGGTCACGGTCGAGCCGGTGCCGCCGCTCAGTCCGTCGATCTTGGCGAGCAACTGGCCGACGTTGTCGGTGACGTCGATCTGGTTGGCGCCCGAAGCCGTGCCGGTGGCCATAAACGTGAGCGTCTGGCCATTGACGGTGATCGTGTCGCCCGCTGAAAAGCCAGCCGTCAGCGTGTCGGCGTTTGTTGCTGTTGCGAGCTCAGTAGCGTTAGTGATGTTCGCAGCAGCGGTAAGGTTGTTCTGCCGCAACGCACCGGTAAAGGTTGCGTCGGTCGGATTGCCCGCGGGGCCGAGCAGATTGTTCGCCGTCGCGCCGGTGATCACGGCCGAGGTCACCGTGGACTTTTCCGAATAGCCGACGGTGGTCTGCAGGGCCTGGTTGGCGACCGACTTGGCGCTGTCGACGAGCTTCTGCAGCGAGGTGATGCCGGTGTTGGCGGCCTGCAGCACCTGCACGCCGTTGCCGATGCCGTCCAGGAGATTGTTGATGTCACTGGCGCGGCTGTCGAGCGAAGCAGCCGTGAAGTAATTGGTCGGGTTGTCGAGGGCGGTGTTGACCTTCTTGCCGGTGGCAAGGCGGCTCTGCGTGGTCGAGAGCAGATCAGCGGTCGACTGCAGCGACAGCAGGTTCTGGCGAACCGATGCCGAGAGAACGATGGACATAACTCATACCTTTCTGGTGTGTACTCTAACGCGCGTTCATCCGGCTTTCGGCCGGCGTAGCCCGCGAAGCATTCTGTTCAAGCCTTAAAGAAACGGTGAAGCGGTGGAACCCGAAGGCCCGTCGGGCGCGCGATCAGGACACGCCCGCACGCCGCCACGGCGCGCAAAGGCCGCGAAATGCAGGCGAAAACGCCCATTCACCGAACATTAACTATACTGGCGAAGGATCGCAGCGGGGCCGGAACGGAAAACGGAGCGAGCGCCTCGGGCTTCGCTTTTGGCAATCGAAAGGCAGGAGAGATGGCACTCAAAGTCGAACTGAAGCCGAACGAGCGCATCATTATCGGCTCGTGCGTCATCACCAATGTGGACCAGCGCGCACGCCTGCTGATCGAGGGCGAGAACACGCCGGTGCTGCGCGAGAAAGACATCCTGACGCCGGCGACGGCCGACACGCCCGCGAAACTGATCTATCTCGCGGTCCAGCTGATGTACCTGTCGCCCGATCCGAAGGAACACCACCCCACCTATTTTACGCTGCTGAAAGACATGCTGACGGTCGAGCCGAGCTCCTGGGCGATCATCGAAGGCATCAACAACCTCATTCTCGAAGGCGACCTCTACAGGGCGCTGAAGGAAGCGAAGAAGTTGATCGCCTACGAGAAGGAGCTGCTGGAGCTTGCACGGGCGGAAGCGCCGACGCTCAAATCGGCGTGAATCGTCATTGTGAGCGTAGCGAAGCAATCCAGTCTGAGTCTGCCGCGAATGCCGCGCTGGATTGCTTCGTCGCTTCGCTCCTCGCAATGACGGTTAGATAAACTTCACCAGACTCGTCTGATAGAGCATCGACGTCACCTGGTATGACGCCTCCAGGTTCGTCTGCAGCGCCAGAATCTGCGCGATCGTCTCCTCCTTCGAGACTCCCTCGACACCGTCGAGCATGGTCTGGGTCATCGTCGTGGTGAGCTTCTGCCGGTCGGAGGCGGCGTCCATGGCGCCCTGCACGCCGGCAAGCTCGGATTGAATGTCCTGGATCGACTGCTGGCCGAACTGCGGCGCGAGCTTGGCCGCTGTGCGATCGTTGAGCGCCTGCACCTGGTCGCGCGCGCTGGGATCGGTCGACGACGTCGTCACCGCGGCATACGTCGCAACGACCTGCAGCTGCCAGCGCAAGCCTTGTTCATTGGCGCGCGCGCCGTACTGCACCGTGATCTGATCGTCGATCCGCGCCACGGCCGTGCCGCGCGCCGGATCCGCCCCTGCTTCGCCAGTGTACCACGACACGGTATTCGCAGGCGTGCCCGCCACCAGCGTCGTCGCCGTATTGGGCGGCGTTCCGCCGACGCGCAGCGGCGGCGACGATGAGAAGAAGTTGTCCGAGGCCGCAAAAGCAGACGCTGCCACAAGTGACGAGTTCGCGAGCTTGCCGACCGCCGTCGTCAGCGACGCCTGGAAGTTCGCCGCCGTCGCGTCGGGCGTGGCGCCGATCGTGAATTCGCCCGCGCCGGCGGGCGTCGATGTGGTTGCCGTCAACTCGATCACTTCCGTGGTCCCGTCTGGCAGGTCGAAGGTGAACTTCACCTTGTCGCCCGCATTCGGATTGGCGGCAAAATCGACGCTGATCGCCGGCGGCGTGCCGGTCGGACCGACCACCGTCGCGCCCGTCAGTGACGACGTAATTGCATTCAGCTTCATGCCGAACGGCAACGGATCGGCCTCCTCCGCGATCGCCACCGACGTGGCCGTCGGTGCGGAGATCGCCAGCCTGCCGAGGCCGGAGGCGCCGACATCGGCGGCCTTCCGTTCGGCAATGATCTGCTTCAGGCCGGCGGCCGCGCCGTTGCCTTCGAGAATATCGCCGATCGATGCCACAGCCGGCGTATCGGTGGCGCGCCCCGAAAACAGGTAGCGGTCGCCGGACTGGGTGTTCAGGAGCTGAAGCATTTCGGCGAGCGAGTCGCGCGCGCGGACCTGCGACATCGTCTGCCCGGTGTTCTCGAGCTGTGTCGAAGATCCCGAGGCCGACGTCTTGATGTTGCTGCCGATGTCGATCATCCGTTGCAGCACCGAGTTGCCGATCTCGAGCCGCGTGTTCACATTGGCGATCGTATCCTTGTAACTCGCGAGATTGCCGAGCTGCGCGCGCAGGCCTATCGCAAAGCTGCGATCGACGCCGAGCCCCGCATAGGTCTCCGACTTCTTGCCTGTCCCAAGCTGCCGCGACAAATCCTCGAGCTGCGCGCGAACGTTCAACAGCGCATTGCCGCTCAATGTCGAGCGAAGACCGATCCCGTTGATTGCCATTTCTTCCTCACAATGACTGCTTTACATCACCTGCATCAGCGCCTGGTACATTTCCTTGACGACACTCATCACCCGCGCATTCGCTGCATACGCGTTCTGCAGCGCCAGGAGATGGGCCATCTCATCGTCGATGTTGACGCCGGAATTTTCCGCGAACTTCTGCTGCAGGGTGCTCATCACAACCTGCTGGCCTTCCGCCAGCATCTTGGCGGCGCTGGCCTTTTCGCCCTGCGCGCTGACAAACTGCTGCGCGAAGCTGAGCAGCGTGCCTTTGAACGGCGACGTCGTGGTACCGAGGCCGGCTTCCGGCGAATAGAAATACGAGCCGGCGGTGAGCTGGGCGTAGATGAAATCCGGTCGGGTCGTATCGCCAGCTGCCGTGCCAGACGAAAACTGAACGAGCTTCGATGGATCATTGAGGATCGCGGTATTCAGCGCGATCCTGCCGGCGAATCCCTGGACCTGCGCGCCCGTGCCGAGGTAGGCGCCGGTGTAGAGATTGCCGGCATCCTTGAACAGGGGAAGCTGCGCGTCCGTACCGCTCACCGAGGAGAGCGTGATCCGCGCCGACACGGCATTGATATCCGACCGCCCGGCCGCGCCGTCGTCGAGCACGGTCAGGGTCGAGCCTGACGCCGAAAAGGAAATATTTGCGCCACCAAGCGCCGCATTGAGCTGCGAGGCGACCGAAGCCATGCCGCCGGAGAAATCGATGCCGATGACCTGGTCGTTCGGATCGTTGGTGGCGGTGTTCGGCAGCGGCAGCACCGAGGCGTCGTCGACGCGCACGATCGACACTTTGTGCTGCGCGCCCGTGACCGTATTCGTGTAGGTCAGGCTGACGACGTTGCCGTTCTGCAAGCCTGACAGGTCGAGATCGAAGCCCGTCTGCGCGCCGGAGCTTGCCGCTGTACCGGCCACGGTCTTGTCGGAAAGCGCGCTCGCAAGCGCTGCGGCGAACTGGTCGAGCTGCGCCTGCGCCTCTACCAGCGTCTGGTCGCGCAATTCCACGAGGGCTGCGATCTTGCCGGAGCGAAACGTGTTCGCCGCGAACAGATCCATGCTCCCGCCATGCGGGAAGTTGACGGTGATCGAACCGAGGTTGCTTTGCGCCGGATCGGCGCTCCACAGCGTGTTCGCCGTGACGGTGCCTTGCGCATTGAACGACAGCTGCGAGGCCTCGGCGCCGACGAGCTGTACGCCCGAATTGGTGAAGATATTGACCTGCCCGTTATCGTTGGTGATGACGCGCACGTCCATCAGCTCCGACAGCTGGTCGATATAGCGGTCGCGCTGGTCGAGCAACTCTGCAGCAGCGCCGTCGGTCTGCCCACCGCGCAGGAGCTGCACGTTGATGTTGGCGATCTGCTGCATCGCATTGTTGGCGGTGTTCACTGCGCCGCTCAGGCCAGCTTCGGCGTTGCCGCGCAGCGTCTGGATGCCGCGCGTCATCGAATTGAGCTGCTGCACCAGTGATTGCGCCGCGTTGATCACCGCGATGCGCGCCGACTGCGAGTCGGAGCTGGTGGATAGCGCCTGCACCGCAGTGGTCAGCGAATTGAAGGCACTCTCCAAGGTTCCGGCCGATCCGGGCGTGCCGTAGATCGACTGCAGCTGCGCCAGAAAGTCGGAGCGGACATTTGCGTAGGCGGCGCCCGCCATCTCGGTGCGAAGCTGGCGCTGCAGGTACAGGTCGAGCTCGCGGTTGATGCCGGCGACGCGCACGCTGGCGCCGAACTCGCCCGACGAGATGGCGACCTGGTTGGACGTCTTCTTGATATAGCCGGGCGTTTCGGCGTTGGCGACGTTGGACGAGACGAGCCCGAGCGCAATCTGATTGGCGCGCAGGCCGGACATCGCAGAGGCGAGAGCTTGGCTGAGGCTCATGGTGGAGTGCTCATTTCAATTGAACGAGTAGTGAGCAGTGAGTAGCGAAGACCGTCATTGCGAGCGAAGCGAAGCAATCCAGTCTGAGGTCGCGGCAATCGCTGCGCTGGATTGCTTCGTCGCTGCGCTCCTCGCAATGACGGCCACTCGCCCCCATCACCGCAGCATATTCAACAGGTCCTGCACCATCTGGTTCGACGTGGTGATGACGCGCGTGTTGGCGGAGTAGGCCTGCTGCGTGACGATCAACTTGGTGAACTCGTCGCCAATGTCGGTGTTCGATCCCTCGAGCGACGAGCCGACGATGCGGCCGGAGGCGTTGGAGAGCGCGGGGCCTGACTCGTCCGTCACCTCGAACGCGCCGCCGTCGACGCGCTTCAGGAAGTTCGGACCGTTGAAGCTTGCAAGCTGGATCTCTGCAAGGTCGAGGTTACGGCCGTTCGAGTAGTTGCCGACGATACGGCCGCGATCGCTCACCGAGACCGACTGCAGCTGGCCGGCCGGGAAACCATCCTGCTCGATCTGGTTGACCTGCACGTTGCCGTTGGCGTCGGCGAACTGCGTCAGGCCGCCTGCACCGAAATTGATCGAGACATCGCCGAGCGTCACGCCGTTGATCGACGGCGCCGTCAGGTTCAGCGAGACCACCGGCGGATCCATCTGTCCGTTGGCGCCGAAGGTGAAGTTCGTGTTCACGTTCTGCCAGGCGACCTGCGCGCCGGTGGCGTTGGCGTTGACCTGATAGAACAGGTTCCACTTGTCGGCATGACCGGAGCCAAGCGAGGCGCTGTCGACCTTGGCCCAGCGGAACTGCAGGTTCACCGGCGAGCCTGCAACGTCGAAGGCGGTCACCGCGCCGCCGGCGATCGACTCGTCGAGGAACGCTTGCAGGTCGTTGCCGACCACCTGGCCGGTGCCGGGCGTGCCGCCGCCGCCACGCGCCTGGCTGACCGGTGACGTGAAGCCCAGTGAGCCGAGGGCTGCGGTGTTGGTCGACGAGATGGAGAGGTCGGCCGCCGTGCCGGTGTGCAACGTGATCGCACCGCCAGTGGAGATGCTCGCGGGCCAGCCGGTGATCGCGCCGATCGCGTTCATGAGGTCGCCGACCGTGGCGGTGTTGAGATCGAGATCGAGGGTGCCGGCAGCCGCCGAACCGGTATGGCCGCCGCCGTTATGAAAGTTGATGGTGAGGCCGTTAACGGTGATCGTATCGGCATCGACGAAGTTGTTCACGATCGAGTTGGTGGCTGCGGCCCCCGCAAGCAGCGTCGTCGCCGAAATCGCCGTCGGCGTGGCAAGCTTATTGCTCTGCGCGCTGCCCGTGATCGATGCGTCCGTATGCGTCGGCGCCGGCGTTCCGATCGCCAGCGGGTTGTGGCCGGTGCTGAAGCTCGACGGACGCAGCAGCTCGGAGCCGGGCACGGCCTTGTCGTGTGCGGTCGTCAGCGGATAGCTCGCGAGGTTGGCGCGGTAGTCCACTTTCGTGGTCTGCTGTGCGGGCAGGAAGTCGCTCTGGAATTGCAGCACTTGCGGCGTCGAGCCGACCACGTTTCCGGTGGTCGGATCGACCGGGATGCCCATCAAATAGTAGCCCGCGCCGTTGACGAGGTAGCCCTGCTTGTCGAGCTGGAAGTCGCCGCGGCGCGTGTAGCGGTCGACGCCGTCGAACACCGGCGTGTTGTCGGAGAAGCCGCCGGGCTTCTGCACCGAGAAGAAGCCGTCGCCATTGATCGCCATGAACGTCGAAACCTGCGAGGCCTGCACGTCACCCTGCACGTTGTTGGTGGAGCGCGACTGCGCCGTGACGCTGCCGGCGAGCTGCCGGTTGGCGCCGCCGTCCGGAATGAGGTCGAGGAAGCTCGTGTCGATCCGCTTGAACGCAGTGGTCTGCGAGTTGGCAATGTTGCCGGAGATGTTTTCCAGCGCGAACGACTGCGCCCGCATGCCCGCGACCGACGTGGTCAGTGCCCCGAAGATACCCATAACCGTCTCCAGCTTCGTTTCCGGGCGGCCGTCCGGAAGTTCGTGATGCGCGAGGCCGCATTCGAGCTGGAGGAGAGCAAGCGATGTGCCAGTGAGGTTACATGAGTGAAATCAACGGACTGGGCGAGCGGACCGGTCCCAGAAGGCCGGCACGGTTTTGCCTAGCTGGCAAGTTTTGCCGGGGGCAGTATTCCGAATGAGCGAAGCGAAATCCGGGACCGTTAGGCGACCGACGCTGCAGTTCAGACCACCTTCCAGCCCGCAGCATCCGCGCGCGTTGAATTCCAGCGGTCGCGCATCGGCCGCACGATCTGTTGCGGCTTGGCCGCGCTCACCATCCGGTCGAGCAGCTGGCCGACGAGGCCGAGTGCGTCCACCTGGTCGTCGTGCCGGCCGGCGGGAAAGCCGAGCAGCTCGGCGCGGAAGTCGGCGAGCCAGGGCGCTGCCGCCGGCACATAAAGCCCCTCCAGCGCCATGCGGCCGCGGATCGATTGCGCGCGCACCGCCTTGTCGCCGCGCGCGGCAAACTGCTCGCGCGCGACAAAGGCCCGGCGCTCGCTCAAGCGCTTTTCGAGGAACGGGCCGACACCGGCCCGGATCTGCCCCTGCTCTTCCGCCCAGCCGATCGGCTTCCATTTCAGCACCAGATCGCCGAACGCCTCGATCCACTCGTCGGCCGCCGCTTCCGCCACAGGTCGACGAGATACATGCGCCCGTCGCCGTCGAGACCGACCACGGCATGCACCGTGTAATCGCCGCCGCCCGCCGTCACCGCATAGTCGGAGCCGCCATAGATGCGCAGATGCTCGCGCGGCGGCAACGTCGCCGACGGGCGCAGCCAGTCGGCCTTGAAGTAGTCGCCCTCCTCCGGCGCAGGGCGCTGCTGGTACAGCGCGGCCCAGGTGCGCGGGTTGCGCTTGAACGGCGCGAAATGGTTCTCGCCGAACCATTCGGGCCAGATGCGTTCGCCGACCTTGCGGCCGAGAACATCGTCGTCGCGCTCGGCCTCGGCCGGAATGCAGACGACGTACCAGCGGTTGCCGTCGCGGCAATCGATCAAGCCGCTCTCGCCATTGTAGCTCTCAGGCAGAATGCGGCCGGCGATGTCGTCCTCGTGCCAGCGGGTGGTGATGCCGATCTCCCAGGCGTGCGGCTTCTTGCGCGTCAGCAGGTCATCGAAATAGGCATCCCATGTCTTCTGACGGATCAAATCCGAATCCGCCTGCTCGCGGCCCTTGATCAGGTCGTCCCAGATCACGCCGTCGGCGCGGTTGCCGGTGATACCGGTGAGCAGGCCCGCGCCCATATATTCGGAGCCGTTCGCCAGCGCCCATTCGGCGGCGGCGGCGCTCTCTTTCGACAACGTCGTCTCGAATATCTTCTTGAAGGTCTTCTGTCGCACGATGGCTCGCGCCTTGCGTCCCCACTTGCGCGGCAGGTCGCTGCCGTAGTTGGCGACGATCACCTGCGTCTTCGGAAATCGCCCCATGACGTGCACCGGAAAGACGATCGACGTGTACGTGCTCTTCGCCGAGCCTGGCGGCATCAGGCCCATCAGCCGCTTGATCTCGCCATCTTCGACCCGCTGCAGGCACTCGAGCCAAAGCAGGTGGTGTTTGCCGAACGCGGCATCGACCGGATAAAAATCTTCGCAAGTCTCGTCATCGAAGCGAACGGGTACGCCGGGAATCTCGACCGCGCTTGCAAAGGCCCGCAAACTCTGCGCCGCCAGCAGCTGGCGCGAGTTGCGTTTCCGCGCGAGCGAGAACACGGGATTGCCGAGGCTTGCCGCGCTTTCGTTCGTCGTTCGTGAAGGCATCGTCTGCTCGAAACAAAAATGCCCGCGAAGCCGTCTGGCGGCCGCGGGCGAATGATCGGATGATGACTTCTAGCAGGCGATTTGCTGGACCAGCAAACGAACTCCGTCATTGCGATCCGGCTTCGCCCTTGGGCTACGCTGGGGCAAGGCGCAGCGACGAAGCACTCCGTCATTGCGAGCCATAGCCGTTCGAAGAACGGCGTCGCTTCGCTCGCCTATGGCGGCACGGCAATCCAGTACAGCGGTTGCGTCAGGCTCAGCGCTGGATTGCTTCGCTGCGCTCGCAATGACGAGCGAGACGATACGCACAGGATGTTCACAGGCGAATTCGTTTTTTCAGAAATTACTCTTGCGTCTTCACGGAGCCAGAATATTCTCCTCCCGTCCCGCTCCAATGAAAGGGCGCGTCGCGGTCGTCTTATCGATGCGGAGCGGGATGCGATGGCCGTTACGATGCTGGGCCTTTGGAAAGCGCCGGAGAAATCCGTGTGATGCCTGAAGGAAAGACGCCGGTACGACGGACGGACGGTCCAAGTGCATGTCCGGGCGACAGTTCGCACGAACCGGGCGAAGCCAGCGAAAGT
>NZ_JAVIFX010000048.1 GCF_031157255.1 Bradyrhizobium sp. LHD-71 | reverse complement strand
TCAGAAATTCGCACCATCGTTGCCGCGAGTCCGTCGTGCGAATTTCTGATCCATAAACGACACTAGAATCATAAACTTGCTAGTGTCCTGATCGAATCCGAAGTTCGCTCTGAGCTCGCTGTAAAGTATGGCGAACTTCGGATTCGGGACACTAGCATCCCCTCGCCTGCGTTCGGCAATCGTTGTAAACCGAACCCATGAATCGCTTGGAACCACCCGGCGCAATCGATCCGTCCGCGCTTGCGGCCGGCCTGCGCAAGGGAAACCGCGCAGCGCTGGCGCGCGCGATCACGCTGGTCGAAAGCCGGCGCAGCGATCATCAGGCCGCCGCCCGCAACCTTGTTCAGGCGCTGCTGCCCCGGACTGGCAAAGCGATCCGCGTCGGCATCACCGGCTCGCCCGGCGTGGGCAAGTCCACCACCATTGACGCGCTCGGCATGTACCTGATCGGCCTTGGGTTGAAGGCCGCGGTCCTTGCGGTGGACCCTTCGTCCGCGCGCACCGGCGGTTCGATCCTCGGCGACAAGACGCGGATGGCAAGGCTCGCCGCGTCGGACGCCGCGTTCATCCGCCCGTCGCCCGCGGCCGGCACGCTGGGTGGGGTCGCCGCGAAAACCCGCGAGGCGATGCTGCTGTGCGAGGCGGCTGGATTTGAGGTGGTGCTGGTGGAAACCGTCGGCATCGGCCAGTCGGAAACCGCGGTCTGCGACATGACGGATTTCTTCCTCGCGCTGATGTTGCCGGGCGCAGGTGACGAACTGCAAGGCATCAAGAAAGGCCTCGTGGAGCTCGCCGACATGATCGCGGTCAACAAGGCCGACGGCGACAATATCGCGCGCGCCAATGCGGCGGCAGCGGAGTATCGCGCAGCGCTGCATATCCTGTCGCCACGCTCCGAGCATTGGCATCCGCCGGTCGTGACCTACTCCGCGCTCACCGGCGACGGCATCGCGGATCTCTGGCAGAAGGTTCTTGATCACCGCACGGCGATGCAGGCGTCCGGTGATTTCGCCGCGCGGCGCCGGGAGCAGCAGGTCAAATGGATGTGGTCGATGCTCGACGAGCGCTGGAGGTCACGCCTGCGGGCCGATGCCGCCATTCGCGCCAAGGTTCGGCAAACCGAGGCCGCCGTCGCTGACGGCCGCATGAGCCCGGCCGTCGCCGCCGAACAGATCGCGCAGCTTCTGGAGCGGCCGTGACCCTGCGCGTCCTGATCACCGGCTTCGGCCCATTTCCCGGCGCACCGTTCAATCCCACTGAGCTGCTGGTGGCGCGGCTGATGAAGCTGCGACGGCCGGCGTTCGCCGACATCGAGCGTACGTCGCACATCTTCACGGTCAGCTATGGTGATGTGGACCGCGATCTGCCGCGCCTGCTCAAGGACTGCCGCCCCCACATTCTGTTGATGTTCGGGCTCGCCGCACGCACGCCATATGTGCGGATCGAAACACGCGCGCGCAATGCGATCACCACCATCTGGCCGGACGCCGCCAATACCCAGGTCCGCCTTGGCAAGATCGCCGCGGGCCAGGCCGACGCGCTGGTTTTCGGCCCGCATACCAAGCGCCTTTTGCGCGCATCGCTGCGCTCCGGCGTCGCGACGCGATCCTCGCGCGACGCCGGACGCTATCTCTGCAACTATCTCTGTTGGCGGGCGATCGAGACGGCCGCGGCCTCGCCTCGGCCGCCGCTGACGGCATTCATCCACGTGCCGCTGGTCCCACGCGGCACCGTCTCGCGGCGCAGCGGTGCCACGTCGCGCGTCAGCTTCGATCAGCTTGTCGATGCCGGTGAAGCGATCCTGCTCGAGATGATGCGGTCGGCAAGGGGCTCGTGCGGTTAGAGCATGATCCGGAAAAGTGGGAACCGGTTTTCCGAAAAGATCATGCTCCAAACAAGAGGCTAGTGCGTGATCGCGATTCGAAGAAACGCTGTCACGGCTCTAGCCGACCGATACCGCTGCCCCTCCGTTGCCCGCGTTCAGGCGACCGAGCGCTGCGCCTCGATCGTTGCGAACGGCGAAGGTGGCGGTTGAGTGCGAACGAAGGCGGAATCAATTGATGGCATTGCGATAACTTGCGCGGCCGCGGCCGGAGTCTCCTGCGGAGCAATCCGCCGCCAGGCATCTGCGGCGGCTTTGGTCTCGCGGATGACGCTGAGAAACTTCTCTTCGCTGAAGTATCGACGCCAGCGGCCGCTCTCGTAGAGCTGCGTCATATGCTCTAGCCGGCCTTCAGCGAGCGCACGCCAACCTTCCAGCGCGCGCTGGTATCGCAAGGCATCAAAAGCGGTTGTCATTCGGGCGCCCGGCGCAATGCCGCTTGGAGGAAAATGGACTGGAATACTGGGATGGTACCGCGCTTCCAACGCTGCCGATCAATCGCAGCGGGCGGCACCTGAGAAACACGCTCACAACAATCACGGCACACCACTTGCGAATCGACCCTTATCTGATTCGTGGTTCGGAGAAAATCCGCAAGCCCGGTGCCGCAGTTATCCACTGAGGTTCGCGCGAGCCAGTCTTGCAAATCGCGCGCCTTCCGCGTGCGGCTTGTCGGCATGTCGAGGCCAGACGAGTCCCGACGCGCAATGTGGCGGCAAGCAACTATATTTCAACAAAATTTTAACGAGTATTTACACCTAATCAACGGTTAGCGCATTTGCCTGCACGATCTTAACCGAAATTGCGCTGGTTCGGCGGCATAATAGCCGCTTAACCGACGCTCGCATCGACTATTTGCCGGATGTCACAGCACCGTTTGCGACTTCTCGTCAAATTTTCAGAGGATTGTCGACGTTAGCGTTACCGCGATGTTCCCGTGCTTAATTGTCATACTCCTCGTTTAGGTCAGGATGCGATTCCATAAGACCGTCCTCTGCAAAGAAACCGCGAGGCACGTTTATGGGGATCGCCTTTCAAGCCGACGCGCGACGGACATTCGGCAAGCGCCGGATCGCACCGCGTGCGTGTGTCGTCGACAGCAAGCAACACCTTCAGACCTTTCTGAGTGAGGCGCTCGAAGAACTCGGCTTTATCGTCTGCCGCTGTGCGTCCGCCGAAAGCCTGGGCGCAGCGCTCGGTACGCACTTTCCGGATATCGTGATCTTCGGCCTGTCGGCCGGCGGCATGGAAGCCGCAGGCGCGCTGGAAACCGCCTCCGCGAACGGATTCAAGGGCAAGGTACTGCTGCTCGGGCCGGCGGCCTCGCCGATGGTGACAGCCGTTCACGCTTACGGCGAAGGACTGCGACTCTCGATGCTGCCTGTGCTGAAGACCCCTTTCAGCGACCGCGATTTGCGCGGCGCCGTGTCCGATTTCATTCCCGTTGAAGCGCCGCCTGCTCCTCCAGTCGATGCCGCCGAAGCGCTCGAGGCCGGCTGGCTCGAGCTGTGGTATCAGCCGAAGCTCGATAGCAAAACTCTTGCGCTGCATAGCGCGGAGGCGTTGGTCCGCCTAAGGCACCCCACCTGGGGAATCGTGCCACCGGCATACTTCGTACCCGCGGAAACGGATCCGAACTTCCAGGCTCTTTCCAAATTCGTGATCGCCCGGGCACTGCAGGACTGGCGCTATTTCGTCACCAAGCACGGGCGGATCCAGATCGCGATCAATCTGCCGCTGTCATTCTTCAGAAATCTCGGTGCGGCCCAGCTTCTCTGTCAGATGCTGCCGAAACACGCCGCGTTCGACGGGCTGATCGTCGAAATGAACGGTGCAGAAATCGCCGAGGACCTGTCGTTCAGCAACGAGCTGGCACGCACCCTGCGATTCCACAACATTGGCATTTCGATCGCCGATCTCGGCGAGGAGTGGCCAACGCTGATCGAGGCCGACGAGTTTCCGTTCGTCGAGGTCAAGCTCGACCAGACCTTCGTCTCCGGTTGCGCCGACGATCGGCTACGACGGGCCGCGTGCCGGCAGATCGTCGATTTCGCGCAAAGTTCCGGCGCGCGTACCGTCGCCGAAGGCGTCGAGAACCGCGACGACTTTCTGGTCATGCGCGAGCTGGGCGTCGACCTGATTCAGGGATTCATGTTCGCCAAGCCGATGCCGGCGCAGAAGTTCGCGCGATTCCACATCGGCCGGCTTGAAGCGCCTGCGTGAGGGCGTGAGATTGCGCCATCCGGCGACCGGACCGAAATGCTAGCCGAACGTGAAAGCATAGGCGCGAACGCCGGGGTCGAGAAATTCGATTTCGAACGTATGCTCCTTCACAGGCCCCGCTTGCCGGGCGAGCTGATACAGACGCTCCTCCTCAACACGTCCGTAGCCTTCGGCGTCCACGTCGACGCCATGGTCTGCGCCCGGTGGCGCGCCGTCGATCGTCACGCGAAAACGCACGGACTGGCCTTGAGCGGCAGGAGCCAAGACGAGGTGAAGGTCGCGCGCGTGAAACCGATAGGCGACACGGCCGCGCGCCTCGTTTAGCGTCGCAAACTCGCCGCCGATCGTCCAGTCGCCCTCCACGCTCCATCGGTTGAGCGAAAGCACGGATGCCGCGCGGTAGCGGCTGGGCGTATCCCTCTTGATGCCGCCGGGTGAAGCGAAGTTGCTGGCGTGCCTATAACCGACGTAGGTTTCCGCCGAACGCAGATTGCGTACGTCCGGCGCCGCCTGCGCGCCTTCGCCCCGAATGCCCGTGAGATCCTTGGCGGCTGTTCCAGTGGTCGTTTCGGACAGAAGCTCTTGGATCAGCCGTTCCGATTGATCGTAGTTGCCCTCACCAATCGCGTGATCGCGTATCCGGCCGTCGGCACCGACGAAATAGATCGCCGGCCATGCCTGATTGTTGAAGGCGCGCCAGACTGTAAAGTCGTTATCGATGACGACTGGATAGCCGACGCCAAGCGAAGCCAACGCCTTGCGCACATTGGCGACATCTTTCTCGAACGCAAACTCGGGGGTGTGCACTCCGACCACGACGAGCCCGCGATCCTTGTACTTCTGGGCCCAGGCACGGAGGTAGGGGAGCGTCCTTAAGCAGTTGATGCAGGAATACGTCCAGAAATTCACCAGAACGACCTTGCCGCGGACCTCGTCGGGCCGAAGCTGTGTGTTCAGCCACGGACCTGCCTCGAACAAGGATTTAAGCGGCGCAGGCAATGTAACACCTGAAGTGGCGGCGGCGTCTGCCCGGGCAGTCGCGGATACCGGAGCGCCACGCAGGGCCGCGATCAATCCTTGTTCCAGACTGTTCGTGCTGGCCGACGACAAGCGGGTGAGCAGGCCCGTGTCGGCACCGAGCCAGATGGTTACGGCGCCCGTCACGATGGCGGCGCCGAGAACGCGTCGAAACCAATCGTCCCATCGTGCCGATTGCCTGGTGAAAGCCAGCACACGGCGGCCGAACAGCATCGCAGCGCCGAGCGATGTCGCCGCTCCCAGTCCATACGTCAATAGCAGAAGCGCCGTCTCGATGCTCGGTCCCCGTAGTGCGGCACCCGTCAGGATCAATCCGAGCACCGGCCCGGCACAAGGCGCCCAAAGCAGACCCGCGGCAACACCAAGCAGGATCGACGAACCGGCTGCCCCCTCCTTCTCCTTGAGATGCTGTCCAGCGCGTCCAGACAGCCATGATCCGAGCGATACGAACGGGGCCATCATCCACACCGCCAACGCGGGAAATAGCATCGCCAGTCCGAACAGTGCCATGGCCGCAAGCGCCACGCTCCTGCCGTACCTGTTCACGTCCACGGCCCAGCCTCCCGCGACCGAAGCGAGGCTCGCGACAGCTGCAAAGGTCAGGGCGAGACCGATGAGCAATGGCAAGCTGCCCCGCCTGAAAGGCTGGCCCGCCCGCACCAGGACGAAGGGCACGATCGGAAGGATGCAGGGGGTCGCGATCGTCAGCAGACCGGCCGCATAGGCAAGCACGAAGAGCGTCATGGGTTGCACCGTTCAGAAACGTGATATGCAGGACGTGGTGGCAGTTTTCGGCGCGGGCGCCGCGAGCCGGTCTCGTTTCAAGTCTGTGCCACCCGGTAGCGCGCCGCCGGAGAACTGAGCGAGAGCCTCGGGATCAGTTTCTGCCGCGCGGCCTCGTAAGCCGCCCAGTCGGCGACATCCGGCAGCGACGGAATGGTGATCAGTTCGCCTTGATCGAAGCCGGCAAACGCCGCATCGACCATCGCATCGGTTTTCATCACGGTGGCGCTCGCGAGTTTCCCGACCGGCGTTCCGGCCTTTTCCCAGAAATCGGTCTCGGTCGCTCCAGGCAGAACCGTTTGAATGTGAATGTTGCTGTCGGCAAGCTCCTTGTGGAGGGACCTGCCGAACGCCACAACGAACGCTTTCGTTCCGGCATAAACGCCGTTCAGAAGCTCCGGCGCAATCGCGACGATCGATGCGATATTGACAATGGCGCCTCCCCCCTGCCGTACGAACGACGGCACCACCGCGTAGGTCAACCGCATCAGCGCAGTGACGTTGAGCGCAATCGTCTGCTCCATTTTGTCGACGTCAGACTCGAGCAGCGGCCCGACTCCGCCGATGCCGGCATTGTTGACCAGCATGGTGATGCTGGCGTCGCCGCGCAGGATCTGCTCCACACCTGCGAGCTCCCCCTTGTCGTTCAGATCGGCGGCGACGACCTGGACGGAACGGCCGGTTTCCCGCGTCAGCCGCGTTGCCAGGGCGTCGAGGCGTTCCCGATGGCGTGCGACCAGAATGAGGTCGTGACCTCGCCGCGCCAATCGATCGGCATAGACAGCGCCAATGCCGGAAGAAGCACCAGTTACCAGCGCCGTGCCTTTTGACGAAGCCGTCATGGATAACATCCTCCTTGGCGATCGACGACACCCAAGCAGAGGATTGAGGAAACCGCCCGTTATCGCTTGTGAGCGGTTGTTAGCAGTCGGAGATGAGCCCGAAACCGGTCGCAGAAAGCGAAGTCTCTCGCACGGCCCAAGACGCGCGGCCGACTGCGGGACGCGGCGGGACGTGGCAGGAAAGCCGCGCGACAGAGCCGCCTGCGGTTCAGGATCTGTCTCTATTTAATGAAAAAGGTGAGCCGCCCGCAGGCGAAAATCAGCGGCCAAATCAAAGCATTGTGTGGTTATCTTTCCAGCGGCGCATGAGAGAAGCGGCTCCCCCGCAGCTTCGCTACAACCTTCTTTTTGACCAGGGCTACAAGCAATGCAGTGGCGAAAGTTCGCTCAATGAAGACGGCAACGGCGACCGCAGACGCGATCGGCTTTGGCCCGTTCTGCCTGAGCACCAGCGAGCGGCTACTGACCAAGGAAGGTGTGCCCGTCGAACTCGGCGCGCGAACGCTCGATACGTTGATCGCCCTGATATCCCGTCCCAACGAAGTCATCAGCAAGAACGAGCTGATGGCTCAGGTCTGGCCCGATGTCACGGTCGAAGAAGGCAGTCTGCGCTTTCATATGGCAAAGCTACGTAAGGCGCTCGGCGATGGGAAGGACGGCGCCCGTTACATCACCACCCTGGCCGGCCGCGGCTACTGCTTCGTGGCGCCGATTTCGGTGGCGGCGGCCCCCGAGATCGCGGCATCAGATATCGCGAATGTCCCCCGCGCCAATTTGCCCGCACGGTCCACGCGGATGTTCGGGCGCGCAGACGGCGTCCGCGCGCTCTCGGCACAGTTGACCACATCGCGTTTCGTGACAATCGTCGGCTCCGGCGGCGTCGGCAAGACCACCGTCGCCGTTGAGGTCGCGTATGAGTTGCTGGAGACGTTCGCCGGCGCCGTCACTTTCGTCGATCTCAGCGCCCTGAACGATCCGAAACTGGTGGCCAGCTCGCTCGCCGCAATGCTGGGGCTGCCTGTGCAGTCCGACGATCCACTGCCCAGCCTGATCGCATATCTGCGCGACAAGCGGATGCTGGTGATCTTTGACAATTGTGAACATGTCATCGACGCCACGGCAGCTTTGGCTGAGCGAATATTCCTCGCCGCGCCTCAGGTTCATATCCTGGCGACGAGCCGCGAAGCGCTCAGAGTCAAGGGCGAGCAGATCCACCGGCTGGCGCCGCTCGCCGTCCCGCCAGCCGATAGCCAGCTCACGGCGGCGGCGGCGCTGGCGTTCCCAGCCGTGCAACTGTTCGTGGAGCGTGCGGCGGCCAGCGGCGCTCGGCTGGAGCTTAGCGATGCGGACGTCGCGACAGTCGCGAACATCTGCCGACGGCTCGACGGTTTGGCGCTCGCAATCGAGCTGGCCGCTGGTCGGGTTGAAGGTTATGGGCTGCAGCAAATCGCAACGCTTCTCGACGAGCGCCTGACTCTGATCTGGCTCGGCCAGCGCACCGCACCGCCACGCCAAAAGACCCTGCAGGCCACGTTGGACTGGAGCTATGGGCTGTTGTCCGAGACTGAACGGGTTGTGCTTCGACGGCTCGCCGTGTTCGTCGGCACCTTTACGCTCGAAGCGGTGCGGGACGTTGTGACCAGCGCCACCATCGATCAGCAGGCTGTCCTTGGCGCGCTGGACAGCCTCGTCGCCAAATCAATGGTTGCGACCACTCGCATCGGACCAGCGATGCGTTATCGGCTTCTGGATATGACGCGCGCCTATGCCCTGGGCATTGCCACTGACGATACTGAAATCCCCAGCCTGGCGGCGCGTCACGCGAACTATTGCCGGCGATCGCTGGAGCGGACGGACGTCGACCGGTCACCCCTGACGACCACCAACGAGCGTGCGCCGAACCTCGCCGACCTTGGCAATATACGTGCAGCCCTGGAGTGGTGCTTCGGCGAGAGCGGCGACACCGAAATCGGCGTCGGACTCGCCGCCGCCGCCGTTCCGGTGTTCTTGAAGATGTCTTTGCTGACTGAATGTCACCGCTGGTCGGAGCGGGCGATCCTCGCGCTCAACGACGCCAGCCGCTCGCAGTCCGAGGAGATGCATCTTCAGGCAGCGTTGGGGCTGTCGTCGATGTTCGCGCACGGCGAAAGCGAAGACGCGCGTGCGGCGCTGATCAGGAGCCTCGCGATCGCCGAACAGCGTGGCGACACCCATAATCAACTGCAGCTGCTGGGACCGCTGCACATGTTTCATCTGCGAACCGGAGACTTCAGGGCGGCCCTGCGGTATGCCATGCGCGGCGCATTGATCTCCAAGGACGACCCGGATCCTACAATTGTGGCCCTCGCGCTCTCGTTGCTGGGGATCTCCTTCAGTCACATGGGCGACCTCGACAACGCCCGTGCCGAGCTGGAGGCTGCGTTAGAACGTGGATTGGACTCGCCGCATACCAGCACGATTTACCTCGGCTTCGATCATCACAAGGTCGCCGAAGCAACGTTGGCAAGAACGCTGTGGTTGCAAGGACACCCGGCCGCCGCGCTGGAACGGGCGCGCAGAACCATCGAAGACGCCGCGGACTTGGAGCAGCCGGTGACGCTTTCCGTCGCGCTGATCTGGGCTGTTTCGATCTTGCTCTGGGCCGGCGATCTCGACCAGGCCGAAGCGCACATCGATTGGTTCATGTCTCATGCCGAGACTTATTCCATGGCACCATTTCTTGCGGTCGCACTCGGTTTCAAAGGTGAGCTCGCGATCCATCGCGGCGACGCGATGGGCGGGATCGAGAGCTTGCAGCAAGGCCTGGAGAAGCTCCATGCGTTGCGTTACGAACTGTTGACCCCGACGTTCAATATCGCGCTTGTCCAGGGATTGACGGCGGTTGGGCGCCATGCCGAAGCGCTTGCGCTGATCGACGAGACGATCCGGCAGGCCGAAGCGAACGAAGCGCTTTCGCACATGCCGGAGCTGTTGCGCGTGAAAGGGTGCGTCCTGCTCGCAATGGCACCGCCGATGCGAGATGAGGCCGAATCCTGCTTTGCGCAGTCGCTCGAATGGAGCGGGCGTCAGGGGGCGCGCGCATGCGAACTGCGCACTGCGGTTGATCTGGCGGCGCTTTGGGCGGATCAACGCAAATCGGACGCAGCAAGAAGCCTTCTGCAGCCGGTCGTCGAACAATTCGCGGCAGCCGCGAACACGGCGGACCTGACGGCCGCGCGACAGCTGCTCGCGTCCCTCAAGCAAGCTCGCGGCAGTTCTTCAGGTCAGCGGGGAGCATCGGCAAGCTCCACGGCAGAAACGGCCAAGAGACGGTAGCGCCGCGCGGCAAGACCGCACCTGCAGGCGATCCTATCGCACCGTCACCTGGATAGCCGCACGGAAGGATTGACGCGCGCCGGGCGCGTGCGGCGGACCTTGCAGCCTTTCCGCAGCGTTCGGCGCGCTGGTCGGCGCGGGCGACGACGAGCCTGTTGCGGCTGCGCCGGCGGGCACCACCTCCAGCGCACGTCCGACGGCCCGCGTGTAGTTCGGCACCGAGGTGAACGCCTCCCGCGAAAAGTCATGCGTGATGCCATCGTTGTCGCCGGATCGCACCCTGCAGACGGCGACGATGTTCTCCACGCCTTTGTCCTTCGTGCGATATTGAAACGGTGCATTGGATCCCGGAAACCGGATCGGGGAACCTGCGCGTATCAAATTGTCTTGCTGAAAGCGGTTCGGCAGCAAAACAGTACCCTCGCCCTTCTCATCGACATTGGTCAGCGTCAGGTAACAATCGCGCGGCGAAACGATGGTGAACACCGGTCCGTCACCCGGTCGATAGAAATCCGCATCCGAAGTAAGCGACAGCTCGTCAGTGCGCGACGCTTCGGGCAATCGTTCCCGGGCGCGAAATCCCGCAAGCCGGACGATCTTCTGATCCGTCATGGCTTCCGCCAGCTCGCGATAGCTGACCTCGAACTGATCGCGCGGAACGACCCCCTGCTCCAGCCGGCGCAGCAACGGATAGAATTTCTGGTCTGCTGACGACGACTTGATTTTCGCCTTGTCGATGCCGAGCTCAGCCGCCGCCGCTGCGAGGTCGATGTCGTGTTCATAGCGCTTCGCCAGCGCGTTGATTGGCTCGACTCCATTGAGTTTCAGCGCGGGATCCAGGCCGGCCGCCAGCATGGCTTCCGTAAAGCGCTTCATGTCGGCTGCTATCAGCGCATCCATCCGCATCTGGGGTGGGTGCAGTGCTTCCACCTTGTCGCGGATGTCGCGCGGCAACGTTTTTGATCCGAGCACGACGTCACGCACCTCGTCGCGTGCCCTGCGCAATCCCTGATCGTGGCAACCCATGCAGGAGACGCCATTGGTGACGGCAAAATCCTTTCGCGACGGATCGCGCACCATCGCCGTCGGCGCCTTGTCGAGACGCCCACCGGTCGCTGTGCTGAGATAGTAGGCCTGAAACCCGTTCGGCAGGCTGAAGATCGTCTCGCCACCATCGTGCTGGAATCCGTCCGGCCCCGGCCCGAGCGGGAACGCGAACAGGTTCTGGTTGCCGCGATTGGCCGCGAAATCGTACGAGGTCCACAGGTATCCACCGGGCGCCGTGTGCCGCTCGATCATGCGGTTGTTCTGGCTGACACCGGAACGCTGGAAGCCGGCGCGCTGCGCGACGAAGCTGCGGATGTTCGCTTCCATATTCACGCCCTGCTCGCGCGCGAGCTCGGTGAGGCTGTTCGGCAGTCGCATCAGGTCGTCGTAAAGCGGTGGCTGTGAGGCTGCATAGGCGAACCAGTCCGCGCGCACGATCGCAATTGGCGTTTGCGTCGCCGCCGCGATCGTCACACTCGATGGGCCTGCGGGTTGCATGTTGTAGGGATAGGCAGCCAGCACAGTTTCCCAGTCCGACGTGGTCCAGCCAATGTCTGCGAGGTTGAGACGCAAGATCGACGCATCGGCATCGATGGTCTCGACTTTCACGATGTTCGCCGACCGGCTGAGCGAGTTGACAAGCTTGATCGCTCCCTGCCGGTAGACCTTCATTGCGTTCGCGCCCGCGCAGCTATTGGCGAGGTGCGTCAGGGTCAGGTAACGCGTGGTGGCGCGCCGCTCAGCCGGCTGCCGTTCGAGATCAGACATCACGAGGTTTGCCATCGCGGCGGGCGTGACGACGGCGCGATTGGCGCAAGTTGCAGCGGAACGTGTGCCGAGTGAGACGATCCAGCGCTCCAGCGCCTGCAGATCATCGGCGGTGACGTGCGGATAGCGCGTGTCGCCCTCATAGGCCACATCGTAGGGCATTTCGCGGTCGGCGATCTGACGAAACAGTTTCGAACCGAGCGCATTGCCCGGCAGCACGTAGTGCGGACTTGCCGCCATCTCATCAAGCTTCAGGATGTTGCCGAAATTCTTGGCGGGCCTGTCGCGGTTGATCAGCCGGCCCTCCTGATGGCAGCGGGCGCAGTGCTTGTCGAGCACCTCAAAAGCCTGCCTAGCGATCGGGTCGGAGGGTGGTCCGAGCGCTTGAGCGAAAGACACCTGTGCCGGGAAAAGTACCAATACCGCGAGCAAGCCGACGCTCGCGGCACATTCCCAGAACTTCCAACGGTGCATGGATGTCCCTTCCACGACGAACCGCACACGGTTCAAACACTCCACCGTGTCATACGTCGCGAAAGCGCGGCTTAAGGTTCAACCCACCGCGTCACAAAACGAAAAGGCCCGTCCGGGGGGACAACCGGACGGGCCAGCCGTATTGGCGCTTGGGGTGGATGGGCGCTCGCGCCGAACACAGCCTTTCTGGGAGGGGATTGGGCTCCCTCGCCTCAATTGGTCATGGCACCCGGGACCCAGGTTCAACAGCCTTCAAAATTTTCTCAAAGAAAGTCGGCGGGCAAAAAATCGCCGATTTGTCAGCGATTTCCGCTGGGAAGTTCGATCGAACGCGAAGCTGCGCCGGCGGTCACGGACCGGGCAGCCTGAGCCGCAGCCAGGGCGTTTGCGAGCCCGGCACCAAACTGATCGTCTTTGCCCTTGGGTCCGAGGTCCCGGGCCGTGTCGGTCAGGATCCGGCGCACGAGGTCGGGCCCGGCGCCCGGATTTCGTTCGATGATCAGTGCTGCGAGCCCGCTCACATACGCGGCCGCGAACGAAGTGCCGGAGGCGACCTGATACTTTTCGTCCGGCGCCGGCAGCAGCAGATCGACGCCCGGGGCGGCAAGAGCAAGATGGTTGCCGCGGTTCGAAGCTGCGAACAGCTTATCCGCTGAGTCGGTAGCGCTGACCGCAATCACGTTGCGATCGGCGGCGGGAAAAAGCGGCGGTGATTTCGGGCCGGCGTTGCCGGCGGCCGCGATCAATACGATGTTGCGCTTGGCGGCTGCCGCCAGCCCGCGCTCGAGCAGCGGATCATTCGGCCCCGCAAAACTCATGTTGACGATCTGCGCACCGTGCTCGACTGCGTAATTGAGGCCCTTCAGTACGACGAACGAGGTGCTTTCGGCGCCGCTGACCGTGGCGCCGAAGGCGCGGATCGCCAGCAACCGCGCCCCGGGGGCGCTGCCGAGCAACCGCGACCTCGCTGCAATTGCGCCGGCGATGCCGGTGCCATGAGCGTGCGGGCCTTCCGTCGCGCGAAGCGCGTCGTAAGTTCCGGCAACCACCCCGGCGAGTTCGGGATGCGCCACGTCGATGCCGGAATCGATGACGGCAATACGGACCTCGTCGCCCTTCGTCACTGCATGTGCGTCGGCGAGGTAGAGCTTGCCGACGGCATATTGTGCGGGATCACCTTTCGCGCTCGCCGCCTGCTGCAATGTGAAGCGATAGTTGCGCTGCACGGATCGCACGCTGCCGTCGGCCATCAGCCGTCGCGCCACCACATCGATCGAGCGGCGGTCCGGAATGCGCCATCGGAACATGGTCGCGCCGATCAGCGGGAAATTCTGCGATTCCAGCCGCGTGAGACGATGACGTTGCGCAAGTGCAATCGCCTGGCCTTCCGTCACCGCGCCATCGACCTCGATGATGATCTCGTTCGGCACGAAGTCGTTCGATGCGACGACAACCGGTCCGCCCCCCTTCGGAGCAGCCCTCTTGGCGATGGCCGCCGCAGGCGGGCGATTGCCGGCGCCACCGCCCGGCCTCACAACGCGTTTTGCTTTTTGCGAGCAAGGCCTTCCGCCGAACCCTTCAAAATTCCGGTAAGAACTGCAGTTCGGGTTTGAGCCGAACGAAAAGCCCGATTGCGCCGGACCGACCAATGTATCGGGTGGCCGAGGATCGACGTGGCGTGTCGGGATGGAAGCGGCTCTTGGCGCTGGCGTTGCGCCGGGAATCGTCGCCGGTGCCGGAGCCGCACCTGGACCGAAGGTCGGCGACCCAGCCGGTGCACCAGTCGGCCGTGGAATGGTCGCTCCCGGAGCTGTGGGGCCGGAGGCAGCCGGCCCAACCGGTCCCAATCGCGGCGGCACCGAAGGCGTGAGCGGCGTCAGACGCGGTATGTTCGGAATCGATGGCGCTACGCCCGGAGCCGTCTGCGCGAAGCCGATGCTTGCACCTATGGCCGTCGCGATCGTGGCTGCGACGAAGGTTGTCAGGACAGGACCAGCATGCCGCACTGAACGACGCGACGTCGCCTCGGCTCCGCAATCGCTGGCCATCGTGACCTCTGCGCTCCCGCGTCTACCAGCCGGCTACTGCGCTGGAGCGACGAAGCTGACGATCTTGTCCTGTTCAACCTTCTTGATCAGGTCCGCGGCTTCGTCCTTCGTCATCCGCTGGTCGCCGAACTGAATGCGAAACATCCCGCCCTTCAGACCGGCAACGATCGACGCATGGTAGCTGTCGAGGAACTGGGTGATGTCCGACATCCGCGCGTCCGGCGTGAAGCGAACCAGGACGCGGGTACCGCCGTCGACCTGGCCTTCGTAGGCCGCCGACTGGAAATTGCTCTGGCTCTGCCTCATCAAGACCGCGCCGATGATGCCGGCCTGCAGCAGCAGTGCGATTGCGGCTGCAGCGGCCGAATATGCAAGCGTGCGAGGCGAGAGGCTTGCGAAGAACTCAGCAATGCGCGCGCCGAAGACCGACGAAGCCGGAGGCTTCCGTTCGGGCTCCGCGTCGATGCCGGCAAACAGGCGTTGCATGGCCCGCGACGAAGGCGCGCCCAAGCTTTCGTTGAGATGAATGGTCTCGGCGAACTCTTCCTGGATCACCGCGTACTGCTTTGCGAGCTTTGGATCACGGGCCAGCGCCTCGTCGACCCGCCGCGCATCGCGCGCACTCAGCGTTCCGGCGGCATGCCAGGGCAGCAGAGCCTCGACCTCCTCGGGAGGCATGTCCGGAACCTTGCTCAGAGCAGTCATGGCCAACCTCGCTCGACGCCGGCTGCCTTCAGCAGCTCAGCCAGTTTCTTGCGCGCATAGAACATCCGCGTCTTCACGGTGTTCTCCGGAATACCAACGATCTCGGCCACCTCCTCCACAGACTTTTCGTGGTAGTAGACCAGATCGATGATTTCCCGATGGTCCGGCGTCAGCGCCGCCAGGCACTGTCGCAGAACCCTCCCCGTATCCGTCTTCTGGGCCGTGACCTCCGGATCGTCCGACGGATCCTCGATCGCGGCCGCAGTCTCGTCGTCAAGCTCCGCGTCCTTCCTCTTGCGAAGAGCGGACAGCGCCTTGAACCTCGTTATCGCCAGCAGCCAGGTTGAGACGGTGGAACGCCCTTCGAACTTTCCGGCCTGTCGCCACACGTCGAGAAAAACCTCGCTGATGAGATCCTCCGCGACCTGTTCGTTCCGCACGAGCCGGAGCCCGAAACGATAAACTCGCACATGGTGCCGCCCATACAGCACCTGCATGGCGAGCCGGTCGCCATTGGCGATCCGTGAAATCAGGACCTCGTCCGATGCCGCAAGATTTGCGCTCAACGCCCGGCTCGCATGGTTGGTCGCGGCGTTTTTCCGACAGGTTCGATCGACAATGGAAAAAATCTTCTCAATTGATCGGAATCGCCGCAGCGGTTCCGTGACTCAGCGCACGCAAGGTGCCCTTGGTTGGGAGCCAAGAGCAAGAGTATCAGAATAAGCGGCAAAGGTAATTAAACACCTTAACTTGGACTTAACCGCGTCTGCCGCGCCCATGCGGAGCGCGCGGCGCTCGATACGAAAAGGAAAGGCTTTCTGCCCGAGGTTGACTGTCTAACCTCTCGGATTTCGACGCAGCCCTCCATGCCAAAACGATCAAGCGCCTTCCCTGCTCAACTGCTCGATGAACTCGACGAAGCCCTCATGCGCGGCAAGGAGGCGCACCGCGCGGCGCTGCTCCGCGGCGTCACCGACCTGTTCTTCGCCGGCAATAGCGACCATTCGGACGATACGCTCGCGCTGTTCGACGACGTGCTCACGACGCTCGCGCAAAACATCGAAGTCTCGGCCAGAGCGTTGCTGGCGAGCCGGCTGGCGTCGCACCCGGCCGCGCCGCCGCGCATCGTGCATGCGCTTGCGTTCGATGACCTCATCGAGATCGCGGCTCCAGTGCTGAGCCAATCGACCAGGCTCGACGACAATGCCCTGATCGAGAACGCACGCACCAAGAGCCAGGCACATCTGCTGGCGATATCCACGCGACTGCGGCTCAGCGGCCTGGTCACCGACGTGCTGGTCGAGCGCGGCGACACGCGGGTTGTCATGTCGGCGGCCTCCAATCCCGGAGCGGAATTCTCCGAGGCGGGCTATGCGAGGCTCGTCGAACGAGCCGAGGGCAACGATGACCTGGCGACTTGTGTCGGGTCGCGTACGAGCATCCCGCGGCATCACCTGCTGAAGCTGATCGCCAGAGCATCCGCTGCCGTGCGTGAGAAGCTGCGCGCCGTCCATCCCGATGCCCGCGAGGCGATCGACGCAGCAGTCCGGCGAGTTGTGGCAAACGCGCAAATTCGCTCCGCCGCTGATGACATTGACGTCATGGCCGCACAGTTGCACGTCGGCAGGCTGCACGAAGCGAGCCGGCTTGATGAGGCGCAGGTCGCGCAGTTCGCCCGTGAAAGCAGGTTCAACGAGACAAACGCCGCCATTGCCTGCCTGACCAGCCTCCCGTTCGTCACCGTCGAGAGCATGATGGCCGGATCCCGGTCCGAAGGCGTGATGGTACTTGCGAAGGTGCTCGATTTCTCGTGGTCGACCTTGAAGGCCATTTTCGACATGCGCGTCGGCCTGCAGGGGCCGCAGAGTACGGATGAATCATTCACCAAGGTCAGCTACGAGCGGCTGAAGCCATCCACGGCGCAGCAGATCCTGCGTTTTCACAGGATGCAGCAGGTGCGCGAAGTCTCATAAGCACGCACTGCCCGCTGTCCGAACGATCCATGTTCGGAAAGCGTCGAATCCCGGTTCGTCGCGACGCGCGTCGCGATAGATGAGGTACCAGTGCATGCCTTTCGGGATGCTCTTCCTGAACGGCGCGACCAGCCTTCCGGCGCGGAGATCGTCGTCTATGTAAGGGCTGATGCCCATGGCGACGCCGACGCCGTCCAGCGCCGCCTGCAGCGCCTGACCGTAGTATTCGAACTCGGGCCCCTTCGCCGACAGCTTCGACAGCCCTGACGCCTTGATCCAGCGCGGCCAGTCGTCGCGCGCATGCGTGACCCGCAAGAGGGTTGCCGATCGGAGATCCTCCGGCTGCTTCAGCCGTCGCGCCAGCGTCGGCGCACAGACCGGAGTGAGATCGGCTGCGAACAGCCGCTCCGAGACAAGCCCCGGCCACGCGCCGTCGCCGAGTGTAATGCCGCAGGTCCAGTCATCGCTGAAGGGAGCTGCCACGCCTCCGGTCGTAAACCTCACCTCGATCTCGGGCGCGACCTTCTGAAAGTCGGCAAGGCGCGGGATGAGCCAGCGGATCGCAAAGGTCGGCCCGACGCCGACGGTCAGCACGCGCGTCGTCGTCATCGCGGACACCTGCGACGTCAGGTTGGCGAGCGCATCGAACAGCGGTGTCAGTCCTGCCTGGTAGGCCTGCCCTGCCGGCGTCGGCGCGAGCCGGTTGGCCTTGCGCTCGAACAGTTCAGTGCCGATCCGCTCCTCCAGCAGATGCACCAGCCGGCTGACCGCCGCAGGCGTGACATGCAGTTCGTCGGCCGCCCTGGCGAAACTGCCGGTTCGCGCCGCCGCTTCGAATGCCTTGACGCCATTGAGAAACGGAAGCCGGCGCATGGTCGACCATTAAAAAAGCTGATGCTGAGACCTTGTTAAACCAGTTTGCGCCGCGCGGCAAACGGGTTCATCAAGTGGGCGGAGACCGATCATGAGTCCACTGCTCGTTGCCGTCGTTTGCCTGATCATGGTGGCGACGTCCTTCCTGTCCGGCATTTTCGGCATGGCGGGGGGCATGATCCTGATCGGCGTTCTCCTGGCGATCCTGCCCTTGCCGCAAGCCATGGTGCTCCACGCGGTGACGCAGATGGCCTCCAACGGCTGGCGCGGCCTGCTGTGGTGGCGATATATCCGCTGGCGGCCGGCCTTGGCGTATGTCGTGGGCTGCGTCGTCGTCCTCGCGATCTGGTCGTTTGCGCGCTACGTTCCGGAGAAGCCCGCAGCCCTGCTTTTGCTGGGGGTCACGCCCTTCCTCGCACGGCTGACGCCAGCGGGCTTCCAGCCTGATCCGACAAATCCGCTGCAATGCGCGGCCTATGGCGTCATCTGCATGACGCTGCTATTGATGACCGGTGTTTCGGGGCCGTTGCTCGATACGTTCTTCCTCGGTGGCGGACGCATGGACCGGCGCGAGATCGTCGCAACCAAGGCCGCGTGTCAGGTATTCGGGCACGCCGCCAAGCTCCTCTATTTCGGCGGCATCGTTGAGCAGGCAGGCATGCTCGATCCGGTGGTGGCGACCCTCGCCGTCGTGGCTTCCGCCGTCGGCACAAGCCTTTCGACCCGCGTGCTCGGCGCGATGAGCGACGGACAATACCGACTATGGGCCAATCGCATCGTCACGACGATCGCGTTTTACTATATCGGTCACGGAAGCTTTCTGCTGATCGCCCCGAGATTTTCCGCATGACTTGCCGGAGGCGTCGATGACGACGACATGCGATCCGCTGGTGTTCGATCTGGTGCAATGGGTGGCGCGCGAGCCGCGCACCTATGCGGAAGTGATCGATGCCTGGAAAACGTCCTGTCCACGACTGACTGTGTGGGAAGACGCCATCGATCAAGGCCTGATCACCCGCAAGAACATCGGCGCGCGAGGGACCATCGTCGTCGTAACCGCCGCCGGGCGCGCGCTGCTGGCAGCGCAACCCGTTGAAAGCGCCATCAAGCCAAGGGCAATATCCGCAAGCCGCAAACGCGAGCCGGCGCTCTAGAACCTCAGCACCCACCGGCCCGCGAGCGCGCCGATCAGCGCGACCAGCGCCCACGCGATCGTGTACCAGGTGGCGACGAACAGCGGCGAGTCGTCGGCGCAGTGTGAGGCATAGAACGTCGCTGCGATGGCGCCGGCACCAAGGCCGGCTAAAGCCCCCGTCAGCATCGGCCGCGTCGCGGCCCCCCGTCGAAGGCCGATCAGCAGAGCGATCAGCGGCGGCAGCGACAGCAGCGGAATTGCCGTCAGGCAGACGCGCGCATTCGACCCGATCAGTCTTGCGGTCCAGCCCGAGGTTTGCGGCAAGGCGAGGTCTGCCACTATCCCCGCCGCGAGCAATCCGACGGGCACGGCAAGTAGCCAGGACGCGTTGCGAACGGGCGCACCCGGCTGCACCAGCCGCAGCGCGAGGGCGAGACAGGCGAGTGCGAGCGCAGCCGTGACGATGAACTTCAGAATGAAGAACGCGCGACCGGTCGCGGCCATGAAATCAGGACGGAGGCCAAGCGCCATGATGAACATCGCGGCGGTCACGGGCAACGCCACCACAAGCGCCACCGCCAGCACCATGCCGACCGGTCGCGCGCGCCAGCCGTGGTCGGCCGCGAGACTGCGCACGAGCTCGTTGGTATCCATCCTTCAATCCCTCCGCAGCTTGGCTGCGAGATTGGCGAGCCCGCGGTGCAGCGCGACGCGCACGGCGCCTTCGCTCATGGCAAGCTTTGCCGCTGTCTCGCGGATCGAGGCGCTTTCGACCGCGATCGATTGCAGCACCTCGCGTTGGCGCTGCGGCAGCTTCTCGATATGTGCGTTGATATCGGCCGCGGGCAGTTGCTCACGCGCAGGCTCAGCCGGCAGCGTCTCCGCGAAATCGTCGATATCGACGAACACGCGCCGACCGCGCTTGCGCAGCGCGTCGATCAGCTTGTTGCGGGCAATCGCGAACAACCAGGGGCCGAAGGGCGCCGACGGATCCCACGTGTGCCGCTTCAAGTGCACTGCAAGCAGGATCTCCTGCACGATATCCTCGCATTGATCGGTCGGCTGACCCGCCCGCGCCAACCCGCGTTGCGCGGTCGCCCGCAACACCGGCGTGATCGCCAGAAGCAGGCGGTGATAGGCGGCGCCGTCGCCCGAATTGGCCGACCGCATCAGTTGCGTCCACTCGCCCTCACCTTTGCGCACGCGCGCTCAATTCCTCATTTCGTCGCAAATCGGCCTTTGTTACGCTGGGAGCAGCAGTTCCTGCAAATTTGCTGGTCCCACCGCGGTTTGGCCGAACGCCCGCGGCCCGGAAGTTACCGGGAACGCGCGGCCGCCCCGTTTTTGCCCCGAGACGATCGAAATGTTTCCCGCTTTCGCTCGCGTTAAGGACATGGCGCCGGGGTCAATCTCGTCGCGGGATCAGAATTTGGGGAAGCTTGCCATGAACAACAGGGCCAGAATGCGCTTGGCACTCGGAATCGCGGCAGCTGCTGCCCTCACTGCACTGACCGCAATGCCGCTTCATGCATGCGATTCCACCCGAGGGTGCCCATCCAGCACGACCAGTCTCGACGGTGTCGCCGCCAACGCGCTGCCGACCTATCCACAGCCGACCGAGGAGAAGGCCACCCAGGAAAAGGCGGCCGAGCCCATCGCCCTGAAGAAATTCACCAAGACGCAGTCCCGCACCGCGCGACGCGCGCAATCGCGCAAGGCGAGCGCGTCGCAGCGCACCCGCGTCAGTAAGGATGCCGCCAACAAGGAAGGACAAACCGCGCAGGACGAGACGGCAAGTTCCGAGCGCGCAAAGGTGGAGAAGGCGGACAAGAAGGTGACGCCGACAGTCGCCGATGCGCATGCAAAGCTGCTCGACGCGGCAGCCGCCACAACGGCGGTGAACAGCGAAGCGGCGCAGACTGCGGCGCCGCAACCGCCGGCCGAAGCTCCCAAGCCGAGCGTAGAGCTGGTGTCCGCTGACGAGTTCAACGATCTCGATCGTACGGCCTGGGAAGCGAATCAGATGCCGAAGCTGATGCAATTGTCGATCGCTGACAGCCAGGCGGAGTTGCAAGACGATTCCAAGTGGGCCCAGACCTCGATGATCGGCAAGCTGTTCGTCGCTTTCGGCGCACTGCTGACTGTTGGATCGGCCATCCGGATGTTCATGACCTGATCCGTCCGGCCTTGTCTCTCGACCTCTTCGCACGGCCTGCCGTTGTGCGGGCTTGCAGGCCCTGACGGCAATAGGCACAGTCCGGTCCGAAACTGGAATCGAACAGGATCACGGACATGAGTGCTTACCAACACATCCTCCTCGAACGGCGGGGCGCGATCGGCATCCTGCAGCTCAACCGGCCGAAGATGCTGAATGCGCTGTCATTCGATGTGTTCAAGGAGATCGGCCGGGCAATCGACGATTTCGAAAGCGATGACGCGATCGGCGCCATCGTGATCACCGGCAACGAGCGCGCCTTCGCTGCCGGCGCCGACATCAAGGAAATGCAGCCGAAAGGCTACATCGACATGTTCAAGGCGGACTTCATTGCCGTCGGCGGCTACCGCGTCGCCGAATGTCGGAAGCCGACCATCGCCGCGGTGAGCGGCTTCGCGCTCGGCGGCGGCTGCGAACTTGCAATGATGTGCGACATCATCATCGCCGCCGACACCGCGAAGTTCGGCCAGCCTGAGATTACGCTTGGCACCATTCCAGGGCTTGGCGGCACGCAGCGGCTGACCCGCGCCGTCGGCAAGTCGAAGGCGATGGACCTTTGCCTCACCGGCCGCATGATGGACGCAGCGGAGGCCGAGCGCGCAGGTCTCGTCAGCCGTATCGTTCCAGCCGACAAGCTGATGGACGAGGCGATCGCGGTCGCCGAGAAGATCGCGTCGATGTCGCAGCCGGCCGTGATCGCCGCCAAGGAAGCGGTCAATCGCGCCTATGAAACCACGTTGGCCGAAGGCCTCAGCGCCGAGCGCAACCTCTTTCACGGCACGTTCGCCCTCGAAGACCGCTCCGAAGGCATGGCCGCGTTCATCGCTAAGCGCCCGCCGGCGTTCAAGGGGCGATAACGCACCGACACTTCAGCTTTTGCTGAGGGCGCCGCTGACCAGCACGCGGTAGATCCGGTCCGACAGGCTTTGCGGCCTGTCGAGGCCAAGGCGCGCCAGGGCCGCCTCATCCGGCGCTCCGCTTGCGCCAAGCCCGCTCAGCAAGAGCTTCGTAAGCGCAAGCGGCGACGCCGAAGCCTCCCGCAACATCTGCAGCGCAGGAATGAGCTGCTGCTCGACCGGCGTGAAGTCTGAACCGAACGGAAATGAGGGCAATACCCCGGACTCGCGGAAGGGCTTCAGCGCCTCTACGATCCGTTCGGGGAAATTCTCCCGGTGTGCGGCCGGAATTTCGAAATCCTTCGCAAGCTTGCCGGCATCCTTCGCTTCGCGCACCAATTCGCCCTGAAAACGCGAGTCCGAAATCGCCAGCATCGCCGCGATCACTTCGCAATCGGACCTGCCGCGCACATCCGCCACGCCGTACTCGGTCACGAACACGTCACGCAGGTGTCGCGGGATCGTCTGGTGTCCGTAGGACCAGCGGATATTCGATGCCGACTTCGATCCCGAACCGCGGCTTGCCTCCAGCGTCAGAATCGAGCGCGCGCCTGGCAGCGCAAACGCCTGCGCCACGAAATTGTACTGTCCGCCCACCCCGCTGACGATGCGCCCGTCGTCGAGGCCGTCCGATATAGCGGCGCCGAGCAGCGTCGCCATCATCGCGTTGTTGACGAAACGCGCATCGATCCGGGCGCGACGTTTGGCGTCCGCCTCCTCCAGCAGATCGTTGGTGAACGAGACTGCTTTCATCTGGATGCGGCGCAGCTGCTCGGGCGGCATCTCGCGCAACGCACGATAGAACGCTTTCGGCCCGAGAAAGAATGCAGCATGAAGCAGCGCCCCATCAACCTCGCGCCTGATGATTCCGGCATCGATCAGCTTCAGGAACGGCTCGACGAACATCTCGCTGACGCCGTAAAGACCCTGCTCGAAGCGACCCGACTCGAACGCAACAGGCGCCGCGCCGTTCTGCAGCCTTTTCACGATGTCCAGGAAGGTCGCGTTGTCGCGATGCCTAACAATCAGCGACTGCGCCAGCGCATCGCTGATCTGGCCGATGCCGATCTGCAGCGTGCCGCCATCGCGCACTAGCCCTGACACGTGCAGGCCGATCGCGTACTTGCGATCGGAGATCGGCTCGGCCGGCGGCGCGAACAGTGGAAACTCGACGTCCGGCGCCTCAAGGAAACCTGCAAATTCGGATGCAGGAAGATCGCCGTCGCCCGGCATGAACGGCAGTTCGGAGTTCACCTGCCCGTACATCCTAAAATTCGCGCCGCCGGCGCGGCGAACCTTCAGGAGGTCGACGGTGATGTCGGTGTTGCAGCTCAAGCTGTAGCGCGGAGCGCCATCGACGGCACGGCACGCCACAAGCTGGGCGACAACATTGACACCACGGGACAGGAAATCGTTGAACGCCTGGGTGTAGTTCGCCGAGATGTAGTTCTGCTGCGCAGCCGGCGATCCCAGCCATCGGCCGGCCAGAAAGAAGAACTCGCTGACCTCGACGTTCGGCGGCAAGGCGTTCGCGTGCAACGCTTTGGCGTAGGCGAGATCGGGATACCCACCGAACAGCCGCTCGATCACAGGACCGATGAAGCGCTTTTCGAGGCCGCTCGACGGCTGCGGTTTCTCGAGCGTCAGTGCGGTGAAGATCCTCAGATTGATCGAGCGATCGGCGACCGCCCGCGCGAACAGGGCGTTGGCAATATGATTTGCTTTGCCGAGCCCGAGCGGTAGGCCGAGCACGATCGTCTTGCCGACATCGGCGATGATCTTTTCAGCAATCGCCTCAGCGCTGGCGAAGTTTGGCGTCAAAGCTTCGCGCCCGTCATGCACGCCTTCCCTCGCCCTCTCCGCTCACGGCCGGATCGCAAAATGGACCTTGCCCGGAGTCCGTGCGGGCTCCGCCAGCCGCGCAAAGTCGCAGAGCAGCGAGCGGGTCTTGCGCGGATCGATGATCTCCTCGACCCAGAACTTCTCGGCTGTGCGGAACGGGGACTTCATCTTGTCGAGACGGGTCTCGATCTCCTTCAGCTTGGCCGCCGGATCGTCAGACGCTTCGATCTCAGCGCGATAGGCTGCCTCGACACCGCCCTCCAGCGGCAATGAGCCCCACGAAGCTGACAGCCATGCATAGCGCAGCGACAGCCGACCGCCAGGCTGGTGCGCTGCGCCTGCCACACCGTAGGAATTGCGGACGATCACTGTACACCACGGGATTGTTGACTGGTTCAGAGCCGCCATCGCGCGCACGCCATGTCGAATGGTTGCAGATTTTTCCGCCTCGAGGCCGATCAGGAAGCCCGGGCAGTCGCAAAGATAAACCACCGGCAGATGAAACGTCTCGGCGAGATCGACGAAACGCACCACTTTCTGGCAGGCGTCAGCGGTCCACGACCCAGCGTAATGATAGGGATCGCTTGCAAGCAGCAGCACCGCACGGCCGTCGAACCGGGCAAGGCCGGCAATGACGGAGCGACCGAAGTACTGCGCCAGTTCGAAGAACGATCCCTTGTCGACAACCGACTCGATGATCGTGCGCATCTTGTACACCTGCCGACGATTGCGCGGCACGACGTTCATCAGCGCCTCGTCGGTGCGCTCCGGATCATCGTTGCAGGCGATGGTCGGCGGCAGCTCGTAGACCGACGACGGCAGATATGACAGAAAACGCCGCGCGCATTCGAAGGCCTCCTCCTCGGTCTCCGTCGCGTGATCGACGCCCCCCGCCCGCGTCTGGATTTCCCACCCGCCGAGTTCGGTCTTTTCCAGCGGCTGGCCGAGCCGCGCGACCACTGGGGGACCTGCGACGAACATCGCCGACTTCTTGGTCATGATGGAGTAATGGCTCGACGCCAGCCGCGCTGCGCCAAGTCCCGCGACCGAGCCAAGCCCGAGCGCCACCACCGGCACCTGCGCCAGATTTTCGGTCATGTAGTAGAAGCCGCGCGTGCCGCCGACGCCGCCGGGCAGGTTCGACGCCCCTCGCGTCTCGATCGTCTTCACCGATCCGCCTCCACCGGACCCTTCGATCACGCGAATGATCGGAATGCGAAACGCGTTCGCCGTCTCCTCGGCCATCAGCGGCTTCGCCGAGATCGCCGCATCGGCGGAACCGCCGCGCACCGTGAAGTCGTCGCCGACCACCACCACCGGCCGGCCGTCGACCTTTGCACGACCGAACACGCAGTTTGCCGGTGTCACCGTCTTCAAATCGCCGTTGGGCTCGTACTCGCCGAGGCCGGAGATTGTTCCGGTCTCCTGGAAGCTGTTCTTGTCGACGAGCTTGTCGATTCGCTCGCGGACGGTGAGCCGGCCTGAATCCCGCTGCCGCTTGACCTTGTCCGCGCCGCCCATTTCGAGTGCAAAGGCTTTGCGCCGGTTCAGTTCGTCAAACTCGGGCTTCCAGTTCATGCGCGGACTCCGTTTCCATCCTGTTCTTGCTTGTTCCAGATAGCGTTCTGAACGCAATGAGAAGCTTGAGCAAGAGCGAAGGAGGCAATGCCACGCGACAGGATCGCATTCGAGGACCGCGACCGCCGCACAGTTGCCGATATCATTCTGACACACGGAATAAAAATTCCGCTTGCCGGGCGCGCACCCACGCGCGATCCTTTGCGAACTAAGAAGCCGCGCAAGACGCGGCCTACGCTTCGGGAGAATGGGATGCCCCTGCCACACTTGCGCGTTGCCGAAACCGGCAGCGTGGCCGCCGCGACCCATTGCGCGCCGCGATGATGCAGGCCGCAACTCTTGCACAATCGAAACCGGCAACGGCTGCCTCGTCGCAACCGTTGATGTCGGTGCGTGGCCTCGGCATTCGCTTCAAGACTGCCCAAGGCGTCTGGCAGGCGACCCGGAAAATCGACTTCGATATTGCCCCGGGCGAACGCGTCGGCATCGTCGGCGAAAGCGGTTGCGGCAAGACGATCACCGGACTGTCGATCCTGCGTCTGTTGCCGAACAATCTGGCCGGCATCGACGGTTCGATCATGCTCGGCGAAACGGACCTCGCCTCCTGCAGCACACGGTCGATGCGTGCGATCCGCGGCAAGCGCGTCGCCATGATCTTCCAGGAGCCGATGAGCGCGCTCGACCCCGTGTTCACCGTCGGCCACCAGATCGCGGAGGCCTTGCTGATCCACACGCAGATCAGCAAGGACGAAGCCCGCGAAAAGACCATCGACATGTTGCGCCGCGTCGGCATCGCCTCGCCCGAGCGGCGGATCGACGATTATCCACATCAGTTGTCGGGCGGCATGCGGCAGCGCGTGATGATTGCCGCGGCGTTGATTTGCGGCCCGCAACTTCTGATCGCAGACGAGCCGACCACGGCGCTTGACGTGACCGTGCAGGCGCAGATCCTCGAGCTGCTGCGCGACCTGAGCGTGACATCGCAGACCGCGCTGATGCTCATCACTCACGATCTCGGCGTCGTCGCCGAGACCTGCACGCGCATGATCACAATGTATGCCGGCGAGGTGATCGAGGATGCGCCGACCGATGCGGCACTGGTGCGACCGCTGCACCCCTACACCTCCGGCCTGCTGCAGTCGCTGCCGCACCTCAGCCCGCGTCGCGGCAAGCTCTCTTCGATTCCGGGCCGCGTGCCTTCGATCACGGAAATGCCGAACGGCTGCCGCTTCAAGGCACGTTGCGCGTTCGCCGCACCGGGCTGCGACGCCGAGCAGGAACTGCGCGACGCCGGGCATGGGCGCAAGGTCCGCTGCTGGCGCTTCAAAGACCTCGATCTGCCCGGCGCGCTGCAGCATGCCGCGTCAAGCCCTGCGGCGGAAATGGTAGTCCAACGATGACGTCGGCGCCTGCGACCGAAACGCACCGGGACACTATCGTTTCGGTGCGAGATCTCGAGGTACGGTTTCCGACGCTCGACCGCCGTGCCACGGTGAAAGCCGTCGACGGCGTCAATTTCGATGTGCGCCGCGGCGAGACATTCGGCATTATCGGCGAGTCTGGATCGGGGAAGACGACGATCGGCCGCGCTCTGGTGTTTCTGCAACGCCCCACGGCTGGCGCAATCCTGCACAACGGTATCGATCCGCAAAGCCTGCCGCGCGCCCGCTTCCAGAGTCATCGCCGCGACTATCAGATCATCTTCCAGGACCCGAACGCGGCACTTAATCCGCGCATGAGCATCATTGCCTCGGTGCTGGAGCCGCTGGAGCTTGCGCGCGCCGGCACACGCGAGGAGCGCATTGCCCGCGCCCGCGAGGCGATGGACCGGGTCGGTCTGCCGCAGGAGATCTGCGAGCGCTACCCGCACCAGCTTTCCGGTGGTCAGAAGCAGCGTGTGCTGATCGCACGTGCGCTGACATTGCGGCCAAAGCTGATCGTTTGTGACGAGGTGGTCGCCGCACTCGACATGTCGATCCGCGGCGATGTGCTGAACCTGTTCGCCGAGCTGCAACGCGACCTCGGCCTTACCTACGTGTTCATTACTCACGACCTCTCGGTCGTCTCGCACATCAGCGACCGGGTCGCAGTGATGTATCTCGGCCGCTTCGTCGAGCTCGGGCCGACCGAACAGGTGTCCGGACGCCCCATGCATCCTTACACCCAGGCGCTGTTGTCGGCAGAGCCGTTGCCGTTGCCCTCGACCATGCGCAGCGACAAGCGCATCATCCTCGAAGGCGAGATTCCGAGCCCGATCAATCCGCCGTCTGGCTGCCGCTTCCGCACCCGCTGCCGCTACGCGCAGAATCTCTGCGCCGAGAAAACGCCCGAATGGCGCGAGCTCGCGGCCGATCACTGGGTCGCCTGCCATTTCGCGGACCGTCCGAATTTCTCCCCGAATGATGTAACTGCGCACCAAGAGAGGACAACGACATGACCCATGACCGTCTGGCGGCAGCAGCAATCACCAGACGCAATGCCATCGCGTTGATGACCGGCGCGGCGGCCAGCGCCTCGCTCGGCGGGGCGAGCTTCGCGCAAACGACGCCGAAGCGCGGCGGCACACTGCGGGTCTCGGCTTTCACCAATCCGTCGAGCCTGGATCCAGCCACAGGCGGCGCGGGCTCCGATCATACATTCCTTTACACGATGTATGACTCGCTGACCGAATGGGATTTCGAGACGCTGAAACCGAAACCGGGTCTGGCCGAAAGCTGGAGCTTCACCGATCCGACCACCTTCGTGATCAACATCCGCCAGGGCGTGACCTTCCATGACGGCACCCCCTTGAACGCCGAGGCGGTCAAATTCAACCTCGATCGAGCCAAGACCGATCCGAAATCGAACATCAAGGCGGACGTCGCAACCGTTGCCTCGGTAGACGTCACCGGACCGATGCAGGTGACGCTGAAGCTGAACACACCTGACACTGCGCTGCCGGCGATCCTCTCTGATCGCGCAGGGATGATGGTCTCGCCGACGGCGCTCAAGGCGGCCTCCGCCGGCAACCTCAACCGCACGCCGGTCGGCACCGGCGCTCACACCTTCGTCAGCTGGGCGGACGGCGAGCGCATCGTCACCAAGCGAAACGAGAAATACTGGAAGCCGAACCGACCCTACCTCGACGGGATCGAGTTCGCGCTGATCCCAGAGCTGACGACGGGTGCACGCTCGGTCACCGCCGGGCAGAACGACCTGATCTACCAGCTGCCGCCGCGGCAGAAGGCGATCGTCGAACGCGCACGCAATCTCAAGGTGGTTACAGGCCCGACGCTGTACTGCTTTCAGATCTTCCTGAACTGGGGCAAGCCGCCCTTCGACGACGTGCGGGTCCGCAAGGCCTTCAACTTCGCGGTCGATCGCGAGGCGCTGGTCAAGGCTTCGCTTGCAGGCCTTGCCGAACCCGCCGCCATGACGCTGCCGAAGGCGCATTGGGCCTACGACAAGTCGGTCGCCGAACTCTACCCCTACGACCCGGCCAAGGCGCGACAGTTGCTCGGCGAGGCAGGCTTCAAGGAAGGGACCGTCGTCGAACTGGTCAGCTATCCGGACCAGGACTCGGTGCAGCGACAGGAGATCCTCATCGAACAGCTGCGCAAGGCGGGCATGGCGCTGAAGTTTCTCAACGCGCCCGTTGCCGAGGCGTCTGCCGCGTTCTTCGGCAACGAAAAGCGCGGATCTGGACTGCTGGCGGCATGGACCGGGCGTCCGGACCCCAGTCAGACCTATTCGCTGCAGTACACCAAGGACGCCTACTTCAACGCCGGCCGTGCGCCGCTCCCGCCGGAACTCGACATAGCGCTCAAGGAATCGCGCGCCACCGAAGACATCGAGACGCGCAGGAAAGCCTTTGCAAAGGTGCAGCGGCTGGTGATGGAAAATGCCTTCTTCGTACCCCTCGCCTTCCAGTTCGAACTGGTGGCAATGAACCAGCGCGTGCAGGGTTACCGGCCTAACCTGCTCGGCAAGCCGAAATACGACGACGTGTGGCTGGAGAGCTGAGCGGTGGCGCGACGAAGCCCGGCAAAGGTCATCGGCAGCCGCCTGCTGCAGGCGTTGCCGGTGATGCTGCTCGCGACCTTCATGGTGTTCTCGCTGCTCAAGCTGGTGCCCGGCGACATCGCCGTGACGCTGGCCGGCGAGAATGCCAGCGATACGCGGATCGCCGAGATCAGGCAGATTTACGGGCTCGACCGGCCATTTCTCGTGCAGTACGGCTCGTGGCTCGCCAACGCCATGCAGGGCGACCTGTCGCAATCGCTGCTGTCGGGTGAGAAAGTCGCAACGTCGATCGCGCGCGCGTTTCCGAACACGCTGTTGATCGTCGCGATCGCGCTGGTGCTGGCGCTTGCGACCGGCATTCCGATGGGCATCGTCGCCGCGATCAAGCCGAACGGCCTGCTCGACAAGGTGGTCAGCATGCTGGCCTCGCTCGGTGTCGCCATTCCCGGCTTCTGGCTGGCGATGATTCTGGTCGCCGAGATCTCGCTGAAATTGAACTTGCTGCCTGCGACCGGTGCAAAGCCGTTCCTGGCCTCGCCCTGGGAGGCGATGCGGCACGCATTGCTGCCGGCGATCGCGATCGCCGCCTACGGCATGGCGGAAGTGGCGCGGCAACTGCGCGGCTCGCTCCTGGAGGTGCTGTCGTCGCAATATGTGCGGACGCTTCATGCCAAGGGCCTGTCGATGTCGAAGATCCTCTGGCAGCACGGCCTGAAGAACGTCAGCGTCAACCTCTTCACCATCATCAGCCTGCTGGTGAACCGCATGCTGGCGGCGACCGTGGTGGTCGAGGCGGTATTCGCCATACCGGGCATGGGCAGCCTCATCGTGCGCGGCGCAATCCAGCGCGATTTCCCGATCGTGCAAGGTGTCGTGTTCGCGATGGTCATCGTCGTCATTCTTGTCAACCTGATCACCGACCTGCTCTGCGCTGCGGTCGACCCGAGGATCGAGCAATGACCGACCTGGCTCTTCCGCGTCCGCAGCGCCGTGCCGAGCCCGGTCGCGTTCGGCGCTTCGTCCGCTGGCTCGCATCTGATCTGCGCGCCGCCCTCGCGCTTGCGGTGCTTGTCGGCGTTGTCATCATCGCCGCCACCGCACCGTGGATCGCGCCCTACTCGCCGACCGCGCAGGACGTCAACAACATGCTGGCCGCGCCGAGCGCTGCGCACCTGCTCGGCACGGACGACCTTGGCCGCGATATCTTCAGTCGGCTGATCTACGGCGCGCCGGTGACGGTCTACGCGAGCCTGCTGGCCGTCGGCGTCGCCATCGCCATCGGCCTGCCGGTCGGCCTGGTCGCCGGCTTCTTCGGCGGCTGGCTCGACGACGTCATCAGTCGCGTCATCGACACCTTCCTGTCGTTTCCGTCGATCGTGCTGGCGATCGCGGTGACCGGTGCGCTCGGCATCGGCCTCACCAACGGCATGATCGCCGTCGGCATCGTCATGTTCCCGTCGCTCGCCCGCATCGTGCGTGCACGCACTCTGATCGTGCGGCAGGAGCTCTATGTCGACGCGTCCCGCTGCTTCGGCGCGCCGGCCTGGCATATTCTCTGGAAGCACGTGCTGCCGAACTCGTTGCAGCCGGTGATCGTGCAGGTGACGCTGCTGCTCGCCGCAGCGCTGCTCGCGGAGGCAAGCCTCAGCTTCCTCGGCCTCGGTATCCAGCCACCCGATCCGAGCTGGGGCGCGATGCTCGCCCGCGCCTACCAGTACATGGAAATAGCGCCGGAGCAGATGTACGCGCCGGGCCTTGCAATTCTGGTGGTTGCCCTTGCATTCAATGCACTCGGGGAGTCCTTGCGCATCGTGCTCGACCCGACCATGAAGGATCGCTGACCAATTGAAAGTTTCAACAGGAGACATGAATGGCTGAAATCAAGATCAAGACCGAGGTGGCGGGCCGCGTCTGCTCGATCCCTGCCGCACTCGGCGCAAGCCTCAGCAATGGCGACGAGATTTTGCTGGTCGAGGCGATGAAGATGGAAATTCCCGTGACCGCGACCGCCGGAGGCAAGCTGAAGTCCGTACTGGTTAAGGTCGACGACGTGGTCAGCGAGGAGCAGGTCGTGGCGATCATGGAAGGCTGACGGCACGGCGAACTGAAACAAGAGGGAGGAACGGCAACATGGCTCACGATTACAAGACCATCATCGTCTCCGATGCAGAGCCGATGATCCGCCGCATCACGTTGAACCGCCCGCAGTTCCTCAACGCCTATAATCATGTGCTCTGCCACGAGGTTGCCGAAGCCGTGGACGAATACATGAAGAAGGACACGCTGCGCTGCCTGATCATCACCGGCGCCGGTCGCGGCTTCTGTGCCGGCGGCGACATTTCCGGCAGCGAACCCACCGAAGAACGGATGGCGCGCATCAACGTGCAGCTCGGCCGTGGGGTCGAGATGCGCGACGGCATGCACCGGGTGATCCTGGCGCTCGCGCGCTGTGACAAGCCGGTGATTGCCATGGTCAATGGCCCGTGCGTCGCCGGCGGACTGGCACTGGCGCTCGCCTGCGATTTCCGCATCGCCTCCGATGCGGCGAAGCTCGGCGACACCAGCGGCAAGTTCGGCCTGCTGCCTGACGAAGGCGGCGCCTGGCTGTTCCCCCGCTTCATGGGCATGGACAAGGCGCTGAAGATGACCCTCCTCGCGGAGGTCTACGACGCGGCCGAAGCCGAACGGCTCGGGCTGGTCACGAAAGTCGTGCCGCACGACCAGCTCGAGGCGAAGACCATGGAGTTCGCGCGCGCTCTCGCCGACCAGGCCCCGCTCGCGGTGCGTCTTGCCAAGCACATGATGCAGCGCTCGACCGACATCTCGCTGGAACGCTCCCTGCAGGATGCCTCGCTTGCGGTGATGATCGCCAATCCGGCCGAGGACGTGAACGAAGGCCGCAAGGCTTTCAAGGAGAAGCGCAAGCCGGTGTTCCAGGGACGGTAGGCTTCGCGTCGTCATCCCCGCAACGGCCATTGCGGCGGATGAGTGCCGAGCGGCATCGCGGGGCGGGCCCAGAAGGCCGGCGTCTTTGACAGGATCGCTGCATGGCGAACCGCGCTCAGTTCGCCGAAACCGGACGGCATCGTCTGCATGTATTTCTGCACCGTCTCCGACGGCAGGTCGGGCTTGCCCATGGCGTCGGTGATGCGACCAAGATTCCAGAGCCAGCGCCCGGTCTGCGCCAGCGACACGCGCACATGCCAGCTGCCGCCCTCGCGCGCCTGTCGCGCCCTGGCCATCATTGCGCCGAACGCCATCAAGTAGCCAGTGGCGTGATCGAGCATCTGCGAGGGCAGCTCCTTCGGCCCGTCGACACCCGCCACCTGTCCTTCCGCATGGTTGAAGCCGGTCGTCGTCTGCACCAGAGAATCGAAGCCACGCCGTTCTGCCCACGGACCCGCATGTCCATAGGCGCACATCGAAACATAGACGATGCCCGGATTGATCCGCGCGGCCTCCTCTGGCGAAAAGCCGAGGGCCGCGAGCGATTTCGGCCGATAGCCTTGCGAGAAAATGTCGGCGCCGGCGAGCAGCGACTGCAGCGTCGCCCTTCCCTGTTCGCTCTTGAGCTCGACGAACGCCGACAGCTTGCCGCGCCCGTTGTCGATGGTGAGCCAGTCGATCTGCGGCAGCGCGGGTCCGGCGATCAGCATCACGTCGGCGCCATGAACTGCGAGCGTGCGGCCCGCAACGGGACCCGCGATCACCCGCGACAGGTCGAGCACCCGCACGCTTTCGAGCGGCCGACGGCCGGAAGGCCACGACTTCGGCGCAGCCTCGCCGATCTTCTCGATCGTCAGCACCGGCAGCTCCGCCAGCGCCCGCGCATGAGGGTGCTTCGACCAGACCTCGTGCGAACGCATGAAGGAGACGACGCAACCGCCGGCATAGGCCCTGGTCTCGAAATCCTCGCCGTCCCAGTTATTCAGCGCGGCCTGTACCTTGTCCCGCTCAGGCTCGCAGTTCAGTACCTTGCAGACATTGTCGCGGTGATGCCGGAAATTGGTGTGAAGCCGCACGAAGCCGTCGCGCACCTTGTAGATGCCGGCAATCGCGTCCCAGGTTGGCGGCGGCGGTTTGCCGGCGACACGCAGATAGCGTTCGCTGCGGCACTCGACGACAGCATGTTCGAGATCGACCGAAACGTTCTGCTTTTCACCAGAGCGCTGCTTCCAGATTTCGGCGGCGGCAAGACCCGCAGCGGCAATGGTCACCTGGGCGGCGGTGTCGACTGCAAACGACGACGGCAGCAGCGGCGCCGCGCCTGTGAGCTTGACCGCGTCCAGCGCAGACGGATCGCCGCCGGCAAGAGCCCAGAGATCTTTCAGGATGTCGGAGCTGGAATTCATGGGAATGCCTTCAGTATCGGTTGCGTAAGGACAGTATGGCGGCAAGGTCCTTGAGCGTCATCATTGATTGAGCAAATCAACATATCCTGTTCGTCATTGCGAGGGCACAGCCCGAAGCAATCCAGCGCGGCATTTGCAGCAAACTCAGCGCTGGATTGCTTCGTCGCCATAGGCGAGCGAAGCGACGCCGTTCTTACGAACGGCTGTGCCTCGCAATGACAGCGGCCATACTCAATGGAAATCCCGTGACGGCGGCAGGATGCGCACGTTGCGCGGATGGTGGGCGCGGGACACTTTGCTCTTGTCGTAGCGGTGATGCATCTTCTCACCTGTGACGGGCTCGATCAGTGCTGGCGGCGCGGGCAAGGCCGTGAAGGATTCGAGCGAACCATCGGACAGGCGGCTAATCTCGTAAGTGCGGTCGATCAGTCGCTCGGCGACAATGTGCACGACGTTCTCAGCACTTTGGACCTTTCCTTCGATCAGGATCAGCCGGGCGCCCATCACCTCTTTCCGGAACTGCTCCATCTTCTTCGGCCAGACGACGATGTTGGCGATGCCTGTCTCGTCCTCGATGGTCATGAACACCGTGCCCTTGGCCGTGCCCGGTCGCTGCCGCACCAGCACCACCCCGGCGCATTTGACGTAGCGGCCGTTGCCGAGGGCGGTCGCATCGCGGCAGGACCTGATCCCCTCCTGAGCAAAGATCGGCCTCAGGAACTCCATCGGATGCCCCTTCACCGACAGGCGAATGGTCTGATAGTCGGCGACCACATGTTCGGACAGCGGCATGGCTGGCAGCGGCTGCGCCGCCTCGTCGGGCAGCTCGCGGGCGGATGCGGCTGTGAACAACGGCAGCTCAATGTCGTCGGGCAGTCGCCGTACCGCCCACAATGCCGCGCGGCGATCGAGGCCGAGGGAGCGGAAAGCATCGGCGTCCGCAAGCAGGACCAGCGCGCGCTTCGGCAAACCGGTGTCGCGTGCAAAATCCTCAAGTGAACTAAAGAGGCTTCGAGATTGAGATTCAGCAGCTCCATTGAAGTCAGTAGCCCCCTCACCCCAACCCTCTCTCCACCCGAACTCGGGTTTACCCGAGTTCGGCGCTATCAAATGGTCGAAGTCGGAAACATCCGACTTCGACGGGGGAGAGGGAGCAGGCCGGGCCCGCCGCGCACGCGCCTCGACGATGCGCCATCCCCAATCGTCCTCGGGCGTTTCCCGAAGCTCCTCGCCTTCCAGGCGTTTGAAGCCGTCGATCTGGCGGAAACCGAGACGCAGCGCCATGTGCTTCGATCCCGATGACGGCTCTACCGTATTGTCGCAATGGCTGAACGATACGTCGATGGGGCGCACCTCGACGCCATTTTCGCGCGCGTCGCGGACGATCTGCGCCGGCGCGTAGAAACCCATCGGTTGCGAATTCAACAAGCCACAGGCAAACGCCTCGGGGTGGAAATGCTTGAGCCATGACGAGACATAAACGAGCCGCGCAAAACTCGCCGCATGGCTTTCCGGAAAGCCATAATCGCCAAAGCCCTTGATCTGACTGAAGCAGTTTTGCGCGAACTCTTCCGGATAGCCGCGCGCCATCAGATTCTTCACCATCTTGTCCTCGAACTTGTGGATGGTTCCGACATGACGGAACGTCGCCATCGCGCGACGCAACTGGTTGGCTTCATCAGGTGTGAACTTTGCCGCCTCGATGGCAATGCGCATCGCCTGCTCCTGAAACAGCGGCACGCCAAGGGTCTTGTGCAAAATCTGCCGGAGTTCGTTCTTGTCGCCGTGTTGCGGCGACGGCGCGGGATAATTGACCTTTTCGATGCCGTTCCGTCGCTTCAGATAGGGGTGGACCATGTTGCCCTGGATCGGTCCGGGACGGACAATCGCGACTTCGATCACAAGATCATAGAAGGTGCGTGGCCTCAGCCGCGGCAACATGTTCATCTGTGCACGGCTCTCGACCTGGAACACGCCAAGCGATTCGCCTCGCTGCAGCATCTGAAAGACGACATCGTTTTCCTCGCCTTTGATATCCGCGAGCTCGTAGCGCTTGCCCTTGTGCTGTGCGATCAGATCGAAGCATTTGCGGATGCAGGTCAGCATGCCGAGAGCAAGCACATCGACCTTCATCATATGAATCGCATCGATATCGTCCTTGTCCCATTCGATGAACGTCCGATTTTCCATCGCCGCATTTCCGATCGGCACATAACTGTCGAGCCGATCCTGCGTCAGCACATAACCGCCGACGTGTTGCGACAGATGGCGGGGAAAACCGATCAGCTCGGTTGCAAGTTCGATCGCCCGCCCGATCATGGGATTATCCGGATCAAGTCCCGCCTGCTTGAGCTGCTGCCGGGTGTAGCCGTCACCCCAGCTCCCCCACACCGTGTCGGCAAGCGACCCGGTGATATCCTCGGTCAGCCCCAGCGCCTTGCCGACGTCGCGGATTGCACTGCGTGGCCGGTAATGGATGACGGTCGCAACGATCGCTGCGCGATGCCGCCCATAACGCTGATAGACGTATTGCATGACCTCTTCGCGCCGTTCATGCTCGAAATCCACATCGATGTCTGGCGGCTCATTGCGTTCCTCGGACAGAAACCGCTCGAACAGCACATCGATCTCGGTTGGATCGACCGAGGTGATGCCGAGCGCATAGCACACCACGGAATTCGCGGCCGATCCTCTGCCCTGACACAGGATGTTCTGCGAGCGCGCATAATGGACAATGTCATGCACGGTCAGGAAGTAATGCGCATACTGGCGCTTGCCGATCAGCGTGAGCTCTTTGTTCAGGATCGCCCGAATCCTGTCATCGATGTCTTCCGGAAAATATTTGGCAATGCCTGCCCAGGTCAGATCCTCCAGATGCTGCTGCGCACTCTTGCCCGGCGGCACCGGTTCATCCGGGTATTGATAGCTGAGCTGCTCCAGCGAAAACGAAATTCGCTCCGCGAAACGAACGGTCTCGGCGATGGCGTCCGGATGATCGTGAAACAGCCTCGCCATTTCATCGCCGGTCTTCAGATGCCGTTCGGCATTCGCCTGCAGTTTCCGCCCCACCTTGTCGATGGTCGTCTTCTCGCGGATGCAGGTGAGCACGTCCTGCAAGGGCCGACGGTTGTAGTCGTGATAGAGCACGTCGTTGGTGGCGATCAGCGGCACGCGCACGGTGTCCGCGACACGGCGCAAACGCGCCAGGCGGCGGTCATCGTCGCCGCGATAAAACGGACTTGCTGCAAGCCAGACGCCTGCAGCGCACGAAGCCACCAACCTGTCGAGCGTGCCCGCCAGGCTTCCCGGCTTGAACTGATGCGGCGGCATCAGCACCAGGAGCTGACCTTCGGAGAATTCGAGCAGGTCGGAGAACTGCAGCAGGCATTCGCCTTTTTCAGCCTTGAGCTTGCCTCTGCTCAGAAGCTGGCACAGCCGCCCATATGCCGCGCGATCTTTTGGGTAAACCAGGATATCGGGCACTCCGTCGATGAAGACGAGCCGCGCTCCGATCAACAATTTCGGTTTGTAGGCGAGCTCTTCATTCTCCAGTTCGGAATAGGCGCGTACCACCCCCGCCAGCGTGTTGTGGTCAGCGACACCGATCGCCGACAGTCCGTAATTGACTGCCTGATGCACATATTCCTGCGGATGCGACGCGCCGCGCAGGAACGAGAAGTTGGTGGCGACGCCGATCTCGACATAATTTGCCATATGGGTCATGCGAACAGCCCGTGCAGGAACCAGCGGAAGCTCGCAACTTCACGCTCGAAAATGCCCTCGCGGTAGATCCAGTAACGGACGCCCTGTCGGTCCTCTGCGCGAAAATAGTCCCGCGTGAGCACACGGCTATCGCGCTTGAAGACTTCCGTATTCGGCTGCGGCGGATGCAGCCTGGTGAATTCATCGGGTTCGACATCGTCCTCCTCGCGATGCCGCCACCATTCCATCGCGATGCGTTCAGGGCCCTCGGTGCGGATGATCACATGCAGATTGCGCCGCCAGCGGAATTGCGCCGGCGCGCCGTCGGGAAAGTCCGCCGTGACATCGATCGGCTCCGGCCGCTCGAACAGCCGCAACGGCCGCGACGGCGGCTCGCCCCTGACCGGTGCCGGCCATGTCGCTGTGCCCGTCCCCTCCTGCGCCGGAACAGCGAGCGCTGCGTGCTCCGGGATATGCGTCTCCTGCGGCACGTAGCGAACGATGCGCTGCCGGCCAATCCGCGCGGCCAGCCGGTCGACGAGCTGGTTCACGTCCTCGGCCTCGTTCGCAGCGGTATCGAAGCCGTGCTGAACCGGAATAGCACCGACCGTGCGGAGCGCGGACAGGCGGATCAGGTCGAAGCCGAAACCGGGATCAAGCGGATCGGCCAGCGCATCGAGCTTCTCGGCAAACAGCCGATCGACGATATCAGGACGCGTGATCGGCTGGCCAGCCTCCACCGCGATTGTCCGCACGACGCCATCGGTGCGGAAGAAACTGGCCTCCAGAAGCCGCGCGCCCTTGCCATGCCGCTCCATGGCGGCGGTCAGCACGGCGGCAAGCGAGGAAAGCGTCATCGCAATGACGTCGTTGGTTGCGACCGGATCCGCAAAACGCTTCTCCGCCACATAATCCGGCGCAGGCTTGCGCGGCGAGATCGGCGCATCGCCCTGCCCCAATGCCTGTTGCAGGAGGAACGTGAACTCTGCGCCGAACCGTGCGGTGATTTCCGCAGGTTCGCGCGCAGCGACATCGCCGATCGTCTTCAGGCCGGCGCGACCGAGCCCCCGCACGATCTTCTCGTCGGCGCCGAGCGTGGCGATCGGCAACGGCGCGACAGCCAAAGCCTCACCGCCACAGGCGACGACCCGCCCATGTGCATGCCGTGTCAGCGCACGAGCCGCAACCGCAGTTCCGGCGATCGCGCCGCTGACGATGAAACCCTGCCGTGACAGCGCATCGCAGACTTTCGCCAGCATCAAAGCTTCGCCGCCGAACAGGTGCGCGCAACCGGTGATGTCGAGAAACAAGCCGTCGGCACCATCCAATGCCACGAGCGGCGTGAAACGGTCGCACCAGGCAGCGATGGCGTTGAGCGTGTTGCCATCGGCAACAGGATCTGCATCGAGCACCTTGAGCGCAGGCAGCATCGCGCGCGCGGTTGCAAGCGGCATCTCCACCACAAGGCCTGCTTTTGCAGCCGCATCGTTCAGTGCGACAACCTGCAGCGCGTTGTCGATCTTCGCTGTGACCACCAGCGCTTCATCGTCAAGCGCTGCGGCGCCGGCCTGCCTCTGCAGGCGCCGAATCCGATCGGTCGGCAGGCGTGGCAGCCACACGCTGAGGATGCGCCGTCTGTTCGCGGAAAAGGTACTCATCACTCGTCCATTCCATGGTCCATCGCCCGACAGGTCCGTGACGGTTGCGGGCGAGCTCGGCATCGAACGCGGGAAAGCCCCATCCCTGCCAGGACGCAGCAGGCGGCGAAGACGCGGCCCGCACGAGCCAGCGCGTCTCGGCGGTGCTGGCCTGCGGCACAGCGCCAAGCCGCAGCATCAGCGCCGTGACACCGGAGGCGCCGGCAGCCAGTGTCAGCTTGCGGCTCGCCACCAGATCGAACGCACGCGTCTCGCCCCAGATTTCGGCAACGACGACGCCGAGCGCATTACAGGCAAGTCCGTCGGCGGCGGTACGCAATACGGTTTCTGCCGCAGGCGCACGCACGACAACAATGTAGCGGGGGTCGAGACCGAGCTCGGCGAAACCGGTCATTGACAGGTCGCCGGACTCGCGCGCGGAAAAGTCCTGCCTGATCCAGAGGACGAAGCGCTTGCCTTGCGTCAGGCGGCGCGCCAGCCCAAGCACGAAGCCGGTCGCAGCGGCCGACTGCGCACCGGCAGCACCGAACACCTCATGCATCGTCCCCTGCGCGAGGCCGCCTTTCAGCGCAGCATCGGCGCCGGCAGCCCCGAGTCTCACGCGCGGAAACAGGCGTTCGCTGCCGCCCGTTTCCAGCCGCTCCACTTCGCTGCGTAAAGACGCAAGCCTGCTCACGCGCGCGAGGCTCATATCGCGCCGCTCCTGGATCGTTTTGGCGAGCCCCGACAGGTTCAAATAACCAACCTGCCAGAGGCCGCATTGTTCATGATATGTTCTCATTAAAGGCCGAAGGCGAAGCAGAGTCAATCGGTTCGCGCGCCGAAAGTTTTCTCAATAATAATCAATGCGTTACACACGCGCCTTATCGCCCCCTGTTTCTGTCCGGCCTGAGGCTTGCCGGTCGTCTTGTGCCTTCCCTTGCCCGAAAGGGCTGTGCGGAACGCAAGGGCGTTTCACCGCGCCCGCGGCGCCATGTGCTCTTGGCAAGCACATGGCAAAAAACAAATGCCACGGAGGAGGCTCAACGCCTGCGCTCCGCACGCGATGGTTCTTTTAACGGCTTGCTGCATGTCCCCAGGCCTCGCCACTTTCGCTGGCTTCGCCCGGTTCGTGCAAACTCCTCGCCCGGACATGCACTTGGACCGTCCGCCCGTCGTACCGGCGTCTTTCCTTCAGGCATCACACGGATTTCTCCGGCACTTTCCAAAGGCCCGGCATCGTAACGGCCACCGCATCCCGCTCCGCATCGATAAGACGACCGCGACGCGCCCTTCCGTTGGAGCGGGACGGGAGCATCGTATTACGGATAGGAATGAAGGCAAGAATAATTTCTGAAAAAACGAACTCGCTGTGAGCATCCTGTGCAGATCGTCTCACTCGTCATTGCGAGCGCAGCGAAGCAATCCAGCGCTGAGCCTGACGCAACCGCTGTACTGGATTGCCGCGCCGCTT
>NZ_JAVIFX010000047.1 GCF_031157255.1 Bradyrhizobium sp. LHD-71 | reverse complement strand
TTGCAGCGAGCTCAGAGCGAACTTCGGATTCGATCAGGACACTAGCAAGTTTATGATTCTAGTGTCGTTTATGGATCAGAAATTCGCACGATGGACTCGCGGCAATGATGGTGCGAATTTCTGATCCACGATACTAGAGCGCTTTCCGATTAGTTTTGAATCGGAAAGCGCTCTAGATTCGTTTGTCTGGTCGCATTTTCTGCGAAAAACCGGTGTCCACTTTTCCGGAAAATGCTCTAGCCTGGTTGTTCTTCAGCCATTGGCAAGCCGAGAGCGCTTAAGCTCCCAGCGCTCTCATGAGTTTTACGGCACGCGCAGATTAAGCTTGAGGATGTGAGCCTGGTTGGCTGCGATGGCGCCGTCCGCGGCCGTTGCAACGATCAGGCGGACGAACTGCAGGAATTTGCCGGTTTCAACCGTCGACGCATTAGCGGCAAAGACAATGTCTCGGTCCTGCATCTGGAACTTCGTCGCGAGAAAGTATCCCGCTGGATCTCTCAAATCAGCGTTGTAGATCACAGGAACCGTCGGACCGCTGAAACGGGAGCAATCCACGCCGAGTTTCTCGGCAAGCTCACGCGGCTCGCGGCGGTACACAAACAGCGACGACGGCTCCGCCGCGCTGTCCAGAAGCCCGCCGGCCTTCGCCACGGCCTGCGCGAGGTTGATCCGCCACATGTCGAACGGGAATTGGCCCTGCTGGCCAGCCGCGCCAAAGGCGAGGAACACCTGCGGCTCGCGATAGACGTAGATGGTATCGTCGGGATGGGCCCAGATGTTGTTCGCTGGCTCGTAGACGATCGCGCCAAACGGAACCGTGACACGGCGGCCGCCGCGCTCCACCGTGACCCAGGTCTCAAAGCCCTGTCCCCGGATGCCGCCGGCGCGGGTGATAACGTCGAGAATGCGCTCGCCCGCGGCATTGGCTTGCAGGCGCGTCGGCACATTGACTTCTCCGAGCACGCTGATCAGCGACGTTCTCTGGTCCGCCAGAACAACCACGGCCTGCGGGTCGATGGCCCGATTCTGGATCGACGCGACGATATCCGCCTGAACCTGGGTCGGCGTCCGGCCCAGGGCCCGGATCGCGCCGCCGTAAGGAACGGTGATGTTTCCGGACGAGTCCACATGCTGATTGGGCAGCGTCACGAAATTTCCGGGCCGCACGCCGGCCTCGGACGGAATGAACAGGCCGCCCGCGGCCGCCTCGAAGATCGTCACGCCGACGGCATCACCAATACCGAAGCGAATGGTTTGCGGTGGCCGGCGGTCGGGAAAATAGCCCGACAGCACCTTGGGTCCGAACTCTCCCAGAACTCCCAGCGTCGCTGGCGTCAGCTTCACTAGTCCGTATTCCGGTCCTTCGGTCGTGGAGCCGGTTTTGACGCGGATCTCGGAGGGACCCGCTGTGGGCATGATGCAACCGCCACACAGCAAGCAGGCCATGACCCCAATGACGCGCCAGAAATTACTCAATTTAATCCCCACGCAACTCTAATTAATGGCCATTTCAACCAAAGACGTGCCCGCAGATAAACCGGCTGTCAATTATCACGAAACTTTCAGGCACGGTTTAGCGGAGGAGCGTGGCAATTCAGCCACGTGATTCAGCCAGTTCGCTAGGTTGAGTTTGCAGGCTGTGATGCAGGCATGAGATTCCCCCCTCATTAATAGGCATTCTGCGACCGAATGACCGCCACGCATGTTCGTACGAGAATGGTCAGATCGAGCATCAGGCTCCAGTTATTGATGTACCAGAGATCGTGCGCCACGCGCTGGCGCATCTGCTCAATTTGGGCCGTCTCGCCACGGTAACCATTCACCTGCGCCCAGCCGGTAATCCCTGGCTTCACGTGGTGCCGAAAAGCGTACTCAGCGACAATCTCGCTGTAGTGACTGTCATGGGCCAGCGCATGCGGACGCGGCCCGACCAGCGACATGTCACCCTTCAGAACGTTCAGGAGTTGCGGCAACTCATCAATGCTCGTCTGGCGCAAAATGCGACCGATCGTCGTAATCCTCGGATCCGATCTCCTCGCCTGGATCAGCTTGGCGTCGTCTTCCATGACTCTCATGCTGCGGAACTTGAATATGAAAAACTCCTTCCGATTGAATCCATTGCGACGCTGCCGAAACAGAACCGGACCTGGCGAGTCGAGCTTAATGGCAATAGCGGTGACGGCCATGAGCGGCGCAAACAGCAACAGGCCGATCAAGGCGCCGGCGATGTCCAGCGCCCGTTTTGACGCCTTCTCCACCGTCGATAGTGGTGCGCGCTGCACTTCAACCGCGAAAGAGGACCCGACGCGGAACGAGGGGTTGAACGCAAAATTGCGGATGCGACGGTCTGGCAGCAGCTGAACCGGCAGCGGCGACGTGCGCAGGGTCTCGCGGAACAGCTCGATCTGACGTGTCTCGCTCCAGGGCAAGGCAAGCACGATCTCGGTGGCCCCTCCCTGGCGCGCCGCGATAAGGGCCTGGCTCAGCACCGCCTGACTGGCGGCCGAAAGGGAGAAGCCATTGCCCTTGTCCGTCGGCACCTGGCTTCGGGCGATCTCCGTCAGTCCATAGTGCCGCAACAATGCGACGCTATCGACGGAGGCAAGCTCTTCGCGTGCGCCAATGACGACCACGCGCCGACCTTCGATCCACTGCTGGGCCATCGCGAAGACGATGAACGCACGCAGCGCTGCTCGCCCCGCCAGCAGCAGGATGAGCGCGAGCACCGAGAAACAAACGATCGAGCCTCGCGAATACTGCGCTCCCACCTTGAACAGAAACGCCATAAGCGTCAGCAAGAGCAACACCAGTACCCAGTTGCCGATGACAAGTCTGCGCGACCGCGCCGGAGACAGGATGTTGGCGAGCTGGTACAGACCGAGCGTCTTCGCGCTGAACCCGAACAAAACCGCCGCCAGCACCCCGGCGGCAAGGAATTGATTAGCCTGCCCAAGCGTATCGTTCGCGAGCAACTGATAGGCGCCGCCCCCCAGGACACTCGCCGAGACGATCATCAAGCCGTCCGCAAGCCCGCAAAGCACGTTCAACGCATAAAATGGAACATGAAAGCGATGGCGACTCGACGGGAACGGTTCCTGCGCCGAGCTTGCATCCGCCTCAAGTGTCAATGAACGCCCGAACCCCACGGTTTTCGACATGACGATCCGCGAACCCTTTCGGCCACCCTATTGGCAATTGGGCAAGGATAAATCCATTGAATGATATTAATCTGAAAATAATGATCATTCTTGGTCCGTTGCTGGTCTTAAAAATGTCACATAAAATATATCGCGCCGCAACATGGATCGGCACATTTAATACCCTGGGTTGGCTGATCATCGCGAGCGCTGCCCTTGCGCAGCCCTCGACCAATCCGCCCTCTTTGCAATCATGCGGGGCACTGCCGACCGAAGCATTGCGCCTGGAGTGTGCAAACCGACTGGCCGGCAAGGCTGCATCTGCGACACCATTGAGCGGGGGCTGGCGGCTCTCACGCACCTCGGACCCGCACAGCGGCACGCCGCAGACAGCGGTCACGCGCACAGCCGATCTCCAGGCATCGGATGCCGGCTTCGCCGGATTGATGTTTCGCTGCACGGCTTCGCGCCTGGAAGCCTTGCTGGTCATGCTCGATCCCGTCCCGCCGGGCTCCAAACCAAAGGTGACGATCCGCGTCCACGGAAAAGAGACGCCGTTCGTCGCCCAAGTGCTTCAGCTTGGCGAATTGCTCCTGTTGCCGGATCCGGCGATAAGCTTGGCGGCCACGACATGGTCGACCGCACCGGACATTTCCGTCGAAATCGACAATGGCGCGTCGACCGTGCGGGGTGTTGTTCCTGCGAGCGGGCTTGCCGGGGCCCTTCAGCTGCTCCGGTCAAGCTGCGGCGCATCGCCATAGCGCCGTAGCGAGCCTTCTCGGGGCCCGTCCGGACCAATCCGATGCAAATCGCCGATTGCGGACACGAGGCGTTCAACATAAGGATTAATTCGCCAGACCCTATTAAATCAGCTTCCGAGATTGTCGATCGCGTTCAACCTTATCATTGCGCTTGTCGCCACAGCGCCGATCCTTGTGCTGATGCAGGGACCGACTGAACTGGCGTTCGTTGCATTGATTTCCGCGCTGGCACTCGTGCTCGGCGCCTCGACAACTCCGGTCGTCGAGTTCGAAGCACTGGCCAAGACCTTGCGGCGCATCGGGGTGCTGCTTGCCGTACCAGCTGGATGGATGGTCGTTCAGCTCCTGCCGCTTCCGCTTGCCCCTCCATCGCACCAGATCTGGACCAGCGCCGCCGCCGCGATGCCGGACTTGTCGTTCGGACATATTACGGTGAACGTCATCGATACAGTTCGCGCATTGGCTCTCTATTGCAGCTGGATCGTCCTTGCGCTGGCAACGATGGTGGCGACCACCGAAAGACGGCGCGCAGAGCTCTGTCTTGTCACGCTCGTGCTGGTGACGACCGTCATCGCGGCCGCAGGCATTGCCTTCAGCTTCGATCCGAGCACGCTTACTGTCGAGGCGAAAGAAACTTTCAGCGCGGCAGCTTCAGCCGCTGTATTCGGCTGCGTGCTCAGCCTCGCGGCTGTTCAGCGGTTGATCGAACGGCGCGAGGCTCAGCGGCCAAGCACCCGTCGTCAAGCGGTATCGAGCATACTGTTGACGATCTGCAACGTATCGGCATTCGCGATTTGTTTTGCGGCAGCCGCGCTGCTTTCGCCGGCGGCGTGGATCGCGGCATCGCTCGGCAGTCTGACGTTTGCAGCCATTGCGCTGACGAACCGTCTCCGTTCCTTCAAAGGTGCTCAGTACGTAATCATGACAGTGTTCGCCCTGACGGCCGCCATCGTTCTTCTGGCGAAGTCAGCAGGCACGCCAACCGGCGCCATTCTGACAGATGTTGTCTCGTCAGCGTCAGCCGAATCCATCGCCGCGGCGGAAAGGATGCTGAAGGACACCACCTGGCTCGGTAGCGGAGCCGGCACCTATCAAACGATGATTCCCGTTTACGAGGAACTGGGTCGACCGCCGCCGGCCATCGCACCGTCGCTCGCATTGAAGCTCGCCATCGAGCTGGGATGGGTTTTTGCCGCGGTGCTGACATTTGGCACGCTTCTGCTGGCCGCCAAGCTCATTGACGCAGCCATGACGCGCAGGCGGGATTCGTTCTACCCGGCAGCTGCCGCGGCCTGTCTCGCAAGCCTCACATTACAGGCATTTGGCGATGCCAGCCTTTTGAATCCTGCAATCGGCTTGTTGTGCGCAGTCATCGTTGGCTTGGCTCTCGCTCAAGCGGCCCGAACGACCGTCAGCCGAACTACGCGCCAGACGGCAGAAGGTTACCGTTCGCGATCAAGCGGCGGCAGGTCGAGATCCCTCGTTGGCATCCAGTGCTTCGCCCTCGCCTTTCTGACGGCCGTCACCTGTGATTTGTTCAACAACCAAAGCAGTCAGTTGCTCGTCAACTTAGCGATCACGGTAGGGAAAGGCTGATATTCAATGACCGCCGCCGCAGGGTTGAGATCTATCCTCCTTACCGTCGGTCTTATGGCAGGCTTCATCTCGCTGAGTGTCCTGACGACGGAACTCGCGGCCACTGTCATCGAACCGACCAACAGATCGTCCGAGGTACCGCTGGCACTCGTCGCACCGTTGGCCTTGATCAATCCGTCCTATGCGCGCCAGCAAACGCTTGCTGCTGTTCCGGACCCACGGCTTCCCGCCGGATCACGACCATCAAGAGCGGAGATTGAACAGACGAAAGCCATGATCTCGACATTGTCGGCGTTGTCACCGACCAATCCAGAACTTTGGATCATACAGGCACAATTGGCCGCTTCGCTGCGCGCTGACGACCAGCGGATCGCCGAGATGCTGAAGATGGCTTATCTTACCGCGCCGAGCAATTTCGCGCTGATGCCCTCGCGCCTGGAGATCGCCATGACGACAAGCGCCGTGTCCGATCCGGTGCTTGAGGTCCTGGCCGAAGGAGACATTCGCGCCATTCTGCTGAAAAGAATCGAGTTGTCTGATGATCTCCTTGCAATCTACCAGCGCGCTACCGAGCCCGGCAAGGCGTTCCTCATGCGCGCTGCCGCGAGTGACACGCCACTCTCCGCGCGGCTGACCGCGGCGAACCGTTAGCCTTTAAATTCATCTTTGCCATCGCCACCGTTGGCGCTACAAATGCGACCTGAAGAACGGAGCCGGATGAAATGAGGCGACGACCGATTTCTTTCACGCTTGCATGCGTCACTCTCATCATCGGCGCCGTAGCCGGCTCGGCTGAGGCAGCCGAGCTCGCAGTCCCGCTCAAAGCACCTGCCGTGGTTTCACCAGCAGGCCCATGGTGCGGCCGCTGTGGAGAGCTGATCGTCACGCGTGTTCGCCACCGCCAGCTTGCGATGACCTACGGACCGTATTTCGATCCGCGAGAGCGTGACGAGCCTCGCTATTACTGGGGAGCGGTCCGTTCGTTTCCGCGCTATCAAACCGTTTATCCGGTTCGCTAGCGAATACCCATTTAAATCAATCATTTCTGTCGACCGCGCCGCGGTTGAAGGCTGCGGCCTGTCGTGTTCCGGAGCCCGACGCCAAATTGAACTCCAAAGGTTCCCCGACGTGCGACGCTCAGCCGAGAAAACCAACAAATTAAATAACATTAGGCCAAGCTTCTTGGTTTTGTCGCAAGCTTGGTTAAAATCTTCGAAAGGGGCGCAAAACGAGGTTCACCGATGGCAGGACTCGTTCTCTTGGTGCTGATGCTCGCGGCCAGTTTTGGCGCAGGCTATGCATTTCGTGCCGATATCTCTCGAAGGCGTCGCGCAAAGTATCTCGAGCGCATGGCCTATCGGCAGGCGACGGGCCAGACATCGGAGCCGCGTGAGCGAAGCCGCGCGGCAAGCCCGGCTCCAGCCTTGTTGTCAAATCTGACGCCGCCAGGACGACCTCAGAGTTCGGCGGCTAGCGCATCACCGATGCGTCCATCCATACGACAGGCTGGTACCCAGTATGCCCGCTCGACCGCCGGCTGACCTTTAGGGAATGCGCCGCTGACGGGCCGGACAGTGCTCGTCGATAACGGCTGTGCGTCGCTAATGAAGAATTTGCCGAAGGAAAGCCTTCGTTCGTTCATTACGCGGATGCGAGAAGAATTCGTCGGGCACAGCGCTCTCGACGATCTTGCCATGGTCCATGAAGACCACGCGATCCGCGACGCGTCGTGCGAAGCCCATCTCGTGCGTCACCACGATCATGGTCATACCGTCATCTGCCAGGGCGACCATGGTGTCCAGGACCTCCTTGACCATTTCGGGATCGAGCGCCGAGGTCGGCTCGTCGAAGAGCATGATGCTCGGTTGCATGCATAGCGCCCGCGCGATGGCGACACGCTGCTGCTGTCCGCCAGAGAGTTGACCCGGAAACTTGTCGGCCTGTTCGGGTATGCGCACGCGCGTGAGGAAGTGCCTGGCCTTGGCTACGGCCTCCGCACGCGGCGTTCCTCGCGCGAGCACGAGCGGCGTGACGCAGTTTTCCAGCACACTGAGATGCGGAAAAAGATTGAACTGCTGAAAGACCATGCCGACTTCGCGCCGGACTGCATCGATGTTGCGCAAGTTTCCCGTAAGCTCGACGCCGTTCACCGTGATGCGTCCCCGCTGGTGCGCCTCCAAGCGATTGACGCAGCGGATGAGCGTCGATTTCCCGGAACCGGAAGGACCGCAGATGACAATTCTTTCGCCGCGCCGGATCGCGAGGTCGATGCCCTTCAAGGCCTGATACTCGCCAAACCATTTGTGGACGTCCTCGATCAGCACGGCCGTATTGTCAGGCGCATCCTGCAAGCGATGTGCAGTCGTCATTGATAGTCCTTCTCGCGCACGCGACGCTCGAGCCAGAGTGAGTACCGCGAAATACCGTAGCAGATGACGAAATAGATCGAGGCGACAAACAGGTAGATTTCCGGATAGGGCGCCGGCCAGGCTGGATCCGTCGCCGCGGAGCGGCCGGCGCCGAGCATGTCAAAGACGCCGACGATCATGACAAGGCTGGTATTCTTGACCATGATGATGGCGGTGTTTGTGAGCGGCGGAATAACCTTCTGGATGGCTTGCGGCAGAACGATGTAGCAAACCGTCTTCCAGTAGGGGATTCCGAGCGCCCGCGCCGCCTCCTGCTGTCCGACCGGCACGCCTTGCAGACCACCGCGCACGACCTCGGCAAGATATGCCGCAGCAAACACCGTGAGCGCTGCAACAGTCCGGCCGAGCTTGTCGATGGTCCAGTCCGCCGGCAGCAGCAGCGGCAACAGGATCGAGGCAACGAACAACAGTCCGACCAGCGGCAGACCGCGCACGATTTCGATCGTGAAGACGGACAAGAATCGCGTGACGGGCCAGGCCGAACGCCTGCCGAGCGCGAGCAGCACGGCGAACGGAAAACCGAGGCCAAGCGACACCACTGCCAGCAGCAGAGTGACCGGCAGTCCACCCCAGCGACTCGTGGGCACGAACGAAAGCCCAAGGAACCCGCCCCACATCAGGGCAAGCATAACCGCGACGAGAACGGTCCACCCAATAATGAGTCGGCGCCCCCAGAGTGCCGGCGCCAAGGTCATGAGCACGCCTAAGAGAACGAGCCCGATGACAACCAGCGGACGCCACTGCTGCTCCGGTGGATAGACCCCGAAAAGAATGAAACGCAGCTTGTCTGCGATGAAGGCCCAACATGCACCCGCCTGCTGGCAAGCGCTTGGATTGCCCGTCGTCCAGACCGCGTCGATGATCGCCCATTTGGCAATTGCGGGCGCTGCGAGCAGGATCAGCCCGCCGGTCACAATCGTCAGCAGCGCGCTGGTAAGATCACCAAACAGGATTCCGGCGGTGGATCGCCGCGGCACCGGCGGCGGACGCGTCGCCCGCCTGTCGACGAGCAGAGACGGCGTGAACTCAATCGGCGTCATGGCTGCACGAGCGCGATCTTGCGATTGTACCGGTTCATAACCAGTGAAACCGCAATACTGATGGTGAGAAAGACAGCAAGCATGATGACGATGCTTTCGATCGCCTGACCCGTCTGGTTGATCACCGTGCCGACGATCAATCCGAGCTCCGGATAGCCGACTGCAAGAGCAAGCGTCGTATTCTTCACGGTGGAAAGGTATTGCGTCGTCAGCGGCGGAATAATGATGCGAAGGGCTTGCGGGATGATGATCCTGCTCAGTGTTTTTCGCTCATTTAATCCGAGCGCCCTCGCCGCCTCCCACTGACCCTTGCCGATCGCGTCGATCCCACCGCGAATGATTTCACCGATGAAGGCCGACGTATAAATGACGAGGCCGAGCATGAGTGCCGTGAATTCGGAGGACAGTCTGAAGCCACCGACGAAATTGAGGCCACGCAGCTCTGGCGTCGAAACGGAGATGCGTATGTCATTGACGGCGGCCACAGCGCCTAATGCCGTGACAACGGCGATCATGACGAGCGCCCCGCGCAGAGGAACGTTCCACCGTCGGGCGATACCGACCATCATCGTCGTCACGACGATGATCGACAGCGCCAATGCCGCGAACGTCGTGGTGTCGCCGCTCAGATGCACTTGAGGCAGGAATATACCGCGCAGCGAGATGAAAACGCCGTCGATCGGATTAAAGGCATTGCGCGGCGCGGGCAGAGCCGTCGTCGCCAGCGCGTACCAGAAGAGGAGCTGGACAATGAGTGGCGTGTTCCGAACTGCCGTGACGTAGCCACCTGTGATGCCAGCCAGGAGTGGATTTCCCGAGCGCCGGGCCAGGGCGACGAGCAATCCGACGACGGTGGACGAGACGATGGCGAGAAGAGAGATGAACAGCGTGTTGGCGATCCCGACGACGAAGGCCCAGAGAAACGTGTCAGCCGGGCTGTACGGAATGACGCTCTCCGAGATTGGAAAACGCGCAGTCCGCCACAAGAACTCGTAACCAACGCGGATACCCCGCGCGGCAAGGTTCGCAGCCGTATTCCCGCAAACCCAATAGAGGAAGCAGGCGACACCTCCTAGCAACAAGCCCTGGATCAACCAGCTGCGCGCCCGCTCGCTGTACCAAAGGTGGGTGAGCATGAGGTCGCCTTCCTCGAGCCGCTATTGAAAGTCGAGCGGAAACATCAGGCCGCCATCCCGGAACAGCCGGTTCGGTCCTCGCTCTATTTTCAGCGGGCTGCCCTTGCCGAGGTTTCGGTCGAAAATCTCGGCGTAGTTTCCGAGTTGCTTGACGATGTTGTAGGCGAATTTTTCATCGAGCCGGAGTGCCGTACCGTTGCCTGGCTCGACGCCGAGGAAGCGCCTGATGCGCGGATCGGACGAGGTCAGCATCTGGTCGGCATTGGCTTGCGTAATGCCGTACATCTCGGCGGCCAGCAATGCCTGGATGGACCATTTGACGGTGTCGAACCACTGGTCGTCGCCGTGCCGAACGGCAGGAGCCAACGCATCCATGTACTGCGTCGCCGGGAAGATCACGTAGTCATCCGCGTTCTTGGCCTGAGTGGCTCGCACCGACGCGAGCGCAGCCGCATCCGTGATGAGGGCGTCACAGCGGCCGGAGAAGAATGCCTGGCGCGTCGCCGCGACGTTATCGAAGATCACAGGCTTCAGCCCAAGGTTATGCTTCGTCGAGACATCATTGACCACGACCTCAGTCGTCGAACCGGTCTGCACGCAGACCGAGGCTCCAGCCATCTCGTCGACCTTGGTGACACCGAGCGCCTTGGGCATCATGAAGCCCGTGTACTCATAGTAGTTGGCGAACGTCGGATTGATGCCATTGCCGTCCCGGCGCAGCGTCCAGGTGAGTGTCCGTGGCAGCACATCGATTTCGCCGGTCTGCAAGGCGGGAATGCGCTGCTGGCCACTGAGCGGCACGAACTCGATCTTGTCCCTGTCGTTGAAGATCGCGACCGCGATCGCACGGCAGGTCTCGACATCGAGACCGCGCCAATAGCCGTTGCTATCAGGCGCACCGAAACCGACGGTGCCCTGGCTCGCACCGCAGATCACATGGCCGCGCTTCTTGACGGTCTCGATCGTCGACTGTGCCTGCCCCGGCGTGCTGATCGTAGTACCGACCAGCAGCGCGCCGGCGAAAACAAGGATGGTCCAATCGTTTCCTCGCATTGTCCCCTCTCAGGTGGATCGAATGGCGGTCCGCTGTGCAGGCGCCTGCGCAGCGTCGGCTATCGTCGCGACGATCGGCGCAAGATCGGCCCAAAGGTCCTCAGGATCCTCCAGCCCTATGCTGATGCGCAGGATGGTGCCGGCATGCACGTTGGCGGTGACGGATCGATCGGAGACGACGTTCATAGGGGCCAGGAGACTGCGCGTTCCACCCCAGGAGGCACCAATCGCAAAGACTTTTGCCGCCGTGAGCAGCCCCGGAAGTGCGGCTTCCGCTCCCGACGGTACAACGACGCTGAACACGCCGCTGGAGCCGGCAAAATCGCGCTTCCAGACTGCATGGCCGGGACAGTGCGGCAACGCAGGATGCAGGACCAGTTCGGCAGGCGCGATCTTGGCCATCCGCTCGGCGAACGCGGTCGCCACGCGCGACATATGAGCGAGGCGTACACCCATGGTTTCGAGTCCGCGCACCGCGAGGCTCGCCTCATCAGGCGAGATGCCGATGCCCAGCATACGCAACGTATCCTTAAGCCGCCGGTGCAGGGCAAGCTCGCGTACGCTGATCGCCCCCATGAGCAGGTCGGAATGGCCTCCGACGTATTTCGTCAGCGCTTCGGCGACGAAGTCGACGCCATGCACAAGCGGCTTGAACAACAGCGGCGTGGCCCACGTATTGTCGCAGCCGACCAGCGCTCCATTCTTGTGGGCAGCCGCGACGATGGCGGGAATGTCCTGTACTTCCATCGTTGTCGATCCCGGTGACTCGGTCCAGATCAGCTTGACCGTCGAGTCCATCAGCGTCGCGATGCCGGCTCCGACCATGGGATCGTAGATGCGATAGTTGATGCCGCGCGGCTTGAGGAAGTTCTCACAGAAGCCTGTGACGGGCGGATAGACCGTATCCGGAATCAGCACGGTGTCACCGGGCATGAGTGCGGTCAGCATCACGACGGCGACTGCCGCCTGACCGGAGGGAACCAACGCCGTGCGAACACCCTGCTGCAGCTCCGTCAATGCCGCTTCCAGCGTGCGGGTCGTCGGCGTGCCGTGCAGGCCATAGGAATAGCCGTCCGGCCCACGATACTTGCGGTCGGCGTAGCTCTGCGCGTCGGGGAAGACGATGGTCGAGGCCCGATAGGTCGGTACGGAGAGACTCGCGAAGCCCTCCTGAGATACGGACGGACGGACAACGCAGAGTGTTTGGTCGCGCATAGAGTCTCCTGCAGTCAGCACTTGCAACTGCATTAACTCGCGAACACAGTAGAAGCACAATTGACAGGAAGACCGCAGACTATGCTCAAACCTTATAGGATGTACGGACCGTGAACTTGCGACAGGTCGAGGCGTTTCGCGCAGTCATGATCAGCGGCACCGTTTCGCGAGCAGCAGAACTGATGGGCATCACCCAGCCGGCGGTCAGCCGCAGCATCGGCGAACTCGAGGCCCATGTCGGATTTTCCCTGTTCGACCGAATCAAAGGTCGCCTCGTACCGACACCGGAAGGACAGCTCTTCTTTCGCGATGTGGACGCGAGCTTTGTCGGTCTCGACCGGCTGCGTGCCTCAGCCGCGCGCATTCGCGACTTCGGCTCAGGCAGTTTGAAGGTCGCAAGCCTTGCCGCGCTCGGTTCAACCCTGGTGCCGCGCGCCATCAAGCTGTTTCGCAAGGAGCATCCGTCCGCCACGATTACGTTGACGGTGATGTCGTCCTCTGCCGTCCGCAACCATGTCGCGGATGGGCAGTACGATCTCGGGCTGGCTGCGGACGAAGTGGACCTTTCAGGCGTCGACCATCAGCTCTTTGGCAGTTTCGCCGGCGTCTGCGCCATCCCGCCCGGCCACCCGCTAGCAAAGCGCGACGTCATCCGGCCCGCCGATCTTGATGGACGCGACTATATCGCCCTTTCACCGGAAGATCGGGCTCGTCTTCGGTTGCATCAGATCTGCGAGATGGTCGGCGCAAGACCACGGCTCGTAACGGAAACGCCAAACTCGGCAACCGTGTGCGCGCTGGCGCTCGAAGGCGTCGGCATTGGAATCGTCAATCCGCTCGCCACCGACGGCTTCCCACAGCGTGGACTGATCTTCCGCCCATTCAAGCCCGAGGTGCTTTTCAAGAGTCACCTCCTGTTTCGACCGGACATGCAGAGGGGCCGCATCGTCCGCTCGTTCGTCGCGGCACTCTTCAAGGCGCGCAATCGTCGTCCTGCGTTGATCCGTTGAGCGCAGCTGTCGAAAGGGCCGAGCCTCGCGCTAGGCTGCTCCAAAGCACAACTCGACCAGCCTCAACTAAACCCCGGTCTTGCCGTTCGCGCTCTTCTCTTGCGCGCGGCGTAACGCTTCGGCCAGCGCTCCCCCACTGCCCGAGGGCCGTTGCGGCGGGCGGGATGCCGACGATTTCATCGGCGCACGAGAATTGTCATGCGACTTGCCCTGCACCGGTCGCTCGCTCCGGTTGCCGCCGGCTTCGTCGTCGAGGCGCAGCGTCAGCGCAATGCGTTTGCGTTCGACCTCGACGTCCAACACCTTCACCTTGACGATATCGCCCGGCTTCACCACCTCACGCGGATCCTTGATAAAGGACTTCGACATCGCAGAAATGTGCACAAGGCCATCCTGATGCACGCCGATGTCGACGAAGGCGCCAAAGGCCGCAACATTGGTGACCGTGCCTTCAAGGATCATTCCCTGTCGGAGATCCTTCAGCGTTTCAACGCCCTCTTTAAACACTGCGGCCTTGAAGGCCGGGCGTGGATCACGACCGGGCTTCTCCAGTTCGCGTAGAATGTCGGTCACAGTCGGCAGACCAAACGTCTCGTCCACGAAATTCTGTGGCCTGACCTGCCGCAGAATCTCTGTATTGCCGATCAGCGCCTTGATGTCGCTTTTGGTCGCCGCAAGAATTTTTCGCACGATTGGATAGGCCTCCGGATGAACACCGGAGGCATCGAGGGGGTCCTCGCCGCCCGTGATGCGCAGGAAGCCGGCGCATTGCTCGAACGCCTTTGGCCCAAGCCTCGGCACCTGTTTCAGCGCCTTGCGCGATGTGAATGGCCCGTTGGCGTCGCGGTACTGGACGATCGCCTGCGCAAGCCCTGTGCCGATGCCTGAAACCCGCGCCAGCAGTGGTGTGGAGGCGATGTTGACATCGACACCGACCGCGTTCACGCAATCCTCCACCACGGCATCAAGCGAACGCGCCAGTTTGGTTTCTCCAAGATCATGCTGGTACTGGCCGACGCCAATGGCCTTCGGATCGATCTTGACCAATTCGGCCAGCGGGTCCTGCAACCGGCGCGCGATCGACACCGCACCGCGCAATGTGACGTCGAGTTCGGGCAACTCCTCCGAGGCGAAGGCGGAGGCCGAGTAGACCGAGGCACCGGCTTCCGACACCACGATCTTCGACATCTTCGGATCCGGCAGCAGCTTCACCAGATCCATGGCAAGCTTGTCGGTCTCGCGCGAAGCCGTTCCATTGCCGATCGCGATCAACTCGACGCGATGTTGCACGGCGAGCTTGCCCAAAATCGCCAGCGCTTCGTCCCAACGCCGCGCCGGCTCGTGCGGATAGATCGTCGTAGTCGCAACCACCTTGCCGGTCGTGTCGACGACGGCGACCTTGACGCCGGAGCGGTAGCCAGGATCGAGGCCCATGGTGACGCGGGCGCCCGCCGGCGCGGCAAGCAGGAGGTCGCGCAGGTTGGAGGCGAACACGCGCACCGCCTCCTGCTCGGCCGCCGTCCACAGCCGCATGCGCAAATCCAGGTTGAGATGCAGCTGGATCTTGGTACGCCACGCCCAGCGTACGGTCTCGGTCAACCATTTATCGCCGGCGCGCCCGCGATCGGAGATCGCGAAGCGCTGCATGATCTTCAGTTCATACGAACTGGCCGCGGTCGGGTTGGCGTTAAGCGGCTCGGGTAGCATCTTGAGATCGAGGATCTCTTCTTTCTCGCCGCGGAACATGGCCAGGATGCGGTGCGAGGGCAGTTTGACGAACGGCTCGCTGAAGTCGAAATAATCCTTGAACTTTTCGCCCTCGCCCTTCTTGCCGGTGCGCACAGTGGAGGTCATCAGCCCGTTCGACCACATCTGTTCGCGCAGCGCACCGATCAAATCGGCGTCCTCGGCGAAACGTTCGACCAAAATGGCGCGAGCGCCCTCGAGCGCGTCAGCGGCGCTGGCCACTTGCTTCTCCGCGTCGACGAAGCCTGCAGCCACGGCTTGCGGATCGTTCTCGGGCTGCGTCAGCAGCAAATCGGCAAGCGGCTCCAGTCCAGCCTCCTTGGCAATCTCAGCCTTGGTGCGGCGCTTCGGCTTGAACGGGAGATAGATGTCTTCCAAACGTCCTTTGCTGTCGGCCGCGAGGATTGTCGCCTCGAGCGCCGCGTCCAGCTTGCCCTGCTCGCGGATCGAGTTGAGTACAGAGGTACGACGCTCTTCCAGCTCACGAAGGTAGGTGACACGCCCCTCCAGCGTGCGCAGTTGGGCATCGTCGAGTCCGCCGGTTGCTTCCTTGCGGTATCGCGCGACGAACGGAACAGTGGCGCCGCCGTCGAGCAGTCCTACCGCCGCGTCGACCTGCTGTTCACGAATGCCCAGTTCTTCCGCGATCTGTCGGTTGATGTTTGCCACGTGCGATCTCTACTGAAGCGGCGGGCGAAACGCCCGCCGCGGGAAGGAGCTTATGGACCATCGCCGATTGATTCATCAACCCGCAGCGCGAAACAAATAATCTGCGGATAAGATCCCGCTCCTCCGCAGATCTCGAACGAATCGGCCGAGAAGTTCGATGAACGCGCCGGACGGGCGCAGCGGCCGCCTGCTTCCTGACAAGCCGAGCGCGACAAGATCGACTGAGCTACTCTGCGGGGGCGAGGTATCCGCTCGAGCGTGTTGCTGCGGTCTCACGCACCCGGAGACGAGCGCGGCGCTTGCGCCACCAGATCACGACGCCTGTCACCGACAACGCAGCAACCACCAACCCCATGATCGAGATCAGAATACGGCCGGGCAACCCGAGGATGCGACCGGAATGCACGGGGAACTGCGCCTGCACGAAGACGTCCGCCGCAGTGCCGACCCAGGGCAGTCTCTCGCCGATCGGGCGCCCGTCCTCGCTGTCAAAATAAAGCTGCGCCGGACCGACCCCGCCGGCGCCATGATCGTCGCCGGGATGGAAGAAGGCTGCGGCATAGACGCCGTGGGCCGGGCCGTAATTGATCGAGCCGACAGGTGTGGTCCACCCGCGGCTCCTGCCGTCGGCCGCCGCACGCGCGGCAATATCCGCATATGTAACCTTGGGTTCGATTGGATTGTCCAGATGGCGGTACGGGCGCTGTTCATAGGGCGTCGGGGTGTAGTCCGACACCGTCTTCATCAGCGGCGAGAACACTTCAAAATACAGGTTGAGCGAGAACGCCGTGAAGGCGATGACGAACAGCAACGCCCAGGTCCACAGGCTGAAGGCGCGATGGATGTCGAAATTGATTCGGTAAGCGCTGCCTGACGTCTTGATTTTCCAGGCCGGTGCCCAACGTGCCCAGAAACCGCGCCCGAGCTCACGCGCAACGGCTGGCGCCCTCTCCGCTCGAGCGCGACGCCGCGACGGCAGCGTCAGATAGAATCCGACGAAGCAGTCGATGGTCCAGATGATGGCGATGATGCCAAGCACCCGCATGCCCCAGCGATCGCTGCCCCAGAACTCCGGAATGTGCATCGTGTAGTGAAGCTTGTAGAGAAACGAGACGAAGTTCTCCCGCGTCACCGGCCATACGGCGCCCCAGTACCGACGCCCCAGCTCCTCGCCTGTGTTTGGATCGAGGAAGATCTGATTGTAGTCGATCTCAAAGCGCTTGCCGGTGGCAGGATCGATCCGCGGCAGCACGAAAAACCACAGCGAATGGCCTTCCTCCGGCGTCATGAACATGTGAATGACGCGCGCCCGCGGATCACGCTGCTCGATCAACTTCACAAGCTCGACTGAGGGCATCGCCGGGCCGCTGCTGCTCACGTCGAACAGATCCTTGTTCAACACGTCGTCAATCTCGTGATCCCACGAGATGATCGCGCCGGTAACGCCGGAAAAGAACAGAAAGGCGGCGGTGAGAAGGCCCACCCAGCGATGCAGCCGCCCGAAGATCGATCTCATGGTATACGCCCGTGCTGTTGGGGTTCCCTCAACCGTCACACCATCGGCGCCCGGTGGACCGACGGTGATATAGCCATCGCACCGTGTCGCTGTCCATTCACCACCGATAGGTCAGCTTCGCGACCGCCTTGCGACCTTCGGCATAGAAACAGCTCGTGGTCCCATAGCAGGCCGCGACATAGCGGGTGTCAGCGATGTTGGTAATGTTCAGAGCCAGGCGAAAGTTGTCCCTGGTGTAGGCAACCAGCGCATCGACCACCGTCGACGCCGGCACTTTGAACGTGTTGGCATCGTCGCCGAAGGTTGAGCCGACATAACGAATACCGCCACCGACCTGCACGCCGGCAAGCGGTCCATCCTGCAGCGTGTAGTCGGCCCACAGCGAGAACCGGTTGTACGGCACCGTGGTGGGCACCTTGCCGACGTTCACGGGATCCTGCGTCACGCGGGCATCGATGTAGGCGTAGGCGCCGCGAACGTTGAAGCCTTCCGTAAGCGTGGCAGTGCCTTCCAGCTCGACGCCCCGCGATCTCACCTCTCCTGTCTGCTCGGAAAAAATCGAACCTGGCACGAAGGTAACGACATTTGACCGCGTCAGATCGAACGCCGCCAGGGTGAACAACGCGTTGACGCCGACGGGCTGATACTTCACGCCGACTTCATACTGGACGCCGGTTTCCGGCTTCAGCAGCTCGTGCGCAGCGTTGATGCTGAGCACCGGCAAAAATGATTCAGAGTAGCTGAAGTACGGGGCGACACCGTTGTCGAAATTGTACATCACCGCCGCGCGAGTGGTGAACGCGGAGGCATCCGTACTCGTGACACGTCCGGCGATGTGATCGTCAAGGTCGGTGGTCGCGAAGTCCTGACGGCCGCCCAGCAGAAAGGAGAGTCGGCCGAGCTTGATCTGATCCTGCAGGTAGATCCCGAGCTGCGACTGCCTGACGTCCTTGTCGTCATACGAACCCTCATCGGTCCAGGCGTTCGTGTAGACCGGCGCAAACACGTTGATCTTGCCGGTGCTGTAGAATGAAGCCATATCCCGGAACGACGTGTTGCGGTAGTCGATGCCGAACAGCGCGGTGTGGCTCAGGATGCCGGTGACGAACTTGCCCTGCAGCTGATTGTCGACAGCGAAGGAGTTGATCGTCGATCCACCGGCGCTACCGCCGCGCGACATCACGCCTGCGGCCTGGTCGGCCGCCGAGTCATAGCCGGTGCCGTAGAAGCTCTTCTGCTCGTTCGACATCCACGAGTAGCGCAGGTTCTGCCGGAAGGTGATGGCCTCACTGATGTCGTGCGAAAGCAGATAGCCGGCATTCGCCAGCTCGGTGTTGAACTGGTTGAAATTCGGCTCACCGCCGAAGAACGTGTTCGGAATGTAGCGGCCAAGATTGGAATATGCCGTGCCCGCAGCCGGCAGGAACTGCAGGCCCCAGCCCGCGGTATCCTTTTGATAGTTGGCCAGCAGCGTGATGGTGGTCGCGTCATTGGGCTTGAACGTCACCGCAGGCGCGATGAAAATGCGGTTGTCCTTGGTGAAATCGACCTGGGTTTCGCCGTCGCGGACAACACCGGTCAGGCGCCACAGGACCGTGCCCTCCTTGTTGGCGGGACCGCCGATATCAAATTCGCCCTGGTAGCGATTGAAGCTGCCGCCTGCCACCGAAAGCTCGCCGAACTGATGGGCCGTTGGCAGCTTGCTGACATAATTGAGGATGCCGCCGGTGCCGCTGCCGCCATACATCACCGAGGATGGCCCCTTCAGCACTTCGAGACGCTCGGCGCCATAGGGCTCAAGCCCGAGAAAGTGAACGTAGGTGCTGCTGGGCACGCGCAGGCCATCGAGATAGAGGCCCGGCATGGTCATGTCGAAGCCGCGGATCTGCAGGCCACCGAAGCGGGTGTCGGAGCCACCGTTCACGTCGCCGCTGACGCCTGCGGTGTAGCGCAGCGCAGCGCCGACCGATTCAGCGCCCTGGTTTCTGACCTGGTCCGTGGTGACCACGGAAATCGACTGCGGGGTTTCAATGATCGGCGTGTCGGTCTTGGTTGCGGTGCCGGTGCGCGTCGCGACGAACCCCCGCACGGGACCATTGGCGCGCTCGCCGGCGCCAGGGCCCGATGCGGCCACAGCCGGTTCCGCCTGTGGCGCTTCAGTTGCACGATTGACGCGTGCGCCGCGCGTGGTTGCTGCGCGGCGTGATGGCCGGGCCGCAGCCGGACGCTCGCGCTGCTGCGGCGCATCCACAGTGACTGCAGGGAGCGACGTTTGCGCCAGCGCAACACCAGTTGGCAGGAGGAAGCTAAATCCACTGACGGACCCGAGGCAGATCGTTCGCAAGAGGAGTAGTCGATTGGCGGAGAGCGAAGGGAACTTTGTTCGTGTCAATCTGCGATACCCGAGGTCTGCCAGCTTGGCTGCATGATTCTTAAGGGTTCGCTCTAACGCAGGCATCCGCGCAGTTCGATGGGCGCTCGCTAGAATTGCTCCAGATTAGGTGTTCCAGCGCGGGCGAGTGACCCGCGCTTGTGGACGGCACCACGTGGGATCACACAGCCTTAATCATGCGATGTGCTTACGATTGAGATCGATCGATTCGACGATCTGCGCGGCGCCCGGGTGTTAACGGCCATCGCGCTCGGCCCCACGACTTCGCGAACGAAGCGCGCTATCCAGTCGCGCGAGGCAAGCTTCCATTTGCAGCGATCTCAGCTGACATCTGCTCGATGGTCTTGCGCTGTTCCATGGCAGCGCGCCGGATCAGGGCAAAAGCGGCCGGCTCCGCAACGGAATGCGAGTGCATCACGTGAAGCACGGCAGCGAGCACGACCCGACGCGATCGAAGACGTTCCTCCAGCTTGACGATCTGTTGCTTCAGCTCGTTCGTGCGCTCGGCCCCCTCGAACGCGATGACCAGCGCCGCGTAGATACCTGCGGACCGTAGCGGCTTGACGAGAAACGACGCCGGATTGAGCTCGAGCACCAGCTTCAGCCGGCTTGGCGTCTCTGTGCCCAGCAGCGCGATGACGGGGCATCGTGCAGGCAGCGTGCGCTGCGTCGCCGACGCGAGCGGTAAGAACTCATCGTCGATCAGCATCACGTCTGGACGGCACGGGAGGGAGCAACCCGGCTGCCATATGCAGATCTCGATGCCTAAGCGCTCGAACTGCCGCCTGACGATCGATAAGTCGCGCTCGTCCTTGATGGCGACAAGTGCTCTGCGCCCGCGGAGGGAAAATGAAGACGGCTTGCTCATTTCACAATCCGCAGGTGGGGCGGATTCGACGAGGATCTCTTCCTTGACGTTTCGCGTGCCGGTCCGGCGACATCGAGCTGCGTCAGGTAGGGATCCGGCTTCACGGGCGCGTCGGCTTCCCAGAAAAGGTCAAACTGCCCCTTCGCATTGGAGATGGCCAGACGCGGCGTCAGAACACAATGGTTATTGTCGCCATCGATCCAGACCGGTCCTTGCGGCGAATTGTAGCGGTAGCCGGCCGCTGCGCGCCGCACCTCGCCAACATTGGAAGTGCCAGCCCGACGCAGCGCGCGTGCCAGAAGATAGACTGCGACGTAGACGGACTGCCCGTCGACGGAAGGGCTGCTCGCCTCTCCGTACCTCGCCTTCCAGCGCCGAACGAACGCCCGGTTCTCTGGCAGGCGAATACTCTCGAAGTAGGCCGACGAGGTAATGCATCCAGCAGACGCCGGTCCGACGATCTTGAGCTCCGGTTCGCACAGGCTGCAGCTCAACATCGGAATGTCGAGGTTCGCGGCGGTGGTCGCAGCACGAAAGGCACGGATGAAATCGTAGCTGGAACTTCCGACGAGCGTGTTGAAGACGACCGGTGGCCTGCGTCGGACGATTTCGTCGACGATGTGTTCGACCGCGCTCTCGCCCAGCTCGAGCAGCCGTTCGGCGACAATGCTGCCTTGGGTCGCCGTCACCAGCTCACGGGTGACGCGATTGGTCTCCCATGTCCAAACGTAGTTGGATCCAACGCAGAAAACGTGCTGCGACACGTTGTCGAGCATGTAGCGCACGAGCGGCAAGACGTTGTGGTTGGGTGACGCGCCCACATAGATGACGTTGTCGGAGCATTCGAATCCTTCGTAGCGGGCGGGATACCAGAGCAGGCGATCGGTCCGCTCGACGATCGGCAGCACTTGCTTGCGCGATGCCGATGTGTAGCAGCCGATGATATGCTCGACCCCTGTGTTGCGAATAAGATCGTCGCAAGCCGTGTGGTATTCTGAAATGACACCCCGCGGATCACGAACATGCGCAACGAGCGCGAAGTCAAAGTCACGATGGCTGTTGATTTCGTCGACCGCCATCAAGGCGCTCTTGAGCATCTCGCGTCCCATGGCCTGGTAGGGCCCGGACTGCGAACATATGATGCCAACGGAAACCGACGGCTTCGCCATGGATGACTTTCGATGAAGCTGCGCCCTTGAGAAGATCATCATCGCCGACGCCTGGCTAGGAAGTCTTGCTCATTTGCTACGCATGAGGCCTGCGAAATTTGTGCATGCTCTCTCGTTGACAATGAGCAGGGCGCGAACCTAGACTTTTCTACGATAGGGCTGCCTGTCGAACCTTGCTTGCTTCGGTCGGGCCGATGACGTCCCGATCCCTGCACTGAGCGCTTCGTTCGATTTTAGCCCATGCGATAGATCATAGTTGCGGCATCAGAGCCATTCGTCGCCTCGCTCTAGGGGGACGGGTGGCTTTTTTCTTTTTTGCCGCAGGACGTGGGCGGTGCATGTCGCTAAGCCAGCGACGCAGACGCGGCGATGAAGCGCGCCTGTACTTCACAAGAGACGACGCGGGGGACGAGAGCAATGCCGACGACAGATCTTTGTTATCTCGGATTGGTTGAGGTTGGGCAGCGGATTCACGCCAAAAAGCTTTCGCCGATCGAAGTGACGAAGGCGATGCTCGAGCGGATCGAGCGGCTCGATGGCGCACTTAAGAGCTACGCTTACGTCATGGCGGAGCCCGCGCTCGCGGAAGCGGCCCTTGCCGAAAAGGAAATCGCAGCCGGCAAGGTCAGGGGACCGCTGCATGGCGTTCCGGTTGCGATCAAGGACCTGTGTTGGGTCAAGGGTGCCCCGGCCGCGCACGGAATGACCATCCATCGCGATTTCCGTCCGAGTGAGGATGCCACAGTCGTCGCGCGCCTGAGAGATGCAGGCGCGATCATCCTCGGCAAGCTTCAGCAGACCGAAGGCGCCTACGCCGATCATCACCCGAAAATCGACCCACCGAAAAATCCGTGGAACGCCGACCTGTGGTCGGGAGCGTCATCGAGCGGCTCCGGTTCGGCGACGGCGGCCGGCCTCTGTTTCGGATCTCTCGGAACCGATACCGGCGGATCGATCAGATTTCCTTCGGCAGCCAACGGCATCACTGGGCTGAAGCCGACCTGGGGACGCGTCAGCCGCTACGGCGCATTCGAACTCGCGGCAACGCTCGATCATATTGGACCGATGGCGCGTAGCGCAGTCGATTGCGGTGCGGTGCTTGGCGCCATAGCCGGCCAGGACCCCAACGATACGACCGCCGTACCGCTGCCCGTGCCCGACTATCTTGCCGGTCTGTCCGGCAATCTGCGGGGAATTACGATCGGCGTCGATCGTCGCTGGGTCAGCGAAGGCACGGATGAGGCTGCGACCAAGGTCTTCAACGAGGGCCTGCGCGCCGCGACCGAGCTCGGCGCAAAGATCAGTGAGATCACTTTTCCAAACTCCAGCGCCGTCGTCGACGACTGGTTTCCACTTTGCGGCATCGAAGCAGCGGTTGCACACGAAGCGACCTATCCGTCGCGCAAGGCCGAGTATGGTCCCGGACTTGCAGGGCTTCTCGACCTTGGTCTCGCACAATCCGGCACTGGCTATCAGAAGATCGTGTTGCGACGCGAGGCCTTCCGCGGAGCGGTACGGCTCCTCTTCGAGACGGTTGATCTGATCGCCGTGCCGGCCCAGGCTTTCGCCGCTCCCACCCTCGCCAAGATGGCGACGCTGGGCGAGGACGCTTCGCTGATTGGCGGGCTGTTGCGCTTCACCTGCCCGTTCGACATGACCGGGAGCCCAACCATTACGCTGCCCGGCGGCTTTGCCGCGAACGGCGGCCCTGTCGCCTTCCAGTTTGTCGGCCGCCATTTCGATGAGGCGAACCTTGTTCGCGCGGGCGACGCATTCCAGCGCGTGACTGACTGGCACACGCGTCACCCGGCTCTTTGATCCAAAGGACCTGCCCGCATGCAAGCAGCAGATTGGTTGAAGAGCTCGATCATGGCAAAACGCGCCATCGCCGGCGGCAAGACCGGCCCGCGCCATAGTCTGACGATCGAGCAGCAGGGCCGCTTTCATTATGTCTACGGGCCCTACGCAAAACCTACCCTGTCGATTGATCCTGGCGGGGTGGTCGTCGTCGAAACGGAAGACGCTTTCGGTGGCGTGCTCACAAGCGAAAGCGACAGCCCGACGGCGAAGCTGAATTTTCCGTACCTGAACCCGCAGTGCGGGCCGATTGCGGTCAAGGGCGCCAAGAAGGGAGATTGCCTCGCCGTCTATATCCACGACGTCGAAACGCGCGGCGAGCAGCCGGCTGGGACGACCTGCATCATCCCTGAGTTCGGCGGGCTCGTTTCGACCGGCTCTACCGCGATGCTAAATCCACCGCTGCCCGAGCGCGTTCGAAAGCTTCACGTGGACCGAAACGGCGTACGCTGGAACGACAAGATTACGCTGCCATACGAGCCCTTCATCGGCACGATCGGCGTGTCGCCCGAGATCGAGGCCATCTCTTCGCTGCAGCCTGATTATCACGGCGGCAATATGGATCTGCCCGACGTCGCACCTGGCGCCATTCTCTACCTGCCGGTGCATACCGAGGGTGCGCTTCTCTACGTCGGTGATTGCCACGCGACACAAGGTGACGGCGAACTTTCCGGCGTCGCGCTCGAGCAGCGCGCCACTGTCACGCTCCAGATCGATCTGATCAAGAACTGGAGCTTTGCATGGCCGCGCCTGGAGACCAGAGACTTCATCATGACGATCGGCAGCGCACGCCCGCTCGAGGATGCTGCGCGGATCGCCTATCGCGAGCTCACGCGATGGATGAGTGCCGACTACGGCTTCGATGAGATCGACGCGTACATGCTGCTCAGCCAGGCCGGTCGAATGCGGCTCGGCAACATGGTCGACCCCAAATACACGATGGGTGCATCCATCCTGAAAAGCTACCTCAAGACCTAAGTTCAACCACTTTCGACGAGGGGCACTTAAATGACACCAGGACATCTGCTGAGAATTGCGCTTCTTGGCGCCGCGCTGGCGCCGGTGACGCTTGGCGTCGCTTACGGAGCTGAGCCACCATTGAAGGTCGGCCTGCTCGAGGATGTCTCAGGCGACCTCGCCTTCATGGGCATGCCGAAACTCCGCGGCTCGCAACTTGCCGTCGAGGAAATCAACAAGAGCGGCGGCATTCTTGGACGACAGATCGAACTTATTCATCTCGACCCGCAGGGCGACAACGCCCGCTATCAGGAGTTCGCGCGACGCCTGCTCAACCGCGACAAGGTCGATGTCCTGATCGGCGGAATAACATCTGCTTCGCGTGAAGCTATCCGACCGATCATCGATCGTACGACCACACCGTATTTCTATACGAACCAATATGAAGGCGGCGTGTGCGATGCAAGCATGATCAGTATGGGGGCGGTGCCCGAACAGCAGTTCTCGACCCTGATTCCCTGGATGGTCGAGAAGTTTGGCAAGAAGGTCTACGTCATCGCCGCCGACTACAACTTCGGCCAGATCTCGGCGGAATGGAACCGGAAGATCATGAAGGATCTCGGCGGCGAGGTCGTCGGCGAAGAGTTCATCCCGCTTGGCGTCTCGCAGTTCGCGCAAACGATCCAGAATATCCAGAAGGCCAAGCCGGACTGGATTCTAACGATCAACGTCGGGGCCGCCCAGGACTCGTTCTTCGAGCAGGCGGCCGCTGCAAAACTCAACCTGCCGATGGGATCGTCGATCAAGGTCATGCTCGGCTTTGAGCACAAGCGTTTCAAGCCACCGGCACTCAACAACATGCATGCGACCGCGAACTGGTTCGAGGAGATCGACACGCCCGAAGCCGACGACTTCAAGAAGCGCTGGCGAGCGAAGTTTGCCGACGAGCTCTACATCAACGATATGGGCTACAACGCCTATAATGCCCTCTACATGTACAAAACGCTTGTCGAGAAAGGGAAATCGATCAAGCTCGAAGACATGCGCAAGGTGATCGCAACAGGTGAGGCCTGTATCGACGCGCCGGAGGGCAAGGTCTGCATCGACCCGAAAAGCCAGCATACGTCTCATCGCATGCGTTTGATCTCCGTCGGCCCCCAACATGAGGTCAAGGTCGAAAAGGACTACGGAACGATCCAACCGTACTGGCTCGGCGAGATCGGTTGCGATCTCACCAAGAAGAACGACAAGGACCAGTATACGCCAAGCCACCTCCCCAAGAAGTCGTGACAGATTCGGCACGAATGCTGCTTCCGTGGTCGTGCATGATGGACCCTGGGTTGCCCGGGTGCCTCAAGATGCGGCGCCCGTGGAGGGAAAGCCATTGAGCAAACACTCCGTCATTGCGAGGAGCGAAGCGACGAAGCAATCCAGTGCAGCATTTGCCGCAACCTCAGACTGGATTGCTTCGCCATAGGCGAGCAAAGACGCCGTTCTTCGAACGGCTATAGGCGAGCAAAGCGACGCCGTTCTTCGAACGGCTATAGGCGAGCAAAGCGACGCCGTTCTTCGAACGGCTATAGGCGAGCGAAGCGACGCCGTTCTTCGAACGGCTATGGCTCGCAATGACGATAGCTGCGCACCGAAGGAGCTTAAATGTCGGCCGAACTATTTTCCGTATTCTATCAGTTCGCCGACGTCTTTGCGTTTTTGATCCTGTCGGCGGCAGGCCTTGCCATCGTGTTCGGCATGATGGGCGTCATCAACATGGCGCACGGCGAATTTATCATGTGCGGCGCCTACGTGACGGTCGGACTCGTCAAGCTCGGCGTGCCGCTTGCGATTGCTCAGTTGCTTGCGGCGTTGACTGCAGGCCTCGTCGGCGTAGCCGTCGAGTATCTCGTGGTCCGGCGCTTCTACAAGCGACCGCTGGATTCCCTGCTCGCAACATGGGGCCTCAGCCTGATCGTCACGCAATCGATGCTGCTGATCGTCGGATCGTCGATCACCGGCATCGGCACGCCCGAGGGCAGCTTTGCGATTGGCTACTACACCTTCTCGACGTATCGCCTGGTGCTCTTCGCCTGCGCGGTTGCGGTTCTGATCGGCCTCTATGTGATCTTCATGAAAACGCGCTTCGGCGTGATGGCGCGTGCGACGATGCAGAATGCGGCGATGGCCAGAGCGCTCGGCGCGCGTACCGGGCGCATCTATGCGATCAGCTTCGGGATCGGCACCGGGCTTGCGGGTCTCTGTGGCGCGCTTTACGCGCCGACAATGACTTTGATTCCGACGATGGGAGCGACGTTCGTGGTGGAGAGCTTCGTCACCGTCGTCGTTGGCGGAGCGAATGTACTGCTCGGCACGGCACCGGCCGCCGTCTTCCTGGCAATGATCCGCATGGTCTTGAATGCGAGCTACGGGCAGATCATCGGCCAGATCGGCATGCTGTTTGCAGTGATCTTGATCATTCGCGTGCTGCCCGAAGGCCTTTCTAGCGTGCTGGTTCGCCGTGGACGTTGATCGGGAGAGCTGATGTTCAAGCTGCTTGATGGTTCGCAAACCTTGGGACGGGGCCGGACGTTCTGGTCCTGCTTTCTCGCTGTGCTGGCAGCCGCGTTGATCTATCCGGTCTTTGCGGATTCCTATGACGTCGGCAACTTCTCCTATTTCCTGATCTGGATCTTCATGGCGCTCGGTCTCTGCCTGATGTGGGGGTATGGCGGCATGCTGTCGTTCGGCCAGACGTTCTTCTTCGGCATCGCCGGTTATGCCTACGGCGTGCTTGCCATCAACATGGGAGGAGGTTCGGCGACGATCGCCGCGCTCGTCTTGTCGATCGTCATCGCGATGATGGCGGCAGGCATCCTCGGCTACTTCATGATCTGGGGCGGTATCAGTGGCATCTTCTTCGGCATCGTGACCCTGTCGGCAACGCTGGTGCTGGCGTTTTTCCTTGGGCAGACGGCCGGGCCGGAATGGCGCATCGGCACCGCAAGGCTGAACGGCTTCAACGGCATGAAAGGCATGGATCCGCTCACCGTGGGCGATTTCTATATCGAGGGCTCCGCGCTTTACTACGTCATGGTGGCATTGATCGTCGCCGTCTACATCGGTCTGCGCATTCTCCTGAACTCGCGTATCGGGAATGTGATCGTTGCTACGCGTGAGAATCCGCAACGGGCAGAGATGCTCGGTTACGACATCCGCAAGTATCAGTTGCTCACCTTCACCATTGGAAGCGGGCTCGCCGGCCTCAGTGGCGCGCTTTACACGTCCTGGGGCCAGTTCATCACCCCATCCAGCATCGGCTTGCCGGCAGCCGCCATGCCGATCGTGTGGGTGGCTTTCTCGGGACGAAGCGATCTGACGGCGACGCTCGTCGGTTCGTTCCTTCTGCTGTTCGGCTTCCAGACCATTACCGTCTATAGTCAGCAGGCAGCCCTCGTGTTGATGGGCGCCCTCCTCCTCGCCACCGTCATGCTGGCACCGCAGGGATTTGTGCTTGGAGTTGGCAAGCTCGTCGCTGACCGATGGACGGGTCGCCGGCGGCGCGGCGCGAACCCTGCTTTGGGCCAAGCCAATGGCCTGCAATCGAACGAGACGTGACCATGGCGCTGGTCGACGTGAAAGGTGTGACGAAGCGCTTTGGCGGATTGACCGCCGTTTCCGACGTCGATCTGACGGTGAAAGCGGGGGAGATCCATTGCCTGATCGGCCCGAACGGCGCCGGGAAAAGCACGCTGTTCAAGCTGATCGTCGGTCTTTATCCGCCGACCAACGGCACCATTCTGTTCGACTCGGTCGATGTCACCGAAGAGAGGCCCTTTGCGCGCGTGCAGCGGGGCATGAGCATCAAGATGCAGGCGCCGAGCGTCTTCAAGGAACTGCCGGTCCGGCAGAACATCCAGATCGCGCTCCAGAAACGCGTTTCAGGCGCAAAGCGCGACCTCGAGGAGGACCGCCTGCTCGCGCTTCTCAACCTTGAGGCCGATAGCAACAAGCCCGCCGGGGTCCTCTCGCATGGGCAACAGCAGTGGCTCGAGATCGGGATGGCGCTGGCGTTGCAGCCGCAGCTCTTACTGCTGGACGAGCCCACAGCCGGGATGTCGCCGGAAGAAACGTTCAAGACCGGAGAACTCATCAAATCCTTCAATGCTGAAGGCATGACCGTTCTGGTCGTCGAGCATGACATGGCATTCGTGCGCCAGGTCGCGCAACGCGTCACCGTGCTGCACCTCGGCAAGATCTTTGCGCGAGGCAGCCTGGAAGCCATCATTCAGGACGAGAAAGTCGCTGAAATCTACCTTGGCAGGACACATGGTCACTGAACATATGGCCACTGACCAGATTCTCGAAGTATCGGGCCTCTGGGCAGGCTACGGCGCTACGCCGATCCTCCAGGGCGTCAGCATGTCGATCTCCCGCGGAGAAATCGTCGGCGTGATCGGCCGCAACGGCGTGGGTAAATCCACGCTGATGCGATGCCTCATTGGACTTCTCGATACATGGCGGGGGACGATTACCTTCATGGAGCGGGATGTGACGCCGCTGCAGGCAGACGCGCGGGCGCGCGCCGGCTTCGGCTATATCCCGCAAGGGCGAGACGTTTTTCCCCAGATGAGCGTCGAAGAAAACCTGCAGGTTGGCGAACTGATCGGCGGGCCAAAGGGAAAGAAGCTGCCTGAACTCGTGTACGAGTATTTTCCGAGATTGAAGGAACGTCGGCGGCAGATTGCAGGCACGATGTCGGGAGGCGAGCAGCAGCAACTCGCCATTGGGCGAGCGCTCATCGGCAATCCATCATTGATGATCCTGGACGAGCCATCAGAGGGCATCCAGCCGTCGATCGTCCAGCACATCTGCGACGCCCTGAAATCATTCAGGAGCGAGCTCGGGACGACAATCATTTTCGTCGAGCAGAATCTCGATACGATCCTGGCGATCGCCGAGAGATGCTACATCATGGAGAAGGGAAAGATTACCCGATCACTGACCGGCGAAGACGTCAACGCGGATACGGTGCGCGCGCAACTGCTGCTGTGACGTCGGATGTCGCTAATGAGCAGTTTCAGCGGATGGCGGCGCACGTCGCTCGGTATCGACTGACAAGGGGAGGAGTCGAACATGGATCTGGGACTTAAAGGAGCCAAGGTTCTGGTCACGGGCAGCACCAAGGGGATCGGCAGGGCGATCGCCGAAACCTTCGCGGCAGAAGGCGCCGATGTGGGCGTTTGCTCGCGCAACCAGGCGGACGTGGATAAAGCCGTCGCCGCGCTCACAGCAAAGGGCATAGCGGCCTTTGGTGGCTCACTCGATGTCGCCGATGCTGCCGCTCTCAAGGCCTGGGTCAACGATATGGCATCCAAGCTCGGCGGCATCGATGTCGTCGTCGCCAATGTCAGCGCCTTGTCCATCGGGCAGGACGAGGAAAGCTGGGAGAAGGAATTCTCCACTGACATGATGGGCACGGTGCGGCTGGTGAACGCCGCGATGCCGCACCTAGAAAGAAGCCGCGCCGGTGCGATCGTGACGATCTCAAGCGTGTCAGGACGCGAGATCGACTTTGCGAGCGGTCCGTACGGCACTTTCAAGGCCGCGATCATCCATTACACGCAGGGCCTGGCCTACCAGTTGGCCAGCAAGGGCATCCGGGCCAACTCCGTGTCTCCGGGCAACACCTACTTCGAGGGCGGAGTCTGGAACATGATCAAGGACAGCAATCCCGAACTGTACAACAGCGCGCTGGCGCTCAATCCGACCGGTCGCATGGGCACGCCGCAGGAGATGGCGAACGGCGTCGTGTTTCTTGCCAGCCGCGCCGCGAGCTTCATCACCGGAACGAACCTCGTCGTCGACGGCGCCCTGACACGCGGCGTCCAGTTCTAGAGCCCTTTCCGATTAGTTTGAATCGGAAAGCGCTCTAGTGTCGTGGATCAGAAATTCGCACCATCGTTGCCGCGAGTCCGTCGTGCGAATTTCTGATCCATAAACGACACTAGAATCATAAACTTGCTAGTGTCCTGATCGAATCCGAAGTTCGCTCTGAGCTCGCTGCAAAGTATGGCGAACTTCGGATTCGATCAGGACACTAGATTCGTTTGTTTGGTCGCATTTTCTGCGGAGAACCGGTGTCCACTTTTCCGGAAAATGCTCTGGGCGAGGCTGCGACCTTCGAATGCGATGTTCCGCCGGCTGCGCCCTCATTGGGGCTCAATGCCTGCCTGCTTGATGATGCGTGACCATTTGTCCGTTTCGGCGCGGAGGAAAGCATCGAGCGCCGCCGGCGTCGCCCGCTCCTCCTCAACCGGCGCCATGCTCAGTTCGGCGAACCGGCTGACCAGCGGCGGGTCCTTGAGCGCCTTCTTCAGAGCGTCCACCAGTGCATCGACAACCGCCTTCGGCGTGTTGCGCGGCGCATACAGCCCGTACCACGTCGTGACATCGAATGCCGGGACGCCGGCCTCCGCCGAAGTCGGCAGATTTGGCAGTGTCGCAACTCGCTTTTTGCTGGTGATGGCATAGCCTGGGATGGTACCGGCCTGAATATACGGCGTCGGCCCGGTTGCCGGATCGCAGTAAACGTCGATGTGCCCGGCGATGATATCGTTCAGCGCCGGTCCCCCGCCTTTGTAATAGATTGGCGTGAGCTTGGCTTCGATTGCGCTCATGAACATCAGCCCGCAGAGATGCGAGGCGGACCCAAGGCCGACATTGCCGTAGGTAACTTTGTCGCCCTGCGCGCGTATGTGGGCGACAAGCTCTTTCAGATCCTTGGCGGGGAAGTTCGGACGCGCGACGAGAATCATCGGAACATCCGTCACGAGGCCGATCGGCGCGAAATCCCCGATCGGATCGAACGGCAGCTTCGCATAGAGCGCAGGTGCAGTCGCCTGCCCTACATGCATCAGCAGCAGTGTGTAGCCATCAGATGGTGCCTTGGCGACACGATTGGTGCCGATGGTGCCGCCGGCGCCCACGACATTCTCGATCACCACGGGTTGCTTCAGCGTTGCGCTCATCGAGCTGCCGAGCAGACGCGCGATGACATCGCCAGGCCCGCCGGCGGAAAATGGAACGATAAGCGTGACCGGCCGGGTCGGAAATTGCTGCGCGAACGCTGGCTGAAACGGCAGCAGCAGCAGCAGCGGCAGCAACAGGTGTTTTGCAAACGTCATGGCAGGCTCCCGTCGGCCTCGTGGACTTGGAAACACTCAGGATAAGAATCGCTCATTCATCTGCATCCGCCTTCTTCGCCGCGGATGATCGCTCGATCATGCTGAGTGCAGCCACGGCAGCGGCCTTCACATGGTCAACGCAGCACTGCTCGGCGAGGTCGGGATCGCCGCTCTGGATCGCGCGCCAGATCGCGGTGACTTCGCGGAGGCTCTTGTTGATCCGCTTCGGCTGCGACATCGAGGTAATTCGCAACAGCGTAATGCGATCATGCAAGGGCCGAAGCATGCGCTCGACGAAGGCATTCTGACAGCCGCCGATCAGCGCCGCATAGAAGTCGGTCTTGGCTTCAAGCGCTGCCGTCATATCGGATTTGGCGAAGGCGGCCTTCAACCTGGCCAAAGCCTCCCCGATCCTGCGCACGACATCGGGATCGCGCAGACGCGCGCATTCGCGGCCGGCAAATCCTTCCAGGAGGGCGCGTGCCGCATAAAGCTGCTTCGCTTCCTCGAGGCTGATGGTGCTGACCACCGGACCGCGATGCGGGACGGTCGTGACGAGCCCGTCGGCCTCCAGCGCCCGGAGCGCCTCGCGAATCGATGGTCGGCTGACACCGGTCATTTCGCAGAGGTCTCGCTCCACCAGCCGCTGGCCCGGCTTCAATGTTCCCGACATGATTGCCTCACGCAGTTTTTGCGCGACCATCGCGCGGACGGTCGGAACGTCCTCGATCCGCAGGGTGGATTGCAGTTCAGCGCGTTTTTCCATGTCTCTATCGCCTCGTGTCGGCACCGCTCACGTACCGATTTGCCGGCAGAATCAGCATCTTCGCAATCGCTGAAGTTGCGCCCTGGGCGATAATGCTCATGCGATAGACCAGCCTCCGTCGATAGGAAGCGCCGCCCCTGTGATGTCCTGCGCCGCCGGACTGCACAGGAAGGCAGCCATCGCGCCGACGCCTTCCATGGCGACAAACCGTCCGGTGGGCTGCCGGCTCGACAGGTAATCGCTTCTCGTCTCGTCGACCGAACGGCCTTGGCTAACAGCGATTTCGGCGATTTTGCGTTCAATAGCCGGTGTGGGCAGCGTGCCGGGACAGAGCGCATTGCAGGTTACTCCGCTCCTGGTCGTCTCGATCGCCACGGCACGAGTCATGCCGAGGATCGCTGTCTTGGTGGTCACGTAGTCGACGCGGTCCGCCACGGCGCGTGTTGAATAGATGGAAGCCATATTGAGGATGCGTCCCCAGCGCCGCTCCTTCATTGCAGGCAGCAAGAGACGGATCAGGTGAAAAGGGGCCGACAGATTGACGGCCAGTGCTTCCTCCCACCGTTCAGGAGAGAAGTGTTCAATCGGCGAGAAATGCCGAACCACCGCGTTGTTGACCAGGATATCGACGGCACCGACGCGCCCGAGCAACTCGGCCGCCATCGCCTCGATCGAAGCCCGCTGCGACAGGTCGGCAGCGACGCTGATCACGTCGCCGCCAGACTGCGAACGAAGGCGGTCTGCCGCATGCACCGGTTCGACCAGATCATGCAGCACAATGTTGGCGCCCGCGCTGCCCAGGCTTTCGGCCACGGCCAGTCCGAGGCCGGCCCCTGCCCCGGTCACGAGAGCCCATTTGCCCTTCAGCATCACGTCTCGCTCCTAGCTTTTCGGCCAGAGCGGCTGGACAAGCGCCAGCTCCGGGGGAAAGACTGTCACCGGCACACCGCTTTGCCACTGCACGATGGTCATGCCGGCGCCGATCCGACGCCCCTTTTCGTCGAACTTGATTTCGCCGAGCGGATAATACTTGGACGGCCCGGCATCCATGGACCGCAGCGCCTCAGCAACCGCGACCCGGTCAGCTTTGCCCGCCTTTTCAAGCGCGTCCTTGATCACCCACATGTCGCCATAGGTGGAGATCGCGTTCTGCGTCATCCAGGGCTCCCTGTAGCGGGTCTTGAGCTCAGCGATCAGCGCCTCGTGGCCCTTGGCACCCCAACTCGCAACACAGGTGAGCAGACCCTGCAGCAGCTCCGGGCTTACCGTCTGCAACATGTCGGGCTCGGCAATGGCGATCCCGAACGAGATGGTTGGGATCTTGCCCTGGCCAAGCCCGAACTCGTTCATCTTCTCAAGCAGCAGCTTGGCATCGGAGATCACGGTCGGCAGGAAGAACAGAAGATCAGGCCTCGCCGACCGGACTTTTTGAACGAGAGAGGTGGCGTCGGCGAGCGGCGGAGTAAACGTTTCGTCGACGATCAGTTGCAATCCGTTTTCCGCAAGCAGGCCATCTCGCATCGCCTTCGCAGAGGAAACGGATGCCGCGGTGTTGTCGGTGACGATTGCAACGGTCTTTGGCCTTTTGCCGGACGCGGTTTCTGCCAGCTTCACGATCTGCGGCAGAGCCTGTCTTGCCTGCGACCCCGCCGTCGCCGAGGTCTGGAAGATGTATTTGAAGCCGCGATCGGTAATGAGGTCGGAGTAAGACAACGTCAGGACCGGAAGATTGGCGCGCTCCGTGACCTCGGTGACCGCCAGCGTGAATGAACTGAGATAGGCGCCGCTCGCCGCCACCAGGCCCGGCTCCTGGGCGACCATGCGCTGCGCGGCGTTCTTGGCTTTCTCCGTGGTGTCTCCGGAATCAAGCACGACCAGCTTGAGCTTGGCGCCGCCGAGCGCCCTGACGCCGCCTTGCGCGTTGATGTGCTCCACCGCCATCTCGGCGCCGTGGCGCATGACTGTGCCGGGACGCGCATAGAGGCCCGAGACCGGCACCAGCAGTCCGACCTTGACCTCGGAAGGTTGCTGCGCCCACACACGAGACGAGACCAGTCCGGCGGACGCGCCGGCGAGCAGGCTGCGCCGCGTCAATGCGGCCCGGTTAGTCTTTGGCATGACGAGTCCTCCCTGAGAGTGCGAGATGCGTTACATCAGGATTTCTTCGGCCAGAATGGAGCCGCCAGAGCGAGATCGGTCGGATAGACGGTGACCGGCACGCCGGATTGCCACTGCACGATGACGACACCGGCACCGACGCGGCGGCCCTTTTCATCGAACTTGAGCTGACCGCCAGGATAATATTTCGAAGGACCGTCATCCATGGTGCGAAACGCCTGCGCAACGGCAAGGCGGTCGGCCTTTCCAGCCTGTTCCAGCGCTGCCTTCATCAGCCACATATCGCCATAGGTCGAGATGACGTTCTGCGTCATCCAGGGCTCTTTGTATTTTGCCTTCAGTTCTTCGATCAGGGCTTCGTGCCCCTTTGAACCCCAGTTGGCGACGACCGTCATGATACCTTGCACCGCGTCGGTACTGACGCTTTGCAGCATGTCGGGCTCGGCGATCGTGATGCTGAAGGAGACGGTCGGAATCTTGCCCTGACCAAGACCGAACTCGTTGATCTTTTCCAGGCCGAGCTTGGCGTCCGATACGGCGTTAGGCATGAACAACAGCATGTCCGGACGGGCCGATCTGACCTTCTGGATCAGGGGTGTCGCGTCGGACAGCGGCGGCGTCCACACTTCCTCGACGACCAGTTGAAGACCCTCCTGCGCGAAAATCTTTTCCTTCAGCGCCTTGGCGGTCGCAACCGAGGTGGCCGTATTATCCATCAGCATTGCCACCGTCTTCGGGCGCTTGCCGGAGGCTGTCTCGGCGAGCTTCATCAGCTCGGGCAGACCAAGCTCGGACTGCCGGCTCGCCGGCGCGGCGGTCTGGAAGATGAATTTGAAACCACGCTCGGTCAGCAGGTCTGAATAAGAAAGCGTCAGCATCGGCAGTTCGGCGCGTTCGGTCACCTCAGTCACGGCCAGCGTGAAAGAGCTGAGATATGCGCCGGTTGCCGCAACCAGATCGGACTCCTGAGCCACCATGCGCTGTGCAGCGTTCTTGGCCTTCTCCGTGGTGTCGCCGCAATCGATGACGACGAGCTTCAGTTTGGCGCCGCCGAGCGCCTTGATGCCGCCCTGCGCATTTATGTGCTCGACGCCCATCTCCGCACCCATGCGCATTACCTGACCAGGGCGCGTGTAGATGCCCGACAACGGCACGATCAGCCCGACCTTGACCTCGGCCAGTTGCTGCGCGCGTGCCACTGTCGACAGGCCCAGTGCGGCAGCGCCTGAGAGCACGGTTCGCCGCGTCAGTGAAGTCTTTGGTCGATTGTCCTGCCCCATCTTCGTCCTCCCGATGGCGTTGTTGATCGCTTGCAAGGGTTACATGCCGAGGTAGGCCTTGCGGATGCGGTCATCGGCCCGCAAGGTCTGATTGTTGCCTTCGAGTGCGACACGGCCCGCCTCGATCACGTAACCGTGGTCGGCTGATTCAAGCGCCTCGGCCACGCGCTGCTCGACCAGCAGGATCGTCAGGCGCGACTGCCGCCGGATTTCGATCAGCCGTTCGAAGATGAAATCCGCAATCGTGGGAGCGAGGCCCATCGACGGTTCATCCAGCATCAGAAGCTTGGGCGACGACGCGAGGCCACGGCCGATTGCCAGCATCTGCTGCTGTCCGCCCGACAGCGTGCCCGCGAACTGGCCACGACGCTCCGCCAGCACGGGCAGCCACTCGAAGATGCGCTCGATGTTGTGCTTCCAGTCGCGCTGGCCGGCCTCGGTCATCGCGCCCATTTCAAGGTTCTCCATCACGGTGAGCGAGGGAAAAACCTGTCGGCCTTCCGGAACGTGGGCAATGCCCAGATGCGCTCGCTGCGCCGGCGGGACCGACAGCAAATCTCGGTCCTCGAACATGATGCTGCCCGCGCTCGGCTGCACGATGCCGGAAATCGTCTTGAAGAGCGTGGTCTTGCCAGCCCCGTTCGGCCCGACGATCGCGACGAACTGCCCCTGCTCGACGTCGATCGAAACGCCGTTCAAGACCGGGATCGCGGAGTAGCCGGCGGTCAGTGCCTCAATGCGGAGCATGAGCCATCCACTTTTTGCCGAGATAGGCTTCGATAACGCGGTTGTCGCGGGTGACCACCTCCGGTTCGCCTTCCACGATCACGGCCCCGTGGTCGAGCACGAGGAAACTGTCGACCAGGCGAACCATGGCCTGCATCGTGTGCTCGATGATGGCGATCGTCATGCCGTCGCGGGCAAGCCGTTGAATGACCGCCACGACCTCATTGGCTTCGTCATGACCGAGGCCTGCGAGCGTCTCGTCCAGCAACAGGATGCGCGGCTGTCCGGCCAGCGCGCGGGCAAGCTCCATCAGCCGCAACTCCTTGGTGGTAAGTTCGCCGGCAATGCGGTCGGCGATCTCCGACAAACCGACGCGGGCTATGGCGTCGGCTGCCAGCCGCCTTGCTTCGACATCCGTCGAGGCCCGGACATAGGCGCCGACGACCACATTGTCCGAGATCGACATGCGCTGAAACGGACGCATGATCTGGAAGGTTCGGCCGATGCCGGCTTCGCAGAGCTCATGCGGCTTGTGTCCCGACATCTCGCGTCCGTTGAGAAGGATTTCACCGCTATCCGGTCGCAGAAAGCCATTGAGCAGATTGAACAGCGTCGTCTTGCCTGCGCCATTGGGGCCGATGATCCCGAGGATCTCGTTCTGCCGCAGCTTGAAACTGACATCCTGAACCGCCTTCAATCCGCCGAACGAGCGCGACAGGTGACGCACCTCAAGGACGACATCGCCCTTTCCTTGTGATCGTTCGCGAGGTGACGGTGCCGCCGCAAGAGTGCTCCCGGCAATCGGCAGATCAGGCGCAGTCTGCGTTGCCATCTTCTGTGGCCCTGACCGTTTGCGCAGAAAGTCGCGAACCTTCCAGAACAAGCCCTCCGGCGCGACAAGAATGACGCACACGATCGCCAGCCCGAAGATCACGCCCTGAATGCCCGGGAAGCGAGAGCCCGCCTCGGCATTGAGCGTTTCGGCCAGCGGGATCAGGATCGCCGAGCCGATCACAGGCCCCCAGACGGTGCCGACGCCGCCAAACATGGCCACCGTCAACGCCTGCGCAGACACCAGCATCCCGAACACCGACTGGGGAGTCACCACCAGCAGCACGACGGCGTAAAATCCGCCAACCGCTCCGGCAATGGCCCCACTCAGAGTGATGGCGCGCAGCTTCCAGGCCAGCGTGTTGATGCCGGCGGCTTCGGCGGCCGCCTCGTTCTGCTTGATCGCGAGCAACGCCATGCCGAAGCGCGATCGTTCGATCGCACGTGTCAGCAGGATGGTGGCGAGCATCATCGCCAGCGCCAGCAATGTATAAAAGCGGTGATCGCTGAATTGCATGTAGGCGATCGGCGCGTCGCGCTTGATCGGTAGTGTGATCTCCTGAAACCCGAGCCACTCGAACACATAGAGGATGGCGAGCGGGTAAGCGAGCATCGCCAGCGCGAAGTAATGCCCCTGCAGGCGAAAGGTCGGAAAGCCAATCAGCAGCCCGGCGATGCCTCCGATGATGGCAGCAAGCGGGATCAGTACCCAGGGCGACAGATCAAAGTAGATCTGACCGAGCGCGACTGCGTAGGCACCGAGCCCGAAGAACGCGGCATGGCCAAATGAGATCAGCCCCGTGTAGCCGCTGAGCAGGTTCCAGGACAGGCCGAAGATCGCCCACACCGGGACCAGTGTCATGACGAGCTGGTAGTATGAGTTGGTGACACTCAGCGACAGCGCCGCATAAAGCACTGTGAAAACAAGAATTGGCAGGAGTGATCGCAATCCTTGCATCATCATGTCCTCTCGACCACACGCCCGAAGAAGCCTTGGGGACGGAAAAAGATGATCAGGAGAAACACGACGAAGATTGCAGCGTTCTGCAACTGCGTCGGGAGTATCAGCGTCGACATCTGCTGGACGAGGCCGATCGTCATGCCGCCCCAGAATGCGCCGATAATGCTGCCCATGCCGCCGAGCACGACGCCCGCATACATGACGATGACGTATTCCACGCCGACGAAGGGATGGAACGGATAGTTGGTGGCGAGCAGGCCGCCGGCGATCGCGGTGATGCCGCTGCCAAGCGCGAATGCCACGCGATGCGCACGGTCGACGTCGATTCCCATGTAGGTCGCCGCGGTGGGATTATCGGCCGCAGCACGCAAGGATTTGCCGATCCGCGACCGCGTGATCAAAAGCGTCAGCAGTATCATTGCGATGAAGGACACGACAGCGTCGATGCCGCGCGCCTTGTTGATGAAGATGCTGATGTCGAAGAATGGCCCGAGCACCCAGGCGGAGCTCGACAGGGGCGTGCGGATGGAGGCAAGCACGGAACCGAACACGATCAACCCGCCGTTCTGCAGGATCAGCGCGATGCCGAGCGTCAGAATGAGTTGGGCGTAGTGCCCTTCGCCCTCGAGCGCGGAGGTGCGCGTTCCCGATACACGCGAGATCAGCGCAAGATGTATCGCGTAACCAAACAACGCCAGGATCGGACCGGCCAGCAGGATGGCAACGAATGGTCCGAAGGCGTTGCCGAACGCCGCCTGCACGCCGAGGGCGGTGAAGAGATAAAACGCGGCATACATGCCGAGCATCATGAAATCGCCATGGGCGAAATTGATCACCCGCATGACGCCGAAGATCAGCCCGAGCCCGACGCACATCAGGCCATAGACTGCGCCGATCAGGATGCCAGCGCTCAATGCCTGCAGAAATCCTTCGAGCGCCTGGGTCACCGGCCGCCCCGCACCGCGCGACGGTTCATAGCCCCCCGTCCGGTCATCACACCCTCCCCTGCCCGTTCGCCGTTACCGGTCATGATGCCGGCCGCAAACGGCCGGCACACTTTATTGCCGTGAAAAAGATTCTCGGAGCCCACCGGAGCGGTGCGACTTGCGGCAAGCGCTGCGTGCACCGCTTTTGCGCCGAGGATGCCTCGCCTGATCCGGTCAATGGCGACCATCCGCGCGAGAGTGACCTGATCTAGCCGCGCATTTCCACGCCGGCCCATTCCTCCAGCACCTTGGCGATCGACGTGAAATCGGAGGACGCGCCGTATTTTGCGTTTGTGATCGCCAGCATCTGCCGGACCACTGAGCCGCAAACCATCGGAACGCCCATGGCTTCGGCCTCATCGAGACAGAGGCGCACATCCTTGTATGAGAGGCCGGTGGTAAACCCGAAATCGAAGGTACCGGGGAGAACAGCGCGGGGAAATTTGTCTTCGGACGCGCTGTTGCGGCCGCTGCTGGCATTGATGATGTCGATCAGGACCTTCGCATCGACGCCGCCCTTGACGCCCATCGCCACCGCTTCAGAGGTGATCACCAGGGCCGCCGCGGCCATCAGATTGTTGGCGAGTTTCGCGGTCTGCGCCGTGCCGGGCTTGTCGCCGGTATAAAACAACTTTCCAAAGTGCTTCAGGATCGGTTGAACCTTCTCATAGGTCGCCTGCGGACAGGACACCATCACCGCAAGCGTGCCGTTCACCGCGCCTTTGATACCGCCGCTGACAGGTGCGTCGACCAGCGTCAGCTGTCTCGCCTCGAACCCCTCGGCGATCGCCTTGGCGGCGCCCGGCCCGGTGGTGGATAGATCGATCAGGATAGTGGCGCGATTTCCGGCAACGATCCCGTCTGGACCGAGCGCGACTGTCTTGACGATGTCCGGCGTTGGCAGGCTGGCCAGCACGATGTCGGCGCTGGATGCGACTTCAGCCGGTGACTTCGCCAGCCGCGCACCGCGCGCAACCAGCGACTTTGTCGCTTCGCTCTGCGTATCATAGACGCAGAGTGAATAACCGGCGTCGAGCAGACGGCCGGCCATCGGTCCGCCCATGCGGCCCGTTCCGACAAAGCCGATCGTTTCTGCCATTGGCTTGCTCCCTGTTACGCCGCAGACGCAGGCGCTTCTTTGTTCTTGGTTTCTTGGTGCCGCCATGTTTTTCCCCTGGCCGCTCCGACCAAATGTCCAGATTGTCAGGCAATCTGTCAAGCAGAAGATTTCTGTCGACATGGTTCGATGGCTCGGACTAGGATCGGACAAAACTAGCCTCGAGGAATTCGCTCAGTGCGGCATGATGAAGCGCAAGGCGCCGCCCAAACGCTTGCTGACTTCGTCGCCAGCACGACGTGGGCGGACGTCGCAGGACAAAGTCACGAAGCGAAACGCTCGATCCTGAACTTCTTCGCAACCGCGCTCGGTTCTGCGCATGATCTAACCGTCACCGCGGCATTGCGCGCATTGTCGCCGTACAGCGGAGCCGCGACGTCCGCGATCATCGGCCGCACGGAACGGCTCGACGCGCAGAGCGCCGCGTTCATCAACGCGATTTCAGCGAACCTGCTCGATTTCGACGACACCCACCTCGATACGATCATTCATCCGGCGGCACCGGTTGCCGCGCCGGTTCTGGCATTGGCACAGGCGCGGGGATTCCCAGGCCACGCGGTTCTCACGGCTTTCATTCTCGGCGTGGAGATCGAATGCCGCGTGGGCAACGCGGTCTCCCCCGGTCATTATGCGCGCGGCTGGCACATCACATCGACCTGCGGTGTCTTCGGCGCCGCTGTGGCCTGCGGCAAGCTGCTCGCGCTCTCGGCAGATCAGATTTCGAACGCGATCGGAATTGCCGCGAGTCAGTCGGCCGGGATCGTCGAAAATCTCCCGAGTGCCGCCAAGAATGTCAGCGTCGGCAACGCGGCACGCAATGGCCTTTTTGCGGCGGTTCTCGCCGCTGAAGGCTATTCCGCTTCCCCACGGGCCATTGAAGGACGGCTCGGCTGGGCCCGTGCCATGGGTGACGAACCCGACCTTGTGCGCTTGACGGGCGGTCTCGGCGAGACTTGGGAGATAGCGAAGAATACATACAAGCCCTACCCGGCCGGCATCGTCTTTCATGCCGTCATCGACGCGTGTTTCAGATTGCGCGCCAAACTCGACCAGCGCATCGGCAACATCGAGACGATCACGGTGCAGGGCTCGGCGTTGCTGCTGGCGCGCGGGGACCGAACGGTTCGCAATGAACGCGACGCACGAGTCAGCATTCATCATTGTGTCGCCTGCGCGCTGCTGCTCGGCGCGGCGGGCGTGACGGAATTCTCGGACGCCGCTGTATCTCGGCCTGATCTCATGTCCTTGCGCCAAAAGGTGCGAGCGGAGCTTGACGCTTCGCTCCCCGATGGTGCAGCGCGCGTGACGATCCGATTGACGACAGGAGAAATGTTGCGCGAGACCGTGACGGACGCAAAGGGCAGTCTTGCTGATCCGCTGTCAGACGGCGATATCGAAGCAAAGCTGCGTGATTGTGCCCGGCTCGGCAAAAGCGATTGGGATGTCGATCGCGTTATCGACCGTGTCTGGCATCTCGATTCGCTTACCGACGTCACAAGCCTGATGAAGGCTGGTGTCCAACACTGACTTGAACCGCACTCAAACATGAAAGGAACAAGAGATGAGCGAGCTGTTCGATAAGGGATTGAAGGTCCGCAAGGAAGTGCTCGGCGAAGACTACGTCAACAAGTCGCTCGCGGGCGCCGACGAATTCACCCGGACCATGGCGGAATGGTCGACCGAGTTTTGCTGGGGCGCCTTGTGGACGCGGCCCGGCCTTGACCGTCGGACCCGCAGCATTGTCAATCTGGCGATGCTGGGGGCCCTCAACCGCCCTCATGAACTGAAGTTGCACGTCAAGGGCGCCTTGAAGAACGGCCTCACCAAGGACGAGATCAAGGAAATCTTGCTTCAGGTCGCCGTCTATTGCGGCGTGCCGGCAGGCGTCGATGCCTTCCGCAACGCACGCGAGGCCTTCAAGGAAGCCGAAGGCAAGTGACCGGCCATCGATCCCTCAGGAGCTAGCATGGCCGACCAGGAGTACGAACTGTTCGCTATCCGCTATGCCACCCGCGACGCGCGGCGTAGCGAGCATTTCATCGGCGGTGATCCGCATGACGGCCCGATGCCCATGGATTACTTCATGTGGCTGGCAAAGGGTGGAGGTCGCACCTTTGTCATCGACACCGGGTTCAACGCCGACGTATCGAAGAAGCGACAGCGCACATTCCTGCGCTGTCCGGTCGAGACGCTCAAATCCTTCGGCGTCGATCCGAACTCGGTCGAGGACGTCATCCTCACCCATTTGCACTACGACCATGCGGGCAATTTCGACAGATTCCCGAAGGCGCGCTTTCATCTCCAGGAACGCGAACTTGCATACGCCACCGGGCGCTTCATGCGATATCCAAGGTTATCGCATTCGTTCGAGGTCGAGGACATTTGCGGGATCGTGCGGCTGAACTATGCGCGTCGCGTCCTGTTCTACGATGGCGATGCCGAACTCGCTCCCGGCCTCACGGTGCATGCGGCGGGTGGTCATTCGGCCGGACTGCAGTTCGTTCGCGTCAGGACCCGCCGCGGATTTGTCGTGCTGGCTTCCGATGTCAGCCATTTTTACGAGAACATGGCGAGCGAACGCCCGTTTACGACTGCTTTGCATATCGGTGAAATGCTGGAGGGCTTCGACCGGCTCATGGCATTCGCACCGGACGAGAGCCATATCGTCCCGGGGCATGATCCACTCGTCATGAAGCTCTATCCGGCTCCAAGCGCTGAACTGAAGGACATCGCCGTTCGCCTCGACGTGCCGCCATCCGAGGCTGCGCCTGTTCGCGCCGATTTTTTCGCGCACCGATAGCCTAACCTTCGGCGTCCCTCGCGATCTCCGTGCGCGGTCGGCGGCTGCACCGACCGCGTGCTCATTTCTCCGCCGCCGCCTTTAGAATCGGCATCAACCGGTTGGACTCGCTTTTAATCAGTTCCGCGAGAGCTCTTGGTCCCCGGCGGCCGGGCTCGATGGTCTCAGCGCCCAGATCGGCCAACCGCTTTTGCACCGCCTCCTCGTTGAGGCCCTTGTTCAACGCTTCCGCAAGCTTCTCAACAACCGCCTGCGGCGTGCCACTTGGCGCGAACAGGCCATAGAATGGAGAGCAGTCGAATTCAGGAAGACCCTGCTCGTAGGAGGTCGGCACATCCGGAAGTATCGGGCTGCGCTTCTTGGCGGCGATCGCAAGCGCCTTGACGTTGCCTGCCTGCACCTGGCTCAAGGTTCCGAGCACGGGATCACACTCATAATCGATTTGACCCGCCAACATCGCATTCAACACCGGTGCCGTGCCGGTAAACGGAATCAGGGTCGGCTTGATGCCAATCGCCGAGTTGAGAAGAAGACAGCCGACATACGAAACCGAGCCGAGCCCGGCGTGCCCGACGTTGAGCTTGCTCGCGTTGGATTTCGCGTAGGCGACAAACTCTTTGAGATTGTTGGCGGGGAAGTCTTTGCGGACGACCAGCAACTCGGGATACTCGGCCGTCAGCCCGATCGGTTGGAAATCCTTCTGCGGATCGTAACCCAAATTTGGATAGAACGCCGGCGCCAGCGCGTTGGTACCAAGGTGACCGGACACAAGAGTATAGCCATCCGCAGGGGCGCGAGCTGCGCGAAGCGTCCCCGTAGTGCCGCCGGCCCCTCCGACATTCTCCACCAGGAACTTCTGGCCGAGATGACGGCTGAGAATGTCAGCGACGATTCTGCCGGTTATGTCGGCAGGTCCACCGGCTGCAAATGGAACGATGATGGTCACCGGTCTTGCGGGATAGTCCTGGGCCTGAGCGTGATTAATTGCAGCGGCCATCAGAAGAGCAGCCACCGCCGTCAAAAGCCTTGCCATCCATCGCCTCCCTGACACTATTCTATTTGTGGATGTGACAATATCCCGATTTCGCCGGCAGGCAATTGCGATGGCAGAGCGGACCGTTTGACGGACCGATCGCCGGACAAGACGCACGATCGAGAGTCTCAGTTCATACTAGTGTCGTGGATCAGAAATTCGCGCCATCGTTGCCGCGAGTCCAACGTGCGAATTTCTGATCCATAAACGACACTAGAATCATAAACTTGCTAGTGTCCTGATCGAATCCGAAGTTCGCTCTGAGCTCGCTGCAAAGTAC
>NZ_JAVIFX010000046.1 GCF_031157255.1 Bradyrhizobium sp. LHD-71 | reverse complement strand
ACATCGCATAGCGCTCCTCGCCCGGGCGCATCGGCTGGATCGTCGTGACGAAGACCTCGTCGGCCACGACGCCGCCGGTGGCCAGCATCTTCGCGCCGCGGATCGTGATTCCCTCGCCATCGCGATCGACCACGCCGGCGGTGAGGAAAGGATCCGCCTGCTCCGCCGCCCCCTTCGAACGATCCGCCTGCGGATTGATGATGACGTAGGTGAGGTAGAGGTCCTTGTCACGCGCATACCGATAATAGCTCTCGAGCGCACCGGCGCGGGCCGGATCATACTCCTTGAACACGTCGAGCCCCATGTAGAGGCCGGAAATGCACGACGCGACATGGTCAGGAGCGCGACCCATGAAACCCGCATGCAACGCGGCCCACGCTTCGAGCGCTTTGCGCCGTTTCACGAGTTCGGCGTAGGAGCCGGGAAGCTGCCAAATGCGGTTGGCGGGCGTGCCGCCTGTGTCGAACGTCATCAGATCCGCGTTCTCCGGCGCACTTGCGAAGTCGAACAGCCCCGCCATGGAGGTTGCCAGATTGCGGAAAGCCTGGTGCGTCGTCACGTCCCCGACCGTGGCGCCATTGATGTAGATGGTCCGGCCGTCCTTCAGGCCCGACAGATATTCCTTTGCACTACGCATCGCAGACCTCCGGTTCGAAGCTAGTAATGAATGGGAAGCGGCCAGGTCGGCTCGCGCTCGGTTTCGTCGACGAGATCGCGATAGCGACCGCGAAAGAAGATCAAGGGCGCGGTCGCGTCGCTGCGGGTGGTGTGGCGAACGACACGGACGACAAAGATGACATGGTCGCCGCCGTCATAGTTCGCGTAGGACGCACATTCGAAATGTGCCATCGCTCCAGCGATGAGCGGAGCCTCGGCATGGCCGACCGAGGTCTTCACCTGGTCCCATTTGTTGGAGAGAGCGCGCGCGAACTGATTGGAAACGTGTTCCTGGTCGCGCGCCAGAATATTCACCGCGAAACCCTTTGCCTCGAGCATTGCGGGCAGGCTGCGGGCCTTGCGGTCGACGCTGAAAAGAACGAGTGGCGGGTCGAGCGAGACGGAGTTGAACGAACTCATAGTCACACCGATAAGTTCGCCCCCCTTGCCGCGCGCTGTGACGACAGCAACGCCGGTCGCGAATTCCCCGAGAGCACGCCTGAATGCACGGTCGTCCATCGAAACACCCGCCTCGATCTTCCCGTCCCTCAATTATATTTCCCAAAAGCTTTCTGGAAAAGCTATTAGAGAATGTCAAGTCCGCTTGCTGAGCGGCCGCTTGCATGGTCTTTAGGCAAATACCTGAGGAATCGCTGGGAGATGACTGTGATCGACGCGCTTTTGACAGCGTCCAAGCCTGAGCTGCTCGACAAGGAAGGCGACCGGACACTTCGCGGCCTCCTCCACGACTATTTCGCCTTCGGCCGCAGCTTGGACGCTGCCCGCGAAATGTTTGCAGGTTTTGTCGGCCTTTCGACCACCCAGTATCTGATCCTCATCGCCATCAAGAACTCCACGGCGGAAGAACCGATGGGAGTGAACCAGGTCGCCGAACGACTGTATCTAAGCGGCGCCTTCGTCACCAACGAGATCAACAAGCTGGTTTCCGAAGGGCTGATCGAGAAGAGCCCTCATCCTGGCGACGGGCGGCGGGTCCAACTTGCCCTCACGCAGGACGGCGTCAGCCGGTTGATCCGCCTGGCGGCCCTGCAACGTCCGGTCAATGATGCGTTGTTTGGAATGCTGACCCGCGAGGAGTTCAAGGCATTGTCCCAGCTTCTCTCTCGCCTTGCTTCCGGCGCCGATAGCGCCCTGAAGCTCGCCGAACATGTTCAGGCGACGCTCAAGTTTCAGGAGGATCAGCGGAGCGCCGCAGCGCCGGAAACCCGCAAGAAGCGACGTGCGACGCTTCGCAAATAACTGCTGACGGCCTCAACACGCTTCGGTGCTTCTCGCGGCCAAGTTCAAGGGTAATCCCTGATTGATGCAAATTTCCGCTTCGGCAGAATCGCAAAGTCGCCCGGTGCCTTCCCGGGCACACTTTAACGTCTCTGCATGACACGGGACCGCATGTCGGCCGATTGCCCCAGGGCGATATCGTTTGCCCCGTCGAGCACCTCATACTCTTGGGCGTACGAGATACTCTTGGCGTACGAATTCGCAGTGGATACGAAATCCAGTCAGTTCAAGCCTCCCTCAACCGGCTCGTTAGCACCGCGACTGGAGCAAGATTATTCCGTTCGAGTAATAGCGCTCAGTGGAAACCCGATTTGTGGAGAATACCATGACGTCTCTATATCGGATCACGAAACATGCGTTGCTGGGCGTTGCTGTCGGCATCGCAACAGCGTCGCAACCAGGCTTCTCGAATGCACAAGACATCACCGCCGACGAGGCCAATGCGATCGCCACCAGCGCTTACGTCTACTTCTACCCGCTCATCTCAATGGACATCACGCGCAAGCAGTCGACGAACATCGAACCGGGAAAAGAACTGGCCAAAGGTCCGATGAATATGTTCGTGAATGTCCCGGCATTTCCCCCGGTGATTTGAAAGTGGTCGTGCGGGTCAACTTCGACACGCTCTATTCCGTTGCGTGGCTCGATCTCACCAAGGAACCGCTGATCGTCTCCGCCCCGGACACGAACGGACGCTTTTACCTCCTGCCGATGCTCGACATGTGGACGGATGTCTTCGCGTCCCCGGGCTGGCGCACAACGGGAACCAAGGCAGGTAATTTCCTGGTTGCTCCGCCCGGCTGGCGGCCTGATCAGCGCGAAAAGCTCGTCGAAGAATTGAGGCTCCCGAAGGACACGCAGCGCATCGACGCTCCCACGCCCTATGTCTGGGTCATTGGCCGCACCAAGACGGACGGCCCTCCGGATTATCCTGCGGTCCACAAGATCCAGGCCGGCTACAAGGTCACGCCGCTCTCCGAATGGGGCAAGACGCCGAAGCCCGTCGAGGTCAAAATCGATCCGAGCGTGGACATGAAGACGCCACCAAAAGTTCAAGCCGACACCATGCCAGCCGACAAATATTTCGCCTATGCCGCGGAGCTTATGAAGCTGCACCCGCCGCACGTCACCGACGAGCCTATTGTCGCGCAAATGAGGAAGATCGGGATCGAACGCGGCAAGAGCTTCGACATCACCAAAGTCGCCCCCACGGTGAAGAACGCCCTCGAAGCTGCACCGGCCGCCGCGCAAAAGCTGATGGAATGGAAGTTGCAGACGCTCGCCCGCGTCGCGAACCACTGGTCGATGAATACCGATACGATGGGCGTGTACGGAAACTATTACCTGAAATGCGCCATCATCGCGCAGCAAGGTCTCGGCGCGAATTTGCCGGAGGACGCGATCTATCCTCTCAATCTCGGCGACGAAGCGGGCCGGCCGCTCGATGGTGCCAACAAGTACACCATCAGTTTCGACAAGGGTGCCGCGCCGCCGGTCAATGCGTTCTGGTCGATCACGCTCTACGACTCCGACGGCTTCCAGGTGCCCAACAGCCTCAACCGCTTCGCAGTCTCGAGCTGGATGCCGTTCAAATACGATCCGGATGGATCGCTGACGCTGTATTTCCAGAACGACAGTCCAGGCAAGGACAAGGAAGCCAATTGGCTTCCGGCACCGAAAGGCCCCTTCAACCTGACGATGCGTCTTTACGGGCCGAAATCCGATGCGCTGACCGGCCGGTGGAATCCGCCGGTGACGCGCGCTCAATCGACGCTGGGCCTGAGCGCGCAGTGAGGCGAGGATACGCTTCGACTGCGCTAACCGTTGCACCTTGCGCCAGCTGCTGACGACGCAGCTGGCCATCATAACGCCACGGCAAAGCAATAGTGCCCATCTTCATCGATCGTGGTGCGCCAACTCTCGAGAGGTTGGGTGAGCGTCGTGTCCCCGCACAGAGTTTCATGCGAAGCCCATCGTACACGCCGGCGCCAACAGTCGTTCATGGAATATTTCAACGGGGTAGCACGCCCTCCCGCTTACAGATCTACCTATATATATCTAACCGGACGGCCGCTGCGGAAAGTCCCTTCAGCGTGCCCTAAGATCCAGTTCAAGAATAAAGGCATGATTCGTCTAGTGTCGTGGATCAGAAATTCGCACCGTCGTTGCCGCGAGTCCATCGTGCGAATTTCTGATCCATAAACGACACTAGAATCATAGGCTTGCTAGTGTCCCGAATCCGAAGTTCGCTCTGAGCTCGCTGCAAGTATGGCGAACTTCGGATTCGGGACACTAGCAGATTCACGGGTTGACCTTGTAAGCAGGTTGCTATGCAAAACACGGCTAAATCGCGGGTCGGAAGCGGACAGGGTGAGCGGACCGATTCAATGATCGCCGTCTCTGCCTCGAAGCTCTCCACCGCCGACCTCAACAACCTCATGCGGGCGCTTGAGATCGACGTCGTGGCGTTGACAGAGATCCTCGTTCCGCGCGGTCACCGGGTCGAGATGGGAATGATCGATGCGCCCGCGATCCACTACAACCTCAAGGGTTCTGGACGGATATCGATAAACCGCGGCCCGAACATGCAGTTGATGCCGCACCTGCTCATCATCGTTCCCCCGAATACGCCCTTTTCGATCGAGGTCGACGGCGGCGATGGTGCTACTCGTCTGATCAACCGCGATTGTTGGAAGCGCGACGAGGAAGGAGTCTTGCGCGTCGCTGTTCCGAACGAAAAGCCCGAGGTCGTGCAAATTTGCGGCTTCTTCAACGCGTCCTTCGGCCAGTCGGTTGGTCTGTTTCGCGACCTGCGCGAACCAGTCGTCGAGCAATTCGAACCGTCGGACAAGATTGATGGCAAGCTCCGCGAGGCCATGGATGAGCTCTTGTCGCAAGAAGTCGGCATGGGAGCGATGACGGCCTCACTTTTGAAACAAGTCATCATTGCATTGGCGCGGCGTTCGCTGAAATCATCGCAGAGCTGGACGGACCGTTTCTCCATCCTTGCCGACCGCCAGATCACGCGCGCGTTCGCCGGCATGGTCGCCCGCCCTGGTGCTGCCCACACGGTCCAGAGTCTTGCCTACAGCGCAAGCTTGAGCCGTTCGACCTTCATGGCCCGCTTCTCCGAAATCTTTGGTCGCTCGCCCATGGCCATCCTTCGCGACCTCAGGATGCGCCAAGCCGCGCTCGATCTGACGACGACGACGACGCCCGTCGATGTGGTGGCTCATAACGCGGGATATGAGAGCCGCTCGAGCTTCGTGCGCGCATTCCGCAAAGCCTACAACGTTGATCCTAGCGAGTACCGGCAGAGCGCGAAGAAAGGCGAGGATGATTTTTCCCGTCCTTAGCCAGATTCGCGCACGCCTGGCGCACTGATCCTTGGCGCTGGCCCGCCCCGGATTCCGGAATGCGTGTCCGTTCGTCCAAGCACACCCGTCGCGGGTTTCATCGCGCCCGCACTAGTGGCAACGTCGCTCCAGGATAACGCTCCCTTTCGACGTGCGGGGCAGATGTTTGTACCGCACCGTTGATTTTGCGCGTCGCGTCGATGGCGTCGATTCAATGACCAAAGGTCATTGGACCCATCGAGTTTCGCCTCCCCATTTTCGCGCGTCAGAGGAATTCGGAAGATGACGATGTACCACACACAGGCAGGTGGGCGATGAAGGCAATCGTTGTGACGGACCAGGCTGCGGGAACGGCCGGGATGAAGCTGGCGGAACGGCCCGAGCCGCAGGCAGCAATAAACGACGTCGTCGTTCAGGTTTATGCGTCGGGATTCGTCGGGACTGAGTTGGCGTGGCCGTCGACCTGGACTGATCGCCTCGGCCGCGACCGGACACCGTCGATCCCCGGGCACGAGCTGGCCGGAGTGGTTACCACCCTCGGCTATGGCACGACGGGGCTGTCAGTGGGACAGCGCGTGTTCGGCCTTACGGACTGGACTCGCGACGGCACCCTGGCCGAGTACGCGGCGGTCGAGGCGCGCAACCTCGCGCCGCTGCCGGGCGACGTCGACTTCGCGGTGGGCGCGAGCCTGCCGATTTCGGGCCTGACTGCGTGGCAGGGACTGTTCGAGCACGGCCGCCTTCAGGCGGGCCAGAGCGTCCTCGCGCACGGCGCGGCGGGCGCAGTCGGGTCGATGGTGACGCAACTGGCACGATTGGCCGGCGCTCACGTCATCGGCACCGGACGCGCCGCCGATCGCCAGAACGCACTCGACTTCGGTGCGCACGAGTTTGTCGACCTCGATAACGACGCCCTGGAAGACGTCGGCGGAGTCGATCTGGTGTTCGATGTCATCGGCGGCGACATCGGGCAGCGGTCCGCGGGCCAGATTCGAGCCGGAGGAACACTGGTGTCCATCGTCGGACCGTCCGAGGCGCGGCCTGTCGACGGACTGGCTGTCGACTTCGTTGTCGAGTCCGATCGCGCCCAACTGAGTGAGGTCGTCCAGCGGGTGCGAGACGGACGACTGCGGACGAACATCGGCAACATCGCGCCCCTCGACGAGGCCGTCTCGGCCTTCAACCCGACCGAGCGACGCCCGGGAAAGACGATCATCCGCGTTCGTCCGTGAGCGACACGCACCTTTCGATGCACGCGGCCGACCGGCTGCGTCCTATCAGACGCGCCGGGGAGCGGCCTGGGAAATCACGGCCCCCGGCAAGAGATGTCGAACGCCGGCCCATCCCTGCAGCATTTCCAGGAAAGAGAGCGAAAACACTCTCGTACCTCAACCTATCCCTTCACCCATAGGCCTAACCACGACCAACGGAATGACCATGACCAACGCTGTCATCGAATGTATCCTGAGCCGCAGCGCCACCAAGTACTACGACCCTGCCGCCACCCTGAGTGACGACCAGATCCGTGAGCTGGTGCGAATCGGCACCACCGCGCCGACGTCCTTCCACTTGCAAAACTGGCGCTTCATCGCCGTACGCACGCCTGAAGCCAAGGCTCGGTTGCGACCGATTGCTTGGGATCAGCCCGCGATCACCGAAGCAGCCGTTACCTTCATCGTCTGCGGCCAGTTGGCCGATTCCAGCGTAATACCAGGACGCCTGGCACCGCTGGTGGAAGCGGGCATCATGCCGCCAAAGATGGTGCCGGAATGGGAAATCCCCGCACGCGATCTGTACATGAAGTATCCGCAGCGCCAGCGCGACGAGGCAGTACGCACCGGCACCTTCGGCGCGACGACGATGATCTATGCAGCCCGCTCGCTGGGTCTGGGTTCGACGCCGATGATCGGTTTCGACGCCGAAGCGGTGGCCCGCGAGTTCGGACTGGCCGAAAACGAAGTGCCGGTCATGCTGTTGTCCGTAGGGGCGGAGCGTCCGGGAAACTGGGCGCAGAAGCCGCGCCGTCCGGTGGCCGATGTGCTGGATCTCATATAATTCTTTCGTAAAACCAATAACTTGCAGAGGACACGATGCCGAGAACTGCAGCTCTAAAACCGGAGCAGGTGCCAACCGATTCGAAACCGACCCTCGATACGTTCACCAAAAACATCGGGTTCACCCCAAATATGATGGCGACCTTCGCGCAGAGCCCGATCGCGTTCAACTCATGGGCCGCCCTGCTCGGCTCCTTGAGCAAGGCGCTCGACGTGAGAACGCGTGACAGCATCGGCCTCACTGTCTCCGAAGTGAATGGCTGCAACTACTGCCTGACGGTTCACAGCTTTACGGCCGAGCACATGGCCAAGCTGTCGACCGATGAGATCATTCTCGCTCGGAAGGGCCATGCCAGCGACCCGAAGCGAGACGCCGCCATCCAGTTTGCGCGCAAAGTCATCGAGACCCGTGGCAGCGTCAGTGACGCCGATCTGAAAAACGTCCGCGATGCCGGCTACACGGATGCGAACGTCATGGAGATCGTCGCGCTGGTGGCCATGTATTCCCTGACGAAATTCTTCAATAACGTGTTCGATCCCGAGAAGGACTTTCCCGCCGTTACACCGGCTGGCTCTGTCTGAACTCTATCCGGTCGCATCGAGCATCACCTGAGACGGTGCGCCAACGACCCTTCAGATACTTCTCACCGATCTAGCGGCCGCTCGTCGGAAATCAGCTTCCCGTCGTTCGGCAGGCTGCCCGGCGCAACCAGCTTCACCGCGCCACGCATCTTTGTCACCGCCTGCAGCGATGCAGCCGCCTCGTCGGCAAGCGATGGTGACGGCGATGCACATTCGGCGTGAAGCGTCATCTGATCCTGCTCATTGGCACGCGCCACAACCAGCCGGACGCGGCCAAGTTGCGTGTGCCGCTTTGCAATTTCCGCCACCTGCGTCGGGTGCACGAACATGCCCTTGATCTTGGTGGTCTGGTCGGCACGACCCATCCAGCCCTTGATCCGCATGTTGGTGCGCCCGCACGGCGAAAGGCCCGGCAGCACCGCGGACAGGTCGCCGGTTGCAAGCCGGATCATCGGATAGGCCGGATTGAACGACGTGACGACGACCTCTCCTACCTCGCCGGCCGGGACCGGATCGCCGGTGCCCGGCTGGACGATCTCGACCAGCAGGTGCTCGTTGACGATCAGCCCCTCGCGCGCCGTTGATTCGTAGGCAATGACGCCGACCTCGGCGATCGCATAGCATTGCAGGACATCGACGCCTCGCGACGACAGTTCCGCACGCAGCGAGGGCGGCAACGCCGCACCCGACACGAGACCGCGCTTGATCGATGAGACATCCTTGCCGCTCTTGGCGGCATGATCGAGCAGCACCTTCAGGAAATCCGGTGTGCCTGCGTAGGCCTGTGGCCTCACATGCGCAATCGCGTCGACCTGCTGCTCGGTGTTGCCGACGCCACCCGGGATCACCGCGCAGCCCACTGCTTTCAATCCCGATTCGAGGGCATAAGCTCCCGGCGTCAAGTGATAGGAAAAGCAGTTGATGGCGATATCGCCGCCGCGAATGCCAGCGGCGAATACGGCGCGTCCCGCACCGTAGCCATCCGCCTCCTTGCTTTCGAACTCGAAAATCGGCCCCGGCGACATCAGGATCCGCTTGGCCTGCCCTGCCGCAATCGTATTGAAGCCGCCGAAAGGTGGCGAGGCCTTTTGCAAGGCGACGAGGTCGGCCTTGCGCAGCAGCGGCAGGTTCGCCAACGCCTCAAGCGAGGTGACCTGCGCCGGATCGAAGGCTGCAAGATGCGCCGACCAGCCGGGTGCCTTGTTTGCATTGGCAATGGCGGCCGGCAGCTTCTCGGCCATCGTACGTGCACGCACTTGCGGATCACGCGTTTCCAGCTCGTCGAAAAATGAGGCAGTCATGACGCAACGTCTCCCGGCAGCCATCGATGCGTCATTGCGAGCCATAGCCGTTCGAAGAACGGCGTCGCTTCGCTCGCCTACGGCGAAGCAATCCAGTGACGGACTCGGCCTTTCTGGATTGCTTCGTCGCTTCGCTCCTCGCAATGACGAGAAAATTTACCTCGGCATCTTACGCCAACCAGCGCTTGCGGCGCTTGTAATGCTTCACATCGCGAAACGACTTCCGCTTATCGCCGGCAATACCGAGGTAGAACTCCTTGACGTCTTCGTTCGACGCCAGCGCGCCGGCTTCGCCGTCCATCACCACCCGTCCGTTTTCGAGGATGTAGCCATGGCTTGCGTACTTCAGCGCCATATTGGTGTTCTGCTCGGCGAGCAGAAACGATACCTTTTCCTTCTGATTGAGGTCGCGCACGATCTCGAAGATCTCCTCCACGATCTGCGGCGCGAGACCCATCGAAGGTTCATCGAGCAGGATCATGCGTGGCTGCGACATCAACGCCCGGCCAATTGCACACATCTGCTGCTCGCCGCCGGAGGTGTAGCCCGCGGTCGAGCCGCGCCGCTCCTTCAAGCGGGGAAAATACGCGTAGACGCGTTCAAGGTCTGCCGCGACCGCGGCCTTGCCGTCGCGCCGGGTGAAAGCACCGGTCAGCAGGTTTTCCTCGACGGTCAGGTGGGCAAAACAGCGCCGCCCCTCCATCACCTGGATACAACCGCGCCGCACCACCTCGTTTGGTGACAGCGACTGCACCTCGGTGCCATCGAACACGATCGATCCCTTGGTTACCTCCCCGCGCTCGGCATGCAGCAGGTTCGAGACGGCCTTCAGCGTCGTCGTCTTTCCGGCGCCGTTGGCGCCGAGCAGCGCAACAATGCCGCCTGCCGGCACATTCAGCGACACGCCTTTCAGGACCAGAATCACATGGCTGTAGACGACCTCGATGTTGTTGATCGAGAGAAATGGCGCAGCCGATCCTGGCGACGTCGCAGCACTCACGTTCGACACACGGCTCTCCGGGCTCGAGCTTGGTTAAAGGATCGGGAGAGCATCGCGCCCTCCCGATACCATTATCGCGATCAGCTTTCTTTCGAGCAGTCGCGCGCGTCGATCTTCTTCTCCGCGCCATACTTGGCCGACGCGTCCTTCACCATCGGATCGAGAATCTTCCGGTCGGCGGTGTAGTAGTCGGAGATGATCTTCCACTCCTTGCCGTCCCACTGATGAACGCGGGCTTCGTCCGCGCCTTGATGATCCTCGCAGGAAAACTTCATCGGCTTGATCATGCCTTCGAAGCCAAGTTCCTTGATCCGCGCCGCGGTGAGATCGAGATTCTCAAAACCCCAGCGGATCTGTTCGCCGGTGAGCGGCTTGTTGCCGAACTTCTTCTGCGCCGTGCGGATCGCTTCGACACCGATCATGGAGTTCAGAAGACCGCGATTGTACAGCACATGACCGGCCTCCTCGGCCTTCACTTGCGCCTTGCCTTTCGAGATCAGGTGCTTCTCGATATCGGCGTGCACCTGATATTTGCCGGCGCCGTGTTGCAGCATGAGCGCCTTGTACCCGGCCGACTGTGCGCCGCCCGGAACGACATCCGGCTCCGCGCCGGCCCACCACACGCCAATGATCTTGTCGCGCGGGAAACCCACCGCCGCAGCTTCGGAGATCGACGTCGGGTTCATCACGCCCCATCCCCACAGCAGCACATAGTCGGGACGGTCCTGCCGGATCGACAGCCACTGTGACTTCTGCTCGACGCCCGGATGGGTCACCGGGATCGCCTTGAACGTGAATCCGTCCTGCTTGGCACGGGCTTCGAGCGCAGGTATCGGCTCCTTGCCGTAGGGACTGTCGTGATAGACGAGGCTGATCTTCTTGCCCTTCAGCTTGTCGGCCCCGCCAAGCTCCTTGGCGATGTGCTGGATCGCGACATCGGCCGCGGTCCAATAGCTGCCGGCGGCGATGAAATTCCAGGGGAAGACCGCACCGTTACGGCTTTCGGAGCGGCCATAACCCATGGTCAGCAGCGGAATCTTGTCGGCCGGCACCTTCTCGGTCAGCGCGAAGGTAATGCCGGTGGAGAGCGGCGAGAAATACGCAGCACCTGTCGCCCCCTTGCTCTTCATGCGCTCGTAGCACTCGACACCCTTGTCGGTCGCGTAGCCGGTTTCGCATTCCTCCGGCGCGAGCTTGACACCATTGATGCCGCCGTCGCGCTCATTGATCAGATTCCAGTAATCCATTACGCCGTTGGCGAACGGAATGCCGTTCGGTGCATACGGACCAGTGCGGTAGACGAGCGCGGGAACGTACTGCTCGTTCTGCTGCGCCAGAGCAGGCGCGACCGCCACCGACGCGCCGATCGCCGCCGTTGCCATCAAGAAAAATGTTCGAAGCATTGCTTCCTCCCTTTCCAGCGGTACCGCCGGTCGCCTCCTCGCGAGCCTTGTCGTTTATTTCGGCCACCTGCCGCTCACGTTGCGGGTTGGCCGTTGGCTTAAACCTATTCCGTCAATAGGGGTAAGGCCAGAGCCTCAACTTCTCCTTGGCCGTAGACCAAAGTCTTGCAAATCCGTGCGGCTCGACGATCAGAAGGTAACAGATCAGCGAGCCGGTGATGATGAAGACCAAGAGCGACACGGTTTCGACCGAGATCGGAATGCCCAGCGCGTGCGGCACCTGATCGAGCAAGATTGGCAGCACGAGGATGAAGGCAGCGCCGAGGAACGCGCCGAGGATCGATCCGAGCCCGCCGATGATCACCATGAAAAGCAGCTGAAACGAGCGGTCGATGGAGAAGGCCAGCGGCTCCCACGATCCGAGATAGACGAAAGCCCAGAGCGCGCCTGCGACGCCGACGATGAAGGACGACACCGCGAAGGCGGTCAGTTTTGCATAGAGCGGACGAATGCCCATCAGCTCCGCGGCGATATCCATGTCGCGGATCGCCATCCATTGCCGACCGATATTTCCGCGCACCAGATTCTTGGCGAGCAGCGCGAAGACCGTCACGAAGCTGAGGCATATGAAGTAGCGTTCGATCGGCGAATTCATCGTCAGGCCGAAGAAGTTCAGCGCCGGCGCGTTCACCGAGCCGGAGGACGAATAGTTGGTGAACCACGGCACGCGCAGAAAAACCCAATCGAAGAAGAACTGGGCCGCCAGGGTTGCGACGGCCAGATAAAGACCCTTGATCCGCAGGCTTGGTACGCCGAACAGCACGCCCGCGAATGCGGCCATCAGGCCGCCGAGCAGGATCGACGGCAGCACCGGCAAGGGTGGAATGACAATCGCCGTACCGAGCCACGCCAGCGGAATGTTGATGCCGGTGCCGAACTTGTACGCGCTGTAAGCGCCCACCGCCATGAACGCGCCGCTGCCAAGCGAGATCTGCCCGCAATACCCGACCAGGATGTTCACGCCGATCGCAGCCAGCGACAGGATCAGGAACGGTATCAGGATCGCGCGCAGGAGATACTCGCCACCGAACGGCCAGATCTGGAGCTTAGCCAGCAGCGGCACGACGAGGAAAGCGAGCGCAAGCAGCAGAATGAATGCGATGCGATCCTGACGGATCGGAAACATCGCCATATCCTGCGCATAGGTCGTCTTGAACTGGCCTGCTTCGCGGTAAAGCATTCCGTGCTTCTCACATTGAAGAGGTGAACAGCGAACGGCGAACAGTGAATGGATTCTGAATCGGCACCGCTTTCACTATTCGCCACTCCCTATTCGCCATCCGCCACTCTCAGATTCGCTCGATGATCCGTTCACCGAACAGCCCCTGCGGCCGCACCATCAGCACTGCCAGCGCCAGCACGAAGCCGAACCAGTATTCGATGCCGCCGCCGATCGAAGGACCGAGATAGACCTCGGCGAGCTTCTCGCCCGCGCCGATGATCAAGCCGCCGATGATCGCGCCAGGCACGGAGGTGAAGCCGCCGATGATCAGCACCGGCAGCGCCTTCAGCGCGAGAAAGGTGATGGAGAACTGGACGCCGAGCTTGGTGCCCCAGACCGTCGCCGCCACCAGCGCCACGAGACCGGCCACCAGCCAGACCACGAACCAGATCCAGGAGATCGGGATGCCGACCGACTGCGCCGCCGTATGATCGTCAGCGACGGCACGCAGGGCACGTCCGGTCTTGGTGCGCTGGAAGAAAATGGCAAGGGCGGTCACGAGAACGCCGGCAATCAGTCCGCCCCAGACGTCGAGCTTGCTGACGAGAATGCCGCCGGGAAACTGGTTCTCGAACAAGAACCATGCGTCGGTCGGAAACAGCCGCAGCGGGTAATTGTCCGCGCCGAAGATCATTTGCGAAGCACCTTCAAGAACGAAGGTAATGCCGATGGTCGACATGAAAAGCGTGAGCCCGTCCTGATTGACGAGCGGCCCGAGCACGTAACGCTCGATGACGAAGGCTGCGATCGCCATGACGGCCGCGGCGAAAACCACCCCCAGGATCACGGCCGCCCAGAATGGCAGGCCTCTTGCGACCAGGAAATCAAGTGTGCGGACCAACGCGAGACCGGCGAGCAGCACCATGGCGCCCTGGGCGAAATTGAAGACGCCGGACGCTTTGAAGATCAGCACGAAGCCGAGCGCAACCAGCGAATACAGCACGCCCGACAAAAGGCCGCCGATCAGGATCTCGAGGAATTGTCCGAACGCAATCAAGCAACGCTCCTATCGCTCTCCTCACCCATCAATGCGCTACTCCGAGGTAGGCATCGATCACCGCCTGATTGGTCTTCACCTCGTCGGGCGTGCCGTCGGCGATCTTGACGCCGTGGTCCAGCACCACAACGCGATTGGACAGGTCCATCACCACGGCCATGTCGTGCTCGATCAGCGCGATCGTCGTACCGTAGTAGTCGTTGACCTCGACGATGAAGCGCGACATGTCCTCCTTTTCCTCGAGATTCATGCCGGCCATCGGCTCGTCGAGCAGCAGCAGATCCGGTTCCATCGCCAGCGCCCGACCGAGTTCGACACGTTTCTGCAGGCCGTAAGGCAGGCGCGCGACCGGCACCTTGCGGATCGCTTCGATTTCGAGAAAGTCGATGATCTCCTCGACGCGCTGGCGGTGTTCGATCTCCTCGGTGCGGGCGGGGCCGACGCGCAGCGCCTGCCAGAGCAGTCCATAGCGCATCTTGAGGGTCCGCCCGGCCATGATGTTGTCCAACGCGCTCATCCCCTTGAACAGGGCGACGTTCTGGAAGGTGCGGGCGATGCCGCCGCGTGCGGCTTCGTAGGGCCGCATGCGCGGGCGCGACTTGCCCTTGAAGGTGATCGAGCCCCGGTTCGGATGGTAGAAGCCGTTGATGACATTCAGCATCGACGTCTTGCCGGCGCCGTTCGGGCCGATGATCGCCCTGATCTCGCCCTTGCGGATGTCGAACGACACGTCCGTCAGTGCCTTCACACCGCCAAAGGCCAGCGAAACGCGCTCGACGCGGAGCATGACGTCGTTGACCTCCGGCGACCTCATGCTGCCTTCTCCAGATCGGCTGGCACATGGGTCGTTGGCAGATCGGCAATCTTCAGACGCGCGGACATTCGTCCCTTGCGTCCGTCCTCGAAGGTGACCTCGGTAGAAATGTCCGCTTCACTGGCGCCGCTGTAGAAGGCAGCCAGCAGCGCTGCATAGCGCTCGGCAACGAACCCGCGACGAACCTTCTGCGTCCGCGTCAGCTCGCCGTCATCGGCATCGAGCTCCTTGTGCAGGATCAGGAAACGCCGGACCTGTGCGCCGGCCATCACCTTCTCCTGTACGAGCGACCTGTTCATCTCGGAGATGTCACGGGCCACCATGTCGTAGACCAAAGGATGCGCGGCCAGGTCCTGGTAGGAGCCGTAGGCGATGTTGTTGCGCTCCGCCCAGTTGCCTACGGCTGTAAGATCGATATTGATCATTGCGCAGGCGAAGTCGCGCTGGTCGCCGAACGTCACGGCTTCCTTGATATTGGGAAAGAACTTCAGCCGGTTCTCGAGATATTTCGGCGCGAACATCGTGCCGTCCTTCAACCGACCGACATCCTTGGCCCGGTCGATGATCTTCAGATGCCCGGTCTTCTCGTCGAAGAAACCAGCGTCGCCAGTCTTCACGTATCCGTCCGACGTCATGGCCTCCACGGTCTTAGCGTGGTCCTTGAAGTACTGCACAAACATGCCCGGCGATTTGAACTGCACTTCGCCCGACTCGGCGATGCGGATCTGCACGTTCGGCGCCGGCGGCCCGACCGTATCGGCGAAGATTTCACCATCGGGCTGACACGTGACATAGAGGAACGCTTCGGTCTGTCCGTAAAGCTGCTTCAGGTTCAACCCGATCGAGCGATAGAACACGAACAGGTCGGGACCGATCGCTTCACCCGCTGTGTAGGCCACCCGCACGCGCGAGAGGCCGAGCACGTTCTTCAACGGTTCGTAAACCAACACCCGGCCGATCGCATAAAGAAGCCGACCTGAAAGCGGCACCGGCTTGCCGGTGAGAATCGCCTCGCCATGCTTGCGGGCGACCTTCAGGAAATAGTGGAACATGCGGCGCTTGAACGCCGCCGCGTCTTCCATGCGGATCATCAGCCGTGTGAGCATGGTTTCGAACACACGCGGCGGCGCGAAGTAGAAGGTCGGCCCGATTTCCCGCAAGTCCTGCTCGACCGTTTCCGGTCCTTCCGGACACGCCATGCAGAAGCCTGCCGCAAGCCCCTGCGCATAGTTCAAATAGTGATCGCCCACCCACGCGAGCGGCAGATAGGCAAGCGCCACATCCTTTTCGGTGAGCTTGTCGAAGGTTGCAGTGTCGGTCGCCGCATCGATGCAGCCCTTGGCGGAAAGCATGACGCCTTTCGACGTGCCGGTCGTGCCGGATGTGTAGAGAATGATCGACGTGTCGGAGCCTTCACCACTGTCGATCAAGGCATCGAGCTCGGCCGCGAGCGCGCTACTGGCTGCGATCGCCGCGCGTCCGTCGGCGATAACGTCGTCAATCTTCATCAAAAGGCCGTGGTCGTAATCGCGCAGGCCTCGGGTTTCGTCATAGACGATCTTCTGCAAGTGCGGCACGCGATCGAGGACCGACAGGACCTTGTCCACCTGCTCCTGGTCCTGCGCCGCGACGAATGCCACATCGGCGTGGCCGAGGACGTACGACAGTTCATCGGCCACGGCATCCGAGTAGACCGGCACCGGTATCGCGCGCAGCGTCTGCGCAGCCATCACCGTCCAGTACAGCTTCGGCCGATTGGCGCCGACGATAGCGATGGTATCGCCCTGCTTCAGTCCAAGGCGTTGCAGCCCGATCGCGTAGGCGCGCACGATGTCCAGCACCTGAGCCCAGGTCCATGTCTGCCAGATGCCGAGGTCCTTGTGCCGGATCGCAGCATGATCGGCGAACTGCAGAGCGTTGCGACGCAGCAGCTTGGGGAACGTATCCAACGATCCGCCAGCGGACATGCCCTTCTCCCATTTCCTGCCCGAACAGACCCGCGCGTTGGCTCGCGCTTTGGAAGCGGTCGCGGCAGCCGAGCCCCGCAGATTCCGCATATGACCTATAAGATTGCATTGGAGCGGGGATCCAACAAGGTCCCGCTTGACAGACGAAAGGAGGGTTGGTTGGGTAGAAAAGGAGACGACCGGCAGGCGCCTTTACTGGCGAAGCAGGCCGGACAGGTCCTGGATTGCGATCCCCATCCGCTCGAGCTTGATCAGGCCCCGCGCCTCCAGCGCCTTTAGCGCCTCGTTCGCTGCCGGCCGCGAAATACCGGACAGCAATCCGATCTCTTCCTGGCTGATCTCCAGATAGTTGTCCCCTTGCGGATAGAGCACCGGGTTAAACAACCAGGCGATGCTTCGCGCCAGGCGCGCGGTCGCGTTCAGCGTGCGGTCGTATTCGACGAGGGCGATGAACTGCCCCAACCGTTCGTTGAGCTGGCGGACCAGAAACCGGTTGAAGCCGACGCTGTTCTCAAACAGCCAAAGAAAGGTCGCCCGATTCATCATGGCGAGGCGCGTATCCCGGAGGACCGCAAGGTCATATTGCCGCGGCTCATCCTTCAGGACGCTGCCTTCTCCGAACCAGCCACCCGCGCGCAGGCCGGCAAGCGTCACGTCCTTGCCGGTCTCGGAGATGGTTCCAAGTTTCAGCAGGCCTTCGACCACCCCGATCCACGTATCGAGCCGGTCGCCGCGATGGCAGATGTAGGAGCCTTGCCGAAACGCCCGCTCGATCGTGCCCCGGCGCGCCCGCTCGAACTCCGGTTCGGTCAGTTCGATCGACCAGAATGCAATGCGCCGAAACTGTTCCGCAGCAATCACGCTTTCGTGCCCAAGACGAGCTGCCAAGACGAGCCACCGAGACAAGCTGCCAAGACGAGCCGGAAGGCAGCCGGCCTATCTGCCGTGGGCCGGGCGGCAAACGCAAGCTGAAGATTGCCTCGCCGCGTCGCCTAGCCCGGCGCGCGGCCGAACTCCTTGGCGAAGCGCCTGGCATAGGCCGGCCACACGTCGGGGTTGACGACGCGCGGCGGACGTTCACCGGCGAGCGCCGCGATCACCTGCTCAGCGGCAATCTTTGCCATGTTGCAGCGCGCATCATGGGTGACGCCTGCGGTGTGCGGGCTGACGAACACGTTGTCGAACGCCATCAACGGATGATCGGAGGGCGGGGGCTCTTTCTCCCAGACGTCGAGACCGGCGCCGGCGATCTTTTTCGCGCGCAGTGCCTCCTCGAGCGCCTTCTCGTCGTGGATCGAGCCGCGCGCCGTGGTGACGAACATGGCCGTCGGTTTCATCATGGCGAATTGCGCTTCGCCTATCATGCTGCGGGATTCCGCCGTCAGCGGGCAGTTGATCGACACGAAGTCCGACGCCTTGAGAAGCTGGTCCAGCTCGACCTTCTTCGCACCGCGTGCGGCGATCTCGTTGTCGCCGACATACGGATCATAGGCGAGCACGGTCATGCCGAGCGCGCTCTTGCACATGGCCGCGAGCCGGCTTCCGACATGGCCGATGCCGATGATGCCCACCGTCTTTCCGAACACTTCCCCGCCCTTGAACGCCACGCGGTCGAACGGCCCCTCGCGACGCAGCGCTTTGTCCACTTCAACGATGCGCTTCGACAGCGACAGCATCATGCCGAGGGCGTGTTCAGCCACCGACTGCGCATTGCCGCCCGCCTGATTGACCACCAGCACGCCGGCTTCGGTGCAGGCGCCCACATCGACCGTGTCGTAACCTGCACCGTTGCTGGAGACGACCAGCAGCTTCGGACATTGTGCGAGCAATTCCTTGGTGACGTGGAAGTGTGGCGCGAGCTCGTCGCGCGACGCGCCGACCTGATAGGCGTGTGCTGCCGCGAGCACCGGACCCGCCACGGGCGCGGGACTGTCGTTCTCCAGCCGCGTCAACGCGATCGACCCCTCGTCGCTCACGATTTTCTTGTAGATCGCTTCGTCGGCCAGGTACTTCACGTAAAAGAGGTTCTTCTTGCCTGCAGTCATCTTCGTGTTGTCCGTTCCTCGCCTCGCCAGCGCACATTCTCGTGCCGTCACACCACTGCTATCAAGCGCGGCGGGCGCAAGCAAATCGCCCGTGACGCGGAACGTCACGGGCGATCGCAGAAACGATGCTCGCGAAAAATGACGATCGAGAGGCGCTTCAGTCGACCTGCGCGCCGGACGCCAGGATCACCGGCGCCCACTTCTCGCGCTCGCGCTTCATGAAGGCGCCACACTCCTCGGGCGTACCGCCCTTCACCTCGGCGCCGTTCTTCGCATAGTGGTCCATGGACTCCTTCGTCTTGAGGCCGAGATTAGCCGCCTCGTTGAGGACATTGATGATGTCCTTAGGCGTTCCCTTCGGCGCAAGCAGAACACCCCAGGTGCTCGATTCGAAGCCGGTCAGCCCTTGCTCATGCAGCGTCGGAACCTGCGGCGCGGCGGGCGAGCGCGTGAGGCTTGCGACCCCGAGCAGCTTCACCTCGCCAGACTGCGCGAACGGCAGGATGGCCGAGGCAACCTCGAATGCGAACTGCACGCGACCCGCGATCAGGTCGGTAATCATCGGTGCTGCACCCTTGTAAGGGACGTGCAGCATGTCGACGCCCGCCTCCTTCTTCAACAGCTCCGTCGTGATGTGCACCGTCAGGCCGCTGCCGCCGGATCCATATTCGACCTTGCCCGGATTCGCCTTGATGTAGGCGATCGCCTCCTTGTAGGTGTTCACCGGCATGTTCTTATGGGTGACGAGGAACATGGGGCTGAAGTTAAGCAGGATGATCGGCTCGAAATCGGCTTGCGGATCGTAGGGCAGCTTCTTGTAAAGCGTCGGGTTGATCGCCAGCGGCCCGGTCGAGGAGTAGCCGATCGTATAGCCGTCGGGCGCGGCCGCCTTCAGGTACTGATGCCCGATGATGGTGGCGGCGCCCGGCTTGTTCTCGACGAAAACCGTTTGCTTCAGGACGTCACTCATCTGCTTGGCGATCAACCGCGCGCCGATGTCGGACGACTGACCGGGCGGGAAGCCGACGACCATCTGGATTTGTTTGGTGGGATATTTGCCCTGCGCAAACGCGCCGGGAAAACTGGAGAGCACGAGAGGGCTCAGCGCAACTGCCTTCGTGAAGGTGCGTCTTGTGGTCATGTTTCCTCCCGCGGATGAGCCAACAAGTCATTGCGGCGATCCGGAACCTGGGTCCCAGTCGCTGTCCGTCTTCTTATGGTTGCAGTATAGCAGCTTGAGAGTGCGCGGCGAGCGTATTTCATCACCGGCTATTCGGTTCGGGAGCTTTGCAGCCCCGTTCGTCGTGTCAGCCTGACGCTTCAGCACTCATACTCGCGCGGCCTGCCTCAAGCCGAGAGCCGGCGCGCTCTCGGTTCGCGACCTCCGGCATCGGCAAGCGCCAGCCTTGCTGCCTCAGACCCATCACGTGATACAGCGCACTGGTGCCTGGCTTGACGAACGGGATCATGCCGACACCGGCAACATTGGCTCGAGGCGACATCATCTCATCATAAATTACCTGATGGACTTTATCTTTCCTGCGGGTAATTTACGTGCGTGAGTTAATCGAGACAGGCGGAAACGATGGATGCGCGGCCTCCCTCTTCCGATTCCTCTCCCTGGTTGCCGTTCGAAAGTCGCCGCCGCGCCCGCGACGAGAAGCGCGACGCCGTGCTGCGGACCGCGGTCCAGTTGTTTCTCGAACAGGGCTATCATCGCGCCACGTTGAACGCGGTCGCTGAACGGCTGAACATCACCAAGCCCGCGCTTTACAATTACTTCCGCAGCAAGGAAGAGATCCTGTTCGAGTGCTGGGCTCTCGGGCAGGAGCGGGTCGACGGCTTCATCGCCGAGATCAACGCCCGCGGCGGCAGCGGCCTCGTCAAGTTGCGGCAACTGGTGCGCGCCTATGCTGAAAACATGGCGGACGACTATGGCGCCAGCCTGGTGCGATTCGATCCGCGCGACCTGTCCGAAGAGAACCGGGCGATCGTGCGCGCCGGCAAGAAAAGCATCGACCGGACGTTTCGGAAGTATATCGCCGACGGCATCAAGGACGGATCGATCAAACCGTGCGATCCCAAGCTGACCGCATTCGCCATTGCCGGTTCACTGAACTGGATCGGTCATTGGTTTCAGCGCGACGGGGCGATGCCACCTGCAGCCATCGCAGATGAGTTCACGGACCGGCTCACTGAGGGGCTGGCGGCACGACCGACGAAGAAGACGGCCTCAATCCGTCGAAAAAGGTAAATGATCAGGAGGGGAAACGATGAACACCACGCAAGGATTGCGTCGCGCTCTGCAGATCAACCCCAACGGCCTTGCCGCTGTGTTTGGCGACAGGCGGCGGAACTGGCGCGAGGTCGGAGAACGGGTCTCGCGACTGGCGGCCGGCCTTCGTGCGCTCGGGGCAAATCCCGGTGAGCGCGTCGCCGTGCTCTCGCTCAATTCCGACCGCTATCTCGAGCTCTACCTAGCGACCGCGTGGGCGGGCGCGGTGATCGTTCCACTCAATATCAGATGGAGCCCGCTCGAAAACGAGGATGCCCTGCGCGATTGCCGCGCGGTGGTGTTGGTTGTCGACAAGGCATTCGCATCGACAGGCACGGGTCTGGCGGCGACCGCTGCCGGTCTGAAACTCGTCTATGCCGATGACGGCGACGTCCCGGCCGGAATGGAGGGCTATGAGGCGCTGTTGGCGCGAAGCGAGCCGATACCGGACGCGATGCGCACCAGCGCCGATCTCGCGGGCATCTTCTACACCGGCGGCACCACCGGCCGCTCCAAAGGAGTGATGCTGAGCCACGGCAACTTGATGGCCAATGCGTTGAATGCGCTTGGCGAAGGCCTTTTTCAGGCTTCGGCGACGTATCTCCATGCCGCACCAATGTTTCACCTCGCCAACGGCGCAGCCATGTATTCTCTCTTGCTCAGCGGCGGCTCCAACGTCGTCATCCAAGCGTTCGCGCCGGAGAGCGTGATGGCCGCGGTACAGGCCGAGCGCGTTACCGACGTGCTTCTGGTTCCGACGATGATCCAGATGCTGGTCGATCATCCCGCGCTCGGCTCCTACGATATGTCGTCACTGAAGAATGTAACCTATGGCGCGTCGCCGATCAGCGACGCCGTGCTTCGCCGGGCCATGGCGGCGCTTCCGAATGCGCGATTCACACAGGCCTACGGCATGACCGAATTGTCGCCGATTGCGACGCTGCTGCACTGGAACGAGCACATCGGCGAGGGACGCGACAAGGGCCGGCATCGAGGCGCCGGCCGAGCCACGCTCGGCTGCGAGGTCCGTATCGTCGATCCGGACGACCGGCCGGTGCCCTATGGCACGGTCGGCGAGATCGTGGCGCGCGGGGACAACGTCATGATCGGCTATTGGGAGCGCCCCGAAGAGACCGCGAAAGCCGTTGTCGACGGCTGGATGCACACCGGCGACGGCGGCTATATGGATGAGGATGGGTTCATCTACGTCGTCGACCGGGTCAAGGACATGATCATTTCCGGCGGCGAGAATATCTATTCGGTCGAAGTCGAGAACGCGATTGCACAGCATCCCGCGGTCGCGCAGTGCGCCGTGATCGGAATTCCGAACGAGCAATGGGGCGAACAGGTTCATGCCGTCGTCGTCCCGAGAAGCGGCGCGCAGGTCTCGGCCGCCGAACTGATCGAATTCTGCAAGACGCTGATCGCCGGATACAAATGCCCGCGCAGCGTCGACATCAGCGAGAGCCCGTTGCCGCTCTCCGGAGCCGGCAAGATTCTCAAACGCGAACTGCGCAGGCCGTTCTGGGAAAACCGGGAGCGGCTGGTGAGCTGAGTCCCGGCAACGTTGGTCGGGACGTCGCGGTGTTCGTCCTCCTGGCCGAAGGCTGGCGATCCCGGGATGACTCGAACATCCGACCTACGGTTTAGGAAACCGCCGCTCTATCCGGCTGAGCTACGGGACCGCACCGGGACGATTTAGCACGCCCGGCCGATTTTTCCATCCATCGGCCCGCGATTTTCGGAGAGATTCAACGTGTCCGGAGCAGTAGATTCCGGCCCGGCGACTATATTTGCATACATTTGCCTTCCACGACTGGCATGATGGCAGCCTTCGAATCGCAAGGCTCCACATTCCATGCAATCATCGGCACGTACGGCCTGGCGGCGCATGCTTGCACTCAACGTCGCCGTGATGACGCTGCTGTTCGTCTATAAGGTCACGCTGACCATTCCTGCGGCGCAGTACACCCAGCATCTTGCCGACTATCATTTCGGATTCATCAGGCGTGCCCTGGTCGGCGCAATCGTCGGTCTTGTGTTCCCCGTTCTGCCGTTATGGGCGCCCTACGTTCTCGGCGGCCTCGTCTGGCTCGCGACGCTTCTGCTTTTCCTCAAGCTGTTCGACCGCACCTTCGGCTTCAAGGACGAGAACCTGCCGTTGCTGGTTTTCACCGCGGGCTCGCCGTTCTTCCTGAAGAACTTCATTCAGACGCTCGGCTACTTTGATATTTACGGCTGCCTGCTGGCGATCGGCCTGTTGCTCGTTCCCGCACGCTCCAGATGGTATGTGATTGCAGCGGGCGCCGGATCGATCGTTCTGATCGCCATCCATCACATTCATATGCTGATGTATGTGCCGACGATCATCGTGATCGTCGCGCTGCGCCACCATCTCAACCGCGCTTTGAGCGTCGCGGATTTCGTTCTGGCGAGCGCCTTTCTGGCCGGTCTCGGCCTCGCCTTCTTAGCCGCCCAGTTCTGGGGGGCGGCGCCGGTCTCGCTGCAGGAGTTCGACGCTTACCTGCGTTCGCGAATGGCCCATCCGGACATCAAACTGACCTCGTACATGTACTACCGCACCCTGGCCGAGGAGATTGCCGACACGTGGATCGTGATGCCGGCCAATGCGCTGCGGTTTCCGATTTACGCAGCGCTGATCGCGCTGCATCTGCCGTTGATCAGCTATTTCAACCGGACGATCCGCGGCCTGCGCGAGCCGGTGCATCAGCAGCTCGTCTACACAGCCATCGTGCTCGTCGGCCTTGGTTACCTGATCATGCTCGGCGTCGTATTCGACTACGCACGATTCATATCGGACTGGGCAACGTGCATGATCTTGATCCTGTTCGCGGTGAAGGCGCTCCCGGCGCGCGAGGTTCCTGCCTTTGCCGGCGATGATCAGACTGCCCAGCGACTTGGCTGGATTGTCAGCATCATTCCGCGCGTCGGAACGACCAAGCCGTTCTGATTCGATGCCGACGAACAGGCATGCGACCGTCAGCGTCGCCGCCAGACGAGAAAACTGGACATGGCATAGTTCCACATCACGCCGACCAGCGCACCGGCTGCGCCCGCAAGCCACCAGACCGAACGCTGCGCGAAGACCGACGAGGCGATGCCCACATTGGCAATCAGTCCAATCCCGCAGACGCCGTAGAACAACAGCAATCCGCGGATGAACGCCCAGCCACGCAGCCTTTGATCGCGGTAGGTCAAAAGGTTATTGAGAATGAAGTTTCCGGTCATTGCGACCACGGAAGCAATTGATTGCGAGGCCGGAAAGTCCAGGCCGGTGTACAGCGCGAAATACAGGGTCGCGAAATGCGTGACCAGGCCGATCGATCCGACCAGCGCGAAGAGCAGAAAACGAAGCGAGATCAGATCGCCGGTCAGCTTCGACAGCAAAAGGCCAATGAAATCCAGCGCGACAAGCGAATCGAGCTTGCTGTCGCCCAGCATGCGCGAACGAAATTCGTAAGGCAGCTCTACGACGCGCAGCCGGTTGCGTCCCGAGACGATAATGTCCAGCAGGATCTTGAAGCCCTGGACCGACAACTTCGGCGCAATGTCCTCGAACGCCTGGCGTCGCATCATGAAGAAGCCGCTCATCGGATCGGTCACCTTGATGCTCAGGAGCGCCTTCGCGAGCATCGTTGCCAACCGACTGAAACCGAGCCGGCGGCGGCTGAAGCTGTCGACGCTGCCGCCATCGATGTAGCGGCTGCCGATCACGAGATCGGCGCGACCGCTGCGCAACGCATTCAGCATGTCCGGCAGCCTGGCTTCATCGTGCTGCAGGTCGGCGTCCATGACGGCGACGAAGGGGGAACTCGAGATCAGCATGCCCTCGATGCAGGCGCCCGACAATCCGCGCCGCCCGATGCGCCGCAGACAGCGAACCCTGGGGTCCTTCAGCGCAAGCGCTCGCAACACGGCCCATGTCTCGTCCGGCGAGTTGTCATCGACGAAGATGACCTCCCACGCCTCCTCCGCGAGCACCGTGCCCAGCCGTTCAAGCAGAACGGAGACATTCTCCCGCTCATTGAAGGTCGGCACGACAATCGAAAGCTGCGGCGTCGAATCCACGCTGTTCAAAGGGCTTCCTTGGATTCCGGGCGAAGTCGTCGGAGTGCCGGATAACAGAGGTCGCCCGCCGAGGCCAGTACAGCCAGGAACTCTTTGCACGGGGATCAGACCCCGTCGAGAATCACCACGGTCGGCGCCTTTGGCAGCGAATCGAGGGATACGGAAAAGGACCGGTCGGCCTTCAGGTCGACCTCGAACTGCCCACGGACGCGGCCGACAAACTCCTGCAACGGCGTGCCGAGGCGGTGCATCGGCAGCACGATCGACGCGCGCAGCCGCTTGACGATCTCAGCCATGCCGTCGATCGTCATCGTCACGCTGTCGTCGATCGGCACCATCAACACGTCGAGGCGGCCGATGGCGGCAATATGGCTCTCGTCCAGCTTGTGGTGCAGGTGGCCGAGATGGCCGATGCACAGGCCCGCCACTTCGAAGATGAAGATCGAGTTGCCGTCCTTCTGCATCGGCAGATCCAGGTCGCCGCGGCCAAATCCATAAGCGCGAAAATTGCGGATGTCGGTCGGAACGTTGCGGATGAACACGTCGCCGACCGTCACTGCATGTTTCGCAGCCCCCTCGTCGGCCCAACCGTGCAGCACATGCGCGATGCGCGGATCGGGGTTCAACGTGTAGTGCGTCGTATGCGCGCGATTCATCGTCACGACGGTGGGAAGCCGCGGCGGACGATAGACGCCGTTGTAGTCTGTGGCGATCACCACATCGGCCGGTGTCTCGATCTGATAGGTTGAATGACCCACATAGGTGATCGTCACGCTCGAGGCCGCGGCGGCCGTGGCGCCGTAGCGTGCAAAGATCACGCCAGGCAGGCGCTGCGCGACCGCAAGGCACTCGCTGGCCGTGCGCCCCTCGGCGCGCGCTGCGGACGCAGCCGACACGGCAAGCAAGGCCAGCGACAGAAACCGGACCGTCAGCACCACGAGCCGAGACATGCGGTTCTCCTTGGGCCGTGCTCATTGGCCTTGCCTGAATGCGATCTACCACGCATCGCACGGAACGGCATCAGCAATCCTTCGTGAGAGACGGCGGTCGACTTGCCGAATTGCCTTCAAGCTCGTCAACGTTATGATGCATCGATGAGCTGGTCGGGAGCGGCTCGATCGGAACAACAACGGAGAACAACCATGCCGGTTCTGCAACCTGCCGATTGGCCAAGGCCCCGCGGCTTTTCTCATGGCGTGACCGTCGACGCGCCCGGTCAGTGGATCGTGCTCGCGGGCCAGACCGGCCACAATGCCGACGACGGTTATTCCGACGACATCGCGGCGCAGGTGCGGGTCGCGCTGGAACGCATTGTCCGCCTGCTCAAGGAAGCGGGCGCCGGCCCCGAACATATCGTCCGTCTCGTCTGGTACATCACCAACCGAAACGAATACGAAGCGGCAGGCGCCGGTATCGGTGCGGCGTGGAAGGACACGCTGGGCAAGAACTTTCCGCCTTCGACGCTGCTCTATATTTCGGGGCTGGTCGACGCGCGTGCGAAAGTAGAGATCGAGGTGACGGCCTTCGTGCCGAAGAAGTGAGGCGAGCAAGTCGCAAATGGCGAGTGGCGAATAGTTCGCTCACCGGCCATTCGCTGCTCCCTCTTCGCGTCCTTCACACCTTCGCCGAAAAGCTGTCCGGCCGCGCCATCGCCCAGGCATCCTTGTAGCGTGCGTCCGACGTGCCTTCGAGCAGCTCGCCCGCACGCAATGACGGATAGAGGCGCTCGAACGACATCACTTCCGAATTCGAGACGCGGCGGGTGAAGTGGATCGGCCGCATCTCGTTCGGATGCGTGAAGCCGGCTGCCGCGGTGAGCTCCGCCAGGGCGTGCAGCGTAAAGTGATGGAAATTATAGACCCGCTCGGTCTTGTCGGGGACGTAGAGCGCACGGCCGCGGATCGGATCCTGGGTGGCGACGCCGGTCGGACACTTGTCCGTATGGCAGCTCAGCGACTGGATGCACCCCAGCGAAAACATGAAGCCACGCGCGGAATTGCACCAGTCCGCGCCGAGCGCCATCGCGCGGGAGATGTCGAAGGCAGTTGCGATCTTGCCCGATGTTCCAATGCGGACGCGGTCGCGTGCATTAATGCCGACCAGCGCGTTGTGAACGAAATTCACGCCCTCGCGCATCGGCATGCCGAGATGATCCATGAATTCGAGGGGTGCCGCGCCGGTGCCGCCTTCCTTGCCGTCGACGACGATGAAATCAGGATAGACCTTGGTTTCCAGCATCGCCTTGCAGATCGACAGAAACTCCCAGGGGTGGCCAATGCACAGCTTGAAACCGACCGGCTTTCCATCCGTCAGCCGGCGCAACTCGGCGATGAACTGCATCATTTCGATCGGCGTCGAGAATGCGCTGTGTCGCGGCGGCGAGATGCAGTCTTCCCCGAGCTCGATGCCGCGGATCGCAGCGATCTCCTTGGAGACCTTCGCCGCCGGCAGCACGCCGCCATGACCCGGCTTGGCGCCCTGGCTGATCTTCACCTCGATCATCTTGACCTGATCTTCGCTGGCGATCTTGACGAATTTTTCCGGGTCGAACATCGCATCGCGTGTGCGGCAGCCGAAATAGCCTGAACCGACCTCCCAGATCAGGTCGCCGCCATTTTCACGGTGATAAGGGCTCACCCCGCCCTCGCCGGTGTCGTGCGCGAAATTGCCTTTCTTGGCCCCGCCGTTCAGCGCGCGGATAGCGTTTGCACTGAGCGAACCGAAGCTCATGGCCGAGATGTTGAAGACGGATGCCGAATACGGCTTCTTGCAATCCGGACCGCCGACCGTGATGCGAAACTTCTCCGTCGCGATCGGCTTCGGCGCCACCGAGTGATTCACCCACTCGTAGCCCTCCTGATACACATTGTACTGGGTGCCGAACGGACGCTTGTCGAGATCGACCTTGGCGCGCTGATAGACCAGCGCACGTGCGTCGCGGCTGAACGGCGTGCCGTCCTTCTCGCTCTCGAAGAAGTATTGCCGCATCTCCGGACGGATGCTTTCGAGCAGGAAGCGAATATGCGCGGAGATCGGATAGTTGCGCAGGACGGCATGCCGCTTCTGCAGCAGATCGCGGATACCGACCAGCGTCAGGCCGCCGAAGATCAGCAGCGGAATAATGACGATCTCGAAGGCCTTGAAGCTTTCGAGGGCGATCAGGAACAGCACCACTGTCGCGACCGCGCACGCGGTCAGGACGAAATAGCGCGGTGTGAACGGAATCATGAGTGTCTGCATGGTACCCTCGCTGGCGGCATCGTGACCCGCCTCGCCCCACGTTTGGCTGAACGACCTAAAATGCCTGCCTTGTGACGGCTGTACGACGGCTGTAGATCGCGTCGAGAATACCACAAGTCATCATATTGATGCGATCTGGCTGGGCCGTAACTCCGGCGAGCCCCGCTTCGCCGCCTCGGCCGACCTGACCAGGGCCGTGATGCGCTGGGACATGGGAGCCTGCAGCCCGTGCCGAGCCGCAAGCCGGACGATCGCACCCTGCAGGTGATCGATCTCCGTCCGCCGCCGAAGTTGCAAATCCTCCCACATGGACGAGCGCGCTTGCGGATCGATCTTCAGCATTGGCGCCGCGAGAGTTCGAAAGAGAGAATCCGGCAGGCGCAGGACGAACGGAAGCCAGGACGCCGGCAGCGGCGAGGTCGTAGGTTCAATGCCGGCCGCCCGCGTCACCGCAAGCGCCTCGGCGATTTGCGCGGCGAGGAGCTGCCGCCAGGCACGTCGTGAAAGCTGGTCACGCAACGGCAAGTTGGATAATGCGTTTATTGCGTTGTTCAAGTTGAGGAGAAGCTCCCCACTGCACGCCCGGCATATTGCTGCTTGTCGTCACGACAAGGCCAGGCACGATCAGCTTCGCTGCCGTGTCCGCAGCATCCCGCTCCAGCACGATGTTGCCCGACGTCGCGCGATGAAAGCGCCCATCGTCCATGGCGACGACGTTGAACGCAACCATCCCTGCCAGCACGTTGTGACCAGGCAGCCGCTCGCGCAGCAGCGGCACGTTATCGATCCCGTTTTGCAGGCTGATGATCGTCGCATCCAACGGCGCGTGAGCTGCGATCAGCTCGGCGATCGCCGCGGTATCCGGACTCTTCACTGCGACAAGGATAAGGACAGCCTGCGCCATGCTCGCAGGATCCTCTGTCGCGCTGACCGCTGCAGGCGGCACGCGCCGGTCGAGTCCCTCAAGGCTCGTCAGATGCAGGCCATGCTCTGCGACAATGGCGATGATTCGCTGCCGCGCCAGCAACGTGACCTTTCGCCCCGCAGCCGCCAGCGCTCCGCCGACGAAGCAGCCAATGCTGCCCGCGCCTGCAACGACGATCGAGCCATTCGACGCGTCACTCAATGCGGCGGTCTCCTAAGGCTTGATCGAGCTGGCCATCAGACCGATGATAGCAGAATGCACGAAGCTCGAGACAAGGGCTCGCGGCTACCAAAAGGAAACGCAATGAGAAAATTTCTGCCAGGTCTGGCCGCCGCCGCGAGCCTGCTCTTGGGCTTCACAACCAGCGCGCAAGCTCAGTATCCGTCGAAGCAGATCACCCTCGTCGTGCCGTTTGCGGCAGGCGGCTCGAACGACATCGTCGCGCGCGCCATTGGCAAGAAGCTCGGCGAGGCGTGGGGACAGACGGTCATCATCGACAATCGCGCCGGTGCCGGCGGCGTGATCGGCACGTCGTTCGTGGCGGGCTCGGCGCCGGATGGATACACGCTACTGCTCGTATCGTCGACCTATACGATCAACCCTGCGGTGAAGGCGAGCATGCCGTTCGACACGCTGAAGGCATTCGAGCCGGTCGCGTTCGTCGCCAGTTCACCGCTGTTGATGGCATCGGCCAACAAGCTGCCGATCAAGTCCGCGCAGGATCTGATCGCGCTCGCAAAAAACAAGCCGGGATCGATCAACTACGCGTCTGCCGGCCCGGGCAGCATCAACCAGATCGCTGCCGAGCTGTTCGCTACGGCGGCCGGCGTAAAGATCGTGCACGTGCCGTACAAGGGCGGCTCGCTCGCGGTCAACGACCTCGTCGGCGGGCACGTGGACCTGTACATCTCATCGATGCCGCAGATCCTGCCGATTGCCAAAACGGGACAAGCGCGGCCGCTGGCGGTGACAGGACTGAAAAGGTCACCAAGCCTGCCAGATGTGCCGACACTGGATGAGATCGGCCTGAAAGGGTACGAGGCCTCTTCCTGGTGGGGCATCGTCACTCCTGCCGGCACGCCGGCCGATGTCATCGCCAAGCTGAACGCGGAAATCAACAAGGCGCTCGGCAGCGACGAAATGAAGCGCTTCCTGGAAGGCGAAGGCGCTGAAGCGGTTGCTATGTCGCCGCAAGCCTTCCGCGGCCTGATCGAAACCGAGATCAAGCGCTGGGACAAGGTCGCCAAGGAGGCCAACATCCGTGCGGACTAACCCTGATAATTGCTCGGGAATTACCCTCGCCTTGTAACCGTCATACGACGGCACTAATTTGTCGTCGGGCTAGTGTCCTGTTTCTGACGTTCCGATGAATGAGCTTGCGGCAAGGGTGATCGGAACGTCAGAAACACCGCACTAGACGATGATGAATGATGAATGACGGGAGACTGACCATGGGCTTGCTCGACATTCTCAACGGCATGCAAAACGGGCCGCGCGGACCGAGCGCGCCGAGCGCACCTTCCGCCGACGCCGAGAAGGGCGGCATGTCACCGATCATGATGGCTGTCCTCGCCCTCCTCGCCTACAAGGCGGTGAAGCACGTGACCGGCGGGCAGCCGCAAACTGCACCGGCCGGACCCGGCGGTGCGCCGACAGGCGGCAACGCAAAACTGGATCAGGCATCGCTCGAGCAGGCATCGGAGCAACCATCGCTTCCGGGCGGCGGTGGAAGCCTCGGCGACATTCTCGGCAGCATACTGGGTGGCGGCAGCCCGGGTAACGCCAGCAGCAGAAGCGCCAGTGGCGGAGCTCCCGGCGGCAGCGCCACGAGCGGTGCGCCCGGCAACCTCGGCGACCTGCTGAAAGGCGGTCTCGGCGGCCTCCTCGCCGGTGGCGCGGCAGGCACCATCTTTGGCGGCGGCCTCGACGACCTGCTCAAGCAGCTGCAGCAGGGCGGACACACCGAGGCGGCTAACTCGTGGGTGAGCAAGGGCCCGAACAAACAGATCGCGCCGAATGATCTCGCCGGAGCGCTCGGCGCCGACGAGATTCAGACCATGATGGACCAGAGCGGCATGTCACGGCAGGAGTTGATGCAGGCCCTGAGCCAGCATTTGCCCGGCGTGATCGACCAGCTGACGCCGGACGGACGCATGCCATCCGCCGACGAGTTGCGCCGTCTGCTTTGACGGCGCAAACTTCGCCAACGCAGAAGGAGTGGGGACATGGGCGGAATTCTGTGGATCATCATCGTCGGCTTTGTCGCCGGAATGATCGCACGATTGATTTCGCCCGGTCCCAATAACCCGGGCGGCTTCATCCTCACTGTTGTGCTCGGCATCGCCGGTGCATTCCTGGCGACCTTCATCGGTCAAGCCATCGGCTGGTACAGCCCGCAGCAGGGGGCCGGCTTCATCACCGCGACGCTCGGTGCGCTTGTGGTGCTGTTCATCTGGAACAGGCTGGTCGTGCGCGGCGTGATCCCCGATCCGGGCAACAAGGTCTGACGGTCCAAGCGAAGTAGTGGGGCACTTCATGCTGATCGCGCAGATCACCGATAGCCACGTCGAGGCGCCCGGCGTGATCGCTCATGATCGCTATGATGCGCGCGCGCTGCTTGCACGCGCGCTGCAGCAGATCACGACGATGGTCCCGCGGCCCCACTTCATCCTCCATACCGGCGACGCGACGCACCATGGCGACGTCAGCGTCAATCGCGACGTTCGCGCGATGCTCGAATCCACCGGCCTTCCCTACTGCATCATTCCCGGCAATCACGATGAGATCGAGCCGATGCGCGCGGCTTACGCGGACACGCCGTGGATGCCGAAGACCTCGTTTCTGCACTATGTGATCGAGGACTTCCGGACCCGCATCGTTTGCCTGGACACGACGATCCCCGGCGAAGTGCCGGGCACGCTGTGTGAGCAACGGCTCGCGTGGCTCGAAGGTCAGCTCGCCGCCGGCGGCTCGCGTCCGACCATGATCGCAATGCATCATCCCGCCTTTCGGATCGGACGCCCGTTCAGCGACGCGCGACCGTTCCGCAACGCGGACAAGTTCGCTGCGCTGGTGGCGCGTTATCCGAACGTCTCCTTGATCGTCGCAGGTCATGTGCACTGCACGTTGCAAGCGCGAATCGGCAACGCCGTCGCCATCGCCGCGCCGAGCACCGCTTATCAGTTCCTGATGGACCGTCGCGAGGACGCGTCGATTTCGCTGATCGACGAACCGCCGGGAATGTACCTGCACGACTGGAGCGAGCCGCACGGCTTCACGTCGCAAGTCGCACTGGTCGGCGACTTCAACATCGCGAAACCGACCTACGCGGCGAAGCGGGCGTAGCTACAGCGTGGCAAGTCCGGAGGACTGTAGCCCGCATGAGCGAAGCGATATGCGGGGATGCTTGCTGGTGAGTCAGCCCCGGGGTCGCTTCGCTCGCCATAGCCGTTCGAAGAACGGCGTCGCTTTGCTTGCCTATTGCTACAGTCCTTCGCCTACCCCACAAACCCCGCAGCCGAATTCACGCGCGGTCCGAACAGGATGTCCGGCGTGATCTCGTCGACGGTCTTGCAGCCACAGTAGACCATGGTGTTGTCGAGCTCTTTCTTGATCACGTCGATCGCCTTCATGGCTCCTGCCTGGCCCGCCACCGAGGTGCCGTAGAGCGTCGCACGGCCGGTCAGCACGGCCTTGGCACCGAGCGCCAGCGCCTTGGCGATATCCGAGCCACGACGGACCCCGCTGTCGAGCAGCACAGTCGCCTTCTCGCCGACCGCCTCCGCGATCTCCGGCAATGCGTCGATCGAGGCGACGGCGCTGTCCATATTTCGCCCGCCATGATTGGAGACGACGATACCTTCGCAGCCAAGCTCGGCGGCCTTCACCGCATCGTCCGGCCGGTTGATGCCCTTCACCATCAGGATGCCGGGCCACATCTTGCGGAAGATCTTAATGTCCTCCCACGACAGGCTGTCGCGCCGCATCACCGCATTCACGTTCGGGTCGGTGCGGATCGAGTGCTGCAGGTGTTTTGGATAGTTCTCGTACTTCGGCAGCCCGCCGTTCATGGCGTAGCGCGCCAGCACGGTCGCCATCCAGCGCGGCCGGCTTAGCATGTCCAGCGTCGCCTTGGTCGTCATCCGGAAGGGCTGATGAAAGCCGTTCTTGGCGTTGTATTCGCGGTTCGGCGACACGGCCGTATCGACGGTCACGATCAACGCTTCGAAGCCGCAGTTCTTTGCGCGATTGATCAGCTCGTAGGACAGCTCACGCTTTTCCCAGACATAGAGCTGCATCCACAGCCGCCCGGCGGCCTTTTCGGCGATCTCCTCCATTGGCGTCATCGCACCGGTGGCGAGCGTGAACGGGATCTTCGCCGCCGCCGCCGCCTTCGCCAGTTCGAGTTCGCCGTGATACCAGCACATGCCCGCCACGCCGGTCGGCGCGATCGCCATCGGCATGCTGACCGGCTTGCCGAACAGCGTCGTCTCCATCGTGCGATGGGTCATGTCGATCAGGGCGCGGTGCTTGAGCTTGAGCTTCTCGAACGCCGCCCGGTTGTTGACCAGCGCGACCTCATCCTCGGTACCGCGATCGAAGAATTCGAACACGCCGCGCGGCAGCCGCTTTTTCGCCGCCGCACGCAGATCGAAGATGTTGTAGCAATCGTCCAGGCTCGCCATGCGCGTTTCCCCTTTTTGCCCCATGATGGCCGCAACGTGCCGTGTGTCAACACGCGGCACGTGCCGTGAGCCGGACCGCCTGTTTACTCCGCGGCGGCGGCCTTCAGTGCGCCGAACACTTCGTCGTTGTGCTCGCCCACCTTCGGCGAATCCCGATAGGGATGCGGCCGCTCGCCGTTGAACTGGATCGGCAGGCCGACGACTTGCGCGTTGCAGCCGGGCAGCGTGCGCAGGATGTCCATGGCCTTGAGCTGCTCCGACTGCGACAGGTCCGGAATGCTGTTGACGGGACTGTTCGGCACACCGACCTTGGTGAACTCGGCGAGCCAGTAGTCCCGCGGCCTCTGCCGCAGCACCGGTTCGATCAGCGCGATGAGCTCTGCGCGATGCGCGTTACGGTCCGGCCCCGTCTTGAAACGCGGGTCGTCGGACCATTCCGGATGGCCCATGACCTTCGCGCACTTGTCGAACAGGCGATTGTTGCCTGCGGCGATGCAGATCGGATGATCGGCGGTGTCAAAGGTCTGGTAGGGCACCAGCGTTGCACTTGCTCCGCCGAAACGCTTCGGCGCATTGCCGCTGAGGTGATAGTTGTTCAGCGAGCCGGCGACCCAGCTCACCGCCGACTCAAACAACGACGTGTCGATCACGCAACCCTTACCGGTGCGATTGCGCTCCTGCAGCGCCGCCAGGATGCCGATCACCGACCACATACCGGTAGCGGCATCGTTGATTGCCGGCGCACAGAATGTCGGCGGATCCTCAGGCCGACCGGTCAGCGTCATCACCGCCCCATAGGCCTGGGCAAGCGGGTCGAACCCCGGAGCGTCGCGCATCGGCCCTTTGTTGCCGAACGCGCCGATCGAGCAGTAGATCAGCCGTGGGTTGACCGCCTGCATGGCGGCCGGCCCGATGCCCATCTCCTCGACGATGCCTGGGCGCAGGTTCTGGATGAGGATGTCCGCGTCACGCGCGAGCCGTTTCAGCTTCTCGACGTCCGCCGCGCTCTTGATATCGACCGTGACCGAACGCTTGTTGCGGTTGTTTGCATGAAACATCATCGAGGATTCGTCGACGAACGGAGGTCCCCACATCCGGGCATCGTCGCCGCCATCAGGCTTCTCGACCTTGATCACGTCGGCGCCCATGTCGGCCATGATCGCGCCGGCAAGTGGGCCCGCGAACGCCTGCCCAATCTCGATCACCTTGATGCCTGTGAGCGGCCCGGCCATGACAATGGTCTCCCTCGATGCGCGTTTAGGGTGTTGTTGCTCCTATCGCTAGCGGAAGGCAAGGATGCTGTCACCGCTGCGATACCTGCCGCTTCGGAATACACCATATGCACTGGGCGGAGCGCAAAAGCGCCGATGGTGCATGGACTTCTCAGCCAAAGTTGTGAAACTGCGCAGCAATCAACGGCGCGCATTCGGCTGCTCGATGCGCGAACAGACCAACGACACCATGAACCGATGCGAGAGCGTCGGGCCATGAGGGAGATGAGACGATGAATCGCCCCGTGACGCCGCCGGTCGAAGACGTCGGCTGGCAGAAGGAACTGGACGAACTTGCGGAACGCAAGCGTATCGCCCGGCAGATGGGCGGTAAGGAGCGCGTCGATCGCCAGCATGCCGGAGGTCGGCTCACGGTGCGTGAGCGCATCGACCGGATTCTCGACCCCACGTCGTTCCATGAGCTCGGCAGCATCGCCGGCAAGGCGAAGTACGACAAAGACGGCAACATGATCGACTTCGTCCCCGGCAACGGCGTATTCGGCCGCGGCCGGATCGACAGCCGTCCGGTGATGATCTTCGGCGACGATTTCACCGTGCGCGGCGGCTCGGCCGACGCCTCGATCCGCGAGAAGTATCAAATGCCGGAACGGATGGCAGCGGAATTTCGCATGCCCATCATCCGCATCATCGAGGGCTCCGGCGGCGGCGGCTCGGTCAAGACGATCGAGACCAAGGGATATGCCAACCTGCCGGGCGGCATCGCCGTCTCATCCGGCCTGCATCTGTGCGCCATCAACATGGGTCTCGTGCCTGTTGTTGCGCTGGGTCTCGGTTCGGTGGCCGGCCTTGGCGCCGCGCGGCTCTCGGCCAGCCATTACTCGTTGATGGTGAAGGAAAAGTCCGCGGTGTTCGTCGCCGGCCCACCGGTGGTCGACCGGCTCGGTGAGAAGCGCACCAAGCAGGAGCTCGGTGGCCACAGGGTGCAGATCGCCGCAGGCACTGTCGATGATGCGGTCGACAGCGAGGAAGAGGCGTTCGCGCGGGCGCGCAAATTTCTGTCCTATCTGCCGTCGTCGATCTGGGAGCTGCCGCCGCGCGCCGAAAGCTGGGACGATCCGAACCGGCGGGACGAGAGCCTGATGACCGCGGTGCCGCGGGATCGCAAGAAGGCCTATCAGATGCGCCGCATCATCGAGACGGTGGTCGACCAAGGCTCGTTCTTCGAGATCGCGCGTGGTTTCGGCCGCGCCATCATCACCGGCTTTGCGCGGCTCGACGGCTGGCCCGTCGGCATCCTCGCCGGCGATCCGCTGCATGACGGCGGCGCCTGGAATGCCGCGGCATCCCGCAAGATCACCAAATTCATCGATACCTGCCAGACGTTTCATCTGCCGGTCGTGCATCTCGTCGACTGTTTCGGTTTCGCGGTCGGGCTGAATGCGGAGTCCACCGGCACGATGCGGTTTGCCGTGCAGGCGGTGAGCGCGATCCACCAAAGCACGGTGCCGTGGTGCTCGATCATTGTGCGCAATGTCTTCGGTGTCGGCGGCGGCGCGCATCTGCCGCATACGCATCCGTCGTTCCGTTACTCCTGGCCGTCCGGCAACTGGGGCTCGCTGCCGCTCGAGGGCGGCGTCGAAGCAGCCTACCGTGCGGAGATCGACACCTCGGACGATCCGGTCGCCAAGCTCGCCGAAATCGAGGCGCGACTCGAACGCCTTCGCTCACCGTTCCGGACCGCCGAAGCGTTTTTGGTGGAGGAGATCATCGACCCGCGCGATACGCGACCGTTGATCTGCGAGTTCGCCAATCTCGCGGCGCCCTTGCGCCAGACCGGGCCGTCCGCATTCACCATGCGGCCATAACCTCCTCCGACTGATCAGGACCAAGACAGAAACGATGGCTCCCATTCCGTTCGAGCCCGGCGCGATCCGGATGCTCGCGAAGCTGATGAATGAAACCGGCCTGACCGAGATCGAGCTTGCCGAGAAGGATCGTCGCATCCGCGTTGTGCGCGGATCCGCGCAAGCTCCGATGCAGCAGGTGATCGTGCCGAACGCTGTGCCTCATGCAGCAGTCGCTGCGCCGGCGACCATCCCGGCGGTCGACCCGGGTGCAGTGCTGAGCCCGATGGTGGGGGTCGCCTATCTGACGCCGGAGCCGAATGCACCCACCTTCATCGACGTCGGCGCGAGGGTGGACGCAGGACAGACGCTGCTGCTGATCGAGGCCATGAAGACGTTCAACCCGATCACCGCGCCGAAAGCCGGCACCGTGACGAAGATCCTCATTGAGTCGGGCGACTCGGTCGATCAGGGACAGCCGCTGGTCGTGATTGGATAGTCGTCATTGCGAGCGCAGCGAAGCAATCCAGTCTGCGGTTGCGGCGGACTCAGACTGGAGTGCTTCGCTGCGCTCGCAATGACGGTGGGTTATGCTTCGCGTCACGTCACCCGGAATGACAGGCCGCTCATCCCCCGTTCAGATGCATCCCGGCGTCCATGCGCACGGCTTCACCGGTCATGTTGCCGGATGCGGGGCTCGCGAGGAACGTCACGAGTTCGGCGATATCCTCCGGCCTGGAGGCGAGCTTCAGCGGCACCCTCCCTTTCACCTGTTCGCGCAGCTTGTCGGCCGCCTCCTGTCCGCGTCCCTTCGAGAACCACGGCGTGTCGATATAGCCGGGGCACACCGCATTGACGCGAATGGCGGGCGCGAGCGCCCGCCCGAGCGACTTGGTCATCGTGATCAGCGCGCCTTTGCTTGCGGCATAGGCGACCGACGACCCGCCGCCATTAATGCCGGCCACCGACGCAATGTTGACCACAGCGGAGTTGTGTCCCGAGGCCTTAGCGCCTGCTTCCAACAGCGCCCGCGCGGCACGGATCATCTGGAACGTGCCGACCACGTTGACCGCGTAGATGCGCTGGAAATCATCGGCAGACAGCTCGTCGAGCAGGCCATGATTGGGAACATGCTTGGTAACGCCCGCATTGTTGATCAGTGCGTCGAGGCGGCCCCACGGCGCTGCCGCGGCTGCGAGCTTCTTGCAGTCGTCATCCTTGGCGACGTCGCCCTGGACCACCAGCACCTCGGCGGCGCCCGCCTTGCGGCAAAGCTCGGCGGTCTCCTCGGCTTCCTTCTTGCTCGATGAATAGTTGACGATCACACGCGCGCCGTCGCTGGCAATCTGCTGCGCAGTCGCAGCGCCAAGCCCTGATGCCGAGCCGGTCACCAGAACGCACAAGTCTTTAAATGACATTCGTTTCTCCCACCTTCATCGTTCGCTGATTGACCGGCCGCGCCGCGGCGGTGGTGCGGCGCCGACGGTAGCAACAGAAGGCCGCCTGAGCTAGTGCGCTGGATTTCGCCAGTCCTTCGTACGAACGTCAAATCCAAAAAGCGCACTAGCATCATAACGTTGCTAGTGTCCGTCTTGGTTCTGGCGTTCGTAGACGAGCGTGCCGCAAAGTGATGCGAACGTTAGAACCGGGACACCAGCGTCAATGACCGCAGCGCAGACGCCCCATGAGCCCAAGGCGGTTGACGCCTTGGCCGTTATTGCGCCTATGACAGGTTCGCGAAGTTTCCAACAGTAGCAAAGTCCAATTCATAAGGGATGAGACGAGATGGCCCGTTTGTGTGAGGGAAGAGTTGCAATCGTCACCGGCGCAGGCCGTGGTGTCGGCCGTGAGCACGCGATCATGCTGGCCGCGCACGGCGCCAAGGTTGTCGTCAACGACCTGGGCGCGAAGGTCGACGGAACCGGCGCCGACGCGGGTCCGGCCCACGAGGTGGTGGAGACCATCAAGAAGGCGGGCGGCGAGGCAGTTGCCAACGGCGACGACGTGTCGAGCTGGTCCGGCGCCAAGAACATGATCGACCAGGCGGTCAAGACCTATGGCAAGCTCGACGTGCTGGTGAACAACGCCGGCATCCTGCGTGACCGCATGCTGATGAACATGACCGAGCAGGAATGGGATGACGTGATCAAGGTGCACCTGAAAGGCACCTTCTGCCCGTCGCGTCATGCCGTCGAGTACTGGCGCGCCAAGAACAAGGAGACCGGCAAGTCCGTAAACGGCCGCATCATCAACACCTCGTCGACCTCCGGCCTGTTCGGCAATATGGGCCAGACCAACTACGGCGCCGCCAAGGCCGGCATCGCCGCGTTCTCGATCATCGCCGCCCGCGAACTGCGCCGCATCGGCGTCACCGTGAATGCGATCTCGCCGAGCGCCGTGACGCGCATGACCGAGGGCCTGCGCGAACGCACCGAGGAGCAGAAAGCCGCGGGCGATCCGAAGTGGATCGCGCCGGTCATCACCTACCTCGCGAGCGAGGAAGCCGAAGACATCACCGCGCGCGTGTTCTACATCGGCAACGGCGTATTCTCGGTGATGGAAGGCTGGCATCGCGGTCCGCAGAGCGAACCGTTCGCCGATCCTGTGAAGCTCGGCCCCGCGCTGCGCAAGATGGCGAACGAGGCCCGCCGCAACGGCGGCATGGACAGCAACGATCTCGACTGAGCGCAGGCGTCGCCGCAGTCGTGCTCGCCTTTCCGCACGAACACGTGCGGCAGACCTGTTTCGACCGGACGAGATGACACGCTCCTGTGAGCAACTTTTTCAAATGCTGGAACGGCCCCGTCTGCGGGGCCGTTTTGTTTGCACTGCAAATTGCGCCGGTCGGCCGTTCAACAATGCCGCTTGCCATGGACTGGCGTTTTTGAACATCATTCCACCAAGCAAAACACGCGATCAGAAGAGGAACGTCGTGGGAGAGAGCAGTATCGTCGTGGAAACGGCGGAGCGGATTTTCGCGGACCTGTGCGACCCGCAGACGGTCAACAGCGCAAAAGACGACACGTGGAAAGAGGCCCTCTGGAAGGCGCTGACTGAGAACGGCCTGACTTTGCCGTGGGTCTCCGAAGAGCATGGCGGCTCGGGTGCGAGCCTCGCGGATGGCTTCGAGCTCCTGAGCGCCGCAGGCCGGTTCGCGGTTCCCGTACCACTGGCCGAAACAATGCTGGCTGGCTGGCTTTTGTCCCAGGGTGGAATCGTTTCACCGGAAGGTGCGATGTCGGTCGCCCCGGTGCAGCCGAAAGACAAGATCACCCTGAATGCGGATGGCACACTGAGCGGCCGGGCGCAGAACATTCCATTCGCCCGAGAGGCGCAGCACTTCGCAGTGCTGGCGCACGGCGCCAAGGGCGTCACCATCGCACTGGTAGCCGCGAAGGATTGCCGGCGCGAGGACGACGAAAATCTCGCCGGAGAACCTGCGGACAATCTCGTGTTCGACAAGACGACGCCGCTCAAGACCGGCTCCGCGCCGAAAGATTTCGATCAGACCGCACTGATGCTGATGGGCTGCGTCGCGCGCTCGCTGCAGATTGCAGGCAGTCTGCAATACATGTTGACGCGCAGTGTCAACTACTCGCAGGAGCGCGTCGCGTTCGAGAAGAAGATCTCGAAATTCCAGGCGGTGCAGCACAATCTCGCAAAGCTCGCAGGCGAAACCGCGGCCGCTGTTGCTGCGGCAGGTTCAGCGGCGGAAACGGTCGCAACCGGCACCCCATGGAACGACGAAACCACCTTCCTCGAAGCGGCCGCCGCAAAAATCCGCTGTGCGGAGGCGGCCGGCACGGGCTCCGCCATCGCCCATCAGGTGCATGGCGCGATCGGTTTCACGAAGGAATACGTTCTGCACCGCTTCAGCCTGCGCACGCTCGGCTGGCGTGACGACTTCGGCAACGAGAGCTACTGGGCGGTCGAGCTCGGCAACAGGGTCGCCCGGCGTGGCGCCGACGACCTCTGGCCGCTCGTCGCCTCCCGCTGACATCTCGACTTCAGGGACCAAAGACTATGTCCTCCCTCACCTTCGATCCGATCCGCCTGCCTGAAACCTGCCAAGCGTTGCGGCGGGAGGCCCGCGCCTTCCTCAGCGAAGAGATCGCACGCGGCACGTTCGATCCCAATAATCCGCGCCGGGGTGATTCCGCAGATGGCCGGGAATTCGCCAAGCGCGTCGCCGCCAAGGGCTGGATCGGCATGACGTGGCCGAAGAAATATGGCGGCCGCGAGCGAAGCTTCCTCGAGCGCTACGTGCTGACGGAGGAATTCCGCGTCGCCAACGCGCCGACCGGCGTCTATTTCACCGCCGACCGGCAAAGCGGACCGACGATCATCAGATACGGTTCGGAGAAGATCAAAGCCGACGTGCTGCCGCGCATCGTCAAGGGTGAGATCCAGTTCTGTATCGGCATGAGCGAGCCGGGCTCGGGCTCCGACCTGTTTGCCGCCAAGACCAAGGCGACCAAGACCGAGGGCGGTTACCTGATCAACGGCACCAAGATCTGGACCTCGAACGCGCACAAATCCGACTACATGATCGGTCTGTTCCGCACCTCAGCTCCGACGAAGGAGAACCGGCGCCACGGCCTGACGTCGTTCCTCGTGCCGATGAAGACGAAGGGCATCACCTGCAACCAGATCACCCAGATGAGCGGCCAGCGCGAGTTCAATGAGGTGGTGTTTCAGGACGCTTTTATTCCCGAAGACCACGTGCTTGGCGAAATCGACGGCGCATGGAAGCAGGCGACCACCGAGCTCGCCTATGAGCGTTCGGGTCCGGAGCGCTTTCTTGAAACCTACTACGTGCTGACCGAACTTGTGCGGGCCATGGGCAACAATCCCGACGTGCGTTCGGCCGAGGGCATCGGTCGTCTGGTCGCACAGTTGCATACGCTACGCCGCATGTCGGTCTCGGTCGCGGGCATGCTCGAGGCCGGCAAGGAACCGGTGGTCGAAGCGTCGATCGTCAAGGACATGGGCACCCTGTGGGAGCAGGCGCTGCCCGGAAACGCGCGCACGCTGGCCGCCTTCATCGAGCAGGAGCCGGGCAACCAGATGCCGTTGAAGAAACACCTCGCCTATGCCACCAAGGTGGCGCCAAAACTCACCATCCAGGGCGGCACGACGGAAGTGCTGCGCGGCATCATTGCCCGCGGACTCGGGCTGCGGTGACCAACTAGAGCCAAAACAAACAAGAGGATTTCGCATGACAACGTACAAGGACATCGGCGTCGACAAGGCCGCTAATTTCGTCGGCACGATCGAAATCCGCCGCCCGCCCCACAACTTCTTCGACATGGAGCTGATCCAGCAGATCGCGACCGCGATGGAGGAGTTCGACAAGGACGACAGCGTCCGCGCCGTGGTGTTGTGCGCGCAAGGCAAGTCGTTCTGCGCCGGCGCGAACTTCAACGATCCGAAACGGCAGAATGAGCAGCCGACCACCGTGGGCGGCTCGCCGACCAACCACCTGTACCAGGAAGCAGTGCGGCTGCTGCGCACGAAGAAGCCGATCGTCGCCGCCGTACACGGCGCCGCCATCGGCGGTGGGCTGGGCGTCGCCTGCGCGGCCGACTTCCGTGTCACGTGTCCGGAGGCCCGCTTCTCGGCGAACTTCACGCGTCTCGGCTTCCACCCGGGATTCGGCCTGACCGTGCTGCTCACTGAGCTGGTCGGCAAGAACCAGGCAGAGCTGTTGTTCTATACCGGCCGGCGCATCGGCGGTGAAGAAGCAACGCGAATCGGTCTCGCCAACGTCTGCGTGCCGCAGGATCAGGTCCGCGCCGAGGCGACAAAGCTCGCTGCCGAGATCGCCGAGAGCGCACCGCTCGCGATTACCTCGACGCGCAAGACCATGCGCGGCGACCTTGCCGACCGGGTCAAGATCGCGACCGACCACGAGCTGAAAGAGCAGAACTGGCTGCGTGGGACGGAAGATTTCAAGGAAGGCGTCAAGGCCACCAACGAACGCCGCGTCGCCAACTGGAAGGGACGGTAACGCGGGCCGCCCGCAACCAATCCCGGGTCGGCCGAGATTGGGCATCATCGACATCCAAGTCGGCTAAAGTCGGCTAAGGTCGACTTGGATGCGGTCGAACCCGGCATCTCGCGAGGATCAGAACTCATCGCGAGACGCGAAACATCGCGCCACGCGATGGCCCAAAACGCCTATGCCGTCAGTCGGAAATTGACACCACACATGTGGAACGAGTTGCCTTCCACCTCGTAGCCTCTTGCGGCGGCCGCCGCCTTCACCTTCGCGACATCGTTCACCTTGAACACGAGCCCGCCGAGCACTTCGGCCGGGCCCTTGATGAAACGAACGCTGCAGTTCACGAAGGTCAGCTCCGGATCGCCCTCGGCACTCTTGCCGACCGGCACCTCGATGATCTTCGCCCAATGCGCCGCGAGGTTCGCTGGATCGGGGCTTTCGACTTCCAGACCGACGATTGCCTGCGTCGTATCCTTGCGGATGTACTTCTGCCAGTTCGGCCCCGCGACCGTGTAGGGGCCCAGGATGCCGTCGCTGTCCTGTGTCCGATTGAAATCGACGAATGCGGCGCGACAGTCTGCCGGGTGCAATTGGATACCGTAGAACGTCGGCTTGTCGATCGTGTGCGCGATGCGGATGCCGATCGCCTTGGCATGTTCTCTGCGACGCTCGACGTCGCTTGCGGTGAAGATGACCATGTAGCCGCCATGGCCCTTGATCTTGTCGAGGAAACGACCGGCGGCCGTGCCGGGTCGCGTCGGTGCCACGACCTCGAGAAGCGTCGTATCAACCGGATACAGGACGTTCTCGAGCCCGTAAGCGCCGACGGCTGGATCTCGGTAACAGATGTCGAGTCCCATGACCGACGCTATGTGGGATGCCGAAGGAGCGAGCTGCGGCGCGACCAGGCAGATCTGCTTCAGGCGAAGGAAGTCGGGCATCGATGATCCTCCCGTATACTCTTGCGCTCTCTCGTCCTCATCCTGAAGAGCCTTGCGAAACTCGAGGAGCGACGCGGGCGCCTCGAAGGTTAAGGCCCAATCTGACCGGACAAGCATCCGGGCTTCATGGTTCGAGACGCGTCGCTTTCGATGATAAGGGGAGCGAGCCTGGGCTCATTTATTTGCAAACACCGGCGCGCGCTTTTCGACAAAGGCTGCGGCGGCTTCCTTATGATCCGCAGTCTCACTGCAGCGTGAGTGACCGGCAGCTTCGCCGTCGAAACAAGCCTCGATTCCGAACTTCTCGGCGTTATTGATATTGCGCTTGATGTAGCCGAGCGTGATCGTCGGGCCCTTCGCGAGCTGCATCGCAAGCTCGGTCGCAGCCTTGACGACATCTGCGTCAGGAACGCAGCGGGTCATCATGCCGATTGCATGCGCTTCCTTGCCGCTCAGGATCGGCGACAGCAGATACAGTTCACGTGCCTTGGCGCTGCCGATCAGCTTGGTGAGATAGTAGGTGCCGCCGTAATCGCCGGAGAGGCCAACCTTGGCGAAGGCGGTGGTGATCTTCGCCGTCTCGCCAACGACGCGCAAATCGCAGGCCAGTGCCAGCGACAGGCCGGCACCAGCTGCAGCTCCTTCCACCGCAGCCACCACCGGCTTGCTCATCTCGTGCAGGATGCGCGAAGCCTCCATACGGCCGCGCAAGCTGACGATGCGCTCTTCCAGGCTCGGCGCTTTGCGGTTCGGATCTGCCATGCCGCGCACGTCGCCGCCGACGCAGAACGTTCCGCCTGCGCCCTTCAGCAGCACTGCCCGCACGTCAGGATCATCCGCGCCCCGCTGCGCCGCATGCACCAGCGCCAGCGTAAACTCCGGACTCATGGCATTCTTGCGCTCGGGACGGTTCATGGTGATGGTCAGAAGACCGTCTTTAAGATCCTGCAAGATGACGTCCGTCATAGCTTCCTCCGTTGATTGACGGCGACAATGGCGCGACTGTCCGGGTGAGGGCAACAGGAATTGCTGCGTGCATAGGCCAGCCGCCGATATGCATGTGCCGAGATGATCTGGTGGCGGACGAACGGCGAATCGCGGCAGCAACGACAGGCATTCAGAGCCGCGTGTGCGAAGCAGGGGCCCATGGCCACAGCCGATTGTGTTCGCCCGCTTTCCCCTCGGACTTCGGCGTGACGAGCAGGCGGCTCGTCATGAAGGCGGCGAGCGCACCTCGCCTCATAGATGACACGATCCATGTGCCCCTGCACGTCGCTTGGCACCGC
>NZ_JAVIFX010000045.1 GCF_031157255.1 Bradyrhizobium sp. LHD-71 | reverse complement strand
CTGGGAAGTCGCCAAATAATTCAACGGGCACCTTCGCATAATCCGAAGGGTCTAATCGTTGGGCCACTTTTGTGACCAATTTTGTCGGATCCTCCACGTATTTTACGAATTTTCCTATCGTCTTCATCATGCATTCTCCTGGGTTAGTCGGCGCTGGGTCAACATTCGCTTCCCGTCCGGAGCGGGCCGGCACGGGTGCGCCGCAGGGTCAGCATCTGTCGCAGGTCATCGCGATACATCCACCATTCGGATGATATCGGCGGGACCTCACGTACAGCGGATCGAAGTGTTTACCGACGTCGGCCGACAGCGGCCAAGGAAGGCGAGATCACCGCTGACGTTCTTGGCTTCCTAACGTCCGCGACAAACGCCGAAGTCGCGAAGGTTCATTCGAAGGCGATGCCAGTAATCCTCACGACTGAAGAGCGATTCGATCTCTGGATGACGGCTGATTGGGAAAGGGCATCCAAGCTGCAGAAGCCGTTGCCAGATGGAGCGCTGAAGATCGTCGCGAGCGGCGAGAAGGAAGATGATGCCGCCCGTGGCGCGACACTCGCCTGACAACAGCAGGAATGACGCGCGGAGAGATGAGGCAGAACAGCGAGGCGTGAACGAAAGCAGATTCCGCGTGTCAAAAACGTGCCACTATCGATGCATTCAGCTGCATCGTTCTGCATTTATTCGCAGCACTGTTCGGAATAGCGATTTCAAAAAAACTGTTGCTTTTCGGGCCTTAAGTGGTGCTGCCGGACAGGATTGAACTGTCGACCTCTTCATTACCAATGAAGTGCTCTACCACTGAGCTACGGCAGCGAAACCTAAGAAGATCTCGGGAATCACGGCAAAGGCCCGCCGGATGGGGCGTTCCTTGCCACAAGGGGGCGTTCCGCGCAAGCAGGAGTGGGGGCTGACGGCCCGCCAAAATGCTCGGGGCCACCCTGCGAAAGCAGGAACGATGCGGCGTTGTCAGCCCGCCTGCTTCAGACTTGCCAGATGTTCCTTCGCCGCGGCGCCGGCGTTCTGCTTGTCCGCGAGTTTCATCAGCACGCGCTTGATGCGCTCCGGCGCGAAATCCTGCTGCGCCAGTGCCATGCCGCGGTCGAAGGTTTCAGAGTAGCGCTCGATCAGCCCCTCGCGAAACGTGAAGTGCGCGACGCCTTCGAACACCACCGGCTTTCCTTCCGAACCCGGCATCTTCGACGCGTAGCTGAAGCGATAGCGTGCATAGCCCGTGCCGCCGTCGGTCAAGGCGTCGAAGAAATCCCAACGGAAGTTCCTGCCGGTGTCGTGAAAATGCTGCAGCATCCTGGCGATCGCCTCGCGGCCCGCATATTCGCCGTAGAAGCCGTCGTCATAGACACCGTCTGTCGTAAACAGTGCGGCAAGGCCCTTTCCGTCATTGGCGGCGACCGCGGCTGCAAAATGTTGAAGCATGTTCGTGAATTCGGTCATGGGAACGTTCCATCGGCTGGCTGCGGGCGATCTTACCACGATCCCGGAACAGGCGGTGCGGGAATGCCGCTCCTCCGGCGCGGGCACGACGGTGAGCTTGATTTTCCCGCCATTCGCGCGCATCTCGCATCCATGCCCGACGTTCGCAGCACCGACCGCCAGAACCGCCTCCGCGCTGCACTGCGCGAGAACCTGAAGCGGCGGAAGCAGCAGGCGAAGGGCAGGGCCGGCGGCTTGGTCGACGAGCCTGCTCCTCCTACGACAGAGGGGGACCAGGAGCACGCCGGGCAGGAGGAGGATGAGGCCAAATCGTCGGCTTGAAAGGCGGGCCTTCCGGTCCCGACTTTCGCCGTATTGGCTTGGCAGGGTTCTTGAGCAATCAAATTGATTATCTCAAGGCTTTTGCAACATCCGCAGCTTAGACGTAAGCCTCGTCCGCTCGGACGATTTCGGGGGCACAATGGATCGCATTCGCATCACTGGCGGCAACGAGCTCAACGGCACGATCTCGATTTCTGGCGCCAAGAACGCTGCGTTGCCGCTGATGACCGCGGCGCTGCTCACCGATGACACCCTGATCCTCGACAACGTGCCGCGGCTCGCCGATGTCGCCCAGTTGCAGCGCATCCTCGGCAACCACGGCGTCGACATCATGACGTCCGGCAAGCGGCCGGGCGACAGCGAGTATCAGGGCCAGACGCTGCACATTTCGGCCAAGACCATCATCGACACCACCGCACCGTACGAGCTCGTCTCGAAGATGCGCGCGAGCTTCTGGGTCATCGCGCCGCTGATCGCGCGCATGGGCGAGGCGAAGGTTTCGCTGCCGGGTGGCTGCGCCATCGGCACGCGCCCGGTCGATCTCCTGATCATGGCGCTGGAGAAGCTCGGTGCGGCGATCCAGATCGACGGCGGCTATGTGGTCTGCAAGGCCCCGAAGGGCCTGAAGGGAGCCACGATCGATTTCCCGAAAGTGACGGTCAGCGGCACGCACGTGGCGCTGATGGCGGCGACGCTGGCGAAGGGCACGACGGTCATCGAGAACGCCGCGCGCGAGCCGGAAGTGGTCGACGTCGCCGATTGCCTGCTCAAGATGGGCGCAAAGATTTCCGGCGCGGGTACGCCGCGCATCGTCGTTGAAGGCGTAAACCGGCTGAACGGCACGCGCCACACCGTGCTGCCGGACCGGATCGAGACCGGCACCTATGCGATGGCGGTGGCCATGACCGGCGGCGACGTGCAACTCGCCGGCGCGCGGCCGGAGCTGCTGCAGTCGGCGCTGGACGTGCTGGTCCAGGCCGGTGCGGTGATCACGCCGAACAACGAAGGCGTCCGCGTCGCGCGCAACGGCGCCGGCCTCAGTGCGGTGAAGGTGTCCACGGCGCCGTTCCCCGGCTTCCCGACCGATCTGCAGGCGCAGCTGATGGCGTTGATGACGCGCGCGAAGGGATCGTCGCTCATCACCGAGACGATCTTCGAGAACCGCTTCATGCATGTGCAGGAGCTCGCCCGCTTCGGCGCGCGCATCTCGCTCGATGGTGAGACGGCGACCATCGAAGGCACCGACCGTCTGCGCGGTGCGCCTGTGATGGCGACAGACCTGCGCGCGTCGGTCTCGCTGGTGATCGCAGGACTTGCCGCCGAAGGCGAGACCATGGTCAACCGCATCTATCACCTCGACCGCGGGTTTGAGCGGCTGGAGGAGAAGCTCTCCGCGTGCGGCGCCGACATCGAGCGGATCAGCGGCTGACTTTCACCGTCCGCGTCCCATCGCGCGCGCAAAGCGCGCGAAGAAATCCCGCAGCACGGCCGTCGAGGCTATCTGCAGCTGCGCCCCGAACCTGACGCCGGCGGCGTCTTTGCGCGTGACCGCCTCGCGCAGGCCGTTCTGGATTTCCGACAGCAGCACCCGCAGGTTGGTGTCGCGCACCAGCCGCCGCAGCTGGATCCATGACTTCTCCGATTCTCTGGCCGCCTGGCCGACCGCCGGCCAGTCGATTTCGGCAGCCGAGGCGAGCAGGACGAGTTTGAACGCCGAATAGGTGTGCAGCGATACCGGCAGCGGCGTGCGTCGTAGCTGCGCCGGCATCGTGGTGACGATGACCTTGAAGGCTTCGGCCGCGGCGAGCGCTGCGCCGGTGAGGTCGCCCTTGTTCTCCGCCACTTCTGCGTCCGCCAGCCGTCCCTCGAGCGCGCTGAAGGTTTCCGCGCTCACCATCGGGCGCAGCCGGTTAAGCTCCCCGCGCGCCGAATTGAGGCGGAGCCGCACCGCGCTGGCCCTGTCGGCCAGCGTCAGTTCGATGATTTCGATATAGGTCATGGCGGCTTCGGAGAGGGCCGACGCTGCACGGACCGCCTCGCGAGGCGGCCGCGCACCGCCGCGCTGGGCGAGTTGTGGGGTGTCGTCCGTCGGTGGCACCTGCGCCGCGGCTGGCGATGTCAGCAGCGCCGCGATGATCGCGGCCACCATCCCCTTCGGCATCGGTCCCTCCGCGGGCAGACCCGAAGGGGTTGCCCTGTGACAAACGATGATCGGCTCGTTCGCGTTCCCGTCCCAGCCTGCGGCGTATTCGGCCCGCAGGACGGTGAACCGGGGCTGAACGCGCCGCCAGCCACTAGTGTCCCAAATCCGAAGTTCGCAATACTTCGCGGCACCCTCAGAGCGAACTTCGGATTCGATAAGGACACTAGCAAAGTCATGATTCCAGTGTCGTTTATGGTTCAGAAATTCGCTCCTCGGAGTTGCAGCAAGCGATGGAGCGAATTTCTGAACCACGACACTGGTGCAGGGTTGACGGGATTCTCCTCTCGCGCCATTGAGCGGGAGCCGATTTTGCCCGTCTCCGGATAGAGTTGAATGCCGATCCGCCTCGACACCCGCGCCGCGGACTTTGCCAGCCGCTTCGACCAGTTCCTCGACGCCAAGCGTGAGGTGTCGGAAGACGTGGATGCGGCCGCGCGCGCCATCGTCGCCGATGTGCGTTCGCGCGGCGACGACGCGCTGTTCGCCGCAACAAAGACATTCGACCGGCTCGAGCTGACCGCCGAGACCGTTCGCGTCTCCAGCTCCGAGATCGTCGCCGCCGTCAAGGCGTGCGATCGCGAGACATTGGACGCTCTGACGCTGGCGCGCGACCGCATCCAGGACTTCCACCGCAAGCAACTGCCGAAGGACGAGCGCCACACCGACTCCCTCGGCGTCGAGCTTGGGCATCGCTGGACTGCCATCGAGGCAGTCGGCCTGTACGTGCCGGGCGGCACGGCGGCCTACCCGTCGTCGGTGCTGATGAACGCGGTGCCGGCGAAGGTCGCCGGCGTCCCGCGCGTGGTGATGGTCGTGCCGGCGCCGGACGGCAAGCTCAATCCGCTGGTGCTGGCTGCAGCCAGGCTCGGCGGCGTCACCGAGATCTACCGCGTCGGCGGCGCGCAGGCGGTAGCCGCGCTCGCCTATGGCACGGCGAGCATAGTTGCGGTGGCAAAGATCGTCGGCCCCGGCAACGCCTACGTCGCCGCAGCCAAGCGGATCGTGTTCGGCAAGGTCGGCATCGACATGATCGCCGGCCCCTCCGAAGTGCTGGTGATCGCCGACAAGAGCGCCAACGCCGAATGGATCGCCGCCGATCTCCTGGCGCAGGCCGAGCACGACGTCGCCGCGCAGTCGATCCTGATCACCGATTCCGACGAGCTTGCCGAAGCGGTTGCGCGCGCGGTGGACGGCCAGTTGAAGACGTTGCCGCGCCAGGACATCGCCGCAGCGTCATGGGACGGTTTTGGCGCGATCATCCGTGTCAGCAGCCTCGATGAGGCTGCCACGCTTGCCGACCGCATCGCCGCCGAGCATCTGGAGATCATGACGCGTGCGCCGGAAAAGCTTGCCGCCAAGATTCGCAATGCCGGCGCGATCTTCTTAGGGCTTCACACGCCGGAGGCGATCGGCGACTATGTCGGCGGCACCAACCACGTGCTGCCGACCGCGCGCTCGGCGCGCTTCTCGTCCGGACTTGGCGTGCTCGACTTCATGAAGCGCACCTCCATCCTCAAATGCGGCGCGGACCAGCTGCGCGCGCTCGGGCCCGCGGCGATCACGCTCGGCCATGCGGAAGGGCTGGATGCGCATGCGCGCTCGGTGGCGCTGCGTCTCAACATGCGATGAGCAAGCGCCCCGCCAACCCTGATGCCGACAACCGCATCGTCGCGGTGACGCTCGACGAAGAGTCGATCGGCCGTTCAGGGCCGGATATCGAGCATGAGCGGGCGATTGCGATCTACGACCTGATCGAGAAGAACCTGTTCGCGCCGGAGGGCGGCCACACCGGACCGTTCACGCTGCACATCGGCATCACCGGCAACCGGCTGATGTTCGATATCCGCCGGCAGGACGGTCAGCCGGTGATCGCGCATTTGATGTCGCTCACGCCGTTCCGGCGCATCGTCAAGGACTACTTCATGATCTGCGACAGCTACTACCAGGCGATCCGCACCGCGACGCCCGATCGCATTGAGGCGCTCGATATGGGGCGCCGTGGCATCCACGACGAAGGCTCGCGCACGTTGATGGAGCGTCTCGACGGCAAGGTGCGCATTGACTTCGACACCGCGCGGCGGCTGTTTACGCTGATCTCCGTCTTGCACTGGAAAGGCTGAGCATTGGAGGCGGCGCGCGCCAAAGCCCCACAGGCGGTGCTGTTCGCATGCGGCCTGAACAGCGTCCGCTCGCCGATGGCGGTGTCGCTGATGCAGGCGATGTTTCCGAAGATCTACGCTGCGTCCGCCGGTGTGCGCAAAGGCGAGCTCGACCCGTTCGCGGTGACGGCGATGAGCGAGATCGGCCACGATATCACCCGCCACCGGCCGATGACGTTCGAAGAGCTCGACGACTGGGAAGGGCTGAATTTCGATCTGATCGTCACGCTGTCGCCGGAGGCGCATCACAAGGCGCTGGAGCTGACGCGCACGCTCGCCGCCGATGTCGAGTACTGGCCGACGCCTGATCCGGTCGGTCTCGAAGGTTCGCGCGAGCAGCAGCTCGAAGCCTATCGCGCCGTGCGCGACGGCTTGATGGAGCGCATCCGAATGCGGTTCGGCGGCGCCACCAGGGGCGCGGTGTAGCAGCGCGGCTGCTTCAGCCCGGTTTTGCCATTGCCTCGCGCCGCCGCCGCGCCATAATCGCGTCCATGCGCAATGGCCTCTATTCGCTGCATGTGACGCTGCTCGACGGACCCGGCAAGGGATCGGGCGTGTTCGTCCTGCACGATGGCAAGATGCTGGGCGGCAACGGTCTCGTGTGGCTCGCCGGTACTTACACGTTCGACGGCCGCGGCAAGTGGAAGGGCGAGCTGATCACCGAACCTTACGCACTCGTCTCTGATCCGACATTGGTATTCGAACATCGGATGGTGAGCATCGGATTTTCCGGCACCTATACCGATAATGCTGCAGACACGCTCAACACTGGTTTCGTCGGCAAGCGTTCGATCGCGTTCCGCACCACCATGCTCTGGCTCGCAGACGGTTAGCTGGCTCGCAGAAGGTTAAGTGTTTTCGACGGAATTCACGCGTTTCCATTTTTGGCATGCTGCATTGAATTTGGTCATTCCGCGGGGAACAAAATCCGGTCTCGTGTCATTTCCCATTGCCCGGTGATGAGCCGTGCGCCGCAAGCGGTCGGGACGGGTCCGAGCGACTGGCGCGACAGATGCAGACACGATTGATGCAAATGCGATGCACTGCGTGATGCAGAATGTCGTTCGCCGGATGTTCGCCGCGTCGGCCGCGCGATGGATGGGCAGACCCTTGGGTCATCATGCACAGCGTCGTGCGGTTTTTAGCGAACATGCTTGCGGAGGTGGATGATGCTCAGAGCCGGATGCTTCGTTCTCGCGTCCTTGCTTTGCGTGGGCGCGGCAATGGCGCGTGACGACGGCCGCTACGCCAACACCGATCCCGAATTGAAGAAGTGGTTCGACAAGCTCTCGAGCAAGCGCGGCCCGTGCTGCTCCGATGCGGACGGCTTTGCGCTGTCGGATGTCGACTGGGAGAGCAAGGACGGCCGTTATCGCGTCCGGCTCGAAGGCAAATGGTATGACGTGCCGGAAGACGCGGTGGTGACCGAGCCGAACCGCGTCGGCCGCACTATGATCTGGCCGATCAAGTATCCCGACACGATCCACATCCGCTGCTTCATGCCCGGCGCGATGATGTGAGGGATCGTAGCCCCGGATGAGCGAAGCGACATCCGGGATTCTTAAGCTGTCGAGTGAGCCCCGGATATCGCTGCGCTCATCCGGCTACCGCCTCACTGCTCATTCGCAAACTTCAACCGTCCCGCAGGCTTCAGGGTGCGTGCGTCGAAGGTGCGGATCTCCAGCACGCCCGCTGCTTCCAGCGTCACCACCAGCCGGTCGCCGGCGACCGAGGTCGAAACGATCCGTGCGCCCTTCGGCAGCATCTCGATCAGGTCGGTTGGCGCCGATGTGGTTTCGCCGCGATAGATGCGATAGCCGATGACGATCAGGATCGCGGCAACGCCGAGCCCCGTGGTGAGCCCTGCAATCAGCATCATGCGCCGGACCCGCGCCATCAGCGCATCGGTCTGTTCCGGTGTCGGCTCGGTCGCCAGAGGTTCGGCCATCTTGTGCGTGAACTCCACTGAAAAGCAGGGCCGCCATGTCCGGACATCCCGCTCAAAGGATGCACTGCCAGCATGATCGCCATGGCCGGGTCAAGTCCGCCAATGATCCCGCCATGACAGTGAGGGGGATGTTTGCTACTCGCATGGCCGCTGTGGAACGAGATCATGATCACCGACGGGCATGTTGAAGAGATTGTCGTGAGCGAGGAGGAGGCCGGCGGCCGCCTCGATCGCGTGCTGGCCGTGCGCCTGAGCGAGCTCTCGCGCTCGCGGCTGAAGGCCCTGATCGTTGCGGGCAGGGTGAGCATTGGTGGCCGGCCGGTCCACGATCCCGCGCAGCATGTGAAATCGAGCGAGGTCATCGTCGTCGACGTGCCGCCGGCCGAGCCGGCCGAGCCGGCGGCGGAAGATATCCCGCTCGAGGTGATCCACGAGGACGAGGCAATCATCGTCATCAACAAGCCGGCCGGCCTCGTCGTGCATCCGGCGGCAGGACATGCCAGCGGCACATTGGTGAACGCGCTGATCGCCCATTGCGGCGCCAGCCTTTCAGGCATCGGCGGCGTCAAGCGGCCGGGCATCGTGCACCGGCTCGACAAGGACACCACCGGCGTCCTGATCGCCGCGAAGACCGATCGCGCGCACAAGTCGCTGACGGACCAGTTCGCCGATCACGGCCGTACGGGCGTGCTGCGCCGGGCCTATGTCGCGCTGGTGTGGGGTGCGCCAAAGCTGCCGTCCGGCACCATCGACCTGCCGATCGACCGCCATCGCACCGCGCGCGAAAAGATGGCCGTGCGGACGGGGGGACGCGAGGCGATCACCCACTGGCAGGTGATCGAGCGGTTCACTGACAAGGACGGGACGCCTGTCGCCTCAGCGCTCCTTTGCGAGCTCGAGACCGGGCGCACGCACCAGATCCGTGTCCATCTGGCGCATGCGGGCCATCCGCTGCTTGGTGACGACGTCTATGGTTCCGGTTTCAAGACCAAGGCCGTGCGGCTGGACGCCAAAGCGCGCGCGCTGCTCGAAGGACTCGGCCGCCAGGCGCTGCACGCGGCCCATCTCACCATCGCCCATCCGCTCACCGGCGAGGAGATGTCGTTCGATGCGGACTGGCCGGAGGATATGGCGAAGCTTGCCCAGGCGCTGCGGTGGTGATGCGGCGAAGGCCGGCGGGTCAGGAGTTACCCTCTCGCCATGGGCTACAAGTCTGCATCCGGGCCGGCGTCGCCGCCCGATACGGCGCTGAAGGATGCCTGGGCGGGACCTCAGGCGTTCACGCAACTTAACTGCACTGCAGGACCGCGGACGGAAATTTTCATGCTATTGCATGAATCACTCGTGGATCACGATTTCGGGAAAACAACCAAGATTACAACAATTTAACCAGACGTAACGGCAACGTGACGCACCTCGAACCTTCCCTTTTGGGGGCGTTCTCGTGTATGCTGCATCTGCGTCGAAGGAAAATGTTCGGCGCGGAACATCGCAGCGCCTTCGGCTCTTAATCAAGCGAGGGTCTGCCTGGCTCGCCGCTATCGGGAGCCTGAACAATTTGGAGGGCTCAAACTATGGCCCGTGCTGTTGCTCTGCCGGTCCTTTCCAACGAATCCGGCCTTGCTCGTTACCTCGCCGAAATCCGCAAGTTCCCAATGCTGGAACCGCAGGAAGAGTACATGCTCGCGCAACGCTTTCGCGAGCACGAGGATCGCGACGCGGCGCATCGGCTGGTCACCAGCCATCTGCGTCTCGTGGCCAAGATCGCCATGGGCTACCGCGGCTACGGCTTGCCGATCGCCGAGGTGGTCTCCGAAGGCAATGTTGGTCTCATGCAGGCGGTGAAGCGCTTCGAACCCGAGAAGGGGTTCCGCCTCGCCACTTACGCCATGTGGTGGATCAAGGCCTCAATTCAAGAGTACATCCTGCGTTCGTGGTCGCTCGTGAAGATGGGCACCACCGCGAACCAGAAGAAGCTGTTCTTCAACCTGCGCAAGGCCAAGAGCAAGATCTCGGCTCTGGACGAGGGTGACCTTCGTCCCGATCAGGTGCAGGTGATCGCCAAGCGTCTCGGCGTGACCGAGCAGGACGTGATCGACATGAATCGCCGTCTCGGCGGTGACGCGTCGCTCAACGCGCCGATCCGCGACGACGGCGATCCGGGCGAATGGCAGGATTGGCTGGTCGACAACTCGCCGAACGCCGAAGCGATGCTGGCGGAGAGCGAGGAGTTCGATCACCGTCACGATGCGCTGGTCTCGGCCATGAAGGTGCTGAATGCGCGCGAGCGCCGCATCTTCGAGGCACGGCGTCTGGCTGAAGAGCCGATGACGCTGGAAGACCTCGCGGCCGAGTTCGGCGTCTCGCGTGAGCGGGTGCGCCAGATCGAGGTGCGCGCGTTCGAGAAGGTGCAGGCGGCCGCGAAGGCGCAGGTGGCAGCACAGGCTGCCGCCACCGCCAAGACGGCCGCGGCCCACGCCGCCGCGCGCTAAGAATCGCAAAAGACAACCTGAGCGAAAGCCGGCCTTCGGGCCGGCTTTTTTGTTTTCGGGCGCCTTTGTCGCACCTCGCTCGCACGTATGGCGCGGGACTCTGACGGTTTTCGGCAAGGCCGTTAGGCGCGGTTTAAGAAAGTTCCCGTAGCAGTAGCGGCTGGCGCACCCAGCAAAGACGTCAGCTTCGCATGCGCGCCGGCGGGCCGACAACGTCATCACCTTGAGCCGCCGCTGCCCTCATGCTCATTCACGTCATCGCCGACGAGCCGGCCAAGATCAGCAAGATCCGCGAGATGCTGGAACCCCGGCATACGGTCAGCGCCTCGCTGATCGATGACGCGCCGAAGGGCGTGACCGCGGCCTCGCTGCTGGTCGACGCCGACCTGCGCAATGTCGAGACCATCGCCTCGATCCGGCTGGCGCTGCCGAAGGTGCGAGGTGTCGGCCAGCGGCTGTTCATCGTCGACCGGCGGGCGCGCGCTGCGGTGGTGCAGGCCTATTCGCTCGGCGCCTCCAGCGTCATCCCGACGCCGCTCGATGCACGCAGCCTGCAGCAGAAGCTCGCCATGCTCTATCCCACGATCGCCAACGACACCGAAGACGCCGGGCCGCCGACGGTGGTGTCGAACGCGGCCGCGGCGCTGGCTTCGATGTTCGATGCGGTGCTGAACGGCAGGCAGCTCGACTTCGCCGAAGCGCAGATCGCGACATCCGAGGTCATCGACGCCGTCGCGTCCAACGGACTGACCACCTGGCTCGACAATGTGCGCCGCTATCATGAAGGCACCTTCCAGCACTGCCTGCTGGTGACCGGTGTCGCGGTCGATTTCGCGCTCAGCCTCGGCTTTCACGCCGGCGACGTGAAGCGGCTCGGCGTTGCCGCGACCTTGCACGACGTCGGCAAGGCGGCAATCCCGCTGGAGATTCTCGACAAGCCGGGCGCGCTCGCGCATGGCGAGATGGCGATCATGCAGGGTCACGCGAGGCTTGGCTATGATGCGCTGCGCGGCGTTGGCGGCGTACCCGACGAGGTGCTCGACGCCGTGCGCCATCATCACGAATTTCTCGACGGCACCGGCTATCCCGACCGGCTCACGGCGCCTGACATCTCCGATCTCGTGCGCGTTCTGACCATCGCCGACATTTTCGCCGCGCTGATCGAGGTGCGCGCCTATCGCCCGCCGATGGCGCGTGAGAAAGCCTACTCGATCCTGCAGGAGATGGCGGGACCGAAGCTGGAGAAGGCCCTGGTGACGGCGTTCCGCGATGTCGCGCTGACGCGCTGACATTATGGCGAGCGATGCAACGCTTCTTCGATTGACCGCATTGACGGGGAGGGCGCCTTCAATTCCGTCAAGCCCCTTCATTATCCGTCACTTTCCGTGTATCGCATCGCGATATCCTTCCCCGCTGGTTCCTTGACGATTCCCTTCAATGCTCGGCCGCCCCAAACTCGTTCTCGCCTCCGGCTCGCCGCGTCGCCTGGCCCTGCTCAACCAGGCCGGCATCGAGCCCGATGCGCTGCGTCCGGCCGACGTCGACGAGACGCCGAAGCGGGGGGAGCTGCCGCGCGCCTGCGCCACGCGCCTTGCGCGCACCAAAGCGGAGGCGGCCCTGCGCAGCGTGCGCCTCGATGAGGAGCTGCGCGGCGCCTTCATCCTTGCCGCCGATACGGTGGTCGCCGTCGGCCGCCGCATCCTGCCGAAGGCCGAGCTGGTCAACGAGGCGGAGCAGTGCCTGCGGCTGTTGTCCGGCCGCAACCATCGCGTCTACACCGCCATCTGCATCGTCACGCCGAAAGAAGGTTTTCGCCAGCGGCTGGTGGAGACGCGGGTGCGCTTCAAGCGGCTGAGCGACGAGGACATCCAAGGCTACGTCGGTTCCGGCGAGTGGCGCGGCAAGGCCGGCGGCTACGGCGTGCAGGGCATCGCCGGCACGTTCGTGGTGAAGATGGTCGGCTCGTATTCGAACGTGGTCGGCCTGCCGCTCTACGAAAGCGTGACGCTGCTCGGCGGCGAGGGCTTTCCGACCCGCTTCGGCTGGCTCTCGACGGCCGGCGCGCTATGATGGGCCTATGGCCACTGCGAAACCGCGCCGGAGAAAGTGCCCGATCTGCGGCAAGCTCGAAGTCGAGGCCTTCCGGCCGTTCTGCTCGGAACGTTGCAAGAGTCTCGACCTGCACCGCTGGCTGACCGGCGGCTATGTCATCCCCGTGTCCGAGGACGACGACGAGGATGGCCAGCCGGACAGCAGGTCCAAGCCGCCCGAGGACTGACGGGCGCTTCCCTTTCGCGAAAGCATTGATTTTTCCGCGCCGTCTCTGCAGATTTGGCCCCGGAATGAAGCCTGTGACCTGCTTGCAAGACAGGTGCAGTGGAGGAAACGCGACCTGAGCGCCCTTGGTCCAAGGGCGTGGAAATCACACGCCTTACCCTGAACGAAGGGCTCACGGCCCTTGTACACGGCCCCTTGAAGGAGACCCATGCTCGATCGCCGGACATTCCTCTCGCTGGCCGCGGCCTCGCTCGCGGCGCCTGGCCTCAAGCCGTTGCCGGCGTGGGCGGAAAGCGGGCCGACCAGGGCGGTGCGGCTCGTGGTCGGCTTCGAGCCGGGCGGCGCCACCGACGTGATCAGCCGCGTCATGGCGCAGCGGCTGAGCGAGATGTGGGGCCAGAAGGTGACGGTCGAGAACATGCCGGGCGCCGGCGGCAACCTCGCGGCCGAAGCGGTCGCCAAGTCGGAGCCGGACGGCAACACCCTGTTCATTGTCGGCCCGGGCCAGGCGACCAACAAGTTCATGTATGCCGATCTCGGCTACGACCCGGTCAAGGATTTCGCACCGGTCACCCTGCTGGTGCAGCAGCCGAACGTGATGGCGGTGCCGGTGACGTCGCGCGCGACCTCGGTGAAGGAGTTCATCGCCCTCTGCAAGGCCAATCCCGGCGGCGTCACCTACGCCTCGTCCGGCGTCGGCACCACGCTGCATCTGTGCGGCGAGCTGTTCCAGCGTCTCGCCGGCGTCGAGATGCGGCATGTGCCGTTCCGCGGGTCGGCGCCGGCGCTGCAGGAATTCCTGCCTGGCCGTGTCGACGTGATCTTCGACAACGTGACCTCGATCCTGCCGCATGTGATGGCCGGCGGCGCGCGCGGGCTCGCCGTCACCACCACAAAGCGTGTTCCGGCCGCGCCGGAGCTGCCGACGCTGATCCAGGCCGGTGTGCCGGATTTCGACGTGTCGTCGTGGTTTGCCATGTTCGCGCCGGCGAAGACGCCGTCGGCCGTCGTCGCCCGTATCAACAAGGATGCGGTCGCAGCGCTCGCCCATGATTCAGTGAAACCGAAGCTGATGCAGCTCGGCTGCGAGATCATCGGCTCCACGCCGGCAGAGCTCGCCGTGCATCTGAAGTCCGAGATGGAGCGCTGGGCCCCGGTCATCAAGGAGGCGGGGATCAAGCTGGCGAACTAAGTTCTGTAGCGAATGAGCTGTAGCCCGGGTGAGCGAAGCGACACCCGGGGCCGACGCTGCGGCAAGTCTCCCCGCATATCGCTTCGCTCATGCGGGCTACCGGGCCACTGACGCAAATCCAGAAGACCCGATCAATCGGGCTGAACTCATCAACCCAAGAGGAAACGTTCATGCTCAATCGGCGTCAATTCATCGGAGCCACCGCGGCTGCGCTCGCAGCACCCGCGGTCGGCACCTCGCAGGCTTTCGGCCAGGACTGGCCGAACCGTGCCGTGCGCATCGTCGTCCCGTTCGCGCCGGCGGGCTCCACCGACATCACCGCGCGGCTGCTCGCCAATCGTCTGAGCGAGGTGTGGGGCCAGCCGGTGGTGGTGGAGAACAAGCCCGGCGCCGGCGGCAATGTCGCCGCCGACCTCGTCGCCAAGAGCGAGCCGGACGGCTACACCATCTTCATCGTCGGCCCGGGCCAGGCGACCAACAAGTTTCTCTATCCGTCGCTGACCTACGATCCGGTCGCCGACTTCCAGCCAGTGACGCTGCTGCTCACGCAGCCGAACATGATGTGCGTGCCGAACAATTCGCCGGCCAAATCGGTTCAGGAGTTCATCGCCCACTGCAAGGCGAACCCCGGCAAGGTCACCTACGCGTCGTCCGGCAACGGCACCACGCTGCATCTGTCGGCCGAGCTGTTCAAGAAGCTCGCCGGCGTCGAGATGCAGCACATTCCCTATCGTGGTTCCGGCCCTTTGATGAACGATCTCATCCCCGGCCGCGTCGATGTGGTGTTCGACAACGCGCCGTCGATCTCCTCGCATGTGAAGGGCGGCGCGGTGCGCGCGCTCGGCGTCACCACGCTGAAGCGCATCGCCATCGCGCCGGAGCTGCCGACCATCGATGAATCGGGCGTGAAGGGCTTCAACGTGTTTTCGTGGTTCGCGTTCTTCGTGCCGGTGAAGACGCCGAAGGACGTCGCCGCCCGCATCAACGCCGACACCGTCGCCGCGCTGAAGCACGACAGCGTCCGCCCGCGCCTGCTCGAGCTCGGCGCCGAGCCCGTCGGCTCGACCGCCGACGACCTCGCAAAACACCTGAAGTCCGAGATGGACAAATGGGGCCCGGTGATCGCCGAAGCGCGGATCAAGCTCGACAACTGAGCCGCCACCCCCGTCATTGCGAACGAAGCGAAGCAATCCAGTCTGAGCCTGCCACGGGCGCCGCGCTGGATTGCTTCGTCGCCATAGGCGAGCGAAGCGACGCCGTTCTTCGAACGGCTATGCCTCGCAATGACGCAGATACGCCTCGCTCGAGCCAGGGTACCCCCATTTTCCCTTATCCCCCAATCCCTTGGACAGGCCCGGTGCGCCGCTTGCCACCGCCGCCGCCGCCCCCTATAAACGCGCGCTCTGACCCGGCGCCTCGCGCCGGGGCGGGGGATGCCCAGGTAGCTCAGTTGGTAGAGCATGCGACTGAAAATCGCAGTGTCGGTGGTTCGATTCCGCCCCTGGGCACCACGCTTCGCCTTCGGCTGCGCGTGGCGCAGCCACCGGCGGCCGTAGCCCGGATGAGCGAAGAGGCTGGACTTGTCCGGCCGCGTAGCGACATCCGGGGAGGTCTCCCCGAAGCTCTATGCCCGGACTCGGAAACGAGGTTTGACTAAACGCGCACCAATGGCTTTGCCGGATTTCCAACGACGGTCGAGCCTCCGGCGACATTGCGCAGCACGACCGCGCCCGCGCCCAGAGTTGCGCCCGCGCCGACAGTCACGCCCCCAATGATCAACGCACCGAGACCGACGAACACGTTGTCTTCGATGGTCACGTTGCCGGCGGTGCGGGCGCCCGGCGAAACGGAAACGTGATCGCCGATCACGCTGTCATGGTCGATCGAGCACGACGTGTTCAGGATGCAGAAGCGGCCGACGCGCGCGTCCTGCTGTATGATTGCCCCGGCCGAGACGATCGTGCCGACACCGATCGTCGCTGTGACGGATACAGCCGCCGCAGGGTGAACGATCACCGGAAGGCTGGCGTCTCGTTTCAGCAGCTTTTCGCATGTGGCGAGCCTTCGCGGACCGCGCACGGCGATCACAAAGTCATGGGCCGCGATGAATGCAGGATCGTCGAGCAACCGGTCGTCGCCCAGCCGTGGCCGCGGATGCATCAGCGGCGCGGATTCATCCGCGATGTCGATATAGCCCGTTAGCGCGCGGCCCTGCGCTTCGATAGCCTCGATATAGTTGCGCGGAAGGGAGCCCGGCCCGCCTCCGACCATGACGAGATACTTCATTGCAAATATCCTTGTTGTTTTGCTGCATGGTGCTTGGCCGTGCATCTGCTGACCGGAACACATCAACGCTTCCGCAGTGCCGCCAGCGAGGCCTTCGCCAGCTTGTCCGCTGCGTCGACCATCTGGTCGAGCGGATGGCCGGCAAAGCCAAGAACATAACCGGCCATCGGCCGGATGCGGAAACAGGTGTCCGCCAACAGCCAGCCATCGACGCCTGCGCGCGCCTTGGCGCGCGCAGCCACAGCGGCATCGACTGCCGGGCCAAATCGCGCAACGAGATGCAGCCCCTGCGACGGCACCGGCACCTGCAGCCGGCCTTCCGAGGCTTCCGACAACGTTCGCGCTAGTGCATCACGCGCCTCTCGGTAGATGCCGCGGACTTTGCGAACATTGGCCGAGAATGCGCCGGAGTTCAGCATGTCGGCGATCGCCCCCTCCATCAGCGTGGACGGGAAACGGTCGATCGCTGTGCGGGCCTTTGTGACGGGAGCGATCAATGCCTCCGGCAGCGCGCAGTAACCGATGCGAAGGCCTGGAAACAGCGTCTTGGCGAAGGTGCCCATGTAGATCACGCGCCGCAGGTGGTCGATGCCTGCGAGCGACAGGAGCGGCGCGCCGTCGTATCTGAACTCGCTGTCATAGTCGTCCTCCACGATCCACGCGTTGGCATCCTTTGCCCAGTCGAGCAGCTCGAGCCGGCGCGGCATCGACATCTGCATGCCGAGTGGAAACTGATGCGACGGCATCACGTAGGCGGCGCGGGCGTCCGGCGCGGTCGCACGGCCCCTTGTGACAACGATACCGGACTTGTCGACCGGCACCGAGACAGGTCGGGCTCCGCAATGGGTGATGGCATTGTGGGCGGCGGGATAGCCCGGATCCTCGCACCACACCCGATCTCCCGCCCTCAGAATGGCGCTCAGCACGATCCGCAAACCGTGCTGCGTTCCCGTCGTCAACATGATCTGCTCGGGATCGCAGCGCAGACCGCGCGCAGTCAGCAGATGATCGGCGATCGCAGCGCGCAATTCGCCGCTGCCGCGCGGGTCGCCATAGTGCAGGTGCTCCGCTCCGAATGCCCGCATCCGCCTGCCGACGAACGAGCGAAACCGCCGCAACGCGCGGCTGTCGATGTGTGTGCATCCGAGCGCCAACGCACCCGTTTGCAGGCGTTCGACGGCGAACTTCGTCTTGCGCGCAGCTGCTGCCGGCTGAGGAATGCGTGGAGCGACGAACGTGCCTGAGCCGACCCGCGCAATGACGAAGCCGTCGGCGATCAGCCGCTCGTAGGCGTTGATGACGGCGTTGCGGCGAAAGCCGGTCTGGCGCGCCAGCGTGCGCGACGGCGGTAGTGCCTCTCCGGGTTTCGCAAGTCCTTTCGCGATTGTCTCGCGCAGCGCCTGATAGAGCCGGTCCTGCGCCGAGGCGCCCGGCGTGACGTGGGCTTCCGAAAGATCGAGCGGCAGATCGCTTGTCCGCTGTCCCGCGGTTGAATTGGTCGGAATTTTTTGCATGGAATTGGCACTATCGCAGACCAATGCTTTCGCTACAACTGACCTCGTCCATGCGCGAACTTTCGGAGGCACACGTGAGCGAAGGCGCCGCGACCAGCTATCCCCTGTCGGCGCGGAACCGGGTCAAGCGCCGGCATGATCGTGGCTTTTACGACCAGGCCACCGTCCACGCCGTGCTGGACGCGTCGATGCTCTGCCATGTCGCGTATGTCGTCGACGGACAGCCCTATTGCACGCCGACGTTCTTCTGGCGCGAGGGGACGACGCTCTACTGGCACGGTAGCAGCGCGAGCCGCATGCTGGAGAGCCAGGCGGCGGGGCTGAAGGTGTGTCTCACCGTCGCCCATCTCGACAGCCTGGTGCTCGCACGGTGCGGGTTTAATCATTCGGCGGACTACCGCGCCGTCATGGCCTTCGGCACCGCCCGCCTCGTGACCGACGGCCAGCAGAAGGAGCGCGCTCTGGTCGCGATGGTGGACCGGTTCTTCCCGGATCGCACCGCGGGCCTGCGCGCCAGCACCGCGCAGGAGATCAAGGCGACCTCGGTGATCGCCATGGAGATCGAGCAGGCCTCCGCCAAGATTCGTGCCAAGGGCGTCGCCGACGACGAGGAGGATTACGAACTGCCGATCTACGCCGAGCGCATCCCGGTTCGCACCGTGCTGGGCGCGCCGGAAGCCTGTCCGCGGCTACGCAACGGCGTTGCGCGCCCGGCATCCTTGCAGGGCTACAGCGAGGGGCGTCTGCTCGAAGACGCGCTGACCGGGGCGCAGCGGCACTACTCCCGGCAGGAGTGATCGAAAAAGTCCCTGCGGCGATCGATTGCCCGCGCCATCCGCCGTCGTAAGTGTGTGGTCTCGGCCCCCGGGCGTGGCCGCGGGGCGAAGGCGGGCGGTCCGAGGGGATTCCCCGGCGCGATCCTGCCGGAAACCCCAATAGAAAAATACTGGGCGTGGACATACGCAGATGGGTCACGGATTTCTCCGGTTGTCCATCAACGAGGATCGCGCACATGGCTGACAAGTCGACATTCACCCCTGACGAATGGAAAGTGCTGCTGGAAAGCGTGATGGCGGCGAGCCTTGCCGTCACCGCGGCGGAGCCGAGCGGCCTCCTCGGCATGCTCAAGGAGAGCTTCGCCAGCGGGCGGATGCTTGCGGAAGCGAAGCTCGACTCAGCCTCCAACCCGCTGGTCAAGGCGGTCGTCGACGATCTCGCCACCAGCGAGGGCCGGAACCTGGCGAGCGACGGATTGCGGGCGCAAATGACCGGCAAGTCGCCTGCGGACATCAAGACCGCCAGCCTGGCGATCCTCGGCAAGGCCGACAGCATTCTCGCGGCAAAGGCGCCCGCCGATGCGCCGGCGTTCAAGACCTGGCTGCACCAGCTGAGCCAGAAAGTCGCCGAGGCCGCGAGCGAAGGCGGCTTCCTTGGCATGGGCGGGGTGACGGTCAGCGACGCCGAGAAGGCGACGCTCGGCGAAATCTCGAGCGCATTGAAGCTCGCCTGATCGCGTTACGCGGACGTTCTCATCGCGGAGGATGTCGCGCTCGCCGCTGCGGTCGCGCGCGGCGGCGCGCATTCTCGTTTCACACGCGTGCCGGCTGATTGCCGAGCGCGGCTCGGGCGATGCGCGCCTCAAGTTCCATTCGTTGCGTCTCTACAACATCCAGACAACATCAGGCTTTCGAAAATACGCCGATCCCGCGCCTTCGGTTGACTATCATCAGGCCGCGACCTTAGCGTGTAAGCACTTGAGTCTGCATTCGCGCCAGCCATGAGCGTCCAGGACGACGCCGTCACGCTGAGTGCGCACGTCGCATGGTGAGGGCAGGCCGCTGATCCTTCCAAGGCTGATCCTTCCGAGAACGTCGCCAAGAGGTGCGGAGTAAGCGATGCGCAACAACACCACGCGACGACGTCGGCCTGAGGTTCGTCTTCCCGGCCGCGTTGCCACGGCGGTCGTTGCGGCCTCGACGATGACGCCGATCGCGCTTCTCGCACCGGCGCCCGTCATTGCACAGCAGGTCGTTGCCGACGGGATCACCCTGACGGCAAGCGGAACGATCGACACCGGCACGACCGGCGGGATTCCAGGCATGCCCTTGCGCGCGCTGAACGGCGGCACGATCCAGGGCATCGGCCCCGTGACGCTGATCAGCGGTGGCGCCAACGCCACCGGCGCCCAGGCATTGTCCGGCGGACAGATCAACATCGCCAGCGGGTCCTCGATCGCGACATCCGGGACCAATGCGGCCGGCCTGCAATCCTCCAACGCCGGCTCGACGATCACGGCCGATGGCACGGCCATCACCACATCCGGCAACGATTCGCACGGCGCCCTCGTCTCGCTTGGTGGCGTGCTGATGCTCACGGGCGGCTCCGTGACGACCACGGGTGACAACGGCGTCGGGCTCCTGGCGCTGAATACTGCCGGCTCGATGATCACAGCCGACGGGACTGTCATCACCACATCCGGCGTCGGTTCGCATGGCGCCCTGGCCTCGGATGCCGGCGCCGTAACGCTCATAAACAGTAGCATCACCACCGCCGGCGCTAACGCCCTCGGGCTGTTTGTAAGGGGCGGCTCAACGCTCGCAGCCGCCGGCACTTCGGTCGCGACGACGGGCGCCGGTGCGCACGGCGCGGTCACGCTGGGTGGTGGCCTGACCCTCACGGACAGCACGGTCACGGCGCTCGGCACGGACGCCAGCGCGCTCTTCGCCGGCTTCACCGGGATCAACACCGCGGTGATCACAAACAGCACCCTGACGTCTGCCCAGGATGCCGGCATCAACGTCAGCGGCGTGTTCGGTGCGACGACCTTGAACGCGACCGTGACGGGCTCGTCCATCACCGGCGGCCCGGCGGTGCTGGAAGTGCTCGCCGGCGGCACGCTCAACCTGACCGCCGGCGCCTCGACGCTCAACGGTTCGGCGCTCACGGAAGCCGGCGGCATCTCGAACGTGACGCTGACGAACGGCAGCACCTGGAATCTGACCGGCGATTCCAACGTCACCAGCCTGACCAACAACGCCAGCTCGATCCTGTTCGCACCGCCCGGCGCCGGCGGCTTCAAGACGCTGACGGTGGACAACTACATCGGCGCGGGCGGGTTGCTCGGCTTCAACACCTTCCTCGGCGCGGACGCTTCGCCGACGGATCGCCTCATCATCAATGGCGGGAGCGCGACAGGCAACTCGTCGATCCGCGTCGCCAATGCCGGCGGCCCCGGCGCGTTGACGACCGGCGACGGCATTCCGGTGGTGGTGACGGCGAACGGCGGCACCACCGTGCCCGGCGCGTTCGCGCTCGGTAACGTCGTCGCCGCAGGGCCGTTCGAATACCTGCTGTTCCGCGGCGGTGCGACCGCCGGCAGTGAGAACGACTGGTTCCTGCGCAGCCATCTCAGGCCGACGCCGGAGCCACCCACGCCGCCAACGCCAACGCCGCCGCCACCTTCACCGCCTCCGGTGCCGCTGCTCCGGCCGGAGGTCGCGGTCTATGCGGCGATGCCCGGGGTGATGCGCCAGGCCGCGCTGACGATGCTCGGCACCTTCCATGAGCGGCAGGGCGAACAGGAGCTGCTGCGCGGCAGCGGCGCCGGCGGTTTCCCGGCGGGCTGGGGACGCACCTTCGGCCAGCACAGCAAGCAGGGTTTTGGCGGCAGCGCCAGCCCCGAGTTCGACGGTTCGATCGTCGGCCTGCAGGCGGGACAGGATCTCTACGCCTTCGAAAGCGCCGGCGGCCATCGCGATCACTTCGGCCTGTTCGCCGGCTACACCCGCGCCAGCGGCGACGTCAGCGGCTTCGCGCTCGGCCAGCCCAACTTCGCCGCCGGCAGGCTCGGCATCGACAGCACCAGCTTCGGCGGCTACTGGACCCACATCGGTCCCACCGGCTGGTATCTCGACGCGGTCGCCATGGGCACGCTGTACGACACCAGCGCGCGCTCGCATCGTGGCTTCGGGCTCAGCGCGGATGGCGCCGCCTTCACCGGCTCACTGGAAGCCGGTTATCCGGTGCCGCTATTCGCCAACCTGACCCTCGAGCCGCAGGCGCAGATCGTCTGGCAGCACCAGTCGCTCGACGGCGGGCGTGATGTCTTCTCGACCGTGGATTTTGCCGACAGCGATGCCGTCACCGGGCGTATCGGGGCGCGGCTGCAGGGCCGCTTCGCGATCGGCGCGGCGCTGTGGCGGCCCTACCTGAACGCCAATGTCTGGCACCGCTTCTCCGGCTCCGACACGCTCACCTTCGCCGGCATCCATCCGATCCTGACCGACTTCCGCTCGACCGCGCTGGAAGTCGGCGGTGGCATTGTCGGCAAGCTCACCGCTGCGGTCGATGTGTACGCGACGGCCGCCTACACCACCAACATCAGCGGCAACAAGGAGCGCAGCGTTGGCGGCAATCTCGGCCTGCGCGTCACATGGTGATGAGGGCACGCCGCTGATGCTTCCGAGCTGGTTTGCAGCCGGATGAGCGCCAGCGACATCCGGGAATTTTTCCCTGAAAGCTCAGACCTGCATGTCGCTTCGCTCATGCAGGCTACGACTCGTCACCGCGCCGTGCATCGCCTCGCCGCGCTTCAGCAACGCGACCACCTCTGCCAGCGCGTTGTCGATCGGCCGCGGCGCATAGCCGAGCTCGATCTCGGCCTTGCTGATGTCGAGCGGGATCGAGCGCATGGCGACGCGCACGGCTTCGGCGGAGACCTGCGGCCGCCGCTTGATGACGCTGTTGGCGAACCATTCGGCGGCGACGCCGATGGCGAGCGCTGCCGGGCCGGGCAGTGCATGCGCAGTGGTCTTGCGGCCGCACAGCGCGCCGACCCATCGCACCAATTCGCGCACGCTGACGTTCTCGCCGCCGAGGATATAGCGCTCGCCGCTGCGGCCGAACTCGCCGGCCAGGATGAGACCGCGCGCGGCATCCCGTACGTCGACGAGGTTCAGCGACGCGTCGAGCACCAATGGCGGCGGCCGGCGCACGAACATCGACAGCATCGCCGTCGGCTCGGTGATATTGCGATCACCGGGCCCGATCGGGATCGTCGGGCTGGCGATGACGACGCGCATTCCGTCGCGCGCCGCGGCAAGTGCGGCCTGCTCGGCCATGAATTTTGAGCGGGTGTAGGGACCCGGCATGTCTTCGACCCGGTCGGGGATCTCGCTGTTCGCTCCTGTCGGCGGAAACAGGATCGCCTCGGTGGAGCAGTGCACCACGGTGCCGACGCGCGCCTCGCGCGCGGCGTCGAGCAGCAGCTCGGTGCCGTGATGGTTCACCCGCGCAAAGTCCTCGACATCAGGCGTCCAGAAATGCGGAATGGCGGCGAGGTGATAGACCGTGTCGACGCCGGCAAGCGCACGGCGCAGGTCGCGCGGCTCCAGCACAGTTCCTTCTATGAATTCCGATGGGGATTGCTGGGGTTGCTGCAAGTCCTCAGGCGGCTGCAAGTCGAGCACCCGCACGTGGTGACGATGGCGAAGCGCTTCGACGAGATGCTGGCCGATGAATCCGCTGCCGCCGGTCACCAGCACGCGACGGGTCGCGGCGCCGGCTTTGGCGGGCTGCAGGGCGATCGTGTCCAAATCGTCCGCTCCTTGGAATAAGGCGAGTCACCCCCGGCAGCTGTAAAGATATAGCGTTTATGGTCCGTTCCAACCCTCAATCTGGCGGATGGTTTCCGGATTGAGAAGGTGTTCCCCCCAGCCCGCCCGGGCCATGGTCGAAGCGGCCTCGGGCCGGATCAGCAGCCAGGCGGCGGCAAACAAGGTCGGAACGACGCTCAGCCAGTCGGCGCGCAGCGGCGTCAGTTCCTCCCGGCTTCCCTGGTAGATCCCCCGTTTCATGGCCAGCCGGCCACACTCCCGCGCAAGTTCCAGGCGGGATCCGGTCCGCAGCGCGCAGCCGAGCAGCGCCTGCAGGGCGAGGTGCGAGCGCACGCCGGGCTGCCCGGGCGGCAGTTCCGCCGGCGAGGCGGCCACCGAGACCTGCAGCAGCAGGCCCAGGAGGTCGCAGCCGGCAAGCTGGGCGCTCATCGGCTCCACCAGCCGCGGGTTGCAGTCGATGTAGGCGACGTCATCGCCCGCGCCCCGCGCCAGGTAGTCCACCGACAGCGCCCCGTGCCAGCCGAGATGCGCGCCGATGCGCGCCAGGTGATCGCGCACCGCCGGCCGATCGACGCTGTCCTTCACCGCGTCGCCGCCGCCGGCGCCGCGGGCGATCTGCCGATAGGCGTGCAGGCCGCGCAGCTGTCCGCGATCGAACACCGCCTGCGCATGCTCGATCGGCGCATCGAGCCAGTCCTGGGCGAGGACGACGTCGGTGAACGCGCCGCCGCGCGCGAGCTCGTCGGCGGCCAGCGTCAGGCTGTCACGGTCCGTCACATGCCAGACGGCCCGGCTCGCGGTGCCGACCGCGGCTTTCACCGCATAAGGAAAATCGTCGAGCGCGAGCAGTTCTTCGCGCGTGTGCAGCAGCTGTGTGCGCGGCTGCGGCAGCTCGAGCGCGGTGAGCAGTTTGCTGAACGCGGCTTTATCCAGCGCCTGTCGGTACGCCGCGAAGGACGGCAGCGCGAAGGCGACGTGCGGCGCGAGCACGTCGCTCGCTTTCGCCAGCGCAAGTCCCTGCTCGTGGATCGGCAGCAGCACGTCGAACCGGCGCTGCGATACGAGATCGCGGATGAAGGTCACGTAGCCTTTCGGATCGGTCGACAGCGGCGGGCAGCGATGAAAGCCCGCGACGAAACGCGAGAACCGCCCGAGACAGTGGACCTGCGGATCGCACACCTCCACATGATGGCCGCTCAGGCCCAGCACCGTGATTGCCTCGCGCGCCGACGTGCTCGATCCTTCCGACAGAAGGACGCGCAGGCGCCGGCTTGAAGCGGAAACGTCGTTCGGTGTCATGCGTGCATGGTTATCGCATATCGGAGGCCGCCCCGAACTCAGCGCACCCCTCTCCCGCTTGCGGGAGAGGGTCGGGGTGAGGGGAAGTAACACGGCGCATCTCGCACAGCTGCGTCAATCCCGCCATTTCGAACCTGACACCCTCGCATCCACGACAGCGCGTGCCACGGCCCTCACCCTAACCCTCTCCCGCAAAGCGGGAGAGGGAACACCGCCGTAGCCCACCGGACGAAGCCGGGAGGCAGGGAGGAACACCCACTGTGCTCCACGAATTATACCCTTCCAGCCGAAGGAGCATGACGTCATGCAACAGGTCCAGATCCATGATTATGCGCGCAAGCTCATGGAACTCTATGGCCCGAAAGCCATCGCCGAGGCTGCGCAGAAGGCCGCCGATCTCGAAACCCAGGGCGACCTCGAGCAGGCAAAAACCTGGCGCAACATCAAGGACGCCCTGAAGCAGATGCGCGGCCCCCACCAGAGCTGACTTCTTTCTTCACCCTCCTCCCGCGCGCAGCGCTATCCATAATGGGATCGGAGGCCGCAGCCGAACTCGGCGCGCTCCCTCTCCCCATCGGGGAGAGGGCTGGGGTGACGGGCAGTGAGACCGCTTATCTCGCATAGCTGCGTGAGTCCGCCATTTCGTGTCGAACTACGCACTTGCATCCGCGACAGCCCGTGCCACGGCCCCTCACCCTAACCCTCTCCCCAACGGGGAGAGGGAACAGGCAAAGCGCGTGGCTGCCTCTTGCTCATACACCACGACGCACTCACGCCCGCGGCGTCGCCTCCAGGATCGACACCGACGACGGCGTCGCGATCACGGTCGCTGGCGCGAACCCGGCTGCGCCGAGCAGCTCGTTGAACTCGACGAAGGTGCGCTCGCGCGCGGTGCCGAACATCGCCATCATCTGCATGTCGAGCAGGTATTCCAGCTGCTCGCCGCGCGACGGATCGGGATCGAGCAGGCCTTCCACCACCAGCAGCCGCGCGTTCATGTCCATGGCGGCGCGACAGGCGCTGAGGATGTTCACCGCCTGGTCGTCCGGCCAGTCGTGCAGCACGCGACAGAGGATGTAGAGGTCGCCGCCGCCGGGCACCGTATCGAGGAAGCTGCCGCCGTGGGTAGTGATGCGGCCCTCGGCGCGCGCGTCGTCGGTGATCGCCGCGACCACGTCCTCGCGGTCGAACACGATGCCTTGCGCCTGCGGATAGCGCGCGAGGATGCGCCGCAGCGTCTCGCCGTTGCCGCCGCCGACGTCGACGATCATGCGCGCCGACGAGAAGTCATAGCAGGCAGCGACAGCGGCGTGGCGGTCGTCCGGGAAGGCGGCCATGAACGCATCGAAGATGCGCGCTTCCTGCGGATGGTCGCGCAGATACGCGAAGCGGCTGGTGCCCCACGCCACCTGGTGCGGGTTGGCGCCGTGCAGGGCGGCGTCGAGCGCCTCCCAGGCGCGCCAGCTGCCGGGCCTGGTCCAGAAACGTGCGGCGTGGTGCAGGCTGCCCGGCGCGTCGCTTCGCAGCAGCAGTGACCGTGGCGTGTGCGCGATCGTACCGTCGGCATCGATCAGAAAGACGTCGAAGCTGGCGAGAACGCGCATGACCCGCATGAGCTGCTGGGGCCGCACGTTGCAGACATTCGCGAGCGCTGCGACCGGCGCCGCGCCGTCCGGCGCAATGCGATCGGCGATGCCGAGATCGGCAACGAGACGGATCGTTCGCGACACCTGAAAGCCGCGGATCAGCAGATCGAGCGCCTGCCGGTCGTCCTCGGGATCACGCATGGCCACCCCGTTCTCGACGCCAAGGACCGCAAGGCTACCTCACCCCCGCCGCAAACGCCATGGGATGCCTTGGCGTGCATTTCATTGCACCCGTCGATCCTCTCGGGCTCGCGCAGAACTCGGCGCGCCCCCTCTCCCGCTTGCGGGAGAGGGTCGGGGTGAGGGGCAGTAACACCGCTCATCTCGCATATCTGCGTCAGTCCGCCATGTCGTGTCGCAACTAAGCACTCGCGTCCACGACAGCGCGTGCCACGGGCCCTCACCCTAACCCTCTCCCGCAAGCGGGAGAGGGGATACCGCCGGATCGCGGGACGGCTCTTGAGATCAAAGCAGCACTTTACTTCCCGCCCCGTCGGCGCTCTCCTTGCACATGCTCGCGCCGCGCATATGCCAGCTCGCCCAGACCTTCGCGCTCCTCGTCGCCTGCGCGCTCACGCCTGCGCATGCGCAAACCATCTCCGGTCGCGCCACCGTCATCGACGGCGAGACGCTGGAAATCCGCGGCACCCGCATCCGTCTCTACGGCATCGACGTGCCGGCCGACGATCACGCCTGCGAGCGCACCGATGATCTCCGCTGGCGCTGCGGCCCACGCGCCATGAACGCGCTCGGCGAGATGCTGGAGGAGGCGGTGGTCAGTTGCCTGACGCGGGAGAAGGATGACGCCGGCCGCCTCGTCGCGGTGTGTTCGGTGGGGCCGGTCGATGTGGGGCTGTGGCTGGTGCGGAACGGACTTGCGCGAGCGCGGCCTTCTGCGGACGGCAGATACGGACAGGCGCAGGAGGAGGCGCGGGCGGCGCGGCGAGGGAGCTGGGCCGGACAACAGAATTCAGACTGAGCTGAGGAATGAGGAAGAGGTCAGCATGATGCTTACGACACTCGCTTGGTTGGGGTTGGCGGCATATGCCGCCCACATCCTCGAGGAGCACACGTTTGATTGGCGCAATTGGGCCAGAGGCGTCATGGGGTTGCCGGTGGAGTGGACCGACTTCTACGTCACGAACGCCGTGGTGATTGTGCTGGGCATCGTCCAGGCCGAGTTGGCCGCCGCGCTTCCACTGGCGCCGCTGAGCTTCGCCATGCTCATGCTCATCAACGCCGTGGTGTTTCACATCCTGCCGTTCATTCGGGCCAGGGGACGGTTCTCGCCGGGGCTCATCACCGCCGTCGTTCTGTTCATCCCCCTCGGCATCGCGGTGATCTACACCGCGCTTCCTGCGGTCGGCTGGGGAACGCTCGTCGCGGCCTTCGCGGTGGCCGCTGTCATCATGGCGTATCCGGTCGTGATGCTGAACGCGAAATCAAAGCCATTCTTCAGGCAGACATGACCGAAGAGAGGTTTGCGCAGCGGACCGAGATGGAAGAGGGAGGGCACGAACGGGCCAGCGGCGCGCTTCACCCTCCTCCCGCGCGCGCAGCGCGTGGTGGGGAGGGTCGGCCGGCTGTGCTCGAAGAGCGCAGCTGGCCGGGGTGGGGGGCGCTGAGCTTCCTCATTGAATCCAGCTAATGAGGAGACTCGGCAGGCCCCCCACCCCGGCCTCCACTTCGCTCCACATAGCCGTTCGAAGAACGGCGTCGCTTCGCTCGCCTATGCGACCCTCCCCACCACTCGCTGCGCTAACGCTTCGCGAGCGGGAGGAGGGTGGACGCGCGTTGCCTTCCGGAGGTAGCCCTGCCTGTGCAGGCACGCCCCACCCGCCCGCGGCAGTTGTTGCGCGGCGCATCCTGTGACACCATCTAAGTCCATAATTGCTATGATCTTTTGATGCCTATGCCCCGTCCGAAATATGCCTGGGAGAAGCTCACCGATGAGCAGCTGCTCAACAAGCGCCTCAGCAGCCTGAGGGTTGGCCTCGATGGCACCTGGCTCGAGGATTGTCTCGGCGCGCTTTACGGAGAGATGGAAGAGCGGGGCCTCCGGCTGCGGCCGCACGCCTGGATCTCGAGCGAATGGTTCAGCCCGGCGGATACAGCCGGCATCGCCATTCCGTTCTATCTCACTCATCCGCGCCTGATGAAGCTCGAGAAAAAGATGATGCTCGATGTCGAGGGCGGCAGCTGGTCCGAGTGCATGGCTATACTCCGGCATGAGGCCGGCCATGCCATGCAGCATGCGTATCGGCTGCATCGCCGCCGCCGCTGGCAGCAGCTGTTCGGCCCGTCCTCGCGACGCTACCCGCGCTACTACCGGCCCAATCCGGCCAGCCGGAGCTATGTCCAGCATCTTCGGCTCTGGTACGCGCAGAGCCATCCGGACGAGGATTTCGCCGAGACGTTTGCGGTGTGGCTGCGGCCGCGGTCGAACTGGCGGACGCGTTATGCCGGCTGGCCGGCGCTGAAGAAGCTCGAATATGTCGACGAGCTGATGGACGAGCTCGCCGGCAAGCGGCCACTGGTGACGACGCGCGAGCGCGTCGATCCGCTGCATGAGCTCGGCCAGACGCTGGGCGAGCACTACCAGAAGAAGCAGGCGTTCTACGCCTTCAAGCCGCCGAAGACTTACGACCGCGATCTCTTCCGGCTGTTTTCCGCCGAGCCGCGCCATCGCCGCGCGCTGCCGGCGTCGGTCTTCATCCGCCGCCACCGCGCGCAGATCCGCCGGCTGGTCGCGCGGTGGACCGGCGAGAACCAGCTGACGCTTGATGCCGTGCTTGACGAGATGATCTCCCGCTGCCGCGAGCACAACCTGCGTGCCGTCGGCTCTGAACGGAGGCTTGTGATGGATTTCACCATCCTGTTGACCGCTAAGACCATGCACGCGCTGTTCGGTCCCTCGCGCCGCAAGTGGATCGCGCTATGAGACGGCAGCGCATATTGGTGTTGATGCGGCCGGACCTGGTGCCCCCGGAGTCGACGGAGGGCTACACCGCGCGGCAGATCAACGAGTGGAAGACCGAGTATGACGTCGTCAGCACCTTGCGCGAGGCCGGCCATGAGGTTCGCCCGCTCGGCGTGCAGGAGGAGATCAAGCCGCTGCGCGAGGCGATCGAGGGCTTCAAGCCGCATGTGGTGTTCACGCTGCTCGAGCAGTTTCACTATGAGCCCGTGTATGACCAGCATGTCGCGAGCTATCTCGAGCTGGTGAAGGTCCCGTATACGGGCTGCAACCCGCGCGGCCTGATCCTGGCGCGCGGCAAGGACCTGTCGAAGACCTTGGTGCACCATCGCCGGATTGCGGTGCCGGCCTTTGCCGTGTTTCCGATGCGGCGCAAGGTCAAGCGGCCGGCGCGGCTCGCGCTGCCGCTGATCGTCAAGAGCCTGAACGAGGATGGCTCGCGCGGCATCTCGCAGGCCTCCGTGGTCGAGACCGACGAGAAGCTCGCCGAGCGCGTCGCTTTCATCCATGAGCGGATCGGCACCGCCGCCATCGCCGAGCAGTTTATCGAGGGGCGTGAGCTCTATGTCGGCGTGCTCGGCAACACGCGGCTGCAGGTGCTGCCGGTGTGGGAATTGAAGTTCGGCTCCATGGGCGACCAGGGCGCGCGGCAGATCGCCACCGAGAAGGTGAAGCACGACCCCGACTACCAGGAGCGCGTCGGCATTGCCGACGGGCCGGCCAAGAACCTCAACCCGGAAATCTACGCCCGCATCCAGCGCACCGCGAAGCGCATCTACCGCACCCTCGGCCTCGACGGCTACGCCCGCATCGACTTCCGCCTCGCCGCCGACGGCACCCCCTATTTCATCGAAGCCAACCCCAATCCTGAGATCGCCAAGAGCCAGGAGTTCGCGACGGCGGCAAGGCATGACGGGCTGGATTACCCGGGGCTGCTGCACCGGATTTTGGCGTTGGGGATTAGCAGGGCAAAGGCAGGGGTGTCGGTGGGGTGAGGGCGAGGGGCGGCTGAGCGCCTGGAGATGTTCGAACTGGGGACGAGGCGCTCGCAAACTGGACAGAGAAGCGATGACGGGCATATGCGAAGCATGTTCGCTCGCCACCTATCTCGCCTGTGCGGCTGAGAAGGCTTAGAGTAGACAGACCGAACGCTAAGATAGTTGTCCCATTTCAAGCATTTCCCGAAGCAAACGGGTATTCTTTTCGCTAATTGCATCGATAGTTCTAACATGTGCGCCCATATAAGCCTTCTCCGGGATCACTTGTCCGGCCTGACCCGGGCGCGCAACTCGCCACACGGCAACTCTTCCAAAGTATTTCAGGGAAATTAGGACAAGAAGCGCCGCAAGTATCTTTGGACCCATAGGGACCAGAACAACGCGATACGACGTCACCAACGAGTACACTATATTCTCAATGTGTTCATATGCGGCCTTCACATCGAAAAGTTCGTATTCTGTGATCTCTACATTGTAGGGATTGAAATCGAACTGAAGATTCGCCGCACGAACAGCTTCGGCATATTTTTCGTCGCCACCGGTGGCTCGAAGGCACAAGGTGAAATTTGGCTCGAGCTGGTTTATCAAACCGACCGCCGTTCCGTACTCATAACCTAGCCCTAATATCAAGGCCACTGGCAGCGCTGGCTCCGAATCGAAGCCAGAGAGTTCTGGAGTAACCGCTCCAACTTGATCGATCGGAGTAAACGTCAGAGTAGGCTCAGAAAACTTTGCGGGTACGTACAGTATTTCGAATTCGCCTATATAATCCTTGCAAGCAAACATCGTGGAGAGGGCAAGCGCGGACATCGTTCTATTCATCGACGAGACATCGATCCCTACTGACAGGGAGCGGCTGGCGATCGTGTATTTTTCGAAGATCAACGACCGAAATTTTGTACGGAAGAAGTCGGATACATCTGTCACGATAAGCGCAGACATGCGATCCATTACCTTCTTATTCTCGGCGAAGCTAAGCACCTCATTTTCTTCGAACGACAAGCTAATGAAGCAATCAGCAGAAACTCGACCGGCCCTTACCAAAGCTGCTGCACGTTCTTCGTATCCAATCGAATTGATGAAGACATCAAAACGATGTGTCTTGTTGTCCTCAAATGTGTAGACGCTACTGTGCGAGATCATATGAGGGTTCTCTCGCCCGTGCTGAATAGATCGCCGAGTATCAATTGCTCGGATGGAGTTGCAATAGGCGGATTTGATCTCAGCACCGGCGAAAGATCGACTGAACGACCAAGGACAAGCGGAAGCCTGTACCGAGGAGCCAGTAAGAATGACAACCGCACTCTCTTGCCCCAAATATTTCCAGGCGCTGACGACGCCGCTTCGGGATCGCCCCGCCGGAGCCCTTTCTGAGGAACCAATACTAAGGCGCCTTGATTGATCGCGCGGCCTACAGCGCTATAAACGTCCTTCCCGACATTTCTGTCGATAGTGAAAGATAGTATTGGCTCCGGATTGAAATCTTGCCCAAGCACCTGTTCAAAGCAAAAGTCACCGAGTTGCTCGACCAGCTCAATTATGGATTTTGCGGACTGACCACGATGGCTCGATCTTAATGTCGAAAGCAAAGTTAAGAACGTTGCGATTGTTCGTTCAATACGCTTCGTTTGCTCAGTTCTGCTAATTGCTTTGACGGCTGAAACATCTCGCATCTGGACAAGGTCAGCAATAAGTGGGCGAAAAAGCCCAATGATCCAGCGAGGATTGCCTTCGCAAAGCGTAAACAAAGAGAATGCGCCGGTATAGATACGGGATACTGATTTTTTCGCTCGGAAGCGCCTTGAACGCCCAGCCTCGCTGTTCTGCGTCTGATGCTGAAACAGAAACTCATCTCGCACAATAACCGTAGATATAATTTTTCGTATCAGCGACGCTTTTTGGAATTCGGGCAGCGCTGCCATCCCTTCCGGATTGATGTTATGCTTCGCTAGATAGCGCAAGAAACTCGAATCCTTGCGCGCAAGTCCTCTGAATTTCCTATTGTAGAATCCGTCAGGTGCAAGTCTGGCTCCCCGTCCACGGCGGACTGAACGCTGCAATGATGCGCTGGTAACGTTCGACGGTCGATCGACATCAGGATCAAAGCCATCATCATAGAATGAAGGTCCAAGTAGGTGCTCCGCCTTGATTGGGCTAATCCCGACCTCGTTACATAACTTGGTGAACATCCGTTGGCTAAACCGATCGACTTCGCGGCGAGCTTGCGATGATAGATCGACCTCCAAGAAATCATGAGCTACCATAGGCATCTGCGGCTGGAGTAACTCCGTAAGGCTCCCATCATATGGACTAGCGGAAATCTTAATCAGAAAACGTGGATCAAACGATCGACCGCTCTGCCAAATGGGAATTTTAACGGGGTCAGGAGCTATTTCGAGCTCATCAAAACAGGCCGCCCATTTTTGGCGCCGACCATAGATGTGTTCAAATACATCCCCGAATTCCCTCAGATCGTCGAAGAACGTCGCGGAAAGGTGCGGATGATCTTCAATCAACCTATCTGCATCTAGCGGCTTCATTGCCGTCACCGTAAGTAGATGCTGGATAGCGCGAACCCTATTCGTCACCGCGCTTCTTAGGCCGTAATAGCCACCGACTTGTAGGGATAGTCCCCATCCGGACGCAAGTAGCTTCGATGCCTTGTCTCCAAGGACTTCGTCACGTGGTATTACAAACCTCGCTAGATGCCGATCATCTTTAAGAGAAGGGTCTTCCATATAGGAGATGGTGTCGCAAATCGCGAGGAGGACATGACTTCGAAACAGCGAATAACTCAATAAGTCGTCCGTGTCCTTCGGAGGCTGCGTCTTTATCGGACGCCTAAAGTCTGGGTACCACGTGAAGTCGGACGGGACATAGATTGAAACGAAATCGAGATCGGTCATCAACCGCTGGACTTCTCTGCTTTTGTCGCGTGGCCACCAATTGCGAAGAGCCGGTAAGGTCAGCATCTTCAGAAGCGTCGTCTTTCCGCTCCCTCGAGGGCCAAGTACTACTGAGTTCGACCGAGCTGCGACGTCGACGAAAGCAGGCGAAAATATGAATCCGCGGCCTACCTGCTCAGGCTCTAGTGAGCGAGCATTGAAGGATTCAAACAGCGATTGCGGCGCCATCGATTTCGTTTCCTCGATCAAAGAGGCTAGGCAACAACCACTTATCGTAGTGGACTATCGTCCCGGAGTTCTCGAGCAGCTCAATCAGGTGTTTCAACTCGCTCGGCACAAGAAACTGAACGTCGGGAATGATCTCAATCAAGTCGTCCCATTTCAGTCGTCTGGTCGCTTGGCTCGAAATGCGGGCATTGATTTGGTCACGAAGCGATTGCGTGCCGAGCTGGTCACCGAAGCCACATAGCTTGGGAAGACCTGAGTCAGGGAACGAAGCAGTCCATCCGATAGCCGGAGCCCAATTCCACGTGTAAATGCGGGCGCGAAAATTACCTATCTGATCAAACTCGATTAGGTGCATCTGGTTTCTGGGCGTCCTTCCTTGGACTTCAAATCTGTTCCCTGCGATACTCCCTGCTGACAGGATGATCGGAGCAGCTTTATCGGCGTTCGCATAGTTCAGGTCGGGTAAGTGCTGATGGCCATGAATGACGAGCCACCGGACGCCCGTATTTGCAAGCGCCTCTAACAATAGCGGGCCATTTTCTGCGTGACTGTGATCGTCTGGCTGCCACGGATGCTGTCTAATGTGATGATGCATTACGAGCACGTTCAGAGAGGACAGTTTGCTCGATAGCTCTGCGCTTAGTTTCTGAATGACCGTAGTGCTAACATGGCCGTGTTCATGAGACGCCTCCTTTCCTCTCTTCACAGCCGTGCCGTGAAGAGCGCAGCTATTGACCAAAACAAGCGTGGCTTGATGAGATGTCTCTTTGACGACGACGTAGTCCTGTGCCCAAAATCGGCTAGCCAGCTTCTTGTCAGAGAGAGGAAACGAAGGCACTAGAGATTTCAACGCTTCGTCGGGCCGAAAAGAGGCGTCGTTACGTCTTGAATCCAGATCATGGTTGCCGACATTGCCAATCAGCTTTCGTGCCCTAAGTCGTTTGCGCATCGCATCGAGTTGGCTCCAAGCGACCCCTGCTGAGACGGTGTCGTTCTGATTTGAGATGTCTCCGGGGCATATGATCCAATCGATCTTAACGCCCTGAGATATCATCAAGTCGGCCGCGTCACGGATCGGACTTAGCTTGGGGGCGTTGTAGTTTGGAAGCGAGCTTAGGTATGAAGGGGCGGATCCGAGCGGTTTGCCCTGATGCATATGCGGATCGCCCAGTACCAAGATACGAAAGCTAGGCATAACAAGGATCGTAGTTAAATATCAGAAGCTCTTTGGTAGCGCCTCGCGCGGCGACGTTTCCAGCGACTGTTCGGCGAACGTTTATCCGCTTCTTGTTCCAAGATGCCGCCAAACGTTTAGAGATCGCGCAGTCGGGATAGCTGAGAAGGAATGTTGCTCCAGCTCGATCAATTCGTCGAAGAGTTTGCTCTAGTCGTCCTACATCAGCTTTAGAGAATGGTTCAGACGAGTACTCTCGAAAGATGCGTTTTCTTGGCATGTAGTAAGGAGGGTCCAAATAGATAAAGTCTCCTCGCCTGACTTGCTTGCTGCAAACGTTCTCAAAGTCCCTGCACTGCAGTACTGCCTTATTGAGAACCTTGATGGCGGCGATGAAGTTCGCCTCAGACTGATATTTCGCGACACGACTGCCGGAGAAGGGAACGTTGAACTCGCCCTTGTTGTTCGTGCGATAAATTCCGTTAAAGCAGTTGCGATTCAGGTAGAGGAAGTAAGCTGCCCGTTTAACGGGATCGGTTTCATCATTCATTGCCGAACGTACACGATAGTATGTATCCGAATCGCGCGGCAATCGGCGAAAGGTCTGGAAAACGCTTTTCGGTCTTTCCTTCGCTATGCCGTAGAATCGCATTAGATCAACATTATTGTCGACCAAAATTGCTTGGTCGGGATCGAGATGAAAGAACAGGCAAGCGGATCCGGCAAACGCCTCAATGTATCGATCCCAACCGGTAGGAAGGTATGGTGCGATGTTTGGTAGGGACCGCTGCTTACTTCCCGCCCATCGCAAAATGGGCTTTATCGTTGCTGAGCCTTTATCCGCGTCCGAAACTGATTGGAGATCGTCACGCATTTGGCCCCTTGACACACCTCGGATCGGCAATTCGAATCGGTTGAACTTGCATTGGAGGTAAGAGATACGGAGAGTTCTTCAAAGGCAACGAAATATTGCAACTATCCTCACGAAGCCGGTAGGCTAGCGCGAACGGCGTTCTCACCGCTTCAAACTGAGAAATAGTATCTGGGGGGCGTCTTGAGCGCTGTAATGACCTCAATAGAGGCGCACGAGCGGACGATCGGTCAGCTCTTTAGCGATTCATTTTCGTTCGAGATACCTTCTTATCAGCGTCCCTATGCATGGGAAAAGGAGCAGGCGGATGAGCTTCTTACTGATCTCATCTACGCAATGGAGAACTCCAAGACGAGTGGGGGCATGTGCTTTCTGGGGAGCATTGTTCTAATCAAGCAGCCCTCGGCGCCTCTTTCGAAAGTTGTGGACGGCCAGCAAAGATTGACGACGCTCACTATCTTGTTGAGCGTCTTGCGAGATCTGACAGAGAACGATGAGGCACGCCTCAGCCGGCGAAACTACGTTTTTCAGAGGGCGAATCCGGACAACGGTACCGAAGAACGCTATCGGCTTACATTGAGGCCCAAAGACCAGCCGTTCTTCTCGAACCATATCCAACTGCCGGATGCGACCAATAAGCTTCCTGACCCTAGCACTCTGACAGGTAGCCATGCGCGCATCATAGAGAATGCTCGTCATTTCCGCACAACGCTATCGACTATCCCTGAAGACCGGCGTAACGCGTTGATCGCCTTTATCATACAGCATTGCTTTGTTGTTGCTGTAGCTGTCCCGACACCTGAGGCCGCGCGGAGAATCTTCACTGTCCTGAACGCACGCGGTCTAGATCTCACTCCGACGGACATTTTGAAGGCAGATCTTCTTGAGCGAGGTGCGCCATCCCAAGAGATAAGTTTAGCCGATCGCTGGGAAGCGGTTGAGCAGCGCATCGGTCGAGACAAGATGGTCGAGCTATTCGGACATATCCGTATGATGTTCGAGCGCGACAAGCCTCGAATTTCTCTCGAAAAAGGCTTCAAGGAATTTGTGCTGCCGTTCAACGAGGATGCCGAACGCTTCATTTCAAACATACTGGAGCCAATTTCTGACGCGATCGCATTGCTGAGCAGCAATCAATCAGTAAAGCAAAGGTATGGTGTAAAGGCCGCGACAGCTCTTCGTTCGCTAGAGCGAATTGATAACAAGGACTGGCTAGCGCCTGCTCTGTTGTTGATGTGGAAGGCGGGTGATGACGCTGCTCATGTGTCGAAGGTGCTTTGCGATTTGGAGCGAGTTGCCTATTTCCTTTTTACGACCAGGGCAGATGTGAACGCTCGAATTCGACGATTTGCCAGCGTGATGAACGAAATTGACATGCCCGCCGGGCAAACCATTTCTGCCGTAGGGCTGGCGCTTTCTAGGGTCGAGCAGACTGAGTTCATCAAGGCCTTGGATGGCTCTCTGTATACAAAGACGAGAGTGTGCAAACCTGTGTTGTTTCGGCTTGACGAACGGCTCTCAACTGGGGGCGCGAGCTATGACGAGCAGGCGTCGATAGAGCATGTTCTCCCGCAGACCGTGAGTAGTGGGTCGGAATGGGCGAACTTGTTCCCAGACGAGGCGGAGCGCATTTTGTGGACGCACCGGATCGCGAACTTAGTGCTCCTGACTAGGCGAATAAATGCCAAGGCGTCGAATTGGGATTTTGAGCAGAAGAAGATCAATTATTTCGCAACGGAGGACGGAACGTCTCCATTTGTCGTCACGCAGGGGGTGCTGCGGGCCGAGACATGGAGCCCAGAGTATTTGAAGACTCGGCAGGCCTATCTTATTTCCACGCTTGCCGATATCTGGGAGCTTGATGGCAACGACCCGGACAGAGTTCAGATTGACGCGAGCTCTGCGGGTTTCACGTCAGCTGCAGAGGAGGCAACCTGGCGGGAAGATGTGCGGACGGCATTAGTACAACTCGGTGGCCAAGCTCACCTTGAGGAAATCTATCGAGCTGTGAACTTGCTTAGAGAAAAGGGCGGCCGGTCAGTGCCCGCTTCGTTTAGGTCGCTTGTCAGGAAGAATTTGGAAGAGAACTCATCCGACTCCGAAGCATTTTCGGGTTTGGACCTATTCGCTCTAAAGATTAAGGGATCCGGAGTGTGGTCGATTAAGAGTCGCGATGCGTGAGTGCAGTTAGTCGAACACACGGCAGCAATTCTCCGCGGATCTATTAACCAATGCCGAGAGGCGCCGAGCTAGTCCGTTAAGAAGCTCTAACGACGGCATTGGCGTCTAACGGGCGCGGACTAATCGATGGTTTGTGCTAGATCTCATAGTGCGCCTGTCGCTGCTTCGATCCGTCACGCGAACCGAACTGGATCGCTCGGATCGTACTTGGAAGGCTGCAAGGGGTTTTTGCTGGCCGCGCATTCATCGCGTACCCCTAGACAGTAGCCAATTGAGAGTGTTTTTCAGCAATTGATTGAGGGGGCGAAATGGGTGAGACGATCGACTGGGGAAGCGTCCCGCAGTGGCTAACGGCAACTATCGCGCTCTGCGCGTTCATTGCGGCGCTAATTTCGATAGGAGTACAGCGGGCGACGGCGCGGCGGCGAGCAGCCTTCGATTTGTTCTTGAAGACCGAGACTGACGAGAAAATGATCACCGCTTTTGACAGGTTTCACGAGGGGATCGCCGCCATGCGTGCGGCCCCAGATGTGCAGACATTTTGCACCAGTCCGTCGTCCCGCGAGCAGTACCTTAACGTGCGAAAGTACCTGAACGTGCATGAGCTAGTGGCTGTTGGCATTGATCGGAACGTGCTCGATCCGAAAGTCTGCTTCTCATACTGGGGCGACACGCTGACCAATAACTATAGCGATGCACAACCGGTGCTCGATTTCCTGGCTACCCGCCCGAAGAATAAGTACACCTACTCGGATCTGCACAAACTGAATGCCAAGTGGGTAAAGCAAAAGAGTCGGTCGTGATTTGCCTGAACGGCGCAGTCCTTGCTGGGATGACCTTTTGGAATTGCGGGATGACGCAGCGCAATGCACCGTGTCCTTGCGGTAGCGGTAAGAAGTTCAAGCACCGCCACGGCAAGGTCCCAGCCAAGAACAACATTGCTGGGATCCTTCTTGATGCTGAGAACAACCGCAGGATCGTCGTCACCAAAGACTTCTTGCTCAATCAGTTGCATCGAGATGGTCCGAAGGTCGCTCGGTCGTTTGATAGACTGAACGAAAGCGGTGATGCAGGACGTCAGTGTGTTGATCGCAGAAGCCGCAGGCTTGCTGATCAGCAATGTTAGCTTGGATGCCGCAAGCTATAGGGAGACCACTGCTGGTCTTCTATCGAGTGCGGTGTCTACGTTTGTGGCGAGCCTTATACTCGCGCGCCAAGATTTTCGCCGTCAGTATGGATCGATGGCGCGAGGCGTGATTGAGACGCTCTGCACGGTGATTCACATCGCCGTCGAAAAAGGCGCGTTGGAGCGCTTTCACGCAGACGATTTGCAGTCCACGAAGAGCATCGGCGTTGCGAAGAGAGTTATCGAGCCGCTCGGACCGGTTCTTTAGCAATTCCTTTGTGCGCGTTAACCGGCGTCACGCCAGCTTTGAACGAGTTCAGGTTTACTCGGCGCAGGATGAGGCGTTGCCGTTTACGCAAAGCTGCCGAAATTCCATACGTCGAATCTCAGGTTGCTGACATGCCGTCAATGTCCGCTCACGGTCGCAGTGCGGACTTCGTGTTTCGTGATTGGGGTTCGGAAATACCTCTGCGCAGCCACGCGATCAGCACACAGCATATCGCGGCCCCTACCACCAGCCCTGTTCCCCCCGATAACTGTTCTGCCCCGCCGCGCCGCCGCGTCGTTGTCTCGGGGCTGGGTCGCGCTGGAAGAAGCCGTTGTCGTTGCCCCAGCCTCGGTTGTCCCAGCCGCCGTTGCCCCAGCCATTGCCCCAGCCGTTGTCGGCCCAGGTGTCGCTCTCCATGGGAGCAACGGGTGTCGGCTTGCGCGTGATGAAGCCGCCTTGGGGCTGGTTGCTCAGCACGGCGACGAACTCGGTGCGATAGTTGGTCTCGGTGCTCAAGGGCTCGTCCGAGACGATGATCGAGGAGCGCGGCAAGGCCGTCGGCGCGATGCGGTCGATCAGGTCCTGCGGGATGGTGATGCGGTCGAGCGCGCTCTTGGCGTTGTCGCCGGTGTCGATCGTCACCGCGCTCCAGCGCAGGCCCTTGTCGTGCTGCGCCATCGCCGTGAACACATGCGTGCCGATCGGCTGGTCGGGATTGCGGATCTTCACCGGCACTTCGATCGTCGCGTCGAACACCTCACCGCCGTCCGGCCACGGCTTGCGCGTCGCGCGCCGCACATAAAGCGTCTGCGTCGCGCGGCTGATGTAGACCTGCACCGGCTCGAGCGCGAGCTTCGCCTCGGTCGCGGCCTTGGCCGTCTCGGTCTTCCTGGCCGCGGCCATTTTGGCGGCCTCCTTGGCGCCGGCGATGGCGTCGAGCTTCGCCTTCGTGTCGCCCCTCGCGGCGTCGAGCTGCGTCGCCAGCTCCTCGGCCTTCGCGGCGGCCTTCTGCTTTTTCTCCTCGGCCTGCGCCCTGGCCTCGTCCGTCTTCGCGGCGGCGATCGCCTTGTCGATTGCGGCGAGGTCGGCGTCGGCGCGGGCCTTCAGCCGCTCCAGCTTGCGCAGCGATGCGGTCAGCGCTGCTGCCTCGCGTGGCGCTTTCGCGGCGGCTTTCTTCGCCTCGTCGGCGGCCCGCGCGGCCTCGTCGGCTTCGCGCGAAAGCGTCTCGGCACGCGCCGGCACGGCGGCGAGCGCTTCCGCCTTCGGCACGAACAGCGCCGGGTGGGAAAAGTCGACCGGTGCCGCGTCGATCGGCGAGATGATCACCCGCATCCCGAGCCGCGTCTTGTCGAACAGCCGTTCCGCAAAGTCGAAGGGCATCCGCACGCAGCCGTGCGACGCCGCATATCCCGGCAGCGGCCCGCCATGCAGCGCGATGCCGTTCCAGGTGATGCGCTGCATGTGCGGCATCCAGGCATCGTCATACATGTTCGAGCGGTGGTCCTCTTTCTTCTCGACCAGGGCGAAGACGCCGGCCGGCGTCTCGCGGCCCTTGGTGCCGGTCGACACCGGCGCGCGCATGATCCAGCCCTCGGCGTCGAAGAGCGTCACCTGCTGGCTCTTGATCGACACGATCGCCATGATCGGCTCGCCCGCATGGCGCGGCGCCGTCGCCTCGCTGGCGGCCTGCTTCGGGGCGGCGCCGGCAGGAGATGGCATCAAGGCGGATGGCATCAACGCGGCCGTCGCCGCGAGCATGGTTGCAACGGAAAGTCCACGACGCCGCATCGCCACGGTGGCCCGCGCCGGCGTCAATCGATCTGCCATCTCACACCCCGGTTGAAAGACCCGCCCTTAAGTCGAGTAGTGTCGAAACACGTTTTTTTTGGGGTTCGCCGGCACGACCATACCGCTTTCTCATCCGGTCCGGGCACGCGAAACATCGAGATTTCCGCCTTCGGCACGAGCACCTTCGTGCAACCGGTGTTTGCCGCCGGCGCCGCCGTCGGCCTTTGGCCTAGCGCGCGTTACATTCGGGCAACACTTTTTGCAAAAGAACGATGACAGGCCGTTCCTTCATTGTTTGTTCCTATTTTGGCCAAAAGAATCAGCCCGCTTGACCGTGCATCATGGCTCAGCTGGAGCCGTTGGGGGCGATCGGGATGATGAACCCGCAGCGATTTCCGACATCGGCAGCGACGTCTTGCGTGCTCGTGGGCCTGGTTGCCGCGTCACTTGCCGGTTTCAATTCTGCCGACATCACCACTGTAAAGCCGATCGAGGAGCGCCACGCAGCCTCCGTGGCCGCCGACGCCGAGCGCGTGGATACACCGCCGGCACCCGCAATGGGCAGCACCGTGGTTGCCAGCGCCGATGCAACGGCGGTGCCCGAGCTGGTGACGGCGCCGGCCATCGACGCAACGGCGGACTCGGACAAGCCGGGATCGATCGCCATCGCCGCATTGCCCGAGACGTCGCAGATCCTGCCGCCTGAATCACCGCCCGTAGAGATGGCGCCGGCGAGCACGCCTGATCCGGTGCCAGATGACGATGAGCGTGGCGATGAGGCTGTGAGCGCGATCGAGCTTCTCGACGAATGCTTCGTGCTCGACGTCTGTGTCGATCATTACCTGTGGGCGCTCTACCAGCGCACGGCCAAGGTCGACACCAGGAAGGAGTTCGAGTGGAGGAAGGTGAAGGTCAAGAAGAAGCGCAAGACGGTGACGGTCTCCAGACGCTTCACCAGGCTCGTCGAGGAGGATTTCACCTGGAAGGATCCGAAGGCGGCGGAAAAAGCCGGCATGCCGATGATGGACTATGTGATCGGCGGCATGGATCCCCGCTTCAAGCTGAAGCTGTTTCATGTGCTTCGCGCCGCTGAGAAGGCGGGGCTGGCGCCCGGCATCACCAGCGGCTTCCGCGACGATTATCGTCAGTCGATCGCAAGCGGAATGAAGGCTGCGTCCAACAGATCGTTCCACGGCGGCAGCTTGCGCGGCGGCTATGGCAAAGGCGTTGCGGCGGATGTCGTGAGCGTCAAAGGCGCGACAAAAGGGCAGCGATGGCTTTCCACGGTCGCCTTGTGGGAGTGGATCGACGCCAACGAGTTGCAGTTCGGAATAGGCCGACCGTATCTCCACAAGGATCCGCCGCATGTGGCGCCGATCGATGGCAAGGAATATGCCTCTCGCAGAGGAGCGAAGACTCAAACTGCGGAAGCGGATGCAAAGAAGCCGGCCGCGCAGCCCGATCGCAGCGTGGCGAAAACGAACAACCGCAACATCAACATCGTTGGTGCAGAGCGCTTGCGTTGAATGATCGTCATTGCGAGGAGCACAGCGAAGCAATCCAGCCGCGCGAAGCGCGCAAAGAAAAGCGCGGCATCCGTGTCCGGCTCAGACTGGATTGCTTCGCTTCGCTCGCAATGACGGAGCGAAGTCCGTAGCCCGGATGAGCGAAGCGATATCCGGGGCTGACTCTCCGCGAAGCATCCCGGATGTCGCTTCGCTCATCCGGGCTACAGGCTGAACGACGACGCAAGTGTGGTTGCGACGAACCTGATCTTCTCTCATCACTCATTTAGCAGACCTGCCCATCGACGCGTGCACGCGCATCGTACGTTGAGCGAGCATTGACGCTGACGAATGGCCGCATGCATCGCGCGGCCCACGCCGCTGCCCACTCGCCGGCGTCATATTTTCGTCCAGTTCCAGGGCCCCAAAGCATCTCGTGAGTTTGTGTTCAGTGTGTGTTGCGTAAAGGAAGTGCCGTGCGTCGCGTATTTTTCTGCGTAGTCTTTTGCTTGACTTTTTTGCCCCTCGAACTCCACGCGCAAATTCTCCGGCATCCTGAAGGCTGCCCACGGCGTGCGTTCTGCGGCTGCGGAGCTTCGGTCCATCTGTTCGGCCGGCCCGTGCGCGAGCTGTTTCTCGCGAAGAACTGGTTCAGGTTTCCGCGCACTGCGCCGGCCCACAACATGGTCGCCGTGCGGCGCGGACATGTGTTCGTCCTCAAGCAGCCCGTGAGTGGCTCGACGTGGCTGGTGTACGATGCCAACAGCGGCGGCCGGCAGACGCGACTGCATCATCGCTCGATCGCCGGCTACACGATCGTGAATCCGCACGGCGCGAGCCGCATGGCCTTCGCAAACAGTTCGCACTAAAGAGCGCTTCATTGCGATCCGCTTCGCCTTCTCGCAAGGCGAAGCGATTTGTCCAGCGGGTGCGCGAAGGGCGTAATCGTTTGATTGGCTTTACTCGCGCTTGAGGCCGATCTGATCGATGATCCGCTTCTTCTCCGCGATCTGCTTCTGCACAAACTCCTGCGCCCACTGCACATCGCCGGGCAACGGCCGCAGGCCGAGCTTCTCCAGCTTCTCCCTCACGTCCGGCCTGGCGAGCGCTTCGTTGACGGCCTTGTTCAGGATCTTGATGACGTCAGGCGGCGTGCCTCTGGCAGAGACCAGGACGCTCCAGGTGTGCGGATCGTAGTCCTTGAAGCCGGTCTGCTCCGGCACCGACAGAAGATCCGGCAGGAGCTTCATGCGCTCCGTGCCCGGGCCGTTCGCGGCCAGCGCCTTCAGTTTTCCATCGACGATGAACGGCGTGGCGGACGCGGTCGCGACGACCGCCATGCTGACGTCGCCGGTCAGCACCGCGGTGATCGCCGGAACGTCTCCTGAAAACGGGACGTGAAGCATCTTCACGCCGGCGAGCTGCTGCAGATACTCGAAATTCAGATGCGCCGGGCCGGCAACGCCGGCCGTGGAATAGGTGACCTTCTCCGGGTTGGCGCGCGCGAACTCCAGCACTTCCTTGATGCTGTTCTGCTTGAGCGAAGGTGCCGCGACCACGACGCCGTAGACGCTGTTGAGGCCGGCGATGACGTCGAGATCGCGCGACGGATGATAGGTGAGCTTCGGATCGATGATCGGAATGATCGCCGTCGCGCCGACGCCGCTGACCCCGAGCGTGTAGCCATCCGGCTTGGATTTCGAGACGATGTCGATGCCGAGCGTGGCCGCCGCACCGGGCCGGTTCTCGATGACGAGCGGCTGTCCGAGAATCTCCGACATCGCCTCACCGACAATGCGCGCCGTCGCGTCGGTCGAGCCGCCCGGCGTGAACGGAACGATGAATCGAATGGGCTTGTCGGGATAAGACTGCGCTGCGACAGGGCTCGCCGTGCCGATAACAACGCACGTGAGAAGGCAGAAAAGACGCTTGATCATGACCTGGCCTCTTTGGTTGAGGTTCTTGTGACGGGTCATGTCAGGATCACGATTACCGCGGCGTGATCAAGGCGGTCACTAGGACCGTCAATCGTGCATGCCGAGGCGCTTCTTGGTCGCAACCACACTTTCGTGTCGTCGCCGCGAAGGTGGGGCTATCGCACATGGGGCGATCGAAGATTTCGCCGAACTCGGCGCGCTCCCTCTCCCGCGTGCGGGAGAGGGTTGGGGTGAGGGGCAGTCACACGGATCGTGTCGCATAGCTGCGTCAGTCCGTCATTTCGAACCTGACACCCTCGCATCCACGACCGCGCGTGCCACGGCCCCTCACCCTAACCCTCTCCCCGGCGGGGAGAGGGGACTTAGGACTGGCAATTGTCTGCCGCCGACCCCGGATTTCGCTGCGCTTCATCCGGGCTACGGTCTGAGCCTGTCGCCTACGCCTCGCTGTCCGAGGCGGGCATCACCACGACCCTGGCCCCGTTCGGAACGCGGTTATACAGGTCGATGATGTCCTGGTTCATGAAGCGGACGCAGCCGGAGGAGACCATGGTGCCGATGGTCCAGGGCTCCACCGTGCCGTGCAGCCGGTAATACGTGTCCTGGCCGTTGCGGTAGAGATAGAGCGCGCGGGCGCCCAGCGGATTCTCGAGGCCGCCGGGCAGGCCGCCCGCAAATCTGGCATAGCGCTCGGGCTGGCGGCGGATCATGTTCGCCGTCGGCGTCCAGCCCGGCCATTTCGCCTTGTGGCCGATCACGGCCGAGCCGCGAAAGTTGAAGGCCTCCTCCCGGCCGACACCCACGCCATAGCGGATGGCGCGGCCGCGCTCCGTCACCAGATAGGCATAGCGCGCGTCCGGGTCGACGATCACGGTGCCCCGCGGGTGTGAGGAGGGAAAGGACACCTCGCGCCGCCAGAATTTCGGGTCGACCCGGTCGAGGTCCACAGCGGGCACACTAAACGGCTCGTCGTCCAGCGCGGCATACATCCGCCGATAGCCGGGATCCCATGCCGAGATCGCCGCCATCGGTGACGTGCATCCGGCCAGCATGCCCGAACCCATCATCATCAGCAAAGCACGCCGCGTGGTCATCGCACGAATCTCTCCCCTCAAGTCACTCTATCTGACGTATCGCTGAAGAGCCGCGCATGTCCACTGGTGATGAGGTATGAGCTGCATAACCGATCGGTATGGAAGCGGACCTTTGCAGGATGCCGCTCCCGGAATCCCATCACGATCGGGTGAAGCTGGCGCCGAAATCCTTGAGCTGTGGCCCGGGGGTCACGCGCGAAGCCCGCAACAAAAAACGCAGCGTCCGTAACCGGCGGAGCCTGGATTGCCGCGGCGCGCCGCGGCTCGCAATGACGAGGCTGAGGCGTCGCCGCGCAAGCCACCCCGTCATTGCGAGCGAAGCGAAGCAATCCAGCCGCGCGAAGCGCGCAAAAAAAAACGCAGCGTCCGTATCCGGTGCAGACTGGATTGCTTCGTCGCTGACGCTCCTCGCAATGACGCCTTTCGCGCGGAACGTGGTCCCTCACTCCGGCTTCATCCCCACGCCCTGCATGAACTCGACCCACAGTGGTGTCTGCTCGGCGAAGAGCTTCTGCGCCTGCTGATAAGGGACCGGCGGGTTCAGGTTGAAGGTCGCCAGCGTCTCCTGCACCTTTGCGTCGGATGCGCCGGCGACGATGGTGTCGGAGAGCTTCTTGATGATCTCGATCGGCGTGCCCGTAGGCGCGGCGAAGCAGGTGAAGCCGACCAGGTCGTAGAGCCTCGATTTCGCGCCTTGCTGCACCAGCGTCGGCGTGTCCGGCAGTGCGCTCAGGCGCTGCAGGCCGGTGGCGCCGATCGGCTTGCCGCGGCCGCTCTGTAGCGTGCCGAGCGCGGCGTTGTAGCTGCCGATCGCCGCATCCAGCGTCTGGCCGGCGATGTCGGTCCACATCGGCGCCTCGCCGCGATAATGCACCGCCTCGATGTTGAGCCCATACTGCTTGTTGAGCTCGACGATGATCAGGTGCGCGGTCGAGCCCGCCGCATAGGTGCCCATGCTCACCTTGTCGGCCTTCTTCGCGTAGGCGACGAACTCCTGCAATGTCTTCGCGCCCGTCTTCTCGCTCGCCACCATCACGAGCCCGACCTGGCTCAGGAGCGAGATGAGCGCGAAATCCTTGTCGGCGTCATAGGGCAGGTTCTTCACCGTCACGCGGTTCTGCACCATCGTCGTCGAGATCGTGCACATCAGCGTGTAGCCGTCGGGTGCGGCGCGCTTCACCTCCACCGCGCCGATGATGCCGCCGGCGCCCGCCTTGATGTCGACCACCACCGGCTGGCCGAGCTGCCGCCCGACATAGTCGCCATAGGTGCGGCCGATGATGTCGGTCTGCCCGCCGGCCGGATAACCGACCACGATCTTGATCGGCTTGTTCGGGTAGGCCGTCCCTTGCGCCCGCGCGCGCACCCCAAGTCCCGGCAGCGTCGCCGCCGCAGCACTGCCTGCAAGGAATGTCCGGCGATCCAGTCTCGTCCTCATCGGTCGTTGTCTCCCTCTGGTGATCGTGTCTTTTTTTGAAGCCACGAGACGCCGCCCGCCGCGCCCCGTCAATGCAAAATGCAGCGTCCAAGTGCCGCGAGCCGAAGACCTGTAGCCCGGGCGAGCGAAGCGACCCCGGGGCTGAATCTGCGACAAGCATCCCCGGATGTCGCTCCGCTCATCCGGGCTACAGGTCTCCGTCTACGCCGGGCAGGGCGAAGCAACACAACTCGTCATTGCGATCCGGCTTCGCCCTGAGGGCTGCGCCGGGGCTAGGCGAAGCTCGTCATTGCGAGCAACCATTAAACGGCGGCCGGGGATTTGATCCAAGGAGTGCTTCGGGCGAGGATGGTATTGGCGAAGACGAGAAGCTTTCTGGCGCAGGCGACGAGAGCGAGTTT
>NZ_JAVIFX010000044.1 GCF_031157255.1 Bradyrhizobium sp. LHD-71 | reverse complement strand
GAATTTCTGATCCATAAACGACACTAGAATCATAAACTTGCTAGTGTCCTGATCGAATCCGAAGTTCGCTCTGAGCTCGCTGCAAAGTATAGCGAACTTCGGATTCGGGACACTAGTGTGCTATTGTCGGGATCAATCGCTTGATGAAGGGTGCCGTGCTTCGACATGACCTCGAAGAGTTGCGCGCACCACGCGGCGGAGTTCAAGTCGGCTGCTTATCGCCGGCTGCTCGCAGACCTGCGTCAGACATTCCGCGAGATGCCTCCAATCAGCGTCGGGCCCACCAGTTCTGAAGCCGGTGCCACCAGTGACGGAATGTCGCCACAGCAACGACCGCGGCGAGCAGCGCGATGGCGACCGGAATCCAGATCAGCGCCACGCTCAGCAGCACGATCAAGAGCAGCAGACCGATCAGAACTAGAACCGCCAGGGCGACAATGATGGTGAGCGGGCCGGGCCGCGCGATATAAACGCGGCGCGCGTCGCCATTCTCGTCGATCGAAATGAAGACATGCCCCGAATCGCGCTCCTGCCGGCCTGGCGGGATGATTTCGGGCTCAAGATGCGGCCGATCAGGCTCCTGGTCGCGGCGGTCGGTCATGCGTGAAGATGTATGACCGTGACGCCGAAGCGCAACACTTCTGCGGCATTGCGCCGCCGGGATCAGCGGTTCACGAACCAAGAGGACCAACGTAATCAACAAGCCCACGATCCGCGACGTCACGATTGGAACGTCGCCGCATTATGATTTCGTGGGCGTCGCGAAGTAGAGCATTTTCACGCGAAGAGCTGCAACGCTTAGGATCACGCCGATGATCGCAGGCGCAATGCCCTCGTGCAGGCATCGCGATCTCAGACGGAATCGAAACAATTGGCCAATCCGAACTGCTGTCCGCGCTCAATCAGGCGTGCGCCAGGACCGAGCTCTTCCGGACCAGCTGCTCGACCGTCTCTGCCAGCGGCACGGCGACGGCGGATTTCTGAGCGGTCCGCAAAGCGATCTCCATATCTTTGATAGACCACACCATCTTCTTGGCGTTGTCCCAGTTCTGCAGCGCCCAGTTGTTGGCGCTGCTTGTCATGAGTGCGCGGCGCAGGGCCCCTTGATCCAATTGCCAATCGGCAGCCAATCGAAGTCCCTCTTCGTTCGCCATCGCACAAGCCCAGAGGATCATGTTGTTGACCGTTTTGGCGATTTGCGCCGCACCCAGCCGTTCACCGACGATCTCGATATCCGCACTATAGGGTCGCATCAGTACGGCTGCTTCCCTGCAGTCACTTTCAGGCCCCGAAAGGAACGCGAGCAAGTTGCCGGCGATGGCGCCCATTTCCGCCCGGCAGACCGGTGCATCGACGAGGCGCAGGCCGTGGGCCGCCGTCGCTTCGCCAAGCCGTGCTACGAGATCCGGTGCCACCGTGCTGACCACCAGCACAAGTGTCCCCGGACGGCAGCGCTCAACCAGGCCGCCGGGACCGGTGACAATCTGCTCCACCTGCGCTTCGGCGCCGACCATTATGACGACGGCCTTTGCTTCCTGCAGAAAAGTGGAAGGCTCGTCGCAAGCGGTGCCGCCCTGCTCGATCAATAAGACCCGGCGGGATTCAGAAGGATCACAGCCGACGACAGCTTGGCCGGCCTTGAGAGCGTGTACGGCCATCGGCAATCCCATCCGACCTAGACCGATAAACAGAATCACCTGCGTACTCCGTGACATGAGGATCAGTAATCGACGGCTGCGTTAGTCGTGTCGGGGAAGGCCCACGCGATCATGGACAACAACACCATCAGCACGACGGCCCCGATGATCAGCGGTGGATAGCCAATGCTGGGGTAAAGCGCGCTGGCCAAAAGCGGCGCCGCGAACGTGGTTCCGCGCGCGAATTGCAGTGCGCTGGACATACCTGTTGCACGCTGCGCCACCGGAAAGATCTCGGAGAAGAGCGAGCCGAAGACCGAAGCCGTCGCACCAAATCCTGCGTAGAGCATGAAGAACGGAACCATGATCCCAGTCAGCGATTCCAATCGCGACCAGAGACTGAAGACCAGCAGTCCACCGACCGCTCCAAGGATGGCAAATGCGGACAAGGTTGCACGCCGGCCGATACGATCAATCAGCACCGCTGCGGCCACCGCGCCGGCCAACCCGGCCAGCCCAGTAAAGAAGACCCACCACGACGCTTTGCTCAGCGAGAAGCCAGCCACGCTGACGAGATACGTCGGCATCAGCGTCGTGATTCCGTAATAGGCGAAGAGTTGGAGGGTAGCCGTGACATAGCAAAGCAGCAGCGGTCGCAGAAAGGCCGGGCTGCGATATTCCGACCAGGGAACGATGTGCTCGCCGCGGCGCTTGCGCTCCTCCCACAACTTCGACTCGGGCGTGCCGGCGCGGATGAAGACGACAAGGATGATCGGAAGGGAAGCCACGATCAGCGACCAGGACCAGCCGATGACCGGTACGATCAGCCCGCCGGCGACGGCTGCCATGACAATGCCGATGAAGATGCCGCTGTACAGCATCGAACTCCACGCACCACGCCTCTTGCTGCCCACAGTCTCTGTCACCAGCGTTTGGCCGACGCCGTACTCGCCGCCGATGCCGATGCCGGCGAAGATCGTAAAGAACAGCATGAACTCGAAATTCGGTGTGAAGGCGCGCGCCAACGTCCCGATGCAGTACTGCAAGATGCAAAGCTGCAAGGCCCAGCGACGGCCGAAGCGGTCGCATAGATAGCCCCATATCACTCCACCGACAGCGATGGAGGCAAGCTGAGCGGAGAGAATGATTGAGACCTGTCCGGGTGTCCAGGCGAACTCGAGCGCCATCGGCACGATGACGATGGTCAGAAAATAGACCTCGAAATAATCGAACACCCAGCCGAGATACGCGGCGAAAAAGGCCCGCCACGCTGCACGCTTTTCGGCCGGTGTTTGCTGCTCCACCTCGGCCTCTGCGACTGCGGATATAGAAGCGATTTCAGCTTTCGTCATTTGTCCCCGCCCCGGCTTCTGGCATCTGGCCTGATGCTTCGGCCAGACTGGTTATTGCTCGCGGCGAGAGTACCAATCCCCGTCAAGCGTGATTTAGGGAGGAGACAGCAAATGATTATTGTGCATAAAGAAATAATATGGACATCCTGAAGAGTATCCAGGTGTTTGCCCGTGTCGCAGAACTCGGCAGTTTCACGCGCGCGGCCGATCTTCTATCCATATCCAATGCCGCCGCGACGCGCCATGTGAGCTTCTTGGAAGCGCGCTTCGGCGTGCGACTCTTGGAACGCACGACGCGTCGCCTGCGATTGACCGAGGCCGGACAGATCTGCCTGGATCACTGCCTGCGTGCTCTGTCGGAACTCGAGCTGGCCGAGTCTGCGGCCAGTCATGGTGTCCTGGCGCCCGAAGGGACACTCAGGGTCAGCTCGACCTCGCTATTCTGGATGTTCCGTATCGCACCGCGACTACCTGATTTTCTGCGTCGGTACCCGAAGCTGACCTTGCAGGTGAACCTGACCGAGCGTCAGCCTGATTTGGTGGAGGAGGGTTACGACGCGTCGGTGCAGTTTCTGGATCCGGTCGGCCAGACGATGATCGTGCGACGGCTACGGCGGCTGCATCGAGTGGTCTGCGCTGCGCCCGACTATCTGGCGCGACGAGGCCGGCCGGAGGAAATCGCGGACCTAACCGGTCATGACTGCCTGCTCTATGCTCAAGGCAGCGAGGTCGTCGAATGGGAGTTTGACACACCGGAAGGTCGCGTGGCCGTTGCACCGACCAGCCAGTTGCGGTCGACCGACGCCCAAACCTTGCGCCTTGCGGCACTGGCCGGTCTTGGAGTCGTCCGTAGCCCACACTTTCTCATCGAAGAGGATTTGCAGGCCGGCCGGCTCGTGCCGCTGCTGCTGCAATGGCGCTCGGTCGATCCAGACCTCTATGTCGTCTTGCCGAGCCGCAAGTTCATGCCTGCCAAACTTCGCGTCTTTCTCGACTTCCTCAGTGAAGAATTCGGCGAGCGCGACGACTCCACTCCAATCAACCCGTAGATACTGGCTGACGCAGCCCCGCGCGTTGCAGTCGCGGCAGCACTTCCTGCACAAAGAAAGGGATTTCCTTCAGGTAGTCGAGGAATGCGATCGCACTGCCTGCCAATCCTCCCTCGCTCATCGCCACCAGCTCGGCGGTGATGTCGTCGGGGGTTCCGACCAGCGGAAAGGCCCCTGGATAGGCACCGGCATAGCGCTTGCCCGTTGCCAGATGAAAGCGTGTGTCGAACGGACGGGCAACGGTGGTCTTGCCGCTGCCGGCGGTGGTGCCTCGCTTTTCGCGGTAATAGTTCTGGCCTTCCTCATCCGCCATCTCTTCGGCGAAGTAATGGAAGAATTCCTCCGCCTCGCGCCGTGTCGGGCGGCAGACGACATGCGCCATGGTGAAAACCGAGATATCTCGGTTTCGCGACGCCATGTAGTCGCGAATATCGCCGACCACTCCGGGTATCTGTCCCAGTTGCGTCACGTTGGTGAACAGAACATCGGCTGCCTGAGCCGCGAAGTCCCTCCCCTTGGGTGAAAAGCCGGCCGACATCACCGCCGGCCAAGGCCGTTGAATCGTAAGCGGGTCAGTGTGCAACCGCTTGAGGTGAAAGAACTGCCCGTCCCAATCGAATTCGGGCCCGCCTTCCAGCAGTTTGGACCAGATTCGAAACCATTCCAATCCGTGATCGTAGCGTGCGTCCTGGTCGATGGTCACACCATGAAGATCAAATTCTTCCTGATTCCAGCCGCAGACGATGTTCAGGCCGGCACGCCCATTGGTAACGTGATCGATCGTCGCCATGGCCTTTGCTGCGAATGCCGGCGTAACCAGCGGCACGTGCACGGTGCAGAAGATTGCGATGTTGCGCGTCAATGCACCAAGAGCCGCTCCGTGGGTCAATGTTTCGAACGAGCGACCATAGATTTTTGCTTTACCTTGATAACCGCGCCACTTCGCAACCGGCAGGATGAATTCAAGTCCGGCGTCGTCAGCAATGCGCGTCATTGCGACGATGTCGGTCCAATCTGCCTTCCAGCGCTCGGGCGCGAGGCTCATGGTCAACCCGCCATCGCAATTGGCACTGAAGACACCCAGCTTGAAGCGATTTGGACCGAAGAGCGGATTGCGGTGACGATCTACTGCCATGGATTCCTCCGTTTGATCCGCAGTAGCAGGCCCGGTCTGGACCATCGAAAAAAGCTGCCCGAACGCAAAACAATTTTGCCACGTGGCGAAAAAATCTGACCTCGGTGGATCAGTGGCGAAGAGTCATCGCACGCGGCAAGCCGACGAAAGAAAGATGAGCATCGTAACGAAAAACAGTGTGCCTTAGCGGCAGGTCAGGTCACTAGGAAAATTCGGATGGCGGTCCCGCAAGAAAGTTGCGATTTTCCAAGTGTTTGATTTCGCTGGTGGGCCCGGCAGGACTCGAACCTGCAACCAGACCGTTATGAGCGGCCGGCTCTAACCATTGAGCTACAGGCCCTTTTCAGGAGCGCCGCCGCAGAGCGTGCGGCGAGACTGCACCCTTACAACGACGCTGCTGCGCAATCAAATGCTGGTCGGCGTCGCTTAAGGGCATATTTCAGGCGAACGCCGGCCGGCGGCGTGATCGGAACAGGAGCATCAACGCAATGCCGATGTTGAGCGCGTTCCAGCCCACGCCATTGAGAAAGGCAGCGCGGTAGGAGCCGGTGGCGTCGAAGATCAGGCCCGAGACCCAGCCGCCGAACGCCATGCCCGCCACCGAAACCATGATGACGATGCCGACGCGCGTAGCAGCTTCGTTCGCCGGCATGGTCTCGCGCACGATCAGCGCGTAGCTCGGCACGAGCCCACCCTGAAACAGGCCGAACAGGGCCGAGACGACGTAAAGCGATGTCAGCCCATTGAAGAAGATATAAAGGATCAGTGCGATCGCCTGGGCGATCGAGCCGATCAGCAGCGTCACCATCCCGCCGTAACGGTCCGCGATGAAACCTGAACCGATCCGGCTGATGATGCCGAAGGCCAGCATCAGTGCCAGCATCTCTGCGCCGCGCGCAACGCCGTAGCCGAGATCGCCGCAGTAGGCGACGATGTGCACCTGCGGCATCGCCATCGCAACACAACAGGCGAATGCGGCGATCGACAGAATCACCGTGAGCGCATTGGTGCTGATGCCCACGTTCACGCTCGGCCGCATCGCCGCCTGTGTCTGCCGCGCCGTTCCACGCATGCTGAAGCGCAGGATCAGCAGCAGGATAGCCATGGCGATCGCGCAGAAGATGCCGATGGCCACATGCGTCGCGCGCCACCCGTAGAGTGCGGTCCCGCGTTCGACGAGGGGCGGCCAGATCGCGCCGGCGAGATAGTTACCGCTCGCAGCGATGGTCACAGCAATGCCTCGCCTCTTGACGAACCAGTGCGAAGCTTCCGCCATCAACGGCGCAAACGTCGCCGAGGCGCCGAGGCCGATCAACACATGGATGATCGTGAACTGCCACAGCGCAGTCGACAGGCCCGCACCGACGTAGCCGCAAAACAGCGCTGCAATACCGATCGTAATGGCAGGCAGGATGCCGAGCCGATCGGCAAGCCTGCCCGTCGCGACACCGCCGACGCCAAAACCCAGCATTGTCATGGTGAAGGCGAGCGAGGCATCAGCCCGGCTTGCTGCGAATTCGCCCTGCACGATCGGCAGCACGACCACGACCGACCACATGCCGACGCCGCCCACCGTGCCGATCAGCAGCGCAAGCGCGAGCCGCCGCCATGCGGCGGCCGAGTCGGGCGTAAACGCGACGGGAGCTAGGGGGGAATCGAGCACGGGCATGGGCCGCGGACATTTGACCCGGGCTGCCTAAATATCAAGCACTCTAAGAACAATATTCTCTTGAAGCCGGACGTCGAAGCAAATCAGCGAGCAAACGCAGCGCTTTAACCTTTTGCTAACCATAAACTGGGCAAATTTTGCCGGGTGAAGTCGAGTGTCGTCGGCCAACTGAAGCGGGGAGCCCCGTGGACGCCAGCACGGTGCCTCACTTTCGAGCCGGCGGCCTATCGGCCGCTGCGCACATCTTTGGCGCCAAGGCGCGCCATTCGCGGGAAGATGCGGCGACGATGGTCGATGTCACGGCGGGGCAAGGCGGCGCAGCCGCAGGCGGTCTGAATCTCAAGGATATCGTTGATCTTCTCCGGCGCGGCGATATCGCGCTCGCGATCGGTGTCCTGACCATCCTCGTCGTCCTGGTCCTGCCGCTGCCACCGCTCGTTCTGGACCTGCTGCTGGCCGTCTCGATCATCCTGTCGATCCTGATCCTGATGACGTCGCTGTTCATCCAGGCGCCGCTGGAGTTCTCGTCGTTTCCGACGGTGCTGTTGATCTCGACCATGCTGCGGCTGTCGCTCAACCTCGCCTCGACACGGCTGATCCTCTCGCACGGCCACGAAGGCTCGGCCGCCGCTGGTCACGTTATTGAAGCGTTCGGCAACTTCGTGATGGCCGGCAACTTCGTGATCGGCCTCATCGTCTTCATCATCCTGGTCATCGTCAATTTCGTCGTCATCACCAAAGGCTCCGGCCGCATCGCCGAAGTGGCGGCGCGCTTCCACCTTGATGCGATGCCCGGCAAGCAGATGGCCATCGACGCCGACCTGTCGGCGGGGCTGATCGACGAAAAGACGGCGAAGGAACGACGCAAGGAGCTCGAAGACGAAAGCGGCTTCTTCGGCGCGATGGACGGCGCCTCGAAGTTCGTGCGCGGTGACGCGATCGCAGGTCTTCTGATCGTGTTCATCAACGTGATCGGCGGCATGATCATCGGCATCGCCCAGCAGAATATGGGTTTTGCGGACGCCGCGCGCGCCTACACCCTGCTGACCGTCGGCGACGGCCTCGTCACGCAGATTCCGGCGCTGATCGTCTCGACTGCTGCAGGCCTTCTGGTGTCGAAGGCTGGCGTCACCGGCGCCGCCGACAAGGCACTGATCGGCCAGCTCTCCGGCTATCCGCGCGCACTCGGCATGTCGGCCGGCGTCATGCTGATTCTCGCCGCCCTGCCCGGCATTCCGATGCTGCCGTTCCTGGCGCTTGGTGGTGGTGCGGCCTACCTGGCCTGGGCGTCGAACAAGCGTCTGCGCACAAAGGCCGCAACCGACGCGAAGGCCGCCGTCGACGCGCCGGCAGCCGCAGCAGCCCAGGCTGCGGCGGAAGAGCCGATCGCGTCCGCGCTGAAAATCGATGATCTGAAGATCGAACTCGGCTACGCGCTGCTGCCGCTGGTGAATGCGCCGGACGGAACCGACCGGCTCACCGAGCAGATCAAGGCGCTGCGGCGGTCGCTGGCGATCGAGATGGGTTTCGTGATGCCGTCCGTACGCATCCTCGACAACGTCCAGCTGGAGGCCAACACCTACATCATCAAGATCAAGGAGGTCGACGCTGGCCAGGGCCGCATCTGGCCGGCCAATTACATGGTCATGGATCCGATGGGCGGACAGGTCTCGGTTCCAGGCATTCACACCACCGAGCCGACATTTGGCCTGCCTGCAACCTGGATCGATGCCGCACTGAAGGAAGAAGCTTCGCTGAAGGGCTACACGGTCGTCGATGCCGCGACTGTCCTGTCCACGCATCTGACCGAACTGTTGAAGAACAACGTGGCCGACCTCCTGTCGTATGGCGAGGTTCAAAAACTCCTGAAAGAGCTGCCGAAAGAACAGGCCGAACTCGTCAAGGATATCGTCCCCGCGCAGATCACCGTCTCGGGCATCCAGCGCGTGTTGCAACTCCTGCTCGCGGAACGGATCTCGATCCGCGATCTGTCGACCATCCTCGAGGGCATTGCCGACGCGGTCGCGTTCTCGCGCAATCCGTCGACCATCGTCGAGCACGTCCGCGCGCGTCTGGCGCGGCAGATCTGCGCTCAACACACCTCGATGAACGGCTATCTGCCGCTGATCGCCTTGTCGGCAAAGTGGGAGCAGGCATTCGCCGAGTCGATCATCGGAACCGGCGAGGAACGCAGCCTCGCAATGCAGCCATCAAAACTGTCCGAATTCATTTCGCTCGTGCGCGAACGTTTCGAGCAGGCCGCGCGTGAAGGCGAAGCGCCAGTGCTGGTTACGTCGGCGGCGATCCGGCCCTTCGTCCGCTCGCTGGTGGAGCGGTTCCGCGCTCAAACATCTGTGATGTCGCAGTCGGAAATCCATCCGCGCGCCAGACTTAAGACTGTTGGGAGCATCTAGCCGATGGCGGTCGGCAAGGGTGCCGATCGGGTTTGGGAACCTCATCGTTGCCGGGAGCCGGTTCCGACACAAGACCGCAAGTCATTCATTTCGTTAGGCTTTTGTTTTGCGAACGTTGCGTAAATACAACACGCAAACGGCGTTCATCGAGTTTCACGAAATCTCACGTGCTTGTGAGGTCCCCTTTGGAACGTCGTCTCCTCGGCCTACGTTCATCCCCACGACAATGAACCTGCCAGGTGGCTGCGCTTACAAACCATTAACGCAGCGGCAAGGCAGCGGAGGCTCGGAATGAACCACTCGCTTTACAGTGCAGATCGAGCGACCCACTTGAAGATTGTTGTGGTTGCGCTCGTGGCGGCGACGGCGATCGCTGGCATCGGCATCACCGCGCGCTTCAACGCCGGCGAAGCCTATGCGCAGACGGACCGAATTCAGGTGATCAAGGCCGGCAAGCCGGTGATGGTGACGAAGACCGATCAGTCGGTCGTTCGCTAGCACGGAGAAAGGAATTCGAATTCCCGAGGCTTCTTGCGCCCCCCAACGGTTGCCTCGGGTGGTTAGGCGGACCCCCAACGCCTAGAAAGTAAGTAGACGACCCCCAAGTGACTCTACGGAAAACGCCCCCTCCCCCAGGGGCGTTTTCTTTTTTGGGATCAGGAAGCGAATAGGCTCGCAGATCAACGCTTCGCCGGCGGTGGTGTCGAGGCGGCAGGCACCGTCTCGATCAGCTTGCCCGCATAGATCGGCGCCGAGGTCGGCGCGCCGCTCGGTGAACCGCCTTCCGGTTCGACCGTGACAGCGTAGATCGCCGCATGGATCGTATCCTTGTCGAACGCCGACACGGGCTTGGTGGTGAAGTCGGTCGGACCGATCACGCCGAGCGAGCGTGGCTGGGCGAAGCGGTCGGACACCATCCAAAGCTCATAGGAGCGGCCTGCAGGAGCCTCTGGACCAGCTCTGCGCACAGTGAACTCTTTCGCGCCCGTATCGATCGTCATGATGAAGGCCGGCGGTCCGCCATCACGCTGCAACACGGCGACGAATTGCGCAGCCTGTGGCGCCTGGACGAACTCTGTCTTTCCTTGCGGCCGCAACCGCTCCGGCAAGAGATCGGGCCGATAGGCCTGCACCGCTATGAAGGCTGCAAGTCCGGCGGCGAGCGCCGTCGTCAACTGTGCCAGACTGCGCCAGCGCCTGGTGCGATCCGATAACGGCACGACGTTTCCGCCATCCGGCGTATTCTCATTGACCGACGGCGGCACAGCAGCCGAAACCGAGGTGACCTCCGGCAGCCGCATCGCAGCTTCGGGTTTGATCGCGGTTACCGCCGTCCTGATCTTGCGCCAAACCTCGTCAGCGGGCTCAACCGCACCGACCATCGCATGCAATTCGCCGAGCCGACGCTCCCATTGCTCGACCAGGAGCTTGAACTCCGGATCGGCGCTCATCATGGTTTCGACCTGCGCGCGCTCTTCGCCGTCCAGCGTCCCAAGGACGTATTCGGCAGCCATCGCGATATGGTCTTCGTCGTAGCTCATCATGCCAATCCCAGGCACTCGCGGATTTCAAGCATGCTCCGGCGAAGCCACGTCTTCACGGTATTCACAGGCGTGTTGAATTTCTCGGCCAGTTGCTCGCGGCTCCATCCGTTGTAGTAGGCAAGAAGCACAAGACGCTGACGTTCGGGCTCCAGCTTGCCTACGCAGCCCAACAGCCGTTTGAGCTCTTCGTTCATTTCGCGGCGCGCCAGCGGGTCGGGCGTGTCGGACGCCACCTCGATGGCTTCCGGCTCGTCTTCCAGCGAGGCCTCGCTGCGCTTGCGCACCAGATCGATCGCACGGTTGCGGGCGATCGACACCATCCAGGTGATCGGAGACGACAAGCTCGGGTTGAACTGCCCAGCGCTGCTCCAGATCTTGATATAGCACTCCTGGATGACCTCCTCGGCGAGATCCTGTCGCCGCAAGATACGCAGCACGACGCCGTAAAGTTTCGCGCGGGTCGCCACATACAGGCGCTCGAACGCCACTTCGTCACCCTTGGCGACAGCCGCGATCAGCCAGACCAATTCTGCCGGCGTCAGCATTTCGAGATCTACCCCTCCGCGGCCGCGGGCCGGCCAGCCGATTTCGCCTGCTCCCTCGAAGGAAGCGGTGAATTTTCGTTAAGCATACTGCCGCACTTCGCGAAGTCCAACCGCCAGAAACGACGAACCCGAGCTTTTCGCTCGGGTCTTGACCCTTTCGGTAGATTTTGAGGACTAGCGAGCCGTCAGGCCAGCGCGGTCATCCGCGAACGCATCAGGCCGATGTTATCCATTTCAGCCTGTTCGCGCGCACTCTCCTCGGCCCGTTCGCGCGCCTGGTCGCGCTCATCCAGCAGCTCGACTTTCTTCAATTCCTCGAAAGCCTCGGCAAGATGGTTCTTGGCATCTTCGAGCTGGCTCTTCAGTTCGTCGGCTGATCGCTGCAGGTTCTCGCGCCGCTGGATCGCAGCCTTCGCGTAAGTCGGATAGGCGAAATGCGACGGATCACTGATGCCCGCCCGCTCCTGCTCCGTCTGGATCTCTCGATCGAGTTCGTTGATCATGCGCTGAAAGTCGGCGATCATTCCCTCGATTTGGGCAACTCGCCGGCGCTTCTCATCGACCTGAAATTTCTTCAGACGGATGAGCGTTTCTCGTGACTTCATCGACTCATACTCCCCCGAAGTCCCTTGTGAAACGGGACTGTGTTGGCGGCCTTCCAAGGCCCGCCGACGCTACTTCGCGCGGGATGATGGGCCGACAAAGTTAGCGTTCCGTTTCCACAGGCCCTAGAATTTGTGCCAGCAGCTGATAACCAGCGATTAACCCGGTCGCCTCGTCCTTGGCCTGGCCAAGAAAGCCTTCCAGCGGTTTGTGCAGGCGAATCGCCTCATCGACCTCCTCGCTGGAGCCCGCACGATAGGCGCCGAGTCTGATCAACTCTTCCATGTCGGCATAGGCCGCCATGATCTGACGGGCGCGCGTGATCACCGGCCGATAGTCCGGATGCGCCGATCTCGGCATCGTGCGCGAGACCGACTTCAAGACATTGATCGCCGGATAGCGTCCACGCTCGGCGATCGCGCGCTCCATGACGATGTGACCGTCGAGAATACCACGAACAGCATCGGCAACCGGCTCGTTGTGATCGTCACCGTCGACGAGCACCGTGAAGATGCCGGTGATGGTGCCGTCGCCGGTGCCGGGGCCGGCACGCTCGAGCAGCTTCGGCAGTTCGGTGAACACCGTCGGCGTATAGCCTTTCGCGGTCGGCGGCTCGCCCGCAGACAGGCCGATCTCGCGCTGGGCCATGGCAAAGCGCGTAACCGAATCCATCAGGCACAGCACATCCTTGCCGTCGTCACGAAAGGACTCCGCGATCGCCAGCGTCAGATAGGCCGCCTGCCGCCGCATCAATGCCGGCTCATCTGACGTCGCGACGACGACCACAGAGCGCTTAAGCCCTTCTTCGCCGAGATCGTCCTGCAAGAATTCCTGCACCTCGCGGCCGCGTTCGCCGACAAGGCCGATCACGGAAACATCGGCGTCCACATTGCGGGCGAGCATCGACAGCAGCACCGACTTGCCGACGCCGGAGCCTGCGAAGATGCCCATCCGCTGGCCGCGGCAACAGGTGAGGAAGGTATTCAGCGCCCGAACACCCAGATCGAGCGGGCTCCCCACCCGCTTGCGTGCGTGCGCCGCCGGCGGCGAATTCCGGAACGGGACTGGCGAGGCGCCTTGCGGCAGCGCTCCCTTGCCGTCGATCGGCTCTCCCATGGCGTTGACGACTCGACCGAGCCAGGCTGCAGACGGCCGCACCTGACCGGCCGCCGTGGCAAGGCTCGCGCGGCAGCCGCGACGCACGCCATCGAGACTGCCGAACGGCATCAGCACGGCGTTGGCGCCGGCGAAGCCGATCACCTCACAGGGGATGTAGCGGTTCGTGCTGGTCTCGATCACCAGTCGAGCGCCGACTGACATCGCATGGATGGGTCCTGCAACCTCGACCATCAGGCCGCGCACGCCCACAACGCGGCCATAGATGTTGACGGAATCGATCTCGGCGATCTGTTCGGCCAGCGCCTTCATTGCGAAAGCCTTAAGTCTCCGACAATTGGCGCAGCTCCCTTAACCCCGTGTTTACCCGCATCGTTAATCATTGCGTCACTGTCTTTGATGACTGAAGACCCGTGCCTTCAGAACAGGGGTGCGAGTCGGGTGAATCGGTTACCGCCGAGTCCTAAAGCGGGGTCTGAATACGAGTGGGGAAGAAAAACTGGTTTGCTGCAACATCTTAGTGCGATTCGGAAGAATTAGCACGCAAGACTCTTGCGGACGGGAATCAGGATTTGTTAACCATCTCCAGTCAGGGTCCGAATCAGTTGTTTAAAGGCGTTATTCCACGGCGCGGCTTTTATTCGCGCCGACCTGACGCCCGGAGCGGCGGATAGAGGGGACTGGCATGCGCGTTCTGCTGATTGAAGACGATAGCGCCACCGCGCAGTCGATCGAGCTGATGCTCAAATCGGAGAGCTTCAACGTCTACACGACTGACCTTGGCGAAGAAGGCGTCGATCTCGGAAAGCTTTACGACTACGATATCATCCTTCTCGACTTGAACCTGCCGGACATGTCCGGCTACGACGTGCTGAAACAATTGCGCGTCTCCAAGATCAAGACGCCGATCCTGATCCTCTCCGGACTCGCCGGCATTGAGGACAAGGTCAAGGGTCTCGGCGTCGGCGCCGACGACTACATGACGAAACCCTTTCACAAGGATGAACTGATCGCCCGCATCCACGCGATCGTCCGTCGTTCCAAGGGTCACGCCCAGTCGGTCATCCAGACCGGTGATCTGGTCGTCAATCTCGACACCAAGACGGTGGAAGTCGGCGGCCAGCGCGTGCACCTGACCGGCAAGGAATACCAGATGCTGGAGCTGCTTTCGCTCCGCAAGGGCACCACCCTGACCAAGGAGATGTTCCTCAATCATCTCTATGGCGGCATGGACGAGCCTGAACTGAAGATCATCGACGTCTTCATCTGCAAGCTGCGCAAGAAGCTGGCGAATGCTTCCGAAGGCCGCAACTTCATCGAGACGGTGTGGGGCCGCGGCTACGTGCTGCGCGAGCCGCACGAGGAAGAAGAGCGCATACCCGCCTGAGCCTTCTGAAGGCTTCCTCCGAAACCCCGCCCAAACCGGCGGGGTTTATTTTTTGCCGCGGCAATACGGAAGATAGGTGCGTTGGCTGCGCAAATCGCCGCACCGTGTGCTCCCGATCCGGAGCTCAAAAACACTCAAATCCAGAACGTAACGAAAATCGTTTTATTACGAATTGGCTGCAGACCGGGGCCTGCGTCGCATCACGTAAGGAGGAGAGTATGAGGACGCTCGGGCTGGCCGCGGCCGTCGCACTCGGCTCTGTGTCCGGCGCACTGCTTGGATACGCGGCGCTCGCTGGCGGCGACAAAGTCGCGTTCCCGGAAGGCTTCGACAAGGGCGTGCGCTACGCCACCCTCGATCGTCATGACATCAAGCAATATCGTGAACTCTACGCGGCACCTGCCGCGGTCGAGGCCGTGCGCAAGGGCCGGCCCATCCCGAGCGGCGCGGTGCTGACGCTCGTCCAATACAAGGCGCAGCTGGACTCTGCGGGCAATCCGATCAGGGACGCGGACGGCCGCTTCCGAAAAGGAGACCTCGTCGCTTACGCGGTGATGGAAAAGCGCGACGGCTGGGGCGGAGGATACAGCGACGACCTTCGCAACGGCGAATGGGAATATCAGGTGTTCGGCCCGGACAGGCAGGCGAGCGTCACGGCCAACCTGACCGGCTGTTTCCAGTGTCACAAGCCGCATGCGGGGCAGGATTTTGTCATTTCGCTTGCAAGCTTGAAAGGCACGCCCGAAAGCGCGGCAGACCAGTCCGTGCCCGCTCCCAGGGACGTCTCGATCGCCGACTTCAAGTTCGGCCCCGCGACTGTCGTCGTCAACAAGGGCCAGCCCGTCACCTGGCACAACGTTGACACCTCGCCGCATCAGATCACCATCACCGGAGCCAAGCCGCAGCGTTCGTCGATCATGCTCAAGGGCCAGACAACGCAGCTGACGCTCGCCGATGCCGGCATCTACGACTACATCTGCAGCCTGCACCCGGCGATGAGGGGTAAGATCGAGGTGAAATAGCGCTGGTGTCCCGAAGCGGGCGCCTCAGAATTCGCTCCTCGGATTCGCGGCAGAGAGCGAATTTCTGAACCACACTAGCGCCCGGCCTGCGCGAACCGCGCGTTCGAGATCATTGGCACGATCGACGGCGATTTCGCTGTCGGCGCTGCCGGATGGTAGAGCCCGCGCCGTTCGGGATGGGGATTGAAGCCGGCGCTCAGGCCGACCACGGTTTCGGCCGCGCCGAGCACGAGGAAGCCGTCGGGCTCGATCACTCTGGCGAGGCGATTGAACACGTTCACCTTGGTGTCCTGATCGAAATAGATCAGCACGTTGCGGCAGAAGATGACGTCGAACGTGCCGAGATGCGAGAAATCATGCAGCAGGTTGAGCTGCCGGAACTGAACCATCGCACGGATTTCAGGCGACAACTGCCATGTCTCGTTGATCTGCGTGAAATGCTTGACCAGCATCTGGATCGGCAGGCCGCGCTGCACCTCGAACTGGCTGAAGATGCCCGATTTCGATTTCTCCAGCACTTCCTGCGACAGGTCCGTGGCAACGATCTCTGTTCGCCAGCCGTGCAGCGATGCGCTCATCTCCTTCAGGATCATCGCCAGTGAGTATGGCTCCTGCCCCGTCGAGCTCGCCGCGCACCAGATGCGGATCGTACGGCGGTGTTTGCGCGCTTGCAGCATCGCGGGCATGATGGTGTCGCGGAAATGCTCGAACGGCACCTTGTCGCGAAAAAAGAAAGTTTCGTTCGTCGTCATCGCCTCGACCACGGCGACGATCAGCGGCTCCCCGCCGAACTTCATTTTCGCCACCAGATCGCTGATGCCTGTCAGGCCCTTGCGCCGCGCGAGGGGAATCAGCCGGCTTTCAACCAGATATTGCTTGTCGGCTGAGAGAACGAGGCCGGAGCGCTCTTTCAGCAATTTCTGCAGGTACTCGTACTCGGATGGCGTCACGAACGATCTCCGGAAAACACACGCACCAGCTTCGGGCCGATCTGGCCGAGCGGTAGAACTGCCGCACAAATACCCGCCTGGGCCGCTGCACCGGGCATTCCCCACACCACGCTCGTTGCTTCATCCTGAGCGATGATGTTGCCGCCGGCCGAGACGACATCCTTGCCGCCGCGCATGCCGTCCGTGCCCATTCCCGTCAGCACCACCGCCATGACGCCTCCGCGCCAGACGGCGGCGGCGGACTGAAACAGCGGATCGACTGCCGGCTTGCAGAAATTGATCTGCGGACCGTCGTCGAGCGCGACGACGATGTCCGCGCCATGCCGGGCGACCCGCATGTGCTTGCCGCCGGGTGCGACATAGATCTGTCCGGCCTTGACGGTCTCACCGTCGACAGCCTCATGCGCGGGGCGCTTGCTTGCGCGCGCCAGATGCTCGGCGAGGATGGTCGTGAATGTCGGCGGCATGTGCTGAGTGATCAGCACCGGAAACCGATCGATCACCGGGCCAATCTCTGTAACCAGCGCCATCAATGCCTGCGGTCCGCCGGTAGACGAGCCGATCGCGAGCACGCGCGGAGCCGTCGCGCCGAACGGACGCCGGGTGAACTGCCCGGCTGACACTGGAGCCGGCGGACGGGGCGACACGTGCGCGCCACCAGGCGCCGGCACCAACGGCGGGCCGTGCGGCACGGGTTTGGCCCGGCGGCGACGGGCGCCGAGGTGGCGGATCTTCTGGATCAGGTCGCGGCGGAAGGTCTCTGCGGCGCCGATCTCGCGTGCGCTTTCCGGCTTCGGGATATAGTCGGCCGCGCCGAGCGACAGCGCCTTGAAACTGATCTCTGCGTTACGGCGGGTCAGCGTCGAAGCCATGATGACGACCAGGTCGCGTTTCTTCGCCAGCATCAGTGGCAGCGCTGAGATGCCGTCGAGTTCAGGCATCTCGATATCGAGCACGCCGACATCGGGATCGACCCTCGCAACGTGCTCGACGGCCTCGCGCCCCGTGCGCAGGGACGCCACGACGAACATGTCAGGCTCCGCCTCGATCCAGCGCGAGATCAGGCCGCGTATCACAGCCGAGTCGTCGACCACCATGACGCGCAGACGCTCGTCCCGCGCATCGATGGCGCCGTTCGGCGCCGCTAACGCTACACTCATTACTCACCAACACAACGCGATTGCGTGACGCCGGAACGGGACGTCCCGGCCACCTTGGGCCAGCTAGATCAGGCCGACTTCATGAAACTTGGCGGTGACAATGTCCTTGTCGAACGGCTTCATGATGTACTCGTTGGCGCCGGCATGCAGAGCGCGTGCGATGTGGGCAACGTCGTTCTCGGTCGTACAGAAGACCACCTTGGGCGTGTTGCCGCCCGGCATCTGCCGCAGATTGCGGAGGAAGTCATAGCCGTCCATCACAGGCATGTTCCAGTCGAGCAGAACCGCATCGGGCAGCACATGGCGGCAGGCTTCCAGTGCCTTTTCGCCATTCTCGGCCTCAGTGATCTGAAACTCGAGGCCTTCGAGAATCCGGCGCGCGACCTTTCTGATCACGCTTGAGTCGTCGACAACCAGACATGTCTTCATTGCACTGCCTCTGCTTCTTCTCGAAATTTCCGGCAACTCCTTCTAAGTGCCGGTTGCTTGCTTCGTTGTGACGCACGTGCGCGCTTCAAGCTGCCATAGCGTCCGACGACATCTCCAGGATCTGGTCGACATCGAGAACGACCATCAGGTGCCCGTCCAACCGATGCACGCCGGCGCTCATTTTCGCCATGCGCGGATCCATGTTGACGGGATTTACCTCACAGCCGTCGTCGGGCAGCTTCAGCACTTCGCCGATCGAATCGATCAGGAGCCCGTACGACTCGCCGCGCAGATCGACGCCCACGGCCATGGACTGCGCACCGTCGCTACGTTTCGGCAGGCCGAGGCGGGCGCGCATGTCGATCGCCGTGACGATCCGTCCGCGCAGATTGAGCACACCGGCGACTTCGGCGGAGGCAAGCGGGACGCGCGTCAGCCGCTCAGGCATGAACACATCCTGCACGCGCGAGATCGGCAAGCCGAACAATTGTCCGCCGATCATCGTGGTGACGTATTCGGTGGTGTTGGCCACAGCGCCCGTATCGTTGGCAGTCATATCTCAAGTCCTCAGGCGGCGCGATGAAGCTCGGTTGTCTGTTCTTTTAACGCGGCAATCAGCCCCGGTCGGTCGAACTTGGCGACATAGTCATGGAAACCGGCCTGCCGGCCGCGCTCGATCGCCGCCGGTGAAACCATCGACGAAAGTGCGATAATCGGCACTTGGCCGAACTTCTGGTCGGCGCGGATCGTCTCGGCGAATTCGAAGCCGTTCATTTCCGGCATTTCGATATCGGTGAGGATCGCGTCGAACTGGTTGCCAGCCCGCAATGCGCCAAGGCCTTCCCTCGCATTGGTCGCGATCGAGACGCGATACCCCGCAGCCTTCAGCACCGGCGCCAACATGTTGCGGAAGAACGCCGAGTCGTCGACCAGCAGCACCGATTGCGCCTGCATCGACGGCCGCATCTCCTTGCGGCTGAACCAGTCGGCGAACGCCATCGGCAAGAAGTGGCCGATATCGATGACTTCCGTCGCCTGCCCCTTGATCACGGCCGAGCCGAGGATGCCGTCGCGGCCGCTCGCGACTTCGATGTTGAGTCGCTCCTCGACGATGTCGACGATCTCGTCGACCACAAGGCCCATCGAACGCCCGTCGTCGGCAAACACCAGGATCGGTTGAACGCCGTCCTTGCGGACGCTGACACCCTCCATTTCGACTAGCGGCATGAGCTGGTCACGGTACTGCACCATGTACCGACCGTTCGAAAGCTCGATCTTGCTCGCTTCGATTTCCTCCAGCCGGGTAACCAGCGCCAGCGGCACCGCCTTTGGCTGAGTTGATCCGGCCCGGAACACCAGAAGCGACGTCATCTGATCGCTCGACGCGTTGCGCATCGCCTCATGTTCATCGGACAGATCGCGGGCTGCATTGGCGACTGAGGTGCCGATCGCTTGCACGATACCGTTCGGATCGATGATCATGATCACCGAACCGTCACCGAGGATCGTGTTGCCCGAGAACATCGTAATGTGACGCAGCTTGCTCGACATCGGCTTGACGACGATTTCCTCGGTGTGGAAGACGCCGTCGACGACGATGCCAAAGGTTTGGCTGCCAACCTGGGTCACCACGATGAAGCCGTTCTCGTGATCGATCTCCGCGCCGTCGTCGATCCTCAGCAGTTTCTTCAGATGAATCAGCGGCAACAGCTTGTTGCGCAGTCGCAGCACCGGCGTGTCTTTGATGCGCTCGATGCGATGCTCCGAGTTCGCGCGCGCCCGAACAAGCTCGACCACCGAAAGCTGCGGAACGGCGAAACGGTCGCCGGCCGCCTCGACGATCAGCGCCGAGACGATGGCGAGTGTCAGCGGGATCTTGATGATGAAGCTCGAGCCTTCGCCCAACACCGACTTCACCTCGATCGTGCCGCCGATCTGGTCAATATTGGTGCGCACCACGTCCATGCCGACGCCGCGGCCGGACACGTTCGTCACCTTGGCCGCCGTCGAGAAGCCCGGCGCAAAGATGAATTTGTGGATCTGCGCTTCCGTCATCTTCTCGAGCTCGACCTCGGAGACGATGCCGTTGGCTAGCGCTTTGGCCTTGATCGCCTCGGTATTCAGCCCGCGGCCGTCGTCGGCGATGCAGATGATGATGTGGCCGCCTTCATGATAGGCGGACAGGCGAATCGTGCCCTGCTCCGGCTTGCCGGCATTGACGCGATCGGCCGGACTCTCGAGCCCGTGATCGGCCGAGTTACGGACCATATGCGTCAGCGGATCCTTGATCAGGTCGAGCACTTGGCGGTCGAGTTCGGTGTCGGCCCCATGCATCTCGAGCTCGATCTGCTTGCCGAGTTCGGCTGACAGGTCGCGCACGATGCGCGGCAGCTTCTGCCAGGCGTTGCCGATCGGCTGCATCCGCGTCTTCATCACGCCTTCCTGTAACTCGGCGGTGACATTCGACAGGCGCTGCAACGGCACCTTGAATTCGGAATCCTCGTGACGGCGGACGATTTCAAGAAGTTGATTCCGCGTGAGCACCAGCTCCGACACCATCGTCATCAGGTGCTCGAGCGTGTCGACGTTCACGCGGATCGACTGGTTCGCGATCTTGTCGGCGTCGCTCATCGGCGCATCCATCTCGATGACGGACTTCTTCGCGGCCGGCCTGGCGGCGGCTTTGGCGGCCTGCGGCTCGGCCTTTGCCGGCCCGGCCGCGACGACAACGTCCGGCACCGTCTCGCGAAAGGCCCGCTCCAGTTCATCGAGCGAAACCTCTCCGGGCCGCAGCGCGCGTTCGAGGGTTTGCGAAACGAGCATGCCTTGCGTTGCGTTAACGACCGCGTCCAGCACCGCGGCCACCGCCGCTTCGCCCTGTTGCACCATGCGCTCGAGTTCATCGATCAGATCGCGATCGCTTCCTTCGGGCTCGGCTTCAGTCTGCTCGAGCCTTGCGAGAATGTCCTTGAGCCGATCGATCGTCGACAGGATGAGTGTAACGGCGTCCCCGGTCACCGCCTTGCCGTCACGAAACCTGCCCATCAGCGTTTCGGCGGCATGCGCCAGCGCCTCGAGGCGTGGCAGCCCAAGAAAGCCGCAGGTGCCTTTGATGGTGTGAACGAGACGGAAGATGTTATCGAGAATCTTCGCGTTGTTGGGGTCCTGTTCGAACTTGACCAGTTGAACGTCCACGAGATCGAGGCTCTCGTGGGTTTCGGTCAGGAATTCGCGGAGAAGATCGTCCATGTAACACGTGCCCCGGAAACGCGCGCGAGATGCCGCTGGCGCGGCTCTCTGCAATTCGGGCAGTTTGTGGGCAAAGCATTTATATTTGGTTGAGTTAAGCGTCGCCCGACCGCGAAACCGCGGTTATCCCAATAGGATGCAGTCGGGCGCGAGTGTCGCCTGCGAGAGCCCTCAGTTAAGAGAGCTTAAACGACGGCCAGCAGCACGCCTATTCGGCCGTCACGACCACCGCGTCGCCGTCCATTGCCAGCGACGCGCGCAGGCCCGATGCCTGCGCCAGCAGGCGCGTGTAATAGGGCTGGACCGCATGCGCGTCGACCGTGCCCTGATGAACGCCTGCCAACTGGTCGGCAATGTTTTGTGGCAGCCGCGCGTTGAGCCCGGCCGCACGAATACGAAGACCTCCGGTGTCGCCCTGACCCAGGGCGTCGATCGTCAAGACGCCCCCGCGCGGAATCGTCTGCTGGGCAATAATCAGCATGTTCAGCAGAAGCTTGACGCGGTTCTTCGGCTGCAGGGTTCGCGGCAGGTTCCAGGTGATCCGTGTCTTTTCGTCTTCAAGGAAGCCGCGCGCCATGCTTTCGGCGTCGCCGGTGTCGATCTGCGCCCCGGCCGATCCGGCGGCACCGAATGCAAGCCGACAAAACTGCAGCCTCGCGGACGCATTTCTGGCGCTCTTGCGGATCAGATCGAGGGCGAAATCCCGATCATCGGCGTTCTTCGCGTCATCCAGCACTTCGAGCCCGTTGACGATAGCCCCGACCGGGCTGATCAGATCATGACAGACCCGCGAGCACAGCAGCGCCGCAAGATCGAGCGCGTCTACCGCAACTGGAGTTGCGCCGGAATCAAGGCTGGCAGACGAGGACGAGCCGGACATGAAGGGTTGTTCCTCGCAAGAATGAGCCGCATAGAACAGGAACGGCGAATCAGGGCATCCAGATGCGATTCATAGCAGGATACCGCGATCCCGAAACCGCCACCGTCCGCAAGCCGGAAGATAACGTGCGAGGTATCTCGAAGATGCAGGCGAACAGCAACAACAAAATGCCGGCAATCGGCATTGCCCGACGCCCATGAGCGGTTCCGCAAACGGATTCGTGATTGATCGCGCGGCCGCGGAAACGCTGCTCGAGCCGCTGACCGATCTCGTGGCGCGCGCATCCATGGCCATCCTCGACGTCAAGCGGATCAAGACCGTGGACAAGCCGGATGGCTCCCCGGTGACGCAGGCGGATCTGGCGGCCGATGCGATCATCGTTGATGGCTTGAAGGCGTTGCTGCCGAACATCCCGGTCGTGTCCGAAGAACGGGTCGATCGCGCGACGGGGCCCTATCTTGCGAGCTTCTTCATTGTCGATCCGCTCGATGGCACCCGGGAATTCATCGCCGGGCATAACGACTACACGGTGAACGTCGCATTGGTCACTGCCGGCCGGCCACTGCTCGGCGTCATCGCCGCACCCGCACTCGGCCTTATCTGGCGCGGTGTCGTCGGATCCGGCGCCGTGCGGATGAAGCTCTCGCTGGACCCCAGCGAACGCAGCGCGAGCCAGACGCCGATCGGCGTCAGACGATGGCCGGACGGACCGTGGATCGCGGCCGTCAGCCGCTCCCACCTCGACAGCCGGACGGATGCTTTCATCAGGCAACACGCCGGTGCGACGCGCCTGCCGATCGGTTCGGCGCTGAAATTCTGCCGCGTCGCCGAAGGCACTGCCGACATCTACCCGCGCCTGTCGGCGATCTCCGAGTGGGATATCGCCGCAGGCCACGCCATCCTGGAAGCAGCCGGCGGCCTTGTCGCCGACAGCCGCGGCCAGCCACTGCGCTTTGGTGAACGGAAAGGAGATTTTTCCGTGACGGAATTTATCGCCTGGGGCGATGCCTCCAAGGCGGCGCCCTGACTATTGCGAAAGCTCCTGCTTCAGTTTCGGCCAGCGGCGGCCAGCCGAAGCCGCGAAGCCGTCCGGATCGGCGGCGAAGGCAGCCTTGCTGGTCGTGCTCGCAAACAGATAGAGCCGCCGGCCATAGACCGTCCAAAGCTGAGGCAGGCCTTCAACCGCCTTGCCGCGGCCGACATCGACCGGGTCGTAGCCGCCGAATTGCGGCGCGTAGACCTCCGGATGACCGAGGAAGGCCGCGCGATTGCCCTCGTTGCGGAAACGCCAGACCGCGCCGTCCTGCACCGCTTCGAAACGTTCGAAGCCACGCGCGGCCGCCGCCTCGGTGAAGTAAGCGACCGGGTCGAACCCGGAGATCGCCAGTCCGGTAAAGCGGTTGACCACCACCCGCTCGGTCGTCGCCTGCGCATGGACCGTACCAGGCGCGCAGAGTGCGACCAGCAAGGCGACCGCCCGCAGAAGCCCGTATCCGGAACCTTTTCTTTCCTGCCGCCGTAACGTCATAGTTGACGCTGATAAAAGCTCGATTCGGGACGTTTTGTGCATTGTAGACGGGGCGACGTCAGCATCCGGTTAAACGCCGGGTCTTTGGCTGGTATGTTACACGGGGGAACCCCTATGAGAGTCGTCATGCGCCTTGCCGCGGTATTGCTTCTCGCAATCATCGCCGGGACGCTGCCTGCTGCGGCCCAAGGAGCGCCGCGGCCAGGCCAGAATCCAAACCAGACGTTTTCGCCGGACGAGATCGTCAACGCGGGTCACCGCTTCTTCGGCAACGTTTCACGCGGACTGGCTTCCGTCGTCGAGCGCGCGGTCAGCACCTGGGGCCTGCCGAACGGCTATATCCTCGGCGAGGAAGGCAGCGGCGCCTTCGTCGCCGGCCTGCGCTATGGCGAGGGCACACTCTACACCAAGAACGCCGGCGACCTTCGCGTCTTCTGGCAGGGACCGTCGGTCGGCTTCGACTGGGGCGGTGATGGCGCCCGTACCATGATGCTCGTCTACAACCTGCCGGCGACCCGGGCGATCTATCAGCGTTTTGCCGGCATCGATGGATCGGCCTATTTCGTCGGCGGCTTCGGCATGACGGCGCTGACCGCCAACAATGTCGTCGTTGTGCCGATTCGGTCCGGGGTAGGGTTAAGGCTCGGGGCGAATATCGGCTACCTGAAGTTCACGCCTACCGCGACCTGGAATCCGTTCTAATCGGCTCGGCCGCTCCGCCGGAATGCCCCTGGCCGCGAACACCGCGGATTCAGGTTAACGCGCCGTGCTGCTGGCGTTCGGGGCGTGCTCCATGGCATGGTAACGAAGTTCTTAATTGTCGGAGTGCGCCATGGTCGAGCCGATCATGTATTTCGCGATCGGTTTTCTGGTCTCCACCCTGCTTGGGCTCGCGATCATGCCACTGGTCCACAACAGGGCTGTGCGGCTGACCACCAAGCGGCTGGAGGCGTCGACGCCGCTGTCAATGGCGGAGATCCAGGCAGACAAGGATCAGCTTCGCGCAGAATTCGCCATGTCGGCGCGCCGCCTCGAGCTCAACGTCGATCAGCTCAAGGCCAAAACCACAAGCCAGCTTGCTGAGCTCGGCAAGAAGTCCGACGCCATCAATCGGATGAAGTTCGAACTCGGTGAGAAGAATGCGGCGATCTTCCAGCTCGAGGCGCGCGAAAAGGCCGCCAAGGAGCAGTTGGGCGCAATCGAGGACGAATTCGCAGTGAAGACCCAGTCGCTCCGCGACGCCGAGGCGAAGCTCCTGGAGAAGCAGAACGAGCTTGCAAAGCTCAGCCAGGCATTGTCGGACCGCTCGCACCTCGCCGAAACGCGGCAGGTCGAGCTTTCGACCGTCAACACCCAGGTCATCGCCCTGCAGCACCGTGTCAACGACGCCGAGCGTGAGTTCACCGAGACGCAGCAGAAGCTTTCGCTGACACGCGATGAATCGAGCAGCGCGACCCGCGATCTGAAAGCCGCGCGCGAACGCGTCGACAATCTCGCACAGCGTGTCAGCGACCTCGAACAGCAGCTGGCCACACAGACAAAGGAGGCCGAGACGCTCAGCGCGCGCGCCACCGATCTGGAAAACCGTCTCGCCGTGCAAGGCAAGATGTTGGCCGAACGAGGCATGGAGAACCACGAGCTTCGCCAGCAGCTCGAGAGCCTGCAGACGCCCGGACTTAATCCGCGTCCGCTGTCCGCCGTCGCGGCGGATCCGCCAGCCCTGTTGCGCGCAGAGAAGGCAGTGCTGGAACAGCAACTTGCGGCAGCGCGCGAGGAACGCGCGGCCATGCAGCGCGAGCTGAACGCGATCAAGGGCCAGACGGAATCGTCGTGGGCTACCGAGCGCATGGAAAACGCGGTGCTGCGCGAGCGCATCAACGATATCGCCGCTGAGGTCGCCAAGCTCGCGATCGCGCTCGAGGGGCCGGACTCGCCGATCGAGGCGATCCTGGCAGTCGAGGCGCGCTCGCCGGAGGAAAGTTACGCGCAAGGGAAGCCCGCAGCCGCGAACGGCACCGTCCCGAACGCTGCGAACGCCAACAAGCCGGCCGCGCCGGAGCCGGCACCGAGTATCGCGCCGACCGCGACCAAGGGGACGCTGGCAGACCGGATCCGCGCCCTGCAGAACCAGGCTTCGCGCGCGCAGCAGGCGCGGTGAGGCAGCCTTTTGCGGCTCTTCCTTGCTTGACACCCCACCCTGCGCTTCGTAAATCGCGGACCATGCGTCCGGGCGCTTAGCTCAGCGGGAGAGCGTCCCCTTCACACGGAGAGTTCCATATTTGGAACTTTCGTCTTGGCGCATTTTCCGTCTCATAATCAAAGCGTTAGCGAAATCAGCTTAGCGGTTATGTGCATCAACGTGCAGGACAAAGCATGAACCTGCGTGAAAAAATGTGAAAAATGTGTGAGGTTTAGCCGCGCCATAAGCCACCGCTGCACCTAGCCTACTCACACGATCCCGGTAATCGTGTTTGCCGTTTCTGTTTGGCACCATTGGCTTTGAAGGCTAGATATTTTGTACGTACGGATCTGGCGATTTGGGCAAGAGCTTTAAACTTCGATACGAAGGGGCACGCTTTAACGGCACGCGCTTGCCTGTTGACGTGCTTACGGATTTGCCAGCATTCCGAGATTTGCTCGTTGCCTATGCGAAAGACGAGTGGCGAGCACTACACGCTGATCGGCAGCGCGTTCCAAAGGGCTTCGACAAAAGCATTTCGCTCGACCTAATCGCAATTGAAGACGGTAGTGCGATCCCCAATCTGGACTGGGACCGATCTACCGCGCAGGCGGCGCTTCCAGGCTTTGTCGATCAGCTTGAGTCCATCGTCGACAGTTCTTTCGGTCAACTGGTCGCCCTCATTGACGGAGCAGGTCATGGACAGTTCCCAAAATCTTTGGGATCGGAACACATTCGCGCTCTCAACAAACTCGGCTCAGGTTTACGCAACAGCGAACGCATCGAGTTTGTTGGCACCAAAGGTGCCGATGGCGGCGTCGTCTATCTGGATAGCGTTCGTCGCAAGGCCCTGATCACTCGCGTCAGAGAAACGTATCAATCTCGGATTGAAAGTGTCGGCACCTTGCGGGGTACCCAAATCGACGATGTTGGCGTTGGGGGGCACATACTCGTTTCGACAAGCACTTACAAAGAAATCAAGATCCCGCTTGAAGCCGATCGGGTCAAAGATGAGTTTGATGGAAACATAGAATCAGAAGTCCAGTTCGATCTTCAAGTCGAGATGGACAACAACGATCAGCTCAGGAGTATCGTCGAGGTTTTTGACGTCGGCCTAATTGACGCAGAGATCGGCGCACACGTTCAACGGTGCCGGACGCGGATTGAGGAAATTGGCAGATTGGAGCCGGGCTGGCACGACGGTTCAGGCGACAAGATCGCGCCAGCTGCGCTTGAGAATGCCTTCCGGTTTCTCTCGAGAAGACCAAGTCTATCGAGGACGTACAAGGTCTACCCGACGCTGGAGGGCGGGATCACCTTTGAGTTTGAGGTTGAAGGTTGGGATCTCACTGTCGAGTTTCTCGGCAGTGGAGGAGTCGAGCTGTACGGTGTCGAGATTGAAGGCAATAGAGAGATTGCACCAACGCCGTTTATTGATTTGAGCGCCGACTTTCTCAATGAATTTGATAACAGAGTAAAAGGCCAAAACTGATGCAGCCTTTGTCGGACCATGACGAGGTCTTGTTTCGGCAGATCCATCCTGGATTCGTTGAGGATGGAGTGCCGTCAAGCCAGCCCTTCAGGCCCACGCCCAAGGACCAGAACAAATTATCGGTTGACCGATCCAGTGCCATAACGCCCGAGGCGTCGTTCACCCTGTTCCAGGAAAATGGCGGGGCAACGATAGCTGTATACGGACTAAGCGTCGGAGACTTTGCGAGCGAGGCGATCATCTGTCACCCAGACCCGCTGCCCGAGCTTAATAATCCAGCCCATGCAATCGCCGACTATTCCCCACACAAGACCAGTCAGCATAAGACGATCGCGAAAAGGTTGAAGCGCCTCGCGATTGCCCGAGGGTGCTTTCACCCGCGTGCTTCAACCAAAGCCGAGGAAAAAACTTGAGCTTGCGCCGAGGCTGGGCTAGACCTCCGAAAAGTGCATAGAGGCTCAGGGCGCATAGCTCAGCGGGAGAGCGTTCGCTTCACACGCGAAAGGTCCATGGTTCGATCCCATGTGCGCCCACCACGCCCGGCATTGAGCAATCCGCTGGACCACCCGCGGCTTTTCCATCGCTTGGGCGTGTACTCATAAATTGAGGCGATGCGGGTCAAGGCGCGTCCGTTAAGCCCGAACAGCGGCGCGAAACCGGATAGAGTCACGAGCGAACGATTAACGAGCAGCAGTCCAAAAACTGTCCCGATCATCGGAGACTGCTCCTTGATCAGCGCCATCTCGGTATCTTGAATCGGCGATCTCGATCGCGCCCTGCCCTTCGATGAACTTGACTTCTGCCTCCTCGCTAACGGTCAATAGTAAGAGGTGAATTGGCCACCGCGAGCAAGCAGGGCCGAGTTCCGAGCGGACAAAGGCACACCCATCGCTCGTCTCGCAAACCACCAGAAGGTCGATGTCGCCGACTGGCCGCCTAGCCGTCGTGATCGATCCAAATAGGAACCACCGGCTGCCGGGCACCAAGGTTCTGAGCCGATGCACCTCCTCAAGCAAAACGTTGAAAGCGGCGTGTTCTGGCATTCAGTCATTTCTTGTTGATGCGTCCGAAGAACGGACCCCACTTGAGGATTTCGATGCCCATGGCATTCGCAGCATCTAAGGCAGAACGAGTGATCGTACCGTTCGGATTGGTGTTCACGGCAACGTCGAACTTTCCGTAACGGTCACGCGCGGTGCGGATATGATCCGTTGTCAGTTCGTATTCGTTCAGCATCGCGGCCGTCAGATCAGGCAACCCTCCCTTGCGGCTGAGGCGATAGACCTTGTCGTAGTCGCGCTCGAAACTCGTGACACGGTCGTGCTGGCGTAGCCCACGCTCGATGAACGCGATCTCCCTCTGCTGAAAGCCTCGCACGTTCGACTCTCCGAGCACGCGGTAAAGATCACCGAACACGCCGGTCGCGACGCTATTGTTCTGAGCCAGGCGAATTGCGTCTCCGGTCCAGACGGCCTCCTTCGGAACGTTGGCGATGATCTCCACACCGTGCGTAGACTCGACCAATGGTCTGATATCGTCGGCGTGCACGCGGGTCTTCGAGACAATGCCCGCAACGAAGGGCGCGTATTTCGTGCGCTCGACGCGCAGCACCTGGTCATCCAACACATCGACATTGGACACTTCATCAGTTTTTCGCAGAGCCTCAGCGACCCATTGGGTCGTCTCGACTGGGGTGTGATTGGCCATGCTAAGCGCCCGACAAAATGGTATTCATGCCGGCAGGAAACTGGCTGGCGACATCGCCAGTCCCTTCGCCGATGTGCTTTGCTTCCAAGTCGTCTATGTGCTGGCGAAAAGCTTCAAGGGTCTTCCGCTCATCGCCGGTGAGATGACGGCTGTTGGCGTCCAGAACGGTCAATACCTTGCGGTTGTTGGGCAGTATGATCGCACGCATCTTCCGCTGCCAGACCTTCGCCAGCTCGCTCTCCGGGTCTGCGCGATAGTCATTGTTTGGGCCGTACTGATCGAACACGGCACGGTTCTCGGCAAGCGCGGGCTCAATCGCCCCACGCGCCGAAACGCGGTCAGCGTACTCCATCGCGCCGAATAGCGACGCGATGCGGTCGACGTGTTTGCGTTTCCAATCTCTGACCACCACGTCAGGGAAATCTTTAGCGGCCTTGTCGATCGTCGTGTGGCAATTGGCGCAGAGCAGGATCAGGTTATCGTATGAGCCTCTGTCCACTGCCGAGACCTTGGCGTCGGCGCGAGGTCCACTATCGCTAGCCGCGATGATGTGGGCCATTTCCGCGACATGGACGTTCTCGGTGCCGGTATCGACAAACAGCCGATTGCTGCACTTCGGATTCTGGCAGTAACCGCCGGAATCCGCAAACAATCTCAACGTCGTATGACGATTGGGGTTTGCTGGCCCACGACTGCAGGACATTGGAGGATAATATGCGAAAAGAATTAGAGTGAAAGGAATGCAAACAACGTACTACTCGGGCTGCGCCTGTTCAAGGAACCGACGGGGACAGTCCTATTTGGAAAAGCAAACGATCTCAATACGATAATTGTGAAGAGCTTCCCCTTCTCTAAATAATTGATTTTGCTTGCGGTCTCTGAAGTACGCGCATCATCTGGTGGTGTGAAAAATGTGTGAGGTCAGATGTGAGAATGCAGAAAAGCCTATAAAAATAGGGGTCGCAGAATAAGGGCCAAGCCTTCACACGGGGAAGGTCGAAGGTTCGATCCCTTCAGTGCCCACCAGTCTCCCGCTTGATTTCCTGCGGTTTTTGGCCAGGCGGCACTGCCTCATCCGGCAGCTCAGAACAGAACAAAACGCAAAGACGACGCTATGATCCGTGGAAAATCCGTGGACCTTGTTCGTGCCATGTTCCCGATAGTATTACCCGCGGCCCGCGTTTGATTACGCAGCGATTGGTCTTGACCGCCCCCCTCAGGCACCGACGCTTGGCAAGACGCCCGGACCAGTGGGACCGCGCGGCAGGCGATGTTCCGATACGGCAACGACACGATCCGCACAGTGAATATTTCGAACGATCCAGAAAGCGGCGGTCGCCCGGCTAATCGTGTGATGCTGTCGCCGGGCGCGCCGAATTGGCGTTCTTGAAGCGCGCTGAGCAGCAAACGACGTGCGTCAACCTATTCACGAATATGGGAGGTCGCGTGGAGCTCGGCGGCCTAGCGGAAAGTTGTCAGATCGCTCAATGGTTGCTCGCCCGGCATTTGCACGAAGAACGGAATGAAAACTTCTTCCGCTCTAGGCGCGCCTCGAACCTCTAAGACTTGGTCGCAAATCATCTCCTGACCGAATTTACGCAGCCAAATCGCCTTAGTGAACGCCGCAGAAAATCCTTTGATGTCGTTTGCGGCACGCGTCACTTCGTCCATGATTTTTTGCTGTCCGTTCTCCCAATCAGTTTCGCCAAGCTCCTTAAAGATGCCGTGGACTACGACAATGTCCGAGATGAGATATAGCGAATTGTAGCTGGCTAACCTGCGGCGAACTTCCCCGGTCGGGAAGTTCGTTGTTGTGCTTTTGGCGACGAGTTGGTCGTGGACCCATGCCGGTTACTCTGCCGCGATGGCGACGGACTCACGCACCTCCGTGCGGTTCTCCGGTTTGCGGATGGACCAGATGCTGTCGGCAGGGCCGAGCTTGACGCGTCGCGCGGTGGAGATCGCCATCCAGGCCAAGCAGAGCGCGCCGATGAAAGCGACGACATCGACGCCGATCGTTGCGGCGCTGCCATGCGCCCACATGCCGAGCGCCGGGGGCAGCAGCGCGGTGAGCGTGGTCAGCGGGATCGCCATCGTGGCGGCTGCGCAGAGCCACAGCAGATGCACCGCCGAGCGCGCCACACCCCATGCAAAGGCCCATGCGACCGAACCGAGGAACACCGCATAGTAGATATATGCGTGCCATGCATTGAGATCGGCGACGCGGCCGTGCAGCCACTTGGCCGCCACGATGGTAAGCGAGATGCCCGCGACGCAGCCGAGGCAAACGCCTACGGTCGCGCTGCCCAAAAGGCGCGTGGAGCGCGATTGCTCGACCTCGCCGCCTTTGCGAGCCTTCCTCCGCCGCGTCTCGATCCACAGCAGGTTGCCGCTATAGAACAGCCATGCGCCGGAGAGGCCCAGGAAGAAGTAGGCCCACCTGATCGTTGCGCCGTCATACTGCCCGGTGTGCAGGCCGTAGAACGTCTCCGACGCGCGCCGATCCGGGTCCTGACGCGATGGACGTGTGCCGTCCTTGAGCAACTCGCCAGTCACGGCGCTGAGCATGACGCTTCCGAGATGAGAATCTCCGACATAGCCACGCTCGGCTCCGGCGACTCTCACCACAGCGGCTCTGTCTCCAAAATTCCTGAAGATCATGACCCTGGGCTCATAATCGGGTGCCTGCATCTTGAGCTTTTGAAGCAACTGCGAAGGGGCCATCATTGCACCCGCCTCGCCGATCGGCTTTGGCGACTCAAATAGCTCATCATCGCCTGCCATCAGGATCGCTTGCTTGCCGCCAAAAACAACACTTTCCTGCACGGACCAGAGTGGGCCGGTGAAACTCAATGAGGTCGCCGTTATTGCCATCGCAATGTGAAACGGGAGCGCTGTAACGCCGACGACGTTGTGCGCGTCCAGCCACATGCGTTTGAGGCTCTTGCCGACACGCAGCGCAAGGAAATCCTTGGCGAGCGACGGCAGTAGCACGATCACTCCAGCGATCAGCGCCACGCCGTAGAGCAGCGAGACCACCCCCATAAAATACGATCCCCACGATCCTGGAATCCCGGCGCGCATGTGGATTGCATTGATGAATTCCGCCAGTTCGGACGGCTCCTGCTGCTTGGCCAGCAGCGTGCCATCAAGTTTTAGCGTCGCCCACCAATGGACGTGCTCATGCGCCTGGCCTTCTTGATACGGCGCGTCCTCGAGCCACGTTACCCGCGCGGGCTCGTTCTCGTGTCCCCACAGATGCAGCGTGATGCCTTCCTCCCGCGCTTCAGGATGGGCGGCGGCTACTAATTCGAGAAGACGAAGCGCATCGTCCAGCGGCACGGCCGCCACGCCCACGGCGGGCGGTGACGCCCAGCGTGCGATCGGCTCCTGAAACATGGTGAGCGCCCCCGCATAGAAGGCGATGAACAGCGCGAAACCACAACTGATGCCAATCCAGCTATGGACGGCTTTGTAGAGTTTGACGATATCGGCGCGGATCATGTCGCCCTCACGCGAAAAAATAGAAGCGGCAGGCAAACAGCGCCGCGAAGGCGATCAGGTTCGCCGCGCCGAGCCATGTCCAGGCAGCGCGACCGCTGCGAAACAGGAAGCAGAAGCCGAACACCGCGATCCAGATGATAGCTTCCAGATGGCGCATCAGCGAGTAGCGCCCGCCCGGCGCATTGATGCCGCCCGGTCCCAAATATGCGTAGAGGCCGACCAGCGAGAGCGCCAGGCCCAAGCCAAGGACTGCGCCCGCACTGGCCTTGCCCCACCAGTCAGGACGCATCTCGCCCGGCATGTCAGTTCCTCCGCCCGAAGCTGCGGAGGGCGGCCGAACAGGGAAAGACGAAGAGACAAACCATCGCCACATGCAGGGCTACGAAGAACCCGGACAACGGCTGCAATGCCGCAATCCATGCAGCAAGGCCGGCCGCCAGCAGCAAACCACCGGCAGCCCATAGTGGCGTTCGGGGGAGAGGCCGCGAACGCCATTTTTGATTCGGGCTGGCGAGGTAGAGGCACAAACAACCGGCTATGGTCAGTGCCAGTGGCAGAACCACGACCATGGCTCAAAAGTTGAATGTCGTGGAGAGCCGGTAGGTGCGCGGCACGCCGGCATACATGTAGTTGCCTTCTGCGGTCTTCCAGTAGCTCTTGTTGAAGACGTTATCGACATTGAAGCGGATGGTGATCGGTGTGTCATTCCACGGCGAGGCGAAGGTATAGCGCGCCCCGAGATCGACAGTCGTCCATGAGGGAATTGCAAGGTCCGGCTTGGAATTGTTGATCACCTGACTGCTCGTGTAAGTGAAGCGGCCGGCCAACGTCAGCCCGTCGATGAAAGGCGTATCCCATTCGCCGCCAATCACCGTCCGGACCCTGGGCGCCCCATGCGCTCTCTCTCCGTCATTGATCCCATTGGCAGTTTGGGTTTGGCGAGCGTCGAGAAAAGTGACGCCACCGAGCAGGCGCACGCCCGGCATGAGTTCGCCATAGGCGTTCAGCTCGATACCGCGATTCCGCTGCTCGCCGTCGAGCGCAAGCGTCGGGAGTCCGCCCGACGTAGAGGCAATATCGACTGTGCTTGGCTGAGCGATCTGGAACACCGCCAGGGTCGTCGTCACCGTGCCCCAATCAACTTTGACTCCAGTTTCATACTGCCTGCTGACATAGGGCGGAAACACTTCGCCAGCATTGGCGTAAGTAACCGGAACCGTCGTTCCTATCTCCAGCCCCTCAATATAGCTCGCATACAGCGACACGTTCTGCCACGGCTTGACGACAAGGCCGAAGGCCGGGGTCCATGCGTTGCTGTTGTATTCCGAGGTGAAAAGATTGGTGTTCCTGCTGTAGTTTGTGGAATCTATTGTCTGGTAGCGAACTCCGGCAATAAATTGAAAACGATCGTCAAACATGGAGATGATGTCTGCGATACCAATGCTGGAGGTTGTTGTATCGCTACGTCTATTGAGTGGTCCAAAATCGGATCGCGCGGGCTCCGCGCCAAAAACCGGATTATATATAGAACCCGGGAATAGCTCTGCCTCTGTGAAGGGATTTTGGAAACGCTCATATCGGCCGCGGGAAACATTCAGATTGAGGTCGTGTTTGACCAGGTCGGTCGTTACCTTCGCCCTGAGGCCGCCTTGCATCGACAAGACGTCGGTCATCCCGTGTTCCCGCCACGTTTCTACTCTGTAATTTCCGGTGGAGTCCAACAGAGCTGCCGGGCCGATGCCGCGTGATTTGAACTCGCTTCGCTGAGCGCCGATTGCACCATAGGCCATGATGTCGTCGGTAATATCGAGCTCGCCGCGTATCATACCGACAGTGGATTTCACCGAGCTTTCGGCCCAATACGGAAGGAGGCTCCTTGCGGAATTCGGCGCCTTGACAGGGAAACCATCAGCGGCGGGCCGCAGGTAATTTGGCCCCGCGCCGGCATCCCGAGACACATGCGCAATGTCGGCGGACAGACGGAAACGTTCGCCGCGATAGTCGAGATTGAGTGCCGCCGTGCCATTTTGCGCATGCTCCGGACTGATCGGCGTATCCCCCTTGTCGAATGATCCGTTGAAGCGAAGGCCAAACTCCTTGTCGACGCCAAAACGCCGGCCGACATCGACATGTGCGCCAGGTTGCGACCTGGACATGTAGCGCGTCGTCAATTGCGTCAGCGGCTCATCATAGGCTTGTTTGGTGACGAGATTGATCGTGCCTCCGATGTTGCCGGACGCCACCGCCATGGCGTTCACCAAAGCGCTCGGCCCCTTGAATATTTCGACGCGCTCAATGAAATCAATCGAGGGCGAGAACTGTGGTGCCAGGCCGGGCAAACCATTCAGACTTCGGCCCGCAGAATACGACCAGGTTCGAAAGCCTCGAATAGAATCATTCTCCCACAGGTGTGTGGTGCCGCTTGCCGTCGCCATGACCGATGGATCATTGTCCATGACTTCCTGCACCGTCCGGGCCTGCTGGTTCTGGATTGTCTTGTTCGTGTAGCTGGTCTGACTGAACGGCGTGTCCATGACGTCGCGATTGCCGAGCATGCCGATCTGTCCGCCGGTCGCAACCTGCCCGCCTGCATAAGGCGGCATCGGCGTCATCGTCGAATTCGGATTGTTATGCGCCGGCGCGTTGACCGTAATCTCCGGCAGCTCTGTCGCCTGGGCGCGGGTGTTTCCCGGATCGAACACGCTGACCGTTTGCGCGCCGGTCACGGCGTATTTCAGGTTCGTCGAATCCAGCAGCTTTGCCAGCGCCTGCTCCGCCGTGAATGCCCCCGACACTGCTTCCACCGCAATCGACCGGACGTCGTCGGCCGATGCGAGGATCTTCAGTCTGGTCGTCGCCGACCACGCCTGCAGCGCGTCCTGCAGCGATCCGGCCGGAATCTCGAACTGATGTTTTGCGGACGTGAATGCACGCTGCGCCTGCTTTGACGGCTTCGGCGAGCCGGACGCCGCGGCGGGATGGCCGTGCAACGTGGCCAGCGCCGCGGTCCCGCACAGCAGAAACGCCCTGGCGCAACCCCAGAGCGACGAACGCGCACCATTCCCCACTATCTTGCAACCCCCATCTCGCGGTCGACGCGACATTGCGTGCACCCCTCGTCTGGAGAAACGGACGGGAATGCGGTTGCATCGGCCGGCACCGGAATTTTTCTACGGATGGCGGGAAGCGTCCCTCCGGATCACCACCAGACCCGGCAACTGCGTCACGCTGACAGGCAGGACGATCTCGAGCGAGGCCAGAAATTCGCCGGTCTGCGCGAGGTTCACGGTGCCGGTGACGGGCAGCTTCCGGACGGCCTCCTCGAGAATGAGAATCCTGCCGCGGCGATAGCGCTCCACCTCAGCGACGACCTGCTCAAGCGGACGATCCTTGAACACCAGCCCGCCCTGCCGCCAGGCGGTCAGTCCGGTCACATCGGCCCGCTGCGGGATGCCGACGCCCTCGGTGGGCGTGCCGCGCACCAGCCAGCCGGCATCGACCCGAACCGGAGTTCCGTCGGCTCGCATTGTGTCCGTCACCTGGACAGAGCTTTCGGTCACGATCACCGTCGCGGCATCTTCGTCGCGCCGCACCGCGTAGGCGGTGCCGAGCGCCCGGGCGTGCACGTTCCCGGCGATCACCTGGAACGGCCGGCCTTGCCCCTGTTTGACATTGACGAAAACCTGTCCGGTGTAGAGCGTGATCGTCCGGCCACCATCGCTGACGTCGAAGCTCGTGCCGGTGTCGAGATCGACCGTCGAGCCGTCGCGCAGCACGACCTGGCGCACTTCGCCCGTCGCCGACCGGTAGTCGGCAAGGTAGGAGCGCGGCGGACCAAACAGGCCGAGCGCAAACGCCATCATCGACAGAGCGATCGCCAGGAGAATGACGACCGGCAGCTTCGGGGTCTTCGGTTTGGGGGGCGGCACCAGCGAGGTGCCGATCTGCCGCCAGATCTTCCTGGCTTCTCCGGCGGCGCGCCGGTGCTCCGGCGAACTGTCCTGCCATTGATCGAAGGCAGCCCGGTCTTCTGGCCTTTCCTGACCGGAATGAAGGTGCGCCAGCCACAGCAGCGCCTCCCGCGTCAGCGGGTCGTCGATCTGCTCCTCGGACTCCGGGATTTCAAACGGCGGCTTGGGTGGTGTCGGCATGGACCCGGCGTGGTCTGTCGGCTCTCATCGATATAACGAGTGAGCCGCGCCTTGCATCGGAGCGCCCGCCCTTCGAACATAAAAATTCTCAGCGGGGGCCCGCGGCAAGACGCACGAGGCAGCGATCCAGCACCTTGACGATGTACCGCGAGACCTGTTGCGGGGACAGGCCCAGCTTCACCGCGATCTCGGCGTGGGTCAGGCCTCCGATGCGATTGAGCAGGAGAGCTGCGCGCTGCAACGGAGGCGACGCGTCGAGCGCTTCCTTGACGAGGCGATACGCCTCGCGGCCTTCGAGGAAGCGGTCCTGTGTGGGATAGGGATCGGCGATGGGGCCGGCCAGGTCGAGCGGATCGTGGAAGCCGCGCGACTTCTTCTGACGTACCAGGTCGATGGTCAGGTTGCTGATCACGGTGCGCAGGACATTGCGGGCATCGGCCACTCCGACCGGCTGCGGGCGGGACCTGTTCCAGACCAGGAAGCGAAGAAAGCCGTCCTGGACGACGTCGGCCGCAGCTTCACGATCCCTCAGCCGGCGGAACGCGAAACTGTTGAGATCGCACGCATAGGCGCGAAACAACGCATCGAGATCGACCGGCAGGTCCTGCTGGTTCCCACCTTCTGAAACAACGGCAGCCCGAACCGACACCCCAATCCCCATTACATGGTACAACCCGGCGTACCGTTGTTAGCGGAGCAGGCAACGGGGGCCAAAGCCTATATTTTAGAGGAGTTATAAGGCGGCGGCGGCAAGGTGGCGCCAAAGGCGCGGTGGACAACCTCAGAGCACGTCAATCGTCGACCCACATCCGCAACAGATGAAGCGGCGCGCAGTTGTTCGCGCACGGGCTTTCCGAGATTGATGCCGTCATGGAAGACTTGTTCAAGAAGCTGGAGGTGGCGTCGCTCGGCCCGAGCCTTGAGGCAACCGTGGCCGATGCTGCCGCCATCAAGCCCCTCAAGGACCCGTCGAACTCATCGAGCGCACCGCGGCACAGTACTCAGCGGCATTGAAGGCCGATGCTGGCGTTCCATTTCTCAAGCGTTCGCCTAATGCAAGGCTATTCCGGTTCACCCCGAGCGGCCACCTTCGCGACATGCTGGGTGAGGCAATGCGCCGGGCGAGCCTGTCATTCCTGCGGCGTGAAGGCGGCTTCCACATCTTCTGTCACACCTACGGCACATGGATGACCCGCTACGGCAAACTCGACACTGAGGGGCTGGTCCGAACGAAGCGATGGAAGAATGCCGAATCGGCCGCTCGCTACGCGCACACTGTCGCCAGCAGTGAGGCCAGACGGGCCGACGAACTGCCAACGCCAACCCGTGGAAAATCCGCGGAAAACACCCACTCAAAGAAGAAAGCATAAACAAATCAAACAGCAAAATTTCCTTCACACGGGGAAGGTCACAGGTTCAATCCCTGTAGCGCCCACCACGCTTCGCCTTCGTGGCGCGGGCTTCACGACCTCTAACGAACGCCCTAGCGCGAAGGCGGGCCGCTTCGCCGAAGCGCGTGGTGCCGCTGCAGCCGAAAGCGCAAGACGGATCGCCTTCAAATCGGCACTTCAATTCGGCACTTCAATTCGGCACTTGGCGACTATCCAAAAATCGCGGAAGTTAGAACTCCGATCGGCCTGGCGTCCGAGATCTGACGCTGCTGTCGAAGCTGGACCCTTATCGGAGGAGCCGCGCAGGCGGCGTCGCTCCGCGCTTGGAGCAGCCTGGTGCATGGCGATTCCCGCCCGTCCGCGGCGTCTATTCAAGGTGGCCTGACGTGGCCCGCTGCGGCTTCGCCGGGCGCGGAGCGCATCGGCTGCTTTGATCTGCTGCGATTGATCGCGGCGCTTCTTGTGCTCGGCTCGCATCAACTCGCTGTCGCGGGATTACCCGAAATCGGAATAGCCGGGATCGGGACGTTCGGCGCGCTCGGCGTTGGCATCTTCTTCGCGATCAGCGGATACCTGAATACGCTGAGCATCATGCGCTCCAAATCGGCCACCTCTTTCTTGATCAACCGGCTCTTTCGCATCTATCCAGCCTTGTTCGTGTGCGTATGCGCCTGCATCGTTCTCGGGGCATTTCTGACGAGCAGGCCGATTGAAAACTATCTGTTTGCGGCGGGCGATGGTCCCTGGCGCTTCTTCTGGAAGAACGCCATCGCCATGCGAACTGAGTATGTTCTGGCCGATGTCTTCGATGCGAACCACCTCAAGGGAATAGTCAACGCATCGCTTTGGACGCTGCCGATCGAAATCAAGCTCTATATCTGCTTCGCAGCCCTAGCCTGGCTGGCCCGCTTCAAAATGGCAGTTGTTTGCGTGGCGGTCGTCGGACTGCTGGTTGGCGCAGCGCTGTCCACGACGGTCCGGGACATGGTGAGCCCTCTCGTCTCGGGCGAAGCTTTGCGCTTGACGACCCTGTTCGCTGTCGGTGCGACTGTCGCTGTCATCGAGGCCAGATTTGGCTTTTCGCGTGCCACGATCGCCGTCAGTCTGATCGCCTTGCTGCTTCTGTGCTTCTCCAGTCTGAACTGGGCGCTCACATTTGCGATCCCGGTTGCGGCGATCGCCGCGGGCAAGCTCAAGATCCCGCTTTTGACACCGAAGATGGACATCTCCTACGGGATGTATCTGTACGCATTTCCGGTCCAGCAACTGTCGGTGCTCCTGCTCGGGAGCCTTTGGGCCAGTTCGGCTTTTGCAGTGGCCGTGACGACAATGGCGGCAGTTCTGTCCGCGCTGTTCGTCGAGCAACCGGCGATGACCCTCCGGCGCAGCTTCCCGCAAACTGCGAGAGGCGCTTCGGCCAGGCCGTCGCTCGGATGAACGCGATCGCCGGAGCCGGCACGGGCTTCAGCTAGAAAGCAGAAGGGCCGGATCACTCCGGCCCTTCGTTACTCAGCTATTCACCCCAAGCAAATCAGAAGCGGTAGTTGATGCCGACCTTGCCGGTGTGGATGCCCGGATCGCTGTGAGCGTTGGTCCAGGTGAAGCCCGCCGCCGGACCCGTGCCGCCTGCGATCGCGGACTGGGTCGTGTCGTCGCGCGTGGCGAGATACAGGTATTCGCCCTTCAGGCTCCAGTTCGGCGCGAAGGCCCACTCGACACCGCCACCGACGGCCCAGGTCGTCTGCGTGTCGCTGTTGGAGAGGAGCAGCGTCGAGGCGCCGCAAGGCGCGACCACGCAGCCGTCCACGTAGCTGTATTCCTTGTCGACGAAGGCCACGCCGCCCTTGGCGTACACGAGCACGCGATCGAACGAATAGCCGAGGCGGCCCGCGATCACGGCGTACCAGTCGCCCAGATGGGTGCTGTCGAAGCCGTTCGCCGCACCGATCGGCGCGTTGATGTCGAGCACGCTATCCTTCATCTGCAGATAGCCTGCCTCGGCCTCGATACCGATCACCCACTGGGAGCCAACCGGTTGCCAGTTGTAGCCGATCGTGCCACCGCCGATGAAGCTGGTGCCCAGCTCGTAGCTGTTGACCAGGCCGGTGCCGTTGTAGAACGCGCCGCCGCTGGCGGGTGCGGTGGACTCTGCATCGCGATCGGCCACAGCGCCACCAACGAAGCCGCCGATGTAGAAGCCGGTCCAGTTGAAGACCTGCACGACTGGCGGCGGCGGCAGCGCCCTGACCGGCATGCGCATGTCGGCGGCAACGGCCGGTGCCGAAACCGCGACCACTGCTGCGGCAGCACAGAGGAAGGTGGAAATCTTGTTCATGAAGCGACCTCGAAGTTCAGTTCACTCGTCAGTTGACTGGCGCGATTACTAATCCCTGTGCGTCGCTGCCGCTATTGCGTGCAGGCCACAGTCGGGGCCTTTCGAAAAAGCAAAAAATGGACTCCCGTCGCGGCGCGAAAATTCGGAGGTCGAAAAATTTTTCTAATAGATCAATAGCTTGCCCGGGGAAAACGAACGCTCGCAGTCGTCGAATACGGCGATAATTAGGCAGGATTTTTCACCTAATCTTTACCGTATTTGAAAGCCTCCCGATTCAGGTTGCCGGGAGCATGGGCAAGTCTGAACTCTTTACGCGAGAGCAACGCGTTGCGCTCGCTCGGCGCAACGCGTCAGAGCTGCATCCGCAGCTTTACATCTGCACTTCGATCAGCCGAGGCCCCGGCGTTGCCACCGAGTTGGCCAGCTCCTTGTAAAAATCCTCAGCGTTCGAAACGGATACCCCTGGCACCCCCATGCCCTTCGCCATCGCCAGCCAGTCGAGCGCAGGCCGGTCGAGGTTGAGCATGTCGACCGCCTTCTTGCCTGGCGCACCGGCCTCCACGTTGGCGAATTCGCCCTTCAGGATCTCATAGGTGCGATTGGCGAAAATAACGGTCGTGACGTCGAGTTCCTCTCGCGCCTGTGTCCACAGCGACTGGATCGTGTACATCGCGCTGCCGTCACCCTCGAGCGCGATCACGCGCCGGTCCGGGCATGCAACGGCGGCGCCGGTCGCCACCGGTGTGCCATAGCCGATCGATCCGCCCATGTTCTGCAGCCAGTCATGCGGCTTTGCAGCTGCGGTCGGCGCAAAGAACGCACGGCCGGTGGTGATCGCCTCATCGACCACAATGGCGTTCTCCGGAATCGCCGCTGCGATGGCCGCCGCGATGGACGCATGTGTCAGCGCCCCCGTCGGCTTGACGATCTCTGCAAGCTTCTGCGGCTTGACGTCGCCGGGCTTCGCGCCGACGGCGTCGGCCAGCGCCTGCAGGCTGCCGATGCAATCGCCGCCGATGTCACACAGCGTATGCATCTTGGCGCCGTCGGCCTTCAGGAGGCTCGGCTTGTTCGGATAGGCGAAGAATGCAACTGGTTCGTCCGCCTCGACCAGGATGATGTTGCGGAAGTCCTTGAGGGTATTGACCGCCAGGTCGACCACGTAAGGCACCCGGTCGATCGAATAACGACCTGCACCGCGCGCAAGGCGCGGGTTCGACCCTTGAGCCATCACCTTGCAGCCGGTCTTACCGGCAATCTGCTGGGCCAGCGCCAGACCGTCTTCGCGCAGCGCGCGATGCGACATCAGGATCAGCGTCGGTTCGCCGCTCTTCAGAACGTTCGCGGCATTGTCGACCGCGGAAGCCGACATCGCCGCGCGTTGCGAGATCGCACCGACCTCCGCAATGCCATCCGCTTCGTTCCAGGCGGTATCAGCCGGCAAGATCAGCGTCGCGATCTGCCCTGGTGATGCGCTTGCGGCAGCGATAGCCGCAGCGCCGTCACGCGCCACTGATTTGGCGTTCGGCGAGGTGCGAACCCAGGACGAGACCGGTCGCGCCAGACCCTCGATATCGGAGGTCAGCGGCGCGTTGAAATCGATGTGGTAGGTTGCGTGCTGGCCGACGATATTGACGATGCCGGATGACGCTTTCTTGGCGTTGTGCAGGTTGGCGATGCCATTGCCGAGACCCGGTCCAAGATGGAGCAGTGTCGAGGCTGGCGTACCCTTCATGCGGTAGTAACCATCAGCGGCGCCAGTGACTACGCCCTCGAACAGACCAAGCACGCAGCGCATGCCGTCGACGCGGTCAAGCGCGGAAACGAAATGCATTTCCGATGTACCAGGATTGGTGAAACAGACATCGACCTTGCCCGCGACCAGCGTTCGCACCAGACTTTCTGCACCATTCATGGCTGCACCGTTGCTTTCATTTGTTGTTAAGGCTTCCACTCGCGAAAAGATCATCCTTCGAAAGCTCCGTCAAACGCTTTGCCCGACTTGAACATCCGAATTCATGGCGTTTTAACCGAAGGATCGCGCGCCGCGCGACCAAGCGAAGCAGTTGGCGTAAGGAGGTCTCGCGCTTCTTGCGAAACGTGGCAAATTGTGGCCTTTCTCACCGGCAACTTTGCCGGAACCGACGATATCGAAAGAGGATCGAATGAGGGGGCTGCTGCGCGTTCTGACGATTTCAATTGGCTCCATCGCACTTGCACAAGCTGCGCAAGCTCAGGTGGATGACCCCGACCTGCTTTTCGGTGGCTCACCGGTCAACAAGCGGTACCAGTTCTTCTCGGGCGGCTATTCTGGCGGGTACTCTGGCGGCTATTCCGGTGCAGCCACGCGAACCACCGTTACCATTCCCGGCAGCTACAAGCCGGGCAGCATCTTCATCAACACGAGCGAACGCCGGCTGTACTTCATGCTCGGTAACGGCCAGGCGGTTCGCTACGGCATTGGCGTCGGCCGCGATGGCTTCCGCTGGTCCGGCGTGCACCGGGTCACAGCCAAGAAGGAATGGCCGAACTGGACACCGCCCGCGCAGATGCTGCGCCGGCGTCCCGATCTGCCGCGCCACATGAAGGGCGGCGAAGACAACCCGCTCGGCGCGCGTGCACTGTATCTTGGCTCCACGCTCTATCGCATCCATGGCTCGAACGAGCCGGAAACAATCGGGCAGGCCGTGTCGTCGGGCTGTTTCCGCATGACCAACGCGGACGTGATCGACCTCTACGATCGGGTGCAGGTGGGAGCCACGGTCATCGTCAAAAACTGACCTGTTGCTCGATCCTGGAGAATGGAAGGCCGGCGGTAAGCCGGCCTTTTTTGTCTGGCTCCGCGAATGGGTTAAGGTAGCGCATGCGCAGCAGACAAACATGCATCGTCCTGGCGGCAGCGCTGCTTCTTGCGCCGGCCGCCGAGATCGCGTGCGCCCAGAACGTCATTACAGCGAAGCGCGAGAGGAAACAGTTCACCGACGCCGAGATCGCCGACGGTTTCTTCAAGGTCGCGTTCGGTGCCGAGTTTCACCTTGCCGGCCACGTCGATCGGATCCGCAAGTACGATCGCCCGGTGCGCGTCTTCATCGACAACAAGGCACGCCCGGACCGCAGCAAGCAAATGCGCGAAGTCGTCGCCGACATCGGCCGACGGATCGAGCATCTCGACCTCGCAGTAACCGATCAGCGCGAGACCGCCAACGTCGTGGTGACGCTGGTGCGCGACCGCGACATCCACCGGACCATCTCGGCCTTCTATGGCAGTGACCGCGCCAGGGAAATCCGCGACGCGATCGATCCGCAATGCCTGTCGAGCTTCACCAAGAACGACAACTTCGCCATCGCAAATTCGAACGTCATCCTCGCGGTCGATGCAGGAAACTTCGTTTTCGCAGACTGTGCCTACGAGGAATTGTTGCAGGCGCTAGGGCCGATCAACGATACGGATTCTGTGCCGTGGACAACCTTCAATGACGACGTCAGCATGGGGCATTTCGGCATCTACGATCAATATCTGCTCAACATCCTCTACCATCCCCGGGTGCGGCCCGGCATGTCGGCGGCGGATGTCAGACTGCTGCTGCCCGAGATACTTCCCGAGGTGAAGAGCTGGGTCACAAGGAGCAACGAGCTGCCGAACTGATGCACCGCGATCAACTCTTATCCGGCGTCTTGCAGATCGATTTCAGTGCTGCCCATTCTGCCGCCGTCAGCAATGGCGGCGCGGACGGCGAGATATCCTGCTCGCTCATCCGCACCAGGCGATCTTCCGACAGTGGATGGCTCGAGATCAGCGCGAGCCCCTTGCCCTTTTCCTTGCCCGTCACGCGCAGCAAAAATTCTCCCATCGGCTTCGGCGACCTGCCGAGCTTGCGCATCACCTCGATGGTGGTGGTATCGGCGTTGCGCTCCGCCTCCCGTGAATGCGACGCCTGGAACAGCTCACGGCTGGTAAAGATGATCGCGCTCGAACCGGTGATATCGCCGAACAGGAGACCGATCAGGAACGACGTGCCGCCGTTGTAGATCAGGTTCCGCAGGCCATCGCGGTTCTTCACATGGCCAAGTTCGTGGGCGAGCACGCCGGCAAGTTCGTCGACGCTTTCCGCCTTCGCGAGCAGGCCCTCGAACACGTAGATCTTGCCGCCCGGCAGCGCGACGGCGTTGGCGATATCGTTGGAGATCACCGCGGCATCTGCCGTGACATCGACCCCACCTGCGCGACGCAGCGTGTCCATCAGCTTGGCGAAAGCGGCCGTTCCGTCGGGGCTTGCACACGTCTTGCCGTCAAAGACGACGTTCACCTGCTTGTCTGCGACCTCACCGATGCGCTTCTCGATCGAATAGGGAATGAGCGGCGTCAGCCGGTCGGCTGCGAACGGCACGACGAACAGCACCATCAGCACGATCGAGACGAGCGCCGCAACCGACCATCCGACGATGGACATGACGCCCTTCGCGCCCGGCAGATCCGCATCGAGCGAGGGACAACGGCGTTCGAGCTCAGCCGCCAGCGTTGCGTCGCGAATCTCCAGCCGCGCCAGCACCGGCGCGGACACACACATGGCCCGCAGGATGCCGGAAGGACCATCAGCGCGCCGGATGTCCGCATAAGGCCAGGAGGCGACGACCGCGTCGTCCTGGAGGATTTCGCAGCGGTCGGCGAGCCGCAGCATGACATTGCGTCTGCGGCTCGACGTGCCGTCGAGGTAGGTAACAGGCGCGCGGGCCGGCGGCACCGCCTCGATCGACGCGTCCGCCTGCGTGGAATTCGCCGGATCGGTCAAGCGTCAGAATCCTCCGACGTCCAGGCCATCAGCGAACCCTTCGCCGATGGCGCTCGCCAGATCGCCTTTGGCGGAAACGTTCGCCGCGGTCTCGATGCCATGGACAGTGATCGACGATACAGCCCGCTGCCAAAGGTCGCGCATAAGGTAGAGACGAATGAAGATATTCAGGACCATTGCCCAAGCCAGGTAACCGACGACAGCGAACGCGATGAACGGCACACTGGTGAGGAGGTCAAGATTGCTGAACAGCGTTGTGTCCAGTGGATGACCGGTCATCGTCGCGGCCATCACGGCAGCAAAAGCCATGTAGGCAATCAGCCCGATCGATATCAACAAGGTCCAGCCGATCGTCTTCCAGTAAAGGCCCATGAGTTGGCCGGCACCGAGATTCGACTCCAACCGCACGCCGCCGAGACGCAATCCGCTCAGCCACCAACGCATCTGGATCGCTTTGAATGCACCGTAGACGAAAGGAATGCCGACGTATGTGACCAGGGCAACCGGCGTTAGCAGCCACAACCACCAGCCGCGCTTGAAGAACTCCCACCCACGACCCTCGAAGCTGCCCTGCAGGTCGCCATAATGCGTATTACGCATCTTGTAGCGCTCGAGGGCGGCGTCGCGCCACGGCAGGATGAGACCGAGTGTAAGCACCATGGCCGCCCCCCAGAGGGTGGCGCGGAGCGCGTAGCTCCAGCCGGAGCCGGTCATCCAGAATCGGACGCCACGCCAAACGGTACGCGTCATGCGGTAACGCCGCGCGCGATAGATTGCGAACTGCGTGAACACGTAGAGCAGGAGCACCAGCGGAATGCTCGCGAACGCCTGCAGCCGCTCCGCCTCGAGGCCTAGGATGAAGTAGGCGATGTAGATCGGTACCAGGATCGCCATGGCGACCAGGAAGCCGATCAGAAGCTCCCTGCCCCGGCCGGTGTATTCGGCGCCATCACCATCGACCACAGTGTGCGACCAAAGATGACGGCGGATGTCGGTGGTCAGCCAGAACCGGTAGAAGCCGGCGGTGATCATTTCGAGCCCTGCGCCGCGCGCGACGAGCCCGAGGAAACTGCGACGATCGCCGGTAAACGCCACCCTGGCGCTGATCGGCGCCGGTTGCAGCGGTGCGGTGGTCATCTGGTTCATGGGATTGCCCGAGTGTTGGAGAACGTCCGATTTGAGCCTTAGTCGCACGGGTCCTTACACGGGTTCGACCGCTGCAAGTGTGACCCAGGTCGCTGAAGCCGCTGCTTTCTCCACGACGCCTGTGCGCCGACAGCCTTACGCCTGCTTTTCGAACAATTCCCGGCCAATCAGCATCCGGCGGATCTCGCTCGTCCCGGCGCCGATCTCATACAATTTCGCGTCCCGCAACAATCTGCCGGTCGGATAGTCGTTAATGTACCCGTTGCCGCCGAGCAGCTGGATCGCATCGAGCGCGCATTGCGTCGCCCGCTCCGCAGCATAGAGGATGGCACCCGCCGCATCCTCGCGGGTGGTTTCGCTGCGGTCACAGGCCTTGGCCACCGCATATACGTAGGCGCGCGCCGCATTCATCGTCACATACATGTCGGCGACCTTGCCCTGCACGAGCTGGAACGTACCGATCGGCTGACCGAACTGCTTGCGCTCATGCACGTAAGGCATCACCACATCCATACAGGCCTGCATGATACCGAGCGGACCTGCCGCCAGCACCGCGCGCTCGTAATCGAGACCCGACATCAGCACGTTGACGCCGTTGCCGACCTTGCCCAGCACGTTGCCTTCAGGCACCTCGCAGTCCTCGAACACGAGTTCGCAAGTATCCGAGCCGCGCATGCCGAGCTTGTCGAGCTTCTGCGCGGTCGAAAATCCTTTCATGCCCTTTTCGATGATGAAGGCGGTCATACCGCGCGGACCAGCATCGGGATCAGTCTTGGCATAAACAACGAGCGTCTCGGCGACGGGACCGTTTGTGATCCACATCTTGCCGCCGTTGACGATATAGCGGTCCCCTTTCTTATCGGCGCGCGTGCGCATCGACACGACGTCGGAGCCCGCGCCCGGCTCGGACATCGCAAGTGCGCCGACGTGCTCGCCGGAGATCAGCTTCGGCAGGTACTTCCGCTTCTGCTCATCCGACCCGTTGCGACGGATCTGGTTCACGCAGAGGTTCGAGTGGGCGCCGTAGGACAGTCCAACCGCCGCGGATGCGCGCGAAATCTCCTCCATGGCCACGCAATGTTCCAGGTAGCCGAGGCCGGCGCCGCCATATTCCTCTTCCACCGTGATGCCATGCAAGCCGAGCGCGCCGATCTTCGGCCACAGGTCGCGTGGAAAGGTGTTGCTCTTGTCGATCTCGTCGGCCCGCGGTGCGATCTCGTCGGAGGCAAAACTCCAGACGGTGTCCCGGATCGCATCGGCGGTCTCGCCGAGGTCGAAGTTGAAGGCCCGTGGGGTGTTGGCGGTCATGAATGTACCTCCGGCACGGTCGGTCTCAGGCGACCAGATCGAGCCCGGTCAGCATATCATAAGCCAGCAGGTCGTCGGCGCCGTGCGACACCATGATCCGCTTGCCGATCAGGTCGCGCAAGGTTTCTGAGGTACCCCCGCCCAGTGTCCCATAGCGCGCACCGCGGTAGAGGCGCGACACCGCATACTCGTCGGTGAAGCCGAAACCGCCATGCATCTGCACGGCATCGTTGGTTACGCGCAACGCCATCTCGTTGCAGAACACCTTCGCCACCGCCGCCATGAACGGATCGGGGAACGGATCGGCGGTCATGCAGGCCCGGTAGAGGATGCTGCGGCCAGTCTCGATATCTTTGTACATATCGGCAAGCTTCCAGCGATTTCCTTGAAAATCACCGATCGCCTTGCCGAAGATCTCGCGCTCGCGCGCATATTTGACCGCCTCGGCAAACGCCCCTTCGGCGAGCCCCAGCGAAATGCTGGGATTGAGACAACGCTGGGTGTTGAAGGCGGTCAGGAGTTTGCGAAAGCCGTCCTCACGGATGACGAGGTTCTCCAGCGGCAATTCGCAGTTGTTGAACTGGATCTCGTGCAGATTCTCGCCACCCATGGTGTGGTAGGTTCCGGTCACTTCGAAACCGGGCGTGTCGGGCTCGAGCAGGACGCAGCCGATGCCTTCACGCCCCGGCTTCTTGTCGATGCGGCTGAAAATGACGAACATGCCGGCCTCCTTGGCTCGGCTGATGAGCGTCTTGACGCCATTGAGGATGATGCGGTCGCCCTTGATGTCGGCGTTTGTCCGGTAATTGGCGACGTCCGTGCCGGCGTGCGGCTCAGTCATGCAGACGGCGAGGATGCAGTCACCGCTCACCACTTTCGGCAGGATACGCTGCTTGATCGATTTCGGCGCGTAGGTGGAGATGACCCGCGTCTGCACGCCAGCCTCACCCAACGTTGCCATCGCCGTGACGTAGCATCCCTTGGCGATTTCCTCGAGGATCAGCGCGGTCTCGAATATCGACAAGCCGAGGCCGCCGTACTCTTCCGGAACCGACATGCCGAGCACGCCGATTTCGGCGAGCTTCTTCATGTTCGGCCACGGGAAGGTACCGTCCATGTATTTCTGCGCGTTCGGCCTGAACTCCCCTTCGACGAGGTCGCGCACGGTAGAAACCATGCTGCGTTGTTGTTCTGTCAGCTTGAAGTCCATCGCCGCGGCGTCTCCCTGTCGCGTTGCCACTCTTGCATCTTCACAATGGCACGGCAGAGCCGCCAAATGAAGAGCGGCCGACATGGCCGGCCGCTCCCTATCGTTCCGAATATTGGACTAGTGTCGTGGATCAGAAATTCGCGCCATCGTTGCCGCGAGTCCATCGTGCGAATTTCTGATCCATAA
>NZ_JAVIFX010000043.1 GCF_031157255.1 Bradyrhizobium sp. LHD-71 | reverse complement strand
AGAAATCCGTGTGATGCCCGAAGGCAATCAAGACGCCGGTACGACGGACGGACGGTCCAAGTGCATGTCCGGGCGACAGTTCGCACGAACCGGGCGAAGCCAGCGAAAGTGGCGAGGCCCGGGGACATGCAGCAAGCCGTGAAAAGAACCATCGCGTGCGGAGCGCAGGCGTTGAGCCTCCTCCGTGGCAGGTTTGCCGTGTGCCTTCCAAAGCACACGGCTGCCGTATGCCCCAAAAGGCATACGGCGCCGCGGGCGCGGTGAAACGCCCTTGCGTTCCGCACAGCCCTTTCGGGCAAGGGAAGGCAAAGAAGACCGGCAAGCCTCAGGCCGGATATGAACGGGGGGCGACGATGCACGTCCGTAGCCCGGATGAGCGCAGCGAAATCCGGGAACTGACTCCGCGACACGTCTCACCCGGATGTCGCTTCGCTCATCCGGGCTACAGGCAAACCAAAGGTCACAAACGTCGCAAAATGACGATGCTATGTTTCCGCGTGTACGTCCGCAGGCTGCCGTCGCGGTTCGACCGGTTCGCGCGCCGGCGGATTGTAGTAGCTCGCGGCAACCTCGGAGTAATCGGTGGCGCCGGGCGGCGCCCAATCCGGTCCGAGCAGGCCGAGTGCATCCGACATCTCGCGCGTCGCGGCGAACAGTTTCGGCAGGCAGGACTTGTCGCGGCTCGGCGGCAGCCGCTTGCGGGTCGAGGCGATCGCAATCGAGAACCGCACATGACCGTTGGAATCGAAGCAGGGCGCGGCGAGGCCGCGATCGTCCGGTCGCAGGCCTTCGCCCTCGCTGACCGCCCAGCCGCGGGCGCGGACCTCCGCCAGTTCCGCAAGCAGCATCGGCACGTTGCGCAGCGTGCGCTCGGAATAGACGTGCATGCTGCGGCCGCGATACAGCAACTCGATCTCCGCGCGCGAGCGCCAGGCGATCAGTGCCTTGCCGGCAGCGGAGGCGTGTGCGTCGACCATCGCGCCAAGCATTCGCAGGCCGGGCCGCGCTACGCCTGCCTCGGCGCAGAAGCGCGCTTCGGCGCCCTCCAGCACCGCCAGGCGGATGGTCTCGTTCAGGTCCTTCGCCAGCCGCACCATGATCATGCGTGCCCGGTTGTTGATGCCCTGGACGACGCGGTCCGGGCTTCCGAGGCGAAAGGCGTTGTAGCTCAGCACGTAACGCCGGGTCGCCTCGATACGGTAGACGAACCCGCGTTCGCACAGCGCGCGCAAGGCCCGGTAGGCCGTGCTGGCATCGAGCTTCACGCCACGTGCGATTTCGGTGAGCGTCAGCGCCTTGGAGGTGTTGCCGAGAAGCTCAAGGATGCTCAGGACACGTCCGACCGAGCGGTTCTGGTACACAGCCATGCGCTTCACTCCCGGCAGAAGCCTCATCCCATTGAGCCGACGCAATATGGAAACTTGACGACGGCAAGGCGCTTTTATCGCTGCGCTTTTTTGCGGATGCGCTTCACTGCAGCGAATCTAACTAAGCATGGCAGCGGCGCCGACTGCAAGTTTGCTGCAGCGCACATTTGGCCAAGGTGGTATGACATCGTACAACTTTGCGTCGGGAGCATGCGGGGGCTACTAAAGTTCAGGTGCGACGGTTTGCTTTTTCGCTGGATGAAAACTTCCGCCGATTGGGATTCGATAGCAAACTGATGCGCCGATAGAGTTTGCGACGGCTCGCGAAGCGACCGAAGATGACAAAAAGAAGAAACGACGACTAAGGGAATAGGAATCGCCGCGAGCTAGCTCGTGGCATCACGGGAGGACAGATGGCCAGTGTCGATATTCGCAGCGTCACCAAGCGGTTCGGCAGCGTCCAGGTGCTGCACGGCGTCGATGTCGATATCGACGACGGTGAATTCGTGGTGCTGGTCGGCCCCTCTGGCTGCGGGAAATCGACCCTGCTCAGGATGATCGCAGGGCTGGAAAACATCACCAGCGGCGAAATCCGAATCGGTCCCCGGGTTGTGAACAATGTCGCGCCGAAGGAGCGCGACATCGCGATGGTGTTCCAGAACTACGCGCTCTACCCGCACATGACCGTGTACGACAACATGGCCTTCTCGCTGATGCTGGCCGGTGCGCCGAAGGACAGGATCCAGCAGGAAGTGAACCGCGCTGCCGGCATTCTCGGGCTGGGCCAGTTCCTCGGCCGCTATCCGCGGCAGCTGTCCGGCGGGCAGCGCCAGCGTGTGGCCATGGGACGCGCGATCGTGCGGAACCCGCAGGTGTTTCTGTTCGATGAACCACTGTCCAACCTCGACGCCAAGCTGCGGGTGCAGATGCGCGCCGAGATCAAGGACCTGCATCAGCGGCTGAAGGTGACGACCGTCTACGTCACCCATGACCAGATCGAGGCCATGACCATGGCCGACAAGATCGTGGCGATGAGCGACGGCAATGTGGAGCAGATCGGTTCGCCGCTCGATCTCTATGACCATCCGACGAATCTGTTCGTCGCGAGCTTCATCGGCTCGCCGGCGATGAACCTGCTCAAGGGCGAGATCTCCGGCGACCAGTTCCGCACCGAGGGTGGCGCGATGCTGCCACTGCCGAAAAGCATGGGCTCCGGACCTGCGGTCTACGGTATCCGTCCGGAATACATCCATCTCAGCCCCGACAAGGGCATTGAGGCGCGCGTGCACCTCGTCGAGCCGATGGGGTCGGAAACCCAGGTCTCGGTGCGCGTCGGCGAGACGCCACTCGTCTGTACGTTCCGCGAACGCGTCAATGCCAAACCGGGCGAAGCCATCCGCATCATGCCGGACCGCGCGCTGGCGCACGTTTTCGATGCCGAGAAGGGCAATCGAATTTCAATCAACTAGGGAGACGTCATTGCGAGCGTAGCGAAGCAATCCAGTCCGAGGGCCGCGGATGCAGCGCTCGATCGTGATGACGAGGCGGAGTCTATAACTAATTCAAAAGGATAGAGGAGGACGTCATGCAGGATCAATTCACTCGCCGCGACGCATTGGCTCTTGGCGTTTCTGCCGCCGCGCTCGCGGTCACCGGCGCGTCCGCGCAGCAGTCGAGAATCAAGGTCGCGGACGTTCCGGCGCCGGACTTCAAGATCGAGAGCGGCGCGAAACTCAGCATGCTGCGGCCGGTCAAGTTCGTGCAGCCGGACGAAGACATCTTCCGCGGCAACGCCAAGCGCTTCACCGAGAAGACCGGCGTCGAGGTGAAAGTGGATTTCGTTGGTTGGGAAGACATCAACCAGCAGACCGCGGTGACGTCGAACAGCGGTGCAGGCCCCGACCTCATCATCGGCTTCTCGGACGCTCCGCACATCTATGCCGACAAGCTGATCGAGCTCACCGATGTGGCTGATTATATAGGCAAGCGCTACGGCGGCTGGCTCACCATGGCCCAGCGGTACGGCAAGCGCCACGACAGCAATGCGTGGATCGGCATTCCGTTCGGTGCAAGCGCAGGGCCGCTGATCTACCGCAAGTCAGTTCTCCAGTCCGTCGGTTACGACAAGGTTCCGGAGGACATGCCGGGCGTGCTGGAGCTCTGCAAGAAATTGAAGGCTGCCGGCAAGCCGGCGGGCTTTGCGCTCGGTAATGCCGTGGGCGACGGTAACGGTTTTGCGAACTGGATCCTGTGGTCGCACGGCGCGTCGCTCTTGAACGAGAAGGGCGACGTGATCATCAACTCCAAGGAGACGGTCAACGCGCTGGGCTATCTGAAGGAGCTCTATCCGACCTTCATTCCTGGCACGACCTCGTGGAACGATGTCTCCAACAACCGCGCGTACTCCTCGGGCGAAATCTCGATGACGGCGAACGGCGTCTCGCTCTACTTCTCGATGAAAAACGATCCGGCGACGCGGCCGGTCGCCGACGACTCCGAGCACCAGCTGCTGCCGAAAGGCGTGGCGGAGACGGCGCCGATGGGCGGCCTGTGTCTGAATGCCATGGTGTTCAAGCACTCGAAGTTCCCGAATGCCGCCAAGGCGTTCGTGACTTACATGCTGGAGCGCGAGCAGTACGAGCCGTGGCTCGATGCGAACAGCGGCTACTGGTCGCAACCGCTCGCCGCCTATGAGGACGCTGCGGTCTGGTCCGGCGATCCGAAGGTCAAGCTGTTCAAGGACAGCATGAAATCGAAGTTCTACACCGGCTACAAGGGTCCGATCTCGCAGGCGAGCGGCGCGGTCAACGCCGACTATGTGCTGGTGCAGATGTGCGCGTCGGTGGCAACCGGCGAAGCGACGCCGGAGGCCGCTGCGAAGGAAGCCGAGCGCCGCGCCCGCCGTTACTATCGGCGGAGCTGAATTGGAAGCGTGAACCGAGGTGGTCGTCAAACCTGACGCGTCATGGCCGGGCCTGCCCGCCATAGCTCGAAGAGCGAAGGCGGGAGCCGGCCATGACGGCGCCTCCAGTTCGATGACGTTAGCCGGAACCATGAAATGGCACTGACCACAGCGACTGCAATTGACCAGGTGGCGGTCCGGACGCGAAGGCCCAACGCGCTGGCGCGGCTGTTCGACAACAAGCTGTTCCTGATCTTCGTATGCCTGACGCCGGCGGTCGGCCTGTTGGCCGTGTTCCTGTCCTATCCGCTCGGCCTCGGTATCTGGCTGGCGTTCACCGACACCACCATCGGCCGGCGTGGCGTCTGGATCGGCCTTGAGAACTTCGAGTACCTGCTCAGTGATCCGTTGTGGTGGAACGCCGTGTTCTACAGCGTGCTCTATACCGGCGTCGCCACGATCGGAAAATTCGCGTTGGGCTTCTGGCTGGCCTTGCTGTTGAACCAGCACCTGCCGTTCAAGAGCATGCTCCGCGCCATCGTGCTGCTGCCGTGGATCGTGCCGACGGTGCTGTCGGCGATCGCGTTCTGGTGGATCTATGATCCGCAGTTCTCGATCATCTCGTATCTGCTGGTCGACGTGCTGGGTTGGCGCGAGACCAACATCGATTTTCTCGGCAACCCGTGGTCGGCCCGCTTCTCGCTGATCGCCGCCAACATCTGGCGCGGCATACCGTTCGTCGCCATCTCGCTTTTGGCTGGCCTGCAGACGATCTCGCCGTCGCTCTATGAGGCCGCGATGCTCGATGGCGCGACGCCCTGGCAGCGCTTCCGCCACATCACGCTGCCGATGATGATGCCGATCCTCGCCATCGTCATGACCTTCTCGATCATCTTCACCTTCTCCGACTTCCAGCTCGTCTACGCCATCACCCGCGGCGGCCCGGTGAACTCTACGCACCTGCTCGCGACGCTGGCGTTCCAGCGCGGCATCGCCAGCGGTGAGCTGGCGGAGGGAGCGGCGATCGCGGTGTCGATGATTCCGTTCCTCGTGTTCGCAACGTTGTTCAGCTACTTCGGCCTCGGCCGCCGGAAATGGCAGCAGGGATCAGACAATGAGTGATGTCGTCACCAATCAGGTCAACGCGGCTGCAACCAAGCCGGAGATGATGTCGTGGGATTCGAAGACCCGCAGGATCATCACGATCTATCTGCCGCTGGCCGTCTTCGTTTTCATCCTGCTGTTCCCGTTCTACTGGATGGCACTGACGGCGTTCAAGCCGAACGCGGAGCTTCTGGACTACAAGACCCACAATCCGTTCTGGATCACGTCGCCGACCCTCGACCACATCAAGCATCTGCTGTTCAACACCGCCTATCCGCGCTGGCTGTGGATCACGATGCTGGTCGCGGTGGCTTCGACCTTCCTGTCGCTGCTCGCGAGCACGCTTGCGGCCTATGCGATCGAGCGGTTGCGGTTCAAGGGCAGCCCGTATGTCGGTCTCGGCATCTATCTGGCGTATCTCGTGCCGCAGTCGATCCTGTTCATTCCGCTGGCGACCGTGATCGTCCAGTTCGGCCTGTTCGATTCGCCGCTGGCTCTGATCCTGGTGTTCCCGACCTTCCTTGTGCCGTTCTGCACGTGGCTGCTGATCGGCTACTTCAAGTCGATCCCTTATGAGCTGGAGGAATGCGCGCTGGTCGACGGGGCGACGCGGCTGCAGATCCTGCGCAAGATCACACTGCCGCTGGCGGTGCCGGGGCTGATCTCGGCCGGAATCTTCAGCTTCACGCTGTCGTGGAACGAGTTCATCTACTCGCTCGCCTTCATCCAGAGCAGCGCAAACAAGACCGTGCCGGTGGCGATCCTGACAGAGCTCGTCTCCGGCGACGTCTATCAGTGGGGCGCGCTGATGGCGGGCTCGCTGCTCGGCTCGCTTCCCGTCGCGCTGTTCTATTCGCTGTTCGTCGACTACTACGTCTCGTCGCTCACCGGCGCAGTCAAGGAATAGGGGCCATCCTGCCGCGGCCTTGCTGAAATCTTCAAAAAATCCGAACACTGCCGGAAGCGATCTTCGGGGGAGATGAACATGGCAGGGCGGCTCAAGGGCAAGGTGGCGGTGGTGACGGGCGCGGCGCCGCGCGGCGAGGGCGTCGGCAACGGCATGGCGGTTGCCATCATGTTCGCGCGCGAGGGCGCGAAGGTGGTGCTGGTGAACCGCAGCGTCGAGCGGGCCGAGAAGCTTGCGAAGACGATCAAGGACGAGGGCGGCGAGGCCTCCGTGTTCGCGGGCGACGTTGCCAGGGCCGACGTGTGCGAAGCGATGGCCGATTTCACGGTGAAGACCTACGGCCGGCTGGATATCCTGCACAACAATGTCGGCATCGGTGCGCCGGGCACGCCGGAAACGGTGACGCTGGAAAACTGGAACAGGGTGCTCGAGGCCAACCTCACGACGACGATGCTGTGCACGAAGTCATGCCTGCCGCGGATGAAGGCGAGCGGTGGCGGTTCCGTCATCATGGTGTCGTCGATTGCCGGGGCCCTCGGGCTGATGGGCAGTTCCGGCGCGGTGGCCTATTCGACGGCGAAGGCGGGCCTGCACGGCTTCACCCAGTCGGTCGCCGCCGACTATGCGACGCAGAACATCCGCGCGAACTGCATCGTCGTCGGCTCCGTGCATACGCCGATGGTGGCGCACATGGGCGACGAAGCGCGCGAGCGGCGCCGCAAGATGGTGCCGATGCAGACCGAAGGAACCGCGTGGGACATTGCCTATGGGGCGGTCTATCTCGCCTCCGACGAATCGCGCTGGGTCACGGGGCTGCTGCTGCCGATCGACGGCGGTCTCGTCGCGTTGCGCACCTGGCCGCGGTGAAGCGTCTAGGCAACTGGCGCACGCCGGACTATCGTTGCGAAAGGCGCGACATAACAAGCGCCGGTCAGGGAGCAGGCCATGGACGAACGCACTGCCGCGCAATCCGCCCAACGCTCGAACGCGCAGCCTCATCGCAGCACCGCCGACATCGTGATCGACAGCCTTGTCGGCGCCGGCATCGACAAACTCTACTGCCTGCCCGGCGTGCAGAACGATCCGTTCTTCGATGCGCTGTGGCATCGCCAGTCTGACCTCAAGCCGATCCACAGCCGGCACGAGCAGGGCGCTGCCTATATGGCGATGGGCGCAGCGCTTGCGACCGGCAAGCCGCAGGCATGCTGTCTCGTGCCCGGTGTCGGCTTCCTGAATGGGGCTACGGCGTTCGCCACCGCTTATTCGACCGGCGCGCCGGTGATGATCCTGCTCTCGCAGATTCCGATGGCGCAGATCGGCCGTGGTTTCGGCGCGCTGCACGAGGTCGTCGACCAGACCGGCATCCTGCGCTCGATGACGAAGGCCTCACGCCGGATCGACAGTGCGTTCGAAGCTCCAAATGCGATGCAGGCGATCTTGAGCGACCTGGTCTCGGGCCGTCCACGTCCCGTCGGCGTCGAAGTACCGACCGACGTCTGGGCGAATGCCGCGCCGACCGCGGCGCTTGCCGCGGCTGAGCCGCGTGTGGCTCCGGTCGACTGGGCCTTGATCGAGCGCGCAGCCGAGCTTCTCGCCAAGGCCGAGCGTCCGCTGATCATCGTCGGCGGCGGCGCGCAGGGCGCCTCTAGGGAGGTGCGCGAACTGTCGGAGCGCCTGCAGGCGCCGGTGACGGCTTTGCGCATGGGCCTCGGCGTGATGGATGCGCGGCATGCGCTGGCAGCGCCGTGGGCGGTGGCACATCAGCTCTGGCCTGCGGCCGACGTGGTGCTGGCGATCGGCAGCCGCATGTCGGTCCCCTATCGCGGCTGGGGCACCGACAAGAAGCTCACCATCATTCGCATCGAAACGGATGCCGAGGAGATCGGCCGCATCGAACGGCCGACACTTGGCATCGTCGGCGATGCGAAGGCGAACGTCGCGGCGTTGCTCGAGGTGCTGAAGCCCGTCAAGCAGCGGCCGATGACGGCCGAGCTCGCCGAGCGGAAGGCGAAGTTCACCGCAGCCGTCGAAAGCGAACTGCCTGAACAGATTGGCTGGGTGAAGGCGTTGCGCACGGCGCTGCCGGAGGACGGCATCCTGGTCGAGGAGATGACCCAGATCGGCTATGCCTCGCGGTTCGCGTTCCCGGTCTACAACCCGCGCAGCTACATCACCTCGGGTTTCCAGGGCACGCTCGGCTGGGGCGTCGCGACCACGGTCGGCGTCAAGGCGGCGCTGCCGGATCGTCCGGTGGTCTCGATCAACGGCGACGGCGGCTTCATGTTCACGATGCCGGAGCTTGCGACCGCCGTGCACTTCAAGCTGCCGATCGTCTTCGTCGTGTTCAACGACAATGCGTATGGCAACGTCCAGCGCATCCAGAAAGAGAGTTTCAACGGACACGTCATCGCCAGCGACCTGACCAATCCCGACTTCGTCAAGCTCGCCGACAGTTTCGGCGCGCGTGCTGCGCGGGTAACGACGCCGGCCGAACTGACCGCGGCGATTACCGCAGGCCTTGGCGCCGATTTGCCGACGGTGATCGAAGTGCCGGTCGGCGCCATGAAGGCGCCGTTCCAGTTCATGAATCTGCGCCGCGTGCGCGGCGGGTGAAGGCCGGGACGTCTCCCGGCCTTCAGTATTACATCAAGGCGCGCATCAGTTCGATGCGCGGCGCGGCGGCGACGCTGGCCATGACTTGATCAGCGTATCGTAGTCGATGGTCTCGCCCTTCGGCTTCTCGTTGGCAAGCTTGCGGGCAGGGGCGACGTTGCCGTCCTTCTCGGACTTGGCGAACCAGAACTCCGCGGTCTGTTTCGGGTTCAGCTTCGGCCCGCACTCGCCCTGGACGTTGGCGCGCTCGAGCCGGCCGAGGATCTCATCCTGGGCGGCCGCGAGCGAATCCATCGCCGCCTGCGGCGTCTTCGCACCGGACGACGCATCGCCGATGTTCTGCCACCACAGCTGCGCGAGCTTCGGATAGTCCGGCACGTTGTTGCCGGTCGGGGTCCACTGCACGCGCGCAGGCGAGCGGTAGAACTCGATCAGCCCGCCGAGTTTCGGCGCACGCTCGGTGAAGCTCGCATCCCAGATGTCGCTCTCGCGGACGAAGGTGAGGCCGACATGGGCCTTCTTCAGCGACGTGGTCTTGGCGACCAGGAACTGCATGTAGAGCCAGGCCGCCTTCCGCCGCTCGACCGGCGTCGACTTCAACAGCGTGATGGAGCCGGCGTCCTGATAGCCGAGCTTCATTCCGTCCTTCCAGTACGAACCGTGCGGCGATGGCGCCATGCGCCATTTCGGCGTGCCGTCCGCGTTCATCACCGGCAGGCCTGGCTTCACCATGTCGGCGGTGAAGGCGGTGTACCAGAATATCTGCTGGGCGACATTGCCCTGCGCGGGGATCGGCCCGGACTCCGAGAAGGTCATGCCGCGGGCGTTCGGCGGCGCGTACTTGTTCAGCCAGTCGACGTACTTGGTAATCGAGTACACCGCTGCCGGGCCGTTGGTGTCGCCGCCGCGCTCCACAGACGAGCCGACCGGACGACAGCCTTCCATGCGGATGCCCCACTCGTCGACGGGCTTGCCGTTGGGGATGCCCTTGTCGCCGTTGCCGGCCATCGACAACCACGCGTCGGTGAAGCGCCAGCCGAGCGAGGGATCCTTCTTGCCGTAGTCCATGTGACCATAGACCTTGACGCCGCCGATCTCCTTCACGTCGTTGGTGAAGAACTCGGCGATGTCCTCATAGGCCGACCAGTTCACCGGCACGCCGAGATCGTAGCCGTACTTGGCCTTGAAGCGCGCTTTGAAGTCCGGATTGGTGAACCAGTCGTAGCGGAACCAGTAGAGGTTCGCGAACTGCTGCACCGGAAGCTGGTAGAGCTTGCCGTCGGGACCGGTGCCGAACGACTTGCCGATGAAGTCGTCGACATCGAGGGTGGGCAGCGTCACGTCCTTGCCTTCGCCGGTCATCCAGTCCGACAGCGGCACCGCCTGCTGGTACCGGAAATGCGTGCCGATCAGATCGGAATCGTTGATCCAGGCGTCGTAGATGTTGCGGCCGGACTGCATCTGCGTCTGGATCTTCTCGACCACGTCGCCTTCCTGGATCAGGTCGTGCTTCAGCTTGATGCCGGTGATCTCGCTGAAGGCGCGGGCCAACGTCTTGGCCTCGTATTCGTGCGTGGTGATGGTCTCGGAGACGACGTTGATCTCCATGCCGGCGAATGGCTTCGCGGCATTGATGAACCACTGCATCTCCTTCATCTGCTCGTCCTTGGAAAGCGTCGAGGGCTGAAATTCCTCGTCGATCCATTTCTTCGCGGCCGCTTCATCCGCCACCGCCGGCATCGCCGAGATGCCTGTCAGCGCGATCACGGCGAGTGCGCTGGACAATAGAAGGTGGTCTCTTGGTATCCTGGTTCGCATAGCTTCCTCCGTTAATGACATACGAGCTGCGTCCGGGTGGGCTCCCGGTTCTCTGCTTCTGTTCCGTTCGTCAGACCGTGCGGAAAATGCCGGCGGCCACCACGAGCGAAATGGCGGTTGCGAGCCAGAGGCTCGAAAGTTTGATCCCTCCTCCAATAGGCAGTGTTGCGATCGTGTTGACGCCGACGACGCCGATCCAGGCGAGATGGATGACCGCGGCGATGATCAGCGAGATGAACAGGCGATCGCCGCGCGTGGTCGGTATACCGAGCACGCCGACCCGCTCGGCCTCGGGCTTCGCCAGCGCAAGCAGCGTCATCGCGAGCAGCGTTGCGGCCAGAAGTGCAAAGAACAGGCCGGTCGCGGGCGTCCAGGCCATCCAGGCGAGATGATCCATCGGCGCTCCCTCACACCCGTCCGAGCGCGAAGCCGCGCGCGATGTAGTTGCGGACGAACCAGATCACGAGCGCGCCGGGCAGGATGGTGAGCACGCCCGCGGCGGCCAGCAGTCCCCAGTCCATGCCCGCCGCCGATACGGTGCGGGTCATGGTGGCGGCGATCGGCTTGGCGTTGACCGAGGTCAGCGTGCGCGCCAGCAACAGCTCGACCCATGAGAACATGAAGCAGAAGAAGGCGGCAACGCCAACGCCGCTCGCGATCAGTGGCATCAGCACTTTCAGGAAGAAGCGCGGGAACGAATAACCGTCGAGGAAGGCAGTCTCGTCGATCTCGCGCGGCACGCTGGAGATGAAGCCTTCGAGAATCCAGACGGCGAGGGGGATGTTGAACAGGCAGTGGGCGAGCGCGACAGCCCATGGCGTATCGAACAAGTTGATCGCGGAATAGAGATTGAAGAACGGCAACGCGAACACTGCCGGCGGCGCCATCCGGTTCGACAGCAGCCAGAAGAACAAGTGTTTGTCGCCGAGGAAACGGTAGCGTGAGAATGCGTAAGCGGCCGGCAGTGCGAATGAGATCGACAGAATCGTGTTGATGACGACGTATGTCAGTGAGTTGATGTAGCCCGAATACCAGCTCGGATCGGTGAAGATGATGCGATAGTTGTCCAGCGTCGGACGGTTCGGCCACAGCGTCATCGTCGAGATGATCTCGGTGTTGGTCTTGAAGCTCATGTTGATGAGCCAGTAAATCGGCAGCAGCAGGAAGATGAGGAACAACGTCAGGATGATGTGGCGGCCTGGAATCTGTTGCATCACACGCCCCCCGTTTCCGGCCGGCGCTCGGTGCCGACATTGGTCATCACCGTGTAGAACACCCAGCAGACGATCAGCACGATCAGGTTGTAGACGATCGACATCGCCGCGGCCTTGCCGAGGTCGAACTGGCCGAGCGCCAGCTTGACGAGCTCGATCGACAGGAACGTGGTCGAGTTGCCGGGACCGCCGCCGGTGACGACGAACGGCTCGGTGTAGATCATGAACGAATCCATGAAGCGGAGTAGAAAGGCGATCAGCAGCACGCGCTTCATCTTCGGCAACTGGATCGCGGTGAAGACCGCCCAGCGCGACGCGCCGTCGATGTGCGCGGCCTGGTAGTAGGCCTCAGGGATGGACTTCAGTCCGGCGTAGCAGAGCAGCGCAACCAAACTGGTCCAGTGCCAGACGTCCATGGCGATGATGGTCAACCAGGCGTCGAGCGGATTGGCGACGTAGTTGTAGTTCAACCCGAAAAGGTTCAGCGTGTAGCCGAGCAGGCCGATATCGGACCGCCCGAAGATCTGCCAGATTGTGCCGACCACGTTCCATGGGATCAGCAGCGGCAGTGCCAGGATGATGAGGCAGGCGGCGACGCGCCAGCCTTCGCGCGGCATCGACAGCGCGACCAGGATGCCGAGCGGGATCTCGATCGCCAGCACGGCCGCCGAGAACAGCAGGTTGCGCCAGAGCGAGGCGAAGAAGCGGCCGCCAAGCTCGGTCGAAGGATCGAGCAGATCCTTGTACCAGCCGACCCCGTTCCAGAAGAACTGGTTGTTGCCGAAGGTATCCTGCACCGAATAGTTCACGACCGTCATCAACGGGATGATTGCCGAAAAGGCGACCAGCACGAATACCGGCAGTACCAGGAGCCAGGCCTTCTGGTTGACGATCTTCTCCATCAGGCCGCTCCCTCGACGAGGCGGCTGTCCGCATAGACATGAACATGCGCTGGATCGAAGTCGAGCCCGACATCGGCGCCTGCGAAGCTCATGCCATTGGGTACCTGCGCTGCAAGCTTCTGCTCGCCGACGCGAACACGCGCAAAACGCGTACGGCCAAGGTCGTCGATCCGCTCGATCCGGGCGTTCAGCAAGTTGGGCGCCGGCGCCGCAACACGCACGAACTCCGGCCGCACGCCGATCTCGATCCGCGCGCCCGCTGGCAGCCTGTCGTAGGCGCGCGTCAGCGCGATCGGATGGCCGGACAGGTGTGCACGCCGGCCCTGCACTGTTGCGGGCAGGATGTTCATCCCCGGCGAACCGATGAAGTAGCCGACGAAGGTGTGTGCGGGCTTCTCGAACAGGTCCTGCGGCGTGCCGCTCTGCACGACCATGCCGTCCTGCATCACCACGACGGTGTCGGCGAAGGTCAGCGCCTCGGTCTGGTCATGCGTCACATAGATCATCGTCAGGTCGAGCGCGCGATGCAGCGCCTTCAGCTTCGAGCGCAGCTCCCACTTCAAGTGCGGATCGATAACCGTCAGCGGCTCGTCGAACAGGATCGCCGCCACGTCCGGCCGCACCAGCCCGCGGCCGAGCGAGATCTTCTGCTTGGCGTCTGCGGAGAGCCGGGTTGCCTTGCGCTTGAGGTGCGGCGTGAGATCGAGCAACTGCGCAATCTCAGCGACCCGCGAGGCGATCTGCTCGCCGCGCAGCCCGCGATTCTTCAGCGGGAAAGCCAGGTTTTCCGCGACCGTCATGGTGTCGTAGATCACCGGAAACTGAAATACCTGCGCGATATTGCGGCGCTGTGTCGACAGCGGCGTGACATCGCGCTGGTCGAACAGGATGCGGCCGCGCGACGGCTTGACCAGACCGGAGATGATGTTGAGCAGCGTGGTCTTGCCGCAGCCGGAAGGTCCAAGCAGCGCGTAAGCGCCGCCTTGTCGCCACGTCATCGACATCGGCTTCAGCGCGTAGGTTGCGGGATCGGCCGCAGGGCCGTGATAGGAGTGGGCGAGGTCGACGAGATCGATGCGGGCCATGGATCCTCACATCGTTGCGGGGGCGGCGACCAGCCGCCCGGACGGATCGAAGACGTAGAGATCGGCGGGATCGATTTCCGCATCGAGCCGGTCTCCCGGCGCGTACTCGACCACGCCGGGCATCACTGCAACCCAGTTGAAACCGTCGCACTTCAGGTGGACGAAGCTCTCCGAACCGGTGATCTCCGTCAAAAGGACCGTGGTTGCGAACGAATGACGTTCGTTCTTGCCGCTGGCTGCCGCAAGCTGGTGAGCGCGGAAGCCGACCTCATAGCCGCCGTCGGCAAGATCCCTGTAGAGGCCGTTGGCTGGCGCGCGTTCGCCGCTCGCGTAATGGATCGAGCCGTCCTTCTTCTCGACGCCGACCCTGTTCAGCGGCGGATCGGAAAACACTTCGGCGACACGCAGCGATTGCGGATGGCGATAAACACTGGCCGTATCGCCGGTCTGCAGGATCTCGCCTTCCCACATGCAGATGGTGCGGCCGCCCAGCAGCAGGGCTTCCGTCGGCTCGGTGGTCGCGTAAACGAAGATCGCGCCGGAAGCTTCGAAGATGCGCGGAAGCTCGGCGCGAAGTTCTTCGCGCAGCTTGTAGTCGAGATTGGCGAGTGGCTCGTCCAGCAGCACCAGGTCGGCGCCCTTGACGAGGGCGCGGGCGATCGCCGTGCGCTGCTGCTGGCCGCCGGACAGCTGCAGCGGCGTGCGATCGAGGTAGGGCTCCAGTCCCAAAAGCTTTGCGACGCTCTGAACGCGCGCGTCGATGTCGCGATGCTTGCCCGCAACGCGCAGCGGTGAGGCGATGTTCTCGTAGACCGTCAACGACGGATAGTTGATGAACTGCTGATACACCATCGCCACCGAGCGCTTGCGCACGTCGATCCCGGTCACGTCCTTGTCGTCGACGAGAACCCGACCGGTGTCGGGCCGATCAAGACCCGCCAGGAGCCGCATGAGCGACGTCTTCCCGGCGAGCGTCGGGCCGAGCAGGACATTGAGCGTGCCGCGGTCAAGCGTCAGCGACGTCTTGTGCAGGTAAGGGACGCCGCTCACGAACCGCGTCACATGGTCGAGCGTGACACTCACGCGCGCTCTCCCGCATAACGTTGCGTTGCGGACACGTCGCGCGCGGAGCGCATCCAGGACTCGAGCTCTTCGGCTTCTCGCGGTGTCAGCCGCAATCCGAGCTTGGAACGCCGCCAGAGCATATCCTCGGCGGTCTGCGCCCATTCCGTCGTCATCACGAAACGCACCTCGGCCTCGGTCAATGTGGCTCCGAAGTGCCGGCCAAGGTCGGCGAACGATGTGGCTTTTCCGAGAATGTCTCGGGCGCGGGTGCCGTAGGCGCGCGCGAGCCTTAACGCATGGTCGGGTTCGACGAACGGCCACGCTGCCTGCAACGCGGCTGCGAGATCGGCCGGGCCGTGCACATCGAAGTCGCCGCCGGGCAGGGGCGATTTCGCGGTCCAGCCTTCGCGCCGGCGCAGGCTTTCGGGGAGAAACGGCGCGAGCCGTTCGAGCGCCTCTTCCGCAAGTCGCCGGTAGGTCGTGATCTTGCCGCCGAAGATCGAGAGCAGCGGCAGATCATCGCCGGAATCGAGCTCGAACACGTAGTCGCGCGTTGCGGCCTTGGCCTCGCTCGCCCCGTCATCATAGAGTGGCCGAACGCCGGCATAGGTCCAAACGACGTCCGCAAGCTTGACCGGATGCGCGAGATAGTCGCTGACGGACTGGCAAAGATAGTCGACCTCCTCTGGCGTGATTTCGACCTTGGCCGGATCGCCATCGTAGTCGCGATCGGTGGTGCCGATCAGCGTAAAGTCGTTCTCGTAAGGAATGACGAAGACGATGCGGCCGTCCTCGTTCTGGAACATGTAGGCGCGGTCGTGGGCATAGAGCTTGCGAACGACGATGTGGGAGCCCTGCACGAGGCGCACGCCGGCGCGCGCATGGATGCCGGCCTTGCGGGCAAGCACATCTTCGACCCACGGGCCTGCCGCGTTGACGAGGCTGCGGGCGCGAATGGTCTCGCGTGCGCCAGTGCGCGTGTCTTCGATCGTGACCTGCCACACGCCGTCCGCGCGTTTGATATCGGTCGCGCGGGTACGCGTCCTGATGAGGGCGCCGCGCTCGGCCGCGTCGAGCGCATTGAGCAGGACGAGCCGAGCATCATCGACGAAGCAGTCGGAATATTCGAAGCCGCGGGTGAAGCGGCCCTTGGCCAGCGGCGCTCCGGCGATGTCGGTCGCAAGATCGAGGGTTCGCGCCGGCGGCAGCAGCTTTCGGCCACCAAGGTGGTCGTAGAGGAACAACCCGAGCCGCAACAACCAGGCCGGCCGGAGCTTCTGATGGTGCGGCAGCACGAACCGCATCGGCTTGATGATGTGGGGCGCGAGCCGCCACAGCACCTCGCGCTCGATCAGCGCCTCGCGGACGAGGCGGAACTCATAATATTCGAGATAGCGCAGGCCGCCGTGGATCAGCTTGGTCGACCAGGACGACGTCCCGCTCGCCAAGTCATTCATTTCACAAAGGAAAACGGAGAAGCCGCGCCCGGCGGCGTCGCGTGCAATGCCGCAGCCGTTGATGCCGCCGCCGATGATCGCGAGATCAAAGACTTGATCCAAAAGCGCTTCCCCGGGTCAACCACTTTCGTATCTAGCGATTTTATTTCGGATCGGCATCAATACGCAACAGAAAGCGAAAGGGAGGGCGGTGCGACATATTTTCAACCGGCGGGTGATTTCGAGCGTCCGAAGACGTTCGAGACCAAACGGCGGTGATGAGCTGTTCTCGTGAAAAAACCGCAGCGGGCCTTGCGGCACGTGCGAGCCATTGGAGGAACGCGGCTGCTCGCTCGTGAGGCCTACGCCACTTGCCCGTGACGCTCGCCGACGGATCGCGGGGCAGGACCATCGATGCGCGGCACGGCCGAGAGCAGCTTCATGGTGTAGGGATGCTTGGGTGCGTTCATGACCTCGTCGGCGCGGCCGATCTCGACCATCTTGCCATGATGCATGACAGCGACGCGGTCGGCGATATGCGCGACCACGGAAATGTCGTGCGAGATGAACAGATAAGCCACACCGAGCCGGTCGCGCAGGTCGGCCAACAGATTCACGATCGCGGCCTGCACGGAGACATCCAGCGCGGAGACGGGCTCATCGCAGACGATGAAGCGCGGCTCGGTTGCCAGCGCGCGGGCGATGCCGACGCGCTGTTTTTCGCCGCCGCTCATCTGGTGCGCATAGCGATCGGCATAATGAGCGGGCAGCCTGACAAGGTCCAGCAACTGGCGGACACGCGCGGGAATCTCGCCCGACGGAGCCAGACGAAAGCGTTCGATAGGCCGAGCCAGCAACTCGCCGATGGTCTTGCGCGGGTTGAGTGACGAATCCGGATTCTGAAAGACGATCTGCGCCGAACGGCGCATCGATTCCAGCGCGCGCTGGGCCTTGCCCGACACCATCTCGCCAGCGATGCGAATGGTGCCGGAATCGGGTTCAACCAGACGCAGGATCGAGAGGCCGAGCGTCGTCTTGCCGGAGCCGGACTCTCCGACCAGACCCAGCACCTCACCCGCTGCGACCTCGATCGAGATATCGTTGACGGGTTTGATTTCAGTTGATGTCGCGAGGCGACGCCACTTGAAAGCGAAGCCGGCGTGCCGCCCGAAGGTTTTGGTCAGGTGCTCGACCGCAACGACCGGCCCGGCATGCGGGGAGCGGACAACTTCCGCGAACTGCTCGCTCTCACCCGGGCGCGGCCAAGGTGCCTCGCGTAGTGCTTCGGCATTTGTGCAGCGGACTTGACGGTCCCCCAGCTTGCGCAGGATCTGCGGCTTGTCGCTGTCCGGCGTGGCGAAGGGGCAGCGTCTGGCAAAACGACAACCGGTCGGTGGGTTGCGCAGATCGGGCAGGCGTCCTGGGATGGCCGCGAGCCGACCCTGCTTCTGTCCAATCCTTGGAATCGCCGCAAGCAGCCCCTTGGCATAGGGATGGATCGGCCGCTGGAGTACGTCCTCGGTTCGTCCCTGCTCGATGATCTGCCCGGCATAGAGCACAGCCACTTCATCGGAGATGCGCCGGACCACTCCGAGATTGTGGCTGATGAAGACCATGGTCATGCCGCGCTGGCGACGCAGTCCCTCCAGCAGGTCGAGGATCTGCGCCTCGATTGTGACGTCGAGCGCCGTGGTGGGCTCATCGAGGATCAGCAAGTCCGGCTCGGAGGCGAGAGCGCCGGCGATCAGGGCGCGCTGGCGCATGCCGCCCGACAATTCGTGTGGGTAGGCTTTGGCGACGCTCTCAGGCCTGACGATGCCGACCTCGTCGAGCAGTTCGATCGCCCGCGCGAAGGCGCGCTCCGTCGAGAAACCGCGATGATGAACCAGTCCTTCGCCAACCTGATCGCCAATGCGCAGCGACGGATTGAGCACCGAGAAGGGGTCCTGGAAGATCAGGCCGATCCGCGATCCGCGCAGGCGCCGACGTTCTTCGACGTTCATCATCATGATGTCTTGACCGTCGAACAGGATACGTCCGGAGGGGATTGATGCCTCCTGCGGCAGGAGGCCCATCGCAGCGAGCGCGACCGTGCTTTTGCCTGATCCGGATTCACCGACCAGGGCAACTGTCGACCCCTTCTCGACCTGCAGTGAGATCGAGGACAAGGCCTCAATCTCGCCGCCAGGCGTGCGGTAACGGACGGTGAGGTCATCGATCAGCAGCATGGCTTCAACGTTCCGTGACGCGCGATTTCAAGCGAGGATCCAGCCTTTCGCGCGCGCCGTCTCCGAGCAGGTTGATGCCGATCACAAGCAGGCACATCGCGAAGCCCGGAGCGAGCGCGATCCACGGGGCACGATCGATGAATGCGCGCGCCTCGGAGATCATCAAACCCCAATCCGAGCTTGGCGGCTGGGCGCCGAGACCGAGGAAACTGAGCGCCGAACCAAGCAGGATGGCATAGGTGACGCGCAAGCTGGCCTCGACGATCAGCGGCGGCCAGGCATTGGGAAGGATTTCGCGAAACAGGATGTAGGAATTGGTCTCCGCGCGCGCCTTCGCTGCCTGAATGAACTCTTCGTTCGCGAGCGTCAGCGTGACGCTGCGCGCCAACCGCGCGATTGGCGGAATATAGACAAAGCCGACTGCGAGCGCCGTCTTCCAAAGGGCGGGCGGCGTGACCGCGAGCACGAGCAGGCCGAGCATGATCGGGGGAATGGCCATGAATACATCGGCAAGCCGCATCAACACCTCGTCGACCCAGCCGCGGAAATAGCCGGCGGCGAGCCCCATCGGGATGCCGACGGCAAGGCTCACGAGTGTTGCGCTCACGCCCATGGCGAGCGAGAGCCGCGTGCCCATCAGCAGGCGGCTGAGGACGTCGCGCCCATACTCATCGGTGCCGAACCAATAGGTGGCATTGGGTGGAACGAACCGGGTGCGCATCGAGATGGTGTCCCAGGGATGCGGCGCGATCCAGGGCGCGAGCAGGCCGAGCAGGACGATGCTCCCGGTGATGACAAGCCCCACTTTCAGTTGCAGCGACATCGGCCGCCGGGGCGCCGCCTCGATAACGGGCGCTTCAGTGATCTGATCAACCGACATTGCGACCGAACCGGATCTTGGGGTTGAAGCGGGCATAGAGCAGGTCCGCCAACAGGTTTGCGAGGGCGTAGATTGCGGCAACGACGAGGATGGCCGCTTGCAAGGTCGGCAGATCGCGATTCTGGATGGAGAAGACAATCAGTCGACCGAGGCCCGGATAGGCGAAGATCGTTTCCACAACGACGATGCCTCCCATCAACCTGCCGAAATCCAGAGCCAATACCGTGATGGTCGGCAGTAGCGCGTTGCGCAGCGCATGATGCATGACCACGACGCGCTCGGGCAGGCCCTTGGCGCGAGCCGCGGTCACATAGGGACTTTGCAGGACCTCGATCATGCTCGAACGCGTCAGGCGCGAGACATGGGCGAGGTGCCCGAAAACCAGCGTCATGGTCGGCGCGATCAGATGCTTGGCCCAGACCGTGAAGCCTGCCGAGAGCGGTTCATAACCGGACGCCGGCAGCCAGCCGAGCCAGGCCGCGACGACGATGATGACGATGATCGCCCAGAAGAATTCAGGGACTGCGATACCGAGGTAAGTGCCAACTGAGATTCCGTGGTCGAGGGGACCTCCGTGCCGCAATGCTGCGATGATGCCGAGACCGATGCCGATGACGGCGATCAGAACGAAGGAAGCCCCGGTCAGCATCATTGAGCGGCCGATCGCTTCCATGAGCAGCGGCCCGATCGGCCGGTTCATCAGCGTCGACTCGCCGAGATTGCCGCTGAGGAAGCCGCCGGCCCAGCGCACATACTGTAACCAGATCGGATCGGTCAGCCCGAGCTTGAGCTCGAGAGCGCGCACCTGCTCCGGCGGAGCGAAAGGCCCCAGGATCAGATGCGCGACATTGGCGGGCAGAAGCGCCGTGATGCTGAAGACGAGCATCGAAACCGCCACGAGGACGAGCACCACGAAAAGCAGGCGCCGCGCGATATAGCCGGTCATGCTCGTTCTCGTTCAGGGCTTCAGCGAAACGTCTTTCAACTCGAGCCACAGCATTGGCGTGGAGCGGAAGCCTTCGACCTTCTTGTTGACGCCGTTCACGTGAGCGGCCGAGTAGACGATGATGCCAGGCACGGTCTCGTCCACGACCGCCTGAAACTTCTCGAACAGAGCCTTGCGCGCCGATTCGTCGTTGGTCTTGCGAGCCTCTTCGAGAATCTCGTCGATGCGCGGTTCCTTGTAGAGCCAGAGCTGACGATTCCAGCTGCCGTTGGAATGGTAGAAGGGATGCAGCGCCGTATCGATGGTCGGGCGAGCGAAATAGCCGTCGACATACATCTGCGCCTTGCCGGCGACGTTCGCGGCATAGGAGGCAAACGGCACGCGCTCGACGTTGATGCGGATGCCGGCGGCGCGTGCCATGTCGCGCACCGCGACACCAACACGCACGCGCTGCTCGCGTTCCTGCGGCACCTGCATCGGCACGTCGAAGCCGTTCGGGAAACCTGCTTCTGCCAACAGCTTCTTGGCCTTGGCGATGTCCGGTGGATTGAACTTCAGCGCCTTGTTGAAGTAGGGGTGGCTTGGCGGAATCGGACTGAAGGTCGGCTCGCCCTGGCCGAAGAGCGCGAGTTCGACGATGGCTTCCTTGTCGATGGTCGCGGCCAGGGCCTGACGAACGCGCACATCATTGAAGGGCGGACGTTCGTTGTTGAGGATGACGCCGTCCCAGGTCGGGGTCGAAACAGCGTCGAGGCGAATCGTAGGGCTATTCTTGAACTTGTCGACGGATTCGTATGGCAGGTTCCAGAGAATATCGATCGCGCCGGATTCAAGTGCCGCGATGCGCGCCGCCGCCTCGGGAACGATGAGCATCGTCACACCGTCCAACTTGGGCAAGCCCTTCTCGAAATAATTGGGGTTCTTGACGAGCTCCATGCGATCGCCTGGCGACCAGGACTTGAACATGAAGGGGCCGGTGCCGATCGGCTGGGTCGAAAGCTCACCCGCCTTGTCCTTCGGCACGATGCGCAACTGCCGGTCGGCGAAGATGTCGGCGAAGCCGGCATAGGGAATGTTCAGTTTGAACTGCACGGTCAGCGGATCGACTGCCTCAACCGTCTCGACCATGCTCAGGCTGGTGCGCGAACGGGATCCGGTCGCCGGGTCGAGGATGCGCTTCACGGTCGAGACAACGTCTTCGGAATCGAGCGTTCGGCCATGATGGAATTTCACGCCCGGACGCAACTTGAAGGTCCACGTCTTAAGATCGTCGGACGCGGTCCAGCTCTCCGCCAGGTCCGGCTTCACCGTCATATCGGGAGCAATGCGCGAGAGCCCGTTGAAGACGAGATGAACGTAGATGTACTCGTCGCCGATCGTGGTCTTGGCGGGGTCGAGCTGGTTGAGCGTCGTGCCGACGGCAACGCGCAAGGTGCCCTGGGCGAGAGCTGGAGCCGCGGCTGCGACGTTAACTCCGACGACCAGGGTCAGCGCAAGGATGAGTCGTCGCATGTGTGTCCCCTTTTATGTTCCGGTGGCGGATTGCGCAGGCGTGATCACGGAATCCGGGTCGACGGCTCGTGCGAGATACAGGTCGGCGACCGGTTCGTACTCAAGCCAGAGCCGTGCCAACGTCGCGATCGGATCTGAATCGCTGTCGACGCGCAGGTCGACATACGGAAAGGTCTCACGGTAAGCGACAATGAGCGCTGTCGAGACCAGCGGCTTGAACTCGCCGCCGGCCTCATCGCCGGCTTTCAGCGCGGCGATGAGCCGTGCGGCGAGGTGCGCCTTGGGATCGGCGGCGAAAGCTCGCACCATCGCGGCCGGGACCTCTTTGGAGCGGACGATATTGGCGATCGCGACGCAGTCGAGGCCATGAGCATCGGCAAGCTCGGGCTTGCAACTGGCGCCGGTAAACGACGCCGTGCGCCCGTCACGGTCGATCACTGCGAACTGTCGCCAATCGCTCCTCGGCGTCGCCGCCTTCAGCGCATCGATAATGTTCGGGGTTGAAAAGCCGCGCTTCAGAAGATCAAGGGCAAGCGGCCCGAGCCGTGGGTCCGTCGTATGCTGGGTCAGCACTGCGCCAACGCCAGCGGCGGCAAACGGGCAACGTGATCCCACAGCGATCGACGAGGTTGTGACCACGGCTCCCAGCATGCCCGTGCGGGCACAGCGTCCGGCGAGCGAGAATGTCATCGGTGCCTACTCTTTCTGACGGCGACGATATCGACTTCCATCAGCAATTCCGGGCTGGCGAGCCCCTTGACCACCAAGGTGGTGAAAGCGGGTGCAGCCTTGCTGAGGCGCTTCAGCACCGTCTCGTTCACCGCAGGCAGAAAGTCGCTTTCGGTGACATAGACGGTCGCCTTGGCGACGTCGTCGAGACCCGCGCCGGCTTCCGCCAACAGCGTCTCGACATTGTCCATCGCCTGTTCCGCCTGCGCTTTGGCATCGCCGGCGCCGTAGAGCTTCTCGTCCAGGCCCATACCGGTCTGCCCGCGCAGGATGACCTGATCTCCGGCAACCGCGATCATGCAGAACTTGCAGTCGAGCTTCTGACTTTCCGTCCCGTATTTCGCGGCGCTGGAGTGATACGGGCGCAATCGCTGATGCGGCTTTCCGTCCCGCGAGCGGATGGCGACGACGTCGATCTCGAACAGGATGTCGGGACGGGCAAACGCCGTCGTGACGATGCCGGTCGAGACCGGGCGGACATCGCCGAAGTGCTTGCCGATCATCGGATAGACGGCAGGGCGATAGGCACGATCGCTGATATAGACCGTGATCTTGCAGACCTCCTCCATAGAAGAGCCGGCTTCGCGAAGAAGAAGCGCCAGATTCCGCAAAGCGAGGTCGGCCTGAGCGCCGGCATCCGCCAGTGAGCGGCCCTTGGCGACGATGCCGGAATGATCAAGGCCCGAGCCGGTCTGCCCCCGTACGAAGAACTCGTCGTCGGTGGAAACGACCATGGAGCCGTGCCAGGGAAAGCCTTGCCCGTGCCAGCTGTCGAATGTGTAGGGCCGGGTGTAGCGGACCGGCTTCGACGGAATCGCAGCGTCGGCATCGATCTGCACGATCAATTCGGGCCGGCCGAGTCCGGCGACGACGAGGCCCGTGCTGACCGGGCGGACATTGGGAAGACGCTCGGTGATGACGCCGTAGACATCCGATCGATAGCCGCGATCCACGATGCAGGTCGTCAGCTTGGTCAAGTTCGTCAGCGACCCGCCCGCGGCCTTGAGCGAAGCCTCGAGCTTGTCGAGTGCCGCATGGGTCTGTGCCGCCGCGTCCCCTGGGCCCGTGATCGCGCCTTCTGCGCGCAAGGCATTACCACCGCTGAGATAGACCCGCTCACCGGCACGGACCGCGCCGGCGATGCGCATGGAGCTGCATCCAGGGAAAGCGGCGTTCTCAGTGGCGAAGCGCTCCATGAAAGCAAAGTCCTGTGTACGAGAGTGGCAGATCAGACCGACAGATAGGCGGCGGCGGCCAAGGCGTGCGTGCGCACGACATGCAAGAACTCTTCCACACCAACCCATTCGTCGGGCTTGGCCATGTTGGTCGGACGGCAGCCATAGACGTAGGAGGGCACGCCGTTCTGGCGCCAATGCTTGCAATCGGTTGCCCCAAGGCTCACCGAGGAGGCTGGCTCCTTCCAGCCAAGATCACGCACGGCCTTCTTCAGGATGCCGACCATCTCATGATCAGGCGAACTGACCGTCGGTTCGCACGAATGCGTCCAGACCGGGCTCAGGCGGGCCTGCTTGTAGCGGGCGACGACGCGCTCGACCTCGGCCAGGAGGAACGCATGGGTCATGCCGACCGGCAGGCGGATGTCGACTTCGAGGCGGCAGTGCCCGGGAAGCATGTTGATCTTGACGCCTCCTTGAATGACACCGACCGAAACGGTGACCTTGTTGAGGATCGTCGAGGCGCCTGCGCCGATTCCGTCATCGATCGCGCCAAATCCGGCCTCGATCGCCTTTCGGACCGAGTCCTCCTGCACCACGGGCAGGCCTTCGAGCTCATAGAGATCACGGATCAGGTCGGATGCGATACGGATCGCGTTCGGGCTGGCATGGGTATAGGCGGCATGGGCGCCGGGCGTGTCGATCTCGATGACGATGCGCAAGGTGCCTTTCTCGCCGAAGCGCACCATAGTCGGCACGCTCGGCTCGCCGTTGAGCATGCAGTCGCCGCGAAACTCCTCGGGAAAGTTCTCGACCAGCCACTTGGCGCCCCAGGTGCCGCCGGTTTCTTCGTCGGACACACAGGTCAGAGTGAGCCGGCCGCCGAGCTCTTCACGCAGACGATGCAGATAGATGTAGGTCCAGATCGAGGCCGAGGTGCCGCACTTCATGTCGGCGACGCCGCGGCCATGCACTTTTCCGTCTTCGATCGCACCGCTCCACGGGTCGCGCGACCACGTCTCCGCCTGCCCTGCGGGAAACACGTCGATGTGTCCGTTGAGCACCAGATGTCGCCCCTTGCGGCCGCCGTTGAAGCTGCCGACGACATTGGGCAGGTGCTCCTTGGCGGAGCGGATTTCCACCGGCACACCTTTGGCGCGCAGTTGCGCGAGCAGGAAGTCGGCGGCGAGGCGGGTGTCGCCTGGTGGGTTCGGGCTTGGTATCGCGACAAAGGCCGAGAGGAACTTGATGAGCTCGTCCCGGTCCTCTTCGATCCAGGCGAGAATGCGTTGTTGAATGGTCATCATCTCGCTCCGCGTCACAAGCCCACCGTCGTCTCTGGCGGCGGGTCATCAGCCTCGGAGCCAAGCTAGTCAGAGCGCGGCGCACGATCGAATTAAAATAGACGCGCGATTATTCAGAACGATTATAGAGGGACCGGCATGCGCCGCCCGCAGGCAGGGATATCGGTATCTCAGAGGTTGCACCGAACTCGGCGCGCCCCCTCTCCCGCTTGCGGGAGAGGGTTAGGGTGAGGGGCAGTAACACGGATAGTGTCGCACAGCTGTTCGCAGCATACTTCGCCGTTTACGTTGAAGCTCGGCCTTCGCGGCATCAACCGCGCGTGCCACGGCCCCTCACCCTAACCCTCTCCCCGACGGGGAGAGGGGACTTAGGCCGAGCGCGTGGCTCCCTATTACTCAAATCTCATATGCGATAGCTCGCGCTCCGCTACAGGATCGAGGCTCCGAAATTGGTCGCAGGATCCATTTCCGGCGCCAGGCGACCGGTCGGCGTTGCTGCCCAGCCGCCTGTCCTACGGAGCCAGCGGCCCATACCGGGCTCACCCTTGAGTTCGCCACCGACCACAACATCGCGACCGCGCACGATCACGCGCTCCGGCCAGCCAGTCACAACTCGGCCGGAAAACGGCGTGAATCCGGTCCGCCCATGCATGGTTGCATCGGTGATCGTGACCTGCCTTCTGGGATCCCAGATCGCGATGTCCGCATCATAGCCCGGCTGGATCGCGCCTTTACGCGGCAGGTTGTAGATCCGGGCGGGGGCGGTCGCCGTAAGCTCGACGAAGGCTTCGATACCGCGGCCGGTAAATTCCGGCCGTCCTTGCGAAACGAGGGCATCGAAAAGCAGCGGCAATCGGGTCTCAATGCCGGGCAGTCCGTTGGCGATCTGTTTGAAATTGGGTTCGCGTCCGGCTGAAAGCTTGCCGGTTTCGTCGAAGCGATAGGGTGCGTGGTCGGACGAGATCGTCTGCAGGTCGCCGAGTGCCAGAGCGCGCCACAGCGCGTCCTGATCGGATTTCTCACGAGGCGGCGGAGAGCACATCCATTTCGCCCCTTCCAGTCCGGGCTTGTCGAGATCGTGCCGTGTCATGAAGAGGTACTGTGGACAGGTCTCGGCAAAGACCTTCAGCCCCTGGCCACGCGCCGTTCGAATGACGGCTGCGCCTTCCTCGGTCGAGACGTGAAAGATCATGATCGGCTGGTCGATCAGAGCGGCGGCGGCGATCAGGCGCGTGAAGGCTTCGGCCTCGGAGCCGCGAGGGTGGCTGATCGCATGGTATTTCGGGGCCGAATAGCCCTTGGCGACGAGCTTCTTGCCCATCCATGAGATCATGCCGTGGTTCTCAGCATGAACGCATACCAGAGCCTGCCCCTGTCGCGCCGTCAGCAGCAGATCGAGCAGCGGTTCGTCATCGATCTTCATCAGGTCGTAGGTCATGAAGACCTTGATCGAGCCATGACCCTCCGCGATCAACTCCGGCAAGTCCGTCGCGAGCGTCTTGGCATCGGGGTTGGCGACGATCATGTGGAAGGCATAGTCGATCATCGCGCCGCGCCGGGCGAGCGCCGCATAGTCGTTCATCACTTCACGTAGATCGAGACCGCGATGCTGTGCGGCGAAGGGCATAACCGTCGTGGTGCCGCCGAACGCGGCCGACGCGGTGGCGCTTTCAAACGTGTCGGCGTTCAGCAATCCGCCGGCCGAGACCTGCTCGATGTGAGCATGTGCATCCACCCCGCCGGGCAGGACGAGCTTGTTCGTCGCGTCGATGTCCCGTGTTCCGGATGCAAGCCCCTGTCCAAGCGCGACGATCGTTTCGCCGCGAATTGCGACATCGGCCTGGAAGGTGCCGCTCGCAGTTCCAATGGTGCCACCGCGAATGACGAGATCATAGGGCTGGGCGGTCATGCTATTCTCCTGCTGGACGAGCCGGTCGGCGAGGCGGATGATGGGCGATAACGAAGCCCGAGATAAAGCCGATGCCGCGCAGACCTTATATCCTCGTGATCAATCCCAATTCGAACGAGGCAGTTACGGATGGCTTGCGGCAGGCCGTCCTTCCCCTGACCTATCCGGAGGGGCCGGAAATCGCCTGCACCACGCTGAAGGAAGGGCCGTACGGCATCGAAACGCAGGAACATGCCGACACCGTCACGATGCCGTTGCGCCGGATGATCGAGGCGGCAGGCGACGTCGACGCCTTCGTGATCGCCTGCTATTCCGACCCGGGCCTGCATGTCGCGCGCGAAGGCACCGACAAGCCTGTCTTCGGCATCGCCGAGTGCGGCATCCTGACGGCACTGACCCGCGCCGACCGGTTCGGCGTGATTGCCATCAAGGCACGTTCGATTCCGCGCCATATCCGCTATCTCCGGCAGATGGGCTTGATGGATCGCTTTGCCGGCGAACGTCCGCTCGAAATGTCGGTTGCTGAAACGGCCGCAGGCGACAAGACGCTCGATCGCATGATCGAGATCGGGCGCGATCTTAAGGACCAGGATGGCGCCGGCGTCATTGTGATGGGATGCGCCGGCATGGCGCGTCACCGCATAAGGCTCGAGCAGGCGCTCGGCGTTCCGGTGATCGAACCGACACAGGCGGCGGTCGCGATGGCGATAGGCACTGTCGCGGTGCGTTGACGCCGCGATACGCGCGCCAGAGCGGCTGGTGACGGCGCTATCCGGCACAGGCCGGTGCCCTCTGCAGCAATGGAAGCAGTGCCTTCGCATCAGGCAGCCGATCGAGGCCAAGGACACTTTCCGCCAGAAGGTCGACCTGTTCGCGTGGCAAGACGAGACCGGCGAGCTCGTCGAATTTCGCCCGCAGCGGTTCGATGCCGAGCGGCTTGTCGGGCGCGCCGAGCGGCACCGTCGTTTCCTCTTCGATCCGCCGACCGTCCCGTGTTTCGACGATGATCGAGGATTTCCAGCTGGCCGTGACAGTCTCATCGATGTCGATCGCGATCTTGTCCAGCGTGGTCGCAAGCTCGGACGAGTTACGCCGCTCTTCCGAGTACGCAGACAAGCCGACCGTTCCGAAGCAGAGGCGCGCGGCAACCGCGTAGGGCAGGCTGAGCTGCGCGGCGGATAGCGTTCCGATGCCCCTGCCGCCCACCATGCCGTCGAGAAAGGAATTCAGCCGGGCGCGCACGTGCGTGACCTCGTCCGGCTGTAAGCTCTCGCGTGACATGACGCGGCCGATCGCATCGACCGCAGCATGTGTGTCACGGCACGAGGCATAGGGTTTGATCGCGGCATGGCGCAGCAGCCAGTCGCTACCAAGCTTGTGGGTCAGCGCTTCAGGCGCCAATGGGCCATGAGCATAGGTCTTGAAGAAGCCGCCCCAGACATCCTCGAAAGCATTGTGAGGCCCAGTCACGCCCTGTCTCGCGAGAAGCGCTGCCAGCAATCCGCCTTCTGCGGCGCGCCCGGCATGCACGCGTTTGGCCATGGCGCCATCATGGATGAAGCCCCAGAGACCGCTGGAGAAGCTCGCGGCAAGGCCGAGGCTGGATGCCGTCTCCGTGGGATCGAAGCGAAGCAGGGATGCAACGGCGGTTGCGGCCGCGAATACGCCGCAAGTCCCTGTCGAGTGCCAGCCCGCGCTGTTATGGGCGACATAGCCGCCGAACCCTTCCATGACTCTGCGTCCGATGTCGTAGCCGAGTGCTACGGCCGTGATGACGTGTCGTCCATCGACCGGGCCGTCGATCAGCGGCAGAGCGGCCATCACCGCCGGAAGAACGACTGCCCCGGAATGGTCGCAGCCACCCGTATCATCCAGCTCGAAGGCGTGGGCCGCAATGCCGTTGACCATCGCTGCGCTGCGTGGCGGCAGCCGCGCGTCGGTGCCCCAGAGCTGGGCCTGGCCCGGCCCATCCAAATGGCCAAGCGCGGTGCGGGTCCGTATCGCTTCCTCCGATGTGGCGCCGGCAAGCGCGGCACCGAAGGTATCGAGGATATGAAGCCGTGCCTTCGCCGCCATGTCCTCCGGCAGATCGTCGTAGCGCGCATCCGCTATAAATCGGGCCAGTCGCGTGATGATCGTCTCGTTCATGGCGTCATCTCTTGAGCTGCAACGACATGCTCAGCTTGCGTTGTCGACGACCCACTGGGTCAGCACGGCGCAGGCGTCCAGGAAATCATCGATCTCCATGTGCTCCTTTGGATTGTGGCTGCCGTGCTCGTTGCGAACGAAGAGCATGCAGGTCGGAACACCCGCCGCGGCGAATGCAGCGGAGTCATGCGAGGCCGGACTGCCCAGCGGCATGCTGCGAATACCCAACCGTTCTGCCGTCGCCGTCATCGCCATCGCGATGGCCGGATCGATCACGCCGACGGGGGCCGCCGCCCGCTTGCCGAGGTCGAACGTGACCTTCCGCTCGGCTTCGATGCGCTGGATCACGGCGGGTATCTGGCCCTCGATTTGGTCGAGCAGTGCTGGATCATAGGCTCGCACGTCGAGGCTGAAGTGAAATTCTCCCGGGACGGTCGTCATGCCGTGTAGGCCGGCATCGGTGTGGAAGCGTCCAAAAGTGATGGCCAACGGTGTTCCTGCGGCCTCGAGCTGCGCCCATCTGCGGTCCAGGTCATTGGCAAAGGCAACGGCTGCCATTGCCGCGTCACGCCGAAAGCGGCGGGGCGTCCCGACATGGTCGTGCCGACCGACGATGCACACATTGGGATATCGAAAATTTCCGGGAATGCCCGTGCAGATCGCGATGGGGTAACCAGCCTCGAGCAGGCTCGGCGCCTGCTCGATATGCACCTCGATGAAGGCGCGGATCGCGGCCGGATCGAGCTCACGTTCGCGGTCTTGTAGCTGTTGCGGACGTCCCCCGCAGGCGGCGATATGCTCCGACAACGTGCGGCCGGTATCGATGCGCTTGGCATCGAGTGCATCCTCAGGCAGCGTGCCCAGCGCTCCGCGGCTGCCGATATAGGACACTTCGAACCATACGCTTTCTTCGGCCCGGATTCCCATCGCGGTGATGTCGCAGGCCGGCTTGACGTCGAGGTCCTGAAGAACCGCGATCGCGACGAGGCCGGCGAGCACGCCCGCTGCGCCGTCGAAGTTGCCGCCATGCGGCACGCTGTCGAGATGCGAGCCCATGAGGATGCGCGGTGCCGTTCGATCACGCCCAAAGAGGGTGACATAGGTATTGGCGGCCGCGTCAGTGCGAACATGGAGTCCCGTACGCTGGCCATGCTCGAGGAGGACGCGATGCCCCCAGTTTTCACCCTCTCCATATGTATCCCGGGTTATGCCCGGCTCGGCGCGACTTCGTTCGGCAAGACGCGCAAAGAACGCCTCCACCATGTCGCGTTGCGACGCGACCGCTGCCTTGATGATTTCAGGGTCTGGTTTTGTCATGCTCTGCGAGCTGAATGATGATCTGGGCTTCGGCCGTCGGATTCATGCTTTCTTGTTGAAGTAGCCTGCGCGCACCACGGCACCGATCATGTTGACGATCAGGCGGCCGGCGGTGATGCAAGTGATCTGATTGAAGTCGGTGCGCGGCGTGATCTCCACGACATCCATGCCGACGACACGGCCCTTCTTCACCAGGCCATGGATCAGCTTGCGTGCCTGGGCGAAAGTGACGCCGCCGGGGCAGGGACCCGCCACGCCCGGCGCAATCGCCGGATCCATTCCGTCGAGGTCGACGGTGAGATAATAGCGGCCGCCGTCGGGGATGCGCGCCAGCACGGACTCCATGCCGCTGTCGTGAAGCTCGTACGCGCTGATCAGATGCGCGCCATAGGACCTGGCGGCCTCGACTTCCTCAGTCCGGGCGCTGCCGGTGGCGCGCAGCCCGATCTGGAAGATGTCGTGGACATGCTTCATTTCCGAGGCCCGGCGGATCGGGCTCGAATAGCCTTCGGTGACGCCGTTGACTTCGTTGCGCCAGTCGAGATGCTGGTCGATCTGGATGAGTGTGATGGGGCCATCGCCATCGAGGCCGCGCAGCACCGGAATCGGGATGCCATGATCGCCGCCGATGACGATCGGCAGCGCGCCGGCGGCGCGGATCTTCCGGATTGCTGCCTCGGCCTTCTTGTAGTGACCGGTCAGATCTCGCGGATCACCGATCACGTCGCCGCAGTCGACGGTACGGATCGGCCGGTTGTCATAGAGCGGGCCGCCAATGTCGAAGTCATAGCGTTCGACCGAACGGGTGATCCGATCGGTGGCCCGGCGCATTGCTGCCGGCATGTTGGTCTGATCATTGACGATCTCGGCAAACGTGTAGGCGTCGCCATAAGGAATGCCGAGGAAAGCGATGTCGGCCTCGAGAGCGTCGAGATCGGTCGCGAGCTTGGAATAAAGAAAGGTCTGATGGCCTGTCTTCGGGGCGGAGGTCAGTGTCATGCCGGTATGCTCGCGTTGGCGTTCGTGATCAGACGTCGAGCCAGCGCAACTCGCCGGCCGGTGGTGCAATGTCAGGGTTGGCATCGATCATGCGTTCCCAGACGCGTCGGGTGACGATTTCGGCCTCGGCAAGCAGCGCCTCTTCATCGACGGTCAGGACCTTGCGGTCGCGCATCACGAACTCGCCATCGACGATGACGGAATGGGCGAGGCCTGGATGGCCGTAATGGACGATGTTGGAGACCAGCCGGATAATCGGCCGCATGGCCGGATGAGCCAGGTCGAGGATGGTGAGGTCGGCCTTCATGCCCGGCCTGATCGCGCCGATATCCGCTTCGGCGCCGACGCTGCGGGCGGCGTTGAGCGTGATCATGTCGAGCACGTCCTGCGCGCTTGGGCTGGTGCCGCCCTCCTTGTCGCGTCCACGTCCGCTGCGATGCACGATCAAGCCGATCGCCATCGCCTGGAACATGTCCTCGCTCATATTGTCGGTGCCGATCGCGATGTTCACGCCTGCGTCGCGGATCCAGCCGATCGGAACCTTGTGCAGGCCACGCCGGCTTGAACTGGCGGGACAATGAGCCAACTGTGCGCCGCGCTGGGCAAGGAGCTCGACGTCGGCCTTCGTGCAGAACGTCCAGTGCGCCAGTGTAAGGTCGGGGCCTAGAAAGCCCTCGCGTTCGAGATAGCCGGCGGGCGTGAGATCGTGCTGACTCCGGACCGCCTGGACCTCGCCGGTGCTCTGTGCCAGATGGCAGGTGCGCGTCAGCCCATGTTTCGCCGCCAGCTCCTTTAGCTTTGCCAGCATCGCTGGCGAGCAGTTGTCGGGAGCGTGAGCCGCGACCTGACAATTCACCCGTCCGCCGCGCGCGCCGTGCCAGGTCTCGATCAGCGCTCGCGCCCGGTCGAGGAAGATCTGGCCAAAGGCTTCATCTATGGTGTACTCGCCGAAGCGGATTTTCCGCGTATCGATATCGGCACAGCTTTCGGACAGCCAGAGGCGCAGGCCCGTATCTGCCATGGCGCCGGCATAGGTACCGACATGGCGAAACGGATCGACCAAGGTGGTCGTGCCGCTGCGGATCGCTTCCAGGCAACCCAGCGCCGACATCACCGCGCGCTCGGCGTCACTCATCGTGTAGGAGATCGGTGACATGTAGCGGTAGATGACGTCGCCGTCCCAATCCTCGACGGTGCCGCGCAGGGACGTCAGCACCGTGTGGGTGTGCGCGTTGATGAAGCCGGGCAGGACGGCAAGGCCGCGGCCGGACATGCGCTCGTGATGAGGATGGGTGACGAGCAGTTCGGTCGTCTCACCGACGGCGTCGATACGGTCGCCAGTTATGGCGACCGCGCAGCGTTCGAGCACGCGGCGTTGCGCATCGCAGGTGACGACGGTCGTATCCGTGATGAGCAGGTTCATCGTGGCGTGTCGGCTCCGATCGACTCGACAGGGTCGCGACACTGGGACGGATGAAGCTAATCGGCAACACGAGCGCCTATGCTTTATCGCGCCCGGTTATTTCCGCTGCAAATACTCCGCGCGGTCCGAGATGCGCGACGCAACGAAAGTCAGACGAGCTTTTCGTTGATCTCGCCCGCAACCTTCCGGACGTCGCGCAAGAACGCCTGGGCCGAGCGGGACAGCGGGCGCTTGCGCGAGCGCACCACCGAAGCCGAAACCTGAGTGGCCGGCTCAAAGGGCCGGATCGCCAGATTGAAGCGCCCGCTGAACACGGGCGATAAGGGATCGACGACCGCGACACCTACTGCGCTTTCGGCCAGCACGCATGCGGTATGGCAATACCTGACCTCGACCGTGAAATCGAAGGGCTCGTTTGCTGTGGCGAACGCCTGCCTGAGCAGGGTTCCCATCTTGGTGCCGCGCTCCGGTGCGATGAAGGGGACGTCGCGCAGATCGGACGGAACGATCTTGTTCTTGCTTGCGAGCGGGTGCTCGGGCCGCATGACGCAGACCATGCGGTCGGAGAAAAAGACTTCAGAGTCGAGGTCAGGGTGGTCTCCGAGCCCGACCACGAAGCCAAGCTCTGCGACGCCGCTATCGACGCTGTCGATGACGGTTTCGAAGCGCCGTATATCGAAGAACACCCGCATCTTGGGGCGAGTTGCGAGGAAGCGCCTGAGAGCAGCGGGAATGACGCTGTAGCCGAGCGGCGGCGTGGCGATCAGGCGGATATTTCCCGAACGGTTCTCCTTGAACTCCTGCACCTTCGCCTCGAGCGCGGCATGGATGAGAAAGAGCGGATCGGAGTCCCGGTAGAGCGTGCGCGCCTCCGTGGTGGGAAAGAGGCGATTGTTGATGCGCTCGAACAGCGGAAAGCCGAGCTGCCCCTCCAGCTGCTTGATGGCGTTGCTGACGGCCGGCTGGGAAAGGCCGAGTTCGTGGGCCGCTCGAACTGTTGTCTCGCAGCGCACGACGGCTCGGAGCAGTTCGATCTGACGAAGATTCATATTCCCACCATGAATACCGTCCGGACGCGGGTATTTAGACAACAAATTGTGGCGTTCCGGAAGCCGTAACGGCTGAGCTACCGGCACCGCCCGGTGCGGGTCATCATTGAGGATCGGAAAGAACAAGGTCGAGCCTGAACTATGGGCACGGACGTAGGCGCGATGGACAAGTTTGGGGCAGAGGCGGGCGCCTCTTCACGTCGGGCTCGCGCTGTCGTCCCCATCGTCGTTCTCGGCAGCGGGCTTCGGCAGCGCCTCGATCACGGTGATGCCGCGGCTCTGGCAGATGTTTTGCAGTGCGGTCGGCAAACTCGCGTCGGTGACGAAGGTCTGCACCTGGCTGATGTGGCCGATGCGCACCGGCGCAGTTCGCCGGAATTTGGTCTGATCGGCGACCAGAATGACGTTGCGCGCATTGGCGATGATCGCCTGTGCGGCCTGCACCTCGCGATAGTCGAAATCGAGCAGTGTGCCCTCGGCGTCGATGGCTGACGCGCCGACGATGGCGTAGTCGACCTTGAACTGCTGGATCAGGCTGTTGGCTGAAGAGCCGATCACTGCGCCGTCGGTGCGTCGCACCGAGCCGCCGGCGACGACGACCTCGATGCGCGGATGACGATAAAGCAGCATCGCCACGTTGAGGTTGTTGGTGATGACCAAAAGATCCTCATGGCCGCGCAGCGCGTTTGCGACCTCCTCGGTGGTGGTGCCGATGTTGATGAACAGCGACGAGCCGTTCGGGATCAGCGCGGATGCCGCAGCACCGATCGCGCGCTTCTCTTCCGCGGCAACGAAACGGCGCGCCTCATAAGCAAGGTTCTCGACCCCAGAGGCGATGATTGCGCCGCCATGCACCCGCGTGAGCGAACGCCGCTCGCACAGCTCGTTCAGGTCCTTGCGGATGGTCTGCGCCGACACCTCGAACCGGCGCGACAGATCCTCGACCGTCACGCGTCCGAGCATGCGGGCGATATTCAGGATCTCCGATTGCCGCTGCGGTATCGTCATGAGTGCATGTTCGTCACTAGTTGCGCCTCAAGGCCTCGACGATAGCATCGGCGAAGACCTGGGAACCGAGCACGATGTCCTCGTCAGATGTATTCTCTGTCCAATGGTGGCTGATGCCGCCAATCGACGGCACGAACAACATCGCGGCAGGCAGTTTGCGCGCGAGCCACTGCGCGTCGTGGCCGGCGCCCGACGGCATGCGGATGTGCATGCCCGGCGCGTTCATCTCGGCAGCGGCGTCGAGCGCATCCTGCAAACGTGCGTCCATGATTGCCGGCGTCGAAGCGCTGAGCCGTTCGACCGAAATGTCGCAACGCCCGGCGTCGTCGGCCTTGGCAACTTCCTCACGCAGCGCGTCCTCCATGCGCGCGAGCACCGCCGGATCGGCGTCACGTAGCTGGAACAGGGCCTGTGCCTGGCCCGGAATGATGCTCTTCTCGCCGGGGTCGAGATCAATGCGGCCTGTCGTCCACACCGAACGCTCGCCGGCAACGCTCTGGAAACGTGCATCGATGGAGGCCAGCAGCTGGATCATCTCGCGACCAGCGTCGCGGCGGCGTGTCATTGATGTCGTGCCGGCATGATTCTGCTCGCCGAGGACGGTGATGCGATATTGCCAGATCGCGACGATCGCTGTCACGACGCCGATCTTCCGGCCCGAGTGCTCCAGCGTGTCGCCCTGTTCGATATGCGCCTCGAAGAAGGCGTCGTAACGGGATGGATCGATCAGATGGCGCGGCCTGCCGTTCCAGCCTGCCCTCGTCAGCGCCTCGCGCATGGTCATGCCTGTCGCGCGGGCGACAGCCGTGTCGATTTCGCTTTCGTCCAGGACTCCGACGAAGGACCGGCTGCCCATGAAGCTGCCGAAATGGCCTTCCTCATCGCAAAACACGGCGACATCCACGCCAAGGTCCGCGGTCGCGGGATCCTCGGCAATCGCCCGTGCCGCTTCGAGCGCATAGACGCAGCCGAGCGCGCCATCGAGCCACCCGGCATGGTTTTGGCTTTCGAGATGCGAGCCCGACAAAGCCTTCCTCCCCGTCGCGCGGCTCCGGCCGAGAATGTTGGCGACGCCGTCGATCTCCGCATCAAGTCCGGCTTCGCGCATCCGACCGGCGAACCATTCCCGCGCCGCGACGTCCTGGTCAGACAGCGTCGGGCGATGCACCCCGGTCTTGTAGGCGCCGAAGGTCGCAAGCGTACGCAGATCGGAAAGGACCCGCTCGGGATTAATTCGGGGCATGATGGAAGCCTTAAAGCTGCGCCGTACACGAGTGATGAAGTCAGCGGCCAATCTACACGCCCCCGTCGGGCGCGCGCCAGCCTGTTCGATCGCGTCGCAGCCTGTTCGCTGGCCCCAACGGCGGAACGGGTTTTGGCACCAGCAGGAAGCTTCGAACTACGCCGATCGCCTTGCAACCAGCCTGCAAAAGGCGTTCACCAGCGGTGAATTGTCGTGGCCGCGGCGCAGGAGCCATGTCGAGGTGGTGGCGTCTGCGGCATCGAGCGGCCGGCTGACGATGACTTTATGTTGGAGCTGGCACATCGCCTCAGGCACGACGGCTATGCCGAGGCCGGCTGCCACCAGCCCGGTGATGGTGGCGTTGCCGTTGGCGAGCTGACCAATCCGCGGTTCGAATCCTGCGGAGCGGCAAAGGTGGAGAACCTGGTGGGGCAGGGTCCGTCCCATACGGTCGCCGTAGAAGACGAAGGATTCCCGCGCCAGCTCGCCGATGCAGATCTTTCGGCGTTTCGCCAATGGGTGATCAAGGCGCATGATCACGAAGAACGGCTCCCGAAACAGCTCCGTCGCCCGCACCGTCGGCGGGACGACCGGTGCGACGGCGCTGCGAATGATGGCGATCTGCACCCGTCCTTCGAGCACCCCTTGCGTTTGCTGGTGGCTCTCGAATTCATTGAGTATCAGCTGGACGTCAGGGTAGCTTTTCCGAAACGCCAGGATGGCATCGCCGATCCGCGCCAGCAGCGGGGCCGATGGAAACATGGCGATCCGAAGCTCGCCGAGCTCGCCTCGCTCGGCTCGCATGGCGACGGACATCGCCCGCTCGGTCCGTTCCAGGATCGCCCGCGCCTCGGGAAGAAAGAGCTGTCCCGCCTGAGTCAACTCGACATGCCGGTTGGTCCGGTTGAGCAGCCGGGCGCAGAGCGTCTCTTCCAGTATCTTGATCTGTTGACTGAGCGGCGGCTGCGAGATTCCGAGCCGCGCGGCGGCGCGGCCGAAGTGCAGCTCTTCAGCCAACGCAACAAAGTAGCGGATGTGGCGGAGCTCCATTCGCAACTCATATCAAATCGGTCGCAATAAGTATTGGACGATATCGCTGGTCGTCGGTCAACATTCGAACAGCACTTGGGCCAGCAGTACTTGGGCCAGCAGTACTTGGGGGCCATCCGATGTCTGACCGCAAGCCGGACCTGTTCGATCCCGTCACGCTCGAGGTCTACTGGAATCGCCTGATCTCGATCGCCGACGAGGCGGCGACGGGGCTGTTGCGCACCGCCTTTTCCACCATCGTGCGCGAGTCCAACGACTATGCGACCGTTCTCATGGATCGCAACGGTGACAGCGTGGCGGAAAACACCGGAGGAATCGCATCGTTCTCCTGCATCCTGCCGCGCACCACGAAATCGTTTCTCGCCAAGTTTCCGATCGAGTCGTGGCGGCCGGGCGACGCCGTGATCACCAACGATCCGTGGCTCGCGACGGGCCACCTGCCGGATTTCACGGTGGTGACCCCGATCTTTCACCGTGGCGAGATCGTCGGCTTCGCCGGAAGCATCGCTCACTCGCCCGATGTCGGAGGAGCGTTGTGGTCGGCGGATTGCCGGGAGTTGTTCGAGGAAGGCATCCGGATTCTCCCCACGCGCCTGATACGCGCCGGCGAGTGGGATGCCGTCGTCACGGATCTCATCGCAGGAAACGTTCGCGTTCCGCGCCAGGTGCTGGGCGATCTGGAAGCTCAGGTCGTCTCCAACGAGGTATCCGTCCGTCGCGTCGGTGAGTTTCTCACCGATACCGGTCTGACAAATCTGCAGGACGTGTCCGCAGCACTTCAGGCGCGCACCGATCGCGCAATGCGCCGCGCCATCGCTGCAGTGCCCGACGGCACTTACAAGTCCGTGGTCGAGGCTGACGGCTTCGACGAACACACGACGCGGATTGTGTGCACGGTGACCGTCAACGGCGACACGATGCACATCGATTATGAGGGAACATCCGATCAGATCGACCGTGGCATCAACTGTGTGCTGAACTACACGCACGCTTATTCGGTCTATCCGGTCAAATGCGCCCTGGATCCGTTCACGCCGCGCAACGAGGGATCGTATCGCGCCATGACGGTCAGTGCGCCGGAGAGATCGATCCTCAATCCTGTGTACCCAGCGCCGTGCAGCGCACGGCAATTGACCGGCCACCTGCTTGCGGGCGCCATCTATCGCGCCCTGGAATCCGTGCTGCCGGAACGGATCATTGCCGACTGCGGAGGTGCGCCGACGATGCGCGCGCTGTTCAGCGGCGTTGACGACGAAGGCGAACGCTTCTCCCAGGTGTTGTTCGCCAGCGGCGGAATGGGCGCTGCGCCGCATAAGGATGGCCTGCCTACCACGGCGTTTCCGACCAATGTCGGCGCCGGCAGCATCGAAGCCTATGAAAACGTCGCACCGCTTCTGGTGTGGAAGAAGCGCCTGCGGACGGACAGCGGTGGTCCGGGCACGTTCCGGGGAGGACTGGGGCAGGTCGTCGAGATCGAGGTTCGTACGGAGCGGCCGGTGCGGCTTTCGCTGTTGTCCGACCGCCATCGCTTTCCTCCTTACGGCGTACGCGGCGGCATGTCGGGCGGACCCTCCGTGATAACGCTCGATGACGGCGTGAAGCCTCATCCGAAATCGCGAACGTCCGTCGATCCGGGCCGTCGGGTCACGCTGCTCTATGCCGGCGGAGGCGGTTATGGCGATCCGCGCGCCCGCAATCGGGATGCCGTCAGATCCGATCTTCGCGACGGCTACATCTCGGCTCTTGCCGCCAAGCGTGACTACGGACTGGAGTAAGCATGTCGACAAGAACGCGCGCAGCGCGCATCGGTGTGGATGTCGGCGGGACTTTCACGGACCTGGTGTTGCATGATCCGACCCGTGATCTGGTCCATGCCGGAAAGCTGCTGACGACACCCGACGATCCGAGCCTCGCCATCATTGCGGGCATCGCGCGCATCCTGCAGGAAACGGAGTTGAAACCTTCGGATCTGCACAGCATCGTGCACGGCACGACGCTGATCACCAATACGATCATCGAACGCACGGGCGCGACCGTCGGCCTGCTCACGACGGAAGGCTTTCGCGATACGATCGAGATCGGCCGCGAGACCCGCTACGACCTCTATGACCTGTTTCTGGAAGTGCCGCCGACCCTGGTTCCGCGCCACCGTCGCCTGGAAATCCCGGAACGGATTGATGCCGACGGAAAGGTTCTGCTGCATCTGGATGAAGACGCGGTGGCGTCTGCAGCCCGGCAACTGGTCGAGCAGGACAACTGCGAAGCATTGGCCATCGCGTTCATGCACTCCTATCGCTCTCCCGAGCACGAGCGGAGAGCCGGGGAGATCGTGCGACGCCTCTATCCGTCGCTGCCACTGTCGCTGTCGGCGGAGGTGGCTCCGGAAATTCGCGAGTACGAACGAACGAGCACGGCTTGCGCGAATGCCTATGTGCAGCCGCTGATGCAGCGCTATCTGGACAAGCTCGAGGCGGACCTCGAAAAGCTTGGCTTCGCCGGGCAGCTCTACATCATGCTCTCGGGCGGCGGCATCACATCGGTGCGCGAAGCCAAGGAATATCCCATACGCCTGATCGAGTCGGGCCCGGCGGCCGGCGCGATGGCGGCCTCCTTCCTGGCGCGGCTTGCCGACCTCAATCGTGTCGTCTCCTTCGACATGGGCGGCACCACCGCCAAGATGTGCCTGGTCGAGAATGGTGCGCCGGATCACAAGTACGACTTCGAAGCCGGCCGCGTCCGGCGTTTTCAGAAGGGCTCGGGTCTGCCGTTGAAGGTGCCGGTGGTCGACATGATCGAGATCGGTGCCGGTGGCGGCAGCCTAGCACATATCGACGCCGCATCGGGATTGATGAAGGTCGGGCCCCGCAGTGCCGGCGCCAAACCTGGTCCGGTTTGCTACGGGCGCGGCGGGATGCAGCCGACGGTTACTGACGCTGACCTCGTGCTCGGGAGGCTCGACCCGGCCTACTTCCTTGGCGGCGAGCTGACGCTTGATCCGGACCGGGTGCGACGGGCTTTCGCCGACAAGATATCGGCGCAGATCGGGCTTGAATCGCAAGACGCAGCGCTCGGCGTGCAACGCATCGTCGATGAAACGATGGCTGCGGCGACCCGCATGCATCTGGCCGAGAAAGGTCGGGACCCGCGCCAATATACCATCATCGCCTTCGGTGGCGCGGGACCAGTCCATGCCTGGAATCTCGCGCGCCTGCTCAAGGTTCAGCGCGTCGTCGTTCCGCTTGGCGCCGGCGTTGCGTCAGCGCTCGGCTTCCTGGTCGCGCCTCCGGCGACCGACATGGTGCGGAGCTATGTGGCGCGGCTGGAGCGCGTGGACTGGTCGCATGTCAATACGCTGCTGTCGGAGATGCAAAGGCTTGGCCGCGATCTGCTCACCGAAGCGGGCGCCGATTCCGAGCAGATCGTCTACAAGCCCACGGCCGACATGCGCTATGTCGGTCAGGGCTTCGAGGTCCCCGTGCAGCTTCCGTCGCTGACGCCTGCAGCCGCCGACCTCGCAGCCATTCGCGAGAACTTCTTCGCAAGTTACCGTCTGCATTTCGGCCGCGTCATGGAGGACGCATCGATTGAAGTGTTGAGCTGGCGTCTCGCTTGCGTCGCGCCCAGCACCGACATTCGCATCGGCGCGCGCGAAACGAAGCAGGGCGACATTGCCAGTGCCTGTCGCGGTCAACGCCAGGTTCTATTCGAAGGGCACGGCTGGCAGTCATGCGCGGTCTATGATCGTTACGCACTTCCACACGGCTCAACGTTTTCCGGGCCGGCACTGATCGAGGAACGGGAGTCGACCTGCGTCGTCGGCCCCGGCGCACGCGTCAGGGTCGATGAGATGAGGAATTTGGTGATCGAGCTCGACTGAAGATCGCATGCGGCTGCGATCAGGCAGACGCTTTCAGCGAGCTCGAACAGGCGAGACTTAATGCGGGTGTCTGAAGGCACACGCACATCCATGATGTGAAACCGCTTAGGCAGGTGAAGCAAGACAATTGATGAGTGTGCAAACCGCTCTGGGCACGCCGGGTGAATTCCAGAGACCACCAACGAAGGAGGTCGTATGTCAATGCATGTTGGAGTTTCACGCCGCCGCGTGTCCGCCTGGCTCGCCGCAGCAGCAATGCTTCCGTTTGTTCCTGTCCGGGGCGGGGCGCAGGAGACGTACCCAAATCGGGTGATCAAGATCGTGGTGCCTTGGAGTCCCGGCGCCATCACCGATGTGACGGCGCGCCTGATCGCACAGCATTGGACGAAGGAGCTGTCCCAGCCGGTTATCGTCGAGAACAAGGCGGGCGCATCGGGAACGCTCGGCCATCAAGCCGTGGCGCAGGCGCCAGCCGACGGCTACACGGTTCTGATCGGCACCAACAGCACCTACGCGATTGCGCCGAGCATTATCGATCCGTTGCCCTATGACAACGACAAGGCATTCGCGCCTGTCGGATTGATGCTGCAAAGTCCGCAGATGCTGTGCGTGCACCCGAGTGTGCCGGCGAAGACGTTTCCTGAACTGCTGGATTATGCCCGGGCGCGGCCGAACGTCGTGAACTTCGGATCTGCCGGCATCGGCGCAACCAGTCACCTCGCGATGGAGCTTATGATGTCGATGGCGCGGGTGCGCATGGAGCACATCCCGTACCGAGGCGGTGGTCCGGCGCAACAGGCGCTCATTGCCGGCGAAGTCAGTGTTGGATTTGTCGACGCGGTCATCGCTGTGTCCTCGGCGGAAGCGGGCTTGTTGCGGATGTTGGGGGCCAGCACGACGGAGCGGCTGAAGCTCGCGCCGAATGTTCCGACGATCGCCGAGACGGTACCCGGATTCCAGTCGACGACCGACGTCGCCATGTTTGTTCGCACCGGAACCCCCGAGCCGATCATCCGCAGACTTCATGCCGCCATGACAGAGGCTTTGAAGGCGCCGACGGTCACAGAACCGCTCTTGAAGGCCGGCGCGATCATCGTCGGCGGCTCTCCCGAGGCGTTCCCGGCATACTTCGCTGCGGAGTCCGGAAAGTGGCGCGAACTCATCAAGGCGCGAAACATCACGCTGCGGTAAGCGCGCACGACTCAGATCTTTAAGAAGGGGATCCAGCTTGCAAATTCTCTCCACTGCGTTGTCTCGCATCAAGCCGTCGCAAACCAATTTTGCGTCTGACCGGGCACGCAGACTGAAGGCGGAGGGGCGCGACATCGTCTCGGTGACCTCGGGCGAACCCGATTTCGATACGCCCGACAACATACGCGCGTCGGCAAATGCGGCGATCGGGCGCGGGCTTACCAAGTATAGCCCGGTCGCAGGCATTCCGGAGCTGCGCCAGGCGATCGTCCGCAAGTTCAAGCGGGACAATGGCCTCGACTATGACACCTCGCAGATCATCGTTTCCACCGGCGGCAAACAGGTGATCGCAAATGCGATGCTGGCGACGGTTGATCCGGGAGACGAGGTCATTGTGCCGGCGCCGTACTGGGTCTCCTACCCGGAACTCGTGCTGCTCTGCGGTGGAGCGCCGGTCGCAGTGACGACCGATGCAATGGACGGATACAAGCTGCGGCCGGAAGCGCTAGAAGCTGCCATCACCCCAAGAACGAAGTGGCTGATCCTGAACTCGCCCAGCAACCCGTCTGGTGCAGCCTACAGCCGCGACGACCTCAAGGCCCTTGCCGAGGTGCTGAAACGCCACCCGCGGGTCTGGATCCTCACCGACGATATCTACGAGCATCTGGTCTACGGCGATTTCGACTTTGCGACGTTGGCGCAAGTGGAGCCCGAGCTCTACGAACGCACCTTGACGGTCAATGGCGTGTCAAAGGCCTATGCAATGACGGGCTGGCGCATCGGCTATGCGGGCGGGCCGCCGCGGCTCATCAAGGCGATGGAGACCATCCAGAGTCAGCTGACGTCCGGAGCCTGCTCCGTCTCTCAGTGGGCCGCCGTCGAGGCGCTCGACGGGCCCCAGGATTTCCTTGCGGATCGTCGTAAGGCCTTCGAGCGGCGGCGCGACCTCGTGGTCTCGATGCTCAACCAGGCGCCTGGCATTCAATGTCAGACTCCCGCGGGAGCGTTCTACGTGTATCCATCCTGTGCCAAGGTGCTTGGGAAGCAGACACCGGACGGCCGGCTCATAGCCTCCGATGAAGACTTCGTTCTCGCCCTGCTGGAGTCGGAGGGTGTGGCCCTGGTCCATGGCTCCGCATTTGGATGCGGTCCGAACTTTCGGCTGTCCTATGCAGCATCGACCGATGTTCTCGGTGAAGCCTGCCGCCGCATCCAGCGGTTCTGCGCCAGCCTCCGGCAGGCATAGCCGTCTAAGCGATCCTCGATCGCATCATGGCACGTCGGTGATGTCGCCGGGTGGACCTTCATGGTGAGGTGCAGTCTTGTGCGGCGGGTGAATCGGAGTCTTGCCGATCGGAACCGTGCGCGACAGGAAATCGATCACCGCGTTCGCAAAGATGTCGTTGCGGTCGCCGGCCACCATGTGACCGGCATCGGTGACATTGACGAACTCCGCGCGCGGGCACAGTTCGAGAAACTCGCGGGCGCCTTCTTCGCTGAGGATATCCGAAAGGCCGCCGCGAACCAGCAGCGTTGGAAGCGAGAGGTTGCGGGCGCACGCCTCCATGCGTTGCTGGCGCAGATCGACGTTGCGGATGCCGGCATGGAATTTCGGATCCCAGTGCCACCTGTATTTGCCATTCGGGTCGAGGCGCAGGTTCTTCGCGAGCCCGCTCAGGTTGGTCTTGCGCTTGCGATGCGGCTGATAGCTTGCGATTGCATCGGCGACCTCTTCCAGGGAATCGAATCCGTCCGGCTTCTGGCCCATGAACGCGCGGATCTTCTTGACGCCGTCGGGCTCCACGCGATGGGCGATATCGACCAGCACCAGCGCTGTGGCATCGATCCGGTCTTCGCCGACGGCGGTGAGGCTGGTGCCGCCACCCATCGAGGCGCCGACCAGCACCGGGCGTGGATCGCCCAACGCGGCGACGACACACAGCAGGTCTTCGACCATGGCGTCCTGGGTGTAGTTTCCGTCGGCGGCCCATTCGGAATCGCCATGGCCGCGCGCGTCGAATGACACGGCGTGATATCCGGCGGCGCCAAGATGCTCACCGGCATTCTTCCAGGCGTGGCGCGTCTGGCCGCCACCGTGCAGCAAGAGCACCAGCGGCCCCTTCGGATCACCCCAGGAGTCGCCTGCGATCGAGAGGCCGCCCGCGCCTTTCCATCGATGCATCGGCGTTGGGGTACCGGGAAGCGGGAGTCCAGCGCTCATCGTTCTTCTTCCTTTTTGCAGGACCTCGAACCTCCTTGATATCTTCAGGGAACGCTGGCGGCAATCCGCCGTTCCTGACCGCGTGCAAGGCAGGGTGCACCGTTTGCATGTTGTCTGCGGCTCGCGCGCGCTGCGATAGTGGCTGCAACCAGAACCAAAAAGCTGCCAGCCAGGGAGGAAGCGCGATGGCCGTTCAGCATCTTGTGACCGAGGAAACCGATGCCGGCGACGTGGTCGCGCGCGTGCTCAGCGATGCCGGGATCGACATGGTGTTCGGCATCTCCGGCGGACATACCGGGCGGATTTACCGGGGCCTGGAGAAGCAGCAGAACGCCATCCGCACCGTGCTGGTGCGCGAGGAATCCCTCGGAGGCGTCATGGCGGAAGTCTACGGTCGCCTGCGTGGACTGCCAGGCGTGCTGATCGGGCAGGGCCCGTGGGTGCTCGGCAATGGACTGCTCGGCACGTTGGAAGCGCATCTGTCCTCGTCGCCGATGCTGCTCCTGACGGATTTTTCCGATCCGCCCAATCTGGCGCTGCATGGGCCCTATCAGTCCGGCGCGGGCGACTACGGCGCATGGGATGCGCGGCGCGCCTTCTCCGGCGTCACCAAGCAGGTGTTCCAGGCGCTGGAGCCGTCGCAGGCGGTGCAGGCAACGCAGTTCGCCATCAAGCACGCGATGTCGGGTCAGAAGGGACCGGTTGCCGTGCTGTTCTCGTTCGCGGCACTGAACGGCAAGGTCGGGCCCGACACCGTGCCGACGCTTTACCCGACGCAGCTCTATATGCCGCCACCACCGTCCGCCGCTGATCCTGCACAGGTCGAGCGGGCCGCGCAGGCGATCAAGCAAGCGCGGCGCCCGGTCATCATCGCCGGCAACGGTGTGCGCATCGCGAAAGCCTATAAGGAGCTGCGGGCGTTGTCGGAAGCGCTCGGCATTCCGGTTGCGACCAGCGCCGGCGGCAAGGGAACGTTCCCGGAGACCCACGATCTTGCGCTCGGCGTCTACGGCACGTTTGGCATCGCCACGGCAAACGCGATTGTCGGCTCGGCCGATCTCGTGCTGGTGGTCGGCTCCAAGCTCGGCGCGTCCGACACCGCGCGGGAGAACGCCGACCTGCTCGATCCGGCGCGGCAGACCTTCATCCAGATCGACATCGAGCCGAGGAACGCCTCGTGGACGTTTCCGGCCGAGCATGTACTGGTCGGCGATGCCGCGACCATCCTCAACCAGTTGCGCGAGGCGACGGGCAAGGATGCCGCGCGCGGCCGAGCCGGCATCGAACGCGTCGCAAAGCAGCGCAAGGAAACCGGATATTTCGATCAGGAGGCCTACAACTCCAGCAACTCGCCGATTCATCCGCAACGGATCATCGGCGAGCTCATGCGCAACCTTCCGGAGGACTCGATCGTCACCTGCGATGCCGGCGAAAACCGCATCCTGATGACGCACCTCTACCAGACCCAGCGTGAGGAAGGCTTCATGCAGGCGGCGGGCTCCGGGCCGATGGGCTTTGCCGTGCCCGCCGCTCTCGGCGCCAAGCTGGTGTATCCGGACCGCACGGTGGTGGCCGTGTGCGGCGATGGTGGCTTCGCCATGTCGATGAACGGACTGATGACGGCGATCGAGGAGGACATTCCGATCATCGTTGTGATCTTCAACAACGCGGCGCTTGGCTGGGTGCTGCACGGCGGCAGCGGTTTCGCCGCGAAGTTCAACGACTTCGATTTTGCGAACATCGCCCGTGCAATTGGCTGCCACGCCGAGCGTGTGTCCGATCCGAGCGCGCTTGGGACTGCGATCAAGACGGCGATGGCGTCGCGCAAACCCGCGGTGATCGACGTGGTGACGTCACTCAACGACATCACCTTTGCCGAGATCACCTCACCCTTGGCGAAGGTCGCGCAGCGGGTGAAGGCGAAGGGATAGGCTGGTGTTACCCGAGAGGGAATGCGGGCCGATGCGCCCGCAGGAAGGATCGAATCTGGCGTACGGCCAGCGGAATCCGCTCCTTCGGCTCCTTCCACGGGAACATGCTCACCTCGGCTTTCGGGGCGAGCATCGCGCACTCCATGGCGACGGCGTAGGGATGAGCCGGGACGTCGTCGGGGAGGATCAGCACCGGCGTCTGGCAGCTCTTCACGAATTCACGCTTCACGGTGAAGACGAAATCGGCGTCGGTGCGGTACATGCGCGTCAGGAATTTCTCGGCCGCCTCCATCGTAAGGTCGGGCCGCCGCGCAGTCAGCGCGGGCGCCCAGCCTTTCATGTTGTTCTCGTAGAACAAGTCGCGCTTTTCGGGACGCGAACCGCTCGGCTGCGCCAGCACCGCCGCGACGATACGGTCAGGCGCTCGTCGCAACAGATTCCAGATGAACGGGCCGCCGATACAGAATCCGAGCACTATGAACTTGTCGAACTGCAAATGGTCCATCAGCCCGAGCATGTCGTCCGTATAAGCGTCCCACGGCCGGTCGATCTCGAGCGGGCCGGAGGACTCGCCGCCATTGGCGTTCCGCAGATCGAAAGCGATGCAGCGATATTCGTCCTTGAGCTCGTTGATCGGGTGAAACGGCGACAGTCCGGTGAGGGTCGCGATCGACGAGTTCAATCCGCCACCGGCGATCATCAACAGCGGGAAGCCCGAACCATGCTGTTCATAGCGGATACGAACGGCGCCTTTTTCGTAGAAGCTCATGCGACACCTCCTGCCGACGCGCCATGATAAGCGCGCACGCCGATCCTTGTCACCGGCGTTCTGGCGCGCAGCGCAAATCCCTGCCAGGAGCGCAGGTCATGTCCCGCTTCGCGGAACAGGTGTTGTGACTGGCTCTATTGTGCGCAACAAAAAGAACACGATATCAACCAGGCGCACTGCCGCATGGCCCCTTAAGGAATTTCGAACATGAGCGACGATGCCTACACTCCGCCGAAAGTCTGGCAATGGAACAAGGAGAGCGGAGGACGGTTCGCCAACATCAACCGGCCGATCGCAGGCCCGACCCACGACAAGGAGCTGCCGATCGGCAAGCATCCCTTGCAGCTTTATTCGCTCGGAACACCCAACGGCCAGAAGGTCACGGTGATGCTGGAGGAGCTGCTCGCGCTCGGCCACAAGGGCGCCGAGTACGATGCCTGGCTGATCGAGATCGGCAAGGGCGACCAGTTCGGCAGCGGCTTTGTTGCGATCAACCCGAACTCGAAGATCCCCGCGCTGGTGGATCGCAGCGGCAAGACGCAACGCCGCGTGTTCGAATCCGGGTCGATCCTGCTTTATCTCGCCGAAAAGTTCGGCGCCTTTCTTCCCACCGATCCCGACAAGCGCACGGAAGCGCTGAACTGGCTGTTCTGGCAGATGGGAAGCGCTCCGTATCTCGGTGGCGGGTTCGGCCATTTCTACGCCTATGCGCCCGAGAAGATCGAGTACGCGATCGACCGGTTCACGATGGAGACGAAGCGCCAGCTCGACGTGCTCGACCGTCACCTGAAAGACCACGAATACTTCGCCGGTGATGAATACTCGATCGCGGATATGGCGATCTGGCCCTGGTACGGCGCGCTGGCGAAAGGCCTCCTGTATGGCTCGGGCGAATTCCTGGACGTGCAGAGCTACAAACATGTGAATCGCTGGACCGATGCCGTCGCTGCGCGGCCGGCGGTCAAACGCGGGCGCATGGTTAATCGGGTCTCGGGTGATCCGAAGAGCCAGCTGCGCGAACGCCACGACGCTAGCGATTTCGAGACGAAGACGCAGGACAAGCTCGAGAAGTGAAGCCTGTGACATCTTCGGTCGAGCCTGGTTCGGTTGAGCCAAATTCAGCCGAACCCAGTTCAGCTGTACCCAAGGCGCGCTTCTACGAGTCCCAGGGCCTGCGGCTGCACTATGCGGACTGGGGCAACGCCACGGCGCCGCCGCTCGTGCTTCTGCATGGCGGCCGCGATCATTGCCGCAGCTGGGACTGGATTGCCCGCGCACTGCAGCCGCATTTCCATGTCATGGCCGCGGACCTGCGCGGCCATGGCGATTCCGACTGGGCGAAGGGCTCGAGCTACAGCCTGTCCGACCATGTGTATGACCTGACCCGCATGGTGAGCGCCTGCGACATCGATCGCATGACGCTCATCGGTCACTCCTACGGTGGCATGATCGCAATGGCTTACGCCGGCACCTATCCGGACAAGGTGTCGCGACTGGCCATTGTGGACGGTGCTTTTCTTCCGCGGCCGCCGGCGGCGGCGATCGACCAGCAGATGCAGCGGTGGATCGGCGACCTCGACAAGCTCTCGGCGTCGAAAGCCCGGCGCTACCGCACGGTCGAGGAAGCGGCTGAACGCATGTCTGCGAAGAACAAGCGGCTGACGAGCGAACAGGCGCACCATCTGGCAAGATATGCGGTGAGGGAGAACGCCGACGGCAGCTTCAGCTGGAAGTACGATCCCATCCAGCGCGTGAGCGCGCCGTATCGCCTGTCGGGCGACGATTATGTCGCACTCTGGTCGAGGATCACGTGCCCGACACTGTTTTTGTGCGGGAGCGAGAGCTTCGTCCCGGATCCGAAACGGGCCGGCATTTTCCCGCATTTCAAGCAGGCGGAGCAACAGATCATCGCCGGCGCCGCGCATTGGGTGCAGCACGACAAGCTGGACGAGGTGCTCGCAGCGCTCCGATCGTTCCTCGGCATTTCCCGTTGAAGTTCGCGCGACCGTGCCATGCGGCAACGCATGCTGGCGTGCGTCGGATTCATCCTCTAGTGTCGTGGATCAGAAATTCGCGCCATCGTTGCCGCGAGTCCATCGTGCGAATTTCTGATCCATAAACGACACTAGAATCATAAACTTGCTAGTGTC
>NZ_JAVIFX010000042.1 GCF_031157255.1 Bradyrhizobium sp. LHD-71 | reverse complement strand
GTTTATGGATCAGAAATTCGCACGATGGACTCGCGGCAACGATGGTGCGAATTTCTGATCCACGACACTAGCTAGCATATCGCTGCCGTCTCGCACTGGCGCTCGTCACGCGGCGCGTCGACCGGGGCGAGCTGCCACGAGCCGCCTGGTGAACTCGTGACGTGCGGGATCGAAGAGATCATCCACCCCAAGCCGATCGACGATCGCACCCTGGTGCATGACGAGAATATCATCGGCGATCCAGCGCACGACATCGATGTCGTGGCCGACGAAGAGCATGCCGAAACCGTGCTCTTGCTGCAGCCGCTTCAGCAGCGCGAGGATCTGCACCTGAACGGTCATGTCGAGGGCCGAAACCACCTCGTCGCAGATGAGAAGATCCGGCCGGCACAAAAGCGCCCGCGCAATGCAGATTCGCTGCCGCTGCCCGCCCGACAGTTGGTGCGGGTAGCGTGCAAGGAACGATGCATCGAGTCCGACTTCGCTCAACACATCCGCAACGCGCTCACGACAGGCGGCCGGCGCGGTGTTGGCCAGGCGCAGCGGTTCGCTCATCAGCCGCTCGATCGTGAGCCGCGGATTGAGCGCTCCATAGGGATTCTGAAAGATGAGCTGGCATCGACGCCGAAGAGCGGGCGGTAGCTGCCAACGCTTCGGCGTCAGCTCGCATCCCAGCACGTTGATCCGACCGGAGCAGGGACGTCGCAGGCCGGCCACGGAAGCGGCGATGGTGCTCTTGCCGGAGCCCGATTCGCCGAGGATGCCAAGCGTGCGTCCCGCCCTCAGGTCGAACGTCGCGTCTTTGACAGCGCGAAATGGCGCGCCAAAAAAATTTCGCGCGGGATAGTCGATGGATACACGCTTCAGGACAACGAGCGGATCGCCTTTGGACGGGAGCGCTTGCAGGACCGGCGTGATTGGCGAACATTGCGATTTGACGGAATCAAGATGCGCTCCCGGTCCTTTTTGGAGTGCAGGCTCCTTTCGAGACAGCGGTGGCCGTCCCGAATCGGGTCCGGACCAGGCGCTTTTCGGACGATGCGCCAACAACTGGCGACGTGCGGAAACGAGTCTCTCCGTATAGGAATGCTTGGGGGTGGAGAGAACCGACGAGGCTTGTCCGCACTCGACGAGTTCGCCTGCGCGCATGATTGCGACATCATGCGCCAGGGCGGCAGCCACCGCCAAATCATGGGTGATGAAAAGCATCGCCATCTGACGGCGACGCTGGAGGTCGGCGAGCAGCTTGACGATCTCGGCCTGGACGGTGGCGTCGAGCGCACTGGTCGGCTCGTCGGCAATGAGCAGATCCGGCTCTCCGGCCAGCGCCATCGCAATCATGATGCGTTGTTGCTGTCCGCCGGACAGCTCGTGCGGGTAGCGGCGCGCAAGGGTCGAGGGCTCGGGCAGCTCGACTTCGCGCAGAAGCTCCAAAACGCGGCTTTTGCGCTCTGCTGAGGCGCGCACGCCCAGGCGCGTCAGCGCCTCTTCGATCTGGCTGCCCACGCGCATGAACGGGTTCAGGCATGCCATCGGGTCTTGGAAGATGATCGCGAGGCGGCGGCCGCGAAAGGCGCGCATCGCGGCGTCATCGTGCAGCGGAAGAGCATCCCCGGCGAAGAAGACGCGCGAGGCGGATCCGAGTGAAAGCCCGCTCGGCAGGAGGCCCATGATAGCCAGTGCGGAAAGCGATTTGCCCGAGCCGGACTCGCCGAGCAGTGCGAGCGTATGACCTCGCGGCACGGTCAAGGAAAGATCGCGAACGAGGGTCCGACCGGATCCGTGGATGGACAGGTTGCGGATCTGGAGCATGGTTGAGGGCGAAGTCATGTGGCAAGTCGCGGGTCGATCAGGCGGTGCAGGATGTCGATGACCGAATTGATCGCCACCAGTGCCACGGCGATCACGACGATGGCGGCCTGGATCACGGGGTAGTCGCGTCCGTGGATCGCGCTGAGGGTCAGGCTGCCGATGCCCGGCAAGCCGAACAGCACCTCCATGGTCAGCGTGCCTGCTACCAGCCCGGCAAGCACGAGGCCGGACAAGGCGAGAGCAACTGGCAGTGCAGCTGGAAGCAGATGGACGAGGGCAACCCGAAGCGCGCTCACGCCCTTGGCGCGGGCGGTTCGTACATGCGCTGAGGTCGCGGCCTCCCGCAGTTCCTCATGCAGCGGCTTTACCATCTGGCCGGCGCTGTCGATGCCGATGATCAGCACCGGGAGCAGCATGCCGCCAAGAACCGGAAGCCACCCGAGCCAGACCGAGAGAACCAGGATTCCGACCACGCCGACGCAGAACGTCGGCAGGGCGATCGACCAGACGTTGACCGCGTCCACAAGCGCAGTGATAGCCCGGCTCTGGGTCATGACCGCACCGACCGCGAGGCCGAACGCAAGGCCGACGCCGACGAGAAAACTCAAGCCGGCAAAAACCAGCGTGGTCGGCAGTGCGGTTGCAAGCATGTCGGCCACGGGACGCTTGAAGCGCAGCGATTCTCCGAAATCGCCGTGAGCGGCCGCTGCCGCCCAGCTCACGAACTGCTGGACGGCAGACCGATCCAGTCCGAGGCTGTGCCGCATCGCCTGCTGCTGGCTCTCGGTAAGGTCGCCTTGCGCGGCCAGCATGTCCACGGTGTCGCCGGGGACGATCCGCGACAAGAAGAAGACCAGCACGACAATTCCCAGCGCTTGGCCGAGTGCCTTCACGAGCCGCAGGCCGATGTCGATGGATTGCTTCACGACGTCGGCTCCTCGACGGGGGATTGTCGGCGGACGTGGCGCAACGGGTCGAGTCGCTGGCGCACATGGTCGCCAAGGAGCGAAAGGCTGGCAGTGAGAACAATGATCGCGAGCACGGGGGCAAGGATCGTATGGGGTGCGACCTCGATGTAGCGGCTTGCGTCCGCGACCATCCGTCCCCACGTCGGTGCATCCGGCGAGGCGCCAAGACCGAGAAAGCTCAGCACCGATTCCGTGACGATGCAGCGCGGCAGGATGATGGCGGCTTGCGTGACGAGTACACCGACAAGATTGGGCGCGACATGAAGAGACAAGACATGAAGCGGGCCGCCGCCGAACATCCGTGCGGCGGTGACGTAGTCCTGCGCCATTTCGCGCTGGTAGGCTGCGCGCGCCACGTGGGCGAAGAACGGTGCAAACGAGATGCCGAGCGCGATCGTCACCGGCACGACACCGGCTCCGAGCGCGACGATCAAGAGAAGCGCGAGCAGAACGCCCGGCATCGCGCGAACGACATCGATGGCGCCAAACACCAGCCCTTCGACGATCCTGCCGAGGGCAAGGGCGAGCAGGCCGAGACCGGCCCCGATGGCAAAGGCAGCGGCTGCGCCGCCGACGCCCACGAGAAGCGTCGTGCGCGTGCCCATGACCAGCCGCGACAGCACGTCTCGCCCGATGTGATCCGTGCCGAGCCAATGCACGGCATCAGGCATCTGGTTGAGCGCGAGAAGATCCTGATCGAGCGGATCGTAAGGTGCAATCATCGGCGCGGCGGCACCGATGACGGCGAGCGCAAGCACTGCGGCGGCCGCAACGAGGGCCGGGGCCGGAAGCCCGGCCCAAGCGGCGCGGCGCACCGCTGTCGTGAGGACAAGCGACACGGTTTACGCGGAAAGCCAGGTTTGCGCGATGCCGCCGCTCGCCCAATTCGGCGACCAGGTGAAGCCAGGCTCATAGCCCTTCACTTGCCGGCGGAGGGCGATGGTGTCCGAGGCATGGCCGAGCACGACGGTGTAGTAGTTATCGAGAACACGCTGCCAGGCCTTCGTGTAGAGGGCCTTTCGATCGGGCAGGTCCGGCTCGGCGACCGCCGCCCGCACCAGCTTGTCGAACTCCGGATCTTGCACGCCGCCCCACAAGACCGGATTGGGGCCATCGCTCATCAGCCGCACATAGCGCAAGAACACGTCGGCGCGCGGGCCTGAGCTCATGACCGCGAGGTCCCAATCGTACTGGCCCAGACGCTTCTGTGCGCCAAGGTCGTCGAGCGCCACATGGTTCACCTGGAAGCCGAGGCGCCTGATCATCTGCACCACGACCTGCGGATAGTTCTCCTGCCATGAGACGAGTTCAAGGCGTGTTTCCGCCGGCTTCACACCCGCGTCGGCCAGCAATCGCTTGGCCTTTTCGAGATCAGGCTTTGCATGAGGATCGGCATCATGCTGTGCCTTGTCGAAGTAAATATTGCCCGGAGCGATCATCTGATTGGTGACGACGCCCGTTCCACCGGCCGCGAAACGCATGAAAGCGGTCTTGTCGACGGCATAGGCGATCGCCTGGCGCACGCGCAGGTCGTTGAAGGGAGGGCGCGGGCTTCGGTTGTTGAAGGACACAAAGAACCAGCTGCTGTCCTTGAGTGATGTTACCGCGATGTCTGTAGAGCGTCCGAGTTGTGCCGCAACCTCGCGGGAGACCTTTGCCACGTGGAGGTCGCCGGCGCGCAATGCCAAAGCCATGTCCACGTCGTCCCGCAGATCGGCCTCCACCGCCTCGAGATAGGGCATGCCTTCACGCCAATATGCCTTGTGTGCCGGCGCGACGAGCTTGACTCTCGGCTGCCACTCTCCAAAGCGGAACGGCCCGGTGCCGATGGGTGTGCGGATCGTGTCGGCCCAGCCCTCCGATTTCGGGGAGAGAATCCATAGCTCGGACATCAGATTGAGTAGCGGCGAATAGGGCTCCTTGAGCGCCAGAACGACCGTGCGTGCGTCCGGCGCATTGATGGCGTCGACGAGCTTCATGGCCGATGCGAGCCAGCCGCCCGAGACCTTCGACTTGACGCGCTCGATGTTGGCGACGACATCGGATGCGGTGAGCACTTCGTCATTGTGGAATTTGACGCCTTCGCGAAGGCGGAATGTGTAGATCTTGCCGTCCTCCGACAGATCGAACGATTCCGCCAGGAACGGCTCGACATTTCCGTCCGGTCCGATCGAGGTCAGCGCTTCGACATAGAGCTGTTGCACGGCAATGCTGCCGGTGTGGCGGTGCGGATCGGCCGTATCGAGGCCCAAAGTCGCATATTTCAGCACGCCGCCGCGCCGCACCTCTGAGGCGTCCGCCCTCCAGGGCAGCACGGTCGCGATGCCAAGCGCGGCTCCGCCGGCCAGAACGCGGCGGCGGTTCATCAAGGAAACGTGGTTCGTCACGGTCGTATCTCCATCCGTTCGGGAATCGTGCGCTGAAGCGGCTGCCCATCCATGCCATCGGCTTGGACGCCGAGGTGGCGCAGCACGGTCGGCGCGATGTCGACGACAGCGACGGGATCGGAGCGCTCGACGCCGGACTGGAAACCCGCACCATCGATCATGAGGAAGGGCGATTGCTCATACGCGGCAAGTCCGCCGTGCTGACCGCAACCGAGACGATCCGACTTGCCGCTGCTTGGTTTTGCAACGAGGCTCGAACCGCGGATGCCGTACGCATTCGGTGTATCGTCGGATTTGAGGGATACGGCGAAGGCGAGCCCGTGTCGCGGCGCCTGACCAACGGTGCAAAGGCTGGCGGCGTCGACGACCTCGCCGGCCCAAGCGCGTGACTGCAAGAAGTCATGGAGGCTGGGAACGATACGCTCGTGATCCGGATGGACGTAGACAAGAGCAGACGTTCCATTCGAGATTGCGAGCACGTCGCCCGAATCCGCGTTCGCCTTCAGGCCCGCATCGATCAGTTCGCTGTCAATGTCGACGACACCGCTGACTGTTTGGTGGCCATGATCCGAGGCGACGATCAGGAGGGGATCATCGCCTTCATCGCTCATCCGGTTCACTGCGGAGATGACAAGGCCCGCATGGCGATCGGCTTCGCTCAAGGCTGCCAGATGCTGCGGTGAGCCCAGTGGCGCGTTGTGTTGAATGTGGTCAGGTTCACCGAGCCAGAGCACGGCGAGGGCAGGGCGGCGTTTACGCAGAGCCTCGGACACAAAGCGCTCGGTCATGCGCCGGTCACCATCGGTGTCGAGCGTCACGTGGAGCTGCTCGGTCTCTGGAAGCAGCAATCGACCCGGCTGGGTTCGATCTGGCCCGAACGAACCGGCGCGGTGATAGACGAAGCCAAAGCCATCGGGATCGTGCGCGTAGGCCGCTCCCGGCGAGACGTTGTTGAACACAATCGCCCCGCCAGCATCCTTCAATCGTTCAGCCAGGGTGGGGACCGCAAGCGATCGGCCGGTGACCCGCCGCTTATGCTGTAGAAACTCAGGATGGCCCGCATCATGCGGGACCAGCGCTCCGTCTTCGAGAAGAGCGAGGGAGTTTCCCTGAAGTTCGTGCCGGGACGGATAGCAGCCGGTGGCAAGTGTCGCGGATACGACGCGCGTGGCCGAGGGGAAGACCGAACGATAGCCCGAGAAGCGCTCCGCCTGTTCAGCGAAAGCCATCAAGTGGGGAGTATGTTCGGCGCTGATCATATCGCGCCGTAATCCATCAAGCACAACGATGATCGTGCGACGCATGTTCAGCGGGATCCTGCTTCACGAGACGAAATTCGCGCAGCCCGCGGACTGCCCGTGTTCTTGACCGCGAGAACTCGAGGCCACCGTCGGCCCTTTCGATATGCCCCGACTGTTACGCCGACATGACAATTGTAGACAAAAGACAATTGACAATCTGGAACCCGTCGGTCTCTATTGCTGTCATGACAAATGAGGCTGCGCCGGCGGAAAGTGCCCTTGCTCTGCTCCGAAATCGCTCCTTGGCCTCGGCGGCGCAGGAAGAGATTGAGAAATTGATCCTGTCTGGTGAGCTTCGTCCCGGCGATAAGATCGGCGAGGCTGAAATGGCGCTCCGCCTCGGCGTCAGCCGCGGGCCTATCCGCGAAGCTTTTCGAAGTCTCGAAGAAATGGGTTTGGTCCGTTTCGAGAAGAACCGCGGCGTTTTCGTACGCGAGGTCGATCTTGAGCGGGCGGATCAGAACTACGTCGTGCGCGGGGCGCTCGAAGCGTTGGCCGTCAAGATTCTCGCCGAGAAAATTACGGAGGACGAGGTCCGAGAGTTGCGCGCGATCGTCAAGCGTATGGAGAAGGCGATCGCTCGAGACGAAGCGGCCGAATACGGGGCTTTGAATCTCGGACTTCATCGGCGCATCTTCGAGATGACCGGCAACAGCAGGCTCCTGGCGATCTACAGCCGGATCACAAAGGAATTGACGTTATTCCGCCGCCGGAGCCTCGCGCCCCAACCCTCGCTCCATGAACATCGCGACATCGTTGAAAAGATCGCTGCTCATGATGCGGTGGGTGCGAGCCAGGCGATGCTGAACCATGTAGAAAGCGCGCGGCTGCGGATTCTTACCACCTATTCGCCGTGAACGCGGCCGGCCCATCGCGCCGAATATTGATCATTCACGGTTCCAGGAATGCGTAAGTCATCACCGCTTTGAGCACTTGCTGCTTCGTTGCGAGTGCGCGCGCCATCACGGCCATGCGTACAGCTTTCGCGCGCCTTTGAGTTTGGAGCAAGACGGAGACAGTCGACAACCGAAGAGATCCGCGTGAACAATGGTCGATACCTGTTGCCGACACGCGCGCACGACGGAGTGACGCAAGCTACCTTCCCGACGCCATTTGTGTGCGAATATCCTGCGCGGTGCGCTTGAGCGGCAGCAGGAATTTCTTTCTGGCTGCGGCTTCGCCGAACGTTCCTGAAATCGTGTTGACGCTGATGGCCGCGACGACGCGGCCCGCTTGATCACGTAACGGAACTGCAATGCCGCAGATGGCGGGGTCAAGCTCGCCGTCGACCCACGCATATCCGTCTTCCGCGATGCTTGCGAGAATGTCGATCAACCGGTGCCGGTCGGTCACGGTGCGCGGTGTCACGGGAGGAAGCTCGACATTTGCGAAATAGTCTTCGCGCTCTTTCGGTGGCAGTGCCGCGAGCAGGACGCGTCCAAGCGACACGAGGTGCGCCGGCAGGCGGCTGCCGATGCCGAGGTTTGCCGACAGGATGCGCCGCGCGGGCAGTCGCAGCGCATAGACGATGTCGCGCTCGTCGAGCACGGCAAGCGCGCAGGACTCGCCGATCTCGTTGCGAAGGTCTTCCAGCGCGCGCTGTGCGTAGGCCCAATAGGGAAGGGCGTTGAGGTACGATAGCCCGAGGCCCAGCGCGCGTGGCCTCAAACTGAAATAGCGGCCATCGGAATCGCAATACTTCAGGCTGACGAGCGTCGCGAGAATGCGCCGCGCGGTCGCGCGGTTGAGGTTGGCATGCTCCGCGGCTTCCGAGAGCGTATGCCGCCCCGGTGGCTTTCCCAGCGCCTCGATTATGCAGAAGCCGCGCGCAATTGCCCGCACGAACCCATCGCTGTCCTTGCTCATCGCTCCTGTCTGCCCTTGCCAGTCAACGTCGTTTGTCCTAACCGATGTTCGTACCACGAATATATTGTTCGCCAGGCGAACGCGAGGAGAAAAGTGATGGCGCAGGAGGCGAAGTTCGAAACCGACTTCTGGAAAGATGCAAACTTAAGGAAGGTCTGGGACGAGATCGTTCCCGGCGAGCCGCGCAAGACGATCCCCTACACGCTGACGCGCGAAGCGATAGAGCTCTACTGTAAGGCCGTCGGCGAGACCAATCCGCTCTATCTCGACGAAGCGGCCGCGAAGGCAGGTCCGTTTGGCGGGCTGATCGCTCCGCCGTCGATCCACATTCTGCTCATGTTCGCCTGCACGCCGACCGACGACTGGATGCGCAGTCCCGGCACCATCAATGCCGGCCAGTCGTGGAGCTACAACGTTCCGGCCCGCCCCGGCGACGTGATCCGCCTCGAAGCGCGCGCGCTCGACAAGTTCATCAAAAGGGGGCGGCTGTTCGTCGTGCACGACAACGTCTTCTTCAACCAGAAAAACGACGTGATCTGTTCCGGCCGCGGCCAGACGATCCGTCCGATGTAAGGAGAGAACGATGACCGATATTTTCGAGAATCTGAAGGACGGAGACACTATCGAAGGGCCGTCCTTCGCCGTTTCGCGCGAGTCCATCCGTCTGTTCTGCGACGCCTCGCTCGACTACAATCCGCTGCATCTCGATGACGACTACATGAAGGGCAGCTTCGGCAAGACCAGTTTCGGCGGCATCATTATGCACGGCATGAACAATTTCGGCCTTATCTCGCGCATGCTGACGGATTGGGCCTTTCCCGCCGGCGGCATTCATCGGCGCCTCGAAACGCGCTGGCTCAAACCCGTACGTCCCGGCGACACCATTCGTCCGACCGCGATCATCAAGGCCAAACAGACCACGGCGCGCTCGCGCTGGGTGCTGCTCGACGTGATGGTCAGCAACCAGAACGGCGAGAAGGTCGCGGCCGGCGAGGCGATGGTGGAGTTCCCCGTCGCGAAGGCGGCCTGAACGTCTGGCGACGCCTGGTCGGGCGCGAGAGGAACAATAATGAGAAAGCTCATTGCAATCGCAGTCGCACTGCTTGCATTTGCGTTGGCACCGGCGCATGCGCAGGATCTGCCAAAAACGATCAAGATGATCGTGCCGTTCCCGGCGGGCGGCACGACCGACATTCTCGCGCGCTATGTTGCGCATACGCTCGAGGCAAAGCACGGGATCACGGTGATTGTCGACAATCGCGCGGGCGCCTCCGGCGTCATCGGTTCGCAGTTTGTGGCGGCGCAGCCGGCCGACGGCAGTACGCTGCTGCTCACCGCGACCCACCATGTCATCAACCCGAGCCTGAAGAAGAGCCTGCCCTACGACACCCGCGCAGCCTTCTCTCCGATTGCCGTGATCGCAAGCGCGCCAAATGCGCTGGTGGTCAACAAGGAGTTTGCAGCGAAGAACGTCGCCGAGCTGATCGCTATGGCGAAGAAGGAGCCGGGCAAGCTGTCGTTCGCCTCCACCGGCGTCGGCGGGGCAAATCACCTCTCGGGCGAACTTTTCAAGCTGATGGCCAACGTCGACATCGTGCATATCCCCTACAAGGGTGCTGCTCCGGCGATGAATGACCTGATCGGCGGCCATGTGCCGATGATGTTCGACTCGCTGCCGACGGTCATTCCAGGAGCAAGCGGCGGAACGCTTCGCGTGCTCGCCGTCACGAGCAAGGAGCGCGCCGCGACGCTGCCGGACGTGCCGACTCTCGATGAGGCAGGTGTCAAGGGTTTCGAAGCCACAGCCTGGTTCGGCCTTTACATGCCGCAGGCGAATAACTCGCCGGTCTACGGCAAGCTCGTCGCTGCCATAAAGGACGTGCTTGGTGACGAGGGCATTAAACAGAAGTTTGCCGGCCAGGGCGTGGAGCCGGGCAAACTGTTCGGCGCCGACTTCGCGAAGTTCGTCGACGCGGAAATCACCAAATGGGGCGGCGTCGTGAAGGCTGCCAACGTGCCGCAGGATTGAACAGCTTCTGGTCGTAGCCTCACGGGCCGGCTTGCGCCGGCCCGTCGACGTTTTTGGCGCGCGAGAAGCAGCGTCGGTGCCAGCGATAAGCTTAGGCGCGCGCGGATTCTGCGGGCGAATCAGTGGCCTCTGCCACTGAAACTCCAGCAGCGGTCGCTCAGCTGCAGGTCAGCTCTGCTGTGGTCGTGAAAAATTCCGGCAACTTTTTACGAGACAGAAGGTGCGGCCGATGGCACGGTGGTTGCGCAATCATCGGCGCGCGCCATTGCTCCTTTCATTCCCATCGCATCAGAGACGTAGCGCGGGAATGGAAGTGCGGATTCGGGAGTACGAGATGCTTCGCAGCGAGACACGGATCCTGACCACCCATGCCGGAAGCCTTCCGCGGCCACGCGAGCTGATCCAGCTTTATGCCGAAAGGGCCCGTGGTGCGCCCATTGATCCGGCGACGATAGAGCAGGCCGGACGGGCGGCGCTCCGCTGGGTGGTACCGAAACAACTGGAATCCGGAATCGACATCGGCAACAACGGCGAACAGCAGCGCGAAGCGTTCTTCCTTTACGTGCAGCGACGGATGAGCGGCTTCGGCGGAAGCTGGAACCGTCGCTCGTTCGCTGACATGACCCGCTATCCCGCCTATGCGGCAATGACATTGGCTCAGGCTGAGGCCACCGAACATGTCAGCCTCCGCGGCGCGCTGCCGAAGGCGATCGGCGAGGTCCGCTATCTCGATCGACGTCTGGTCGAAGCGGAGTGCGCTGACTTTGGCGACGTCCTGACTGAGGTCGACGCCGGATTCGCACAACCGTTCATGACGGCGCCATCACCTGGAATCATCGCCGCTGCAATGCTGAACGCTTATTACGATACAGAGGATGCGTATCTCGCCGCGCTCGGTGAAGCGCTGCGGGTCGAATATGAGACCATCGTGCGGCACAACTACGTGCTGCAGATCGATGCGCCTGATCTGGCGATGGAGCGGCACATCACCTATCAGGACCGCCCGCTCGCGGATTTCCTCGGATTTGCTGAGCGCGTGATTGCGACGATCAACGCGGCGCTTGCCAATGTGCCGCGCGAGCAGGTGCGACTGCATGTCTGCTGGGGCAACTATCAAGGCCCGCATGATTGTGACGTGCCGCTCCGCGACATTCTGCCTGTGCTGAAACAGGCGCGGGTCGGCGCGCTTGTACTTCCGTTCGCCAATCCTCGCCATGCGCACGAATATCGGGTGCTCGACGAGCTGCAGGAAGGCCAGCTCGTGGTCGCGGGTGTGATCGACACCGTAACCAATTACATCGAGCACCCGGAGGTCGTCGCCGACCGACTCGAGCAGATTGCCCGGGTGTTGGACGATCCGTGCCGCCTGATCGCCGGGACGGACTGCGGATTTGACACCTCCGCCGGCCGTGGCCTCGTGGCCGAGGACGTGGTCTGGGCGAAGCTGCGCGCACTCAACGAAGGCGCAAGGATCGCCTCGGCGCGGCTCGGCATGAACCGGTCTTAGCAGAGTGGTCGTGCCCGACGGCTAACGTCTGGCGCGGAGATGTTGGCTGCAGCTCACTGCAACGCCTGACAGGCTGCCGAAATCCGTCGGAGCGCTTCGTCGAGCTCCTGGACAGCGGTCGCATAGGAAATCCGAAAATAAGGGCCGAGGCCGAAGGCCGAGCCCGGGACCACTGCAACATCCCACGACAGCAGCAGATATGATGCGAAATCACTGTCGGTCTTCAGCACCGCACCATCCCGCGTGCGTTTGCCGAGCACGCCCGCGCAGTTCGCAAAGACGTAGAACGCCCCTTGGGGAACAGGGCAGCGAAGGCCCGGCGCGCTGTTCAATCCCGACACGACAACATCGCGCCGGGCTCGGAACGAATCGCAGCGTTCCTTCACGATATCGAGCGGGCCACGCAGTGCCACAATCGCGGCGGCCTGACTGATCGACGACGGACATGAGGTCGACTGGCTTTGCACCGCGGCCATCGCCTTGATCAGTGGTGTCGGCCCGGCGCCATAGCCAAGTCGCCAGCCTGTCATGGCGAAGGCCTTCGATACGCCGTTGACCGTGAGGATGCGATCGCGCATTTCCGGCGCACATTGCGCCGGCGTCGCGAAGGTCGTGCCACCAAAGGTGATGTGCTCGTAGATGTCGTCGGCCAAGACCCAAACCTGCGGATGCTGGACGATGACATCGAGCAGTGCGCGATAGTCTTGCGCACTATAGACGGCGCCTGACGGGTTGCAGGGAGAATTGAAGATGATCCAGCGTGTGCGCGGAGTGATCAGTTCTTCAAGGCAGTCCGGGGTCAGCCGGAATCCGTTGTTCTCTGAACACGGAGCGATCACAGGGGTTCCGCCGCACAGGCGGATGATATCAGCATAGCTCACCCAGTACGGAGCGGCGAGGATGACCTCGTCGCCCGGATCGAGCGTGGCCATCATGGCGTTGTTGATGACCTGCTTGCTGCCCGACGATACGCTGATCTCGTCGGATCTGAAGATCAGCCCGTTATCGGTCGCGAATTTTTCGCAGATGGCCGCCTTGATCGCCGGTGAGCCGTCGAGTGTGGTATATTTTGTCTGCCCGTCGCGCATCGCGCGCGCAGCCGCATCCTTGATAAAATCCGGCGTGTCGAAGTCCGGCTCGCCGGCACCGAGCACGACGACCGGCCGACCATCCCGCTTGCGTTGCTCGGCGATGGCGGTGATGCTCAGGATTTCCGAGACGCCGATCCCGGCGATCCGGTGCGCGGCGCGAAACATGCCGGCTGCGGGCGCGTCGGGACGAAGAGCCGGTTTGATCATGGCGCTCACGCAACGTCGAAGGTGACACCCTGCGCGAGCGGTAACTCGCGACCATAATTCACGGTGTTGGTGGCGCGTCGCATATAGTTCTTCCACGCGTCAGAGCCAGCCTCACGACCAATGCCGCTTTCCTTCTCGCCGCCAAATGCGCCGCCAATTTCGGCACCGGACGGGCCGATATTGACGTTTGCGATGCCGCAATCCGAGCCCTGATCGGACAGGAAGAACTCTGCCTCTCGCATGTCCGTCGTAAAGATCGACGAGGTAAGACCTTGCGCGGTGGCGTTCTGCAATTGAATCGCGACCTCGAAGGTCTTGAACTTCACGACATAAAGAATGGGCGCGAACGTTTCGCGCAGCATCGGACCCGCTTGGCTGGGCATTTCGACAATGGCTGGCCTGACGTAGTAGGCGTCGGGATATTGGGGGGCCATCACGCGCTCGCCACCGGAAATCGACGCACCGAGCGCCTTCGCCTCCTGCAACGCTTGTTGCTGGCTGTCGAACGCGCGCTTGTCGATCAACGGGCCGACCAGCGTTTCCTGGTCGCGTGGATCTCCGATCCGTACGGATGCGCAAGCGGCCACCAGTCGCGGCACGAGCTTGTCGTAAACGCTCTCGTGCACGAACAGACGACGCAATGTGGTGCACCGCTGCCCTGCCGTGCCCATGGTGGAGAACGCGACCGCGCGCGCGGTGAGGTCGAGGTCGGCGGATGGGCACACAATCGAAGCGTTGTTGCCTCCCAACTCAAGGATCATCCGCGCGAAACGCTGCGCGAGACGCGGGCCCACCTTCCGGCCCATCGAAGTCGAACCGGTTGCGGAGACGAGTGGAACGCGCACATCATCGACCAGCAGTTCACCGAGCTCGGCGCCGCCGATGATCAAGCTCGACAACCCATCCGGGACGCCGCCGAACTTTCTTGCCGCACGTTCGAAGATCGCCTGCGACGCGAGCGCCGAGAGGGGAGTCTTCTCAGAAGGCTTCCAAACACAGGAATTGCCGCAGACCAGGCCGATCGCAACGTTCCACGACCACACTGCGGCAGGAAAGTTGAAAGCGGAGATGATGCCGGTGACACCGAGCGGATGCCATGTCTCCGTCATGCGATGGTTGGCGCGCTCGGAGGCCAGGGTTACCCCGTGGAGCTGACGCGACAAGCCGACCGCAAAATCGGCGATATCGATCATTTCCTGGACTTCGCCCAATGCCTCTGAGCTGACTTTGCCGACTTCAAAGGCAATGACCTGTGCGAGTTCGGCTTTGGCGGCGCGAAGTTCCGCCGCGAACAGGCGGATCAACTCGCCGCGCCGCGGCGCTGGAATGGTCCGCCAGGCACGGAATGCTTCTGCGGCCTTGCCGATCGTGGCCTTCGCTCGCTCCGCGCTGGTCTCGGCGCATTGCGCGATAACCTCTCCGGTGATCGGTGAGCGCACCGCAAGCGTGCCGCCATCGAAGGCCTTGATCGGAACACCGAGTTTCTCGAGAACGGACGCAACATTGCCGGCCAGACTGCCGGGGTGAGCATGAACGTTCATAGCGAGCTCCTGGACCGGACCAGACCGGTCGTTTCGGACCACATCCACGGCCGTCATTGACAGGCCGCCATGTCCGTAACATGTCCCGCGTTTATCTGAATTGTATCTGTACGAAGCCGGGGAGGAGCGACGCTGTCGTCAATGCCGCATACGCAGGGATGTCTTTTCCGCGGTTTGGCCGGGCGGCATCAGAGCTTCAAAATGCGCGCTCGGTCCCATGGCGTCCTGATCGATCCAACGACCAATCTGGTCGTTGGATTGCGCAAGAAGGTCCGACAGGGATTCGAGATCGACATTCTCCTCGGCCTGGTTCAGTCGCGTTTCGACTGCAAGTGCTTCCGACGATAAACGCGAGAAGCCGAGCATCTCCGCCGTCGGTGCGAGCCGATGCAACACGGCCGCGAGCGTCTTGCCGCTTCCGCCTCCATGATATCGCCCGGCTTCACCCTGGGCTTCGACGATGACGCGACAGCTTTCCTGCAGGATGCGGCTGCAGCGCTCTGCGCCGATGTCGGATCGCATGCGCGCGACTTTGTCCGGAAGCTGTGCTGCGCCTATCTCTGCCAGAGCGAATTCAAGCTGGTCGATAATGATCGGCTTTGGCACCACGCCGTTCATGCCGGCAGCCTTGTAGCTTTCGACGCTCTCCGTCATCACCTTCGCAGTCATCGCCAGAATCGGAATGCGCCCGCAATCGCCGCCACGTGCGCGGATCTTTTTCGCGATGCTGACCCCGTCTTCGCCCGGCATGGCAATGTCCAGAAGAATGACGTCGTACGCCTCGTGATCGAGAAGAGCGAGTGCGGACACGCCATCCTGCCGCACCGTGGTGCGATGCCCCAGTTGATCCAGCAGCGCCTGCGCAACGAGGATATTGACCGGGTCGTCGTCGACGACCAGCACTTTCAGCGTCACATGACCGGCCGCCCCCGGTCTCGCCGATTGCACAACGGCGGCCTCTTCCTTTGCGGCCGCCAGCTCGAGTGTAAAGATGCTGCCGCCTCCAGGAGCGCCGCGCATCGCGATGGAGCCGCCCATTGCTTCGGCAAGCTGCTTGCAAATGGCTAATCCGAGACCCGCGCCTTCCATGTTCTTGAGCGCCGTCGATCGAATGCGCGAAAAGGGGTGAAACAAAGCCGCGCGATCGCGCTCCTCGACGCCCGGTCCTGAGTCCGCGACGCTGATGCGCAAACGGCCGCTCGTCGCGGCTTCGGTTCTGATCTCCACAAAGCCGGCGGGAGTGAACTTAACTGCGTTGTTGACGAGATTGATGAGGATCTGCCGCAATCGCAACGGATCTGCGAGAACGTTGGTCGGTAGATTCTCGTCGATGCGGGCGCGCAGGACCAGATCCTTCTGTTTTGCCAATGCTTCAAACAGATGCACGATCTCATCAAGCGCCGAATGCAGCGCCACGCTCCTGGTTTCGATCCGCAGTTGACCTCGTTCGATACATGAGACGTCGAGCATGTCGTCGAGCAGTTTCGCGAGCGCGCGGGCCGAGGAAATGATGGTGGCGACGAAAGAGTGCTGGCGGCCGGTCAGCGAAGAACGCATCAGCGTCTGCGCAAGACCAAGGACGCCGTTCATCGGCGTTCGCAGTTCGTGACTAATGAGTGCGAGGAAATGCGACTTGGCCGCCGTTGCTGCTTCCGCCTGATCCTTGGCGGCGCGCAGTTCGATTTCATGTTCCTTCAGCGGCGTGAGATCAGAACGCATGCTGATGACGCCACCCCACGGTGTGCGGCGCTCGGACATGCGTACCCACTGTCCTGTCGCGAGCTGCTGCTCCATGTAGCCTTCACAGCGATGATGAAATTCGAGACGGCGCGAAAACCATTCCCCCGGCGATTCCTGGAAGATGAACTGCTTGCGCTGGATGCTTTCCCAGACAATGTCAGGGAAATAGACGCCGGGCTTCATCATGTCGGCGACGACTGGACAAAGCTCGCAATACTTTTCGTTCCAGAACAGCAGCCGGTCATGCTCGTCCCAGATCACGACGGCTTCGGGAAGGCATTTGACGGCAGTGGCAATCTTTTCAAAGAATCCGTTGTCGCCGAGGTCTGACATCGTCCTTGCCCAGCTAAAGCGATATTTCGAACAATCTGCCGAATTGCGGCATGGTGTCGTGGATGCCGGCCAAACGCAAGGCATGCCATCCCATGGCGTGATTGCTGGAGGTTACCGGCTTTCCAAGTTCTTTCTCGATCCTGCCGATCTCGTCCACGAGCCTGAGGCTCGTGCAGCACACGAGCACGGCCTCGACGCTTTCGATGCGGCCGAGCTTCAAGACCGCCTGACGCACCGAGGGGAGAGACGTCCGAGCCACCTTGTGGTCGTTCTGCTCGTTGAAGGAACCGAATGCGACGACTTCGACGTTGCGCTTTCGGATATAGTCAGCCACCATCATGTTCACCGTATCGCTGTAAGGCGTCAATACGGCGATGCGCGACACGTTCAGGCACTGGAAGGCTGCGATCATGCCTGTGACCGGCGACGTGCAAGCCACGTCCGGCCGTGCGGCACGGATATGCCGATAGACAGTTTCCTCGCCTAGAATCATGGTGCCCGAGTTGCAGCCGAACACCATGACATCCACGGGGACTCCGGGAAGGATGAGTTTCGCGCCCTGCGCTATCTCCCGCTCCAACGCACGCAGCGTTTCGGGCGTTACCTCGGCGGCATTATAGATGCGCGACTCGTATATTCCGACACCGGGAAGCCCGGCTATGCGGCGAAACTCGTATTCGATCGTCTGGTCGCTGGCGAGCACGATCAGACCGAGCGCCGCGCGCTCGGCGATGCCCTGGTCGGTCTCGAATGGCAAGTTGCGCAAGTAGGTTTCCGAAACGAATTCGCCGCTATTCACCCTGAGCCTCCCGTGACCGGCGCGGATCGCGCGTGGAACGAAACACGACCTGAGATGGACGGTGCGGCACGAGTTTTGCTATTGTATTTCTGCTTCATTGCTAATGCCCTTCCATTCCTTTGCTCGTTCTTGCGTGAAAGAGGGACTCGTGATGGGAATAGAAGCCGTGGCGTCGCGTGGAAACCCTAAGCTTCTGATCGTCGAGGACGACCCGTCCTTCGGGATGATCATGGCCGCCTACCTGGACGTTGCCGGCTACGAGACGACGCGGGTCATGCACGGTCGGGAGGTCTTCGGCAGGCTGGAGCGCGGCCGCTACGACACGATCTTGCTGGATCTCAATCTGCCGGACGAAGATGGTCTTGCGATCATGCGCTCGCTGCGCGCACGTTCCGACGTGCCGATCGTTATTGTCACTGCGCGGCACGGCACCGACGATCGGCTGGCGGCGTTGGAGATGGGGGCCGACGATTATCTCATCAAGCCCTTTGAGCCGCGCGAGCTGGTTGCGCGCGTCAGAAACATCATCCGCCGCTATCGCGGTGCGGACAAGAAGAAGAGCCTGTTTCGCTTCGCCAAATGGGAGCTTGACGTGGATCGCCACGCGCTCCGCAATGGCAATGGCCAGTCGACGGCGCTGACGCCCGCCGAGTTCGATCTGCTGCTCGCCCTGGTCAAAAATCGCGGGCACGTGATGTCGCGCGCGCAACTGATCGATGCAATCGTTCATACCGAGCCGCCCGAGTCCGAGCGTGCCGTCGACGTGCTGATGTCGCGGCTTCGCAAGAAGATCGAGCACGACGCCGATGATCCGAAGATCCTGCTGACCATCCGCGGACACGGTTACCGGCTGGCGGATTCCGAACGCGGTTGATACTCACGCATCTATGACAATGTCGCTCTGTGGGATCGCTCGGCAGGTCAGGCAGGTGTCGGTGTCGACATCTTGCGACGGTGAGCTGTGGGCCACGAGGCCATCGGCCAGTGGCACCGCGCAGCTTTCGCATTGACCGACGCGGCAACCGGTTGGAATTCTGATGCCGTGCCGCTCAGCGAGATCAAGAACCGAGCCGCTGTCAGGGGTCCAGATCAACGATCGCCCCGACTGTCGAAAGGTCACGGTATGCGAGGTCGCGCCTGCCGGGGCGAGCAACACGCGCGGGGAGGCAAAATGCTCCTGGAAGATTTCGAAGCGCGGCACGCCTGCCCGAACAAGCACAGCAGTCAAGGACGTCATCATTTCGTCCGGCCCGCACAGGTAGAAGCGCGCGCGGCGCTGCAGCAGCTTCGGGTCGATCGTCGCGAGCGTCAGGTGTCCGGCGCGGTCGTAATGTTCTCCCGGCCTGTCCGACGGACCCGGCCGGCTGAAACACGTTGTCACTCGCAGGTCCGGCATCGCCGCGACGAGCTCGCGAATGCGCGCGGCAAAGGCATGATGCACTCCGCTCCGCGACACGTAGTAGAGATGGACCTCCGGGCGCGTGCCTCGCCCTGCAAGTGTTTCCAGATAGCTCATGAACGGTGTGATGCCGATGCCGCCTGCGAGCAGCACGACGGGAAACTCGTTTTCAAGCGGCAACAGAAACCGCCCAGCCGGCGCCTGCGCGAGCACGCTTTGTCCGATCCTCAGTCTGGCAATCATCGGCGAGACCGCGCCGTCCTCCATCGATTTGACCGAAACGCGATAGGAGCGTTGGTCTACCGTCACCGCGCCAGACAGTGAATAGGAGCGCACGATGTTGTCCCTGCGCGCCGGTTCATCGATCGCCAGCGTGAGGAATTGGCCCGGATGAAATGACGGTAGTTGAGCGTGATCGGGAGCCGTAAATGCGACCGTCACAACATCTGGCGTCTGGCTTTCGAGTGCGCTGACGACGAGCGGGCGAAATCCGTCCCAGCGGCGGGGGCCGGTATCGACACGCGCAATGTTGCACGCAGTTGTTCGATAGGACGGCGCCCCGCTGATCGGGTCGCGGCCGTCGTCTGTCGTGAGTGAGTTGTAGCTCGCATCGTCCGCACCGAGAACCTGGTAACCCGGCAAGCCAAGATCGGCGCAGCCCTGCCACCAGCCATATCCGGCGATTGCAACGTCGTCGGACAGATTCTCATCGAGATGAGCACGAAGAATAATTCGTCCGTGCGACGTGCGAATTTCGACCGCATCGTCCTCCACAATACCGCGGCTGGCCGCAAGGGCCGGCGAGAGATCGACCTGGGGGTGGGGCGAGCGCCTGCGCAGGCTTGCTATGCCACGCTGCTGGCTGTGACAAAAATGACCGTTCTTCGCGGTTGTCAACGTGATCGGAAACTGTTCGCTTGTTGCCATAGACGGAAGAGGTTGCGGCAACGGTGGATAGCCATGGCGCTGCAACTGTTCGGAGTAAAGCTCCACCCGACGCGTCGGCGTGTTGAAGCCTGCAACAGCATCGCCGTTTTCGTCGGCATATTTGCGGAAGCGATGAATGAGAGGCAGGTTGATGCCTTCCGGTTGCGCGCGCAGGGCCTGGGTCGTAATGCCGAGCGGCGCCAGCATGTCGTTCCAGGCGGCGTCGAAATCGCCGTCACGAAACAGCGCGCCGAAGCCGAGGCGCTTCGCCAGCTCGGCAACGATCCAGTGGTCGGGCTTTCCCTCGCCGATCGGTTCGATCACCGCCTTGCGTAATTGAATGCGCTCGTTCGCCTGCGGGCTGATCTCGAAGCCGACGCGCAAACCGTCACGTTCCCAGGCCGTATTCACTGGAAGAACGATGTCGGCATACTGCGAGGTTGGGTTGGGCACGACGTCGCAATGCACATAGAATTCAAGCTGTTCCAATGCCCGGCGTCCAAGTTTGGGGTCAGGCTGGGCGACGAGATAATTGCAACCGAAATTGATCAGGCCGCGTATGCGGTAAGGTTGGCCATCTGTGATCGCGCGATACATGTCGGGGCCGGTGATCCACCCGCGCGAGGGCGGACCGAGCGGCAGGCGTTCGAGACCGATGGCTTTAGCTCGTTGTTCTGGTGCCAGCATTGCATACGCACTGACCGGCGGCACCGGATGCGACGCCCACCAGACGTTGCCACCCGGCGCATCGTATTGGCCCTTGAGAGCAAACAACGTCGCGATCGCACGATCGATCTGCGAGGCATGGCCATGCTGACCGATACCGGTCCAGCCGTAATAGCAGAGGCTGCCTGCACCGGCGATTGCATCGGCAAAAGCGCGGATCTTTCCGGCCGCAACACCGGTCTCGCGCGCGGCACGATCGAGCGTGTAATCCCGTAACTGATCGCGATACAGCGCGAATGCGGGACGGCAGGTGACGCGATTTGCGCCGACCCGATATTCGCCATCGAGTGCGGCAACCGCGGCATGTGCCGGATCAAAGGCGCGCCTCGGATCGTAAGAAACGGGGCTGTTCGTCGTCGTGTCCCACGTAACAAATGTGTCGGCATCTCCGAGATCGACGTCGCTCGCGCGCAGAAACCGCCCTGTGTCGGTGCGCACGAGGAAGGGCGCGTTGGTCCAACGGCGCACGAACGTCTCATCATAACGATCTTGCTCAACGAGCAATCGCGCAACAGCAAGCGCGAGGACGCCGTCGCTTCCTGGCTTGAGTTGGAGCCAAAGATCCGCGTCGCTCGCGAAGGCTGTCTTGCGTGGATCGATGACGACGAGCCGTGCTCCTTTGCTCCGTCCTTCGCCGATGGCCTCTGCTTGCGCCAGCCATGCTGTCGCCGGATTATGTCCCCACAGGACAATCAATTCGCTGTTGCGGTAGTCTGGCACGGGCATGCCGGTACCGAAGGTGAATTCGTGGCCGTGATCCTTGTGCCAGTTGCAAAGCTCGGTGCTCCAACAAATGTTCGGGCTGCCAAAGGTCCAGACGAAACGCTCGAGCCAGGGTAGCGAATCCGATATCGACGACGCACTCGGTGACGTGAAGCCGAATGCCACGGCCTCCGGTCCACTTGCGTCGGCGATCGCGCGCAGTTTTGCGGCGATATGGTCGAGCGCCTCGTCCCAGGAGATCCGTCGCCAGCCGGGATCCGCCGCCGTCTTGGAATTGGTGCGGATCAGAGGTGTCTGCAAACGACGGGCATTGTGCACCACCTCCGGTGCGGCGCGCCCTTTCGAACACAGAGCCTTTCCGGTCGGATGCGACGGCAACGGCTTGACGGCAACGAGGCGGCCGTCTTCGACGACGTTCAGCGACCCGCAGCGGGAGCGGCAGAGCGTGCAGAAGCCTGGCGTTTCGACCCGCAGCTTCGCCGGTATTGTCGTTCGAATGTTCATCCCGGCCTCCAGCTTGCCAGCTGCTTGCCTACAAAACGAAACCTGCTTCCGGGGCCCATGCGATCGTGGTCGGCTGCCCTGGCTGAAAGGTTTCGAGCTCCCCAAGCCGACGATTTTGCCGATGCGCCACCAGTTTTTCGCCGCTCGCCAGACGCACGCGGACCTCCGTCAGCGGGCCTAGATAGGTCACGGAGTCGATCACGCCCTCGAGGTGATTTAAGCCCTGATCCGGTTTCGCGCCGAGTTCGATTTTCTCCGGCCGCACGATCAGATCCTGCCGGCCGCCGTTCACCTTACCGTCACCGTACGTCAAAAGGCCGCCGCCGCGGATGCGGAAACGCCCCGGCGCCTCGACTTCCCCGGACAGGAAATTGGAGAGGCCGATGAACTGAGCCACGAAACGCGTCGCCGGCTTTTCGTAGACCTCCTGCGGTGAGCCAACTTGCTCGATCTTGCCGGCGTTCATGACGACAATCCTGTCGGCAATGCTGACCGCTTCCTCCTGATCATGGGTGACGAACACCGTGGTCAGCCCAAGGGAACGTTGCAGGCGGCGAATTTCGTCACGCACCTCCTGACGCAACTTGGCGTCGAGCGCCGAAAGTGGCTCATCGAGCAGCAGTGCGTCGGGCTTGATGGCGATTGCTCGTGCGAGTGCGACCCGTTGCTGCTGTCCGCCGGACATCTCACGTGGCAAGCGGTGCGCATAATCTTCGAGCCGCACCATGGCGAGCGCGTCGTTGACGCGCTCTGCCATGGCCGTTCCGCGGACGCGGCGCATTTGCAGCCCGAAGGCAACGTTCTCGGCGACAGTCATATGCGGAAACAGAGCATAGCCCTGGAATACTATGCCGGTATTGCGCCGGTAGGTCGGCAAGTCGCTGACGTCTCGGCCATCGAACAGGATCGAGCCGCTGGTGACATCGGTGAGACCGGCAATCATGCGCAGTGTCGTCGTCTTTCCACAGCCGGAAGGGCCGACGAAAGCCACGAGCTCGCCCTGCGCGATGTCGAGCGAAATGTCGTCGACAGAGGGCGTGTGGTGGTATCGTTTGGTGACGTGACGCAGCGCAATGGTTGCCATGACTTCCTCTCAGAAAGCGCGCGTGATCTTGAAGAAATAGTCGGAGACGATCAGTGCGGTCGCGATAATCAACGCCTGGATCGTTGCGACCGCCGCAATCGTCGGATCTATGTTCCATTCCAGATAGTTGATCATCTCGATCGGCAGCGTCGTGCGGCCCGGTCCCACCAGGAAGATCGACTTTTCGAGATCGACAAACGAGGCGACGAAGCTGAAGACGGCGCCAGCAACAATGCCGGGCCGGATGATCGGCAACGTGATGTGCCAGAATGTCCACCATGGTGTTGCACCAAGCGACATCGCCGCCTCCTCCACCTGTCGATCCATCCCGATGAGCGAGGCCGTGACGAGGCGAACCGTCCATGGCAACGCCAATAAGCTATGACCGACGCAGAGGCCAAACAGGCTGCCGGCCAGTGGCAGCTGGACCTTGAAACGGTCGTTCAGCAAGACCTCGACTTCGATAAAGAACATGAAGATCGCGGCGCCTGCGACGATGCCCGGAACGATGAGGGGTGACATCAAAAGCGAGTGCACGACCTCGTGCCCGACGAACTTCTTGCGCGCAAGTGCGAGTGCGGCCGGTACGCCGAGCAGAATGCTTACGCCGGTCGCGATCAAGCCGACCTCGACGCTGAGAATGAAGCCGCGATGGAAGCGCTCAAAATTCCATGCATTGACGAACCACTTGAGCGTGTAACCCGTGGGCGGGAAGCCGATGATCTTGTTTTCGAAGAAACTCACCCAGATCACGGCGAGCAGGGGTGCTAGCACCACCAGAAATGCCAGATAGGCCGCGATTTTCAGCGGATAGCCTCGGATCCAGCGCGGAAGCGATGAAGCGAGGGCGCTCATCATACTTTTCCGTAGCGCCGCTGCAGCGCAAGCGATGCGGAGATGGTGAGGACGAGGGTAACAGCCATGAGGATAAAGGCCATGCTCGCCGCAAACGGCCAATTGAAGACTTTCAACGCCTGTTCGTAGACCTTGGGCGCCATCATGTGGAAGGACGGCCCGCCAATCAGCACCGGCGTCGCATATGCATTCATCGCCAGCACGAAGCACAAGAGGCAGCCGGAAAAAATGCCGGGAATGATCAGCGGCAGAAGCACCCGGTAGAACATCGTGAGCGGCCGCGCGCCGAGGCTCATTGCTGCTTCCTCATAAGATTCCGACACGCCGTCGAAAACCGCCTGCAGCGAGATGATCATGAACGGAAGAAGCACCGCAATAAGCCCGATCGCGACGGCGTTGGCCGTATAAAGGATGCGTACCGGCTGTGAGAGGACACCGAGATGGATCATTGCCTCGTTGACGAGGCCTCGATCCGCGAGCAGCACGATCCAGCCGACCACGCGCACGGCGTTGCCCATCAACAGCGGGATGACGATCGCGAGAATGAGCGCCGTCTTCAGCCAACGCGTTTTCAGGCGGGAAAGATAATAGGCTGTTGGAAGACCGAGCACGAGGCAGGCAAGGGTCGAGACGAGCGAGATCCACAATGTGCGGAACAGCACGCCAAGATAAAATGAATCGCTGAAGAACCGGACATAGTTTTCCAGCGTGAGCGCCGAGATCATCAACTCGCCGGGGGTCCAGCTATTGAAGCTGTAGCGCAGCATCAATAGCAGTGGTACGACGAGTCCGGCCAGAATGAGAAGCAGGCTGGGTGCAAGCAGGGTGGGGGTGGTTTTAATGCCCTTCCGGCGGACAGCAGGCCGCGCATTCTCATACGCGACAAGCCCGTCCGTGCTGGCTGTCACGCCTTGAACTCCTTGTTCCACCACTCGACCCATTTGCTGTCGTTCTTGGCGGCATAACCATAGTCGACGAAATTGAACTTTTCGAGCTGCGCGGGTGAAAACGCGATCGCCTTGCGGTGTTCGTCTGACATTTCGGCGTTGGTGGTGGACGGTGGATAGGAGGTCAATTCGGCAATCTTTCCCACCGCCTTCGGCTCCAGCATGGCGTTGAGATAGTAGTAGGCCGCCTCGCGATTGAGGCCCTTCTTTGGAAGGCCGGCGCCGAACGACGTGAAGATAGCCCCTTCGTTCGGATAGGCCCATTTCACCGGCACGCCTTCCCGGGTCCACTGGATGATGCGCGAGGAATAGTTCGCTGAAATCCAGAGCTCCTCGGAATTGAATGCGGCGGCCAGTGTCTGGTGCGTCGGGTAGAGCCGGGGCTTGATGAACTTCTTCATCTCGAGGAGGGCAGGGAACGCCTTGTCGACATTGTTCATCGACCCGCCGTGAGCCAGGGACGCGGCATAGATGTACTGAAAATAGATGCCGTCGTTGAGGCCGACGCGGTTTTCATACTTTGGATTCCAAAGTTCCGAGAACGATGTCGGTTCTGGAATCTTGTTAGGATTGTACATCAGGACAATCCCGCCATAGATCCAGGTGACCAGATGCGGCACCTGCAGTTTCTTGTCGATCAATGTCCAGTTTGGAATTTTTGACTGATCGATCGGATCGAGTACGCCGGCCTGATTCATTTCGTAGGCGTCGGCGTCGCTCAGCCACGCGATGTCGATCGAGCCGCGCGGCATGCGGCGCTCGGCCAGCAACTTGGCTTTGCGCTCCGGCGGATTTGACAATTCGTGAATGACCTGAATGCCCTTACTGATGACGTAGGGCTGCTCGAATGCGCGTACGACGCGTTCATTCCAATCGCCGCCCCAGTTTGCGACGCGCAGCTCACCGCTTTGCGCAATCGCCGGGCCACGAAGGATCGTCGGCGCAGCAACGAGGGAGATGCCGCCGAGTTGAATGAATCTTCTGCGATCAAATGCGCGACTTTCGCCGGTGGGCCTCATGCATTTCTCCCCGAAATGACGCAGGATCCAATCGCTTCCGTGCCGACGCTAAGTTTGCGGTGTCTCTCGCCCTTGTCTCAATTGTGTCTGAATTGTTACCGCTCCGCAACTCACCGGAGGCCTCCGATGGACGTACCGCGGCCCCCGACCAACATACGATGAGCGCCCACGCGGCGGCAGCTCAAGCCGTCGGCAGATCACGCACATATCTGTTGATTGATGGAGGCAACCGTTGCCAACATGCGCGGCAGAATCCGGTTCCTGATCTCCGGTTCACTTGCACGCGCCGAGGCAAGGCCTGTGCCAATTGCCGCGATGACACGACCACTTCGCTCGCGTAACGGCACCGCAACACCACACACGCCTTCATCAACTTCCCCGATCACGAGTGCATAACCCCGCTCGCGTACCGTCTCGATCTCCGCACGCAACTTTCCGGGCTCCGTAATCGTCATTGTCGTGTACCGCTCGATCACCGCCCGCTGAAAATAACGCTCCAGCTGGCGCGGGTGCAGATTTGCGAGCAGCACGCGTCCGATCGAGGTGATATGCGCGGGAAGTCGTGATCCAGTCTTCAGGTCGAAATGCAGCGGCCGAACCGTGCGCTCGCGCAACACGTAGACGACGTCGAGGTCGTCCAACATGCCCGCCGACACCGTTTCGTTGATGTCGTCGACAAGTTCACGTAGATAGCGCTCGGTAATGTCCCAGATCGAAGCCATGGGCGAGTACGAACAACCAAGCTCCATGATGCGAGGTGTAAGAGAGAAATGCCGTCCATCGAGCCTCGCATAGCCCAGTTCCTGCAATGTCAGCAGCAGGCGACGCGCTCCGGCGCGTGTGAGGCCAGTGCCATCGGCGACTTCCGTGATCGTCAGAGGCGTTTGCTTCTGTGCCATGGTTTTGATGACGCGCAAGCCCCGGGTGAACGACTTCACGTTTGCAGCACGTGACTCAGACGACAGCGTCGATTTGCGTTCCGATTGCATTGGCCTCTCTCCTTGGCCGGAGCTTGCGCGCGACGCGACGCAGTAAAGTCGTTACGCCACGAGAGCGTGCGGCCAGAATTGCGTCCGAAACGTTTCTGAGTGGTGTACGGACGTTTTCTGACCCGCGGATGCATCGTGCAGATGTTCGCGAGACGAACAATAGTGCCAGGCGCGAACTTCGGAATTGTTTGAGCGCTTACGCATTGCCCTTCCGGGAATCCTGGGCAAACAATCGTTGCGACGCGTTCAAGTGCGAATGCCATGTGGCGCAGCAACTCAGGTCAGAAATGCCAAGCGCGAATTTCTTTGATGGAGAAGTGACGCTGGTGACGGGCGGTGCGTCAGGAATTGGCGCGCGGTTGTGTCTGTTGCTTGCGCGGCCGGGTCGCGGCTTTGTCGTGCACACCGGCGCAAACAGGGAAAATGCGGAAAGCGTTGCTGCGAAAGTTGCGGAGAAAGGTGGTGTTTGCCATGTCGTGGTCGAAGACTTTTCGCAACCGGGCGCGGGCCGCAGAGCAGCCGAAGAGGCGATCGCTGCGTTTGGCCGCATCGATAGCGTCGTGCACCTGGCTGCGTATGCCGACCGTACCAAATTCGGTGCGCTGACTGCGGACGTCCTCGAACAATCGATTTCAACCCAGGTCAAAGCGTTCCTGAATCTCATTACTGTCGCCTTGCCCTATCTCGTAAGCGCGCCGAAGGCGAGGATAGTCACGACGAGCTCCTTTCTGACCGACGTCTTCCGACTGGATGATGAGGGCTTCCCGGCAACGGCGGCTTCCAAATCGGCGCTGGTCGGCTTGACGAAATCGTTAGCTGCCCATGTCGCGAGCAAGAGCATTACCGTCAATTGCGTGTCGCCCGGCTATATCCGGAAGGATCCCGGTCAGCACACGACGTTGAGCGAAGCGCACCGGGCCCGGAGCACCAGCCGGATTCCACTCGGCCGCTTCGGACGGCCGGAGGAAGTCGCCGCCGCGATCGCATTCCTGCTCTCGCCAGATGCCGGATACATCACTGGCCAGGTGCTTCACATCGATGGCGGCATCACCTTGTGACGATCTGGAGAAGCGAGGATACCATGTCATTTGAGATGCAGGGCATTCGAAAGTCGCGCGTCGCTCAGTTCAAGCAATTGATGCAAAAGCACGGCTTGCGCGCTATTGTTATTTCCGGAAACGAGAATTTTCAGTTCTTCACCAACATCCAGCTGTCATTGCACTACTGGGAGCGTCCCTTTGCGCTCGTGATCCCGGCGGACGGAGAGCCATTCGCGCTGATCAATATGGTTTCTGAGAATGGCGTCTTGATGCAAGTCGAACGCCAGATCTCATGGATCTCGAATCTGAGTTTTTACAGCGAAGTGCCGCGCATGCAGGATCGCACCTATACGCAGGGGCAGTTCACCCGCATGTTGCAGGAAAAGTTGGAGGCGGCGGGCCTCGACGCCGGTCCGATCGGATACGACAGCAAAACGCCACACTTGGCAGAGCTGCAAGTGCTGTTGCCGCGGATTTCTCTCATCGGCGTATCGGCGGAGTTGAAGAAATTACGCTGGACAAAACATCCGGAAGAGATCGCCGTCCTGCAAGCTGCGGCGACGCTCGGCGACTGGGCCATGAACAAGGTCCGAGACAATCTTAAGCCCGGCCGTGGTTTGCAGGAACTGAGCGCGCATGTGACGGCGCTCGTGATGGCGGAAGCGGGCCGGCGCTATCCGGGATCGAATTTTCAAGTGCTGAAACTGCTGACGTTGTCGGGGCCGGCGTCGTCTTCAACAGATGGCGACGGCGCGCCGACCGGGGCGACCGTCGATGCCAATGCGCCGATCGTTTCGGTGATTGTTCCGCGCATGAACGGCTACAGCGTGGAGGTTCATCGCACTTATTTTTGCGGCAAGCCCAACCTTGAGCAAAAGGCGCTGTTCCAGACTGCGCTGGAGCTCAACGAAAGCGCCATCAGTCAGGCCTACGCAACAAATCGCGTTTCAAAGATCGATGAGGTGGTGCATGCGGCTGCCCTCAAGGCCGGGCACTATGATTACCTTGTTCATCGCGCCGGCCACGGCATCGGCATCTCCACGCACGAGTATCCGGAAGATGTTCCGGTCAACCCGCGCAGCATCGAAGAGAACGAAGTCTTCTCGCTTGAGCCGGGACTCTACGTGAAAGGTCTGGGCGGGTTTCGCATTGGCGATGTGGTGGTCGCAAAGAGCAAGCCATCGGTGATTACGTCTGCTCCGAAATCGCTCGCGGACTGTGTCATCAATTGACCGGATGCCAGGAGAAAGGAATGCCGGCATGGACTATGACTCATTGATTGTCGCCGCTCTGTCGGCAAGGAGCCGACAGCCTAGCGTTCAGGACGAATTCGTTACGGTTACGCACGTCCACCACTCTGAACGATCCAGCACTGCCATTGCGTTCATTCGTCCCGGCGGCGGGCTGCGGCCGCATTATCATCGCGAGCATGACGAGATCATCGTTTTCCTAGCTGGCGAAGCAACGTTTCGAATTGGCGACGAGATCCGCGAGGTCAGGGCGAACGATGTCGTCAGCGTCCCCGCCGGCGTGGTCCACGCGACCCTATGCGCGCGAACGCCATGCATCCTTGCTGCGACCTTTGCGCCTCGGTTCGACTTGATCAATGAAGACAGAGTCTACGTCGACACGTAACGGGAATGAATCTCGTCAGTCATTGATTCCGTGCCGCTCGCTTGTGCGGTTCAACTGTCGATACGGAGCGACCCATGACCTTACGTATCCTGATTGCGGCGATCCTTTCACTCGTGCTGGTCGGCGCAGCGCATGCGCAGCCTTATCCAAACAAGCCGATCAGGTGGGTGATCCCCTATCCGCCCGGTGGGGGTGTCGACGCAGTAGGACGCATTGTCGGTGAAAAGCTAGGCGAGGTGCTCGGAGTGCCCGTGGTCGTCACCCACCTGCCGGGCGGCAATGGCATCGTCGGCAGCGATTCGGTGCGGCGCGCGGCTGCGGACGGCTACACGCTGATGTTCAATGCCAGCGTCTTCATCATGGGACCGCAGGTCATGAAGTCCGTGCCTTACGACCCCATTACGGACTTCTCGCCGATTGCGCAGATCGGCGACGTTCCGCTTCTCGTTATATCGACCCCCAAGGTTGCGGCGACGAGCCTCAGCGAGCTTTCTGCCAAGATCAAGGATGCGCCCGATCAGTTCAATGTGGCCATTTCTTCACCCGGCGCCGCGGGTCACCTTGGCACCCTCGCATTCCTGCATCACCTCGGCGCAAAGGTGGAGCAGATACCTTACCGCGGCACCGGTCTCGGCCTGACCGACGTCATTTCCGGTAACGTACAGCTCATGGTCGAGGGCATGACCGTTCTGTTGCCGCAGGTGAAGGCTGGTCGTGTCCGTGCTTATGCCGTGACAAGCAAGCAGCGCAGCAAGCTTGCGCCGGAAATACCGGCAACGGCAGAGGCCGGCATACCGGATCTGGTCATTTCCTCCTGGTATGGGGTTTGGGGCCCACCGGGACTTCCGGATGATATCGTGCGGCACCTCGCAACCGCGATCGAGAAGACGGCTGCTTCCCCGGACCTCATCAGCCGGTTTGAGAGCCTCGGCCTGACCACCACGTTCATGAAGGAGGCTGACTTTCAGAAGTTCGTCAAGCAGGAGTCGGAGCAGGGCAAGAGGTTGCTGCGCGGCGCAGGCTTTGAGCCACAGTAATGATGAAGGCGCTGCGATCGAAGGACGCCTTGTCCGGCCTGCTGTTTCTCGCAGCAGGTCTCTTGAGCGGAGCCTTGTCACTTGGTCTTCCGATCGGTGACAGGATTCGAATGGGCGCAGGTTACACGCCGCTAGCGCTCTCCATCGTGCTGACTGGGCTGGGGCTTATCGTGCTGGCCCGAGGCGCGCTCAATGGCTCAGCGCCCCTGACCGGCTGGCATGCAAGGCCTGTCTCCTTCGTGCTGGCCTCTGCTCTGATGTTTGGCCTGACAGTGGAGCGGACCGGGCTTTTTCTGTCGGTGTTTCTTGCCGCGTTGACCGCTGCCGGAGCGTCACCGGCATGGCGGCGTCTCGAAGCCGTCAGCCTTGCTGCAGGCCTCGCAATTTTCTCTTCGCTGCTGTTCGTGATGCTGCTCAGACTCCCGATCAAGCTTTGGCCCTGAACAGGCACTCGTCGATGGACACTCTCAGCCAACTCTGGATGGGGTTCGATCAAGTTCTCGTCCCACAGAATCTGCTGTTCTGTTTCTTGGGCACTCTGATCGGAACGTTGATCGGAGTGCTTCCAGGAGTAGGTCCGCTTGTTGCCATCGCAATCCTGTTGCCGATCACCTACTTCTTGTCGCCACTCGCCGGGCTCATCATGTTGTCTGGCATCTACTACGGCGCACAGTATGGTGGCTCGACGACGGCCATTCTGGTCCGGCTGCCAGGTGAGAATTCGTCGATCGTCACGTGCATCGATGGGTACGAAATGGCGCGCCAGGGTCGCGCCGGCGCTGCTCTCGCCGTCGCAGCGCTGGCATCGCTTTTTGCCGGCTGCGTTGCGACGCTGATTCTTGCGATTCTTTCACCGCTCCTGATCGAGCTGGCTTTGCTTTTCGGCCCGCCAGAGTATTGCGCGCTGATGGTACTGGGCCTGGTTGCCGCAGTTGTGATTGCTCAGGGACCAATCGACAAGGCGCTCGCCATGATCGTTCTTGGGCTGCTGGTTGGCAGTATCGGCACCGATGTTAACAGTGGCATTCCACGCTTCACGTTTGGCGTTCCGGCACTCATGGATGGCATAGGCTTTATTCCTTTGGCGATGGGCGTGTTCGCCATGTCTGAAGTGATCAAGAGCCTGGAGGATCCGGAAGCACGCGGCGCCGGCATGGTCACGGTGAAGCGCTTGTGGCCGTCTGCGGAGGATTTCCGCCGCTCCTGGCCGGCAGCGATGCGTGGAACGGCGATCGGCTCAAGCCTAGGTATCCTCCCCGGCGGGGGTGCCTACCTCGGATCGTTCGTCGCCTACGCATTGGAAAAACGGATATCTGCCGCACCGGAAAGGTTCGGTGCGGGTGCGGTGGAAGGCGTCGCGGCGCCGGAAAGCGCTAACAATGCCGCTGCCCAAACGTCCTTCATTCCGCTTCTAAGCCTCGGCATCCCCGGCAACGCGGTCATCGCCCTCATGGCGGGCGCGATGATGATGCAGGGCATTCAGCCCGGTCCGCAGGTCATCACGACCAGGCCCGAGCTGTTCTGGGGGTTGGTCGCCAGCATGTTCGTCGGCAACGTAATGCTGGTGATTATCAATCTGCCGTTGATCCGAATCTGGGTGATGCTGCTCAAGGTTCCCTATCGGCTGCTCTATCCCGCTGTCATTGTCTTCGCGTGCATCGGCACCTACACCGTGGGCAACAACACCTTCGATGTATTTGTGCTCATGGTTCTTGGGCTGCTTGGGTACCTCTTTCTCAAGTTGGACTGTGAACCGGCGCCGCTGCTGCTTGCTTTTGTGGTCGGGCCCTTGCTTGAGGAGAATTTTCGACGAGCCATGCACCTGTCGCGCGGGAGTCTCTCCGTCTTTGTCGAGCGACCGATCAGCGCAGGCCTGTTGTTGGCGGCCCTGACGCTGATCGTGATCGTTGCGCTTCCAGGTATTCGCCGTGGCCGTGATCGTGTCTTCGAAGGATCGAGCTAGCGCGAGAATTCAGCTGCGTTATCCATCACCTTCCGCTTGTCAGATACAACTACGCCCTCCTTCAGGACCAACTGAAGGCGCCGCACATTGTCAATTCGTTCGAGCGGATTGCCTTCGACCACGATCAAATCCGCCAGCTTGCCGGCTTCGATCGTGCCGAGTTCGCTTCCCATTCCACAGACAGCGGCACCATTGCGGGTGGCGGCAACGAGGGCCTGCCACGGCGTGGCTCCATCTCGAACCCACAGCCCGAGCTCAAGCAATGCCGCATCCTTGAGCGGCCGAATATCGGAACCGACCGCCATCTTGACGCCGGCCTTGAGCGCCTTTTCGAACCAATAGCGATGTACATCGGATGCTGCCTCGGCGCGGCAGCACAATGCGTGCGAATAGTTGCGATGCTTTGCCCAGAGTTGCTCCCACTTGTTCGTTGCTTGCTTGGGCGTGAGATGGCTGATCGAAAGCGTTGGAACATACCATGTATCGTGCTTCAGAAAGAGCTCGATGCATTCGTCGTCCATGATGTAGCCATGTTCGACGCTGTGCGCCCCTAGCCGAATGGCGTGTTTCACGGCGTCGGGATTTGTTGCATGCGCCATCACCTTGAATTCGCGCAGGTGGCAGATCTCGAACGCTGCCTTGAGTTCATCGGGCAGCAGAAATGAATTTTGATGGCGGTCCCAGGCAGGACCCAGGATGCCTCCGGACAGATTGAGCTTGATGTGATCGACGCCGCTCTTGATTTCCTCGCGGATGGCCTTGACGAAGCCATAGGGACCATCGCACTCGAGCGCGTGCCCGGACGTCAAGAAATGGCCGCCGGTTGTCGTCAGGAAATGGCCGGCAGCGAACAGGCGAGGGCCGATATACTGCCTTGAGTCGAAGGCGCGCTTCCAGGCGACGTCCATGTGATTGTGCGCACCCGCGCACCGCAGTCCGACGATTCCAGATTCGGTCAGGGCGGCCATCATCCTGTGGCCGAACAACGTGACCTGGTCGGCTAGCGGCATCTCCTGTAAGGAAAGATAATCCGGGTGGATGTGTACGTCCCATAATCCTGGCATCAGATATGCGCCGCGCAGGTCGATCTCTGTGGCGTCGCTGACCTGGATTTGGGCGCCATTGGGGCGAATTTCGCGGATTCGGCCATCTTCAATCAGGACCGTCGTTCCCTCCGTCGCCGTCGGCTGGACACAGTCGATGAGCGTCGCGTTCTTGATAAGGGTGCGCATGAAGATCCCCCAAAAAGCAGTTTCGACGAAGCAGTTTGGCCGTTGACGTTCTCAGGTTCAAATTTCGAGGATAAGGGCGTTAAGCGCAAGCCGGTTGAACAGACTTCCGGGCTCGCGATATTTGGCCAAGTCAGGAAGCCGCGGCGGCACTGATTGAGGCCGCACCGTCGGCGGCCGCACCGTGACGCGAGGGCCGGAGCGAAATTACCGCAACAACAGGCCTGAGAAGCCTTGCGAAACACGACGTGGCGAAGGATGCTCACAAGCTCCGCTCATCAGGGAACTTGTCATGTCTGTCGACACTCAAGCCGCAACTGATCGCCTCATGCGCTTCCTCGCCGTCGAGGGCGTGACCGGGAAGGAGGCTGCGATAGGACGCGAGCTCGCCGCGGCGCTGGAAGAAAGCGGCGTGCCGTCGGACGCGATTCGCCTCGACGATGCCAACACACGCATTCCTGTGCCGACGGAGACCGGCAACCTCATCGTCGATCTGCCTGGCCGCGGGGCGATGCACAACCAGCCGCGGATCATGTTCATGACCCACATGGACACCGTGCCGCTTTGCGCCGGTGCGAAGCCGAAGCTGGCCGGCCGCAAGATCGTCAACGAGGCAAAGACCGCGCTTGGCGGCGACAATCGCGCAGGCTGTGGCGTTCTCGTCACGCTGGCGGCAGAGCTTGCGAAGCAGCAGCTTGATCACCCGCCGATCACTCTCTTGTTCTGCGTGCGGGAGGAAAGCGGGCTGTGGGGCGCGCGCCACGTCAAGACCGCCGACCTTGGATCGCCGGTCATGGCTTTCAACTACGACGGTGGCTCTGCCTCCAATGTGACGATCGGTGCCGTCGGCGCGGATCGCTGGCAGGTCGAGATCTTCGGCCGCGCCTCGCATGCCGGCGTCGCGCCGGAGCGCGGCATCAGCTCAACCATGATCCTTGCGCTCGCGCTTGCCGATGTGAAGGCCGGGGGCTGGTTCGGCAAAGTGGTGAAAGGCAAGCGGCAGGGCACCAGCAATGTCGGACCCGTCACCGGAGGCGATGGGCGGCCGGCCGGGGACGCCACCAATGTCGTCACCGACTATGTGCACGTGCGTGGCGAAAGCCGTAGCCACGACAGCAAGTTCTTCAGGGAGATCACCAAAGCCTACAAGGCGGCGTTCGAGAAGGCCGCAAAGCGCGTCAAGAACAGTGATGGCAAGTCAGGCCGGGTCAAGTTCAAGGCCGAGACTGACTATTATCCGTTCCGCATGAAGGAAGGCCTGCCGGTGGTGAAACGTGCGGCCGCAGCCGTGTCGGACGTCGGCGGAAGGCCAGCCCTGCGCGCTGCGAATGGCGGCCTTGACGCGAATTGGATGGTTCGCCACGGCGTACCGACCGTGACCTTCGGCGCCGGGCAGAACGAGCCGCACACGATCGACGAGTGGATCAATCTCGACGAATACGACCGGGCGTGCACGCTCGCCCTACGGCTTGCCACGACACAGGAGGCTACGCGCTGACGTCCGCAGGCGCGGCTCGGCAGGGTGCGGCAAGGGGCGCGATTGGTTCGAGGCCGGTCGCTTTATGCTCACGCCACTCGGCTTTCTCGGTCAATTTCTGTGCGCGGAAGGTGATCTCGGGTGACCTTTCGCTGCACGGGGCCACCATAAAGACCTGCGACGGGCGATCGTAACCCTTGATGGGATGCTCACCGAGCGGAACGAGCGGGACGGCGTCTTTCACCTCTCGCGCAATGACCGGGTCTGTCAGGACCTGCGTGTCCTTTGCCAGGTCGCATAGCCTTGACGCCAGATTGACCACGCTTCCGATGGCCGTGTAGTCCATCCGACCCTCATATCCCACTGTTCCAACAATGGCCGGTCCCATCGCGATGCCGACGCCGAAGCCGATCGTGTAACCTTTGGCGGACCAGCGGGCGACGAGAGGCTGCAACGCCGCCTGCATGTCGATTGCGAGCCGAATGCCATGCAGCGCCGGGTCTGCGCGGGCCACGGGTGCGTTGACGAGGACCATCACGCCGTCGCCGGTGAAGCTCGCCAGCGTTGCCTCGTGGCGTGTGATGACGGCGCCCAGGGCGCGATAGTACTCTTTCACCACCGGCATGATGACATGTGGCTCGGAACGCGATGCGAAAGCAGTGAAGCCGCGCAAGTCGCCGAAAATTGCGACGACGTCACGCCGCTGTCCACTCAGCAACCGTTCTCGGCCAGAACGTTCGACCAGTTCCGCCACCTGGGGCGCAAGAAATCGCTTCAGCAGATTGATGCGCTCGGATTTGTCCTTGGAAATCGCCAGTTCTTTCGCCATCTCGTTGACGCGATCTGCGAGCTGCTCAAGTTCGTCGCCGCTCGATATCGTGATGCGATGACCGAATTGGCCGGCGCCGAGTTTCTGGACGCCGTCTTCGAGTTGCCGGATCGGCTTCGACATGCGGTACGCGAGCCAATACGCCAGCGCAATCGCGAAGGAGGCCATCACGGCAATAAGAACCGAGGAACGCCACAATGCGGCACGTATCGATGCCAAGGCTTCCGAAACAGGTTGCTGCGCTATGACCGTCCAATTGAGACTGGCGATGCGGGCCGAGGCCGCAACAACATCTTTTCCGGCCGCATCCTTGGTCATGACCGCTGCTCCCGGCGCGGCCGCAACCGCTGATTTGACCTGATCGAAATCACTCGAGCCTACAGCGCCACGCAGGACCAGACTGATATCCGGGTGGGCGATCAGGCGTCCGTCGTCGTCGAACACAAAAGCGAGACCGGTATCGCCGATTTTGATCGCGGCGATGACGTCCCATATCAATTTCAAATTGATCTCGGCGATCGCAACTCCAGTTGCTGCACGATTGCCGCTCACCGCGATCGTCATATAAGGCTCGGAATCTCGTTCATAGCGCAACGGCCCGTACCAGGCCTTTCGGGCGCGCGCGCCGAGAACCGCGGGGGCAGCCGACAAGTCCGGGCCTCGACCTATCCGGTTCAAGCCCAACCTCGAGACGAAGACCCGCTCGTGTCCGGTATGATCAACTAATGCGATCGAGGAGATTGCAGGGACCTGGCGCAACAGACGTAGCGCATCGACCCTGCGGCGCTCGTCATCCGCTTCCGTCCAGGCAAGCTGCACGGTCCAGCCCAGCTGACCGCGGATTCCGTCGATGAAAGTCTGTATCCGGTTGGCAGCCGATCGGGCTTCTACGTCCAGAACCTCGTCGATCTGCCGACGCCGGTCCTGATAGCCGAACCCGGCCTCGCTGATCGCGCCGACCATGAGGGGCGCTACTCCGACGACAAATAACGTGACGAAGTATTTGAGGAATAGAGAGCGATGCGGACGGTTTGCCCGCAAGGTCGTCCAATAGGAATGAAGAACCGTTGTCCTGTTGCCAAACATGCCGCCCTCATTCAATCACCTTGTTGGCTCGGAACAGGAAAGAAGAGGCGACCAAATCGATGCCGAGGGCTTCAGCCGTCTTGAGATTGACCGTCAGTTCAAATTCCGCCGGCTGCTGGACTGGCAGATTGGCAGGCCTTTCGCCGCGCAGGATGCGATCGGCATACTCTGCCAGCCCAAAGTAGGTCGTGCGCTGGTTCGCGCCATAACTCACCAATCCGCCTGCGTCGCAGTACTCGCTCCATCCAAACATGGATGGCAATTGGTGTGTCACCGCAAATTCCGCGAGTCGCGCCCGGTGCACCATCGTGACGGCATCAGGGAAGACAAGCATTGCCTCTGCGCGAGCGTTGCCTGCCGCCGCGAGTGCGTTATGCAGCTCATGCACACCCTTGAACGGAACATAGATCGGTTCGATCCGCAGCGCGTGAGCGACCCGTCGCGTCGCGCACCATTCCGATTGTTCGCCCGGATGGTCCGTGTTCGAGAGGACAATCAGCTTGCGAAGCGTTGGCAGTATCTCCTTGAGCAACTCGACCCGCTTTCCCGCCAGATCCAGGGAAAGAAAAGTGCTGCCCGTAAAGTTGCCGCCCGGCTGGGCCAGGCTGTTGACGAGCCCTAATTCGATCGGATCGCCGCTCAGTGCAAAAAGAACGGGGACGCTTGTCACGTCCTTGATGGCACGCGTTGCGGGGCCGCTCGAGACAACAAGATCTATGCTCCCGCTGCCCAACTCAGGGATCATCCGCCGCAATGCGCCGGGATTGCCCTGCGAATAGTGGACATCGAGCACGACATTGCGCCCTTCGACATAACCTCTGCTGTGGAGTCCTTCCCGAAATCCATCAAGGAACGGATCCGGCTGGGAGTCGGTCGAAATCCAGAGAACGCGACGGCGGCCGAATGATTTATCTGCGCGCGCGACCAACGGCCACGCGATCGCGCCACCGACCAGTGAAATAAAGGCTCGACGTCTCATGTGAACCCGCCACGATTGCTGTTCGCGAACGTGTCGTCTTCGCCGTAACGAACTGTCTTGATCCAGCTCCGAGGTGCTTGCCGGCACCGCTGGCAGCCGTGTGCATTGGGCGGCGCCTCGAAGGTCAGGTTCAATTGGAACCGACTCTTTTTGGCTATGACCCCGCGGATCGGGGCTCTGCTGGACGACCCGCAACAATTGCGAGACGCGCGAGCAAGCCCTAACGCCGGTAGCTCTTATCGCTCGGGTGCAAGCTGCCGAGCATGCCTCGGCCTGCGCCTCGTTCACGTTCGCCTGGATGGGCCGAGCAAGCGCGTGAAGCGGGTCGGGAGCTCAAAAGCGATGAAACCTCGTCGTCCGCCCTTGTATCCGGCGAAAACTTTGTCTAAAAAACAAAATCATGGATCCAAAATCCGATATCCAATTCTCGCCAGCATCCTTGGGATGTTGCAGCCGAAGGACGTTCGTCGCCGGATTAGCGCCGTTGCTGATGACTTTCGCCGTTTCGGGAAGGCTCAGCCCTGCGTCCGGTGCGCCAGAAGCGTACCCAAACCGCCAGATCACGATTGTCGTACCCTTCTCTGCAGGTGGGGCGACCGACGTGCTCGCGCGGCTCATTGCCGAGCGCTTGCACGAGCGCTGGAGCCAGCCCGTCATTGTCGAGAACCGCCTCGGCGCCAGCGGAAATGTCGGCGCTGCAGCGATCGCCACGGCACCGCCGGACGGCTACCGACTGCTGATGGGAGCGATCGGCACAAATGCCGTGAATGCCAGCCTGTTCGCCAACATGCCCTATAATATCGAAACCGATTTCGCGCCGGTGACGCAGGTCGCGCGATTGCCGATGGTGCTGGCGATCCATCCCGCTCTTCCCGTGGCCAACGTCGCAGAACTCATCGCGCTCGCAAAGGAGAAGCCTGGAGCACTCAATCATGGTTCGGCCGGCAAGGGTGCTTCGCAACACCTTGCATGTCTCCTGTTCGAGAGCATGACGGGCACCAAATTCCAGCAAGTCTTCTACCGTGGCGCAGCGGCCATGCTGCCGGACCTCCTGACCGGGCGGATCCAACTTTCCTTCGGCGACATGGCTTCGCTGCTTCCCAGCATCAAGGAAGGTGCTCTCAAACCGCTGGCTGTGACCACGAAAGCCCGCTCACCGTTGTTGCCGAACGTGCCCTCGATCTCCGAATCCGGTGTTGCAGGCTTCGATGCCTCCGCCTGGTATGGCGTGTTCGCGCCGGCGAAGACGTCTCCGGACATCGTCCGTCAGCTCAACAACGGCATCATCACGGCCCTGAAGACGCCCGACATGCTCCAGCGGCTGGAGACGCTTGGCGCCGAAAGCGTGGGTTCATCGCCGGAAGAGTTCGCCGCCTTCGTGAAGAGCGAGATTGCGCGCTGGGGGCCGATCGTGAAGGCCGCCGGCGTAACCGCCGAGTAGACAATGACGGCGCCCGCCAAGTCTCGCGTCTTGCGGACGATCATTTCGCACAAGTCGATGCCGGCGAGGGGCGGCGACGTCGCGGCTCCCTGAGCGAAGCGCCTGATCGGCTTTTCCAGAAGCTGTCGCCGCGCAGCATGAAATTGGAGGACGGATAACACGATGGATACGAGGAAATATGACGTCGTCGTTGTCGGCGGCGGCAGTGCGGGGATTGCGGCAGCAGTTGCGGCCGCGCGCAACGGTGCGAAGACGTGCCTCGTTGAAGCCGGCCCGATGATTGGTGGCGAGCTCCTCACCGGTATGACGATTGACGGAGCGCTGAATGCCCGCGGCGAATGGGTCGTTGGCGGCGTCGTCAACGACTTGCTTAAGGAATGCCGTGAAATGGGCGGTTTCATTGAGCGGTTGAACGATTTTCGCCTGATTCAATACGTCGCTTATGATCCGGAAATTCTCAAGATCGCGATCGCGCAGGTCGTCTATGACTGCGGCGTCGACGTGCTGCTCTACACGTTTGCCGATGACGTTGTGAAATCAGGAGATCGCATCGAAGGCGTTGTGGTTCGCAACAAGAATGGACGGACGCTGCTGTCGGCGAAAATCTTCATCGACTGTTCGGGCGACGCTGATCTTTGCCTCATGGGCGGCGCGCAGATGCTGCCTCACGACGATGATGGACCGCCGCAGCCGGTCTCGATGATGTTCCGCATGGCTGGCGTTGAGAACCAGCCGCTCCTCTCTTTCGTGCGCGATCATCCGGAGTACCTGGCGGTTGGCGAAAGCGAGACGATCCGTGCCGGGCGAACGGACGCCCAATTGGCGCAGGCGATCTATGATCAGGGTCAGCCGTGCATCTTCCTGAAAGGGGACGGCCCGTTTCTGGCGCCTGCGATCGAGCGTGGCGAATTGCACAGGACCGCTCTCATCATGATGCAGCCGACATCTGCTGCACGGAAGGAAGTCTGCATCAACACCACGCGCGTCTCCTTGTCTGATCCGACACGCCCGGAGGCCTTGAGCGCGGCGCTGCGCTCGCTGGTCGGGCAGGTTCGTCAGTGCGCGTCCTTTCTGCAGAAGAACGTACCGGGATTCGAAAACGCTTCGCTGTCAGGGTTAGCGCCGCGCGTCGGGATCCGTGAAACGCGCCGGATCGTCGGCGACTATGTGTTGACGCGCGACGATGTTTTCGAAGCGCGCAAGCGGGATGATGGCGTTGCCAAAGGCTGCCACCATATCGACATCCATCAGGATGGAACGGGGCAGATTCGGATTCCTGTGAGAGATGGTGGCTCGTATGACATTCCGATCGGCAGCCTATTGCCGAAGGGGTTGGCAAATGTCGCGGTCGCGGGAAGATGCCTTTCGGCAGATCGCGCAGCGCATGGTTCGGCGCGCGTGATGGGTGGTTGCATGGCGATGGGCCAGGCCGCAGGCACGCTTGCGGCGCTCGCGGTCAACCAGAACCACAGAGCGGAGATGCGTGCGGTCGGTATCATGCGCCTTCGAGGCGTTCTTCGCGATCAGGGCGCGGTCCTGGATGGCGTGGCGTAACGCTTAGCGCTAGCCGGCCGATGTTATCTGGTGGTGAGCGCGAACCATCGCCTGTGTGCCATCATTGTGGCTGTGCGCCAGTGTGAGCAAGCGGTCCCGATCGCCCGCAGCGACAGCCTGCATCATCTCGCGATGATCGCGCTTCGACGTGTCCTGTCGCGGCGAGTGATAAAGCGCAGCGCGCTGATATCTTTCGGAGAGATCGAACAGGCTGGTAATCGTCCGCAGCACGTGGCGGTTGCCGCAACCCTTGTACATTGCAAGGTGGAAGTCGCGGTTGGCCGCCATAAAGGTGTCGAGATCGGCTGCGGGATCAACGGTGTCGAGAATTTTGAAGAATGGCTCAAGGTCCGCCTCTGTCACTGGCGCTGAGCGCTTCCACGATTCGCGGATAGCCCAGTCTTCAACGATGCGACGTGCGCCGTACAACTCCTCCATGTCGGCGATCGAAATCTCGGCAACGATCGCGCTGCGATGGGGATGGAGGATGACGAAACCGCGCTCTCCCAGCCGGTCAATCGCCTGGCGCACCGGGTGCCGGCTCACCTCCAGCTGATCCGCCAACTCCTCCTGATCGACGCGAGCTCCGGCGGGAAGCTCCCCGGACAGGATGAGGCGCCGTATCTCAGCGGTCACGAAATCGGCGGTGCTCTTATAGCGCGCCGGGGGCGGCATGATTCGATCCTCGTTCTCTCTGACCAATGCTATTCCGCCGGGGTGCAGAAATACAACTTTTGAATCATGGATCCGAAAAGGCTCATTATATAGGGCAGTGGGCTCAATGCGGGGCCATGCGACCAAAACGGGAACCGGTCAGGACGCCGTCAATTGACGATGACTTGAGTGTGCGCGGGATTTCTGGATTAAGAGTTGCCGATCGCGCGATCATCCCGCGCACAGCTTGTTTCCGGCAATCGTCCTTTCGTGGCCCTGCAGCGAAACCCCGACCGGCTGAAGCGAGCGAACCTGTCGATCGAACCATGCGTTGGAGTGATGGCGTGAGTGGCTACGCGGTAAAAGAGATCTTCCTGACGCTGCAGGGCGAGGGCGCTCAGGTCGGCCGTGCGGCGGTGTTCTGCCGTTTCGCCGGCTGCAATCTATGGTCAGGACGCGAGGCGGATCGCGACAGTGCCCAATGCCAGTTCTGCGACACCGACTTCGTCGGCATGGATGGCACGAAAGGCGGCCGCTATCGCGGCGCGGACGATCTGGCCGCGACTATCGAGGCCGAATGGGTCGGGGAAGAGCGAGAGCGCTTTTGCGTCCTGACCGGCGGCGAACCGCTCTTGCAGGTGGACGAGGCCCTGATCGCGGCGCTGCACGAGCGCGGCTTCAAGATCGCTGTCGAAACGAACGGCACGGTCGAAGCGCCCGCTGGACTGGACTGGATCTGCGTCAGCCCGAAAGGAAAAACGGAGCTCAAAATCAACCGCGGACATGAGCTCAAGCTCGTCTATCCGCAGAACGATGCACCGCCCGACCGCTATGCGGATCTCCCCTTCGAGCGCTTCTCGCTGCAGCCCATGGACGGGCCGCAAGCCGCCGAAAACACCGAGCGGGCCATCGCTTACTGTCTGGCTCATCCGCAATGGCGGCTCAGCCTCCAGACGCACAAGACAATCGGAATTCGATGAGGATCACTCAAGCCTTTACCTTCGAGGCGGCGCACCGCCTGCCGAACGTACCCGAAACTCACCGTTGCCATCGCATGCACGGGCATTCCTATCGTGTTGAATTGCAGCTTGAGGGTCCTGTCGACCCGAAGAGCGGTTTCGTCGTGGATTTCTTCGACGTCGAACAGGCGTTCGGACCACTGCTCATCCGGCTCGATCACCATTGCCTGAACGAGATCGATGGACTTGAGAACCCGACCGCAGAGAATATCGCTGTCTGGATCTGGAGCCGCGCCAAGGTCGCATTGCCGCAACTGGCCGCGGTGCGGGTCTACGAGACGCCGATGTGCTGGGCGGAATACGACGGGAGCTGAGCGGTCGACCGCGTGGAATTCTGAAGCGCGGGTTGCTAGACGTTTAGCGAACGCGGCGAACACGCCACAGCGCGCCAAGGCCGATGAGTGTCAATGCGCCGATCTTCATGGCTTCGCCGGCAACGTACCAGCCGTGCAGCGAACTCGGCGGTAGTGGTGTCCCAGCAATCACGGCCGATACGCGGGCATCGAGTGCCGGCAGAAGCCAGAACGACTGGGCCAGAACGATGGCCACCACGAGCGCGATCAGCAGCCATCGCCAATAGGAAACTCGCGCAGCGATTCCGCTCAAAACGAGTGCTGTCGCAAGTCCCCATTCGACCCGCGCGAGCAGATTGAAAGTGACGCGGCCGACATCGAGCGCGACCGGCAAGGTCAGCGACGGCGCGTTGAACTTTACCGGAGTCGCCAGCCCGGACACGCCGATCACAAGACCGGCCCACACCAGTGCGAGGACGGCGACCACCATGTTCCAGTTCCGCCTGTCGTCCACATCCGTCACGTTCGCAACGCTCCGTATCCTTCCGTAGTTTGTCGGTGCTCCATAAAGAGGTATATCGAATACCTCTTTATGGAGCGGAAGCCAAGATGCGTCTGACCCACCACACCGATTACGCGCTACGCCTGCTTATGCTGCTCGCAATGGAGCCGGATGACAATCACACAATCGAAGAGGTCGCGCGGCGATACCGGATCTCCCGCAATCATCTGATGAAGGTGGTGCAAACCCTTGCCCAGGCCGGCCTCATCGACAGTCTGCGCGGTCGAGGCGGTGGCCTGCGACTTGGCCGGCCGGCCGGATCGATCAATCTCGGTGCCATTGTGCGTGCGACCGAGGACAGTTTCGCGTTGGTCGAATGCTTCGATCATGTCCGTAATAGCTGCATCGTGGCGCCGGCCTGCGGCTTGCGCGGGCCGCTTGAGGAGGCGTTGCAGGCATTTCTCGGCGTGCTCGATCGCTACTCTCTGGCCGACCTCGTCAAGAATCCCGGCTCCATGCGGCGCATGAAGCGTCTGCTGGCAGATGTACAAACGAGTGAGGCCAGGCCATGACGATCCCCGTGACATCGGTGAGCCAGCGCCGCGCCGAACTCACTGCGGAGATTCAGGCCGAGACCGGGATCGATGAGGCCATGATCGATCGCCTGGTGCGCGGATTTTATGCCCGCGTCCGTCAGGACGCACTTATCGGCCCTGTCTTCGCTGCCCGCATCGCTGACTGGGAGCCGCACCTTCAACGCATGTGCGCCTTCTGGTCGTCGGTCGCCCTGATGACCGGCCGCTATCACGGCCAACCAATGCCGAAACATCTTCCGCTGCCGGTCGATGCGCGCCATTTCGATCGATGGCTCGAGCTGTTCGAGGCAACCGCTCGCGATCTCTGTTCGTCCAAGGCCGCGGATCACTTCATCGAACGCGCGCGCAGGATCGCGGAGAGTTTGGAGCTTGGTGTCGCTGGAGCAAACGGCAGGGTGCTCCGCAAGGGCGAGCGGCTCCGGCGTCCCGAACTCGATGACGAAGTGCGCGTCGCGCGATGAGCAGCCTGCCATCGGGTCTGAAGGCGTACAAGCGGACCCCGGTGTTCGATCAGGATACCTTGCCCGCCGGGCTTCGTCGTGCGCACCGAACGAAGCCCGGCGTTTGGGCGCTCATCCATGTCATCGAGGGCCGTCTTCTGTATCGCGTGGCAGAACCGCCATGTGAAATTGAGCTCACGCCTGGCAAACCTGGCATTGTCCGGCCTGATCAACCACATGAGGTCGAGCCGCTCGGCGCGATGAGAATGTACGTGGAGTTCTACAACGCTGCCCGCCCGTAGGGCACTAGCAAGTTTATGATTCTAGTGTCGTTTATGCATCAGAAATTCGCACGATGGACTCGCGGCAACGATGGCGCGAATTTCTGATCCACGACACTAGTCCGTCTTCGGACCCTTCACAACTGATGCATCGGATGTCGGTCTCTGGATCAATTGCATGATGTGGTGAATGAAGGTCTCGTCATCGGGCATCTCCTCACCACCGATCTCGATCGCATCCTGCATTTCAATCCGGTTGTGCAGCCAGAACTGGACCAAGGCGCCGGCAATGCAGAGCACCACGCCGGTCGGCATATCGGTGCGCAGAAAGCCCGATTGCTGCGCTTGTTTGATGAGCGGAACCACCCGTTCGTTCAGACTGCGCGAGCGCGATTTTCGTTCGTCTGTAGGACCATCAAGCAGGCGCCACAAATTGATCCTGAAGGCGTCAGGATGATCACGCCAATACTGCAAATAGGTCCGGATCGCGGTCGGAATCGATTGTGAATCGAGCGTGTCTTGCGCGACAACACCGGACACATAAGCCAGAAATTCAGCAGACGCTTGCTCGCCCACTGCGTTCCAGAGCCCTTCCTTGCCCTGGAAATGATGGTGCAACAGGCCTTGCGAAACCCCGGCGCGCTGCGCGATCTCACGCATCTTCGCGCCGTGAAACCCGGCTTTGGCGAACTCGCTCCTGGCCGCCTGAAGGATGGCCTGCCGCCCGGGATGTAGTGCGATTGCGGACTCGCCCGATTTCATCTCTCACCTTCTAAGCATTCTAAATTGCTTACGAATTTGATCTTGACAGGTCAACCGGTCAGTGGTGACTGGTCAAGCAGTCAGTAAATTGGTGAGCGATGACGAGCGAGCGTGCTGGAAGCCGGAAGGGGACGGATACCGTGTATCGGCGTCGGGCCATTTCGACGGCTGGGGCACTGGTGGCAATCTCGTCGGGAGTTTTGCCTGGTCCTGCTTTCGCTCAACAGGCGGTTCAACTCGACGAGATCACGGTCACGGCGCGCAAGCGGCCCGAAGCCGAGAAAGATGTGCCGATCAGCCTGACCAACGTCGAAGGCGCGCAGCTCGAGGACCTCTCCAAGATCCGCTCCAATGCGGACCTCGCCCGTTCGGTGCCGAATTTCAATTTCGTCGACCTCGGTGGACAGTCATCCAACCTCGGCAACATTCGCGGCGTCGGATCGCTGTCGCCGGTGTCGCCGGACGACACGTCTGTGGTGTTCTACGTCGATGAAGCGCCGCAATCGGTTTACGGCATCGCGCCGAACCTGCTGGACACCGAGCGTGTCGAGGTGCTGCGCGGCCCGCAGGGCACCCTGTTCGGCCGCAATGCGCAAGGCGGTGCGGTCAATATCATCTCGCGCCTTCCGACATTTGATCGCTCGTTCTCTCTCTCCGGAGAGTGGGGCACGCATGGCACTGGCGAGCTGATCGCGAATTCGCCGTTAATTCCCAACGTCCTCGCCGGACGCGTAGCGCTGCGATATTCGAACTTCGGCGGCGACGTTCCGAACATCCTGCTCGGTGGCAATGATGCGGCGACGCAGGTCGGCGCCTTCCGCGGCAGTCTCCTTTTCGCGCCAAGCGAGCGCACGACTATCACGTTTCGTGGGTCGTACGCCAAGGACGACGACACGGCGCCGCGCTGGCTGCTGCGGGGCGCTGTGGATTTTCCCGTCAGTGCCATCGATCCGCGCAACGAAGTGAATCGTGAGAGCGAAAACTATAATCTGAAGATCCGGCACGATTTCGGATCGATGGTCTTTGAATCGGTCTCAAACTTCCAGCACACCACGTCGCTCCAGCTGTCGGATTTGACTGACTCTCTTGTGTTTTCGAAGCTGACCGGCCTGCCGCCTGCGGTCTTTAGCGTGCCCGGCGCAGACCTCGCCAGTATCGGCATCAACGAGAACACCTGGCTGCAGGAACTACGCCTGTCGGCATCGAAAGACAGCTCGGTCGCTTGGACTGCAGGTCTGAACTTCTTTCGCACGGAGGTCGCGCTCGACGGTAATGCGCGTTCGGTCACTCCGGCTTTCGCGACCGCCACCGGCAATCGCGCTAATGATTTTGCGACCAACAGCTACGCCGCGTTCGGCGAAGCGACCTTTCCGATCGTCGGCGCCTTGAAGGGAACGTTTGGCCTGCGAGCGACGCATGAGGAGAAGGATGCCTTCTACCGCTACCGCGGCGTCGGCACGCCAGGCACGGTGCCGAGTTACGCACAAGATCTCAGCCTGACTGACGATTTCCTCACCGGGCGCGCTGGCCTGAGCCAGGATTGGACCCCGGATTTCATGACCTATGCGACGGTCGCTCGCGGCTATGTGACGGGCGGCTTTCCCGCCAATTCTGTGAACAATCCGCTTGGCAAGCCCGAAGTCCCGTTCGCCGCCTCAACAAGCTGGACCTATGAGGCCGGCTTCAAGTCCGAACTGTTCGACCATCGATTGAAGCTGACCGGGGCCTTGTTCTTCAACGATGTGAAGAACGGACATTTGTTCGTGTTCAATGTTCCTGCAGCGGCCTTTACGGTGGCGACGCTCGACTATCAATCGTGGGGCGGTGAAGTAGAAGCGGCCGTCCGCGTCGCACCCGGATTCGAAGTGTTCGGTGGTGTCGGCGTGACCGAGGCCGAGCTGGTGAATGTCCCAATCGGAAGTGCGACGGGTGCGAAGAATGGTGCGCGTGTCCCGAACGTCGCGGCGCTGACGGCCAATCTCGGATTCCAGTATCAGGTCTCGGCCGAGTCCGTCGGGCTGGCCGGCAACTTTTTCTTCCGTGCAAATTATCAGTTCGTCGGCACCCGCGCAGCGGACGTCGCCAACACCTTCGACCTTCCATCCTATGGCATCGTCAATGGCAAGCTGGGCTGGAAGGGTCAGAACTTTGGCGCCTACGTCTTTGCAAACAACCTGTTCGATGAGCGCTACGAGGCATTCGGACAGAGCTTCGGCCCGACGACACAATCCGTGCGTGTCGACCAGGGCCGCCTCATCGGCGCCGGCGCGACGGCTCAGTTCTGAACGGCCGGGTAACAGGAGCGCGTCATGAGACGAGAGGATTTCAAACTGCACGACCTGTCGCGTTTTCCGGTTGTGGTATTGCACGGCCGTGGGTTGCCGCACGGCTACGGACTAACGTGGGCGAGGGAGCTGGAAGCGCTCCTCAGTCAGAATCGATCCTTCGTGATGATCTTCCCGAATTCGGTGGAAGACGAAGATCAGGCGGATAGGAAGCTGCGTACGGTCTTCCTGAAAGCCAACAAGGCGCGGCTCGCTGCGAAGTGCAGCGGAATCTTCGCCGTCGAACCAAACAAGGCGATCCGTCTCTTGAAACGCGTGCAGGGTGCGGCAATCGCTGCAACCTTCGGGCTGCGTTTCCGGGTCGTGGCGACGGTCGAGGAGGCAGAGCGTCTTGCAAGTCTCGCTCTCGCCGGAGCGGCGGTGCCCGATGACGCCGAGCACGAGTGAGGCGCCGCCGGCCTACCTGCGCATCGGCAAGAGACGCCTTCGTATTCCCAAGCGCCGCGCCGTCCGCATCGCGCTCGGCATCGCTCTTGTCATTCGTGGCGTCCTGCCGCCTGCCGGATTTATCCTGCTGCCGCCTGCACTGACAATACTGTCGATCGATATTCCACGCGTTCGCCGATGGCGGCGGCGGTTGGTCGTGTGGCTCGGCAAAAGGCGCCGGGCGCGACACGGTCGTGGCTCGCTTGGATGACGTTTTAGACGGGCAAGGTCCGTTTCTGGTGGGCGCGACCCTTACGTGCGGATGCCTCGCTATGTCCCGCAATCACCCGCACTCCTTCGTCGATCCGAACGGTCACGTTGTCCACCGTGCAGCTTTGAAGGAAAGCTACGCCATTCTCGCGGCAGGCCGCGAGGATGCGATCGCGCGCCGCCTGCATTTCCGGCGGAAAAGGCTCGCGCGGAATCGTGCGGTAGCCAAGCGAAAGACTTAAGTCGCCCGGACCGATCTCGGCAAATGCGAGTCCTGGCACCGCCAGGATCGATTCACAGTTGGCGACGCCTTCGGGACTTTCCAGCTTCACGCCGAGCAACAGCTCACCTTTGGGATTGAGCGGCCAAGGATCGCAACGCTCCATGTAGTCCTCTGTCGACAGTCCCCAAATCGGCGCCGCAGTGGTTTCTGATCCACGCCCCCGGGTGCCGACGCCGAGCAGCTTGCGATCGGCGGGATCCATGCCACCTTCCTTGGCGCGCGTCGCTCCCTGCATCCGGGCCATCGGCGACGGGATCGCGGGATCAACACCGATGGTGTTGTGCGGATAGCGGCAGGATTCCACGAACGCGCGTACTGCGTCGGCGCTTTCCGCCTGGCACAGCAGGATACCGTGGACCCCGCGGCCGAGGATCTGCCGAAATTGCCAGGCGTTGTAGCGCACATGCGCTGCGTCGATTCCATTCACGGGTGCCTCGACGATCACCGTCGGCGCGCGGTGACCCGACCGTGTCGGCCCAGCATCGACCATGCCGCGGATGTAATCCGCAAGCCCGGTCATATCAAAGCAGCCGTGCTCCATGCCGACATTCATGTAATCGGCCCAGGTACCGGCATCGATGCGACCTTGCTCATAGGTCAGCACATGTCCGCTGTGCGGACCGTCATAATAGATCGCCTGGTTCTGCGCCAAGAGTTCGACGCAGCGGTTGATCCGTAGGCCCATGAAGTCACTCCGACAGTTCGATGTTGCAGAGCTTGTCGCTAGTGTCCCGAATCCGAAGTTCGCCGTACTTTGCAGCGAGCTCAGAGCGAACTTCGGATTCGATCAGGACATTAGCAAGTTTATGATTCTAGTGTCGTTTATGGATCAGAAACTCGCACGATGGACTCGCGGCAACGATGGCGCGAATTTCTGATCCACGACACTAGTGTCCCGAATCCGAAGTTCGCTGTACTTTGCAGCGAGCTCAGAGCGAACTTCGGATTCGATCAGGACACTAGCAAGTTTATGATTCTAGTGTCGTTTATGGATCAGAAATTCGCA
>NZ_JAVIFX010000041.1 GCF_031157255.1 Bradyrhizobium sp. LHD-71 | reverse complement strand
GCGACGCCGTTCTTCGAACGGCTATAGGCGAGCGAAGCGACGCCGTTCTTCGAACGGCTATAGGCGAGCGAAGCGACGCCGTTCTTCGAACGGCTATAGGCGAGCGAAGCGACGCCGTTCTTCGAACGGCTGCTCCTCGCAATGACCGCTATACATGTGCTATGACTCCCCGAAAGCAAAAAACCGGGAGGCAGCCCTTGATCAAATCGATCTCATTTCTGCAACGAAAGCCAGGACTCTCGCGCGAGGATTTCGTGCGGCACTGGCTCGACGTGCACGTGCCCATGTGCCACGCCGTTCCGGGCCTGCGGGGCTATGCGGTCTCGACGGTCGTCGAGCAGCAGTCGCGTCCCGATGTCCCAGGGCTGGCGATGGGCGATTTCGACGGCGTTGCACAGGTCTGGTTTGACGATCTCGCGGCGAGGGCGCACGCGGCGGCTTCCGCCGAAGGCAAACGCTGGCACGCGGACGGAGGCACGATCATCGGCGGCATCCGAATGTTCGTCACCAACGAACGTTTCGTCGTGCCGTTGCCGGCGAAGCGCCCGACATTCAAGACGCTGTCGGTGATCAAGCGCAAGCCGGAGCTTTCCGCTGAAGAGTTTCATCACGAGTGGGCCGTTGTTCATGCGCCGATGGCGCGGGCCGTGCCGGGCCTGCGCGGTTTTACGCTCTCCGAGATTGTCGAGGAGCAGTTTCGTGCCGACATTCCGCCGTTCCAGCTCGACGGTCCATTGGACGGATTCACGGAAAGCTGGTGGGACAGTCCTGCCTCACGCGCACAAATGATTGCGTCTGCCGAAGGCACGGCGTGGTTCGCCCATGGCTCAACCTTCATCGGCGAGATCCGCAGCATGCTTCTGGAGGAACGCGTGATCGTGCCGGTGCAGGCTGTTGCTGCCTGAGTTCAGAAGACAAGGAGCCGATGATGCCCGATCAGGTCAAAGCCATCGTTGTCGACGCCAGGGCGCCGGGGAGGCTGTCGGTGCAGCAGGTGAAGCTCGCGCCAGCCGCACCCACCGACGTTACCGTGCGCGTCACCGCGATTTCGCTCAACCGTGGCGAGGTCAAGCGCGCGGTCACGACGTCGGAGCCGGGCGCGCGTCCGGGCTGGGATTTCGCTGGTGTCGTTGAGGAGGCGGCCAAGCAGGGCGGTGGCCCGCCGGTCGGCGCTCGGGTGGTCGGCATGCTGCTCAGCGGCGGATGGGCCGAACGCGTCCGCGTGCCGGTGCAGAATGTTGCAGCACTTCCGGACGGCGTGAGCGATGCGCAGGCGTCGACGCTGCCGGTCGCGGGACTGACCGCATTGCACGCGCTTAGGCAGGGCGGGCTGTTGCTCGGCCGGAAGGTTCTGGTCGATGGCGCCAGCGGCGGCGTCGGCCACCTTGCCGTGCAACTGGCGGCAGCGTCCGGCGCGATGGTCTTCGGCCATGTGCGGCGAGAGGAGTTAAGCAAGACGATCGAGCCGTGGTGCAACGGCGGCATCGCGGTCGGCCCTTCAATCGAGAGCGCGCGCGAGCTCGGGCCGTTCCATCTGATCCTCGACTCCGTCGGCGGCCAGACGCTGGCCTCGACGTTGACCATGCTGCGCAATACCGGCACCTGCGTTACGTTCGGCGTGTCGGAAGCGCCGACCTCGACCTTCGAAAGTGGAAACTTCTTCCGGCTGGGCGGCGTGCGACTTTACGGGCTGATCATCTTTGACGAGCTTGCGCGCGTTGAACCGGCGGGGGTAGGTCTCGCACTGCTTGCCGATCTCGTGCAGCGAAAGATGCTCACGCCGAAGATCGAGGTCGAAGCACCATGGACCGAGATCGGCCGCATCGCCACCGACCTGCTCGACCGCAAGTTCGCCGGCAAGGCCGTGTTGCATGTGAGCTGACGCCGTCGCGGCGTCATTGCGAGGCATAGCCGTTTGAAGAACGGCGTCGCTTCGCTCGCCTATAGCGACGAAGCAATCCAGCGCGGAATTTGCCACAACCTCAGACTGGATTGCTTCGCTTCGCTCGCAATGACGCCAAGCTCTGCTCCCTTGCAGCGTTGTGCAGCTTCGCCATCCCGCCGATCCAGCGGTCGTAGTTGCTGGTCTTGTTCTGTACGTAGGCTGACACTTCCTTGTGCGGCAGGATCACGAACGCCTCGTGTTCGAGCCCGTCGATGGTCGCGTCGGCAACGGCTTCGGCGCTGAGGACGCCATCCTTTGATTGCGGCCCGGTCGGCAGGCCGCGCAAAAGCGGTGTGTCGACACCCTGCGGGCACAGCATCGAGACCCGGATGTTGTCTGCACGATGGGTGATCGCAAGGTTCTCCGCAAAGCCGACCGCGGCGTGCTTGGTAGTCGAATAGACGGCACTTCCGACCTGCGACAGGAGGCCGGCAGCCGAAATGGTGTGCAGGAAGTAGCCGCCGCCACGCGCCTTCATGCGCGGGATGAGAACGCGTGCCGCATACACGTGCGCCATCACGTGGACCTGCCAGCCGAACGTCCAGACCTCATTGCTGTCGCCGGCCGCGTTCTCGGTCTTGGGATTGAACGCTGTGGCGACGCCGGCATTGGAGCAGAACAGATCGATCGGGCCGATCCGGCTTTCCAGGTCGGTGACGAGCTGGATGATGTCGGCCTCCTTCGTCACGTCGCAGCGATAGGCCTCGCCGCCGATCGATGCGGCGACGGCCTTCGCGCCAGCTTCGTCGATATCGGCGACGATCACCTTGCGCGCGCCCTCTTTATGAAAGCGTTCGCAGAGGGCCTTGCCGATGCCCTTCGCACCTCCAGTGACGACCACGATCCGATCTTGTACGCGCACGATGTTCTCCGGTTCTTTTGCCGACCGTTTAGCGCTATTCGCGAGGCGGCGCGGTTGACGAGCCGCGCACCTCAAAGACGTAGGGGAACAGGCGGCGCAGCGGCGGCTTGCGTCCGTTGCCATTCCCAAGCCGTTCGAACAGCCGCGCCGTGATTTCCTCCGACAGCTTTTCGTAGTCGACCCGCAGGGTGCTGATGGCCGGCACGTGATTCAGGATGAAATCGGCACGGCCGATGCTGACCAGCGAAATATCGTCGGGAATGCGCAGACCGAGCCGGGCGATTGCGTTCATGGTCGAGGAAAGAACGCCGGTCCCCTGAACGATGATGCTGGTGGGGCGGTCCTTGCGCGACAACATCTTGATGACGTCATCATAGGCCGAGCTCATCGAGCTTTCCGGCAGGACCAGGTTCTCGTCGCTCAGTTTCAGTCCGTGGGCGCGGACCGCAGCTTTGAACGCGGCGATGCGCCGCCGGCCTGGCCGGCTCTTGAGATTGGCGGTGACGAGCCCGATCCTGGTGTGGCCGAGCTCGGCCAGATGATCGACCACTTGGGCGATGCCTGCTGCATGATCGAACAGGATCGTGTCCGCTTTCACGAGCATCTCCCGGTCGAGAATGAGGTAGGGCATCGGCAGATGCTCGATGAACTCATTCAGCTCCCGGTTCCGCTCATGGGCCGGCGCGATGATCAAGGCGTCGAGGCCGCGCTCGGTGAACAATTTCAGCGTGCGGATTTCGCGGTCGAGCTGGTTCGAGGTGTTCGAGATCAGCGTCACGTAACCCTCGCGCGCCAGCCGGTCCTCCAGAGTGCCGAATAATCGGGCATACAGGGGGTTGGACAGATCGGAAAACATGCAGCCAATGGTCTTTGTGCTGCGGGAGCGGAGCGAGCGCGCGGCATGGTTGGGCCGGTATCGGAGAGACGCTGCCGCCCGCTGCACCCGCGCAATCGTGTCCTCGGAGACATTGTTGGCGCCGCTCAGGGCGCGCGAGGCGCTGCCCAGCGAGACGCCTGCGAGCCTCGCCACATCCTTGATTGTTCGCCGCCCCGAAGCCATAGCTGATTTTGCTTTCCGTTGGCCTGACTCCTAGCCTGCCGACCAATTTCAGCACAAGTAGCAATACGTTTAGCCGGTTCCGTTCAGCGGCCTTCAGCCCGGACCGACGTGCCGAGACATTCGTCTAAAGTGGCACGTTTCCTGCGAGCAAGCCCTCACAGACGTTTGCGCCGGGTGGCCCGCCCGTGCAACCATGCAGTCTGGCGGGAGTATTCGATGCTGGCGTTCCTGATCCGACGGATCGGTCAAAGTTTGTTTGTCATCCTTGCGATGGCCGCTCTCGTTTTTCTTGGCGTCTTCTTCATCGGGAATCCGATCGACGTGCTGCTGGCGCCGGACGCCGACCAGGCGGAGCGCGCTGAGGCAATCGTGCGGCTTGGTCTCGACAAGCCGCTCTGGCAGCAGTTTTTCATCTTCCTTGCGGACCTCGCCCGCGGCGATCTCGGCACGTCCTTCGTGCACGGCACGTCGGCGGTCGGTTTGATCTTCGAACGGCTGCCGGCGACCATGGAGCTGGCATTTGTAGCGCTGGTGCTCGCGGTCGTCGTTGGCATTCCGCTCGGCGTGATTGCTGGACTGAAAAGTGAGGGATTTGCCGGTCGCAGCATCATGACCGGCTCCATCGTCGGATTCTCGCTGCCGAACTTCTGGTTCGGCATCATGCTGATCCTGTTCTTCGCGGTGACGCTGCAGTGGCTGCCCGCGGGCGGGCGCGGGCCGACCGGCAGCTTGTTCGGCATCGAGTTGTCGCTGCTCAACCCGGCCGGTTGGCCGAACCTGCTGATGCCCGCACTGACGCTCGCTATCTATAAGGTCTCGCTGGTGATCCGGCTTGCCTATTCCGGCACGCGCGAGGCGATGTTGCAGGACTATGTGCGTTTCGCCCGCGCCAAGGGCCTGTCGCGCCGACGCATTCTCGGCGTGCATGTCCTGAAGAACATCCTCATTCCGATTGTCACCGTACTCGGCCTCGAGCTCGGTTCGATGATCGCGTTCGCTGTCGTCACTGAAAGCGTGTTCGCATGGCCCGGCATTGGCAAGCTTCTGATTGATTCGATCGGCCGGCTCGACCGGCCGGTGATCGTCGCTTACCTGATGATCGTCGTCGCGCTGTTTGCAGTGATCAATCTCGTCGTCGACATTCTCTACTCGGTGCTGGACCCGCGCGTCCGCCTTTCGGATACGGGGAACTGAGCGATGGCTGACGTCAGCATCAAGGGCACCCTGCCGCGAGACCAGGTCGAAACGCCGTTTGCGCGCTTCGTCGCCGACTATTGCAGCAGCTGGCTGGCCGTGGCCGCACTGGTCGTCGTCGTGGTGCTGATTACGCTCTCGGCGCTGGCGCCGTGGATTGCACCGCAGAACCCGTATGACCTCACCCAGCTTTCGATCTTCGACAATATGCTGGCGCCGGGGGAGCGGTCGATGGAAGGCAAGCTCTATCTGCTCGGCACTGACGACCAGGGCCGCGATATGCTCTCGGCGATGTTCTACGGACTGAAGCTGTCGTTCTTCGTCGGCATTGTTTCCACTGCTGTGGCGCTCGCCATCGGCATCGCCGCAGGCATCACCGCTGCCTATTTCGGCGGACGCATCGACACGGTGATCATGCGCTTTGTCGATCTGCAGCTTTCATTCCCGGCGATTCTCATTGCGTTGATCCTGCTGGCGTTGCTGGGCAAAGGCGTCGACAAGGTGATCATCGCGCTTGTCGCCGTTCAGTGGGCGTACTATGCGCGAACCATTCGTGGCGGCGCGCTGGTGGAGCGGCAGCGCGAATATATCGATGCGGCTCGCAACCTTGCGCTGCCGTCGCATCGCATCATCTTCCGCCACCTGCTGCCGAACTGTCTGCCGCCGCTTGTCGTCGTCGCGACGATCCAGGTGGCACATGCGATCTCGCTGGAGGCGACGTTGTCGTTCCTTGGCGTCGGCGTGCCGATCACCGAGCCGTCGCTCGGGCTGCTGATCTCCAATGGCTACAAGTATATCCTGTCGGGAAAATACTGGATCAGCGTTTATCCGGGGCTTCTGCTGCTGCTGACGATCCTGGCGATCAACCTGGTGGGCGACCGGCTGCGCGACCTGCTCAATCCGCGTCTCAAGGCCTAAGCAAAGTCATGTCTGCGGTGCTCGAAGTTCACGATCTGAAAGCGCATTTCTTTACCCGGCGCGGTGTCATTGCAGCGGTCGACGGTGTCGATTTTTCGCTGGAGCGCGGCGAAGTGATGGGACTGGTCGGCGAATCCGGATCAGGAAAAACCGTGACCGGCCTGTCGATCCTCGGCCTGATCGATCCGCCGGGCCGGATCGTCGCAGGCTCCATTCGCCTGGCAGGGCAGGAGCTGGTCGGCGCGAGCGAGGAGGAGTGGCGGATGATCCGCGGCCGCAAGGTGGCGATGATCTTCCAGGATCCGATGATGACGCTCAACCCGGTGCTGCGCATCGACACCCAGATGATGGAAGCCATCCTCGCCCATGAGGCGATACCGCAAGAGGCCGCGCGTCAGCGCTGCCGCGACGCGCTCGGCCGTGTTGGCATTCCATCGCCCAATGAGCGACTGAGCGCCTATCCGCATCAGTTCTCTGGCGGCATGCGCCAGCGGGTGGCGATCGCGATCGCTCTGCTCAACAATCCGGAGCTGATCATCGCCGACGAGCCGACCACCGCACTGGACGTGACGATTCAGGCGCAGATCGTCGCGCAGGTGCAGAAGCTCGCCGCCGAGATGGGGACTGCCGTGGTCTGGGTGACGCACGATCTTGCGGTCGTGTCGGGTCTCGCCGACAAGCTCGCGGTCATGTATGCGGGCCGCATCGTCGAGGAGGGGCCGACGGCGGACGTGCTGAACCGGCCGATGCATCCCTATACGCTCGGGCTGCTCAATTCGCTGCCGGTGCGCAATCCGCGCGGGCGACCGCTCAATCAGATCCCGGGCGCGGCTCCATCTCTGCTGGCGCTGCCGCCCGGTTGTCCGTTCGCGCCGCGCTGCATCCGCGCCGTCGACATTTGCCGGCAGGTTGCTCCGGCGGAGACGGACGCCGGCAATGCGCGGCGGCTGCGCTGCTACAACCCGCTGCCGGCAGCCGAGGCTGCGTGAGTCGCCATGAACCTGATTGAAGCTCGTCGCGTCTCGAAGCGCTTCGTGCGCAAGCCGGATCTTGCTGCAAAGATCGCCGGCATGCTCGGCGCACCGGTCAAGCAAGCGGTCGTTCACGCACTCGATCACGTCGATCTGTCCGTGGCGCCCGGCGAAGTCGTCGGCCTCGTCGGCGAATCCGGCTCCGGCAAGTCGACGCTCGGTCGCATCGTCGCCGGCCTGCAGGACGCGAGTGACGGCGAGGTGATGTTCGAGGGCAAGGACCGCCGTACGCTCGATGCCGATGCGCGCAAGCGCGCCTACCTCGCAGTGCAGATGGTGTTCCAGGATCCGATGTCGTCGCTCAATCCGCGCTTGCGGATCGCCGACATCATCGGCGAGGCGCCGCTGTTTCACGGCGTGGTCGGCCGCGCCGAGGCGCGCAGCTATGTTTCCGAGATGATGAACACGGTCGGCCTCAACCCCGCCTATGCCGAACGTTACCCGCATCAGTTCTCCGGCGGTCAGCGCGCGCGTATCGGCATTGCCCGTGCACTTGCGGTCAAGCCGCGCATGATCGTCGCCGATGAGGCGATTGCCGCGCTCGACGCGTCAATTCAGGCGCAGGTGATCAACCTGTTCATGAAGCTCCGAACGGACTTTGACCTGGCCTACCTGTTCATCAGTCATGATCTCGGTGTGGTCCAGCACATCGCCGACCGGGTCGCGATCCTTTATCTCGGGCGCGTCGTCGAGTTCGCCGCGGCCGAGAAGGTGCTGGCGACTCCCAATCATCCTTATTCGCAGGCGCTGCTTGCCAACATGCCGCGGGTCGAGACCGGCAAGCATGCCTTCGCGCCGCTCGAGGGTGAAATTCCGAGCCCGCTCGACCCGCCGCGCGGCTGTCACTTCCACCCGCGCTGCCCGCACGCCATGCCGCGCTGCAGCGAGGAGGTTCCGCCGCTGAAAGAGATCGCGCCGGGATGGATGTCGGCCTGTCATTTGAATGATCGGGCGTGACGTTTACCTCCTTGTGATGAAGCGCTTTCACGGGATGTAAGGACGCCGCTTCGTGGCGTTGACGATGACGGGGTGCTGCGCCAAGCTTCCGCGACAAATCACAAAAACGATCCGGAGGTCGCTCATGCTCCGTGCGGAGGACAATCGCTTCCTGACCGAAAGCGGTGCAGGAAGTGGAATGGGAGAACTGTTGCGGCGGTTCTGGTTGCCGGTGCTGCTGAGCGAAGAACTGCCTGAGCCCGATAGCGAGCCGAAGAAGGTCGTCGTCATGGGCGAGGAGTTGCTCGCCTTTCGCGACAGCCGCGGCGTCGTCGGGCTGATCGATCAGTACTGCCCGCATCGCGGCGCCAATCTCTGGCTCGGCCGCAATGAAGAATGCGGCATCCGCTGCGTGTATCATGGCTGGAAGTTCGATACCGACGGCCAGTGCGTCGACATGCCGACGTCCTATCCGGATCTCAACGCCAAGGACAAGATGCGCATCAAGGCCTACCCGGTGCGCGAATGGGGCGGCATGATCTGGGCGTATATGGGTCCGGCTGCAGTGCAGCCGGAGCTGCCGGCGCTGGAGATGGCGCTGCTGCCCGCAGAACACCGGTACGTGTCGAAGAAGTGGCAGGACTGCAACTGGGTGCAGGCGCTTGAGGGTTCGATCGACACCGCTCATTTCACCTTCGCGCATCTGAGCTTCGAGAAGGAAGAAAACGAGATCCTCGACATCAAGAAGCATTTCATCAATCCGCTCACGCGCGTGAACACCGATCACATGCGCTGGATCGCCGAAGATCCGCGCCCGGTGATCAAGATCAATCCCCACGATGCGGGACTGACGATCGCCGGCGGTCGGTTGACCGGCTCGGAGAACATCTACTGGCGCATTGCCCAGTTCCTGATGCCTGTGCATGCCTACGCACCAAGCGCGATGCCCGGTGAGACGATCTTCGGCCAGAGCTTCGTGCCCGTGACCGACACCAATTGCTGGATCTACACCTACGCCTGGAATCCGCACCGGCCGCTGACCCGGGACGAGCGCGATGCCTACAAGCGCGGCAATGGTGTGATAGCGGACGTTGACGAGAACTATGTGCCGCGGCGGCACAAGGGCAACGACTACCTCATCGACCGCGCGTTGCAGAAGACGAAGAGTTACACCGGCATCAAAGGCGTATCAGAACAGGACGCCGCCGTGCAGGACAGCCAGGGTCCGATTGCGGACCGCACGCGCGAGCACCTCGGGCCGACCGATCTCGGCATCATGCATTTCCGCAAATTCGTGATGGATGCCGCGCGCGCCCTGCAGCAGGGCACGGAGCCGGAGCAGGTCGGCCGCCAGGATCGCTACACGGTGCGATCCGGCGCATGCGTGACGCACAAGGCGAAGGATCTGCCGGCAGTGATGACCGAGCGTTTCGGGGACCCGGCAGGCTTCGTCGGCCCCCCGCATGGCGCCGGAATCGCTGCAGAATAGGCCGCTGGTCAGAGATAGCGACGAACTTGGCGCGCCCCCGAGAAGAGGGAAAATGCCGTGCACGTGGTCGCCCCGGCTTTTTCCCCTTAGACGTCATCTTAGACGAAAATGTCACGGTCTGGCCGGTTGCCACGCCTTGACCGATTTGTTGGAATGAAGCTTGCTTCATGCGTTGGCGGCCGCCTCCAGCGGATCGCAGCAAACACCATCCGGAGCAGCTAATGCCGATTGTCAATCGTATCCACGAATTCACCAACGACGTGACCGCGTGGCGACGAGATCTGCACGCTCATCCGGAGCTTCAGTACGACGTGCATCGGACCGCAGGCATCGTGGCGCAGCATCTGAGGGATTTCGGTTGCGACGAGGTGGTGACGGGGATTGGCAAGACCGGCGTCGTCGGCGTCATCAAGGGCCGCAAGTCGGCCTCATCAAAGGTGATCGGCCTGCGGGCCGATATGGATGCGCTGCCGATCCTGGAAGAAACCGGCGCGGCTTATGCCTCGCAGAACAAGGGCGTGATGCACGCCTGCGGCCATGATGGCCACACCTCGATGCTGCTGGGTGCCGCGCGCTATCTGGCCGAGACCCGCAATTTCGACGGATCGGCCGTGGTGATCTTTCAGCCGGCCGAGGAGAACGGCGGCGCCGGCGCCAAGGCGATGGTGCAGGACGGGCTGATGGATCGCTTCGGCATCCAGGAGGTCTATGGCATGCACAACATGCCGGGCATGCCGGTCGGCACCTTTGCGCTCAGACCGGGGGCTTTGATGGCCTCATCCACGCGCATCGAGATCGAGGTGGAGGGCAGTGGTGGCCATGCGGCGAAGCCGCACCTTTGCGTCGACCCGCTGGTTGTCGCGACTGAAATTGCCACCGCCTTGCAGCTTGTGGTCTCCCGCAATGTGGATCCGCTTGCAGGCACGGTGCTGTCGATCACGCAGATCCACGCCGGGACGGCGTTCAACATCATACCGGACAGGGTGTATGTCGCCGGCACTTTGCGCACACTGGATAACGCCACCCGGCAATTTGCCGAGAGGCGGATCGAGGAGATTGCCACGGGCATCGCAGCGGCGCATCGCAGCAAGGCCAAGGTGACGATCACCACCGGCTATCCGGTCACGGAGAACCATCCGGAGCAGACCGAGTTCGTCGAACGCGTTGCAAAGGACATCGTAGGCGGGGCGCGCGTGGATGTCGCGATCGCGCCGTCGATGGGCGCGGAAGATTTCTCGTTCATGCTGCTGGAGCGGCCGGGCGCATTCATCTTCATCGGCAACGGCGAGAGTGCAGGCCTGCACAATGCCAAGTATGATTTCAACGACGCAGCGCTACCCGTCGGCATGAGCTACTGGGCGCGCCTCGTCGAGACGGCGATGCCGGCCGACTGATCATTTGCAAGACATTTCTGACTTACCGGAGAAGACCAATGACAGATCTCATCCGCCGCGCCGTGGTCCAGGTCGCTGCGCCCCTTGCGGCAACATTCATGATGCTTGCCCCGGCGAGCGCCCAGGAGCTTCGCATCGGCCTTTCGGCTGAGCCGAGCGCGCTTGATCCGCACTATCACCAGCTGGCGCCGAACAACCAGATTGCGACACAGGTCTACCAGCGGCTGACCGAGCAGGACGAGAACCAGAAGCCCGGGCCGAGCCTGGCCGAGAGCTGGCGCGCCGTCGACGACAAGACCTGGGAGTTCAAGCTGCGCAAGGGCGTGAAGTTCTCCGACGGCAGTGACTTCACCGCGCGCGACGTGATCTTTTCTTACTGCCGCGTACCGAAAGTCGAGAACTCGCCATCGTCGTTCATCGCCTCGACCCGCATGGTCGACACCATGACAGCGCCGGATCCGCATACGCTGATCATCACGACCGCCGAACCCTTTCCATTGATGGCGATCACGGTCAGCAACGTGGCGATCATCTCGTCGAAGAACGGCGGCGCGCCGGATGACCTGAAGTTCAACAAGGCCGGCTGCGAAGGCGTCGCGACCTGGCCGAAGACCGACGATTTCAACAAGCTGAAATTTGCCGGCACCGGTCCGTTCAAATACACCCAATTCACGCCGGGCGACCGTATCGTGATGGAGCAGAACGAGACCTATTGGGGCAAGAAGCCCAAGTGGAAGAAGGTGACGCTGCGGCCGATCACCAACGCCGCGTCACGGGTGGCCGCGTTGCTCGCCAACGACGTCGATTTCATCGAGAACCCGCCGATCCAGGACCTGCCGCGCATCAAGTCCAATCCGAATTTTGCGCTGACCTCGAAGCTGTCGAGCCGCATCATCTATCTGCATTTCAACTACATTGCCGACCTGCCGCCGGGCCTCACCGATGCCGGCGAAAAGAACCCGTTCCGCGACAAGCGCGTGCGGGAGGCGATCTCGCTGGCGATCGACCGCGAAGCCATCGTCGCCCGCATCATGGCCGGCGAGGCGAAGGCTGCCGCAGAATTCCTGCCCAACCCGCTGGACGGCACCAACCCGGGCATCCAGCCGGCGAAGCCCGATCCGGCCAAGGCCAAGAAGCTGCTCGCGGAAGCCGGCTATCCGAACGGCTTCGGGCTCACCATCGGCACTCCGAACGACCGCTACATCAACGATGCGCAGATCGCCCAGGCGGTCGCGCAGATGCTCAACCGCATCGGCATCAAGGCGCAGGTCGATGCGATGACCGCCACGACCTTCTTCAACCGCCGCACCAAACGCGAATTCGGCATCTGGCTGGCCGGCTGGGGCGCCGACACCGGCGAGATGTCCAACCCTCTGCGCGCGCTCGCGGCCACGCCGGACACGAAGATCGGTTTCGGCGCGACCAATCCGGGCGGCTACTCCAACAAGGAGATGGACGACCTCTTGAAGAAAGCGCTCATGACCGTCGACGACAAGCAGCGCAACACCATGTTGGCGCAGGCCTCACGTATCGTGATGGGTGACTTCGGCGTCATCCCGCTGCATTTCGAAGTGACGACGTGGGCGTTCAAGAAGGGGATCGACTACGTCGGCCAGACCAACCAGTACACACGGCCCGACAAGATCACGCAGAAGTAGGCGGCCGTTTCGCAAAAGCGAAACCCGCCCGTGGGAGTCCTGTGCAAAATCGTCCCACTCCGTCATTGCGAGCGAAGCGAAGCAATCCAGTCTCAATCTGCGGCAATCGCCGCGCTGGATTGCCGCGCCGCCGCAGGCGAGCGAAGCGACGCCGTTCTTCGAACGGCTATGGCTCGCAATGACGAGTTGGCTGAGCTTCCTTCGCTTGCAATGACGGGAAGGTGATCACAATTCCACATCGCCGGCGAGCAGGCGCTGGGAAATCGTGCGCGCGAGAATCTCGTTGGTGCCGTCGGCGATATTGATGATGCGCAGCGTGTGCCAGATGTGCACCAGACCGATCTCGTTGGTCAGGCCCATGCCGCCGAATGTCTGCATTGCCCGGTCGATGGCGCGGAAGCCGGCCTGCACCGAATAGCTCTTCGCCATCGACAGCTCCTTGATGGCGCGCCCGCCGCGGTCGAGCAGGGAGGCGGCGTTCAATCCGAGCAGATGTGCCGCATGCAACTCGGTTGCGGCGTCGGCGAGCGGGTGCGACACGGCCTGATAGTTCGAGATCGTCTTGCCGAACGCCTCGCGCTGCTGCGAGTATTCGATCGCGCGCTCCAGTGCCCACCGCCCAAGCCCGACGGCACGGGCTGAATTGTAGATGCGCCCGAGCGAGACGCCGTAGACGGCGATCTTGAAACCTTCGTCGAGTTTCCCGACGAGTTGCCAGGGCTCGACCTCGACGTCCTCGAGCACCAGCGCGCCTTCGTTACCGCCGGCGTCGCCGAACAGCTTGACGATGCTTTCGACGCTGAAGCCGGGCGCGCTGGTCGGCACGAGAAAGGCGCTGATGCCGCCCGCTTTGCGCTCGGCCTTTTCCGCGTCGGTAATCGCAAAGACGATGCACCAGTCCGCGGTCGGGCTGTTGGTGGTCCAGAGCTTTCGCCCCGAGATGCGCCAGCCCTTGTCGGTACGGACGGCGCGGGTCTTCAGCATGCTGGCGTCGGAGCCGGCCCCTGGCTCCGACAGGCCGAAGCACATCGAGGTCTCGCCGGACATCATGCCGGCGAGGCAGCGCTTCGACGCTTCCGGTGTCACCTGGGTCAGCACCCGGCTCGGCCCGAATGCCCAGTGCGCGATGACCCATGGCGTCAGGATGGTGTGAGACCCAAGCCGCCGGTTGATGGCTTCCCACGCGACATAGTAGGCGAGGTGGCCGAAGCCGCCACCGCCGAGTTCCTCCGGTGCGCACATGGCGAAGAACCCGGCCTTCGCCGACAGACTGCGTGTTTCGCGGATCAGTCGCTGGACATCTGCGGAATAGCGTCCGTGCTGATCATAAAGCCTGCGCTGGTCTTCGAACAGGGCATGGTTGCTCTCGACGCGCGGAACGATTTCCGTCTCGACGAAGCGCATGACGCCGTCGCGAACGGTGAGGACGTCCTCAGGCAGATCGAATGCGATGGCGCTCATGACAGCGCCCTTGCTCGCGCGGCGGCGTCGCGCGCCATCTCGGCGCACAGGCCGATATATCCGACCGGATCGATCAGCTCGCCGATGGCCGCGGGCGAAAGATGCTGCGTGACGCGCTTGTCGGCGGCGAGCAGCTCGGCAAACGATTTCCTGTCGACGAAGGCCGTCTGCGCCGCATCGTAGACGATGTCGTGCGCGTGCTGGCGGCCGATGGAGGCGCCAAGGTTCAGCATCACGGCTTCGGCCATGATCAGCCCGCCGCCGAGATCGAGATTGGCCCGCATGCGCTGAGGATCAAGCTGCAGGCCGGACAGCACGTAATCAAGGCGGATCAGCATGTCGCCGGTCAGGATGCAGGCACGCGATGTCGCCTCGCGGATCATCAGGCTTGTGGCCCGATCGGCCTCGTGTTCGGTCATCGCCGCCTCCAGCGCCAGCGGCACCAGCGAGCGAAGCTCGGCCGATTGCGCGATGATTTCCTGACAGACTTTCGGGTTGCGCTTCTGCGGCATGGTGGAGCTTCCGACCGTGCCCGGCGGCACCGGCTCCTCGGCCTCGCCGAACTCGGTCTTCATCAACGTGTAGATCTCGCGGCCGATCTTGCCGCCGCTCGCGCCGAACAGACCCAGGAGCGAGATGTATTCCGCAAGGTGATCGCCGAGCGTGCGCGCCGGCACCCGCATCGGCACCATGTCGAGATACTTGGCGATGCCGGCCTGCACTGCCGGTCCCTGCGCGCCGAGCGACGCATAGGTCCCGGCCGCGCCGCCGAGCATGGCGACGAAGACGCGTGGCTCAAGCTGGCGGAAGCGCTCGAGATGCCGGATCAGTTCGTCGATCCAGACCGCGACCTTGAAGCCGAAGGTCGCCGGCACCGCGTGCTGGCCATGCGTGCGCGCGGGCATCACCATATCGGCCGAGCGGTCTGCAAGGTCCGCCATTGCCCGCAAGGTCTTGTGGATGAGCTGGATGAAGACCCTGTGTGCCTGCCTGAGCACCAGAAGGTCGCCCGTCTGTACGATGTTCTGCGTTGTCGCGCCCCAGTGCACCCAGCCGCCGGCAGGTTCGCCGCACACGCGCGACAGCTCCCACACCAGCGGCACGATCGTGTGGCCGGTGCGCTTGTCGGCTTCGTCGATGCGGCCACGATCGAGCAGGCTCAGCTTCGCGCAGGCGGCGATGCGCTCGGCAGACTCCTTCGGCACGATACCGAGGTCGGCTTGCGCGCGTGCAAGAGCCGCTTCGACGTCGAGCCACGCCTGCCAGCGGTTCTCCAGCGTATAGAGTGCGCGGATTCCCGCATCCGGCAGCCGCGCACCCTTCGGTGTTTCCTCGTCCATCGTTCCTCGTCCTCTTGTTGTTCTGATAGTGGACTTCAGGAATCTCGCAGGCAATGGTTTAGGGCCGCGCGCGCTTCAATGCTTGCATGCCATCATCGCGCAGCGCCGCCGAAATCGCGTCGAGGCCGTCGGTCAGCGCAGCCGGCCCAGGTTGCAGGATGATGGTCGATTTGATCTCGACGATCCGGTTGTCTCTCATCGCGGGAATTTCACTCCAGCCCGGCCGCTCATAAAAATCCCGCATACGGACTTTCTTGCCGCACCAGGACGCGAGAATGACGTCGGGCGCCGCGGCAACGACCGCGGCCGGCTCGATGATCCGCTGCTTCGCGCCTTGTTCGCGGCGAAGGTCGGGGAAGACGTCAATGCCACCGGCAATCTCGATCAGCTCCGAAACCCAGCAGATGCCACTGATCAGGGGATCATTCCATTCCTCGAAGTAGACCTTCGGCCGCACCTGCGGTGCCGCTGCTGCGACGGCATCAAGCTTGCGCTCCAGCCGCTCGGCGAGGGCCTCGGCTTTCGCGGATGCATCCACCAGCGCACCGACGGTGCGCATCATGGCGAAGATGCCGGCAATGTCGCGTTGGTTGAAGACGTGGACCGCAACACCGGCCTTGGCGAGGTCGGCGGCGAGTGGCCCCTGCAAGTCGGAGAACGCCAGCACCAGGTCCGGCTCAAGCGCAAGGATCTTCGGAATGTCAGCGGAAATGAATGCGGAGACCCGCGGTTTTTCCTTGCGGACCTGCGGCGGTCGCACCGCATAGCCGGAGACGCCGACGATCCGGTCCTGCTCGCCGAGAAGATAGAGGGTCTCGACCGTCTCCTCGGTCAAACAAACGATCCGGCGTGGCGGAAAATGTCGCATGAGATTCGATTGCAATGGGAAAGGGTGAAGGGCCTACGACTCGGCTGTTCGTTTCGCCCCACGGACCGGATCATGACGATCGAACAGGGGCGATGGCAAGTCCGATTTCGTACGATTGTTGCAGCGCGGTTGCGCGCGTTGACGGAGCCCATTGCTCCGGCCCCCAGCCGTGTTAGGTTCGCTCTGCAAAACTGGTCTCTGCAAGAGCGCTCCAAGCGCCGGAGATCGTCGTCTTGGGAGGGTTTATGTTTGGACGTGCCTTGGCCGCTGCAGCGGTCGTCGTTTCTTTCCTGGTCATCGATGTCGGTGCTGCGTTGGCCCAGAAGCAGGGCGGCACGCTTCGCCTCCCGCACCGCGACAATCCGCCGAGCGCATCGCCCCTGGAAGAGTCGACCATCTCGGTCACGATCCCCTACATGTCGATCTACAACAATCTCGTGATGTTCGATAACGCGAAGCGGCACGAGAGCGCCGACACGATCGTTCCCGATCTGGCCGAGGGTTGGTCCTGGGACGACAGCAAGAAGAAGCTGACCTTCAAGCTCCGCCAGGGAGTGAAATGGCATGACGGCAAGCCGTTCACGGCCAAGGACGTCCAGTGCACCTGGCATATGCTGATCGGCAAGGGCGACGTGCAGGACTTCCGCAAGAACCCGCGTGCGATCTGGTACCAGAACCTCAGCGAGGTCACGATCAATGGCGACTACGAGGCGACCTTCGTGCTGAAGGAGCCGCAGCCGGCGTTTCCGTTGCTGCTCGCCTCCGGTTACTCCCCGGTCTACCCCTGCCACGTATCCCAGCGCGACATGCGCACGAAGCCGATCGGCACCGGACCGTTCAAGTTCGTCGAGTACAAGCGGGGCGAATCGATCAGGCTGGCGAAGAATCCTGATTACTGGAAGAAGGGCAGGCCCTATCTCGACGCCATCGATTTCAAGATCGTCGAGAACCGTTCGACCCGAATGCTCGCCTTCGCGGCTGGCGATTTCGACATGACGTTTCCGACCGACGTGACCGTTCCGCTCGGCCGAGACATGAAGTCGCAGGCACCGAAGGCGGTTTGCGAGTTCGCGCCTACGGGCGTCGCCAACAACCTGATCGTCAACCGCTCGGCACCGCCGTTCGACAACGCGCAGATTCGCAGGGCCATGTCGCTTGCGCTTGACCGTGCGGCATTCAGCAAGATCCTGGCGGAGGGGCAATCAAAGATCGGCGGCGCGATGCTGCCGGCGCCGGAAGGCGAGTGGGGTATGCCGGAGGACGTGCTGAGGAAACTCGACGGCTACAGCGGCGACGTCGAGAAGAACCAGGCTGAAGCGCGCAAGATCATGCAAGGCCTCGGCTATGGACCCGACAAGCCGCTCAAGGTCAAGGTCGCGACGCGCAACATCGCGATCTACCGCGATCCGGCCGTCATCCTCATCGATCAGCTCAAGAAGATCCACATCGAGGGAGAGCTTGAGAACGTCGACACGCCGCAGTGGTATCCCAAGGTCGCCCGCGGAGACTACTCGGTCGGCATGAACCTCACCGGCGTCAGCGTCGACGATCCGGACGGCAACCTGGTCGAGAATTATTCCTGCAAGTCGGATCGCAACTACACCAAATATTGCAATCCGGAGGTCGATCGACTTTTGGCCGAGCAGTCGAAGGAGTCCGACAAGCAAAAGCGCAAGCAGATCGTCTGGCAGATCGAGAAGCTGCTGGTCGATGATGCCGCCCGCCCGATTATCGACCACAACATCAACGGAACCTGCTGGCATCCGCATGTGAAGGGCTTCGTCGTCCACGACAATGCCATCTACAACAACACGCGGTTCGAGGACGTCTGGCTCGACAAATGAAGAGCCGACGCGCCCCGTCGGCGCGCGGCTGAATGACCAGGACATTCAGGGAGGGTCTGATGCGCGTCCGACGATGTCTCGGCTGGGCTGGAAACGTTTCCGTCATGCTGGGCGCCGCCATCATGGCGATGGCCAGCGTTCCGGCCGAGGCGCAGAAGCGCGGCGGCATCTTGCGGATGTATCACAACGACAATCCGCCGAGCGCCTCCCTGCTGGAAGAGTCGACGGTCTCCGCCACCGGGCCGTTCATGGCGGTCTTCAACAACCTGGTCATGTTCGACCAGTTGAAGCCCGAAGAGAGCCCCGACACGATCGTTCCCGATCTCGCCGAGAGCTGGGCGTGGGCTCCGACCGGCACCAAACTGACCTTCAAGCTGCGCCAGGGGGTGAAATGGCACGACGGCAAACCTTTTACCGCCAAGGACGTGCAGTGCACCTGGCACATGCTGATCGGCAAGGGCGATGTTGGTGATTTCCGCAAGAATCCGCGTAAGGTCTGGTACGAGAATCTAAGCGAGGTGACGATCAGCGGCGATTACGAGGCGACGTTCCATCTCAAGGCGCCGCAACCCGCGCTGATCATGTTGCTCGCGAGCGGCTTCTCCGCCGTCTATCCTTGCCACGTGCCGCAGCAGGTGATGCGCACCAAACCCGTCGGAACCGGGCCGTTCAAGTTTGTCGAGTACAAGCGCGGCGAATCGATCACGTTGAGCCGCAACGGGGACTACTTCAAGGCTGGCAAGCCGTACCTGGACGGCATCACTTTCAAGGTGATCGATAACCGGTCTACGCGGCTCCTGGCTTTCGCGACCGGTGAATTCGATCTCACCTATCCCTCCGATGTCACCGTGCCGCTGATGAAAGACATGAAGGCTCAGGCGCCGACCGCGACCTGCGTGCTAAATGCCTCGGGCGTGAGCGCGAACCTGATCGTCAACAGGGAGAAGCCGCCGTTCGATAATCCGGACATCCGCAAGGCGATGTCGCTGGCGTTCGACCGCAACGAATTCAACACCATTCTGTCGGAAGGGAAGGCCACCTATGGCGGCGCCATGCTGCCGCGGCCGGCCGGTCAGTGGGGCATGCCGGAGGAGGTGATCTCCACGCTGCCGGGCTACAGCGCCGACGTAAAGGGGCGTCTGCGCGAGGCCCAGGCGATTATGGAGAAGCTCGGCTACAGCGCGGCCAAGCCTATCCGGATGAAGCTGCCGACGCGCAACCTGCCGACCTATCGCGATCCGGCAGTGATTTTGCTCGACCAGCTCAAGAAGATTTATATCGAAGCCGAGCTCGAGATCGTCGACACGCCGCAGTGGTATGCCAAAGTGGCGCGCAAGGATTACACCATCGGCTTCAACCTGACCGGCGTCAGCGTCGATGATCCGGACGCCAACCTGGTCGAGAATTATTCGTGCAAGTCGGAGCGGAACTATACCCACTATTGTAACGCGGACGTCGACAGGTTGCTGGCGACGCAGTCGCGTGAGGCGGACAGAGAGAAGCGGCGGAAGCTCGTCTGGGATATCGAGCGCATTCTTGTGGAAGACGCGGCGCGGCCAATGATCACACACGGAGTTTCGGGGAACTGCTGGCACGCGCATGTGAAGGGTTACACCGCCCACACAAACAGCATCTATAATAACACCCGCTTCGAGGACACCTGGCTGGACAAATAGCTTCGGCGAGGGAAGGATGAAGGATAAAGAGAGCTGGGTGATCGCGCGGACTTGACGCGATCGGATGAAACCAGGGAGCGCGGGAGGGCGCGAGCCGATGACCGGTTATCTCATGCGCCGTTTCGCGCTGATGCTGCTCACGTTGTTCGGGATGTCGATCCTGATCTTCCTCGTGATGCGGCTGGTGCCCGGCAACATTGCCGATATCCTTGTCGACTCGGCGGGCATCGTCGATCCCAAGCAGAAGCTGAAGATCGAACAGGAACTCGGCCTCGACCGGCCGCTTATTGCTCAGTACTGGCAGTGGATCTCCGGCCTCGCACGCGGCGATCTCGGCTACGCCTATGTCAGCGAACGCCCGGCGATCGAGGAGATCCTCCCGCGCCTGCCGGTCACGGCGAAGCTTGCGGTGCTGGCGCTGGTGTTCTCGGTACTGATCGGGGTGCCGCTCGGTGTCATCAGCGCCGTCCACCGCAACACCTTTCTTGATTATCTCATGCGGGTGATCAGCCTGAGCGGCCTGTCGATGCCCTCGTTCTGGCTCGGTCTTCTGGTGCTGATGGCGTTCGTTCAGATGCTCGGGTGGATCCCGATATACAACCGTCAGCCTGACAGCATCTGGGCCGAGATCGGCCTACTGGCGATTCCAGCGTTTGTGGTCGGCTTCCGCAGTTCCGCTCTGGTGATGCGGTTGACGCGTTCGTCGATGTTGGAGGTGCTGAAGCAGGATTACATCCGCACAGCGCGGTCCAAGGGCGCTTCAGAGAAGACGGTGAACTACGATCATGCGTTGCGCAACGCGCTGCTGCCGGTCGTGACCATCATCGGTATCGAGGCCGCGTTCCTGCTCGGTGGGCTGATCGTCACCGAAACGGTTTTCAACATTCCCGGCGTCGCCCGCTTCCTGGTGGAGGCGATCCGCTCGCGTGACTATCCGATCGTTCAGAACCTGGTGATGTTCATCGCCTTCGTGGTCGTCACCGTCAATTTCATCGTCGACATCACCTACACCATGCTTGATCCGCGGATCAGGCTGGAGTCGTGAACGGAGCCTTACGCATGACGACGACGCTCGATCACAGTGCGGAGCTTGCGAGAGCAGGCGCCAACGTGTCGACCCGCTGGCAGGCGATACGGTTCCTGGCGCGCCGATATCCACTTGGCGCATTCGGCGCCTTCATCATTCTGATTTTCATCCTGACCGCGCTGCTCGCGCACTGGATCAGCCCCTATGATCCGACCCTGACCAATGCCCGCGCGTCACTTGCGGTTCCGGGTGCTGCCCACTGGCTCGGCGCGGACTTCATGGGCCGGGACATTCTCAGTCGCATCATCGGCGGGGCACAGATTTCGCTCGCGGTCGGTATCGGTGCGACAGTGCTGGGCTTAAGCGTCGGCATTCCGATCGGTCTGGCCTCCGGCTATTTCGGCGGCTGGCTCGATCTCATCATTCAGCGTTTCATCGACATCATGCAGTCGCTGCCGCTGCTGGTGATGGCGCTGGTGATGGCGGCCTCGCTCGGCCCGTCCCTGCGGAATACGATCATCGCCATCGCGATTCCATTGGTGCCGAGCATTGCGCGGATCGTCCGCTCCAATACGCTTGCGCTGAAGGAGATGCCGTTCGTCGAAGCCGCGCGCGCGATCGGCATCGGCGAAACCTGGATCGCCGCGCGGCATGTGCTGCCGAACACCTTGGCGCCGCTGATCGTTCTCGCTACCGCGCAGTTCGGCTCGGCCATCCTGGTTGAGGCGTCGCTGTCGTTCCTCGGCCTCGGCGTGCCGGAGCCTTATCCGTCCTGGGGGCGGATGCTGTCGGAATCGGCGGCCGAATACATGCGCACGGCGCCGTGGCTGGTCATCTTCCCGGGCGTCGCCATCAGTCTTGTCGTGTTCGGCGCCAATCTCCTCGGGGATGCGCTGCGCGATCTGCTTGACCCGCGGCTGCGGACGTAAAGGCTCTACCCAAGGAATTCGCGTTCATGTCCCACTCACGAGCCCTGCAAGCCAAACCATCGGCCGCCGCCGGCGGCCAGGCCAAGCCGATTGACAGTATCGCCGGCATTGCGGTCGCCGATCCCTTGCTCACCGTTGCTGATTTGAAGACTTATTTCTTCACCCGAAACGGCACGGCAAAAGCGGTCGACGGCGTGTCATTCGCGATCGCGCGCGGCGAGACACTGGCGATCGTCGGCGAGTCCGGCTGCGGCAAGAGCATGACCGCCCTGTCATTGATGCGGCTCGTGGCCGATCCGCCGGGCCGTATCGTCGACGGCGAGGTGGTGCTCGATGGCGTCGATCTGCTCAAGCTGCCGGAAGACGAGATGAGGGCCATGCGCGGCCGTGATATCTCGATGATCTTCCAGGAACCGATGACCTCGCTCAATCCGGTGATGACCATCGGCAGGCAGATCGGCGAAGTGCTGACGATGCACAAGACCATGCCGCGCGACGAGCTGCAGAAGAAGGTCGTCGAAATGCTGGCACTGGTGCGTATTCCGGAACCGGCGCAGCGTGCCAAGGAATATCCACATCAGCTTTCCGGCGGCATGCGCCAGCGGGCGATGATTGCGATGGCACTCGCGTGCAGTCCGAAGGTGCTGCTGGCCGACGAACCGACGACCGCGCTCGACGTGACGATCCAGGCGCAGATCCTCGAACTGATCGCCGACCTGCAGCGCAAGCTCGGAACCGCGGTGGTCCTCATCACCCATGACCTGGGCGTGGTCGCCGAAATGGCGCAGCGGGTGATCGTCATGTATGCCGGACGGAAGGTCGAAGAGGCCTCGGCGGAAGACCTGTTCGCGGGTCCGCTCCATCCGTACACGCAGGGCCTGATGGCCTCGATTCCGCGTCTCGGCCTGATGCGCGGCGAGAGCGCGAAGACCGAGCGGCTGCAGGAAATCCCCGGAATCGTGCCGGCGCTTTACAGCCTGCCACAGGGCTGCGTGTTCGCACCGCGCTGCCCGCGCGCCGACGACAAATGCCGGAGCGAATTCCCGCCCTACGAGGAGAAGCACAGTCGACACTGGGCGGCATGCTGGCATGCCGGCGAAGGGAAGGAGCGTGCCCATGGCTGAGGCCGGTCAAGCCGCCGTACGGGCGACGCGTCCCCCGGTCCTTGAGATTGAGGGTCTGAAGAAGCATTTCCCGATCAAGAAGGGTTTCCTCCGCCGCACGCACGGCCATGTGCTCGCGGTCGACGGCGTCAGCTTCACGATCGGCGAGGGCGAAGCGCTCGGCCTTGTGGGCGAGTCCGGTTGCGGCAAGTCGACGGTCGGCCGCGCCATCCTGCGGCTGATCGAGCCGACCGACGGCGTGATACGGATCGGCGGCGAGGACATCCGCGAGCTCAGCAAGCGCGAGCTGAAGCCGTTCCGGCGGCAGATGCAGATCATCTTTCAGGATCCGTACTCCTCGCTCAACCCGCGCATGTCCGCGGGCGACATCGTCGGTGAGCCGCTGAGCACGCATGGCATCGCCAGCGGCAGGAAGCGCGAGGAGATCGTCGCCAAACTGTTCGACCGCGTCGGACTGTCGCGTGCGCAGATGGCGAATTTTCCGCATCAGTTTTCTGGCGGCCAGCGCCAGCGTATCGGCATCGCGCGTGCGCTCGCGCTCAATCCGAAGCTGATCATCTGCGACGAGCCGGTATCTGCGCTCGACGTGTCGATCCAGGCGCAGGTGATCAACCTGTTGATGGATCTGCAGCGCGATCTCGGCCTGTCGTACCTCTTCATCTCGCACAATCTTTCGGTGGTCGAGCACATCAGCCAGCGGATCGCGGTGATGTATCTCGGCCGTATCGTCGAATACGCCGACAAGACCACGATCTTCACCAATCCGGGTCACCCCTACACCGAAGCGCTGCTGTCGGCAGTGCCGGTCCCGGACCCGAAAATCAAGCGCAGCAAGATCGTGCTGCAGGGCGACGTGCCGAGCCCTGTGAAGCCGCCGAGCGGCTGTCACTTCCATACGCGCTGTCCCTATGCGGTCGATCGCTGCAGATCCGAGACCCCGTTGTTGCGCGAGATCGCGCCCCGGCAGTTCGTGGCATGCCACCTGCGCTAGCAGGGCTATCGGATATCGGTTGATCAGAGATGGCGACGGACGCGTCGCGCTCCCTCTCCAGTCGAAGTCGGATGTTTCCGACTTCGACCACTTGATAGCGCCGAACCTCGGTAAACCCGAGTTCGGATGGGGAGAGGGCTGGGCGAAGCGGACTCGGCGCTAATGGTGCGATGAGCCCTTGTGTCGGCCGCAGTCCGATTGATAAACAGGCCCATCTCCGTTCACAGGGATTGATCTGATGGCTCTGTTGCGCGACGACCTGCCGGCCTGGCGGTCGCTCATGTTCGTTCCGGTCACGCGCGAGAAGTTCGTTGCGACAGCGCACACGCGTGGCGCCGACGCTTACATCCTCGATCTCGAAGACAGTGTACCCGAGGCTGAAAAGCCTCGCGGGCGTACGTTGATCCATGCGGCGGCGAAGGAGGTCAGCAAGGCCGGCGCCGACGTGGTCGTGCGCATCAACCGGCCCTGGCACCAGGCCTTTCTCGACATCGAGGCGGCGGTCGGTCCCGGCGTGATGGCCCTGATGTGTCCCAAGGCCGAAAGTGCCGAGCATATCGGCGTGATCGCCGAGCTGCTCGACACGTTCGAGGCGCAGAAGGGCCTGCCGAACGGGCATACGAAGCTGGTTCCGCTGGTGGAGACCGCCGACGCCTTTTTCCGCCTGCGCGAGATCGCCAAAGCCTCGCCTCGTGTGGTGGCGCTGTCGCTGGGCGCGGAGGACTTCGCGCTGGCACTGTCGATGGAGCCGATCGGCGAGACGCTGCAGCTTGCCAAGCAGACGATGATCGTCGCCGCGCGTGCCGCCGGCATCCTGCCGCTCGGCTTCATGGGAACCGTTGCCGAGTTCGCCGATCTGAATGCCTTCCGCGAGACGATCAAGCGCTCGCGGAAATTCGGCTTCGCCGGCGGCACCTGCGTGCACCCGAGCCAGGTCACGATCCTGAACGAGGAATACGGTTTCTCGGCCGAGGACGTCGACCGCGCGCAGCGCATGATCGCGGCCTACGACGACGCCATGGCCAAGGGCCTCGGCGCCGTCACCTTCGAAGGCAAGATGATCGACGTGCCGGTGGTGGAGCGCGCCCGCAATGTGCTGCGCCAGGCAGCCAAGCATGAGGCGCGAGCGCGGAAATAGGCGCGCAATGGCGAGGTTTACGCCTTCGCCGCCTTCCTTTCGGCCCAATACCGGTCGCGCAGGTGGCGCTTGACCAGCTTGCCCGTCGGCGTGCGCGGCAACTCCGCCTCGAAGTCGATCGAGCGCGGGCACTTCAGCGCCGACAGCTTCTGCCGGCAGAAGGCGATCAGCTCCGCCTCGAAGGCCTTGCTGGCCTTCGCCATGTCGCGCGGCTGCACGACCGCCTTCACCTCTTCGCCCATTTCCTCGTTGGGCACGCCGAACACCGCGACGTCCGCCACCTCCGGATGGCCGATCAGCACATCCTCCGTCTCCTGCGGGTAGATGTTCACGCCGCCGGAGATGATCATGTAGGCCTTGCGGTCGGTGAGATAGAGGAAGCCGTCATTGTCGACATAGCCGACGTCACCCAGCGTCGACCAGCCTTTGTCGTTGAACGCGCGCTTCGTTTTCTCCGGGTCATTGTGATAGGCGAATTGTGGCCCGTCGGCGAAGTAGATCGTGCCGATCTCGCCCGGCGGCAGCTCGTTGCCTTCCTCGTCGAGGACCTTCACCTTGCCGACCACCGCGCGTCCGACGGTGCCGCGATGGGTGAGCCAGTCCTTCGAGGTCGACACCGTGACGCCGTTACCTTCCGAGCCCGCATAGTATTCGACCAGGATCGGTCCCCACCAGTCGATCATCTTCGCCTTCACGTCGATCGGGCAGGGGGCCGCGGCGTGGATCGCACCCGTCAGAGTCGAAAGGTCGTACTTCTTGCGCACATCGTCCGGCAGCTTCAGCATGCGCACGAACATGGTCGGCACCAGCTGCGACTGGGTGATCTTGTACCTCTCGATCATGCGCAGATAGGTCTCTGCGTCGAAATGCTCCATGATCACCGAGGTGCCGCCGAGCGAGCCGACCATCAAGTTGAAGCGCAACGGAGCCGCGTGGTAGAGCGGCGCCGGCGACAGGTAGACGGTGTTCTCCGACATGCCGCAGCCCGTGACGCAAAGCATTTTCATCAGCGGATTGATCATGTCGATCGGATCGGTGGATGCCACGCGCCTGATCCCCTTCGGCCGTCCCGTCGTGCCGGATGAATAGAGCATGTCGTGGCCGATGGCTTCGTCGGCGATGCGGCTGGCCGGCTGCTCTGCGATCGCCGCTTCCCACGACTGGAAACCCGGCTTGACGCCGCCGACCATGAACAGCTTGACGCCGCTCAGCTCCTTGTCGAGCAGGTCGGATACGCGGTCGTGGCATTGAAGCGAAGTGATGAAGATCTTCGCGCCGCAGTCCCTGACGATGTAGGCGATCTCATCTCCGGTGAGATAGCGGCTGATGGCGGTGAAATAGACGCCGGACCGCTGCGCTGCCCAGCAGATTTCCATGAAGGTGGTGCAGTTCTCCAGCAGTATGGCGATATGGTCGCCGCGCTGCACACCGAGGCTGCGGAAGAGCTGCGCGCCCTGATTGGAGCGGTCCTCGAGCTGACGGTAGGTGATGCCCCGTCCGGTCTCCGCCATCATGTAGGCGAGCTTGTCCGGCCGGGTACGGGCGTGGACGGAGGGATGGGTCATGGACCGGTTCCTGGCGAACAGCGACGAGTGAGTGGCGAACGGGAGGAAAGAACCACGGCAGTGTCACCGGGTCGGTTCGCGTTCGCTACTCGTCATTCGCTCTTCTCACAGCCGCTCCACGATCGTCACATTTGCCATGCCGCCGCCTTCGCACATGGTCTGCAGCCCGTACCGCTTGTTACGCTGCTTCAGCGCGTGCACCAGCGTCGTCATCAGCTTGGTGCCGGAGCCGCCGAGCGGGTGGCCGAGCGCGATCGCGCCGCCGTTGACGTTGAGCCGCGCGGGATCGGCGCCGGTCGCCTTCAGCCACGCGGTCGGGACCGAGGCGAACGCCTCGTTCACCTCGAACAGATCGATGTCGTCGATCGTCATGCCGGCCTTGTCGAGAGCCCGCTTGGTGGCGGGCAGAGGCGCTTCCAGCATGATGACCGGATCGTGGCCGAGCACGCTCATGTGGTGGATGCGGGCCATGGGGGTCAGCCCAAGCGATTTCAGGCCCTTCTCGTTGACGACCATGACGCCGGACGCGCCGTCGCAAATCTGGCTTGCGCTGGCCGCGGTGATGCGTCCGCCCTCGGCGATCAGTTTGACGCCGCGAATGCCTTCCAGCGTCGCGTCGAAGCGGATGCCTTCGTCGATGCTGTGCGTGTCGGACGTCCCGTCCGCTCGCGTGATCGGCAGCGGAACGATCTCATCCTTGAACAGGCCGCCTTGCGTCGCTGCGATCGCCCGCTGGTGGCTTTCATAAGAATACTGGTCGAGCTCCTCCTTGGAGAGATCGTATTTCTTCGCCATCATCTCGGCGCCGGTGAACTGGCTGAACTCGATGTTCGGGTAACGCTTCTCGATTTCGCCGCTCTTGTAGTGGCCAAAGCCGTTCTTGGCCGGAAGCGAGGCGGGCAGCCCCATGGGCACCCGCGTCATGCTTTCCACTCCGGCTGCAATCACCACGTCCATGCTGCCGGCCATCACCGCTTGCGCAGCGAAATGCAACGCCTGTTGCGAGGAGCCGCACTGGCGGTCGATCGAGGTGGCCGGCACGCTCTCCGGCAGTTTTGAGGCAAGCACCGCATTGCGTGCGATGTTGGTGGATTGCTCGCCGGCCTGCATCACGCAGCCCATGATCACGTCCTCGACCTGCGCCGGATCGATCTTTGTGTGGTCGACCAGCGTGTTCAGCACCTGGCCGGCGAGATCGGCCGGATGCCAGCCAGAGAGGCGGCCTCCCTTGCGGCCACCGGCGGTACGAGCTGCGGCGACGATATAGGCCTCGGCCATGGCGTCTCTCCCTTTGCGTTTTTGTGGGGTCGTTGCTTCCAATTAAACGGACCGGCCTCGATTTAGTCAATCGTTCAATTAACTCTTGAGCCCGGTGCAGCGATGAGCTTAGCTGCGCGCGCCGTCTCTTGCCTGGAAGAAGATGCGAACCGATACAGCCCTTGCCACACAGAAGGCGCCACAGCAGCAGAACGTAACTGCCGCGAAGCTGTTGAAGGCTGCAGGCGAATTGATGATCGAGCGCAATTCGATCGACATCTCCTTGAGCGAACTGGCGAAGAAGTCCGGCGTCAACGCGGCGCTGGTGAAGTATCATTTCGGCAACAAGGACGGGCTCCTGTTGGCGCTGCTCACGCGGGATTCGCAGTCGGAGATCGCGAACCTCGACTACCTGATGCGGCAGCCGATCTCGCCGACCGAGAAGCTGAAGCTGCACATCGCGGGCATCATCAAGGCCTACCACCGCTTTCCATATCTGAACCGGCTGATCCACCGGTTGCTTTATGAAAGCAACGAGAAGGCGGCGAAGGAGGTCTCGCATGTCTTCGCGAGACCAGTATTCGAGTTCCAGCGCCGCTTGCTCGAGGAAGGCGTCGAGGCGGGCGAATTCCGCAAAGTGGATCCGATGCTGTTCTATATCAGCCTGATCGGCGCCTGCGACCATCTGTTCCATGGCCGGACGGCGATGTCGCCGGCACTTGGCCTCGGTGGTGTAACGGACGACGTGCGCCGCCGCTATGTAGCGCACATGACAGAGCTGATTTGCGGCGGCATACTGAGAGCGCCTGCCGTGAAGAGCGGGAAGACAAGCAAGTACAAATAGGCGTCGGACGTCCGACGAACGATAACAAGAACAGTTTTAGGAGGACATCGTGAGCAAGGATAAGGCGACCGGTCCGCTGCGCGGCGTACGGATCATCGAGTTCGCCGGGATCGGTCCCGGCCCTTATGCGTCCATGATGCTATCTGACATGGGCGCCGACGTCGTGACGATCGCGCGGCCGGGCCAGTGGAAAAACGACGCGCGCAATTTCGTCAATCGCGGGCGTCGTCCGGTCGAGCTCGATCTGAAGAAGAAGGACGACATCGCCAAGGCCCTGGAATTGATCGGCGCCGCCGACGCGCTGATCGAAGGCTTTCGCCCGCAGGTGATGGAGCGGCTCGGGCTTGGACCCGATGAGGCGCTGAAGCGCAATCCGCGCCTGGTCTATGCTCGCATGACCGGGTGGGGCCAGGAGGGGCCGCTGGCCATGGCTGCCGGCCATGACATCAACTACATCGCGATCACCGGCGCGCTCGATTCCTTTCGCTCGCATGACGGTGAGCCCGTGGCGCCGCTCAATCTCGTCGGTGACTACGGCGGCGGCGCTCTGTTTCTCGTCGTCGGTCTGCTTGCGGCGATCATCGAGGCGCGGTCCTCCGGCAAGGGGCAGGTGGTGGACGCTGCCATGTGCGATGGCGTCTCGAACATGCTGACCATGTTCCATGCCCTGAAAGCCATGGGACGCTGGACCGACGAGGCCGGCACCAACCTGCTCGACGGTGGCGCGCATTTCTATCGGACCTACAAGTGCGGTTGCGGCAACTACATGTCGATCGGCGCGATCGAGCCGCAGTTCTATGCCGAGCTCCGCAAGCTCGCGGGCCTCGCCGACGATGCGTTCGATGCACAGAACGATCGCGCAAAGTGGCCGGAGCTGCAGAGGAAGCTCGAAGCCATATTCCTGACGAAGACGCGCGACGAGTGGTCAAAGCTACTCGAGGGCAGTGACGCCTGCGCCGCCGCGATCGTCGGCCTGTTCGATGCGCCGAAGCATCCGCACCTGGCCGCGCGCAAGACGTTTGTGGAGCACGCCGGCGGTGTGCAGCCGGCGCCTGCGCCGCGCTTCTCGCGCACGCCGTCGGCGATCCAGCATTCGGCAGGAGTCGATGCCTTGCAGGTGTCGGACATTCTCGCAGACTGGGGCGATAGCCCCGCGCGGCGAGCGCGCGCCTGAGATCCGTTTCGTAAAAAGTTGGAAGGGGCCATTCGATGCAACTGAAAGACGTTCCTGTTCTCATCACCGGTGGCGGTTCGGGACTAGGTGCTGCGACCGCGCGGGCCATGGCCGCGAAGGGCGCGAAGGTCGCCGTCCTCGATGTGCGCAAGGAGAATGCGGACAAGGTTGCCGAGGAGATCAAGGGTCTGGCGCTCGGTGCCGACGTCACAAGCGAAGAGCAGGTGAAGGCGGCGATCTCCAAGGCCGAGTCGGCGCATGGCATAACCCGAGTGCTGGTGAACTGCGCCGGCGTCGGCAACGCGTCCCGCACGGTCGGCAAGAGCGGTCCGTTTCCGCTCGACGTCTTCACGCGTGTCGTCAGCATCAACCTGATCGGCACGTTCAACGTGCTGCGCCTCATGGCCGAGCGGCTCGCCACTGCCGAGCCGATCGGCGAGGAGCGGGGTGTCATCATTAACACCGCGAGTGTTGCAGCCTTCGACGGCCAGATCGGGCAGGCGGCCTATTCGGCGTCAAAGGGCGGGGTGGTCGGGCTGACGCTGCCGGTTGCCCGCGATCTCGCCTCGATGTTCATCCGCGTCAATACCATCGCGCCCGGCCTGTTCCTCACTCCGCTGCTGATGGGGCTGCCGGAGGAGGCGCGCAAGAGCCTCGGCGCCCAGGTGCCGCATCCGGCACGGCTCGGCGATCCTAGCGAGTATGCAGCGCTGGCGGTTCACATCGTTGAAAATCCGATGCTGAATGGCGAGACCATTCGCCTTGACGGCGCCATCCGCATGGCGCCGCGCTAGCGCAATAATACGCTCAATAAGAAGAGAGGGAGCCACACTCACCATGAATTTCGATTTTTCCGACGACCAGAAGCAATTGCGCGATCAGGCGCGGCGGTTTCTCGCCGAAAAGTGCACGAGCAAGGCCGTGCGGCAGGTGCTCGAGGGGAAGGATACGTACGACCGCTCGCTGTGGAAGGGGCTTGCCGAGCTCGGCTTCCTCGGCGTCGCCATTCCCGAGGAGTTCGGCGGCTCCGGTGCAGGCCATCTCGAACTGTGCGTGATTGCCGAGGAGCTCGGCCGCGTCGTCGCCCCGGTACCGTTCGCGTCCTCGATCTATCTCGCTGCCGAAGCGATCATGCTGGCCGGCACTGATGCGCAGAAGCGGAAGTATCTGCCGGGGCTCGCATCCGGCGAGAAGATCGGCACGCTGGCGTTGTTTGAAGGCAAGGGCAAGCTCTCTCCCGCCGCGATCAAGGCGCAAGTGGCGAATGGCGCCGTCAGCGGCACCAAGACACCGGTGCCGGACGGCGAGATCGCCGATTTCGCGATCGTCGTGGCGCGCTCCGGCAACAGTGGCCGCGAGAGCGACATCGCGCTCTATATCGTCGATCTGACGGGCAAGGGCGTCGAGCGTCGCTCGCTGCAGAGCATCGATCCGACCCACAATCAGGCCGAGATCAAGTTCAACGGTGCTCCGGCCGAGCTGCTCGGCCGCGCCGACGAAGGCTGGAGCAACCTGACGCGCGTTCTGGATCGTGCCGCCGTGCTCGTCGCCTTCGAGCAGGTCGGCGGCGCCGAACGGGCGCTGGAGATGGGCCGCGACTATGCACTCGATCGCATGGCATTCGGCCGTCCGATCGGCTCGTTCCAGGCGGTCAAGCACATCCTCGCCGACATGTATGTGTCGGCGACGCTGGCGCGTTCCAACGCCTACTATGCCGCCTGGGCGCTCTCGACCAACTCGTCGGAATTGGCGGAAGCTGCGGCCGCGGCGCGCATCAGCGCCACACAGGCGTTCCAGCACTGCTCGAAGCAGAACATCCAGGTGCATGGCGGCATGGGCTTCACCTGGGAATTCGACTGCCATCTGTACTACCGCCGCTCCAACGCGCTCGCACTCGGCCTCGGCAGCATGTCCTACTGGGAGGACCAGTTGATCGACCGCATGCGCACCCGCAACACCGAAGCCGCCTGAGATGTCAGCGAAAGGATTTTGACCATGAATTTCGACGACACCCCGCAGGAAGCCAAATTCCGCAGCGAAGTTCGCAGTTGGATCGCCGCGAACGCACCGAAGGAGCTGGAGAGCGAGCTGAAGGAAGCTTCGCTCGGCCGCATCAAGTTAAAGAGCGGTGACGTGCTGCAGCTCTCGAAGGAGTGGCAGAAGAAAAAGGCGAAAGGCGGCTGGGCCTGCCTGCAGTGGCCGAAAGAGTACGGCGGCCGCGGTTCGACGCCGATCGAGCGTGTGATCTGGCAGCAGGAGGAGGGCATCTACAACAAGCTCGGCGCCCCGTTCCTGATCGGCCAGGGCATGTGTGGCCCGGTGCTGATGACCTACGCCAATGATGACGTGAAAAAGCGCTACCTGCCGCCGCTCGCCTCCGGCGACGAGATCTGGTGCCAGCTGTTTTCCGAGCCTTCGGCCGGCTCGGACGTGGCGGGGCTGCGCACCCGTGCGGAAAAGGACGGCAACGACTGGATCGTCAACGGCCAGAAGATCTGGACCTCGGGCGCGCACTACTCGGACTACGGGCTGTTGGTCGTGCGCACCGATCCGAACGTGCCGAAGCATCAGGGGCTTTCCATGTTCTTTCTCGACATGAAGAGCCCGGGCGTCGAAATCCGCCCGATCAAGCAGGCAAGCGGCGCGTCGGAATTCAACGAGGTGTACTTCACCAACGTGCGTATCCCCGACAAGCAGCGGCTCGGTAATGTCGGCGAGGGCTGGAACGTGGCGCTGACCACGCTGATGAACGAGCGCTACGCCATCGGCTCGGGCGTTGCCACCGGTTTCCCGGAAATCTTCGACTACTGCAACAGCCTGATGACCGAGGATGGGCCTGCGATCGACGATCGCGCTGTACGCTCCAAGCTTGCCACATGGGCGACGCGCACCAGCGGCCTGAAGTATACGACCTACCGCACGATTTCGGCGCTGTCGCGCGGCGAGCGGCCCGGGCCTGAGAACTCGATCGGCAAGCTGGTTGCCGGCAGCATGTTGCAGGAGATCGCAACTTTCGCGCTCGACCTGCAGGGCGCGGCCGGTGTGCTGGTCGACAACGATCAGAAGGAGGTTGCGGGTCAGTTCCAGAAGATGGTGCTGTCGTCGCCGTCCTCGCGCATCGCCGGCGGCACCGACGAGGTAATGCGCAACATCATCGCGGAGCGCGTGCTTGGCCTGCCTGGTGACATCCGCGTGGACAAGGATGTGCCGTTCAACAAGATCCCGACCAAGGGCCGGGCATGAGCGCAGCGACGGCGAAGGGCAACGCGGCGTCCACCAACGCGGTGGACGCCATCGATGTGCTCGAGGGGCTTCTGGCCGCGCGGTACTCGTGTCGGGCTTTCAAGCCCGATCCGGTGCCGCGCCCGGTGATCGAGCGCATCCTGCGCGCCGCCCAACGCACCGCGTCATGGTGTAACAGCCAGCCCTGGCATGTGACGATCATGAGCGGAGCGGAAACCGAGCGATTCCGCAAAATGATGTACGAGACGGCGGCGTCGGGCGCGGACTCCGCGCCGGATTTCCCCTGGCCGCGCGAATATGTCGGCGTCTATCAGGCGCGGCGGCGCGAAAGTGGCTTCCAGCTTTACGACGCGGTCGGTATCGCCAAGGGCGACAAGGCCGCGGCCGCCAAACAGGCGCTGGAGAACTTCAACTTCTTTGGCGCGCCGCACGTGGCGATCATCACCACCACCGAGCCGCTCGGTGTCTATGGCGCGGTCGATTGCGGCGCCTATGTCGCCAACTTCATGCTGGCGGCGCAGGCGCTCGGCGTCGGTTCGATCGCGCAGGCTGCGCTGGCGCGGCGCTCGGATGTGGTGCGGGACTATCTCAAGTTCGCCGAGGACCGGCGCGTCGTCTGCGGCATCTCGTTCGGTCATCCAAAGCATGACCACATCATCAACAGCTACCGCACGTCCCGCGCGCCCCTTTCCGAAGCCGTGACGTTCGTGGGAGAGTAAGGCGCCGTAGTTTCGGGACGACGAACGTTAGGGCGTCGGCGCGGCGCAGACCATTCACGGTACACCGGAGCGCCGCGCATGCTTTTGACACGTCGGAAGGTGATAGCGGGTAGTGCGGCAAGCGCGGTTGCGCTGACCGGGTCATCGGTCAGGTCGCAATCCGCTTATCCGTCACGCACGATCACTCTTGTCGTGCCGTATCCTGCCGGCGGGACAACCGATCTTCTCGGCCGGCTCGTCGCCGACCAACTCCGGACGGGGATGGGTGCCACTGTGGTTGTCGAAAACAAACCCGGCGCCGGCACCACCCTTGGGGCCAGCCAGGTCGCGAAAGCGCAGCCCGACGGCCACACACTCTTGATGGCGACCTCCACGACCCTGGCCATCAACAAGACGCTGTACCGGAAGCTGCCTTACGATCCGGTCGCCGATTTCACCCCGATCGCACTCGTGGCTGCCGTGCCCTTCGCGCTCGTCGTCAATCCGTCGCTGCCGGTCAATTCCCTCAGCGACTTCATCGCCTATGCGAAATCGAAGCCGGGTGAACTGTCATACGGCTCGGCCGGGAACGGCAGCCCGCAGAATCTGGGCGCCGAAATGCTCAAGACCGCCGCCGCGCTCGACATCAAGCACGTGCCGTACAGGGGCAGCGTGCAGGCGATGCAGGACGTGATCAGCGGGCACATTCCGTTCATGGTGGTCGATCTGCAACCTGCGTTGCCTCAGATCCAAGAGGGCAAGCTGAAAGTTTTGGGTGTGACGACCGCAGGCCGTGTCGGGTCTGCGCCTGATATTCCGACGCTGGCCGATGCCGGGCTCGCCGGGTTTGAGCTTGTGGCGTGGCAGGGCGTGGTTGCACCTGCGGGCGTACCGCGGCCCATTGTCGATCGGCTGGCGGGGGAAATCGCGACGCTCCTGGCCGCGCCCGAGACGCGCACCAAGCTCAACGCACTGACGCTTGAGCCGCTGATCGGATCGACGCCTGACACCTTCGCAAAATACGTGACGAGCGAAATCGAGCGATGGGCGCCGATCGTCAAGGCATCAGGTGCCTCGCTGGAATGAAGCGCCGGCCACGCGAGCGCACAACTGGAGCAGGCTGATGCTGCGCGACGATGATGCCCCCGTTCTCATTGTGGGCGCCGGACCGGTCGGGCTCACGCTGGCGATCGATCTCGCCTGGCGTGGCATCAAGGTCAAGGTGGCCGAAGTGCGCCGGCGCGCCGAGCCGCCGGAGCCCAAGTGCAACCACGTCGCGGCGAGGACGATGGAAATCTTCCGGCGCCTTGGCGTTGCCGAAAAGATTCGCAATGCCGGGTTGCCTCCCGACTACCCGCACGACATCAGCTATCGCACGACGTTCACCGGCCAGGAACTGACGCGCATCCCAATTCCGTGTCGGCGCGACCGGTTCACCGACACCAGCGGTGCCGACGGCAATTGGCCGACGGCGGAGCCACCGCATCGCATCAATCAGATCTTTCTCGAGCCCATCCTGTTTGCGCATGCGGAAAGCCAGCCAAACATCGAGATTCTCAACCGAACCGCGGTCGAGGATGTCGAGATCGCGGACGAAGCCGCGACAGTGTCGCTTCGCGACCTCGACGATGAATCCGTGCAGCGACGAGAATTCCGCTTCGTGGTCGGCTGCGATGGCGCGCGATCGGTCGTTCGCAAAGCGATCGGCGCGAAGCTGCAGGGCGATGCGGTCATTCAGCGCGTGCAGTCGACCTACTTTCGAGCCGCGGACCTGATCGACCGCCAACGGCACGCACCGGCCTGGGGCACCGGAGTGATCAATCCGCGCCGCTCCGGGATGGTGTACGCCATCGACGGGCGCGAACGATGGCTGTTGCACAATTATCTGCGGCCCGACGAGCCGGATTTCGATTCTGTCGATCGCGACTGGGCCATTCGCACGATCCTCGGCGTCGGCGCGGATTTCCAATACGACATCATCTCGAAGGAGGACTGGTACGGCCGCAGGCTGATGGCCGACAAGTTTCGCGATCGATGCGTCTTCATCGCCGGCGACGCCGCCCACATCTGGGTTCCCTATGCCGGCTACGGCATGAACGCCGGCATAGCGGACGCGACAAACCTGTCCTGGTTGCTTGCGGCCCACCTCAATGGCTGGGCGCCCCAGGCTATTCTGGACGCCTATGAGGCTGAGCGCTTGCCCATCACCGATCAGGTCTCACGGTTCGCCATGAGCCATGCCGAGGCTGAGATCCGAAGGCGCGGCGCCGTGCCGGACGGGATCGAGGACGCCGGGCCCGACGGCGAACGGGTGCGTGCTGACGTGGGTCACACGGCCTATGCGATCAACGTGCAGCAATATGCCTGTGCCGGTCTCAACTTCGGCACGTATTACGACCGCTCGCCGATCATCGCCTACGATGGCACCGAGTTCCCGCCGTACACGATGGCGACTTATCAATCGTCCACCGTGCCCGGATGCCGCACGCCGCATGTGTGGCTGCCCAGGAAGACATCACTTTACGATGCGCTTGGTCCGGAATTCACTCTGTTGCGACTTGACCAGACGATCGACCCGGCGGCACTGGTTGCTGCGGCCGAGCACCGGGGCGTACCATTGACGGTGCTGGACATCAGTGCGGATGATGCAGCCGAGTTCACCGGCCACAACCTGGTCCTTTCGCGTCCGGATCAGCACGTTGCGTGGCGCGGCGCCGCGCTGCCGAGGGATCCGCTGGCCTTGATCGATCGTGTGCGCGGTGCGGCTCAATGACGGTGCGGGCATCGCCGGTCAGAGCAGGTGTTGCAACTCCCGCATTTCAGCGGCGTTGAGATCGGAAATGGCGCAGTAGCTCACTCCGTTTCTGCTCCAAATCAAAAGATTGTAGCCGTTCCTCGACGTGGCCGGGGCAAGGCTCTCGGTCGCCGCGACCGACGACGGCCACATGAAGACGTTGATGAGATGCAGGCGGCGCTTGTAGACGACCACCGCCACGCGACGGTCGGCGACATAGTCGAGGCGCCCGCCGAGCAATGCAAATCCTTCAGCGGTCAAATCCTTCACCGCGGGCGCGAAGTCGGCGCGGCCGGCGAACCATGGCCGCACGACATGCTGATCGGACGAGGCGACCTGGGTCGGCGAATCCTGCAACAACGAGCGGATATGCGCGGAAAGGATGTCATGCTCGATCTGCTCGGCATGGCGGGTCGTGTCCATGACCCACCACGTTGCCATCACCGCAACGAGGCATGCTGCCGCCAGCGCTGCGACTCGCTTGGCAAGCGCCCGGGCCTTTGGCGCGTCCATCCCAAGGTGCGGCGTTTCCACCGGCTTCCCGGGGAGCGACGTTTCTTCAGCGCGATCGAGCGCAGCGCGCAGGCGCGGTTCAAGCGCAGGTGGGGGCGCGATCCGCCCGAACTTCTTCACCAATCGTCCAATTCGTTCATCGTCAGCCACGGCGGTGCTGCATGTCCTGCATGTTCCGATATGGCCGGCCACTGCGCGCCGCTCTTCGGGCGCAAGCTCGCCATCTCTGTAGGCGCCGAGCAACTCGTGCGCACGGTCACATTGCATTGCGGTCATCCTGGTTCGTCATCCTGTTCAAGATGGCTTTCAGTTCGGTCCGCGCGCGCGCAAGCCTCGACATCACGGTCCCGACCGGCGTGCCGATGACGCCGGCAATTTCCCGATAGGACAGGTCCTCAATCTCCCGCAGCACGATCACCTCGCGGAACACCGGCGGCAGCTCTGCCATCGCGTGTGCGAGCAAGGCCTGATCGGAGCTTGCGATCGCTGTCTGCTCAGGTGAGCGGTCCGCGGAGGCCATGTCGGCCTCGAAGGCTGCGCCAGTGGAGCGCGAACTCACTTCATCGAGCGAAACCACATTGTCGGCACGCCGCCTTTCCTGCAAACGCCGAAAGCAGACATTGCGCACGATCGTCAGCAGCCAAGGCCTGATATCCGCGCCTTCAAACTGATGAAACGCGCGATAGGCCCTGACGAAGGCATCCTGGACTGCGTCCTCCGCATCGGCGCGCGTCTGCAGCAGGTGAGACGCCAAATTGTATGCCGCATCCATGTGCGGAAGCGTCAGCCGCTCGAACCTCGCCTTGTCGGTCATTCGCTGCCTGCGCTTGCCAGCTTCTCAATATCCGGATTCAGGCGGTGTCACATTTATTCCATGTCCGCCCCAATTTTTTGGAACGTCAGAGAAAGGTACGCCCGATGTGGAATAAAGGCGAAGGCCCTTGAATCTCCATGGATGTCGGCCCCCAGACCCAAACCTTCCATGGAGTTCGCCATGTTCAAAGCTTCCCGACGCGATGTCGTGATCGCTTCCGGCCTTGCAACAGCGTTTGGCCTGTCATCGCGGCTGGTCATAACCCCGGCTCTCGCACAAAAGACGCCGGATCCGGCCAGGGGCCATGTAACCTACAAGGTCGGCACGGCCGACGTGACGGCCGTCTATGACGGCATCTGGGAGAAGCCGCACGACCCCGCATTCGTTGCCAACGCGTCCGTCGATGACGTCAAGGCCGCCATGGCAAAGGCCGGCCTGCCGGAAGATTTCGTATCGATTCCGTTCACCGTGGCCGTTGTCAGAACCGGCGGCAAGACGGTTCTGTGCGACGCCGGAACCGGGGGCCAGGTGCAGCCCACCGCGGGCAGGTTCATGGCCAACTTCAAGGCCGCCGGATTTGATCCCGATAAGGTCGACACTATTCTCATCTCGCACTGTCATCCCGATCATATCTTCGGGTTGATGGAGAAGGACACGAACAGGCCGGTGTTTCCGAATGCCGAAATCATCATCGCCGACGCCGAATACAAGTTTTGGACCGACCCAGCCGTCATCAACAGGCTGCCGGACGCCCGCAAGGGTCTTGCCCGCCGCATCCAGGCGACATTTCCCAACTGGAAAAACATCAAGCAGGTTGCGGGCGAGGCGGAGGTTGCGCCCGGCATGCGCCTTGTCGCGACCCCGGGCCACACGCCGGGCCATCGCGCCTTCCATCTTGCCTCCGGTGCGAGCCAGTTGATGCTTTCCAACGACACTTGCTACGTTCCGGCGCTCGTTGTCGCCAATCCAGGTTGGCGCGGCGTTTACGATCAGGACGGTGCTTCCGCCGAAGCCTCACGCCGCAAGCTGATGGATCGCGTCATTGCCGACAAGATCGGCATCAGCGGCTATCACTTCCCATTTCCTGGCGTCGGTACAATCGCCCGGGATGGCAACGGCTACGCGTTGACCGTCGACAAGGCCTGATGATCATCTGAGTTCCGTCCGATAGGAGGCATTCGTGCGCAAGGCAATTCTCAAGGTCATCGTGCTTGGAACATCGATGCTCTTCGCGACTGCAGCGCTCGCAGTCGACAATCTCGTCTCGAACGATGCTCCCGATCTCGCTTCCGTGCGTGCAAAGATCGAGGCGAAGAACTTCAAGGCGGCAATCGACGAACTGACGCCGATGCTCGCGACCCATCAACATGCCGATGTCTTCAATCTGATGGGCTTCAGCCTGCGCAAGTCGGGCGACCTGACGCAGGCGGCGACGTTCTACGCCAAGGCTCTCGATCTGGATTCAAACCATAAGGGCGCGCTGGAATACCAGGGCGAGATGTTTGTCGAGCTCGGTCAGCTCGACAAGGCAAAGATCAACCTCGCGCGACTTGCCACGTTGTGTCCGCAAGGATGCGAGGAGCGCGAGGATCTTGCACAAGCCATTGCGAGAGCGGGGGCATCCAAGGCCGACTGATAACAGCAATGACGCCGTGTTCCTCAGGGAACATCGCCGTATACGGCCGATTTCATATCGTCGTCATGTGGCGGGGCTAGCAGTTCGTGCACGAGTCACCGCGCCGGAGTTGCCATGCCCGCACCAGCAAAGCCCGTTCTTGGAGCGGCGTTGTCGACCGCCTCGCTGTCTGCCCATCGTGAATGGTTGCTGTCGCGGCCGCGCGATCTGGAGCTGCAGGATTTCTTCCGCTCGGACGTGCTTGACGGCGACTGGCAGGACGTCGCTGCCAGGCTCAAGAAGTCGCTTGATGGGTTCGAAGGGCGGCTTGGAATCCATGGACCTTTCTGGGGGTTCAAGATCGACAGCCACGATCCGCTCGTGCGCAACGCCGTCAGGACCCGCATGCTGCAAGGCCTCGAAGCTGCGGAAGCTGTCGGCGCCACCCAGATGGTCATCCATTCACCTTACACGACGTGGGACCACAACAACCTCGATCTCTATCCCGGCAATCGGGAAGCCTCGATCGAGCGTGTCCAGGCGACCCTGTCCGAAGTGATCCGTCGTGCCGAACAGATTGGCTGCGAGCTGGTCATTGAGAATATCGAAGACAAGGACCCGCACGAACGCGTGCGTCTCGCCAAGGCGCTGAACAGCAAGAATGTTCGCGTGTCGCTCGATACCGGGCATGCTCATTATGCCTACACGTCGACCGGGGCGCCGCCGGTCGACTACTACGTCGATGCTGCCGGCGACATGCTCACGCACGTTCATATTCAGGACTCGGACGGGTACGCCGACCGCCACTGGGCGCCAGGTGAGGGAACCATACGCTGGGGTGCGGTCTTTCGCGCGCTTGGCCAGCTGACCTCCAATCCGCGTCTGATCATCGAATTGCGCGACCACGGCACGGTCCTGGCCGGTGCCAGGCATCTGACAGAGCTTGGCCTTGCCGAGTAGCTCGCGACTGCGCGCACGCGCGCCGTCCTGTTGGTCACCGCATTGAATTCTTAGAGCAGCAGGAACGCAAAGATGACCGGACATTCTCGCCGCCAGATTCTCGGCATGGGCTCCGCGGCCGCGGGCGCACTGATCCTTCCCCGCTTCGCCATCGCACAGGCGGACAATCGCCCATCGATCACGATTGCCGTTCAGAAGGTGTCGAATTCCAACGTGCTCGATGTGCTGCGCGAACAGTCGAACGTCGGCGAACGCATCTTCTTTTCCTCGATCTGGGAGGGGCTGATCGCGCGAGACTGGCGCGGCCAGCTGGAAGCAGTTCCGGGGCTGGCGACGGAATGGAGGCGGATCGATGATCAGACCATCGAATTGCAGCTTCGCCAGGGCGTCAAGTTTCACAATGGCGACGAGCTGACAGCGGACGATGTCGTCTTCAGCTTCGGGCGTGAGCGCATGTTCGGCAATACCGAAGCCAAGAGCCGGTCGACCATCAAGGCGTTCGAGGTCATTCCGACCCCGCGGGCTGGCAAGGAGCTGCCGCTTGAAGTTCCTGCCGTCGCGCGGCGCATCTGGCCGGACCTGCTGCGCGTCGATGCCGTCGGTAAATATACGGTGCGCTTCTACAACGCGACGCCGGACGTCACCATCGAGGGGCGGCTGTCGCGTGCCGGGTCGAACATCGCAAGCCGGCGCGCCTGGGACGAGGCGTCAAGCTATCTGGATTGGGCGCGCAAGCCGGTCACCACCGGCCCCTATAAGATCGTGGAGATGCGTCCCGACGTGTCGTTGACGCTTGAAGCGCATGATGAATATTGGGGCGGCCGTCCGCCGCTGAAGCGCATCCGCTTCGTCGAGGTGCCGGAGGTGGCGAGCCGCATCAACGGGCTCCTGTCCGGCGAATATCAATTTGCCTGCGACATTCCTCCGGACCAGATCGCATCCATCGAGCAGAACCCGGCGTTCGAGGTTCAGGGCGGCACGATTTCCAATCACCGCCTGACGGTGTTCGACAAGAACCACGCGCAGCTCGCCAATCCGCTGGTTCGCCGTGCGTTCACCCACGCCATCGATCGCCAGTCCATCGTCGAGAGTCTGTGGGCGGGACGCACGCGCGTGCCGCATGGTCTGCAGTGGGAGTTCTACGCGGACATGTTCCACGCCGACTGGAATGTGCCGGAGTACAATCCGAAGCTTGCCCAGGATCTGCTTCGACAAGCGGGCTACAAGGGCGATCCGATCCCGTATCGGCTTCTGAACAACTATTACACCAATCAGGTGGCGACGGCGCAGGTCCTTGTCGAGATGTGGAAGGCCGTCGGGTTGAACGTTCAGATCGAGACCAAGGAGAACTGGACACAGATCTTCGAACGCACGCCCACGCGCGCGGTGCGCGACTGGTCCAATTCCGCCGCCTACAACGATCCCGTGTCGTCGCTGGTTGCGCAGCATGGTCCGCAAGGCCAGCAACAACAGGTCGGCGAGTGGACCAATGCCGAGTTGAACCAGCTCTCCGAGTTCCTCGAGACCTCGACTGACCGCGAGGCTCGCCGCAAGGCGTTCCGCAGGATGCTCGAGATCGCCGAGCGGGAGGATCCTGCCTTCACCGTGCTGCACCAGAACGCGACATTCACCGCGAAGCCGAAGGCCATCAAGTGGAAGGCATCGCCGGCGTTCGCCATGGACTTCCGTCCCGGCAGCTTTGGAGCCTGACGATGCGCCCGTTGCTTGCGATCGAGAACCTGACGGTCTCGTTTGATGAGACGCGGGTTCTGCACGGTGTCGATTTCTCGATCGGCAAGGGCGAGGCCTTGGGCCTCGTCGGCGAGTCGGGGTCCGGCAAATCCGTCACCTGGCTTGCCGCGCTTGGCCTGCTGCCCCGGTCGGCAAAAGTGGCGGGCAGGGTCCTTCTTGACGGACAGAATATTCTCGGCGCGCCGGAGGGCGCGCTTGATCACGTGCGCGGTCGTCGCGTCGCAATGATCTTCCAGGATCCGGCCAGCGCTCTCAATCCCGTTCTCACCATCCGCCGCCAGTTGTCCGAAACACTGGCACTGCATCGGGGCCTGTCGGGTCGCTCGCTGCAGGCTGAATGCAAAAGGCTGCTCGATCTCGTCGGCATTCCCGATGCGGAGCGGCGGCTATCGGCATATCCGCATGAGTTTTCGGGCGGGCAGAACCAGCGCATCATGATCGCGATGGCGCTCTCGGGTAATCCCGACCTGCTGATCGCCGACGAGCCGACGACTGCGCTTGACGTGACTATCCAGGCGCAAATCCTGGAACTGCTGGGCCGGGTGCGACGCGAGACCGGCATGGCGATGGTGCTCATCAGCCACGATCTCGGTGTCGTCTCGGAGAATTGCGACCGTGTCGCCGTCATGTATGCGGGCAGGGTGGTGGAAAAGGCCCGCGCCGGCGAACTGTTCGACGATCCCTGCCATCCTTATTCAAATGGACTGATCGGCGCGCTGCCACCGCTCGATGGTGAGCGCCGGCGTCTGACGGCGATCGGCGGCACGGTGCCTGATCCGCGCAACATGCCCGCCGGCTGTGCGTTCGCACCGCGCTGCGCGCTTGAGACCGCCGCCTGCAAAGCTGTGCCGCCGCTGCTCGTTCCGGTCGGCCCGGGCCGCGACGTCGCCTGTCATGTGGTCGCGGCGCAGCGTCAGATGCATGTCGGGCAGGCGGCGGAATGACCGGGCCGCTGGTGCAGGCGCGGGCTTTAAGGAAAGTCTACGCATCTCGGCGCGGCATCTTCGGTCGCGTCTCGCATGTTCGTGCGGTCGACGACGTGTCGCTCGAGATTGCAAAAGGCGAAACGCTCGGGCTCGTCGGCGAATCCGGCTCCGGAAAATCGACGACTGGGCGCCTCGTGCTCGGGCTCGAGCAGGCCGACAACGGCGAGGTCCGGTTTGCCGATGCGCCTATGCCGTCAATGGGTACCCAGGTCTGGCGCACTCAGCGCGCCCGCGTGCAGATGATCTATCAGGATCCGCTCGGCGCACTCGACAAGCGTCTGACCATTCTCGATCAGGTTCGGGAGCCTCTGGACATCCATGACATTGGCGAACGGTCAGAACGCGACCAGCGGGCGCTTGAGCTGCTTCGGTCGGTAGATCTGTCGGCCGAGCACGGACGCCGTTATCCGGGCGAGCTTTCGGGCGGGCAGCGCCAGCGTGCTGTGCTTGCACGCGCGCTCGCCACACGGCCGGAGTTCCTCGTCTGCGACGAGCCGGTCAGCGCACTCGATGTCTCGATCCAGGCGCAGGTCGTCAACCTTCTGTGCGATCTCCAGGACCGGCTCGGGCTGACGATGCTGTTCATCAGCCACGATCTGCGCGTCGTGCGCCAGGTCAGCCACCGCGTTGCGGTCATGTATCTCGGCCAGATCGTTGAAACAGGATCGGCCGACGATCTCTTCTCTGCCCCGCTTCATCCCTATACGCGGGCTCTGGTTTCGGCATCTCCCGCGCCCGGCCGGCGCAGCGCCGATCGCATTGTTCTGCAGGGCGATCCGCCAAATCCAGCGGACCGCCCGTCGGGCTGTGCCTTTCATCCGCGTTGCGCAAATGCGCTTGCTGCCTGTCGCGTGACGCAACCGACGCTGTCGCAGCCGAGCGCGACGCGCAGCGTCGCCTGCCACCTCTATGCGGATGGACAGCGGAGCGCTGCGTGATGCTTCGCTTTCTTGCGCTGAGGATCGGCCGGGCCTTGCTGACGATCGCTCTCGTCGTCACCTTCGCATTCGTCGTCCTTCGATTGTCCGGTGATCCGGCGCTGTTGATCATGGGCCCTGAAGCGCCGCCGGAAGTGATCGCGGCCTTCCGCAAAGCCTGGGGCCTCGATGATCCCATCTGGATGCAATATTTCGACTACTTCGGCGCGATCGCTCAGGGCGAGCTCGGCCGCTCCATGCGGGACGGGCGTCCCGCTGTGGAACTCGTCGTCGAACGCATCCCCGCAACTCTGGCGCTGACGTTGCCGGCGCTTCTCATCAAGATCGGCATTGGCATTCCGGCTGGAATCTATGCAGCGCTGCATCGCGGCTCGATGATCGACAGGGCTGTGATGCTTGCCGCGGTGGCCGGCTTCACGGTTCCGAGCTTCGTCCTGGCGCTGCTGCTGGTGCTGGTCTTCGCAGTCCAGCTCGGCTGGCTGCCGTCCGGCGGACAGGACTCCTGGCGCCATGCCATCCTGCCGATCTTCACGCTTGGCGTGGGCGGCGCGGCCGTACTCGCGCGGTTCACGCGGAGCGCAATGCTGGAGATCCTCGGCCAGCACTATATTCGCACCGCGTCGGCCAAAGGTGTGCCGTGGCGCGCGGTGGTGACAAACCACGCGCTGCCGAACGCCGCCATCCCGACCGTGACTATTGTCGGCTTCATGGTTGGCTCGCTGATCGCGGGCGCCGTCGTCGTGGAGAGTGTGTTTTCCTGGCCGGGCGTCGGGCGGCTTCTCGTCGTCGCCGTCGCGAACCGTGATCTGGCCGTGGTTCAATGCATTCTGCTTCTCGTGGCTCTGACGATGGTCACCTCAAACCTCATCGTCGATTTTCTCTACGGCTTTCTCGACCCGCGGCTCCGAACGCGCACAGGCTCTGCATGACCGAAGTCGTCGTCGCCCATCGAGAGGCGCGGCCGCGCAAAGCGTTCTGGCCGGCTTTGCCGGTAAGCGTTGTCGTCGCGCTCGGCTGGATCGCCTTGATGCTGCTGCTTGCGTGCTTCTCCGAAATCATCGCTCCGTATGGGTTCACCAAGCTTGACCTGCGAAACCGCCTTGCGCCACCTGGGACCGTGGGCCACTGGCTCGGCACGGACGAGCTCGGGCGCGATGTGCTGTCGCGCCTCGTCTTCTCGATCCGCGTCTCGCTGCTGATCGCGTTCGGCGCGACCATCATCTCCGCGACCGTGGGCACCGTTCTGGGCTTTCTCGCTGCGCACTTCCGGGGATGGGTGGAACAGATCGTTCTCATGCTGGCTGACTTTCAGGCCAGCATGCCGTTCCTCATTCTCGCACTCGCGGTGCTGGCCTTCTTCGGCAACTCGCTTCCGCTGCTTGTCGGGCTGATGGGCCTGTTCGGCTGGGAGCGCTACGCACGTATTTCGCGCGGTCTTGCCATTTCCGCGAACGCGCAGGGCTACGCCGGCGCTATTCGCCAGCTCGGCGCGCGTCCAAGCCGCATCTACTTCAGGCATATCCTGCCGAACATCGCCTCGACGCTGATCGTTTCGATGACGCTGGTGTTTCCGGAGGTGATCCTGCTGGAATCCGGCCTGTCGTTTCTCGGCCTGGGTGTGCAGCCGCCGATGACGAGCCTTGGAAACATGGTCGGCTATGGCCGGGAATACCTGACGCGTGCGCCCTGGATCATGTTGTGCCCGGCGGCGGCGATCGTGCTCACCACGCTGGCCATTTCGGTGATCGGCGATTGGTTGCGTGACCGGCTCGATCCGACCCTGAAGTAAACCAACTGAACAACCGGAGTTGGCAATGACCATATCGCGCCGTAGCGTTCTGGCGGGTGGATCGGCTCTTGCATTCGCACCAAGAGCCAACGCCCAGTCCTCCGAACCGATTAAGCCGAGGCCCGCGCTTCGCATCGCGGTCGCGGAGATTCCTCCGACTCTGGAGCCGGCCCGCGAGCTCTCCAATGTCGGAACGCGCGTCACCTATTCGATGTTCGACACGCTGATCCGCCGTGACTTCCTGGGCGCGCCTGACGGCGGCGGCGCGGGGCTCAAACCGCACCTGGCAGTGTCCTGGACGCGCAACGGGCCGGATGAACTGGTTCTGAAGCTGCGCGACGACGTCCTCTTCCACAATGGCGACCGGCTGACGGCCGAAGACGTCATCTACACGTTCATGTCGCCGCGCATGTTCGGGGAGAAGCCGCTGATGCCGGACGCGCGATCATACTTCGCGACGCTCGCCTCGGTGGATTCGCCGGCGCCGCTGACGGTCCGCTTTCGCACGAAGGTTCCCGACGTGCTGCTGGAGCAGCGCCTGGCATCCTGGTGCAGCTGGATCATCAGCAAGCGCGCCTATGAAGAGCGCGGCTTCGACGGCTTCTCCCGTGAACCGGTCGGCACCGGCCCTTACAAATACCGCTCGCATCAGCGGGATCAGAAGATCGTCCTCGACGCCTTCGATCAGTACTGGATGGGGCGCCCAAACGCTGAGAGCGTCGAATTCCGGCAGGTGCCGGAGCTGGCGTCGCGGGTCGCCGCATTGCAGGCGGGCGATGTGGATATGATCACGAATATTCCGCCGGATCAGGTCAGCGTCCTGAAGAAAAGTCCCGGCATCGACGTCCGCAATGTCGTTCTCGCGAACGTGCATGTCCTGACATTCGACGAGCGAGGGCCGCAGATGGGCGACAAGCGTGTGCGCCAGGCGCTTGCGCTTGCGATCGACCGCAAGCTGCTCGTCGATACGCTTTGGGACGGTTCGGCAGTCGTGCCGAACGGGCACAACTATCCCGAATACGGCCAGATGTTCCTCGAGGGGCGGAGCCTTCGCTACGATCCCGATGAAGCCGGTCGCCTGCTGCGCGCCGCAGGATATCGCGGCGAGGAGATCGTCTATCGGACGATGCCGAACTACTACACAAACGCCTTGCGCGCGGCCCAGGTGCTTGTCGAGATGTGGAAGGCGGTCGGCATCAACGCGCGTCTCCAGGTTGTCGAGAATTTTTCGCAGATGCGCGCCGAGGGGGCGCAGATCGGCAACAACTCCAACTCCACGCGGCTTCCCGATCCAATCGGCGCACTCTGGATTTCATGGGGGCCGGGTTCCGAATTCCAGAAATCCGGCGCCTTCCGCAGTGTCGAGGCGTTCAATGCCGCCGGCCGGGCGCTGGAGGCGGAGACCGATCCTGCGAAGCGCAAGGCCTTGTTCAAGGCCATGCTGGACGCATGGGAGGACGAAGCGCCAGGCACGGTGCTCTATCAGCCCGCCGAATTTTACGCACTGAAGCGCAACGTCGCCTGGCGTCCCTACACCTTCTATTTCATGGATCTTCGCAACGACAATCTCGCGTTCGACTGACGGGCGCACGGATCTTCATCTGGTTACGTCGCAGCAATGAACCTATGGCGCGCAACGCAGACTACTCTGGGTGGTCTGCGCCGTGTGGCCGGGGCCATGCAGATGCCGTCGTGAGACCAGCAAAAGAGATCGGTCGCCGTGATCCACCACATGTCGTTTGGCGTGCGCGATCCCCATCGTGTCGCCCATGCCCTTGCCGAACTGATGGAAGCAAAGCCCGTACGAGCCCCGGCGCCGCCTTTTCCTTACGGCGCCTGGTTGGTCGTGTCCGGCGACGAGCGGGGATCCTTTCTCGAGATCCTGCCGGCGACGACGGTGTTCGATCCCGACGCGCCGCTCGGACTGCGTCAGCGTCCTGCGAAATCAGAGCCGGTCACGTCGCATGTGCTGGTGAGCGCCGCCGTGCCAGGCGAGATGATACACGCCGTCGCCAAACGCGAGGGGTGGCAGGCAGAGGACATTGAGACCGGCTTGTTCAAGATCGTAAAGCTCTGGATCGACGGCAACGTGCTGGTGGAGTTCTTGGCCAAAGGTGAGGCAGGGCGTTACGTTGATGCGTTCGGCGCTGCCGGCTTGTCGACACTCGACGAAAAGCTGCGACATCTCGAGGCCAATCTTTTGACAGCCTTGTCGCAGAAGCTGCCACCTCAGGTGCTCGTTGAGGCGTTGGGACCGCGACCTGCGTAGCGTCCGGATAAGCCGCTCACTTTGATCGGCCGCGTTCGCGGCGCGGTTCGGGACGCTTCGGTCCGCAGCGCGGTCCCATTTGCCAGATGCAAAAATCTCGGCCTTTGGGGGGCGGAACCTGCATGCGTGACAGGCCCTTCCGCAACACCGCGCGATTGCGTATGCAGGGCGTGAACCTGAAACGTTGATCCAAGCGTTGGAGATCGCGATGACCCGCCTGCCGATGCCCGCCGAAGACAAGCTCACAGATGCGCAGCGCCGCGCCATCCAGGCGGTGACGGCTGGCAAGCGCGCCGGCGTGCGCGGGCCGTTTCCGGCGCTGCTGCGCAGCCCTGAGCTGTGCGAGCGCGCGGCGGTTCTCGGCGAGCTGATGCGGTTCGGTACGTCGCTGCCGCCACGCCTGTCGGAGATGGCGATCCTGATCACGGCCTACAACTGGCGCGCGCAATACGAGTGGTATGCCCACGCACCACTGGCGCAGAAGGGCGGGCTCGCCGAGGACGTGATCGAGGCCATCCGCCTCGGCAAGCGGCCCACCGGCATGAAGCCGGATGAAACGGTGCTGTACGACATCTGCACCGAGCTGCATGACACCAAGCGCGTCAGCGATGCGACCTACAAGAAGACCGTCGAGACGTTCGGCGAGAACGGCGTGGTCGAGATCCTCGGCATCTGTGGCTATTACACGCTGGTCTCGATGGTGCTGAATACAGCGCAGGTGGCGCTGCCGGAAGGCGAGAAGAACCCGTTCCCGGAGTGAGGTGCGTGCAGCGTCAGGTTGCTTCGATCAGCTCGCCGATGCCATGTTCATGATGTCACGGCGAGATAGACGAGGCGACCGAGCGCGCCGAACAGGAGAATTCCGGCGGCGCACGCCTGAATGAAAAAGCCGGGCGCCCGCTTGGAGACGTCGGCTGCGTAACCGAGAAAGTAGATGATCCGTCCGATGATCCAGGCCAAGCCCAGGACGGCCGCGATCGTGCTGTTCCAGTAAATGGCAAAAAGCCACAGTGACGGAAGGAAGATCGGCATCCATTCCAGCGTGTTGTAATGCGCGCGAATGGTTCGCTCGAGAAGCGGATCGCCCGTCATTGCCGGCGCAGATATTCCGACCTTGCGCCGGGCGCGCGCGACTTGCGCCGCCATCCAGAAGTAAACCACTCCTGCGAGCAGTGTGACGATCGCAACGTCAATGTAGGCACGCATGTCTCGCCCCGATTCGATCCACCTGAACCGGGCGACTATACCGTCATTTTGCCGGTGAGGCGCGCAGGCGAGCGCGCTGCGCTCATGTATCGATGCCGCCGTTGATACCGATCATCTGACCGTTGACGAAGCCGCCTTGATCCGAGCAGAGCAGGCCGCACATCGCTGCGATTTCCGCCGGCGTGCCGATCCGCCGCACCGGGATCTCCGTCTGGGCGACCTTCTGCATCCTTGCGACCCACGCCGGATCGTCGGTCGTGTCGATGACGCCGGGCGATATCGCGTTGATCGTGATGCCCTGCGGGCCGAACTCGCGCGCCAGCGTCTTCGTCAGGCCCCAGAGCCCGTGCTTGGCGACCGAGGTCGTGACGTGTCCCGGATAGCCGCGCATGGCGTTGCGTCCGGTCATGACGACGATGCGCCCCCAGCCTTTCGCGATCATGCCGGGCAGGAACGCCTGTGAGAGGAAAATGGCGCTTTCCAGATTGGTGCCCATCACCCGCCGCCAGTCCTCTTCCGTATTCTCCAGGAACGGCTTGTCGGGCCGGATGGCGGCGTTGGCGACCAGCACGTCGATGGTTCCGAAGGCCTCGAGCGCCTCTTTCGCCGCACGCCGCGCTTCGGGAACGAGACCCACGTCGGCCATGATGACGGAGGCCTTCACGCCCTTCGCCTGCGCTTCCTTGGCCACCTGTTCGCACGCGGCCTTGTCGGCGCGCCCATTGATGACGACGTTATAGCCGCGGTCGGCGAGATCGAGCGCGCACGCGCGGCCGATGTTCTTGCCTGCGCCGGTGATGAAGGCAGTGCGGTTGGTTGTTGGCATCGATATGTCCCCCTCGTCATTGCGAGCGAAGCGAAGCAATCCAGTCTGAGTTTGCCGCAAATGCTGCGCTGGATTGCTTCGTCCGCCATAGGCGAGCGAAGCGACGCCGTTCTTCGAACGGCTATGCCTCGCAATGACGCTCAGCTTGCCTTCTTCATCTCGCCGGACTTGACCGCATCCTGCATTTTCACGGCCGGGACCACGGGCGTGAGGCCGACCATGATCGTGGTCGGAATGCGCTCGATCAGTTCGTCGATGGTGAACAGCGAACCGTCGTTGAACAGCGATTTGTAGTCGTCGCCGAACATGTAGGTGTTGATGCGACCCTTCTCGACGTGGAAGAGGTGACCGTTGATGATGTCGGCCTGATCCAGCGCCAGATAGGCGATGAGCGGTGCGATGTGCTCAGGGCCGCGGCCGGCGAAGAAGCGATCGTACTGCTCCTGGGTGATGAGGCCTGCTTCCAGCTTGCGCTTCTGGTTGGCGATCACCGCATCATTCATCATCATGCGCGTATCGGCGGCCGGGCAGATCGCGTTGGCGGTGATACCGAACTTGGCGCATTCCTTGGCGATCGAGCGGGTGAGGCCGATGATGCCGGCCTTGGCGGCGGAGTAGTTGCACTGGCCGACCGAGCCTTTGAAGGCGTCGGACGAGAAGTTGATGATGCGGCCGTAGCCGGCCTGGCGCATGTACTTGATCGCGTGATGCGACATGTTCCAATGGCCCTTGAGATGCACGTTGACGACTGCATCGAAATCGTCCTCGGACATGTTCCAGATCATCTTCTCGCGCAGCATGCCGGCCACGTTCACCAGGATGTCGATCTTGCCGTAATCCTCCACGCATTGGCGGACCATGGCGCCAGCCTTCTGATAGTCGGAGACTGAGTCGTAGTTGGCCTGCGCCTTGCCGCCCGCAGCCTTGATTTCGGCGACCACGTCGTCCGCCGGGCGCTCGGTCGTCGCTTCGCCGCCGCGGCCCACGCCAGGATCGTTGACAATGACGCTTGCGCCTTCCTTCGCGAGCAGAAGCGCGATGTCGCGGCCGATGCCGCGTCCTGCGCCGGTGACGATCGCCGATTTGCCCTTCAGATGCATGGGTATTCTCCCTGTTTGTTAGGACGGTAGCTGCGGATGCTCGTTTCTGTTGTTCCACATGCAATGAGGACGTCAAGGGCGTTCGCGCGGCGGAAATTCATGGGGCCCATGTTCCTCGTGGAAACGTTCGCAGCTGCGAACGTCTGCCTGTTCCAACCTTTGGAAAGCGCTGCGTTGAAGAGCATGCGGCCGGCGTTTCGGCGAGGACGCTATGCCTGCGTGTGTCTGCGCCGTTCACGCGTGAACACGAGTTCATCTCTGCAACGAAAATCAGTCGCTCGCGGGATATTGCTGTGGGAACGCAACTCCAGAGGAACGCCGACATCGATGTGACGTTAGCCGGCCAGTTGAGTACCTAGGGGCGTCGCAATCATCAAAGGGATACGACGATGAAGACGACAAGGTTGCTTTCCGCGGTTTCGGCCGCAGCGTTGCTCGGCATTTCGAGTGTCGCGCTTGCTCAGGGGACAGGCACTTCGCCGGGCTCGTCGCCGGGCTCCTCCGGCGGCGCGCCGGCGGGTAACACGATGCAGCGTCAGGATGGGCCGACCAGCGGCTCAAGCGCGCCCTCGACTCAGAATCCTTCGACGTCTGGTGATCGCATGAGCCCGCCACAGGCTCAGCGGGAACAGGACGGCCAGAAGGCGAATAGGGCGCAAGGCCAGCAGATGGGTAAGGATGGCCAGAAGTCCCAGGCGCAGGGCAACCAGATGGGCCGGGACGCCCCGAGGTCCAACCAGGCGCAGGAACGCGCCCCGGGCATGGACGGCAAGTCGCAGATGAGCCGGGAAGGCCGGCAAGGCGCAAAGGACAGCGCGACGGTCGGCGCGGCGGGCTCCGGTGCAGTGAATCTGAGCACCGAGCAGCGCACCACGATCCGTCAGCAGGTGCTGACCGAACGCGCGCCGCGCGCCAACAACGTGAACTTCCAGGTCAACGTCGGCACGGTGGTTCCGCGCGACGTCCGCGTGGTCGAGGTGCCGCCGGCAATCGTCAAGGTTCGTCCGGCATGGCGCGGCTATCGCTACTTCGTCTACAACGATGAGATCGTCATCGTTGAGCCGCGCACGCTGAAGATCGTGGCGGTTCTGGAAGTCTAAGACCTCCCTGAGAAGTATCACGCCGGATCGAGAGGGCGGCGTGATGAAGCAGCCGGCGGCACCGTCCGCCGGCTGTTTTCGTTGGGCTGTGGACTTCGCTGGGAAGGCATGCTAGGTTACATGTAACCGGAGGGTTTGTCTTATGCCCGGTATTTCAAAATCGAAGACGTCGACTTCGCGCGCGAAGGTTCGCGCGCACCGCGAACGTCTGCGGCGCAAGGGTTTGCGACCTATTCAGATTTGGGTGCCGGATGTTCGCGCGCCCGCATTTCGCGCTGCCGCTCGAAAGCAGTCGCAAGCTGTAGCTGAGAGTTCACAGGACGCGGAAGATCAAGCGTTTATCGATTCGATTTCCGAGCAGGGCGACGCGTGAGACGCGGCGACGTTTGTACTGTTGCGGGTGGTGGGGCTTACGCCAGCAAACCGCGTCCCGTGGTGATCGTCCAAGACGATCGGTTTGATCGCACGAATTCGATCACGATTTGCGCTTTCACAACCAACGAGACCGATGCGCCTTTGTTTCGGATCAAAGTTGAGCCCAACGCGCGAAACGGACTTCGATTCCGTTGCCGTCTCATGGTGGACAAGATCACAACTGTTCCGAAATCGAAGATCGGCGAGACGATCGGCAGGCTCGACGACGAAGACGTCCTGCGCTTGAATCAAGCGCTATTGGTCTTCCTTGGATTGGCCATCTCGCCGAGGTCGGCGCTCTAACCAAACGACTTCGCGTCCTCCAGGATCATTGCCGCGCCTTTCTCGGCGATCATCGCTGTCGGTGTGTTGGTGTTCCCCGACGTGATCGTCGGCATCACCGAAGCATCGACGACGCGCAAGGACTGAATGCCGTAAAGGCGCAACCGCTCATCGACAACGGCCAGCGGGTCGGTGGCGGTCCCCATCTTCGCGGTGCCGACCGGATGAAAGATGGTGGTGCCGATGTCGCCTGCGGCTTTCGCCAGCGCGGCATCGTCGTCGCCGACGGCAGGGCCGGGAAGGAACTCCTCGGGACGATATTTCGCGAGCGCCGCCTGCTTCATCAGCTTGCGCGTGACGCGGATTGCGTCGGCGGCGACCTGCCTGTCCTCCGGCGTCGCCAGGTAATTCGGCGCGATGACCGGCGTGTCACCGGGCGCAGTGCTGCGCAGCCGGATCGTGCCGCGGGACGTCGGTCGCAGGTTACAGGCCGAGGCCGTGATCGCCGGAAACCTGTGCAGCGGATCGCCGAACTTGTCGAGCGACAGAGGCTGGATGTGGAACTGGATGTTGGCGCGCTCCTGTCTGGAATCGGAGCGGGTGAAGATGCCGAGTTGCGACGGCGCCATCGTCAGCGGCCCGCGCCGGCGGAGCAGGTAGTCGAGGCCCATCAATCCGCGGCCGAACAGCGAATGGTAGGTCTCGTTCAGTGTGCGCACGCCGTGCACCTTGAAAATCGCGCGCTGCTGCAAATGGTCCTGCAGGTTGCGCCCGAGCCCCTGGCGATCGAGGACGACGTTGATGCCGAGCGCGCTCAGCCACTCGTGCGGACCGATGCCGGAGCGATGCAGGATCTGCGTGGAGCCGATCGAACCGGCCGCGAGAATGACTTCGCTCCTGGCGCGCGCCTCGAGCGGCTCGTTGTCGAGCATGAAGTGAACGCCGGTCGCGCGCCCTTGCTCGATCGACAACCTGTCGACGAGGACGTTCGTCAAAAGCTTCAGGTTGGGGCGGTCGAGCGCGGGCTTGAGGAAGCCGCGCGCCGCCGACCAGCGGCGGCCACGCTTCTGGTTGACGTGAAAGTAGCCAAAGCCCTCGTTGTCGCCGGTGTTGAAATCGGCGAGCTGCGGAATGCCCATCTCGCGCGCGGCATCGCCGACAGCATCGAGGATTTCCCATGACAGCCGCGGCTCCTCGATGCGCCAGCCGCCGCCGGCGCCATGGTGCTCGGTCTCGCCGAGGAAATGATCTTCAAGCCGGCGGAATGCGGGGAGCACGTCGTCCCAGCCCCAGCCCGTCAGGCCCAGTTGCCGCCAGTGATCGTAATCGGCCGCCTGGCCACGCATCGAGATCATGGCGTTGATCGCCGAGCAGCCGCCGATCACTTTGCCGCGCGGATAGGCCAGCGCACGGCCGTTCAGACCGGGCTCGGCCTCGGTCTTGAACATCCAGTCCGAACGCGGATTGCCGATCGCGAACAGGTAACCGACCGGAATATGAAACCAGATCCAGTTGTCCTTGCCGCCGGCTTCAAGCAACAGCACGCGTTTTTTGGGATCGGCGGACAGGCGGTTGGCAAGGATGCAGCCGGCCGTGCCGGCGCCAACGACGACGTAATCGAAATCGCCGCCAAGCGCTCGCGCAACGGGTGCGTGGCCCGACATTATCCGAGCCCCAGAACCTTTTGCGCCGCCCGCAGGTGCGGCTTGTCGACCATCTTGCCGTCGATCCGCACCACGCCCGCGGTCGGGTTCTGTTCAAACGCCTCGACGATCTTCTTTGCGTGCGCAATCTCCTCATCGGACGGCGTGAACGCCGCATTGACGACATCGATGTGCTTGGGATGGATCACCATCTTGCCGAGAAAGCCGTCCCGCCGCGCGGCGATCGCTTCCTCTTTCAAGCCCTCTAGATTGTCGATATCCGCGTAGATGGTGTCGATCGGCACCACACCGGCCGCCACCGCGCCGATCAGGCAAAGATCGCGCGCGAGCAGGTAGGGGCTGTGGAACTTGCCGTCGGTGCGATTGCGGGTCGCGCCGAGCGCGGCCGACAGATCCTCGCCGCCCCACGTCAGTCCCCACAGCCGCCGGCTCGCACCGGCAAACGTGTCGAGCTTCAGCACCGCCATGGCGGTCTCGGTCGCCACCGGAATGATCCTGATGTGCCCGTTCTCGATGCCGTGGGCCGCCTCGAATGCGTCGAGATAAAGCGACAGCTTGTCGATATCCGCGCCACCTTCGCATTTCGGCAGGATGATGCCGTCCGGCTTGCCCGGCACCACCGCGGCGAGGTCGGCCAGCGTGAGGCCGGTATCGAGCGCATTCACGCGGATGTAGATCTTCTGCCGATCCTCGCGCGCGTTCAGCATCTCGCGCACGATGGCGCGCGCGCCCGCCTTCTGGTCCGGGGCGACGGAGTCCTCCAGATCGAGGATCAGGCAGTCGGCCGCGGTCTTGCGCGCGCTTTCGAATTTCCGGGTGCTGTCGCCGGGAACGAACAGGAAGGACCGCATCGATCTTAGGCCTTTGGCTTGCAGTGCATGAGCCCCGAGCGGCGACAGATCGCCACCACTTCGCCGCGCTGGTTGGTGGCCGTGTGCTCGAACTCGACGATGCCCTGGTTCGGGCGTGACTTGCTCTCGCGCTTGCCGACCACCTTGGTGTGCGCCTTCAGCGTGTCGCCGTGGAACACCGGCTTGGGAAACCGCACCTCGGTCATGCCCAGATTGCCGATCGTGGTGCCGAGCGTCGTGTCATAGACCGTCATGCCGATCATGATGCCGAGCGTGTACATCGAGTTGAACAGCCGCTGGCCGAACTCGGTGTTCTCGGAGAAATGAGCGTCGATGTGCAGCGGCTGCGGGTTCATGGTCAGCAGGCTGAACATGGTGTTGTCCATCTCGGTCACCGTGCGGCTGAACGCATGGTGAAATTCCTGCCCGACGTGGAATTCCTCGAAATATAGCCCCGGCATCGTTCACTCCAGCTTAGAGCATTTTCCGGAAAGGTGGATACCGGCTTTCCGCAAGAAAATGCGACCACAAAAAACCAGAGCGTATTCCGTCGATTTGAACGGAATGCGCCCTAGTGTCGTGGATCAGAAATTCGCACCATCGTTGCCGCGAGTCCAACGTGCGAATTTCTGATCCATAAACG
>NZ_JAVIFX010000040.1 GCF_031157255.1 Bradyrhizobium sp. LHD-71 | reverse complement strand
TGGATGGTCGTGAGAACGCTCTCGACATCGGCTGGCGACGCGCCGAGCTGATCGGCGACATGGCTGAGATCTGCCGGCACGTATCCCGCCTCGTCGACCAGATCGATGAGGTACTGTCCGATCAGGCGCTGCGCCGGATCGACGATCGCGAGCGCAAGCTGCTCAGCAAGGTGACTGCTGAGCGTCGTTTCCGCCGCCACAAACGATTCGAGATTGTAGTCTCCGTCGTCCGAGGCACCGCCGCCCCACTCGGTGTACGAGGCGGGTGCGGTATCCTGCGCGGCACGCGAGGCGGCTTCCGCCGGCTCTTCGGAGAAGACGTTTTCGAGACCGGTATCGAAGGTTTGCTCCATCTCGGCACGGCTGCCGAGATCGCGATCCATCCACTGCTCCGCCGCCGCATCGACGTCGCCGCCACCGTCGAGGCCGTCCTGAGCGCCGGCCCCGGTATCATCGGCATAGCCCTCGTCGCCAGCGTCGGCGCCATCCGTGCGCTCGGGTCGGTCCGCCGACTCCCCGTCTTCGCCTGCCCGCTCGAGCAGCGGGTTGCGCTCGAGTTCGTCCTCGACGAACGCGACGAGGTCAAGATTGGACAGCTGCAGCAGCTTGATCGCCTGCATCAGCTGCGGCGTCATCACCAGCGACTGCGTCTGCCGAAACTCGAGGCGTTGAGTCAGCGCCATAGGGCGAGAACCGATCCCATTTTTTGGTCCGATTCTTGCTTATCACGTCCACACCACTTGTACAGGCTTGACTTGTGCAGTGCACAAGTTGCAGGCAGCGTTTACAGGCGGAATTCCTCACCAAGGTAAAGACGGCGGACATCCGGGTCGTTGACGATATCGTCCGGGTGGCCCTCGGTCAGAACCTCTCCCGCATAGACGATGTAGGCCCGGTCGGTGAGACCAAGCGTTTCGCGTACGTTGTGATCGGTAATCAGCACGCCGATACCGCGGTTGGTCAGGTGGCGCACCAGTTCCTGGATGTCGCCCACGGCGATCGGATCAATGCCGGCAAATGGCTCGTCGAGCAGCATGTAGTTCGGGCGCGTCGCCAGCGCGCGGGCGATTTCGACGCGGCGACGCTCGCCGCCTGACAGGGCGATCGACGGAGATTTGCGCAAGCGCGTGATGTTGAACTCGTCGAGCAGCGCATCGAGCTCGGCCTCGCGCTTCTTGCGGCTGGGCTCGATCACCTCCAGCACCGCGCGAATATTCTGCTCGACAGTCAGGCCGCGAAAGATCGAGGCCTCTTGCGGCAGATAGCCGATGCCAAGCCGCGCGCGCTGATACATCGGCAACTGCGTGACGTCGTGGCCGTCGAGCTCGATCCGGCCGCTGTCGGCCTTGATGAGCCCGGTGATCATGTAAAAGACCGTCGTCTTGCCCGCACCATTGGGACCGAGCAGGCCGACCGCTTCGCCCCTGCGGACATAGATGCTGACACCCCGCACGACCTTGCGCGAGCCGAAGCTTTTTTCCACCGCATGGGCGGCAAGAAACCCCGCCCGCGAGGACGCCGGCCTGACCGGTCGGGCCGCAGCCTGACGGGGCGCGGCGCCGAGCGAGGCGGGAGCAAAGGGCGGTGGCGCCAAGGGCGGCGCATCGATCCGATCAGCGGCGGCCACGGCAGGCGCGACAGGCGGCTTGTCCCGCAACGGCAGCTTAAGAAGGTTGCCGATGCGGCCGCCGAGCGAGTCCATGTCCATCGGTTCGCGCGCGAAGCCGCGGCGCCGGAGGGCCGCGGGTCGCCGCCGAAACATACCCAGGAAATCCACCATACCCGCGTCGAACAATCCCTTTGGCGGCCAAGCGGACCGCCTGCCCCGTCCTTCAACGATTCGTCAAAACCCCGCCGCCCGTCCGCTACTTAGCACAACCGCCCTTGGAAGGTGAAAAGGGCGGATTTGGCCCCGATGTCGCAGATTTGAATTTCAGATCAAAAACGCGGTCACTGCCGACCGCCACTGAGCGGCAGCGGCCCGCCGGGCTTGGTTCCCTGTGGAGAGGGGTTTCCCGAGCCGCCGGGGGGCGACGACGACTTGAAAAGTCCCTGCACGCGACCGCCCTCGACGCGGGACACACCCGTGGTCATGTCAACCACCAGCCTGTCCCCGCGCAAAACGTTGTCGCTCTGGGTCAACACCACGCCGCCGAACATGGTGACAGTGTTGGTCTTCATGTCGAAGACCCCGCTCTCCCCGGTGACCGTCTGGTCCTTCTGGGTGACGATCACGTTGCCCTTCGCTTCCAGCCGCCTGATCTGCGAACTGCCGCCCGGGCCGGGCGCTGCGGCCTTCGCGGTTTTGCCCGCGCCGGATTTGGCCGCGTCGTCCTGATCGTAGAACACGACGAGAATCTTCGAGCGCATGGTGACGTCGCCCTGCACGACCTTAACGTCAGCCTTGGCGTCGCCAAAGAAGGTCGCCACCTTGTCCTTGTCGCGCACCTCGAGCCGCGCGGCATCGATCTGGATCGGCTTGTCGCGATTCTGCGAAAACCCTTGCAGCGCGTTCGGCGGGCCCGTCACGGCAGTACCCGTCGACTGCGAAGCGCCGGCCTTCGGCGACGCTTGCGCATGCGCGACCGCGTGACATCCGATCGCAACCGCGATCGCAACAGCGAAATGCAAAGGACCAATCATCGGCAAGCCGTCATTGTCGGGCGGCAGCTTGCGCTTCGCTTTGCGCAGACCTGTCGATCGGCTTCAGGTGCATGGTCACGCCGCCATGGAAGGTCATGACCTCGCCGCGGCCGGTGATTTCCAGGCGTTGCGCATCGAGCGTACCTTCCAGCATCTTCACATTGACCGGCTTGTCCGACACCACTGTGCCCTTGCCGATGTCGATCGTCGCCTCGATGAGACGCGCTTCATAGCTGGTCGACTTCAAGACGACATCGTCGTGCAGGTCGAGCAGCTGCTCGCGATTTTTGAGGTAGCCCCTGCGCGCATCCATCAGCACTGTCGACTTGTCCTCCATCTCGATCTTCGCCTTCAGCGTCTCGAGTTCGATGAAGTTCGGATTGTTGATGTCCTGCATCGCCGTGTTCGCCGTCACCTCATAGGGCCGGCGATCCGGCGTGAACCCCGCCAGGTGCGGCGACTGCATCGTGATCTTCGTCCCCGACACGACGACATTGCCGATGTCGATCGGCAGGTTTACGAGCATCCGGAACGGATTGAAAACCGAAACACCGACAATCATCAGCATCGACACGACGATGGCCGCGGGCACCGCCTTGCGCAGAATGCGCACGAGCTTCGAGTGCCGCGCGGCGGAGGCGAAGCGCTGCTCCAGCGCCGCAAGATAGACGGGGTCGCGAACCGAGTGCACCCGCTACTCCGAAAGATCTACGTGAAGACCGAGAAAACTTAGATCGAGATGATTTGGCATTTTACGCCCGAATCAGGCCGTCCCAAGGCCCGAAGGCGCCCACGATACGCATTGCTCCGGCGTCGAAAGCAACAATCAGTGTGACCGAAACAGGGCAGATACAGCGAAGGCTTTGGCCGCCATGACCCGTCAAGAATGCGCAAAGATATCCTCCTCGCTCCAACCGAGCAGATCAAGCCTTGCGCGGGTCGGCAAAAAGGCGAAGCAGGCGGCTGCGAGGTCGGCTCGACCGTCGCGCACCAGCATGGCGTCCAGATGATCGCGCAACGCATGCAGATGCAGCACGTCAGACGCGGCATAAGCCACCTGCGCTTCGCTCAAAGGATCCGCGCCCCAGTCGCTCGACTGCTGCTGCTTCGACAGGTTGACGTTGAGCAGCTCGGCGACGAGATCCTTCAGGCCGTGGCGATCGGTGTAGGTGCGCGCCAGCCGCGAGGCGATCTTGGTGCAGTAGACCGGCTGCGGCATCACGCCGAGCGTGTGGTACAGCACGGCGAGATCGAAGCGGGCAAAGTGGAATAGCTTGGTGACACTCGTGTCGCCCATGAGCCTCGTCAGGTTCGGGGCGTGAACCGGACCCGGGGGGATCTGTACGACATCGGCCGTGCCGTCGCCGGAGGAGAGCTGCACCACGCAGAGCCGGTCGCGGTGCGGATTGAGGCCCATGGTTTCGGTGTCGATGGCGACCGAACCCTTGAAGCGTGAGAGGTCGGGCAGGTCACCGCGATGCAGGCGAATGGTCATGGGGTCCGAAATACCCTGAAAGCAACGGAATTTCCAAATCGGGCGGAAAATATCGTTGAAAGATTAACGGGACGCGAGTTCCTCGATGAGGTTAGCCCGCCTTTACCTTCGGGTGTCGCCGAGCACGCTTCGTTTTCGGCTCCTGTGTGGCGGCGCCACGCGAGCCGAAGGCGAAGCGTGGTGCCCAGGAAAGGACTCGAACCTTCACGGCTTGCACCACTGGTACCTGAAACCAGCGCGTCTACCAATTCCGCCACCTGGGCAACGGGCGACACATAGAGGGTCGGCTTTCGCCTTGTCAACCGCTGGAAAGCCCGCTTCCGGTCAAGAGGCAGCGACCCTGCGCATCAGATCCTCGAGCGGCCGATCGTTGCCGACATCGGCCGCAAAGGCCGCGGCGCGCTCGATGAACGCCGCCTTGTCCGGCGTCGTAAAGACGACGCCCAGCTGTTCGGCCGCCTTGCGCGCGCCGGCCTCGAAGGCGCCCCACAATTCGTTCATCCGCTGATAAGAGGCAAGCGCAGCCTCCTGCATGATCACACGCTGCGCCGGCGTGAGCGATTGCCAGCGCTGCGCGCTGACGAGAAACACGTCCGGCACCATGGTGTGCTCGTTCAGCGAATAGTGCGAGATCACCTCGGCGTGCCGGCCGACCACGAGCGCCGCGATATTGTTCTCGGCGCCATCGACGAGGTTGAGCCGCAAGGCCGTGTAAACCTGGTCCCATGCCATTTCGACGCCCTGCGCACCGAACAGCCGCATCAGCCGCGCCATGGTCGGCGACGGTTGGATGCGGATCTTCAGGCCTTTGAGATCGTCCGGATGGTTGATCGCCTTGCGGCCGTAGAAGCTGCGTGCGCCGGCATCATAATACGTCAATCCAACAAGTCCGATCGAGGCGGCGGAGGCGAGAATGCTTTCGCCCACTGAATTGGTCATCACGCGCTGCCAGTGATCGCGATCACGAAACACGAAGGGCAGGCTGAAGACCCGATAGGCGGAGGCGGTTCGCTCCAGCGCGCTGGCGCTCACCTTCAGGAAATCCAGCTTTCCGGCCTGGACCTGCGCGAGCAGGTTCGCTTCCTGGCCGATCTGCCCATCCGGAAAAATCTCGATCTCGAGTTCGCCGCCGGTGCGCTCACGCACGAGGTCGGCGAAATGTTGCATCGACGGGTGTACCGGATGGCTGGCGGGCAAGCCGTGGCCGATGCGCAGCCGCGTCGGCTCGGCCCTCGACACGGCCGGCGCCGCAAGCAGGCCTATGCCCGCAAGAATGGCCTCTCGTCGCGACCGGATTCTCATGTCCCCCGCTGCCCTCGACCCAATACGAATGAATTCTGGCCCGCCCCCGCGGTCGAGGCGCAGTCTACAGATCGCCGAGCGGGCACGCCATAGAGCTTCTCGATCGCGGCAGCGTTGGCATCAGCCCGATTTGCGCTTGCTTATCAAAGGCCTGGGCAAAATGCCAACGCACGCGCCGGACCGCGGTCCGGCGAAATCTGCTGTACAGAAAACCCCCTTTGGCGTATCGCCAAGCCACCGCAGCTGGTTTCCGGAGCTTCGAAGCGAAATGCCGTCCAATATCGACACCCTCGTCACGGTCTTCGGCGGGTCCGGCTTTATCGGGCGGCAGGCGATTCGGGCGCTGGCGAAGCGCGATTTCCGCATCCGCGTCGGGGTGCGGCGACCCGACCTCGCCGGTCACTTGCAGCCGCTCGGCCGGGTGGGCCAGATCATGCCGGTGCAGGCCAACCTGCGTTACGCCGACTCGGTGAACGCCGCCGTCCGCGGCGCGCATGTTGTCGTCAACCTGGTCGGGATTGTCGCCGAAAGCGGCGCGCAGACGTTCAACGCAGTGCAGGCGGAAGGCGCGGCAACGGTTGCGAGCGCCGCAGCGGCAGAAGGCGCGCGCCTCGTGCATATTTCGGCGATCGGCGCGGATGCAAACTCCGAGTCCGGCTACGCGCGCAGCAAGGCCGCAGGCGAAAAGGCGGTGCTTGCCACAGTCCCCTCGGCCACGGTGCTTCGCCCGTCGCTGGTGTTCGGTCCCGATGACCAGTTCACCAACCGCTTCGCAACGCTCGCGCGCGCGCTGCCGGTGCTGCCACTGATCGGCGGCGGCGAGACAAGGCTTCAACCTGTCTTCGTAGGTGACGTGGCGACGGCGATCGCCGACGCCGTCGAAGGCGCAACCCGCACAGGCTCGACTTACGAGCTGGGCGGGCCGGAGGTATTGAGCTTGCGGCAAGTGCAGGAGTACGTGCTCAAGACGATCGAACGCAGGCGGCTGCTGGTGCCGCTGTCCTTCTCACTGGCGAAGCTCAAGGCGACGTTCCTGCAGTTCGCGCCCGGACCATTGAAGCTGACGCCGGACCAGGTCGAGCTGCTGCGCAGCGACAACGTCGTATCGCAGGCCGCGAACGACAGCGAACTGACGCTGCAGGGACTTGGCATCACGCCGATGTCGCTCGAGCAGATTGCGCCGTCCTATCTCTGGCGCTTCCGTCGTACCGGTCAGTTTCGCACCAAGCTGACGTAAGCCGCCCGGCGGCGTTCAGCCACCAAAGTCTCAACCACCAAGTCCAAGCGCCAAACCGATCAGGCCAAGGCTGCCGACGATGACGCGCCACCACGCGAACAGCGTGAAGCCGCGGCTCGACACGTAATCGAGCAGCGTTCGCACTACGATCAGCGCCGCAACGAACGCCGTGACGAAGCCGACGGCGACCACGGTCAGATGATCGGCCGTCATCAGCTTGTAGTTCTTGAAAAGGTCGTAGGCGAATGCGCCCGCCATGGTCGGCATCGCCAGAAAGAACGAGAACTCAGCCGCCGACCTCTTGTCGGAGCCAAACAACATCGCCGAGACGATCGTCGCGCCCGAGCGCGAAACGCCGGGAATCATCGCCAGGCATTGCATGACGCCGATGCCGAGATACATGGGCAACGGGAACTTCATCGCATCGTAATAGCGCGGCTGCAGGTCGAGCTGGTCGACCCAGAGCAAAATCGCGCCGCCGACGATCAGCGTGAAGCAGACCACCCACGGGTTGAACAGCGTCCCCTTGATGAAATCTCCGGCCGCTGCGCCGATCAGTGCAGCGGGCAGGAAGGCCACCAGCACACCGATGACAAAGCGGCGCGCCATGGCATCTGAAAACATGCCGAGCGCGATGCGCCACAGCCGCGCGAAATAGACCGACAGGATTGCCAGGATAGCGCCGAGCTGGATCAGCACGACAAAGGTCTTGCCGAACGCCTCGTCATCGAAGCCGAAGAAGTGCTCGATCAACAGCAGATGTCCGGTCGAGGAGACGGGAATGAATTCGGTCAGGCCTTCGACGACGCCAAGAACGACAGCCTTGAGGAGATCGAAGGACATGTTATGCGGTCCGCGGCGGTTGGATTGGCGGGCCGTTGTGACCTATTCGCCAGCGTGCCGCAACGGGAAAAACCTGCACACGGCCGTTGCCTCTGCCTTACTTCTGAGTAGTTTGTCGCGTAGCGACGAGCTTTGGATTCGCCGTCGCATCAGGTGCTCATGCTCACCCTGTTTCATCATCCCTTCTGTCCACACTCCCGATTCATCCGCCTCGCGGTTGCTGAGCACGGCGTCGAACTGCGGCTCGTGGAAGAACGGCCGTGGGCGCGGCGGGAGGAATTCCTAGTGATGAATCCGGCGGCGACGACGCCCGTGCTGGTCACCGACGGCGCACCAGCCATTCCCGGCGCGTCGGTCATCTGCGAGTTCCTTGACGAGACTCTGGGTCCCGAAATGCGCGAGCGCCGCCTGCTCGCACAGGACGTTAACCATCGCATCGAGGTGCGACGGCTGCTTGCCTGGTTCAACGACAAGTTCTTCGAGGAAGTTTCCAGCCCCCTCGTCACGGAACGCATCTACAAGCGCTTCATGTCGTCCAACGACGGCGGAGGTTCGCCAAACATGGAGTTGATCCGTGCCGCGAAGGCCAATGTCCGCTATCATCTGCAATATATCGGCTGGCTGGTCGGCACACGAAACTTCCTTGCCGGCGAACGATTGACCTATGCCGACCTTGCCGCGGCGGCGCACCTGTCCGCCATAGATTATCTAGGCGACGTGCCATGGAGCGAAGACGAGACAGCAAAGGCGTGGTACGCGCGGATCAAGTCCCGCCCGTCGTTCCGTCCGTTGCTGGCGGAATGGCTGGCCGGCGTTCCGGCCGCGCCGAACTACGTGGATCTCGACTTCTGAGCGAAGCGCCGCACCTGCGCAACGCCATCGCACGCGAAGCAACCAAGCTGGGCTTTGATGCATTCGGTATTGTTGCGCCCGACGCCATTCCGGATGCCCTGCCGCGGCTGCAGGAATTTCTGGACGACGGCGCACACGGCGACATGGAGTGGCTCGCCGCCAACCCGCAGCGTCGCGCCGATCCGCGCACCCTGTGGGCGGACGTCCGCTCGATCATCATGCTCGGCGTCAACTACGGCTCCAGCGACGACCCGCTGCAAATTCTCTCGCACCGCGACCGTGGAGCGATTTCGACCTATGCGCGCGGCGACGACTATCATGAACTCATCAAGAGTCGGCTGAAGGCGCTGGCGCGATGGATGGTGGCGCATGCCGGCGGCGACGTGAAGGTTTTCGTCGACACCGCAGCCGTCATGGAAAAACCGCTGTCGGAAGCCGCAGGCCTGGGCTGGCAAGGCAAACACACCAACCTCGTCTCGCGCGAGTTCGGCTCATGGCTGTTCCTGGGCTCGATCTTCACCACGTTGGAGCTGCCAAGAGACACGCGGGATGAAAGCCGCTGCGGCTCATGCCGCGCCTGTCTCGATGCGTGCCCGACCGACGCGTTTCCGCAACCATATAGGCTCGATGCAAGGCGCTGCATTTCGTACCTGACCATCGAAAACAAGGGGCCGATCCCGCGCGAGTTTCGCAAGGCGATCGGCAACCGCATTTACGGCTGCGACGATTGTCTGGCCGTCTGTCCATGGAACAAGTTCGCGCAGGAAGGGCGTGAAATGAAGCTCAAGGCGCGCGAGGAATTGCGCGCCCCATCGCTCGCCGATTTGGCCCGGCTCGACGACCCCGCCTTTCGTGCACTGTTTTCCAAGTCGCCGGTGAAGCGCATCGGCCGGGACCGCTTCGTCCGCAATGTGCTGATCGCCATTGGCAACAGCGGCGATCCCAGCCTCGCGCCTGAAGCAGAGCGCCTGGTCGGCGACCACAGCGCGCTGGTGCGCGGCGCAGCCGCCTGGGCACTATCGCAACTGCTGCCGAAAGACGCGTTTGCCGAGGTTCGTCGGTCGCGGCTCACAAGCGAAGCCGACCCGGTCGTCCGCGCCGAATTCGCGCCGGCGACATAGTCGCGAGCGTTTTCATGCCTCGCATGCATACGTGCATGGTGCGCGACCACTGGATTTCCGGCCGCGGTTCCAGCATGGTCCGCCGCCATGAAAAACGAACCCTTCTTTACCGCTGACGGCGATCGCTTCCTGCCCACCTCTGCCGGCCGCAGTCCCTGGGACCCGAAGTTCATGCACGGCCGGATCGTGATCGGCCTTCTGGGTCAGGAGATTGAACGTCGGCACGGCGGCCCCGACTACATGCCGTCACGACTGACGGTCGACATGTATCGTCTGCCGGACTTCTCACCGGTGGAGGTCACGACGCGCATCGTCCGTGACGGCAAGCGCATCAAGGTGATTGACGCGGAGTTCTTTTCCAATGGCGTCAGCATGGCGCGCGCAACATCGCAATTGCTGCTTCGCACCGAGAATCCACCTGGAAAAGTCTGGACGCCTCCGGACTGGGCGGCGCCGCGGCCCGCCGATGTCTCCAAACCGGACCATCCGCAGGCCGGCATGAACGGAATGTGGGCGGTGCGGCCGATCGAGGGCGCGATGGGCACGCTTGGCCCGCGAAAGATCTGGATCAGTGAGGTGCGCGAAATCGTCGGTGGCGTGCCGCTGACGCCGTTCTCGCGCGTTGCGGCGTCGGCGGATTTCGCAAGCCCGTTCGCGAACGCCGGCGACGCGGGTCTTCGCTACATCAATAGCGACGTAACCATCTACCTGCACCGTCAGCCGGTGACCGAGTGGATCGGCTACGAAGTGACCGATCACGGCGCGACCGACGGCGTCGCCATCGGCGAATGCCGGCTCTATGACGAACAAGGACACATCGGAACCTCGAGCGTCACTGCGCTGGCGCAGCGCGTATCGACTTCGGTCGTACCGCCGCCGAAGGCACCGGCCGAAAATATGGCCATGTCGAAATGAATGCGTGATCTCCACGCGCCGCAATCCGGTTCCCGGCGCCGGCGCATGCAGCGCTCAAAGCTCCTCGATCGCAGCAATCAGGCGGGCGATGTCCTGCGGACGCGACAGACGGTGGTCGCCATCCTGAATGAGCGTCAAGACCACGTCGTCGCTGGGTAGCTGCGAGGTGAGCGCGAAGGCGTGCCGCCAGGGAACATCCGGATCCTGCGCACCTTGCAGGATGCGAACGGGACAGCCGACGTGAATCGAACTGCCGAGCAGAAGATGCTTGCGGCCATCCTCGATCAAGGCGCGCGTGATCGGCATGGGTTCGCCGTATGCCGACGGACGCAGCCACTGACCCTTGGTCTGGATCTCCTCACGCACTTTTGCGGGAAACCCCTTCCACATCAGCTCTTCGGTAAAATCCGGCGCCGGCGCAATCAACACGAGCCCCGCGAGAGATGGGCCGACTTGACGCTTGGCAACCTCACGCGCCAGCAACAGCGCCAGCCACCCTCCCATCGACGAGCCGACCACGATTTGCGGCCCCTTACAGAAGTGATCGAACACGGCGAGGCTCTCTTCCAACCAGCAGCCGATGGTGCCGTCCACAAAGGCGCCGCCGGATTCGCCGTGGCCCGAATAGTCGAACCGCACGCAGGCGCGACCCCTTTCGGCCGCCCAGGCGTCGAGCGCCTGCGCCTTGGTGCCGCGCATGTCGGAATTGAACCCGGATAGCCAGAATAAACCGGGACCGGAGCCCGCACGGGCGCGAACCGCAATGCGCCGCGGCGCATCCGCCTGTCCCACTTCGGTAAAAACGACATCCGACTCGGCATACGCATTCATGGTCCCGTCACCTCTCTTGGCCTGTCTATGTCCTGTTTGCTGCGCTGCCGGCTTGCGGAACCGCTGTTCTGGCTTTATCTGAGCGGAGCACGCCGCCCGCCAAAGCTAGCGCGTATTTGCGGGTCTCGATCGAACCGATTTGCGCGCTTGCCGTTGTAAGGCAAATCCTTCAAACTGCATCATCGTTAACAGCACGGAGACCGCACCCATTCGTCGTCCTTCCAGAGCGCCAGCCCCCGTCCAGAAAGACGGACCCCGCGTCAACGAGGAAATCCGCAACCTCGAAATTCAATTGATCGATCAAACCGGAGCGAACCTTGGAGTCGTGAAGACCCAGGACGCCATCAGGATGGCCGCTGACGCCGGTTTTGATCTCGTCGAAATTTCCCCGAACACCAATCCGCCGGTTTGTAAATTTCTCGATTACGGGAAGTTCAAATATTCCGCGCAGAAGAAAGCCGCCGAGGCGCGCAAGCGCCAGAAGATCGTCGAGATCAAGGAGATCAAGCTCCGTCCGATGATCGACGATCACGACTATGACGTGAAGATGAAGGCCATGCAGCGTTTCTTCGAAGAGGGCGACAAGGTGAAGATCACCCTGCGCTATCGCGGACGCGAAATGGCGCACCAGGAGATCGGCACCCGCCTGCTCGATCGCGTCAAGGCCGACGTCGCCTCGCTCGCAAAGGTCGAACAGGACGCACGCTTCGAAGGTCGTCAGGTCGTGATGGTGCTGGCGCCGAAGTAATCTTCGGTCGCAAGCCCTGAACAAAGCTGTTGTTCGCGATAGGTTTGGCGCGCCGGCAGGCCGCGTGCCACCGATGTACCAGGCCGGAAGCTAGTGCCGCCGATTTGAAATTCCTGCACCACCTGCGGCAAGCTCGTGCCAGGAATTTCAAATCGAAAAGCGGCACTAGAATCGCATCTTTCCTGGTGCCCTCTTAGCTCTCGAAGTTCGTGTCGGAGGGTGCCGCGATGTATCACGAACTTCGAAAACCGGGCACTAACGCAAGAGGGGCGACATGCCGACCATCATCGGGCGCCTGCTTGATTCGAAAGGATTCGCCCTGCTCGCGCGGATCATCCTGACATTTCCGTTCTGGGCGAGCGGCCTGGCAAAATCGATCGATTTCGAGGGTGGCGTGGCGGAGATGGCGCATTTTGGCCTGCACCCGCCGACGGCCTACAACATTGCGACGATCATCTGTCAGCTCGGCGGCTCACTGCTCGTGATCCTCAATCGCTACACGTGGCTCGGCGCCGGCGCCCTTGCTGCCTTTACGGCGCTCACGATTCCCATTGCGCACGCATTCTGGACCGTAACCGGCGAACAGGCGCAAACCGAACTGTTCTTCGTTGTCGAACACATCGGGCTCATCGGCGGGCTGATGCTGGTGTCGATCCTCTCGCGCCAAACCCTGCGAGGGGGCGCCTGACCTGACCTGTCCTGTCCGACACAACCGTTGCCATTCGGCCATTCGTCTGTCATAAGGCCGGCCTTCGCCGCCCGGCTGAATAAGGGCTGCCGTGGCGGCGGCCGTGCCGACAGTTTCGTTTCGAAATAGTCGAGCAATTTCAACGCTCTAACGAGCATTTCCGGCCGGACGCCCGCTTGCGGGCCTGTCTGTATGCCGGCATTAGGAGAGCCAAATGCCCAAGTTGAAGACCAAATCGGGCGCCAAAAAGCGCTTCAAAGTCACCGCCTCAGGCAAGGTCAAATACGCCCAGCGCGGCAAACGCCACGGCATGATCAAGCGGACGCCGAAGCAGATTCGCCAGCTCCGCGGCACCAACGTGCTGTTCAAGACCGACGGCGATAACATCAAGAAGTATTTCTTGCCGAACGACTGATCGAGCGAGAGCCGCGCTGTCCACGACGGCGCATTCCAACCTCATTGCATTCGATTTGAAGGAGATCAGTCATGGCTCGCGTCAAACGCGGTGTGACCTCACACGCCAAGCACAAGAAAGTCCTCAAGGCCGCCAAGGGCTATTACGGCCGCCGCAAGAACACCATCCGTGTCGCCAAGCAGGCGGTGGAGAAGGCCGGCCAGTACGCCTTCCGCGATCGCAAGCGCAAGAAGCGGACCTTCCGTGCCCTCTGGATCCAGCGCCTCAACGCGGCAGTACGCCCATTCGACCTCACCTACAGCCGATTTATCGACGGCCTTGCGAAGTCCGGTGTTGTGGTGGACCGCAAGGTGCTGTCGGACCTGGCGATCCACGAGCCGGCGGCGTTTCAGGCGATCGTCGAGAAGGCCAAGGCTGCGCTGCCCAAGGCTGCCTGATCAAAAGGCGGCTTAAGCCGGGCTACTTCTTCGCGGGCGTTGCAGGAACGGTTTTCGAAACCTGCTTCGCCATGCGTGCGGCTGCCTCGGCGGAACAGAAGGCCGTGAGAGAGCGGTACATCGAGCCGGACTCACTCGCGTACTTCTTGTCGCATGCCGCCTGCGCGCGATCGTAGGCGCGCTGCTGACGCGCAGAAAGCTTGCCCTCGAAGACGGCTTCACACTTTACGACGACGACTGCGCCGACGATGACATCGCTGGTGCCGCCCATACCGCAGCTCTGAAAGATCTTCAGACCCTGTTCGCAGGACGGCGCCGCCAGGATGAGCTTTTCGACCTCAGCCGGGGCCATGGATTTGACCGGGCAGTCTTCGGCGACGGCTGGCGCGAACGAAAGCACAAGAAGCGACGCGGCAACGAGTGGGCGGTGCATGGCGGGCGGCTCCCAGGGTTGGATCAGATTCGGCTGGTCAGACTTGGCTCTGGCGGCAGACGTTGCTGCTTCACGGCTTTTCGAAAGCACTTATCCCACTTGACCTGCCCCATCGCTCCGGTGACAACCGGCAGCCTTGAAATTTAAGGATTTTCTCGTGTCCGACCTCGGCAAACTCGAAACCGAAATTTTGGCCGCCATCGCCGCGTCCGCAGACGAGGCCGCGCTCGAAAACGTCCGCATCGGTGCACTCGGCAAGAAGGGCTCGATCTCTGCACTGCTCGCGACGCTCGGCAAGATGGCACCGGACGAACGCAAGACGCAAGGGGCGGCAATCAACGCAGTCAAGGACAAGGTGACCGAGGCGTTGACGGCACGACGCGACGTTCTGAAGTCGGCGGCGCTCGATGCCCGCCTTGCGTCGGAGACGGTCGATGTCACGCTTCCCGTTCGCGAGAGCGCGGCCGAACAGGGACGCATCCATCCTCTGAGCCAGGTGATGGACGAGCTGACTGCCATCTTCGCCGACATGGGATTTGCGATCGCCGAAGGTCCGGACATCGAGACCGACGACTACAACTTCACCAAGCTGAATTTTCCGGAAGGCCATCCGGCGCGTGACATGCACGACACGTTCTTCTTCAATCCGAAGCCGGACGGCTCGCGGCTGCTGTTGCGCACGCACACGTCGCCGGTGCAGGTGCGGGCGATGCTGGCGCAGAAGCCGCCGATCCGCATCATCGCCCCCGGCCGCACCTACCGCATCGATTCGGATGCGACCCACACGCCGCAGTTCCATCAGGTCGAAGGATTGGTGATCGACAAGGGCTCCCACCTCGGCCACCTGAAATGGATACTCGCGGAATTCTGCAAGGCGTTCTTCGAGGTCGACAACGTCAACATGCGTTTTCGTCCCTCGTTCTTCCCCTTCACCGAGCCGTCGCTCGAGGTCGATATCCAGTGCCGCCGCGACAAGGGCGAGATCCGGTTTGGCGAAGGCGAAGACTGGCTCGAAATCCTCGGCTGCGGAATGGTGCATCCGAACGTGCTGCGCAACTGCGGCATCGATCCGGATGTCTACCAGGGCTTTGCGTGGGGCATGGGCATCGACCGCATCGCGATGCTGAAATACGGCATCGCCGATCTGCGACAGATGTTCGAAGGCGACGTGCGCTGGCTCAATCACTACGGCTTCAAGCCGCTCGAGGTCCCGACATTGGCCGGAGGGTTGTCGACGTGAGCGACGCTGCGATTGAGCAAGACGCTCAGTTCCCGGCACGACCTCTTGCCAAAGAAGCGATCGAGCCTGCACGTGCACTCGCTGGCGACAATCGGACGAAAGCGTAAGTCATGAAATTCACCCTGTCCTGGCTGAAGGATCATCTGGACACCGACGAGCCGCTCGAGAAGCTTGCGGGCAAGCTGACGATGATCGGGCTCGAGGTCGAGCACATCGACGACAAAGCGAAGGCGCTCTCAGCCTTTACCATCGCCAAGGTGATTTCAGCCGAGCAACATCCAAATGCTGACCGGCTGCGGGTCTGCATGGTCGATACGGGGTCCGGCGCGCCGGTGCAGGTGGTCTGCGGCGCGCCAAACGCGCGCGCCGGCATGAAGAGCGTGTTCTCGCCGCCGGGCACCTTCATTCCGGGCAAGAACATCACGCTTGGCGTCGGCACCATCCGCGGCGTCGAAAGCCGCGGCATGCTCTGCTCCGCGGCGGAACTCGAACTCTCCAACGATCACGACGGCATCATCGATCTGCCTGAGGATGCGCCGGTCGGCGTGCAATACACCGAATGGGCGAAGCTCGGCGATCCGGTGATCGAGATCAACCTGACGCCCAACCGCGCGGATTGCACGGCGATCCATGGCATCGCCCGCGACCTGTCGGCAGCCGACATGGGCACGCTGAAAGAGCCCGCGATAAAGCCGATCAAGGGCGAATTTCCGTCGCCGGTGAAGGTGACGGTGGACGATACGACGCTGTGTCCGGGCTTTGCCTTGCGTCTCATCCGCGGCGTCAAGAACGGGCCTTCGCCGGAGTGGTTGCAGAAGCGGCTCACTGCGATCGGCCTGCGGCCGATCAACACGCTGGTCGATATCACGAACTACATGGCCTATGACCGTGGCCGGCCGCTGCATGTGTTCGATGCGGCGAAGGTGAAAGGCGACCTCGTGGTGCGCCGCGCCAAGCCTGGAGAGAGCCTGCTCGCGCTCGACGGCAAGACCTATACGCTCGACGATTCGATGTGCGTCATCGCCGACGCTTCCGGCGTCCTGTCGCTCGCCGGCATCATGGGCGGCGAACCATCCGGCTGTTCGGAAACGACGACTGACGTGCTGATCGAATCGGCACTCTGGAACGACATCAACATCGCGCACACCGGACGCAAGCTCGGCGTCAATTCCGATGCGCGCTACCGGTTCGAGCGCGGTGTCGATCCGGCATTCATGGTTCCTGGTCTTGAGCTCGCAACGAAGCTGGTGATGGACTTGTGCGGCGGCACGCCTTCCGAGACTGTTGTCGTCGGGCAATCATTCGGTGACGATCGTATCATCGATTTTCCGCTAGACGAGGTGAAGCGCCTCGCCGGCATCGAAGTCTCCTTGGTCGAGATGCGCCGCATTCTCGGCCATCTGGGCTTCACGGTCGCGGGCAGCGGGCCGGTCGTGAAAATCGCAGTGCCGTCGTGGCGCGCGGACGTACTCGGCAAGGCGGACATCGTCGAAGAAATCGTTCGCATCGTTGGCGTCGATCGCGTGCCGCTCGTCCCGTTCGAGCGCGGCGAGACCCCACGCAAGCCGATCCTGACCCAAATCCAGCTGCGCACGCGCCGCGCCAAGCGCGCACTCGCTGCGCGGGGTCTGGTCGAGGCGGTGACGTGGTCATTCGTTGCAAGGCCCCAGGCCGAACTGTTCGGCGGCGGTCAGTCGGAGCTTGCCCTCGCCAATCCGATTGCTTCCGATCTGTCGGATATGCGCCCGAGCCTTGTTCCGGGGCTGGTAGCGGCCAGTCAGCGAAATGCGGACCGCGGCTTCGCCGATGCGGCGCTGTTCGAGGTCGGCCAGATCTTCAAGGGCGACCAGCCGGAAGATCAATTGATGGCGGCGAGCGGTGTGCGGCGCGGCCTTGCGACGTCGGCCGGGCTCGGGCGGCATTGGTCCGGCTCGGCCGCAGCCACCGCGCTGGATGCAAAGGCGGACGCAATGGCGGTTCTGGCTGCCGCGGGCGCCCCGATCCAGGCGCTGCAGGTCGTCGCAGGGGGCGCCCCGTGGTTGCATCCCGGGCGGTCAGGCACCATTCAGATGGGACCGCAGAATATTCTCGGCAGCTTTGGCGAGCTGCATCCCCGCGCGCTCGAAGCGCTCGGCGCCGAGGGACCGATCGTTGCCTTCGAGGTTATCCTCGACCGCATTCCCGACGCGAAGGCCAGGCCGACCCGGGCCAAGCCGCTGCTCGAACTCTCTCCGTTCCAGCCCGTATCGCGCGATTTCGCCTTCATCGTCGATCGGAGCGCGAAGGCGGGCGACATCGTCCGCGCGGCGCAGGCTGCGGATCGCAAGCTGATCACCGGCGTGACGGTGTTCGACGTGTACGAGGGCAAGGGTATCGAGCCGGACAAGAAATCCATCGCCATCGCCGTTACGCTGCAACCGCGTGAGAAGACGCTGACCGATCAGGAGATCGATGCCGTAGCGGCAAAGGTCGTCGCTGAGGTCACGAAGAAGACGGGCGGGAGCCTGCGGGGATGAGCGCTCTGCTGCCATCCGACGTCAGCGTTTTTGCGCTGGTCGCGCTGATGGCGGTAGCGCTGATCGCAAGCATCGCACGCGGTTTCTCCGGTTTCGGCGCGGCATTGATCTTCATGCCGCTGGCAAGCACGGTAGCGGCGCCGCGCACGGTCGCAGCATTGCTGCTGGTCATCGATCTCGTTGCGGCCGCACCCTTCGCCCCGAATGCCTGGAAGCAGGCGGACCGCAAGGCGGTCGTCTTGATGGTGCTTGGCGGCTTGCTGACCATACCGCTCGGCACCTACGCGTTGACGCAGTTCGATTCAGTCACCACCCGATGGATCATCGCAGCCTTCGTCGCCGCGCTGCTGGTGCTCCTGATCTCAGGCTGGCGCTATCACGGAAAGGCGCATCCCGCCGCGACGATTGGTGTCGGTGGGGTCGCGGGATTTTGCAGCGGCCTGGCGCAGACCGGCGGGCCGCCGGTTGTGGCCTACTGGCTCGGCCAGCCACTTCCCGGCGCGCTCGCGCGCGCCAACATCATCCTGTATTTCGCCATGTCCGACGTCATTGCGTTCGCAAGCTATCTTGTGGGCGGCATTCTGACGACCGACGTCGTCAAGCTCGCGCTGCTCGTCGGACCTGTCTACGGGCTTGGCCTTTTCATCGGCGCGCGGCTGTTCGGTGTCGCCAGTGACACGCTGTTTCGTCGCGTCTGCTATACGCTGATCGCGCTCGCCGCCGTCGTCAGTCTGCCCGCGCTCGACCCGCTGCTGGGGCGGTAAGCAAGAGATCGCAATACGCGTATCCATCGCGCTGGACCCGTTCGCCAGGCACGACCGGTAGCGATTTCGAGAACATCGGACCACCAACCACACAGGTGTGAAACTCACCGTTCTCGCCACACGGATCGACGCTCGCGGGAAGCTCGTCCAGCAGCCGCTGATCAAAGCACCGGCCGGCGAATGCTGCCGGCATCTTCTTCAGGTCGACGGTAGCGATGTATGTCTCAAGACCGTTGGCGATCATGTCGCGCGCGAGCTGCGGCGTCGGGCGGAGCCAGAGCGGAAACACCGGCGTGACGCCCGTACCGCGCAACGTTTCCTCGCGATACTTGCGGATGTCTTCGAGAAACAGGTCGCCGAAGATCATATGAGTGATGCCTTGGGCTTTGGCCTGCGCGATCGCTTCACCCATCCGCGCTTCATAGACTTCATTCGGGCAAGAGTAAGGGATCGGCACAACCGTTGCCGGCAGCCCTGCGGCGTCAAGCTGCGCGCGCAAGATCTCCTCCCGTACACCGTGGATCGAGACCCGGCCGAAATTCTCCGTCACCGTCGTCAGCGCGCCGACAACGTCGATCTCGCCCGCGCGGCGAACCTCGTGAAGCGAGAACGCGCTGTCCTTACCGCTGGACCAGGAAATCATTGCTTTGGGACGGACTGTCATAGGCAAGCAACGCGACGCCGTTCTTCGAACGACTAACGCGCTCTACGTCTCGATTTGCGGCGCGGCTGCTCGGCAGGATCAGGTTTCAGCGCGCCGATGCGGCGCAGGGCCGCTTCGGCGGCGCGTTCGCCGGACTCCCAGGCGCCGCTCACTGTGCCCCATAGCGTTTCATGCGCCGCCTCGCCCGCAAACATCAAGCTGCCGAGCGGCTCCATCAGAATCCTGCGCGAGCCTTGCGCGCCGGGCGCCGCGGCCGAAATCGCACCAAGGACAAACGGCGACGCATTCCAGCGCGTCACGGCCGAGCGCTTGACCGCCGCCTTGACCTCGCTGCCGTAGAGCTTCTCCAGCCATTCGAGTGCAAACGCCACCATCGCCGCCTCGCCCTGGGCGCTGAGGTCGCGGCCGAAACTGCCGCCGACGTCGACGGTGCAGAGCGACGTGCCGGCGATGTTTGCGAGCAGCAACCCGGTCTTGTTGCTGTCGCTCTTTTCGACGAAGCAGTCGTCACGCTGCAGGCCGAGCGGATTGTCTGGAAGCTCCAGCGCGATATGGTCGTAGCTGCCGAGGGCAAGCTTTGCGGCGGCGTCGAGATGCCGGCTTGGCAGGTCAGGCGCGAACTTCAGCTTTCCCGACAGAAGGACGTTCGTCGATGCCGTGACGATGACGGCGCGGGTCGTGACGCGCCCCGAGGCCGTCTCGACTGCGAGATCCCGTCCGCCCCAAATGATGCGCGTGACGGGTTGCCCGATCGCGATCGGCACAGGCTCGGCAAGCTTCGCCACCAAGGCGCCGAGACCCTGACGGCAGAACGCGCCAGCGTCGCGCGGTTCGAGGCGGGCCAGATCCAACGCCGAAACCTCTTTCAGGTCCTTCGACGCCGTTGCCGGCCCAAGTGTGAACTCGAGCATCTTCGCCCATTCGCCGAGATCTCGCGGCATTGCTTCCAGCGCCGAAATATCCGCCTTGCGGTTGGCGTCGGCGATCGCCCGGTTGGTGCGAACGAGGGTGGCGAGGAAATCCTCCGTCTCGCCGGCGCGGGCATTGCGCCGCCCGATCCTGATCTTCTGAGCTTGCGGGGCCGCATAGACATCCATTCCGACCGAACGAGCCTGTCGCGCGAGCGGACTGGTGCTCTGCGAATAGATCCAGCGGGCGCCGCGGTCGAACGGCACACCGAATGTTTCGGTGTCGGTCCAGCACCGGCCGCCGATCCGGTTGGACGCCTCGACAACCACAACCTTGCGGTTTGCCGCCATCACCCGCCGCGCTGCCGCGATGCCTGCTGCGCCCGCACCGACGACGACGATCTCGATATCCCGCGGCAGCGGAACGGTCGCGGCGCGGGCGGAGCCCGGAAGCGCCAGTTTTGGAAGTGCCATGGCGGCGACCGACGCGGCCAAGAAATCGCGGCGCGAAAATGTCATGTCATAGCTTCCGGAAGTCAGCGCGACCTGTCAGAGAACGGGAACATCGCGCGAACTTGCCCGATCGCGGACGCTGCGGCAACGCCTCATGGTAAACGTTTGATTATTTCGATCAGCCATAGCATGAACTAAATTGAAAATCTTTTGACGAACATTTCGGGGCAGAGCGGGCAGAACGAACCGCTTTTGGGAAACGATCATGGGCATCATGCTCGACACGATCGGAAAGTGGATCGCCCGCTACCTTCAGCACGAAGCGATCGGGTTCGAACCGTTTACGCCGAGCGACCCGGAGCATCTGCGGAATGTCATCCAGCCGGGCGACGTGCTCCTGGTTGAAGGCAACAATCGCATCTCGGGCGTCATCAAGTATCTGACCCAATCGACGTGGTCGCACGCTGCGCTGTTCGTTGGGCCGATCGACGGCGCCTCCGAGCCGAACGGCGAGCAGCATGTAATGATCGAGGCCAATATCGGCGAAGGGGTCGTCACCGCACCGCTGTCGAAATACTTCGCCTATCACACGCGCCTCTGCCGTCCGGTCGGATTGTCGTACGAAGATCGGGAGACGGTGTGTCGCTATGCCATCAACCGCGTCGGCTTCGGTTACGACACCAAGAACATCGTTGACCTGATGCGATATCTCATTCCGCTGCCGATCCCGCAGAAGTGGCGGCGGCGGATGATCGCCATGGGGTCCGGCGACCCGACCCGGATCATCTGCTCGGCGCTGATTGCGCAGGCTTTCGAAGCGGTGCGCTATCCCATTCTGCCGAAGGTCACCCAGGCCGGCAGCCGCAAGGCGCGCCGCGCCATCCTGCACATTCGCGATTCGTCGCTCTACATGCCGCGCGACTTCGACATCTCGCCCTACTTCGCGGTTGTCAAGCCGACCATCGAGGAAGGATTCGATTACACCGCCCTGCACTGGGCAGACAAACCGAAGCCGCTTGAGGAGGTGGCGGGTGCTTTCGACCCGTTTCCACGTCCACGCAAAGCGCCGTCGCTGGCTCCTCAGGCGCTTGACGAAGCGGCGCAAACGTCTGCTTTTGAAGAAGTGACAGCCGTCGGCTCCCTGAAGCGTTGAATTGGAATTCCCGCCAACGTCGCGGCGCACGAATTTCGTCCGACGATCGCAGCTGGTGCGTGCTGCAAGGTGATCCGAACTTCTGAAACGGAGCTCATCGAGGAGCGAGAAGGCCGGCGATGCCGGCCCGACGCCATCTCCTCTATAGCCGCACGTCCGGGTTCGCCCGTCGGCCTGCGGCGCAGGTGAGCCAGCTGCGTGCTCGTGCTTCGCTGATCTTTCCCTTGCGGCCGCCCCACAGCGTGGCTACTTCTGCGCAGGTTTTGCCGGAGGCCCCGCCATGCTCGACGCAGCCGCAAAGGCGCTGTCGCAAATCCTGTCGCCGCCAATGCGCCGAATCCTATGGCGATCGGTCGGGCTGGCGCTCGCAGTGATTGCCGTCGTGGCGATCGCTTTGCAGCGTCTGTTGAGCTGGTTCGCCACATCCGGCGAACTGTGGGCGGAGACCTTGCTCGGCCCAGGCTTCGATACACCGCTGAACATTCTCGCCTGGATCCTTTCGATCGCAGCCGCCCTCGGCATCGTCATCGGCGCCGTATTCCTGATGCCCGCGGTCACAGCGCTGATCGCCAGCATCTTCGTCGACGATGTCGCCGAGGAGGTCGAACGCGTGCACTATCCGGCTGAACGTCCGGGCGTTGCGCTGCCCCTTTCGCGCGCGCTCGTCGAGAGCCTGAAGACCGCGCTGCTCGCGGTCCTGCTGTATCTCTTGGCGCTGCCGTTCTTCTTCTTCGCGGGCCTGGGCGTAATCGTGTTCTTTCTGGTCGCCGCCTATCTGCTCGGCCGCGAGTATTTTCTGCTCGCGGCCATGCGCTTCCGTCCGATCGGAGAGGCAAAGGCGTTCCGCAAACAGCACGCGGGAACCGTGTTTGCGGCCGGCTGCTTCATTGCCGCGTTTGTCTCGATCCCCATCGTCAACCTGGCAACGCCGTTGTTCGGCACAGCCTTCATGGTGCACATGTACAAGCGCCTGTCAGGCCCCCGGCCCGAGCTGCTCGAGCCGGTCGATACCCCGCCGACAGCGGCTTAGCGCGCCGGCGTCGCGGCTCTGACGGTCGTATCACCTCTCGGCTCCCGGCTGCGATCGAGCGCCGAACGGACACTCGCACACGTTGAGCGTGCTGATCTTCACATCCGGCATTTGCACAGGTGGTGACGCGGCCGAGAGTTTCAGATCTGCCAAGCAGCGGTCGCGAGCTCACATCCTCAGGATGCCGACAATCTGGACCTCTTGACCGCGGGCGCTTGGTCATCGTACTGGTCTTACCAGAACAAGATGACCTTGGGTTTCAGGGATGGAAAGCTCAGGCGCAGACAGCGCATCAGGATTCGAACGGGTCTTGGCCTACCTGCGGGAGCGGCTGCTCGACGGCACGCTGAAACCGGGCGAACGCCTGATGGCCGAGCGCGAGCTCGTCAGGCAGCTCGGCGTCAGCCGGCCGATCGTGCGCGAAGCGCTGCGTGCGCTGCATATGCTCGGCATCGTCGAAATCCGCGACCGCATCGGTACTGTCGTGAAGCGACCAGACGCTTCGGCGCTGAAGGATTTTTTCACCCTCGCGCTGGCCCAGCAGGCGGACCTCATTGACGATGTCATGGAGGCGCGTATCGCCATCGAGTGTCAGGCCGTCAGACTGGCCTGCGAGCGTGCCACGATCGCCGATTTTGAGAAGCTTCAGCGCGCGCTCATCCGGATTGGCGAGACGATCGACGACGCCGATACGGGCAGTGCGGCCGATTTCGACTTCCATCGCGCCATCGTGCTTGCCGCGCGCTCGCCGACACTCGCCATGCTGCACGAATCCATGGCGACACTGCTTGCGATTTCACACCGTAACCGGCGCCTGCTCGTGCAGCGCTTCGATTCGATGAAGAGTTATCTCGTCGACGATCACAAGCGCGTCTTCGACGCTATCGTCAAACGCGATCCCGACCGCGCCGAGGTGACGCTGCGGCGCCATTTTGCCATTGGCGACGAATACCGGCGCCGGGCCGTCATTGGAGAAGGCGACCGGGCGGACGCACGCACCGCGCAAAGCGAGTGAAGCACGTAAGCGAAGACGGAGACAGGACATGGGACGGAGTGACAAAGGCAGCGTCGGCTTCATCGGGCTCGGCACAATGGGTCACGAAATGGCGCGCAACCTGATGAAAGCCGGCCATCAGGTCACAGCCTTTGACATCCTCGGCAGCGCCGTCGACGCACTCGTCGCCGAAGGCGCAAAGCCTGCGAAGAGCCCGGCCGAGGCCGCAGCCGGCGCTGACGTCGCCATCACCATGTTGCCTGACACGCCTCAAGTCGAAGAGGTCATTTACGGCGAAGGCGGCTTGCTGGCATCGCCTCCTGCCGGCCGCCTTATCGTTGACATGAGCACGATCTCTCCGGCTGCCGTGCGCCGGATGCACGCCGACCTCAAGGCTGCGGGCACCGACTTCATCGACGCGCCGGTTTCCGGTGGACCGATCGGCGCCAAGAATGCAGCGCTGACGATCATGGCCGGCGGTGAAAGCGAGGCTTTCGCCAGGGCCGAGCCCTTCTTTCGCGGCATCGGGACGACGATCACGCATGTCGGAGCGTCCGGGGCCGGCCAGGCGGTCAAGCTCTGCAACCAGCTGATCTGCGGGATCAACATCCAGGCGGTTTGCGAAGCGATCGCACTCGGTCGCGCCTGCGGCGTCGACCTCGAACAGATGCGCACGGTCCTGCTCGGTGGCTCCGCCGCCTCCTGGATGCTCGACAAGCTCGGGCCCGCAATGATCGCCGGTGACGCCGGCGCAGGTTTCCGCATCGACCTGATGCTGAAGGATCTGCGTCTCGTGCAGGAGCAGGCGCAGGCGCTCTCGGTGCCGCTGCCGGCCACCGCGCTGGTCACGAGTCAGTACGTCGAGGCGCGCGCTCATTGTGAAGGCAGCAACGGCAACCAGGCGCTGTTCCGCGTCTACGACCGCATGACCAACCGGGCCTGACCGCGGCGATGGGCCTGAACCTCGACTTCTCCGTCGTTTTGGAGCGCTGGCCGCTCTTTCTCGACGGCGCGGTGATGACGCTGGAGCTCGCCTTCATGGCGATTCTGATCGGCGGTGCTGTTGGTACGCTCTGTGCGGTCGGCCGCGGCAGCAGCAACCGTTTCATCGCCGCGCTCTGCGCCGGATATGTCGAGGCGATCCGCAACACGCCGCTGCTCGTGCAAATCTTTCTGGTCTATTTCGGCCTTGCGAGCATCGGCTTCAAGTTTTCGGCGTTCTCGGTGGCAGCCGTCGCGCTCGCCATCAATGTCGGCGCCTATACAGCCGAGATCATGCGTGCCGGTTTCGAATCGATTCCGACCGGCCAGATCGAGGCCGCGGAGGGGCTCGCCCTCTCACGCGTCCAGGTCTACTGGCATGTCATCCTGTTGCCGGCGATCGAAAAAGTCTATCCCTCGCTGACCAGCCAGTTCGTGCTGCTGATGCTGGCTTCGTCAGTCACGTCGCAAATCTCCGCCGAGGAGCTGACGGCGGTTGCCAACTACGTGCAGTCCGACACCTATCGCGCCTTCGAGACCTATATCCTCGTAGCGCTGTGTTACGTCGTGCTGTCGCTCGTCCTGCGCGCTGCCTTCTGGGCGCTCGGGCTCATCCTCTTCCCGCGCCGCCGGCGTCTGGGCACCTCGCTTTAGAGGTCGGTCATGGGCGGGTCACTCAACGCAAACCATCTTCTTTTCCTCGGCCAGGGCGCGCTCTGGACGATCGGGCTCTCGGCCATCGCACTCATCGGTGGCGGGCTCGTCGGCTTCCTGATCGCGCTCGCGCGCGTTTCTCCAAACAAGCTGGTGCGGCTGACCAGCGGCGCCTACGTGCAACTCGTCCAAGGCACGCCGCTGCTGGTGATCATGTTCCTCGGCTTCTTCGGCCTGGCTGCGCTCGGCTTTCCGATGACGCCGCTCGCTGCTGCGGGCGCATCGCTGACTATTTATGTCGGCGCCTATTTCGGCGAGATCTGGCGCGGCTGCATTCAGTCTGTGCCGCGACCGCAATGGGAGGCCGCTGAGGGGCTCGGCCTGAGCCGCACGCAGCGAATGCTCAAGGTCATTCTGCCGCAGGCCGTCCGCATCGCCACGCCGCCGACCGTCGGCTTCATGGTCCAGATCATCAAAAATACCTCGCTGGCCTCGGTCGTCGGCTTCGTCGAACTCGCCCGGTCCGGGCAGATCATCAACAACTCGCTGTTCGAACCCTTCCTGATCTACGCGATCGTCGCTGTGATCTATTTCGCCCTCTGCTTCCCGATCTCGCTCCTCAGCCGCCGCCTCGAGCGTCGGATGGGCGTGGGTCGTGCGAAGCTGATGCCGACCTGACAAGGCAGAAGAACATGATGCAGGAAAGCCCACTCGTCGTTCTCGATCGTGTCTACAAAAGCTTCGGCGCGCTCAAAGTGCTGGACGGCGTCAGTTTCTCAGTGGGCCGCGGCGACGTTCTGGTGCTGATCGGCCGCTCGGGCTCCGGCAAGAGCACGGCGCTGCGCTGTATCGACCGATTCGAGAAGATCGATTCCGGCGAGATCCACGTCTGCGGCCGCCGCGTCGACGCGCCCGATATCGACCTGCGCGCGCTGCGGCAGGACGTCGGAATCGTCTTCCAGAGCTACAACCTGTTTCCACACCTGACCATCGCGCAGAACATCATGCTCGCACCGGTCTCGGTGAAGGGCATGCACAAGGCGGCGGCCCGCGAGCTCGCCGCCACCATGCTCGCGAAGGTTGGTCTCTCCGAGAAGCTCGATGCCTATCCCGAGCAGCTTTCCGGCGGTCAGCAACAGCGTGCGGCGATCGCCCGCTCACTCGCCATGCAGCCCAAAGTGATGCTGTTCGACGAGGTGACGTCCGCGCTCGATCCGCAACTGACCGGCGAAGTGCTGAAGGTCATCGAAGCGCTCGCCGCTGACGGCATGACCATGGTCATCGTTACGCATGAGATGGGGTTCGCACGGGGCATCGCCCGCCACGTGGTGTTCATGCACGAGGGCAAGGTCCACGAAGCCGGAACTGCCTCGATCCTCACGACACCGGCCACGCCGGAACTCGCCCAGTTCGTCGGAACCGGGCTCTGACAAGCAAGGGAAAGGAGACCAAGGATGAAACGAACTCTCACAATCGCCACAGTGTCAGTTGCGCTGGCTTGCACCGTCCACGCCGCCCAAGCGGACCTGCTCGACGACATCACCAAGACCGGCAAGATCCGCGTTGCCACAGACCTCGCAATTCCGCCCTCGGGAATGATCGACAGCGCCATGAAGCCGACGGGCTCGGATGTCGAGACTGCCGAACTGCTCGCCAAGGACTGGGGCTTGCAGCTCGAATTCGTTCAGACCACGGGCGCGACACGAATTCCCAATGTGCAAACGAACAAGGCCGATATCATCATTTCGACGCTGTCCGTCACCCCCGAGCGCGCAAAGGTCATCGACTTCTCCAAGCCCTATGCCGCTCTGCAGTCCGTCGTCGGCTGCCTGAAATCGGTCGAGGCGAAGAGCTGGGACGATCTGAAGGGCAAGACCATCGCGGTCTCGCGCGGCACCACCCAGGACACGACGCTGACCAACATGAAGGACCGCGACCTCAAGCTCGCCCGCTACGAGGACGATGCAACGATGGTGACGGCCGCAGTCTCCGGCCAGGCTGACTGCGTGGCGACCTCGGCGACGATCGTTTCCCAGATCGGCGTCAAGGCGCCCTCGCGTCCGTTCGAGCCAAAGGTCTCGATCACCAATTTCGACCTCGCCATCGGCCTGAAGAAAGGTGAGCCGAAGCTGCTCGAGAAGCTCAATGCCTGGGTCGAGCAGAACCTCAAGAACGGGAAGCTCAACGTAATCTACAAGAAGTTCCACGGCACCGAGCTGCCCGAGAACATGCGCGGCTAATGTCCCGTTCTGACGTTCCGATGGCTGAGATTGCGGTAAGGCTGATCGGAACGTCAGGGACACCGCACCGGCGCACTGGATCTGCGTACGAACGTCTGATCCAAAAAGCGCTGCTCACACCATATGCTGGCGTCCCCGTCGGGCGCCGGGCCTCATCTCCAAACTGAAACAGGAAGTCCCCATGCGCCTCGTGATCGGTTCAGACCATGCCGGTTGGTCGCTCAAACAGCACGTCATCGACCACATCAAATCGCTCGGCCATGAGGTCGTCGATGTCGGCTCCCACGACGACAAGCCGGTCGACTTTCCCGACATCGCCCGCGAGGTCGCCCGGAAAATCACCTCGGGTGAGGTCGAGCGGGGCATCATGGTCTGCGGCACCGGCGTCGGAGCCTCGATCGCAGCCAACAAGATGAAGGGCATCCGCGCTGCGGTCTGCCACGACATCCACTCCGCACATCAGAGCGTCGAGCACGACGACGTCAATGTCATGTGCATCGGCGCGAAGATCGTCGGCCCATGGCTCGCCAGTGATCTGATCTCGTCCTATCTCTCCGCCGAATTCTCGACCGACGAGGAATTCCGCCGCCGCGTCGCAAAACTCCACCAGATGGACGCTGAAGATTGAGACGAGCCCAGCGACCATGATCTTGGTCGCACGGCCAGCAGTCGCTGTTCTAGTCCTGCGCAGTCTTCTCGGGCCAGCGGCAGAGGTCGGCAATGATGCACACGCCACAGCGCGGCTTGCGCGCGACGCATGTGTAGCGCCCATGCAGAATCAGCCAGTGATGCGCGTGCAGCATGAACTCCTTTGGGATCACCCGCTCGAGCGCGAGTTCCACGTCGAGCGGGGTCTTTCCAGGCGCGAGGCCGGTGCGGTTGCCGACGCGGAAGACATGCGTATCGACAGCCATCGTCGGCTCACCGAACGCCATGTTCAGCACGACATTGGCGGTCTTGCGCCCGACGCCGGGGAGCGATTGAAGTGCCTCGCGTGAACGCGGGACTTCACCGCCGAACTCGTCGATCAGCTTCTGCGACAGCGCAATGACATTCTTTGCCTTGTTGCGGTAGAGGCCGATGGTCCTGATGTAGTCCCGCAGCCGCTCCTCGCCGAGTGCCAGCATCTTCTGCGGGGTGTCGGCGACGGGAAACAGCTCGCGGGTCGCCTTGTTGACGCCTGCATCGGTCGCCTGCGCCGACAGCGCGACCGCCACCACGAGCGTGAACGGATTGAGGTGCTCAAGCTCGCCACGCGGATCGGGATTGGCCCTCTGAAAGCGCAGGAACGCTTCCCTGACCTCCTCGGGACTCCAGGGCTTAGGTGAAGGCTTGAGGGCCTTTGCAGTTTTTTTGATTGGCTTTGGCGACTTTGCGGCAGGTTTGCGCGGCAATTTTGCAGGGCCGCCCCTCGTCTTTTTCGCCGCTGAGATCGTCTTTTTGGCCATGGCCCGGTATAGTGAACGACGATGAGCGCAGGCAATTCATTTGACGACGAGCCGACGCTGTTTTCCGCGTTGCTCACACCGCACCGGTCGCTCAACCGGACCGGTTTTCTGTTGCTGATGGGGTTTGTCTGCGTCGTCAGTTTCATTGCCGGCTTTGTCTTTCTCTCGATGGGCGCATGGCCGGTACTCGGATTCTTCGGTCTGGATGCACTGGCGATCTACTGGGCGTTCAAGGTGAACTTCCATCGCGCCGCCGCCTATGAGGAAATCTCGGTGACCCCCTCGGCCTTGCATGTGCGGCGCGTTAGCCATCTCGGCGCCGTGTCCGAATGGACCTTCAATCCGCTCTGGGTGCGACTGGATGTCGAGGCCGACGAGGAATTCGGCGTCGAGCGGCTCGCGCTGGTCTCCCGCGGGCGGAGCCTCAGCATCGCGAGCTTCCTCGGCCCTGAGGAAAAAGACAGCTTTGCCAAGGCCTTAACGGCCGCGTTAGGCGCGGCGAAACGCGGGATCGACCATAATCCGGTGAACTAGCCCGGGGTCGGAAATCGGGTGGTTCGCATGGCTGCCAAGGCCTACATCACTCCCATGATGATGAACCTCACCATGACCAATCACCGCCCGGCCAAGCCGGGCCCGTACAACGCAGCGCTGCGTGACTATGATTCAGTGCGCCGCGCCATCGCCTTCATCTCGGAGAACTGGCGCGACCAGCCTGAGATCGAAGCGATCGCCGACGCCGCGTCGGTCACGCCGGACGAGCTGCACCACCTGTTCCGCCGCTGGGCGGGACTGACGCCAAAAGCGTTCATGCAAGCGCTGACACTGGATCACGCAAAGAACCTGCTGCGCGATTCGGCGAGCGTGCTCGACGCGGCGCTCGAGAGCGGCCTTTCCGGACCCGGCCGGCTGCACGACCTGTTCGTCACCCACGAGGCCATGTCGCCCGGCGAATGGAAGGCGGGCGGCGCCGGCATGACGCTTCGTTATGGTTTTCATTCCTCGCCGTTCGGCACTGCCATCGTGATCGCCAGCGGACGCGGCCTCGCCGGTCTCGCCTTCGCCGACGCGGGCGAGGAGCATGCCGCGCTGGCCGACATGCAACGACGCTGGCCGCGAGCCACGTATCTCGAAGATCACCCCGGCACCGCGAGTCTCGCCCGGCGTATCTTCGACCCCACGCTGTGGCGAGAAGACCAGCCGCTGCGCGTCGTGCTGATCGGCACTGACTTCGAAGTCCGTGTCTGGGAGACGCTGTTGAAGATTCCAATGGGCCGCGCGACCACTTACTCGGACGTCGCATGCCGCATCGACAGTCCCAAAGCGTCGCGTGCAGTAGGCGCCGCGGTCGGCAAAAATCCGATTTCCTTCGTGGTGCCCTGCCATCGCGTGCTCGGCAAAAGCGGCGCGCTCACCGGCTATCATTGGGGCGTCACACGCAAACAGGCGATGCTCGGCTGGGAAGCCGGACATGTCCAAAATGTAACATGACCGTTGCCATCCGGACTCTTATCGTCGTTGCTTGAACGGCAGGGCATGATCCCGACAAATGGATACCGGTTTTCGGACTGGATCATGTTTCGGACTGATCATGCCTCTCGAATAGAGAAGCAACGATGTGATCCAGTAAATCTGGATCAGATCTAGCGGTTCGGATGGGGGCATTGATGACTACGCGCTCGGTACGCCTGTCTATTCTCGCACTCTGTATTTTCACCTCGGCCCTGATTTCGGGATTCTTCTACGCCTATTACTGCTCGGTCATGCCAGGACTTGCGGCGACTGATCCGGAGTCGGCGATCAAAGCCATGCAGGGCATCAACGCCGTCGTGCGTAACGCGACCTTCGCTTTCTCATTCTTCGGCACGCTGGCGTTCGGCGCTGTCGCGATTGTTCTTCTCATCGGCGCCGGCGGCTGGCCGCTGGCGTTCGCGCTGAGCGGTACCGCGATCTACGGCGTTGGCGCGTTCATGGTGACGATGCTTTGCAGTGTGCCGCTGAACGAGGCTCTGGCGACCGTCACGCCGACACCGCAGGACGCGCCGAGAATCTGGCGTGACTATCTCGAACCCTGGACGCTTTGGAACGGGCTGCGCACGTTGATGTCGATACTGGCCCTGGCGGCGTTCACGGCGAGCTTCGTTACTCTGTTCGTGCAGCCTTACACGGCAAGGGGCGGCGGCGCGCGTATAACGCCACAGGCGGCCTGAACCGAAAAATCTAGGCCGCGAGATCGAGCTTGGATGCCACCGTCGAGTCCGCATTAAGACGATAGATGATCGGCACGCCGGTCGCGATTTCGCGCGCGAGGATGCCCTCCGGTGACAGCCGCTCGAGCACCATCACCAGCGCGCGCAGCGAGTTGCCGTGCGCGGCGACAACGGTGCGCTGACCGCGCAGCACGCTCGGCAGGATCTCCTGCACGTAATAGGGCAGGGTGCGGGCAAGCGTATCCTTCAGGCTTTCACCACCGGGGGGCGCGATGTCGTAGGAGCGGCGCCATATGTGCACCTGCTCCTCGCCCCACTTCTTGCGCGCATCGTCTTTGTTCAATCCTGCCAGGTCGCCGTAGTCGCGCTCGTTCAGCGCCTGGTCTTTCGAGATCGGCAGTCCGGTCGTGCCCATCTCCTCCAGTACGAGCGAGAGCGTTCGCTGAGCGCGCTTCAAGGCCGACGTGTAGGCGACGTCGAATCCCACTCCCTGCGCCTTGAGCTTGCGGCCCGCTTCGCGCGCCTCTTTCACACCGAGCTCAGTCAGGTCGACGTCACGCCATCCGGTGAAGAGATTCTTCAGATTCCATTCGCTTTGTCCGTGACGCACCAGGACGAGAAGACGCTCACTCATTCCTACTCACTCCGATTCAAGATGCGACCTTTAGAAGTCGCCGAGGCCGAGCACGTCGGCCATGGTGTAGAAGCCGGGCTTCTGGTTGCGCGCCCACAGTGCGGCCTTCACCGCACCGGTAGCGAACAGCGCGCGGTCACCGGCCTTGTGGCTGAGCTCAATCCGCTCGTCGGCGCCGGCGAAGATCACCGTGTGATCGCCGACCACCGTGCCGCCGCGCAGCGTGGCGAAACCGATGTCGCCCGGTCGTCGCTCGCCCGTATACCCGTCACGCACCCGCACCGAACGCTCGCTCAAGCGCACGCCGCGCCCCTTCGCCGCCGCTTCGCCGAGCATAAGCGCCGTGCCGGACGGCGCATCGATCTTCATCTTGTGGTGCATTTCCAGCACCTCGATATCGAAATCCTCGTCCAGTGACTTCGCCACGCGCTTGACCAGCGCCGCGAGCAGGTTGACGCCGAGGCTCATGTTGCCGGATTTCACGACGATGGCGCGGGAGGTGACCGAGCGGATCACCGCTTCGTCGGATTCCGACAACCCGGTCGTGCCGATCACATGCACGATCCCGCGCTGCGCCGCGATGGCGACGTTGGCGATGGACGCCGCCGGCACGGTGAAATCGATCACGCCGTCAGCGTCTTTTGAAAGTTCCCAAAGATCTGCGGACAATGCGATACCGTTGGCCGGGAGCCCGGCGAGCACGCCAGCATCCTGTCCGAGCAAAGCCGAACCCGGCGCCTCCAGCGCGCCGGTGAGCACCGCGCCCTTCGTCTGCGAAATAGTCTTCACCAGCGTACGGCCCATACGGCCGCCGGCACCGGCCACGATCAAGCGCATGTCGGACATGTCTTCCGTCCTCCGCAATCCGTGCGGTATAGCTGCGCTTGTCGCGCGCGGCAACTCACCGTGCCGCGGAACGTCAAGCGACGGTCACGATTCCCTGCCATTTTAATTATTTCGGAGGTTGCCGATGCTCTGTCGCCTGGCCACGCTTGCGATCGCACTGATGGCGGCGCCGGCCTTGACCACGGAAGCATGGGCCGCGGAAACCGTCGGTGGAGACAGAGCGTTCTCTTTCGTCGCGCTGGGCGACATGCCCTATAAGCTCCCCGGTGATATTTCGAAGTTCGACAGGCTGATCGCCGCAGTCAACAGCCTCAAGCCCGCATTCACGATCCATGTCGGCGACATCAAAGCCGGCGGCACGCCCTGCACGGATGCGGAGTTGCAGCGCGCGCTCGACCAGATCCAGACCTTCGAGGGGCCACTCATCTACACGCCCGGCGACAACGAGTGGACCGATTGCCATCGGCCAGAGGCTGGCGCGTTCGATCCGCGCGAGCGACTGGCAAAGCTGCGCACGATGTTCTTTCCGGAGCCCGGACGATCGCTCGGCAAGGCGCCGATGACGGTCGAAAGCCAGGCGCAGATCATGACGACTTACGCAAGCCATGTGGAAAATGCGCGCTTCAGCAAGAACGACGTGCATTTCATCAGTGTGCATGCCGTCGGTTCGAACAACGGCTTCGAAGCGCAGGACCCGGCCGCAGCGACTGAGTTCTTCGCGCGCGATGCCGCCAATGTCGTGTGGATCGATGACGGCTTCAGGCAGGCGCAAGAGACCAACGCAAAGGCGATAGTCATCTTCATGCAGGCGGAGTTCGACCAGGCGCGCTTTCCGAACGGCGCGATGCCGCGCCAATCCGGCTTCGCCAGGATCCTCGACGCGATCGACCGGGGCGCGCGCGCCTTCGGCAAGCCAGTGCTGGTGATCAACGGCGACGAGCACTTCATCGAGCTCAAACCGATGCGCAACAGTCGCGGCAAGCCAATTCCGAACGTGATGAAGCTGATGGTGTACGGCGAAGACGACATCCACGCCGTTCGCATCATCGTCGACCCGGATTCGCCCGGCGTGTTCGGCTACGTGCCGCTGATCGTGCCGGAGAATCTCGGACGGTAGTTGTCGCCCCTCGCCCTTTCAGGGCCGGGCACCTTAAGGCTGCGGCCCATCATAGCCTTCGATGACGACGATGTCGGCGGTTGAATGCGGTGCGCGGATCGCGACCAGCTTCTGGTATTCCGGCGAGTTGTAGCAGGCGAGCGCAGTGGCGTAGTCCTTGAACTCGAGCACGACGTTTCGCGAACGTGATGTGCCCTCCCGCGTCTCAAACTGTCCGCCGCGGACAAGGAAGCGGGCGCCATACTTCCGGAACACTTCGCCGTTCGCCTCGACATAGCCCCTGTAGCCATCCATGTTGTGGATGTCGACGCGTCCGATCCAATAGCCCTTCGCCATCTTGCCCTCCGTTGAAGGTCGACCCGCTACTTGCGCTCCGTTTTGCTCGATTGGCGCGCTGAAGCGATGTCGGCCACGATCTGCTCGGCGACCGCGACCGGATCGGCCGCACCGGTGACCGGTCGACCGACCACGAGATGATCGGCGCCGGCGGCAATTGCCAAAGCGGGCGTCATGATCCGCTTCTGGTCTCCGACCGCGGCGCCTGCCGGTCGAATGCCGGGCGTGACCAGGCTCATCTGCGGGCCGACAAGCGCGCGAACATTCACCACTTCTTCGGGCGACAGGACGAGCCCGTGAATGCCTGCCTCCTTCGCCTGCACCGCCCGGCGGGCGACCAGGTCCTTCACGCTGAACGCGTATCCGGCGGCGGCAAGGTCGGCGTCGTCGTAGGACGTCATGACCGTCACAGCGAGCAGCTTCAATTCCGACCCGGCAACGCCTGCCAGTGCGGCTGTCATGCTCTGCGGATAGGCATGCACCGTCAGGAAGCTCGCACCGAGTTTGGCAATCTGCCGGGTGGCGCGTTCCACCGTGTTCGGAATGTCGTGCAGCTTCAGATCGATGAAGACCTTCTTGCCGTCCCCCACAAGCCGCTCGACCAGCGTGAGGCCGCCGGCATACGTCAGTTCCATGCCGATCTTATAGAACGACACACTGTCGCCAAGCCGCGCGACGATAGCTTCGGCCTCGGCAAGCGAGGGCAGATCGAGCGCGACTATCAGGCAGTCGCGCGGGCTGATGTCTTCGCTCATCCCGCCTCTCTGTTGCGTGCGCGCGCGCGCCTGGTTCGATGCAATCATATCCCCCTCGTCATCTGCTGCGCCACGTCGATCAGCTGCATCACCATCGCCCGCAATGTATCGGCGTCTGCCTTGTGCTTCAGCCGCTCCGCATCGTCATAGGCGTGGTCGGCGAACGACAGCGCCAGCTGATTGGGAATGACGGTGGCACGGCAGCCGGAGAGGATCAGCCGCAGCGCGGCCAGACAGCGCGAACCACCGAGCCGTCCTTCTGATGCCGAGGCGATTGCGAATGCACGCTCGCGAAACACCTGTCCCTGCGTCCGTCCGCGATCCTCGACCCGGGTAACCCAGTCGATGGCATTCTTCACGAGCGGCGGCAGTGAGGAGTTGTATTCGGGCGTGACGAACACGATGCCATGATGCGCGCTCATCATGCGTTCGAGGTTGACGGCGCTCTTCGGCACGCCCGACTTCACCTCCAGATCGCCGTCATAGATCGGCAGTGAATAGTCCGCGAGCGACAACCGCGTCACGTCGACATTGGCGACTGCAAATTCCTTGGCGATCACCGCCGCGAGCCGCGCGTTGAGCGAGCCGGTCCGGAGTGAACCGGGAATGATCAGGATTTTGACTGTGGCCATCAGCTCGTCGAAAGAGTTGCCGCGGACTTGAATCAACCGACCGCGCCTCTATCGCACAACTCGGCTATCCCTTGCGATAGACCCAGACCCGCGCAGGCGGAATATTCAACCAGATCCGCTCCGACGCGCGCGTCGAGACTCCCGGAAGGGATTTCGGGATCGGCGGAGCGACGGAGTAGGTGAACTGGATGAACGGGGCACCCGGATGGGAAAGCGCCAGCGCCTCGCGCAGGAGCTTCACGCGCTGGCGCATCGGTTTGGTCACGAGCGGCAGGCCGGAGACGACGGCCGAGGCCGGAATGGCCAGTGTCTGCCACAGCGATTCGCGCAGCGAATAGGCGTCGCCCTGGACAATTGTGGCCGTGGGGAAACGGTCACGCAGAAGCGCGCAGAATCCGGGGTTGTATTCAACCAGCACGAGCTGGGATGGATCGACGCCACGTTCGATCAGCGCATTGGTGATGGCGCCGGTGCCGGGGCCGAGCTCGACGATGGGACCGGGTGCGTTCGGGTTGACGAACTGCGCCATGGTGCGGGCGAGCACTTTGCTGGAGGGCATGACAGCCCCCACATGCAGCGGCTTTTCAATCCACGAGCGGAGAAAGCGGACCTCGTCGTCAAGACGCGGAGGCTTCTTTTGGACGCGCAGGGAGGACTGCAAAGGCATTTCGCTACCGAACGGGTGTCACGGACCCGTCATAGACGTATAGAGCAATAGGAAACCGGTCAAGCAAATGAGTCGGCGCTGGAACGGCACGTCTCAAGCGCGCGCGCCGAAGAAGTCCTTGACGCGGGCGAAGAAACCTTCGGCTTCCGGCTGAGTCTCGTCGGACGAAAGCTTCTCGAATTCCGCCAGCAACTCCTTCTGTTTTTTCGTCAAGTTCTGTGGGGTTTCGACTACAACCTGGACGTACATATCGCCGACCTGGCGCGAGCGCAGCACTGGCATGCCCTTTGACGCAATGCGGAATCGGCGACCGGACTGCGTTCCTGCCGGCACCTTCACTTTGCTCTTGGTGCGCTCGATCGTCGGCACGTCGAACTCACCACCGAGCGCCGCGGTCACCATCGAGACCGGCACACGGCAATGCAGATCGGCACCGTCGCGCTGGAAGAAATCATGCGGCGAGAGCGACAGGAAGATATACAGATCGCCCGGCGGCCCGCCGCGCACGCCTGCCTCGCCTTCGCCGGCAAGCCGGATGCGCGTGCCGTCCTCGACGCCGGCAGGAATGTTCACTGATAGCGAGCGCTCGCGCAGGACCCGCCCAGAGCCCGAGCACGCGGTGCACGGATCTTCGATCGTCTGGCCGCGGCCGTGGCAGCCCGGGCAGGTGCGTTCGACCTGGAAGAAGCCTTGTGCCTGACGGATCCGGCCGACACCGCCGCACATCGCGCAGGCCTTCGGTTTCGAGCCAGCTTTCGCGCCTGTGCCCGAGCACGCCTCGCACGTGACCGATGTCGGAATGTGCACTTGCGCGGTCTTGCCCGAGAATGCCTCCTCGAGCGTGATCTCCATATTGTAGCGGAGGTCCGCACCGCGCTCGCGCCCGCCGGAACGCCGGCCGCTCGCCATCCCGAAGATGCCTTCGAAGATATCGCTGAACGCCGAGCCGAAATCGTTGCCGAAGCCATGCGCACCGCCGCCCATGCCCTGCTCGAAGGCTGCATGACCGAAGCGGTCATAGGCCGCGCGCTTGTGCGGGTCCTTCAGGACCTCATAGGCCTCGTTGATTTCCTTGAAGCGGATTTCACTGGTCTGGTCGCCCGGATTCTTGTCCGGGTGCCATTTCATCGCAAGCTTGCGGAAAGCGGTCTTCAGGACTGAATCGTCCGCAGAACGCTCAACTTCCAGCGTCTCGTAGTAGCAGCGCTTGGTGGACATCCGTCAAACCCGCCCGGTCCTCATCTGCATCCCAAGGGGCATTTCTTGAACGAACGCGTGCTCAAGATGCAGTCCTCAGCTTAAGAATGACCCCTCGTCCCATCTCAAGGATGAGGGGTCATCGTCTCCTTAAACTTACGCAGACTTCTTGTTGTTCTTGTCGTCGTCGACCTCGGTGAACTCCGCGTCGACAACATCGTCCTTCTTTTCACCTCCGCCGGGCGCAGCACCTTCGGCCTCGGCCTGCTGCTGCTTGTACATCGCTTCGCCAAGCTTCATCGAAGCCTGCGCCAGCGTGTTGGTCTTGGCCTTGATCGCCTCTGCATCGTCGCCCTTCAGCGCTTCCTTCAGGTCGCCGACGGCGTCCTCGATCGCGCGGCGATCGCTCTCGCCGACCTTCGAACCGTGTTCGGCGAGCGCCTTCTCGGTCGAATGCACCAACGCATCGGCGTGGTTCTTCGCCTCGACGGCTTCCTTCCGCTTCTTGTCGTCGGCGGCATGCGCTTCGGCATCCTTGACCATCTTGTCGATGTCGCCCTCCGACAAACCGCCCGACGCCTGAATGCGGATCTGCTGCTCCTTGCCGGTCGCCTTGTCTTTCGCCGATACGTTGACGATGCCGTTGGCGTCGATGTCGAACGTCACCTCGATCTGCGGCATGCCGCGCGGCGCGGGCGGGATGCCCATCAGGTCGAACTGGCCGAGGATCTTGTTGTCGGCCGCCATCTCGCGTTCGCCCTGGAAGACGCGGATGGTGACGGCGTTCTGGTTGTCTTCGGCCGTCGAGAACACCTGACTCTTCTTGGTCGGAATGGTCGTGTTGCGATCAATGATGCGGGTGAAGACGCCACCCAGCGTCTCGATGCCGAGCGACAGCGGTGTCACGTCGAGCAGCAGCACGTCCTTGACGTCGCCCTGCAGCACGCCCGCCTGGATCGCAGCGCCGATCGCCACGACCTCGTCCGGATTGACGCCCTTGTGGGGCTCCTTGCCGAAGAACTGCTTCACCACTTCTTGGATCTTCGGCATGCGCGTCATGCCACCGACCAGGACAACTTCGGTGATCTCACCGGCCGAGAGGCCGGCATCCTTCAGCGCCTTGCGGCACGGCTCGATGGTCTTGTCGACGAGATCCTGCACCAGCGCCTCGAACTTGGCGCGGGTCAGCTTCATCGTCAGATGCTTCGGACCCGACTGGTCGGCCGTGATGAACGGCAGATTGATTTCGGTCTGCGTCGTGGACGACAGTTCGATCTTGGCCTTTTCCGCAGCTTCCTTCAGCCGCTGCAGGGCAAGCTTGTCGTTGCGCAGGTTGATGCCCTGCTCTTTCTGGAATTCATCCGCCAGGTAGCCGACCAGGCGCATGTCGAAATCTTCGCCGCCCAGGAAGGTATCGCCGTTGGTGGACTTCACCTCGAAGACGCCGTCGCCGATCTCGAGAATCGAAACGTCGAACGTGCCGCCGCCAAGATCGTACACGGCGATGGTGCCAGCCTTGGCCTTGTCGAGACCATAAGCGAGCGCGGCCGCGGTCGGCTCATTGATGATGCGCAGGACTTCAAGGCCCGCGATCTTGCCCGCGTCCTTGGTCGCCTGGCGCTGCGCGTCGTTGAAGTAGGCGGGCACCGTGATGACGGCCTGATCGACCTTCTGGCCGAGATGGGCTTCCGCCGTCTCCTTCATCTTCTGCAGAATGAACGCGGAAATCTGCGAGGGCGAGTAGGTCTTGCCGTCGGCCTCGACCCACGCGTCGCCGTTGCTGGCCTTGACGATCTTATAGGGAACGAGCTGCTTGTCCTTTTCGACCATCGGGTCGTCGTAGCGGCGGCCGATCAGGCGCTTCACTGCGAAGAACGTCTTTTCCGGATTGGTGACGGCCTGGCGCTTGGCCGGCTGGCCGACGAGGCGCTCGCCATCATCGGTGAAAGCGACGATCGAAGGTGTCGTCCGTACGCCTTCGGAGTTCTCAATCACTTTCGGCGTTTTGCCGTCCATAACAGCAACACACGAATTCGTGGTGCCGAGATCGATACCAATGACCTTTCCCATGGTCTTCTAACCCTTTCTCTGCGGCGAGCCAGCCGGGCCCAGACCGGCACCCGAGCAGGGTCGCGGGCCATGTGCCCAATTCGACCCAATCCGGCTCCCAAATGCATTGCGCCCCAATCTCTTGGGACGTTCGCCGGAGATATAAGAGAGCCGCACCGGGCCGCAAGAGATTTGGTCACGAATCCGCGACCACGCTTTCATGATTCTGCCAGGCCGGGTAAGGGGAAGGAGGCTTCCCGCCTCCCTCGCCAGCGACAACGTCACAACATCAAACGGCCCAAAAGCGGACCCAGAAGACCTCCCATGCGCATCGGACCGACTGCCTTGCGATCCATTCTGGCCGCACCGCTGGCTCTTCTGATCCTTGCAGGAAGCGCCTTCGCCAGCGACGTCGTTTATCCGCCGGGCTCACGGATCGGCCTTGTGCCGCTGGACGGCATCGTTCCGCTGAAGAACGGCGCCGGCTTTGAAAACCCCGACAACAATCTGAGCGTCACTTTGCGTGAAATGCCGCCTTCGGCCTTCGACGCGATCGACACGGCGATGAGGGAGCGCAAGCCCCTGCCGACGGCCATGGAGGACGCGCAGGCCTTCGAGACGGCCGCAGGCAGGGCCTATCTCAGCCGCGCCGGCGGGCCGAACAGCGGACCGAACAACGGCCGGGTGGCGATCATCGTTTCCGATGGACGAATCGCCGGATACATCTCCGTGGACGTGCCGGAGGCCGCGGCCAAAGCTTATCCCGATCATGCAATTCGGCGGATGCTGGCATCGACGATGCTGCGCGCGGAGGTCCCCGCCGAAGAGCAACTCGAGCTGCTGCCGTTTAAGGTTTCCGACCTTTCGGGGTTCAAGAATGTGCGCACCCTGGTGCCGGGACAGGCCGTCATGCTGCTCGACGGCGACGAGGAGGGCGCGCTGTCGGGGGCGCCTTACGTGTTGATTTCGGTTGCACGCGTGTCGGCCGACCAGCCGGATGGACGCGAGCGGCTTGCGCGGCAGCTTGCGACAACGATCCCGGGGCTCCGCGAGGGGCGGATCACGAATTCCGAACCGATGCGCATCGGCGGGGCCGCCGGCCACGAAATACGCGTCGAGGGAACCAGCATCAAGGACGACAAACCGGTGACCGTCGTGCAATGGCTGCGCTTCGGCGGCGGCGCCACGTTGCGTATCATCGCCGCCTCGGCGCGCAAGGAGTGGCCGCAGATGTTCACGCGCTTCCGTGCGGTGCGCGACGGCATCGACCGCCGCTAACGCGGCATCCTGAAAAATTCAGAACGTCAGGCCGCGTTATCCGAATCAGGCGAAGCCGGCTGCGGCGCTGGCGCCGGCTTTGCGCCGCCCTTCGACACGCCCACAAGCGCTGGGCGCAACACGCGCTCGCCGATGAGGTAACCGGCCTGCACCACCTGCACCACCGTGCCGGCAGGCACCGATGGATCGGGGACTTCGTACATCGCCTGCTGAAAATTCGGATCGAACCGTTCGCCCGTGGGATCGAACTTCTTTACGCCGTTCTTCTCCAGCGTGTTGAGCAGCGAGCGTTCGGTGAGCTCGACGCCTTCGATCAGGGCCTTCAGGCCCGGGTCGGCCGCAGCCTTCGCTTCAGCGGGAACGGCATCGAGGGCTCGCTGCAAATTGTCGGCGATATCGAGCACGTCACGCGCGAACGCCGTGATACCGTAGGCGCGCGCATCCGATATCTCACGCGACGTCCGCTTGCGAAGGTTCTCCATCTCGGCGAGCGTGCGCAGCATCCGGTCACGGGTTTCGCCGAGTTCCTTGTTAAGAAGTTCCTTGGCGACCGCTTCCGCCGAGCCCTCTTCCGGTTCATCAGGCATGATATAGGGCTTGGACACCTTCGGCTCGTTGTCCTGCGCCGCGGTCTCCCGGCCCTCTTTTGGCTTCTGCCCGTTGCTATCGCTCATTCCGCAAACCTTATGCTGCAAACGTGTGCCGCAAATTGTGTCAGGCGGCATATCGGTGCTTTGTCCCGGAAAATCAAGGCATTTTGATTTGGTTACCCGCCGAGCATCTGGCTGACGATGCGCGCGGCATAGTCCACCGTCGGGATCACCCGTGCATAATTCAGCCGGGTCGGACCGATGACGCCGAGCACGCCGACGATGTGACCGGCGTTGTCGCGATAGGGCGCGACGATGGTCGAGGACCCCGACAGCGAGAACAGCTTGTTCTCCGAACCGATGAAGATGCGTACGCCTTCGGCGCGCTCGGCGCGACCCAGAAGGTCGATGACGCCGCGCTTGGCCTCCAGATCGTCGAACAACAACCGCACCCGCTCAAGGTCTTCCATGGCGTGCAGATCATCGAGCAGGTTCGCATGCCCGCGCACGATCAGCTGTCGGTCGTCGCTCTCGCCACCGGACCAGCTTGCCAGCCCCGCCGAGATCACCTTCTGCGTGAGCTGGTCGAGTTCGTGACGGCTCGCAGCCATCGCCTGCTCGAGTTCCGCGCGCGCTTCGGCGAGTGTGCGACCTCTGATCCGTGCGTTGAGGAAGTTCGAGGCTTCGGTGAGCGCCGACATCGGCACACCGGGCGGCAACGGCAAGACGCGGTTCTCGATCTGGCCGTCTTCAGCCACCAGAACCGCCAATGCACGTTCCGGCTCAAGCCGCACAAACTCGATGTGCTTCAACCGCACGTTCGACTTCGCTGTCAGCACGACGGCCGCCGCGCGCGTGAGGCCCGACAGTCGCGTCATGGCCTCGCTGAGCGCAGCCTCGACCGATTGCGCACGGCCGACCGACGCGAGCTGCGTCTGGATCGATTGCCGTTCGTCCTCCGTCAGGTCGCCGACCTGCATCAGCGCATCGACAAAGAAACGCAAGCCAAGCTCGGTCGGCAGGCGGCCCGCCGACGTGTGCGGCGCATAGATCAGCCCGAGCTGTTCGAGATCCGACATGACGTTGCGCACCGACGCGGGCGACAGCGGCAGCGTGATCAGGCGCGAAACATTGCGTGAGCCGACCGGCTCGCCGGTCGCGAGGTAGCTCTCGACGATCTGCCGGAAAATATCCCGCGAGCGCTCGTTGAGTTCGGCTAACCCTGCGTGCAACGTGCTCAGGTGGGCGTTCGGATCGCTTCCAGCCAAGTTGACCTCCATTCCGACGCCAGAATTGTCCATCTTGGGGGGTAGTTTCAAGCAGGTTGCCCCGCAAGCGGTTCCAAGCCCTTGCCGCGCCGGTAGGGCGCGCCTAAAAGCACCGGCAACAATCATCGATTGCGGAGACCAGCCTATGCGGCCAAGCCGCCGTGCACCCGACGAATTGCGCGCCGTCACGCTCGAGCGCGGCGTCGTCAAATATGCCGAAGGCTCCTGCCTCGTGAAATTCGGCGACACCCACGTGCTGGTGACGGCGACGCTGGAGGATCGGCTGCCGCCATGGCTGAAAGGCCAGGGACGCGGCTGGGTCACCGCCGAATACGGCATGCTCCCGCGTGCAACGCTCGAGCGGACGCGGCGCGAGGCCTCGGCCGGCAAGCAGAGCGGCCGCACGGTGGAGATCCAGCGGCTGATCGGCCGGGCGCTGCGCACGACGGTCGATCTGGTGGCCCTCGGCGAGCGGCAGATCACCGTCGATTGCGACGTGCTGCAGGCGGATGGCGGAACGCGCACCGCGTCGATCACCGGCGCTTGGGTCGCGTTGGCCGACTGCCTGAACTGGATGAAGGCACGCAACATGGTGAAAGGAACCGTGCTGCGCGACCATGTCGCTGCGGTCTCCTGCGGAATCTACAACGGTACGCCGGTGCTGGATCTCGACTATGCCGAAGACTCGGAGGCCGAGACCGACGCAAACTTCGTCATGACCGGCGACGGCCGGATTATCGAGGTGCAGGGCACCGCCGAGCGGACGCCGTTCTCGTCGGACGAGTTCCTCGCACTGATGGCGCTGGCGAAAAAGGGCATCGGCCGGCTCTGCGACCTGCAGAAGATGGCCGTTGCTTGACGTCCGAATCTGATAGAAAGCCCAAATGAATTCGCACCGCCGAATCGAGGGCCGGCTCGTGATCGCGACCCACAACCCCGGCAAGCTGACGGAAATGCGCGACCTGCTCGCGCCGTACGGCATCGAAGCGATTTCGGCAGGCGAGCTCGGGCTGGGCGAGCCGGACGAGACCGGCACGACGTTTCAAGCCAATGCGCGGATCAAGGCCGAGGCCGCCGCCCAAGCTGCAAAGCTTCCGGCGTTCGCCGATGATTCGGGCCTCGCAATTGATGCCCTGGGCGGGCAGCCGGGCATCCATTCCGCGCGCTGGGCAGGCCCTGCGAAGGACTTCAATGCGGCGATGGCCCGCATCGAGCGCCTGCTACAGGAGCGCGGTGCAACCGAGCCGGCACGGCGGGGTGCACATTTCGTATCCGCGCTATGTGTCGCCTGGCCGGACGGACATTGCGAGGAGGTCGAGGCGCGGGCTGACGGCACATGGGTCTGGCCGCCACGCGGGACGGCCGGTTTCGGTTACGACCCGGCCTTTCTGCCGAACGGTCACGCGCGAACGTTCGGCGAGATGACCGCCGACGAAAAGCATGGGCTGCCGCCGCTGGGTATGGGGCTGTCGCACCGCGCCCGCGCATTCGTGAAGCTGGCGGAGAGATGCCTTGTCCGCAGCTGACGCGAGCGCCTTCGGTGTTTACGTGCACTGGCCCTTCTGCCTGTCGAAGTGCCCGTACTGCGATTTCAACAGCCATGTGCGGCACGCGGCAATCGACGAGGAGCGTTTCGCCCGCGCCTTTGCCCGCGAGATAGCGACGACGGCAGAGCGGACCCCCGGCCGCACCGTCTCCTCGATCTTTCTCGGCGGCGGAACGCCCTCGCTGATGCAGCCACAGACCGTGGGTGCCGTGCTCGACGCAATCGGCAGGAACTGGCGTGTCGCCCGCGACGTCGAGGTGACGCTGGAAGCCAATCCCACCAGCGTCGAGGCCACACGCTTCCACGGCTACCGCGCAGCCGGAGTCAATCGCGTGTCGCTCGGCGTGCAGGCGCTCGATGATGTGTCGCTGAAAGCGCTCGGCCGCATGCACAGCGCGCGCGAAGCGCTTGACGCGGTCGCGATCGCGCGCAGCGCTTTCGATCGTTACTCGTTCGACCTGATCTACGCCCGGCCGGGCCAGACCGTGGACGGCTGGACCCGAGAACTGCGGCGCGCGATCGCCGAGGCGGCCGAGCATCTTTCGCTTTATCAGCTCACCATCGAGCCGGAGACGCCGTTCGCCGGCCTGCATGCCGCCGGCAAGCTGGTGATTCCCGACGACACGAACGCACGCGCACTCTACGACGTGACGCAGGAGATCTGCGCGACGGCGGGACTTCCCGCCTACGAAATATCCAATCACGCGCGCCCGGGCGCGGAATGCCGACATAATCTCGTCTATTGGCGCGGCGACGAGTATGCGGGCGTCGGTCCCGGTGCGCATGGCCGCATCGACGTCGGCGGGACGCGCCGGGCGACCGCGACTGAAAAAAGGCCCGAGACCTGGTTGATGCGCGTGGAGCAGCTCGGGCATGGCGTGGTTATCGATGATGCGCTGACGCACGAAGAGCGGGCTGACGAATACCTGCTGATGGGCTTGCGGTTGCGCGAAGGGATCGACCCCGAGCGCTATCGCACGCTTGCCGGACGCGCGCTGGATCAGGACCGGATCGAGTTGCTGCGCAATGAAGGCGCCATCACCGTGGACGGTGACGGCCGGCTGCGCGTCACGCAAGAGGGATTTCCGGTACTCGACGCTGTCGTCGCCGATCTGGCGGCGTAGATCACCAGCTTTCTTTCGTAAACGAAGGTCCGCCTAGACGCCGAAGCTCCGCGGCGCCGCGGCGGCGACCTGCGCGCCACTCGTTCCCACACGCATGATGGCGAGTCCGCGCTCGTTGGTGCCGTCGGCCTTGAAGCGGAACAGTCCGTCGATGCCAGCGAACCCCGACGGGTTTTGCAGCACCTCCGCCGAGAAGCGCTGAGGCCCTTGTGTCTTCGCAAGCGCTGCAACGAGTGCGACCGAGTCGTAGGCAAGGGTCGCAGTGCGCACCGGGTCCTGGCCATATTTCGCCCGATAGCGTCCCGCAAATGCGCGGAAGCCGGCGGGATCAGGCGCGGCATAGAGACCGCCTTGCAAGGCAGGATTGGAGAACACGCGCGGATTGTCCCAGAGTCCCGTGCCGTAGAGCTGAACATTGCGCAGGTTTGCGCCGGCGCCCGTGAGCGAATCTGTCAGGCCCGCGAGCGCATCGCCATCGTCGGCCAACAGCAGCGCATCAGCTTGCGGCAGGGCCTGCGCGATGTTGCGCGCCGAGTTCTGCATCTGCGCGCGGTCGGCACCGTAGCGCTCGAAGGCGACGATGCGCGCTCCACGGCGCGGCGCGGCCTGCTTGAACGCCGCCTCCACGACATTGCCGTAAGCGTTCTCGGGAAGCATCGCGGCGAACGATCGCTTACCTGTGCTCGCTGCGTAAGCGACGATGCGGTCGACATCGGTCTCCGGCAGGAAGCTCAGGAGATAGACGCCGCGGCCCGCGACGCTCGAGTCCGTAGAGAACGCAATCACCGAAATGTTGCGGCTGCGGGCAGCCTGCGCCGCGCCGGGCACGGCCACACCGAACAGCGGCCCAAGGATGATCTCCGCACCTTCGTCGATCGCCTGCTGGGCAGCTTGCTGCGCGCCTTGTGGACTGCTCGCATCGTCCTTCACCAGGAGCTGCACATTCGGGTTCTGGAATTCGATGAGCGCCAGTTCGGCGGCATTGCGCATCGACTGCGCCGCCACGCCGGCGTTGCCGCCACCCGACAATGGCAGGATCAGGCCAACGCGGATCGAGCCTGTGCCGACCGCGGTTGGCTGCTGCGGCGGGCCGGCGGGGGCCGGCGGCTGGCCCGAGCTGGTGAAATTTGAAATCGCCGACTGCACACCAGCACAGCCGGCCGCAGGTGCCGCGAGGATCAACCCGAGGGCTGCGCGGCGAGTGGCCCCTACACGCTGGGGCAGCAACATTAACGGATTTGCCATCGCGGCTCTTTCGCTGGACCGGACTTGCCTGCCCGGTTTCCGGTCGTGGTTGAGCAGGACCATCTGGATACCAATTCAGGCATATTGTCGTCCAATGATTAACCAGGCCGCAAGCATTGTGGCAGACGTCCCGTATCGGAACAGTTTGGACCGGAATTCGCGTCGTGGCGCCATGACGTTCGCCGCCGTGCCCGCTAGATTGGACCGCATGCGCGCCAAGCCGACCTCACAGCCTGCCTCCCTCCCCCCGAATGAACGGTTGCGGACGTTCACCATTGCGGGGACGACCGTGCCGGCTTCCCGCCCCTCGCCGGGCCTTTACCTTGTCGCGACGCCGATCGGGAACCTCGGCGACATCACTCTGCGCGCTCTCGAAACCCTCGCCGGGGCCGACGTGATCGCCTGCGAGGACTCCCGCGTCACACGTCGCCTGCTCGACAGGTTTCTGATCGCAACGCCGCTTGTGCCATATCACGAGCACAATGCGCCAACCGCAAGGCCGAAACTGCTGGAACGGCTGGCGCAAGGCGCGACGGTCGCTCTTGTATCGGATGCAGGTACGCCGCTGATTTCCGATCCCGGCTTCAAGCTGGTCCGCGATGCCGCGGCTGCTGGTCACGCGGTCACGCCGATTCCCGGCGCTTCCGCGTTGCTGGCAGCGCTCACCGTCGCCGGCCTGCCGACCGATCGCTTTTACTTCGAAGGATTTCTGCCGCCAAAGGAAGGGGCGCGCCGCGCTCGGATCAAGGACCTGGCGACGATCGATGCCACCCTCGTCCTGTTCGAAGGCGGCTCGCGTATCGCCGACACGCTGCGCGATCTCGCTGATGTCATGAGCGAGCGCCAGGCTGCGGTCTGCCGCGAGCTGACGAAACTTCATGAGGACGTTCGCCGCGCGCCGCTCAGCGCGCTCGCAGCCGAAGCCGATCACCACGAAACACGCGGTGAATTCGTCATCGTCGTCGGTCCGCCGGATGCAGACTCGCAGCGGCTGAGCACGGACGAGATCGACGACATTCTGAAGGAAGCGATGAAGAGCCGGAGCGTCAAGGACGCGGTCGCGCATGCTGTCGAACTGTCGGGCCGGCCCAGGCGCGAGGTGTATGCGCGTGCGCTGGATCTTGCGAAGCGAAGCTCAGACGATGAAGAAAGCTGACGTCCCGCAGCCCCTGAAACCTGATGCGGCGCGCGAGGCCGCACCCGAACGGATAGCGGCTTTTCAGAGCGGCCTGTCGGCCGAGAGCCGCTGCGCCGCGTGGCTGATCGCCAAGGGCTATCGGATCGTGGCCCGACGGTTTCGCTCGCGCACGGGCGAGATCGACATCATCGCACGCCGGCGCGGGATCATCGCATTCATCGAGGTCAAGGCGCGTGCAACCCTGGACGACGCAGCCTACGCCATCACGCCGTACCAGCAGCAACGAATCATCGCCACCGCGGAAGCCTGGCTCGCCACCCGTCCGCAATACGACAAGCACGAGCTGCGTTTCGACGCCATGCTGGTCGTTCCGGGTCGCCTGCCGCGCCATCTGGTTGCGGCATTCGATGCGACGAAACCGTGACCGAGATGCTGCCCACCGCAATTACGGCTGGAAAGATGGCGACAGATCGCCCAGATTGCCTCCGCACCTTCATGTCCTAGCGTGGAAATCCGATGAGCCTGAAAGTCGCCGTCCAGATGGATCCGATCGCCCGCATCAACATCCGCGGCGATTCCACCTTTGCGATGCTGCTGGAGGCGCAGAAGCGTGGCCATGCCGTCAGCTACTACACGCCGGACCGTCTGGCGCAGCGCGGCCGCGAGGTCTTCGCCACCGTGCAGCCGCTCAGCGTACGTGACACCGACGGCGATCATTTCACGCTGGGTGATGCGAAACGTGAGAACCTCGCGGCGTTTGACGTGATCCTGCTGCGGCAGGATCCGCCGTTCGACATGGCCTACATCACAACCACGCACATGCTCGAGCGAATCCATCCGAAGACGCTCGTCGTCAACGATCCGGCGCATGTGCGCAACGCGCCCGAAAAGGTGCTGGTGATGGAGTTTTCCGACCTGATGCCGCCGACCCTGATCTCGCGCGACCTCGACGAGATCAAGGCCTTTCGCGCCGAGCACGGCGATGTCGTGATGAAGCCGCTCTACGGCCACGGCGGCGGCGCCGTGTTCCGCATCACCGCTGACGATCTCAATTTCGGCTCGCTCTATGACATGTTCTCCGTCACCTTCCGCGAGCCGTGGGTCACCCAGCGCTTCCTTCCGGCTGTGAAGCACGGCGACAAACGCATCATGCTGGTGGACGGCGAGTTTGCCGGCGCTGTCAACCGCGTGCCGGCCTCGGATGATCTGCGCTCCAACATGGTGCGCGGCGGCGCGGCGCAATCCACCGATCTGACGCCGCGCGAGCGGGAAATCTGCGAACGGATCGGGCCGACGCTGCGCCAGCGCGGCCTGCTGCTGGTCGGCATCGACGTCATCGACGGCAATCTCACCGAAATCAACGTCACATCGCCAACCGGAATTCGCGCGATCGCACGGCTCGGCGGTCCCGATATCGCCGCCAAGGTCTGGGATTGCATCGAGGCCAAGCGGCGCTGAAAAGGCTTTTGCCGATTAACGCTGCGGTTACTACAGGCCGATACTGTGTTTTGACCGGCAGATCGGACCGGTGTCATGGCCATTTGGCCTGAAGAAGAATTCGGCCAGGCCAAAGCAATGGCGATCGAAGTTTTCCAGGGCGGATCGATTCCCCGCGAGCTTTCGAGTGGGGCAATGGAATTCCTGTGGGCGAAATGGAAGGCGCTGAACGCCACCAACAGCCTTTCGTTGCAGCGCCTCACCGAAGAATCGAGCCATCCGCTGCGCGGCCATTCGACCTACATGCTCTCGGCCGGCGACGATTTCGTCTACATGTATATGGGCGACGCCGTGCGGGCCGCGGTCGGCATCGATCTCACCGGCCGGCTGCTGTCGACGTCGGACAATGCAGTTGCCCGCGATCTTCTCGCGGCCTACCGCCACGCTGCGAAAATGCTGGCGCCGTCGTTTGTGCGGTTCAGCAGTTCGCGCAACGGCCAGCAGGTCTGGCAGGGGCTCGTGCTGCCCATCAAGCTGGCGCCCGGCACGGTGCTTCTCGTCTGCTATTCGGAGTTGATCAACCGACAGTCGGAAGTGTGCGAGCACCTCTTCCAGGTGTCGCCCGAGGCAATGCTGATTGCATCGCCGATCACCGACGAGATGGGCGAGGTGACGGACGGCTGGGTCGTCATGATGAACGATGCGGCCCGTGATTTTTTGGATTTTCGCGACAGCATCGGCAATCTCAGATTGAAGAACCTGCCGAAGCTCCGCGGGTTGGAGCTGTGTTTCCGGCTGCATCCACCGGTCGTTGCCGGAACGGTGGGCACGGCCCACGCCGAGGACTGCAGCGCCCAAATCATTCGCTTTGCGCAGGTCTTCGCGCTGCGGCTGGCCGGGCGGGTCGCCGGCGCCCGCTCGGCGCCTGAGGTTCTCGAGACGGCGCCGCCGCTCATTCCGGCGCCGGCCGGCTGATCTGTTCTCTTAATGTTCTTGTCTCGGGAACTTTTCCGCGCTAGCATTCTGCCTGGAATGAGGGCGGGATGGTACAGCGCGTCTCCACGGTTGCGTTCGAAGGCATCGAGGCGCGCGCTGTCGACGTCCAGGTCCAGGTCGCTCCTGGTTTGCCACGCTTCAACATTGTGGGGCTGCCCGATAAGGCCGTCTCCGAAGCGCGCGAGCGGGTGCGCTCGGCGCTAGTCACCTCCGGGCTCGCCCTTCCCGCGCGCCGCATCACCGTCAATCTTGCGCCGGCGGACCTGCCGAAGGAAGGCAGCCACTACGACTTGCCAATCGCGCTCGGCCTGATGGCTGCGATCGGCGCGATCCCGCCCGATGCACTCAACGGCTTCACCGTCCTGGGCGAGCTTGGCCTCGACGGGTCGATCGCCCGGGTGGCGGGGGTGTTGCCGGCCGCGATTGCCGCCAACGGCCGCGACGAGGGACTGATCTGTCCTGCCGCCTGCGGCTCCGAGGCCGCCTGGGCAAGCCCGGACATTCCGGTCATCGCCGCCGCCTCGCTGATCCAGCTCGCGAATCATTTCAAGGGCACGCAGGTGCTGTCGCGGCCGAAGCCCGAGATCCGCGAGATCGAAGCGAGCTCGCTCGACCTGCGGGACATCAAGGGTCAGGAAAGCGCCAAACGCGCGCTGGAGATCGCCGCCGCCGGCGGCCACCACCTGATGATGGTTGGCGCGCCAGGCGCCGGCAAGTCGATGCTGGCTGCGCGGCTACCATCGATCCTGCCGCCGTTGTCGCCTGCCGAACTGCTCGAAATCTCGATGATCGCCTCAGTCGCCGGCGAACTTGACGGTGGCGCGCTGACCAACCGGCGCCCGTTCCGCAGTCCGCATCATTCAGCAAGCATGGCTGCACTCACCGGTGGGGGAATTCGCGCAAAGCCCGGCGAAATCTCGCTCGCTCATAACGGCGTGCTGTTTCTCGACGAACTGCCGGAGTTCGAGCCGCGGGTGATCGACGCGCTGCGCCAGCCGCTGGAAAACGGTGAGGTCTCGGTCTCGCGCGCCAATCACCGCGTCACCTACCCGGCGCGCTTCATGCTGGTGGCGGCGATGAATCCGTGCCGCTGCGGTCATGCCAGCGATCCGGGATATCTCTGCAAGCGCGCGCGCAATGATCGCTGCATCGCCGATTATCAGGCGCGCATCTCCGGTCCGCTGATCGATCGTATCGACCTGCGCATCGAGGTCGCCGCAGTCACCGCAGCCGATCTGATTCTGCCGCCACCAACTGAAGGCTCGGCCGAGGTCGCAGCCCGCGTGGCAGCGGCGCGTGCCGTTCAGACGCGGCGCTACGCCCAGCTCGGCATGCCGCAGATCCGCACCAATTCCGAGGCGCCCGCGGCGTTGCTGGAGGAGGTGGCGAAGCCGGACACTGCCGGCCTCAAGCTTCTCCGCGACGCCGCCGAAACGATGCGGCTGTCGGCCCGCGGCTATCATCGCGTGCTGCGTGTGGCGCGAACGCTCGCCGACCTCGACAAAGCGGATCGGGTCGGACGACTGCATCTTGCCGAAGCGCTCTCGTATCGCGCACTGGCCGACGGCGGCTTGCAGGCCGCGTGAAAATTGTGACGCGCGCTGAGGGATTTTGCGTGCTGCACTGAAGGCCAGGGCCTTTCTCGTCCTCGACCTATTTCTGTTGCCAACAACCTGACAATGTGTCGAAGTTCAGTAGCTGCGTAACTGGCGATAAAGGTGGACCACCACCGGGAAGCGCGGCCTTGGACCGCCGCTCGCCTGGGCATTCTCAAACAAGGAGGATGCCATCATGCCAGCCGGAACGACACTTATTCCGATTCGTACACGGCCGTTGCTCCCGCCAAGGGACGACCTCTGGGAGGCACTCACTCCGGCATTGCCGGTTCTCCAGGAGGGAGATGTCGTGGCGATCACCTCAAAGATCGTCGCCATCGCACAGGGCCGTTGTATCCCTGTGGAGGCGGTTCTCGACAAGGAGCAATTGGTTGAAGCCGAGGCGGATGCCTGGATTTCCAGGGCCTCGTCAAAATACGGCATTACGCTCGCCATCAAGGGCGGCACATTGGTCGCGAGCGCAGGGATCGACGCCAGCAATGCAAAGGAACACTACGTGCTTTGGCCCAAGGCCCCTTGGGCAGCCGCACGCGAAATCGGCGAACGCCTGACGGCCAGTAGTGGAGTCGCTCGCTTGGGAGTGATTCTGACCGACAGTCACTGCATCCCGCTCCGCCGTGGGACAGTTGGAATCTCGATCGGCAGCTATGGCTTTGAGCCGCTCCGCGACTATCGCGGCTCACCCGACATATTCGGTCGCCCGCTTGAGGTGACTGTTTCCAATCTAGCAGACGCAATGGCTGCGGCCGCCGTGGGACTAATGGGTGAGGGCGCGGAGTGCCTCCCCGTCGTGGTGCTGCGGAACTGGCCCGGCCTTGTATTCTCCGACGCCGACCACCGCGAAGACCTCATCATTCCGCCCGAGGAGGATATCTTCGCTCCGCTATTGAAAGCCTTCGGGGCACCAGCCCTCGCCTCGATGCGAGGGGAATAGTGGAATGGATCGGACACAGATACGCTGGGGAACGGATCACGACTCCGAAGCTGCTTGCAGCATCTGGCGCGAGTCATGCGCCTGGCTAGAGTCGATTGGCCAACCGCTCTGGCGCCCGGAACAGTTCGCCGATGGCGCCGTGCAGGCGATTCTAGATTCCGGCAGACTCGTTGTTGGACTCTCGGAGGACCACGTCGTCGCCTGCATGATGACGGCAGATGTCGATCCAGAAATTTGGCCGGAAACGCCGGCTGGCATTGCGCTCTACGTGCACAAGCTTGCTGTACTGCGATCATCAGCGGGCCAAAATTGGTCCCGAGCGATGTTAGACTGGGCGAGTGCGGCCGCCAAAGCAGCACGTTTGCAGGCAGTGCGGCTCGATTGTGCGCCGCGGCCTCCGCTCCTGCGCCTCTATACCGAGTGCGGTTTTGCCGTAGTCGACGAAGGGGCCATTCAGATCGGCGGCTTTCTCATCGTACGCCTTGAAAGACTCGTCCTCTGACGCGCAGCGGGCAGTAGAACGGAACGGCCGCCGAGGCTCGCGGCCGGCGTAAGGCGACAACCCTCTTAAAAGCCATTCGCTCCATAAAGCATCCGGTAACGACTTTCCTTTACGCTTTGCGAACCATAAGTGCGGGTCGCTGTGGGCCCGATCCGAGTCATGTGGTGCGTACCATGTTGCGTTTCGGGATTTTGTCGTCCGTTGTCCCGCTCATTCTCGCTGGCGGTGGCATCGTCCATGACTGGACTGCGGTCGCGACCCAATCCTGCACGGCCGCGGGAATCAGCGCAGCATCCATTCGCCCCGTCACCTTCACCACCGACCCGTCACTTGCCACCGTGAAGGTGCAGGTCATCGATGGGGCGGACCTGGCGGATTTGGCGATCGCCGACGATGTCGATACGGCGGAGGCCGAGGGCTGCGGCATCAGCGACCTCGCCCGGCATGTCACGATCGGCTCGCATCCGCTTCCCGGCGAGCCGATCATTCACCTGTCGCGCGACGGTGCGGCCGATTATCGAATCTACGTCGATTCGACGAAGATTACGCTGCGGCAGGCGGCGGCCTTGGTCGTCAGCGCGCACGGCGGGCATGCGCGGTTCGCGGCAGCGACGTTCTGACCGAACACAGCTGCGCGTTAAGATTTCCTCAACCTTGTTTGCAACGGATCGGTTTCCGCCAGTTCCTCCTCAAACACTTCGCAATAGGCCTGCATGATGTTGGCCAGGTTTTTCTCTCCCCAGGATGCAAGCGCATGACGCCGGGCCTTCGCGTGAGGTTGCTGCTGCGCCGCTTCGCCCGCAGATATCCGCGCCTGAATTCGGCCATCCGCGCCGCCTTCTATTTTTCCATCGCTTTCGGCGCCGCATTCGGATTCATCGCCGGCGCCCGCGCGCAGGATTACGACCCGCAGGCCTTCGCGGTTGGCATGAGCTTCCTGTTCGCCGTCGCCTGCGCTGCGCTCGCGATCCAGAACATGCGTTTACGCTGGGTGCGCCGGCAGGCGCGCAACATCAAGGCGCACAGCGAGGCGCTGGCCGATCGGAACTGGGAGTTACAGGAGGCTGAGGAGCGCGCGAGGCACCTGTTCGAAGTGCAAGGCGATTTCGTCGTTCGAAGAGACGATCAGGGCCGGATCACGTTTGTGAACGACGCCTTCTGTCAGCTCGTCGGCGTTCCGCGCGGGCTGCTGATCGGCAGCGAATTCCAGATTGCTGCCATAGAGCAAGCCCCTGCCGCAAAAGAAGCAAACGGCACGCGCGTGTACGACCAGAAGGTCGACAGCCAGCTCGGCTGCCGCTGGATCGCCTGGCGCGAGACGCTCGTTCGTCTCGACGCCAATTCACCGGCGGAGCTGCAATGCGTCGGTCGCGACGTGACCGACCGCGCCGAGACCGAGCGCGCGCTGGCGCACGCGCGCGACCAGGCCAACGCCGCAAATCACGCCAAGTCGCGCTTCCTTGCGATGGCCTCACACGAAATCCGCACGCCATTGAATGGCATCATCGGCATGAGCGGCCTTCTCCTCGATTCGCCTCTTCCGCCGGAGCAAGCCACCTATGCGCGGGCCATCAAGACGTCCGGTGATGCGCTGCTCGCCCTGATCGAAGAGATCCTCGATTTCTCAAAGATCGAAGCAGGTCGTCTCGATCTCGAGAGCCGGCCCTTCCCGCTACGGCCGCTGATCGAAGAAATCGTCGAACTTCTCGCGCCACGGGCACAGGCCAAGCAGCTCGAGCTCGCCGCCTATGTCGACGACCAGTTGCCGACAATCGTCAATGGTGATGTGGCGCGAGTTCGACAGGTGCTGCTCAACCTCGTGGGCAACGCCATCAAGTTCACCTCCGAGGGCGGCGCAGCGCTGATCGTGCAGCCGGGCACGTGGCCCGACGAGATTGAGTTCCTGATCCGCGACACCGGTATCGGCATCGCACACGATGCACAGGAGCGCATCTTTGGCGAGTTTGAGCAGGCGGACGACCGGACAGGACGGACCTTCGGCGGCACCGGGCTCGGCTTGAGCATCAGCGAGCGCATCGTCCGCCGCATGGGCGGCCGGATCGCACTCGAGAGCGCGCCGAACGCTGGCGCAACCTTTACCGTATCGTTGCCGCTCGCCACGGTCGCGAGCGCATCTGCAGCCCTCGCTGTGCCCGACCTGCGCGGACGGTCGATCATGCTGGTGTCGTCGCAGGCGATCGAGGCATCGCTGATCGCCCGCCGCCTCGGCGAATGGGGGGCGCAAACCTGCGTGCTGACGGATGTGGACGCCGCGCTCGCACTGCTTCCCGAGCGGATGTGGGATGCCGTGCTCGTCGACCATGCGCTGGCGGTGGGGGATGTGCGGCAGATCGGCAGCACGGCGCAACAGCATGCGAGCCGCATCATCATCATGATCGCGCCTGCGGATCGCCATGAGCTGGAAGCTTTGAAGCCGCTCGGCTATGGCGATTACCTGGTCAAGCCCTTGCGCCCGGCATCACTCGCGGCCCGTTTGGGCGCGGAGCATTCCTCTCTCTCGATCGTGTCTGACGCCGTGGCCACTGTTCCGACCGGACCGGCAGAACGCAAACCCGACAGGTCGCTGTCCGTGCTGATCGCTGAAGACAACGAGATCAACGCACTGCTGACACGATCTCTGCTCGCCCGCCTTGGTCACCGCGCCGTCGTCGCGACCGACGGCGCAATGGCGGTGGAATCATGGATCGCCGCGGAAACTGCGGGCACCCCTTACGATGCGATCCTGATGGACCTGCAGATGCCGGAGCTGGACGGTCTGGAGGCGACCAGACGCATCCGGTTGCGCGAAGCGGAGCGCCACGGCCGGCGTACACCCGTGCTGGCTTTGACCGCAAACACCGTCTTCGACGACCGCGATGCCTGTTTCGAGGCAGGCATGGACGGTTACCTCATCAAGCCGCTCGACCGCGACCAGCTTGCGGACGCCCTCGCCGGCATCGCGCCGGCGACCCACGTCGCGGCCTGATGGTTTAAGGCTGTCATCGATCCCTGCACGTCCTGTCACAATTTCGTAGATAGTCCATGCTTATTCGCTCGTTGCGGAACCGATTTGCCAGTGCCGTAGGCACGGCGGCGGTGACCGCTACAGGGGATTCCATGCAAAATCTCGATCCGGTCGGCGCACCGCTCCGCTTGATGGAACGGCTGAAGCCATTCGCCGTGATCGAACCAGCAGCCTGGCTCAAGCCGACGTGGCAGGCCGCAAGCAGCATCCTTCTGCCGCAGCCGCGGCCTGCATCCGTGCTTGGCCGCATCGGCCCGCTGGAGGTCCGGCTGGCCGCAACGCGCAAAGACATCCGGCGCGCGCAAAAATTGCGCTACAAGATATTCTATCGCGATGGTTCAGCCATTGCCGACGCAGCGACACTGCTGGCGCGACGCGACAAGGATGCGTTCGACCGGATCTGCGACCATGTGTTGGTGATCGACCATGCTGCTGCACACCCGATGAAGGCGCGGCTGCGGCGCAAGCCTCCCGTCGTCGGCACCTACCGGCTGCTGTCTCAGGAGGTCGCAGCGCGCCATGGCGGCTTTTACACCGAGAACGAATTCGATATCGCCAGCCTGATGGAGCGGCACTCCGCGTTGCGCTTTCTCGAGCTCGGCCGCTCCTGCGTCCTGCCGAAATATCGCAACAAGCGGACCGTCGAGCTCCTGTGGCATGGCGTTTGGAGTTATGTTCGGCAAAACAGGTTCGATGTGATGATCGGCTGCGCGAGCCTCGAAGGCACCGATCCGGATCGCTTACGGCTGCCGCTTTCGTTCCTGCACCACTTCGCCAGCGCGCCCGAGGACTGGCGTACGACGGCGCTGCCGCATCGTCACATCGATATGAACCGCCTGCCGAAAGAGGCGATCAACCCGCGCACGGCGCTGCGCGAATTGCCGCCGCTAATCAAGGGCTACCTGCGGCTCGGCGCGTTCGTCGGCGACGGCGCGGTGATCGATTATCAGTTCGGCACGACCGACGTGCTGATGATCATGCCTGTGTCGGCAATCAGCGCCCGCTACATCGAGCATTTCGGTGCCGATGCCACACGGCACGCGGCCTAGTGTCCCGAATCCGAAGTTCGCTATACTTTGCAGCGAGCTCAGAGCGAACTTCGGATTCGATCAGGACACTAGCAAGTTTATGATTCTAGTGTCGTTTATGGATCAGAAATTCGCA
>NZ_JAVIFX010000039.1 GCF_031157255.1 Bradyrhizobium sp. LHD-71 | reverse complement strand
TTTATGGATCAGAAATTCGCACGATGGACTAGCGGCAACGATGGCGCGAATTTCTGATCCACGACACTAGTCCCGAGTGCAAACCTACTTCACGCTTTAGAAGCCGTATAGCTGTGCCGGATTGTCGACGAGGATCTTGTCGACGACGCTTGCATTGCCGGCGCATGCGGCGAGCTGTTCAAGCAGCGCCGCCGTATCGAGCGGGCGGTAGGCAATTGCCGGCGCAGCTGCGCTCTGGGCGTGGCCGTGGCTTGCCGTATGTGGCCAGTCCGTGCCCCATACGACGCGATCGGGATTGGCATCGATGAGAGTTTGGATAATCGCACTGCCGTCGGCAAAATCGGGCTCCTGCCCAGACACGCGATAGACTCCCGATAACTTGACCCAGCATCGGCCGCTCGCGAGCAGATCACCCAGTGACGCCAGCCCGGCCTGGGCCGGCCCTTCCGACGCCTGGGCAAGACCCATGTGGTCGATCACAATCGGAACGGACAGCGTCCGCAAGCATCGGTTCAAACGCTCGATCACGGCCAGATCGGTGAAGACCTGCACATGCCACCCGAGCCTGTCGATGCGCTTGGCAGTGGTGGCAATGAGATCGGCGATCTCGTCGCTGTCGTGCAGGCCACGACTGGCGGCATTTATCCGCACCCCACGCGCCCCGCGGGCGTGCATGTGATCCAGCTCGTCGTCAGCTATCCTCGTGTCGATGCCGACGACCGCTCGGGCCGACGGGCCGAACGCGGCCACGGCGTCGAGAGTGCATGAGTTGTCCGTGCCATAGGCGCTCGGCTGTACAACGACAGCACGCGTAAGATGGAGCGCCGCGGCGACTTTGCGGTATTGATCCAGAGGCGCCGCCGGCGGCGTATAGGTGCGGTTCGGCGACAACGCATAACCAATCTCGAAGACGTGCATATGGCAGTCGGTGGCGCCGATCGGGACCATCATCCTCACCGGGCGCGGATCTGGAAACGACACCTGAGATGCAGCCTGGGTTGCCATGCGAACACTCAATTCATCTGCACGCCGCTTATCTTCCCGATCTCGCGGTAGTTCTCCGCCTCCGCCCGAATGAATTGCGCGAACTGCTCGATCGACATCGGCTCGTGACGCAGGCCGAGCTCGGCGAGCTTCTGGGCCACGTCCGGCAGTTGCACGATGCGATAGATTTCGTCGTGCAGCTTGTTCAGTACATCCGGCGGCGTTCCGGCCGGCGCCATGACACCGTACCAATTGGTGATCTTGAGGCGTTGGAATCCAAGCTCAGCCATGGTCGGAACGTCCGGCAAGCCCGGATCCCGCTGCGGAGTCGTGACCGCGAGCGCCCGCATCTGTCCGGACTTCAGATAGGCCGTGACCGAAGACAACGCGTCGAAATTCATGTCGACGTGGCCTGCCAACAGATCGACGATCGCAGGGCCACTGCCCTTGTAAGGGATATGCAGGAACTTGCCGCCGCTTTCGATGCGCAGCATCTCGCCGGCCAGCTGATTCGTGCTGCCAACCCCAGGCGACGCAAAGGAGACGCCGTTGCTGCGGCTCTTCGATAATGCCACCAGTTCGGCGACGGTCTTCGCCGGCGTCTCCGGGTTGACGACGAGGACATTGGGTACAAATCCAATATAGGCCACCGGCGCGAAGTCCTTGACCGGATCATAGGGTGGTCGCGACATCAGCGCCGGCGCAATCGCGTTGGAATTGACGTGGCCCATCAACAACGTGTGGCCGTCAGCAGGGGATGTGGCGACGAAAGCCGCGCCGACGGTGCCGGTTGCACCCGCCTTGTTCTCGACCACGAACGTCTGGCCAAGCGACTCCGACAATTTCTGCGCCAGCAACCGGGCGACGATATCGGTGCCTCCGCCGGGCGCGAAACCGACCACGATGCGCACGAACCTGGATGGATAGGGTTGTGCTTGCGCCTTGGCCTGCACGATGCCTGCCTGCAGGACCACCAGCAAGGCGATCATCCACTTGCATTGCAACATCGAGCGTCTCCCTTGATGTGAGCTGAGTTGACGGCTTGAGCGCGCTCAAGCTGGATTCGCGAGGGTACCGCGGCATGACGGAACCGCACGCCGTCATCCCCGCTTCCGGTGTCCTTCTGCGGTCTGCTCCTCGATCTCATAGTATGCTGTGAGATCGATGAGATCCTCGACCTCCTGGCGCGCCGCCACCCATTCGCTGTTGGTCATGTTGGTGACCTGACCGGTTTCGCGCAGTTCGGTCAGCACCTTCTTGTGATAGTGCAGCGCGCTGCACAGCACCACCTGCGCTTCGATACAGGCCACATAGCCCATGTCCTGCAGATCCTTGCGGCTGAAGATCGGGCGTCCGTCGCGATTGCCGCGGCTTTGCACGTAGACGAGCGGCAGGCGGCTCCGGCGCGGAGCCTCCTCGGCGTCCTTCCGATGCCGGGGAAAGAGCAGGCCCAAATCAGCCCCGACATCGGCGGCGCGGTTGAGCCGCGATACGGCCTCATCGAGCCCGAGTTCACGGCAGGTGTCGGTGCGGGCAATAATCACGAAATCGGGGTCGAGTTCGTCCCGTTGACGGATCGCATACTGGATCTTGTCGGCGAACTCCTCGACCGGGACGCCGTGCACCACGTATTTGTGATAGTGCGCGCGCTTGGGATAAAGTTGATCTTCGATGTGAATGCCGGCGACACCTGCGCGGATGAACTCCCGCACGGTCCGCATGGTGTGCAGCGGTTCGCCGAAGCCGGCGCCTGCATCGGCGACCACTGGCAGCTTGACGCTGCCGGCCACGTCCGCGGCCAACTTGACCTGCTCGGTCATCGTCAATAGCGGCTCCGTTACAGCCATCGAACCGCCGGTCACGTAACCACCGACATACGCCGCTTCGAAACCAAGCGACTGCACAAGCCGGCCTGTGAGCGCGTCGTAAACCGAGGGCATGTGCAGAAAAGTCTTGCTGCGCAAAAGGTCGCGGAGACGGGTTGTGGCACGCTCTTGCATTTGAAAACTCCGCTTGCGGTCGTCAGGCACCGGAAATCTGGAGTTCGCGACCCATAAAGTATAGTGATATATTCTTATATATCGATTACTTCTGGATATACACGATCCATGCCTCCAACCGACCAGCACTTGCTGGCGCGCCTGCGATTTCGTCACCTGCAGCTTATCGCGGAGATCGAGCGCACCGGCAGCTTGAGCAAGTCCGCCGAATCCCTCAATCTCACTCAGCCCGCACTAAGCAAGGCCTTGAAAGAAATCGAGGCGATGCTGGGCTTTCCGCTCTTCAACCGTGGCGCACGCGGCCTGCAAAAGACCTTGCAGGGCGAAATCGTCATGCACGGCGCCATCCTGCTTTTGCGAGAACTGCAGCACCTGCACGCCGAAGCGCAGTTCGCAGGACCGGACGGCAGAGTGGCCGGCATCCTGCGCCTGGGCGCGCCCGCCTTCCTTTCGGTCAGCCTGCTGCCGCGCGTCGTTGCGCGCCTCGCGGCGGCCTCGCCGCCACTGGCCGTCAGTCTCAGCGAAAACAATGTACCGGGTCTGATCCAGGAGCTGCTGGACGGCACGCTCGATGCGCTGGTCACCGTCTACAATCCGGAGGCGATGGCAATCACCGCCGGACGGGGCGTGCGTTTCGAAAGGATCACTGATGAAGAGTACGTTGTCATCGCAACCGCCGCGCATCCACTCGCACGGTCACGCAACGTGTCGTGGCAAACACTGACGGCCGAGCAATGGGTGTTGACGCGCCGGCCCTCGCTGGCGCGCAATTTCGTGGAGGACAGCTTTCGGAGACACGGGTTGGAACCGCCCCTGCCGCTGTGCGAGACCGATTCACCGGTGACGAGCGCCCGCATGGTCGCCGAGGGCGTGGGCGTGAGCAGCGTTCCGGTTTCAACGGCCCGCGAAGCCGAGCGCAACAACCGCGTCCGCCGAATCCGATTACAGGCCCCACAACCCAGCGCGATGCTGGGTCTGGTCTACCGCAGTGTTGCGGTGAATCATCCGCGCATCGGGTGCTTGCGTGACGCAATGCGCCAAGTGAGCGGCACGCAACGCCGCTAAAGCGCTCCTACCAGCTAGCCCCCACCCTCGCCGACGACGACAAACGGCGCCCAGTTGGCCGGATCGGCCATACGGCCGCCCTGATCGATCAAAGTCAGCATGGCGCGTTGCAGCGCTTCGGCGCGTCCTATGCCGGGGCGACTGCTCATGGCCGCGAAGGTATTCGTGACAAGCTTTACCGTCGCTTCGCTGTCGACATACCAGTGCGATACAAGCAACGCACGCGAGCCCGCGTAGAAGAAGGCCCGCGCGAGACCTGACAACGTCTCGGTATCAAGCTTGTCGCCGGCGGCCGTGTTGCAAGCCGACATGATCACCCAGTCGGCATCGAGTTTCAGCTGCGCAACCTCCGACGCCGTCAGAAGGCCATCATCTTCCTCGCTCGCACGTTGCGGCGGCGTGAGCAGCAATGCCGGCTCGGCCGCGGCCTGCGCCACGTCCTCGCTTTCGCTCGCAAGCAACCCGTGCGTTGCAAAGTGCAGGTAGCGCGTGCGCCCGAGTTCGCCGGTGACCGAGAGCGCCTTGATCTCGCGTTCCGTCGCGCTCTCTCCGAGGCGCACGGCACTCAGCGGCGCGCCAAGCAGTTGCGCCGCGGTGCACAGTTCATCGGCCGTTTCCGGAAGCGGCGGTTGGTGCCGCAATGCCTCGACATTGGCGCGCCGGCCTCTCTGTGCCGGGGACGCAGGGGCACGGCTGGCGACACTGACTTCGTGTGGTGCCCCTTCCTGACAGGCTTGCCTTGTCCACGCCCTGCGATCGTTTCCGTCGGATCCTGACAACAGTGGATTGCCGAAGCCAATGAAGGCCTGGCCCGCCGGACGTTGCTGGGCAAGCGAGCGCAACGCTTTGAGGCTGGCAACGGAAGGCAGCACGCTGATGGCGGCACGGCGCGCCAGCCAATCTACCGAGCGATAATCGTCCACGGACTTGCCTGCGGGCGGGCTTGCGACCAGCACATGAAGCGGAATGCTGGTAAGCGGCCCCGCCGCAACGACGAAAAGATGCTTGTTTTTCACCAGGTCTTCGACCGGGCTGAACAGCGCGCTGTACAGTTCGTGCGCGCGCACGAGATCGAACGGTTTGGCCGTTTCGATATTCGCCGTCCCCACACTCCGAAGCAGATTTCTGCACCGCTGCGCACCGGCCCCCGTCCAGGCGCCGTCGCGATCGAGCCCGCAGCGCAGGGCGGCCACCAGTTCGTCCAAGGCCGTCGCCGCGAGCGGTATTCTAACCCAGCGGTCCGCGCCCTGCGTCACCGCCCAGAGATAAATGTCGTCCTTGGTCGGGACAAACAGCAGCAGGGCCTCGTTCGCACGAAGCAAACCGACGGCGTCATCGAGAGAAACCGGAGCAGCGCTGGTCAGCGCCACGTAATCTGGAAACTCGACATCGAGTGCGGCATCGATGTCCTTCATTCGGCGCGCGATGCCGTTTATGCGTTCGCGCAGCTCCGCCTGTGCCGCGGATCCACGCTGCTCCATCGGCTGAGACAATAATGCGATCATGGCACGGTCCGTGGCGACGGCCTGCTCCGCCAGATCCTGACGCTCGCGCACCAGTTCACCAAGCTTGCCGCCTCCAGCGGCAAGGCGTGCCGACATGCGCGAAACCGCAGCGCCAGTTCGCGCACCGGTCACCCACTGCGCCTTCTCGAAAGCGTCCGCGCGCAGTTTCGCGCTGGCAGCATGGGGAGCGTTTTCGGCAGCATGATAGGCCGCCGCGATCAACCCGCGGAAAGTGTCCGCGTTGCTTCGGAAATCGCCCGACCGACTTTCGCCTGCGCCAGCTCCTTTGCGCTCGATCAGAATTGCGCTGGCGCGCGTGAACGCCGCATGCGCATCCTGCCATCGTCCGAGATCACGATAGTGGGATGCAAGATTGTGCAAGGTGATGGCGAAATCAGGATGGCGGTCGCCGAGGGTCGCCTCTTGAATAGCCAGCGCCCGCCGCAGCAACGGCTCGGCCTCATCGTGCCGTCGTAGATCATCCAGCACGACAGCAAGGCGCTCGAGGCTGCGCGCGACGAGCGGATGTCGACCGTCATATGCTTTCTCACGAATGGTCAGCGAGCGGCGGGCGATAGGCTCCGCTTCCGCAAACCGGCCCTGTCGTTCCAGAACGATGGCGAGATTGTCCAGCGCGATGGCCACGGATGCGTGTTCAGAATCGAACTGTCGCTCCCGGATCGCCAGCGAGCGACGCAGGAGGGTTTCGGCTTCGCCCGCCCGGTCCTGCGCGCCGATGGCGTCGGCGAGATTGTTCAACGTCGCTGCGACCTCAGGATGGTCGCGACCGATCGCCTTCTCCTGAATTGCCAGGGCTCGCTTGAGCAGGCCTTCCGCCTCGCTCGCACGATCCTGACGGCTGAATGTGATCGCGAGATTATTGAGACTCTTCGCCAAATCAGGATGGTCAGGCCCGAGCGCCTTCTGCGTGATTTCAACAACGAGGCGATGCAGATTTTCGGCCTGTGAATACTTGCCTTGACGCAGATAGAGATCGCCGAGGTTGTTCAACGAAGCACTGACGTAGATGCTTTGGGGGCCGAACTGCCGCTCCTGGATGGCGACAGCTTCGCGGAACTGGCTTTCGGCCTCAGTCAGGCGCCCCTGTTCCTTACAAACTTCGGCCAAGTTGTTGAGCGCCACTGCGACCTGGATGTGCTGCGGTCCGAGCGCCTTTCTTAAGCCTGCAAGTGCCTGCTGAAAGAGCTTTTCGGCCTCGGCGTGACGCGCTTCGAAGTAGCGCACACGGCCAAGGCTCAGCAACGTCATGGCGGTATCGGCATGCTCGGGCCCGAATTTGCGCTGCCGGATGCTGAGCGTGCGCTGCAGATATTGATCGGCCTCGCGGTAACGCGAGCGCTGGATCGACACATTGGCGAGACTCGCAAGTGTTGCGGCTACATCGACATGCTCCGATCCGAGCTTCTTCTCGCGGATGCGGAGCACGCGTTTCAGGACCGGCTCCGCCGCATCCAGCTGGCCTTGCAGAACAAGAAGCTCGGCCAGCGTGGACTGTGCCGTTGCTGCGAGCGGATGCTCTTTGCCCGCAAGCTTCTCTGCCGAGGAAACCAGTTGCCGCGCCAGGGACGTCGCCTCGGCGAACTGGCCGGCCTTCGCAAGGTCGGTGATTCGCTGCATGAGGCCTGGCAAGTCAGCCGGGCGCTGGGCTTCGCCGGGACGCGCCAGGCAAAGGAGAAGCAGCAGCGCGATCACGACTCGCGCCAGGAGACTGCCGTGCTTCGGCTGCATCGAGATGCTCCGCTCATTGCTGGACGCCATGACGCTCAAGGTGCGGAAACGGTCCATCAGGGATATGACAAAAACCATGTCAGCCCTAGCGGTTATCGCTCACGCGAAGCGCGGAACGAGCTCCGCGCCAGATTGCTGGTCCCACACCACCGGACGCAACACTCCAAGGCCCGGCACGGAACCTCCAAAGCGACTCATTTGCAACACTCACAACATTGAATTGCTCAAGCGCCAGTCTCGCCCCATTCTCTTCAACTTCTGTCGAGACGATCCGCCGGCCAAAACAAGAAGAATGGGAGTGCATTCGGTGGACGCGCGATTCGAGGCCTTTCCTGATCCCCTGGACAATTGGCTTATCTGGGATCTGCACGACAGCCATTTTGCTTTGCTGGGCGAAAGGCTTGCAGTCGGGCTCTCTGAACAAGAGGCGAACTCGATCTGCGTCCTATTGAACTACGTCTCCTCGCCGGCAGAGAAGGCGCGCCGGGTCGCCGTGGCATAACGGCATTCCGCCGCCAGGCTCGTATAACAGCCAGCGTCGTCTCAACCCGAATCGCTACGAACCGCCGTGGCGATGAGGAGGTGGGCTGACTTTATATAACGTGGGGTCCGCAGACCTCAGATCGGAACGTTAGCGGACGTTCTGCACACATTATTCGCATTATTCGCACGCCTTGAGTGCGTCAGGGCTGTGCGCAGCCCGGCCTGCGGCACAAGGGCATCTGCTTCAGATTATTATTATGCGGTCGTACGGTAGCGTCCCGTGCTTATACAACAGGCGCCTTGCCTGCGGCCGATTGTCCGGGCGAACGCGTCTGCCAAATGCACCGCAGTCGGCCCGCTTCCCGAGTTGATAAAGGTCGCCCGCTACAGAATTAGTTATCCACAACCATTGCAGCCATACCGATCTTGGGAGAACTTGCGGGCACGGACGAACGCTGGGCAGAGCGCGACCCGTGGGGCTCAGGTCATCGGCAAATTGAACCGTGGAGAGACCGCGAAGAACCAATTCTTCGCGGCCGTCCCGCCCCGTGGCCAGTCATTTCTGAGCAAGCGAGCGCGGCCGCCGGTTAGGGGGAGCGATGGCTGAGCGCATAATTATTCTGTCGGACGGCACCGGCAATGCCGCCTCGAGCGTCTGGCGAACGAACGTATGGCGGGTTTTCCAATCCCTTGATCTGCGCGCCGATACGCAGGCCGCCAAGTACGACGATGGCGTCGGGACATCGTCCTTCGTACCCTTGGCGCTTCTTGGTGGCGCATTTGGATGGGGCCTCAAACGCAACGTGCTGGACGCGTACAAGTTCATCTGCCGCAACTATCGCAGTGATTCCAAGCTGTATCTGTTCGGATTCAGCCGCGGCGCGTTCACCGCGAGAGTGATCACGGGTTTTGTGCTGAGCCAGGGGCTGGTGAAGGCCGAGACCGAAGCCGAGTTGCACGACCTGGCTCGCAAAGCCTACCGCGCCTATCGCGCCGGCGGATATCATTCACTGTGGCGAATTGAGATACCATTCCGCCATCTGCGGGACGCCTTCGTTCGCATCTGGGATGTGTTGCGCCGCCGAAAGCGATACGACAAGGCCAACAACACGTACGTACCATCCATTGAATTCCTGGGCCTGTGGGACACGGTCGCAGCCTACGGCCTGCCGATGGACGAAATGACGCGGGGCGTGAGCGACTGGATCTGGCCGCTGCACTTCCCCGACCGCGTGTTGAACGAACGCGTGCGCTATGCGCGCCACGCGATTGCTCTCGACGACGAGCGAACGACCTTTCATCCAGTCCTGTGGACGGAAGAGAATGAGCCGGCGCCTCCCCAGGCGCCTTACTCGATCGACAACGAACGCATCGTTCAGGTCTGGTTCGCCGGAATGCATGCTAACGTCGGCGGCGGATATCCAGACGATGCGCTCGCGTTTGTGCCGCTCTATTGGCTGGTGGAAGAGGCAAGAAAGCGCGGACTGGAGTTCAAGTCTGCGCCGGATGCCGAGCCGGACACGACGAAGTTCATTGCATCAAGCCAGGATAAAGATGGCCGAATGTACAACTCACGTTCCGGCCTCGGCGGCTATTACCGCTATGGCCCCCGCAAGGTCTTCGACCTGTGCAACGATCCCGATGCCGGCGTTAAGATAGATATTCCAAAAATTCATCATAGCGTATTCGGCCGCATCGACAGCGGCGCCAATTCCTACGGACCGATCGGGCTGCCGGAGAAATACGTCGTCGTTCATGACGATGGCACCGTGACGCCGCCCCAATTCGAGGCACCTCAAGAGGTGGTCAACAGGCACACCGCGCAGGAGCGCCTCTGGAACTATGTGTGGATGCGGCGCGGCGTCTATTTCCTGACACTGGCCGCCACCTTCTATCTCGTGCTGTTTCCATTCATTCACGACCGCAATGCGGAGCACGAATTCGAAAGCCCGATTCGTCTTGTTTCGGAGTTCATCCGCCTCGTCGGTTCTTTCATTCCAGAATCGCTCCAGTGGTGGCCCAGCTGGTATGCAGGAAATCCCGAACTTTTTTCGATTGGCGTCCTCGCGCTTACCGCTCTTCTATTGCTTGGCGGGCGCCTGCAGGCATCCATCAAGGATTCCATGCGGCGCATCTGGGCGTCACACGGCAGCATCAGCCCGGTATCGGCAAGCGCGATACAGCATGCCATCTACCGTTTCCGGACCTGGAGCGTGTATCGATGGATCATACGAACAGGACGGCTTCGCGTGCTGCCGTTCCTGTTTGCTGCGTGCGGCGCAGTCGCAGTCCTGGGCTTCGCCAGTCATTTTCTCTTCAATGTCGCCGACGCCATGGGCGCGGTCTGCAAGGGCACGGAGGAGAGCAAACTCGTTCAAATCAATCTCGGCATTCCACAAGCCGCGCTTCCGTTCGATACCAAATCGCTATGCGCGCCGACGGGACTGAAGGTACGAGAAGGCTATCGCTACGAGATTGTCCTCACCGTGGACAAGCCATGGAGCGACGACGATGTCGCGACGAGCCCAATCGGCTACACGTCCGCGTCGCAACCGTTCCGTTGGTATCTGCCGGCAATCCTTCCGTTGCGACGTATTCTCTTCCGGCGCTGGTACATGGCCGTGGCGCGCATTGGGGAAACGGGGGTCGATGAGTACTTCCTCGAACCCGTGCCGGTTCGCGATCCAACGATTGACGCCTATCGTTCCGCTTTCATCGCAAGGAGGTCAGGCGAAGTGTTTCTCTATGTGAACGACGCCGTCATTGCCGTCCCGGGGTTGATCTCGGCATTCTATAAGAAAAATGCTGGCACGGCACGAGTTACCATCAATCTCGCCAACAGGCCCTGACCAAGCTCCTGATGCGAACAGTATTTACGATTGCCGCATGGACGGACGGCGCGGATCCGGCCAGAACGAGGTGTTGGCGCGTGCCAGTCCGCCCCCCATCCCCGCCGCTACGCCATCGGCACGCCAGCACGCTGCGCCTGTCATGGCCCCATCCGGCGCGAAGGTGATCGCGCACATGCCGCCGCCGACATGATCGACCGGGACGACATCATGTCCTCGTGCAGCGAGTTCGCGGCGCACGCTTTCCGAAAACCCACGCTCGATCTCGGCTTCGAGGCCCCAGCTGAAAACCCGTGGCGCCTCGACGACTTCCTGCACGCTCATGCCATGATCGACGATGTTGAGCACCGCTTGCAGCACGCACGACGGAATACGGTGCGCGCCTGGAAGCCCCAGCGCAAACAACGGCTTGCCATCCTTCTTGCCGATCAGCGCCGAGATGCCGCTGGTGATGCGCTTGCCGGGCATCAGCGACAACGCCAGCCCGGGATGCGGATCGAACAGGAACATGTAGTTGTTCGGAATGATGCCGGTTCCCGGAATCACGAGACGTGCGCCGAAGAGACTGTTGATGGTCTGAGTCGAGGTGACGATGTTGCCGTCACCATCCGCAATCGTGACATGCGTGGTGTTTGCAGACTCATTTGACAGCACTTTCGAGGCGTAGGTGCCCGCGCGCTTTGGGTCGATTTCCGCGCGACGCTGTTTCGCATAATCCTTGGAGATCAGCTTTTCGATCGGGACATCGACAAATGCCGGATCGGCAGTTGCCGCACGACGGTCCGCCGCGGCAATCTTCAGCGCCTCGATCACCAGATGCAGCGTTTGCGGCGTACCAAATCCCGAGGCGCGGATGTCGTAGGCTTCCAGGATGTTGAGAATCTGGATTGTGTGCACGCCACCTGAGCACGGCGGCGGAGGTCCAATGATCTCGACGCCGCGATAGGTCCCGCGCACCGGCTTCCGCTCGATGGTCCGGTAGTTGACCAGATCCTCCAGCCTGATGAAGGAGCCGGCTTCTTCGAGCTTGCCAGCGATGGTTCGCCCGAGTTCACCGCCGTACACGACGCCTGGACCGGACTGCGCAATCGTGCGCAACGTTGCGGCGTAGTCGGATTGAATGAGCCGGCTGCCCGCCTGAAGCGGCTTGCCATCCGGCAGAAAGATCGCAGCGATGGCTCGATCAGGCGCCAGATCCGCTGCAGTCTCTTCGATGCAGGTGGCCAGATAGGGCGTCACCTCAAAGCCGCGCACCGCGTGGCGGATAGCCGGCTCCATCAGCGTCGGCAGGTCGAGCTTGCCGAAGCGCTGTGCAATCTCGCACCATGCCATCAGATTGCCCGGAACTGCGATCGCTTTCGGGCCCACGCGATTGGCGCGCCCCTCCGTCTCCATGTAGTCGGGCCAAGTATCGGAGACCGGCGTGTAGCTGTCCGGCCGCGTCATCGCCGGTGCCGTGGCGAGACCATCGATCACCAGTTCGCGGCCGTCGGCCAGTCTGATCACCGCCACACCGCCACCGAAGATACCGACCATCATCGGCTCGACCACAGTCAGCGTAAACAGTGCCGCCACCGCAGCGTCAATGGCATTGCCGCCCTGCGCCATGATTTCCAGCGCCGCTGCAGACGCCAGCGGATGATTGGTCACCGCCATGCCACGGGACGCGGACACGGGCGTCTTCTCGCAATCGAACGTGCTGGTCGTCAGATCTCGCCATCGTCCCATGGGCGTGCACGTCTCCTGTGGCGTCTGTCGCTACCGATCCCCGCAAAGCGGCGACAATGTGCGCTACCACGCGGAGCAGTCCCGCGGAAGACAGTGCGATCGCAAGCCGGCGTGTCTCATTGGCGAGGCTTCGACGGTGGAGCCGATCGGTCGCCTATTTGACGAGCGGGCAATCGCCTTCCTTCAGCGGCCGGAATGCTTCAGCTCCTGGAATCGTCGAAATGATCTTGTAGTAGTCGAAAGGCTTCGTCGACTCTGCAGGCGTTTTGACCTGCACCAGCATCATGTCGTGAACAACGCGGCCGTCCTGGCGCAGCGATGTCCTGCCAAACAGCGGATCCTCGAACGTTCCCGCCTCACGCATTGCCTTGACGACGGCGGCACCGTCCTTCGGCGATCCGACCTTTGCCACCGCCTTCAGGTACGCCAGCGCGGCAGAATAAGCGCCCGCCTGGTTCATCGACGGATATCGCCCCTTGTTGGCTGCCGCAAAACGCTCACCGAAGCTCCGCGTCTTTTCGTTGAGGTCCCAATAGAACGCCGTGGTCAATTGCAGGCCTTGTGCAGTCTTCAGGCCGAGAGAGTGGATGTCGGAAATAAAGAGCAGCATTCCTGCCAGCTTCTGCCCACCCTGAATGATGCCGAACTCCGACGCCTGTTTGATTGCCTTGATCGTATCGCCGCCGGCATTGGCGAGCGCAATGATATCAGCGCGGGATGCCTGGGCCTGAAGCAGATAGGAAGCAAAATCATTCGAGTCGCTTGGATGCTTGACGCTGCCGACGACCTTTCCCCCGTTGGCGCCGACCACCGCCGACGCGTCCCGCTCAAGGGAATGTCCAAGCGCGAAATCCGCCGTGATGAAAAACCAGCTCTTGCCGCCACTCTTGGTGATAGCATCCGCCGTGCCATGCGACAGCGCCCAGGTGTCATAGGTCCAGTGCACGGAATTCGGCGTGCAGGCCTTTCCTGTCAGGTCCGACGTGCCCGATGCGGTGAACAGCGCGACCTTGTTCAATTCCTGAGCAAGCGGTGCGATCGCAAGCGAGATGGCGCTGGTGGGTAAGTCGACCAGCGCATCGACCCCTTCGGTATCGAACCATTTGCGGGCAATGCCTCGCGCAATGTCCGGCTTATTCTGCGCGTCAGCGGCGATGACCTCGACCTTGAATTTGTCGGCGCCCGGCAGCTTGTTGAAATCCTCGACCGCCATCCTGGTGGCCTCGTAGGCGCCCATGCCGCCAATGTCCGAGAAAATACCGGACATATCGGCCAGCACGCCGAGCTTGATCGGCGTCTGGGCCGAAGCCACCGAGCTCAGACCGCCCAACACCCCCACGAGGGTCAATAAATATTTGAAAGTTCTCATGAATCCATCCCATCGCGTTGCCGGCGGCAGATCCGTTGCTCCAGCAAAATTCTTGTTTATGAATTCATGAAACGTGGTTATGAATTTTGAGTCAAGGGAATTGCTCCGCGTCCGACGGCGCGGCGTGTCGAAGCCGCGGCATCTAATGGAGAAAAGCGGGCGCATATGCTGGTCAGGCAAGCCGCCAACGTGCTCGAGTTGATGGAGTATTTCGCGCGCCGAAGGCGGCCGGCGACGCTCGCCGAGATTGCCGACGATCTCGGCTGGCCGCGCTCCAGCACATTCAATCTCGTCGGCACCATCGCCGAGAAGGGTTGGCTTTACGAACCCCGCGCCCGCAGCGGCTACTATCCTACGCCGAGGTGGCTCACTCTGGCGCGCGCCGTTGCCGATGCTGAACCGCTGCCGGATGCAGCGTATGCGCTTGCCTCCGATATTGCCGACAAGACCGGGGAAACGACGGCAATCGGCGCATTGGCAGGGACCGATGTCGTGTTCCTGCATGTCGTCGAGTCGACGCAGTCCGTGCGTTACTTCGCCCAGGTCGGAGATCGCGTGCCGGTCTATGCGAGCTCGGTCGGTCGCGCGATTCTCGCACAGCATTCGCCGGAAGAGCGGCGTGCGATCTATCGGAAAATCAAGTTCGAGCAGTTCTCAGAGACGACGCCGATGAGCGTCGATACGATCGAGGCAGAGCTACGGCAGGCGGCCAACCGTGGTTACCATCAGAGTTCGTCGGAATACATCGCCGATCTTGCAGGTGTCTCGCTGTCGCTGCCACTCGGCTCGCGGCAATTGTCGATCGTTGTCGCCGGTCCGACCTCACGCTGTCTTGAGAGAAGACCGGTAACCGCGGCGATCATGCAAAGCGCGCTGCAACAGTTCGTCCCCGGCCAAGACAATTGACCCTCGGGTTGCTCAGCGCTCCACCGCGCTCAGCTATCGCAACACGATCTCCTGGTCGGCCCAGCGCAGATAGTGACGCGGCGCAGCACCGAGTTCACGCCTGAACATTGCCGTGAATGCGCTCGGGCTGTCGTACCCGACATCAAGTGCGACATTGGTGACAGACTCGCCGGCGCCGAGGCGCGCGAGCGCTTCCAGCAACCGGACGCGCTGGCGCCAGGCCGAAAAGCTCTGGCCGGTCTCACGGCGGAACATTCGCGTCAGGGTGCGTCGGCTCAGTCCGCTACGATCGGCCCAATCGTCGAGGGTAAGGTCAGAACTCGTATCAGCAATGACTGCCTCGCAGATCCGGGCAAGCCGCCGATCCAGCGGAATTGGCACGTGCAGCAAGACCTCAGGCATCCGGCCGATCTCCGCAAGCAGCAGATCGACCAGTTGACCGTCTCGTCCGTCCTCGTCGTAGTCTACCGGCATTTGGACTGCTTCATCCATGAGCGCCTCAAGCAGCGATGAAGCGCGGATCAGGCGACAGGTCGCAGGGTAGTTGGGCACCTGATCCGGTTCGACATAGATGGTCTGAATCTCGACGTCAGCCCAGGCGCACGATTGATGCACCACGCCTGCAGGAATCCATAAGCCGTGGCCCGACGGTATGACAAAGTTGCCCCGTTCCGTCATCATCGAGGTAACGCCGGCAGTCTGAAGGATGAACTGTCCCCGACGATGCGTGTGCCGCGTGCTTTTGCTTTCGGACGGGTAAGCCGCCGCCATCGCAACGACCGGCCGCTTCTGGGCCTGCAGATGACCAGCATAATTCGCTGCAGCTTTCGGTCCGACTCGCTTGTGGCACGGGCGTTGATGGCTATCGCCGTCGGCCGGTGCCTTGCCGGCTCTTACATTGATGTTCATCTGGACTCTTGATGCGAGGTGCCCTGATCTCCTCACAGCTTCATGCATCTTCCGGGCCAGTTGGCCCGATCGCGATGATTGCTGTCCCCTTCCGTATAGCACAAAACAGCAGGCTCGGTCACGATAGGCCAATCCGGAACAGAGGGTTTGGTCCATGAACATGCGCGAATTCACGGCGCCGACCGAGTGATCGTCCTGCAGAGCGACCGCATTGTCGAGGTAGGACCGGCCACAGCCGTATTGCACTCCGCGCGAGGCCTGCACACGCGGCCCGCTTGGCGCAACGCCGCGAGGTGCTAGCATGACCGCGAACGGTGACGCGTACTGACAAGACGCAGCTCCGACCATTTCCCCGCTGTTCACCTCTGCAAGGACTGATCCATGTCTGCCGATCAAGTGTCTCAAAGCAACGTCATTCCCCTTCCCGCTGGTGCACGTGAACGCATCGAAGCCGCCGTTGATGCGGCCTTTGAGCAGCAGATCGCGACCACGATCGCGTTTGCGGCGATTCCGAGCACGCGCAGCCAGGAAGGGCCCTGCCAGGATATGATGGCGCGTCTTTTGCGCGAGCGCGGTTACGAAGTCGACGACTGGATCATCAATCAGGACGACCTGAAGGCACTGCCGGGCTATGGACCGGTCGAGACCGACTTCTCGCGCGCGCGCACGGTTGTCGGAACCTATCGGCCGGCGCAGGAGACGGGACGATCATTGATCCTGCAAGGCCATTGCGACGTCGTGCCGACCGGCCCTCTCGACATGTGGCAGCGACCGCCCTTTCGCCCCGTGGTCGAGGACGGCTGGCTCTATGGCCGCGGCGCCGGCGACATGAAATCCGGCACGATCGCCGCCCTCTACGCACTCGATGCGCTGAAGGCGGCCGGGCTCGCGCCGAAGGGACGAATTCATCTGCAGTCGGTGATCGAAGAGGAGAGCACCGGGCTTGGTGCACTCTCGACGCTGCACCGCGGCTACCGCGCCGACGCCTGCCTCATTCCCGAGCCCACCAACGGAAAGCTGATGCGCGCCCAGGTCGGAGTGATCTGGTTCCGCCTGAAAGTGCGAGGATTGCCTGTCCATGTCTCGCAGGCCGGCACCGGCTCGAATGCCATCAAGGCCGCCTATCACCTGATCCAGGCCATCGAAGGGCTGGAAGCCGAGTGGAACGAGCGCGCAAAGTCCCATCACTTCTTCAAAACGGTCAATCATCCACTCAACTTCAACCCCGGCATCATCAAGGGCGGTGACTGGGCCTCGAGCGTCCCGGCCTGGTGCGACGTCGATTGTCGCATCGGCATCCTGCCGGGCTGGACGATTGCAGAATGTCAGGCCGAAATTGTCGCCTGCGTCGAGAAGGCCGCCAAGACTCATCCGTTCCTTGCCGACAACATGCCCGAGGTCGTGTGGTCCGGCTTTCTGTCGCCGGGCTACGAGGTCAGCGCTGCACAGGAAAGCGAGACGGTGCTCGCTGCGGCGTATGAAGCCGTGTTCGGCGGTCCGCTCGAAGACGCCTACTTCACCGGCCTGACCGATACACGCTTCTATGGCCTTGATTACGACGTCCCCGCATTCTGCTTCGGTGCCCGAATGGAAAACGCTCATGGTTTCAATGAGCGTGTCGAGCTCGAATCCGTGAAGAAGGTCACCAAGACGCTCGCTTTGTTCATCGCGGGCTGGTGCGGCGTCGAGCCTGCGTGAGCGCACGATCCAACGGAAGGAGGGCTGCAATGGAAAAGCACGGTGCGGGCGGCAAGCCCCTGGTCCGGACCACGGATGATCTGCGCGCGCATTTCGGGAAGCTGAGCCCGCTCGCGGAGAAGAAGGTCCTGCGCCACCTCGACCGGTTCTGCCGCGACTTCATCGCACTGTCACCGTTCCTTGTCTTCGCATCCAGCGATGGGAACGGTAACGCCGATGCAAGCCCGCGCGGGGATGCGCCGGGCTTCGTCGCCGTGCTCGACGACAAGTCGCTGCTGATCCCCGACCGGCGCGGCAACAACCGGGTCGATACATTCGGCAACATCATGGCCTCACCGGGCGTCGGCCTGATCTTTCTGGTGCCGGGCATCAACGAAACGTTGCGTGTCAACGGCAAGGCTGAGATCACCCAGGATCCGGCATTGCTGACGCCGCTGACGGTGCAGAACGTTGCACCAACGATCGGCATCAAGGTGCATGTCGAGGAATGCTACTTCCATTGCGGCAAGGCGCTGATGCGCTCGAAGCTGTGGGATCCGCAAGCGCAGGTGGAGCGCCACAGCTTCCCGACCCTCGGCCGCATCATCGCCGAGCAGACGGCGGCCATATCTGTGGATGTCGCCGAGAAGACAATGGACGACGCCTACCGGACGAAACTCTACTGACGACCTTCATATCCCGCGAGACCGCGCCGGGTGCGCGCGATGTTCCGGCGCTATCCTGTGCGGCCGTGCCCCCACACGGCACAATCGACCCAATATCCAAGGTCATCGATCGCGCCTAATCTAACCATCGCTCCGTTCGCACTGGCAGAACGCTCAGAGCCCGGTGCGCGCTGATGTTACGAACCTGAAGCTTTGCCCGCCAAAGCGGCAAAGCTATAATGCATCATCGCAAGTCAAAAGAATTCAAAAAACCTTGGGAGTGACTGAAACGCTTTAGGGAGGAAAACAAATGACGCTGACCCGTCGTCAAGCTCTGGTATCCGCCGGCGCAGCCGCCTTCGCGAGTGGCCTTGCAAAACCGGCGATCGCTGCGAAAGACCCTATACAGGTTGGCTATTTGCCCGCGCTCACCGGTCCCTCGTCATCGACGGGCATCGGCATCAACCGCGGGATCCAGTTGGCAGTGCAGGAACTCAACGCCGCCGGTGGCATCGATGGCCGGCAGATTGAACTGATCACCCGCGATACGCAGAGCGATCCGACCAAGGCCGTCAACGGCGCCGCCGAGCTGACACGCGGGCAGAAGGTCAGCGTGGTGTTCGGTCCGGTCAACTCCGGCGAGTCGCTCGCGGTCGTGCCGCTTTTGGCGCGGACCAATACGCCACAAGTGCATCCATGCTGGGTCGATACGCTGACCGATCCGAAAAAGTATCCGATGTGCTTCCGCAACGCGCCAACCAACCAGCAGATCGGCGCCGCCGCGAACCGCTACGTGGTCAACATCCTGAAGAAGAAGAAGGTCGCGGTGATCAGCGACACGACGGGCTACGGCACCGCATCGGTCAACGCTTATGTGCCGATGCTCAAGGGCATGGGCGCCGACATAGTCTATCAAGGCAACGTGGACGCAGCCAATCCGGATCTCAAACCCGAGCTCCTGCGCATGCAGTCCGCCGGCACCGAAGCGATCATGCCCTGGAGCGTGAACGCAGGGTTCCTGTCGCGCATCATCAATACGCGTGGACAGATGGGATGGGACGTACCCATTGTCGGCCAGACCACGCTCGGCTCCGGCCAGACCAAGGATCTGCTCGAAAAGCTCGACTACTGGGCAAAGGTCTATCCCAACAATTTCCGCCCCGTTTGCTATCAGTCCGACGGCCAGCTCACCGACCGCACACGGGAATTTCTCGACCGGCTGAAGAGCGCCAAAATCGATATAGGCGATACGCTGTTGTGGTGGATTGCGATCGGCTACGACTCGCCGCGGATGATCGCCGAGGCGATGAAGAACGCCGGCACAGAGCCGCAGCAGATCGTCGGCTATCTCAACAAGCTTAAAGGATTTGCTGGCGTTTTCGGCGACATCTCGTTCACGCCCGAGCAGCACGACGGATATCCCGACGAACAGGTCGTGATGGTCGAGGCTAACTCGCTCAAGGACGGCGCATTCCGCCTTGCTCCAGGCTACGGCGCCTGAGCGATGGTTGAATCGATCGTCTCGACGGGATTGGCGATCGGCTGCATCTACGCACTGATCGGCATCACCTACAACGTGATGTATTCCGCCTCGCGCGTGTTCAGCTTCACGGCCGGCACGCTCGGCATGCTGGGCGGCATACTTGGCGCGTTGTTCATTGCCCGCATGGGAATGCCGGTGGCCGCCGGCTTCCTGCTCGCACTGGCCGGCGGCGCGCTGTTCGGTCTCGTCACCGAGATCGTCGCCGTTCGACCGGTGCTGAAGAGTCTCGATCAGCACCTCTACGTCCTCTCCACGCTCGCGCTGGCGCTGATGGTTCAGCAGTTCACCGCAATCGAATGGGGCACCGAGGCGCGACCGTTTCCGCGGCTGATCGACATCCCGCGCGGCGGATTCGATCAGCAGTTCTGGCTGCCGATGCTCGCCTGTGCAGTCGTGATTGTCGGCCTGGAGCTGTTGCATCGTCGCACGCTGGTCGGCCGCGCCTTCCTCGCCATCGCCGAAGACACCTATGCCGCACGTGCGCTCGGTTTGCCCGAACGCCGCTTGCGAATGGCAAGCTTCGCACTTGCCGGCGTCATCGGCGCGCTTGCCGGCTTCGCCGGCGGACAGATGTTGCTGGCCTTCTTCGGAAATGCGCCGTTGCTGACCTTCTATGGCTTTGTCCCCGTTGCGCTCGGCGGGATGGGTAACAACCGAGGCGCCGTTGTCGCCGGCCTGCTGCTCGGACTGTTTCAGCAGACCGCCAATTTTCTCGTCGGCGGCATCTTCGCCTCGGTCGCCGTGTTCACCGTGTTCATCCTCGTGCTGCTGGTGCGGCCAGAGGGCCTTGCTGGTGGGGTCACACCGCGTCGGGTTTGAAGGGGGCGTCGATGTCTCAACTACGCCTGAGCCGGTCAGAACTGCCCGGCACAAGATTCACATTTGGTGTGGCGCTGCCGCTTCTGGCGCTGCTGGTGGTCGGCCTCACGTTTCCGCTGTTCGGCGGCGGTTATTGGGGCGTCATCGCGACGCGAGCCTGCATCTACTGGGTGCTGGTCGCCGGCCTCAATCTCGTCGTGGGCTTCGCCGGCCAGATCGCGATCGGCTGGGTCGCGCTGTTGACGCTCGGCGCCTACACCGCAAGCGTGCTGACGGCCGGCAACGTGATGCCGCCGCTGCATCCCTATCTGGCATTGGCAATTGCAGGCGTCGTCGGGGCGGTGTTCGGTCTGATCATCGGCCTGCCGGCGCTGCGGCTGCGGACCTTCTACTTCGCCATCACAACGCTGGGCTTCGCGACAATCGTCACGCAGGTGGCGCTGGCCTGGCAGAGCGTCACCGGCGGTGGCGTCGGTGTGCCCGGACCGATCCTGCCCGAGCCGTTCTACTCACAATGGGGCTTCTACTATTTCTGCCTGGCGCTTGCCGCGATCTGCACCTGGATGACCGCGAACATCGCCGCAAGCCGCTTTGGCCGGGCGCTGACCGCGATCCGCGACGCGGATGTGGCCGCGGAGGCGTGCGGCATCTCCAAGCCGGCGTTGCTGGCCATGGTATTTCTGTTCAGCGGTGCGGTGGCTGGCGTCGCCGGAGGACTGTTCGCCTCGCTGCAATCCTACATCACGCCCGACGCGTTCACGATCGACCTCTCGGTACTCTTCTTCATCGCCATCCTGATCGGCGGGCAAGGTTCGATCCTGGGACCGCTGCTGGGCACGCTGTTGCTGACGGTGCTGCCGGAGTTCTCGGCGCCGCTGGTGGCGTGGTCGACATTTCTTTATGCGGCGCTGCTGCTTGTCATCGTCCTGGCGATTCCCGGAGGCATCGCCGAGCTTCTGGATTTCAAGAACCGTCGTCCGCTCGAAAGCGGGCGCGCGATCATGCCGCGGCCCGAGTTGCTTTCGCGCCTGCTCGGCACAGCAAAGGGCCGCAGCGCGCTGACGCTTGACGGCGTGAGCTTGAGTTTTGGCGCGCTCCGCGCGGTCGACGAACTCGATCTCAAGATCGAGCCCGCTCAGGTGCATGGGCTGATCGGCCCGAACGGCAGCGGCAAGACGACGACGTTGAACATCATATCCGGCTACTACGCGCCGCAACGCGGCGCAGTCAGAATGAACGGCGCGGCGCTTCCTGTGCTCGCACCGGCGCAACGCGCGCATGTGCGGATCGCGCGGACATTTCAAACGCCTCGCATTGTCGGCTCGGCTTCGGTGCTTGAAAATGTCATGATCGGCGCCACGATCGACGGGATGGGCACTTTCGTCGAATCGCTGTTGTCGCTGCCGCGCCATCGCCGCGACGAGACCATGCTGCGCGAGCGCGCCATGCAGGCCCTGGCGGCGGTGGGACTGGAGCGGCTCGCCGAGGTACGGGCCGACCGATTGCAGCACAGTGAGCTGCGCTTCACGGAGATCGCACGCGCGTTGACGCTGCGTCCCGCCTTCCTGCTGCTCGACGAACCCGCGGCCGGGCTCTCGGCCAACGAGATCGCGCAACTCAGCGCGCTGCTGGCGGCGATCGCCAGGGCCGGCACCGGCGTGCTGCTGGTCGAGCATCACGCCGAACTGATCTTCGACGTGTGCGACCGCGTCACTGTGCTCAATCTCGGTCGAAAGCTGGCCGCCGGCACGCCGGCGGAAATCCGCTCACATCGCGAGGTGGTCGATGCCTATCTCGGCGCCTGAACCGCTATTGAATATCGCCGGTCTCTTCAGCGGCTACGGCAAGATCAGGGTGCTGCATGGCATCGACATGACTGTGCGCGAAAGCGAAGTGGTCGCCTTGCTCGGCCCGAACGGCGCCGGAAAGACCACGCTGTTGCGGGCGGTGTCGGGCCTGCTGCCGTGGGCCGGAAACGTTCGCTTTGCCGGCCGCGACCTTAAAGGCCTGCATCCGCGCGACGCCGTGAAGGCCGGGCTCGCGCATGTCATCGAAGGACATCGCGTCTTCAGGCAGCTCACAGTGCTCGACAACCTGCTGCTCGGCGCCTACGACCTGCCGCGCGCAGATCGCCTTGCCCGCGTCGAGGAGGTCCTCGACCTGTTCCCGGAGATCGCCGCCAAGCGGCTCGAGCGAGCCGTTTCGCTGTCCGGCGGACAACAGCAGATCCTGGCGGTCGCGCAGGGACTGGTGCGGCGTCCGCGCCTGCTGATGCTGGACGAGCCCTCCGCCGGCCTTTCGCCGGTGCTGGTCGACCGCGTGCTCGAGGTGGTGCGGCGATTGCGCGCGGCGGGTACGGCGGTGCTGCTGGTCGAGCAGTTGATCGAGAAGGCGCTGGCCGTCTCCGACCGCGTCTATGCACTTGCCCGCGGATCGATAGCACTGGAAGCCGGCACCGCCGAACCCGATCTGCCGCAACGGCTGGAGGCCGCCTACCTTGCAACCGCAAGGCCTGCTGCTTTCGAGCATGGCGCTGGCTAGCAGTTCGTGCACATTCGGTCGGCCGGTTGCCTGCTCCATGGGCGGCGGGCGGCGACCGCTGTGGCCGCCACAAGAGCTTCAGCAATCGACACGCAGGATGCGCTGGCGCTAGGATGCTGCGGCTGCGCGCCAGCCTCGACGAGATATCGCGGGCTTGCGACGCGTACCGGATCAGGAGAACGAACGCATGACCTCTTTCTTCAGCCGCCGCAGGATGCTGTCGCTCGGTTCCGGCTTTGGAGCGCTCGCCTTGACCGGCGTACCGGCGTTTGCCCAGCAACGGTTCTTCCGCATCGGGACCGGAGGCACCGGCGGCACCTACTATCCCGTCGGCGGCATGATCGCCAACGCGGTCTCGACGGACAAGATCAATGTCAGCGCAGTTGCAACCAACGGCTCGGTCGCCAATGTGAATGGCATCGTCGGCGGCTCGATGGAGTCAGGCTTCAGCCAGTCCGACATCAACGCCTGGGCCTATACCGGTACCGGCATCTACGAAGGCAAGCCGAAGATCGAAGAGCTGCGCGTGATCGCCAATCTCTATCCGGAGAGCGTCCACGTCGTTGTGAAGAAGGGCGCAGGGATCAAGTCGCTTGCCGATCTCAAGGGCAAACGCGTCTCAATCGACGAGCCAGGCTCGGGCACGCTGGTGAACGCCCGCGCCCTGCTGGCCGCCTACGGCGTCACCGAGAAGGACATCAAGCCCGAATACCTGAAACAGGCGCAATCCGCAGAGAAGTTCAAGGACGGCTCGCTCGACGCCTATTTCCAGACCACCGGATATCCGCAAGGCACGCTGTCCGAACTGGCCGCAACCAACGGCTTCGAATTGCTGCCGATCGATGGCGCTGAGCGCGACAAGATCATGGCGCAGTACAAGTTCTTCGCCAAGGATAAAATCCCCGACGGGGTCTACAAGGACGTCAAGGGCGTCGAAACGATCGCTGTCGGCGCGCAATGGACCACATCATCCAAGCAGCCCGACGATCTCGTCTACGAGATCACCAAGGCGCTCTGGAGTGACAAGACGCGCGCCGCAATGGACGCCGGCCACGCCAAGGGAAAGGAGATCCAGAAGGCGACCGCGCTTCAGGGGATCGGCATCCCGCTGCATGCCGGCGCGGAGAGATTCTACAAGGAGATCGGCTTGCTGAAGTAGCCGGCAGGCGGCCAGGCGATGGACGCGGCTCGATTGGCGGAGACTGCATGACGATTGCGCCGGAAGTCGATGACGCCAGAATCCAGAAACTCGAGAGCGAACTCGATCCGGAGATGCGATTCCGTCCGCTGCTGCCCGCGGCGGCGGGGATCGTGGCCGGTTTGCTTTTCGGTCTCTCCTGCTTTCATTACTATACGGCCGGCTTCGGTCTCCTGCCCGAAACCGTGCACCGCGGCATTCATATCGCCTGTGTGCTTGGCCTGATCTTTCTGGTCTTCTCCTGGCGCAAAAAGAACAACACCGCGCCGCCGCGGGCGGGGATTTTCTCGCCGCTCGGGATCGGCCTCCTCGATTGGCTTTGCGCCATCGCCGCTGCCATCGCCAGCCTGTACGTACCTTACGTCTTCCACGACCTTCAGTTCCGCGTCGGCAACCCGGACCCTATCGACTGGATCATGGGCACGATCATGATCGTCGTGCTGCTGGAAGCAACGCGCCGCAGTGTCGGCTGGCCCTTGCCGATCATCGCTATTCTCTTGATGGCCTACGCACTTTACGGTCCGTCGTTGCCGGGCATCCTCGCGCATCCCGGCAACACGTGGAAAAGCGTCGTCAACCATCTCTATCTCACAAGCCAGGGTATTTACGGCATCGCTCTGGGCGTCGTCGCGACGTACGTTTTTCACTACGTTCTGTTCGGCGTCCTGGCCACACGCGTCGGATTGGGCCGCTTCTTCATCGACCTTGCGACCGCGCTCACCGGCCGCTTCTCCGGAGGTCCCGCCAAAGTCTCGATCTTCGGATCGGCGCTGTTTGGCATGATCTCGGGCTCGTCAATTGCCAACACCGTGACGGTCGGCTCGCTCACAATTCCAGCGATGATCCGCATTGGTTACGCGCGACACTTTGCCGGCGCCGTTGAGGCTGCGGCCGCGACAGGCGGTCAGATCACGCCACCGATCATGGGCGCGGCCGCATTCCTGATGGTGGAGTTTCTCGCTGTCCCGTACCAGACGATCATCCTTGCTGCGATCGTTCCGGCCTTCATGCATTTCTTCGGCGTGTTCTGTCAGATTCATTTTGAGGCGCGAAAGCACGGCTTGCGTGGGCTGCCGCGATCCGAGCTGCCGATCGCGCGCGACGTCATTCGCCGCGACTGGCCGACCGCAATGCCGCTTGCCGTGCTGCTCATGGTGCTGTTCTCGGGCTTCACGCCCTATCTCGCGGCATTCTGGGGCATTACGGGCTGCCTCGTGCTTGGGCTGACCAATCGCAGCCCGATCGTTGCCCTCGCCTTCGCGGCCGCTGTCGCGCTTTGCATTCGGCTCGGAATTCTGACCGAGTGGATCGGCATGGGGACAATTATCGGCGCATCGGCCGCCGTGTCAGCCCTGTACGTGCTTCGCGACGAGGCGGGCAAGGTAAGGCTCTTCAGCATTCTCGACGCCTTCGTGGTCGGCGCCAAGTACGCAATCAGCGTCGGCGCCGCGGCCGCCACCGTCGGAATCATCATCGGCATCGTTACGCTGACCGGCGTCGGCTTCAAGCTGTCGACCATCATTACGGAAGCCGCTGCGGACATTGCCGCCTTGCTCGGGGGAGTCCTGCCGGCCAGCCTGTTCGACGCGAAGGCGATGACGCTGTTCTTCACGCTGATCATGACAGCGATTGTCTGCATCCTGCTGGGCTGTGGCGTCCCAACCACCGCAAACTACCTCATCATGGTGACGATCGCGGCGCCTGCGCTCGCGATGCTCGGTGTACCGCAGCTCGTGTCGCACTTCTTCGTCTTCTATTTCGGCGTCCTCGCCGACATTACGCCACCTGTCGCGCTTGCGGCTTATGCTGGCGCCAGTATGGCCGGCGCCGATCCTTTCAAGACCGGCAACACCGCGTTCCGTCTGGGCCTCGCAAAGGCGCTGGTGCCGTTCGTCTTCGTGTATTCGCCGGCGATGCTGCTCGTCGTCAAAGGATTCACGTGGGCCGAATTCTTCGAAACGACTATCGCCTGCGCCGTCGGAGTTGTCATGCTTGCCATGGCCCTCACAGGCTATGGCCTTGCTCGCATTTCGAACTTCGAACGGTTCTGGCTCGGCGCCGCCTCGATCCTGGTCATATCGCCGAGCCGTACGGCGACACTGATCGGTCTTGCGATGTCGGTGCCGGTTCTCATACGCCAGCTCGCGGCCTGGCGAGCCGCGCAATCCTCACTACCTGCACGAGGATGAAACGTTCGGACACGCGTAGCCGCGTCGGCGTCCAGGCTGATCATCCATTGGGGATCAGGGACGCAACAACGCGATCCTCCGGGCGGTCGCTCTCCGACAGGCCTTCGATAACTCCGGCGCGATCGGCAGCGTTGCGGTTCTGACTCATTTTCCGCTTGCCTTCGAGCCTCGAGATCGACATCCGCAGGCCGACGATGCCCTTGAGCTGCGCTTTGATGAAATCCGCCGGGGCATCTCCGACGGCCCACGGTTGCACTCGCGACTGCTCATGCAGGTTCGTTAGTCGCGTTACGACGCCGAGAAGCCGATCCGCATCGTCGAAGAATTCGACGGGCCCGTAGGCGTGGACGGCCACATAATTCCACGTCGGCACGACCTTATGTGTCTCCTGCTTGGTCGCATACCAGGACGGAGTAACGTAGGCCTCAGGGCCGGTGAGGATGGCCATGGCCTCGCCGATCGGCGCCAGCTTCCACTGCGGGTTGGCGCGAGCTACATGCGCGTAGAGCGTGCCATAAGGGCCGTCGCCTTCATCAACGAAGATAGGCAGCGGCGTGCCGATAAGCCCCTCCTCGGTCGCGGTCACGAGCGTTGCCGAACGCGCCTCACGCATGGCCCGATGAATGTCGGCCACATCGTCAACACGGAAGGCTGGCGGGATGTACATCGGTGAAGCTCCTTGGCGTAGCGATGCACGGCCCAATCGGGGCGATGATCGCCTGCGCGAAGTCAAATGGTCGATCCCAGCGCACCGGGATATCGGGCAACGATTGCGGATCTGCCGCAATCCTTCGGGATCGACGCTTGTAATGATATCTTTTAGCAGGTCCGTTGCCGGACCAACAAGGCATCCGTTTAGGTTTTTGTCCTTCGGCGAAGCCGGGATCTGGTGACTTCGCGCCGCAGCCGGAGGCGCGTCAATCTCCGTTCCCCCGACACGCATCGGCGATTATTTCAGCCTGCTGTAATATGAAGCCACCGCCTCGATATCGTCGTCGGTCAGATTGCGGACCGTGGCTGACATCACCTCAGCGAGGCGACCGCCCCGCTTGTTCGCTCGAAAAAGCCGCAACTGATTTGCGAGATAGTCGAGATGCTGGCCGGCGAGCGCCGGATACTGCGGAACGTTGTCACGTGCGAGCCCGTCTTTGCCGTGGCACGCTTGGCAGGCTGGAATTCCGCGCGACGGATCACCTTGCTCGACCAGAATGGCTCCGCGCCGTTGCAACTCACCGGAGCCTTCGCCAGGTTCGTCGGCCTTCTCAGGCTTCAGCGAGGAATAATAGCGCGCAAGGTCCGATCGCTGTTGCTGGTCGAGATTGACGGCCGGCGGCGCCATCATGCCGCTCGGGCGCGCAGTGGTGGCGAAATCCTCCAACGCCATCTCGAGATAGGCGGCTTTCTGCCCGGCGAGCCTGGGCACGCTGCCAAGCGGGCTTCCTTGACCTGTCGCACCATGACAACTTGCGCACGCGAACGGGCCGACAATCAGACCCTCGTGCGCGATCGCGCGCGCGGCGTCACCGCCACTATCGTGCCGCCTGGTTGCCGTCTTGTATTCTGCTGGCGGAATTTGCGGCATGCGCGTCAGGAACGCGACCAACGCCCACACCTCGTCATCGCGGCCTGGCGCGGGCCATGCCGGCATGCCCGTGTACTTGATTCCATGCTTCACGATACGGAAGAGCTCTGCAGTTGACCAATGGTGCACGGCGTCTGTCAGTTCCGGCGGCGGCGGAAGCATTTGCAGTGCGACGGGGCTGCGTGACAACCCCGGCGCGCCGTGGCAGGGCGCACAGCCCGACTGGAAATACAGTATGCCGCGCTCCACCAGCGCGGCATCCGTCAGCGGCGGTGGGTCAACGCCAGTCGAATAGGTCTCGATCGAGTTCTCCATTCCGAACTTGAGAAGCCAGCTGACGATCGGCAGGTGCCCGTTCGAGGCCGCGACATTGTAAAGTCCGGACCACGCGAACAGAAATGCAGCCGGAGGCGCCGCACAAAGCACGATCAGCACGGCCCACAACAGCTTGCGCATCGATTGCCCATGCTCGCGAAACTCACCCGCTGAAACGGATGATGTTGGTACAACCTCGCAATTGAACTCTCAGTTCCCTCGGAACGCGGCTGCGAACAGTGGCGCGCACTCACGCGATTGAAGCCGCGACCTGCGACCGGTGCGCGCTGTTAAGAACAGCAATTCGCCAGCTGCACAAACAGCCCATGCAGCACAGCGTTCGAGGAACAAATTTCCTCGGCCGGGGTTCCCGAACTGCAAACGCGAACAGCAAGACTTGGCGTGCTCGCGAGCGCGTCGTTTCGACGCTCGCCAACGCCGCGTCAACGAAGCCGATGCATACGAGGATCACGGACAACGGACGTGAACGAGCCCGGTGACCGCGTGCGAGCAAGGAGCCGGCGCGAGCATCGCGTGTCCGGAGGGGCACTCGCATGCGTCCTGATGGCCGTGACCCTGAGCGGCTGCTCCGACGCCCTGCAATCGACAGAGCAGCACCGTTTGGATGCACCGCGCACCGTGAATGGCGATCCGGCCAAAGGCCGAGACCTCGTCGCGGCGGTGGGATGCGGTGTCTGCCACACGATTCCGGGCATTCCGGGTGCAACCGGAATTGTGGGACCGCCACTGACCACGTTCGCACGGAGAACTTACATCGCAGGAATTGTTCCGAATGAGCCCACGGCGCTATCCGCGTGGGTTAGCAACGCGCCGTCGCTGCTGCCGCAAACGGCCATGCCGCGTCTGCCGATTTCACACGACGACGCCACGCATATCGTCGCTTTTCTTTACACGCTGCAGAAATGAGAGCGATCACCGCCCTCACGATCATCGCGGCCGGCGCTACGCTCTCCGGATGTGCCTGGATATTGCCTGACGAGAGTCACGGCAGCAGGCCGGCACTCATGTGGATCCAGTCCATACTGGTTACGGCGGGGCCGACCGGCAACGCGATCGGCACCCTGAGCTGGGTGATGTTTGCCGGCGCCGCGGCAATCCTGTTGCTGGTTGTCGGCTTCACCGCCTACGCAATCTTTGGCGGACGGCGGACATGGATGACGAATCCGCACTTCGTCATCGCGTTCGGCGTCGCGATGCCGGTGCTCGTGCTTTCGATCCTCCTCCTCTACGGGCTCAGCCTTACGGCGCGTTCCGCCGCACGAGAGCAGCCGGCGTTGCGCATCGAGGTCGTCGGCGAGCGCTGGTGGTGGCGGGTCCATTACCTTGGAGCAGACGGTGCGCACCAGTTCGTCACCGCAAACGAGATCGCCATTCCTACCGGTGTCCCGGTCGAGTTCATCCTGAAGACCAGCGACGTGATCCATTCGTTCTGGGTGCCGAGTCTGGCTGGAAAGCTCGACATGATTCCCGGTCGCATCAATCGGTATCAGTTCTCGGCGGCGCGACCCGGTATCTACCGCGGCCAGTGCGCCGAATACTGCGGCGCGCAGCATGCGTTGATGGCCTTCTACGTTGTCGCAATGGAGCCTGATCGCTTCCGGACCTGGCTGGAAAATCACGAGATGCCGGCGAGCGAACCGGCCACTGCACTCGGGACCAAGGGCAAGGAGCTGTTCATCGCGGCAGGATGCGGCGCCTGCCACACGATACGCGGCACCGCGGCTTCCGGCCTGATCGGTCCCGATCTCACTCATTTCGGCGGCCGCCGCTCCGTAGCCGCAGGAAGCTTCCCCAACAACGCCGGTACGATAGCAGGCTGGATCGTCTCATCGCAGCATCTGAAACCCGGCAATCTGATGCCCTCGTTCGTCAACTTGCGGGGAGAAGATCTCCGCGCCGTTGCCGCCTATCTCGAGGGTTTGAAGTGACGACGAACGCACAAGACGACGCGCGGACGGAAAAGCCGATCGCGAAGGGCGATCTGCCAAACACGCTTCCGCGTCCCGAAGGCGAGCTTGATGAACTCGAGCGGATCTGGTCGCCGCCGCGTGGCTTCCATATCGTCTCTGCGGTCAACAATATCTATGTCGGCGTCTGGTATGTCGGCGCTTCGGTACTGTTCTTCGTGCTGGCAGGAATTCTAGCGCTTCTGATGCGCGCGCAACTCGCCATGCCCGAGAGCCGGCTGATCGGCCATGCACTCTACAATCAGCTGTTCACGATGCACGGCACGCTGATGATGTTTCTGTTCGCCGTGCCGGCCGTCGAAGCCATGGGCGTCTACCTCCTTCCCAGCCTGCAGGCCGCGCGCGATCTACCGTTCCCTCGCCTCTCCGCCTACGCGTTCTGGGCGTACTTCATCGGCGGCCTTGCGTTCTTTTGCAGTCTCTTCTTCGGTCTCGCCCCGGACGGCGGATGGTTCATGTATCCGCCGCTGACAAGCTATACGTTCTCGTCAGGCATCAACGCCGACTTCTGGCTGCTGGGCATCGGCTTCATTGAAATCTCGGCCATCGCCGGCGCGATCGAGATCATTGTCGGAGTTCTCAAGACCCGCGCTCCCGGACAGTCCCTGGACAAGCTGCCGGTTTACTCCTGGGCGATGTTGATCTTCGCGCTGATGATCGTTTTCGCTTTTCCGGCCATCATCGTGGCAACCGTGCTGCTCGAGCTCGAGCGGGCCTTCCACTGGCCGTTCTTCCTCGCCGAGAAGGGCGGCGATCCACTGCTCTGGCAGCATCTGTTCTGGTTTTTCGGCCATCCCGAGGTCTACATCATCTTCCTGCCTGCAGCGGGCATGGTCTCGATGATCGTGCCGGCAATGGCGCAGACGCCGCTCGTAGCTTACCGGCTGGTGGTGCTGGCGATCATCGGTACGGGCTTCCTGTCATTCGGACTGTGGGTCCACCACATGTTCACGACCGGCCTTCCGGCCCTCTCGGTCAGCTTCTTCTCGGCCGCCAGCATGGCCGTATCCGTTCCAAGCGGAATTCAGGTCTTTGCGTGGATCGCGACGTTCGCATCCGGCACGTTGCAATGGAAGACGCCCTCCTATTTCGTTCTCGGCTTCCTGTTCATCTTCACAATGGGCGGATTGACCGGCGTCATGGTCGCGATGGCACCGTTCGACTGGCAGGCTCACGACACCTATTTCATCGTCGCACACTTCCACTATGTACTGATCGGCGGGATGGTCTTTCCGCTCTTTGCGGCGTTCTACTACTGGGCGCCGACGACATCGCACACGCCACTCTCCGAACGGCTCGGCAAGATCGCATTCTGGTTGATGTTCATCGGCGTCAACATCACCTTCTTCACCATGCACCTGACCGGGCTGATGGGCATGCCGCGGCGAACCTATACTTACATTGCAGCGATGGGTTGGGGTCCGCTGAACATGATCTCGACCGTGGGTGCGTTCATGATTGCGAGTGGCGTTCTGGTTTTTCTGATAGACCTCGCGAAGAACTTCCGTCCATTCAGAGCAAAGGCCGCAAATCCGTGGAACGCGGGCACGCTCGAATGGCTGCCGACCGGAGAATATCAGACACGATCAATTCCTATCATCACCAGCCGCGAACCGCTGTGGGACCAACCCAACCTCGCCCGCGATGTGCAGGAGGGACGGTACTATCTGCCCGGCGCCCCCACCAAGACACGCGAGACGATCATAACCAGTCCGATCGACGCACGGCCGCAATATCTCTTGCGGATGCCCGGTCCGACCTGGTCGACCGTCCTGGCAGCGCTGTTTACTGCCGCCTTCTTCTTCGGACTGACAATCCAGATCTATATTCCGGCCTTCGCCTGCGGCGCCCTCGCGATCGCGTGCGTGATCTGGTGGATCTGGGACACCGACCCGGGTCCGGATGTGCCACCCGTTGACATTGGCGGCGGCATCACGCTTCCCGCTTATGTCACCGGACCTGTCAGCCACAGCTGGTGGGCGATGATCGTTCTCATTCTGGTCGCGGCGACAGCGTTCGCATGCCTGCTGTTCTCGTATTTCTTTCTCTGGACCGTGAACCCGCAGCTTTGGCCCAGCCAGCCGGCCAGTTTTCCTCATCTTCGCTGGCCGGCCATTTCGGCTGCACTGTACCTCCTGAGCAGTGCCGCTGTATTCGCCGCAGGCCGACTGCTCGCACGCGTGCCGAACCGCAGTGCTGCGCCGGCCGTCCTCGCTCTCATTGCCGCCATCTTGCTCATACCGCTGCCGGTCGTCATCGAGGCGCTCGCGCAGCAATCTGCCGGGCTGTCGCCGTCGACAACCAGCTACGGCGCGATCACGTACACGCTTGTCGCCTGGCAGGGATTCTTTGCGGCAGTGCTTATGCTCATGGGACTCTACACGATCGCACGTTCACTGGCAGGCCGTCTGTCTGCCGAACGTCGCGTCACGTTCGATAACACCGGGTTGTTCTGGCATTACGGCGTGACGCAGGGTCTGGTAACACTCGCGATCGTTCACCTCTTTCCGCGCATCCTAGGGTGAGCGGGCATGGGCGAGACCGCATTCATTCGCAAATCACTCTTCGTGCTGGGTGGGCTATTGATCTGGGCTGCTCATTTCGGCTTTGTCTACATATTCAATGCGCTAGCCTGCGCCCGCAATTTTCACGAATTACGCTTGTTCAATCTCGGCATCGTTCCCCTGGCGATCGGCCTGGGCACGGCGCTTGCCGCAGCCGCCGTCCTCACCCTGCTCGTCGTCGCGGTGGGAGCACCAAGCCGCATCGTCGGCACGCAGGAACCATCCGCCAGCTTCCTCAGCCAACTGGCAGCAGCGGTCGCGCTCCTGTCGCTCTTAGCAATCGGCTGGAGCGGCTTGCCTGCGTTGTTGGTTCCACCCTGCGGCTAGCGACGAAGGAAGGGCACCGCTGCGCTTCTCGGCGTCGTCGCCGGCGTCGTGATCTTCTATTTCATTGAGGACTGACGCAATTCGACGTTACCGCTCAGTCCGTGCCGCGCGCACCAGCGGACGCGATCGTCGACGCGAACAATCGTCGATTGATGACGAGAAGCGCGCTCACAAGATAGATCATGCCCATTGGCACCCACATGATGAGTCCCGCCAACTGCTGATCTTCGATCGGCAACAGCCCGAACCTCATCGCACCCGTTGCCATGAGGGGATAAAGCGGCGATGGGGCGAACGTCAGCAGTGCGCCAAGCAAGCCAGTGTGAACCATCGTCACCAGCAACGTTACGGCAACCAGGCCAGGTGACGTGGCGTGAACGACGCAGGACCAGAACCAGAGACTGACGGCAATAAGCGACCCGATATAGAGCACGTGCCAGCTCGCGCTGATCAAGCCGAGTTCGTACATGGCGGGCACATGCCAGAACCAGATCAGAAAGCCATACAGGCCGGTGGCAATCAGCGGCCTATTCCATTCAATCCGCTTCCGGCTGGCGCACGCGACGTATGCACGGAGGCCGGCTTCGATCGTTCGTACAGGCGCAGCAAGAACAATGAGCGGTGGCGCCAGCGCGACCAGGATCAGATGCTGGACCATATGGGCCCACGCCAGCGTAGCGGAGAGCCGACAAAGCGGACTGACGAGCGCAACTGTCAGCAGGGTCACGGCTGACGCCGCGGCGGTTGCCTCGAGCCTAAGCATTCGTGACCTTGCCGATTCCGCTACCTGCCGCAACTTGCCTGCAGCGTAGATCACGCCGAACGCGATCAGCGGCATGACCACGACGGGTGCGAGGCGCCACGCCGACCAGGCCCTGTCCGGCGACAAGGTTGGCCCGGACGCAAGACAGAGTGACCAGAGAGGAGCGAGCGCGATTGCAGGATCGCTCACCGGCAATACCCTTCGTCTGGGAGCCGCCGACAGACCGTCGACCAGCCTTTTTGGCAATCAAGAAATGTCTCGCATGACCGGATGTTCCAGTTCCACGTCGACGCCGAGGCACCCTGGATGCCCCCGGAGGAACAAATACGGTCGCCCGCTATTCGATAAGTTTCGAGCAAGCGGTAATCGGACGTGACAAATGGCCCAGGTTGAGACACCCGTGGCTGCCGCGGTCGCCGGGCAGCCGATCCACTCGATGCTCGCGCAGTTTCCGAACGTCTGCTTCACACTGGCGCTGCTGACTGACATCGCATATTGGCAAACGTCGCACCTCATGTGGCAGGAGTTCTCGTCCTGGCTGCTGTTTGCCGGGCTTGTGTTCGGCGCATTCGCGCTGATCGCGGGATTCATTGATTTCTTCTTCTCGCGCTCGACCGTGCGAGCGCCAGCGCCTGCGTGGCCGCATGCCCTTGGCGGCGTGGTCGTGCTCGCGCTGGCCTTGCTCAACAGCTTCGTGCATGCCGCCGACGGCTGGCCCGCCGTCGTGCCCTGGGGCCTGATCCTCTCAGCGCTGACTGTCATCGCGATCATCGTCAATGATTGGCTGGGACGCTCGCTGGTTTACCGGCATGGCGTGGGAGTAAGCCGAAATGACCAAGTGTTTTAGATTGCGGCGCGCCACCGCCGCCGCCGGCAGCCTTCTTTGTCTGGTCGCGCTTGCAGCATGCAGAGAGAGCGGGTCGGATTTCGATGTTTCCCAACAGGTCGGACCGGATCCGGTCCTGCCGGCGCCGATCAGTTCATTGGTCCCCGACCTGGAGGTGGCCGAGGTCGTCGGCTGGAAAGAGGGCCAGACGCCATCTGTCCCGGACGGGCTCAAGATATCCGCCTACGCGCGCGATCTGGCTCATCCGCGCACCGTGCACACCCTGCCGAACGGAGACGTGCTCGTCGTTCAGTCGCGCACGCCGCCGGGCAAGCCAGTCTCGCGCCCCAAGGATCTCATTCGCGGCTGGATCATGTCATACGCCCAGGGCGGCGATGGCGGGTCGAAGAAGAGCAATCTCATTACGCTTCTGCGCGACACCAATCGCGACGGCACGGTGGACGAGCGCCATGACCTGCTGACCGACCTCACTTCACCGTTCGGCGTCGCCTGGTCCGACGATACGCTCTACGTGGCCGCAGCCGATGCGATCCTGGCCTACCCCTACCGGCTAGGCGACACCAGGATTGCCGCGCAGCCCCATGTGCTCACGCCATTGCCCGGCGGCCCCATCAACCATCACTGGACCAAGGATCTCGCGCTCTCTCCGGACAGACGTTTTCTTTACGCATCGGTCGGCTCCAACTCCAACATCGCGGAGCGAGGGCTCGAGGCCGAAAAGGGACGCGCAGCGATCTGGCAGGTGGACCGACAGACCGGCGCAAGCCGAGTCTACGCTTCCGGCCTGCGCAATCCCAATGGCCTGACCGTTCATCCGCAGACGGGCGAACTCTGGGCGGTGGTGAACGAGCGCGACGAACTCGGCCCCAACCTGGTCCCCGACTACATGACGTCAGTCAAGGAAGGCGCGTTCTACGGCTGGCCCTGGAGCTACTACGGCAACCATGTCGATGCGCGTGTGCACCCGCCGCGGCCAGACATGGTCCAACAGACGATCGCTCCCGATTACGCGCTTGGAAGCCACGTCGCCGCGCTCGGAATGACCTTCGCGCTGAACTCGGCTCTTCCGGAGGCATATCGGAACGGGGCTTTCGTGGGACAACACGGCAGCTGGAACCGCAGCTCGTTCACCGGTTACAAGGTCGTCTACATTCCCTTCGAGAACGGCTCTCCCGCCGGCAAGGCACGCGATGTGGTGACCGGCTTCCTCGAAGGCGATCAGGCGCGCGGCCGACCGGTCGGTGTAGGGATCGACGGTACCGGCGCGCTACTCATTGCTGATGATTCCGGCGACACGGTCTGGCGCGTAGCTGCGGCAGATGGCTCCACGACGCCGGAGCCAGTCGGCACGGACCAGACCACCGTCGGCACCACCGGAAGCGGCCGACGGGGCGCGGTAGCGCCGCGCAATACCAGTCCGCCGCAGATGGACATTGCTCCGGCCGTGCTGCCGCCAGGGCCAAGACTGGGACAGACGCCAGAGCAGGAGCAATAGGTCGCGTCGGTTTCTGACGGCAACGCATTCCAGTGAGAAACCTGTCACGTCGAACGGTGAATGCGATCAGCGCTTAGGTGTCACCGATGCGCTCAATCGTTGCAGTTTCGTCCGGATGACGAGCTTGGCGATGTCGCGTCCCATGTCCTGCGCCGCTCCGTTCGAGAAGCGGTAATGGAAGCCTGCGTAGATGCGCGCGATTGCCACCTCGTCGGCGTAATCCTGCAGGCGCGTCCACCGCCGCGTAACGCCAGGCGCTGTCGGGCTTGTCATCGATACTTCCGGGATATCGTTACCAAAAGCCGTCTGCAACACAGCAGCGGCGGCCATCGTCGTGATGCAATGAGCGCAAGGATATTCCGGATGCATCGGCGTATCGCCGAGTGGCAGCCACGCGCCATCGCGCGGTGTACCGGGATTGTTGCCTAGGTCGGCATTGCGGATAGCAGTGATCGGTCGCCAGAAGTTATAATGATACTTTGCATCGAACACGGCGATGAACGCGTCATCCGTTGCAATCGCCACCAGTGCAAACAGTCTCGCGCTGTCGACGACATCGAGCTTCCTCATCGCAGCAAGCTGCCGCACGATCGGATTCCACGCTTGCGGACCAGTGACGAACCAGAAGCGGGCGACATCCGTCTGCTCGGCACTACGCTTTGAGTTAGCACGAACGCCGAACTCCCTGACCTCGTTGACGTCCCTCGCCCACTTCGCGGACGTCAACGACGGCGGCGGCAGCGGCCGGAACTGCGATCCCGAGCTCATCGCCCACGGCACGACGCGACCGTAGGTCGAACTGACCGGAATCACGGTCGGGACATAGAGTCCCGCCGTGGTGTGCGGACGATATCCCTCCACCGCATTTGCGCCGTCGTTGGCGCGCCATGCGAGGATCTCCGTTGCGGCCTTCGTGCCGAGTGCGATCGCACTTGCCTTGGTTTCCGCCTCGGGGATTTGCTGGAGCGCAGCCACGAGATGCGCGGTCAGCGATTTCTCCTGCTCGGGATGAAGAGCCACCAACACGGCGTAGGCCGCGGCCGCGGCAGCCGCGTCTTTCGACGCATTACGATCGGCGGTTAGGCTGAGCCGGTAGGTGGAATACCGCCGCTCGATGGCGTTCACGGCTTCGAACATGGCGACATGCATAATGGCCATCCCGCGCGCGTTCGCGGGCGGCAGCATCCGCTTGTCGACTGCGATCGCTTCGGCCTTTGCGTTCCAGTCGATGATGACGTCGGCGCGCGTAGCGAACGCTGTTCCGAGGTTTAGCAACACGCCGACACACAACATCGGCGCTAACCTGAATGCTGGCGCAATCATGATTCCTCTTGCAAGCTGGAGCGGTGAGTATGCGTTTAGGAACGGGCTTCCAGAACCATGTTGAACGGCGTCGCTGCGGCACGCCGCACCTCGCGGAAGCCACCGGCGAGGATGATCTCCCGCAGCCTCGCCTCGCCGGCCTGAGCACCGAGACCGGTACCGACCTCCTGCGATAACGACGTCGGCAGACAGATCATCGTTGAGGCCGCGTAATAGAGACGCCCGACCGGATTGAGGTTGTGCTCGAGGCTGTCGCCCGCCATCGGCTCGACAATCATCCAGGTACCATCCGGCTTGAGGGATCGGCGAATGTGCGCAGCCGCGCCCGCGGGATCGCCCATATCGTGCAGACAATCGAAACAGGTGACGAGGTCGAAGTCGGTGCCGGAGTAATCCTTGGCCAATCCCACCTCGAAGCGAACGTTCGCAGATACACCGTGTGTCTCGGCATGTGCTCTGGCCTGCGCGATCGAGCCGGTGTGAAAGTCGTAGCCAATAAATTGCGACCTCGGGAATGCTTTGGCCATCAGAACCGTCGACCAGCCATGCCCGCAGCCGACGTCGGCCACCTTCGCGCCACGGCGAAGCTTCTCGACCGCGCCGCCGAGCGCAGGAAGCCAGTCGCGCACGAGGTGATTCTGATAGCTTGGCCTGAAGAACCGGGCCACGGCGCAGAACATGCAACCGCCCTGCTCGCCCCAGGCGACGCCGGCACCCGACCTGAAGGCCTCCTGGACCTTTGGCTGGTTCTCCAGCATGGCCGCCGCGACGTCGAAGCCGCCCATCATGTAGACCGGACTGTCTTCGTTAGCGAACACCAGCGCCTGTTCCGGCGGAAGGGCAAACTTGGCGGTCTTGGCGTCATATGCCAGATAGTTGGATGCCGCCTGATGCGACAGCCACTCGCGCAGGTATCGCTCATGCACATTCGAGACTTTGGCAAGCTGTGCACATGTCATGGGGCCCTGGGCATGGAGCGTCTTGTAAAGGCCAAGCGCATCGCCGGTGCGGACCATGGCAACACTGGATGCGCCGCCGAGATCTGCCAGCATCTGGCCCACGAAGTCATTGAGCTTGTTTTCGTCCAGCGCGCTCTGAACATTTTGGCCTTGCATCGTCTATCTCCGGTTGATGAAGTGGCAGCGTTGTGGTGATCGCACGTTCAGCCGTCCGGGTGGCACCGTCGCCCCGAACTCACGCGTTCGAAAAATCAGGGAAGCTGCGTCATGCGGATCGTGCGCCTGGCGCGATCGCGTCCCACAGGCCCGAAATGGGCGGAACGGTTGCAGGCGTCGATGAAGCCGCGAATCTCCCAGCGGCCGTGATGGTGTCGGTCCGAGACAACCTGCCCCGTCACCTAGTTGACCCCGTCGGTCTACGAGGATCCAGGTTGCCTGGGCGACCGCCAGGGGCTCGCCAGCCGCGCTCAGCAAGGCGCTGCTTGCAAACAGCTTGCGGCCGTCTCGACCTATCGGCCAAGCGACAATGATACATCGGTCATCTGGACGGGGACGTCTTTCAATGCGCGCCCTCATCCGTCCGAGGAGCATTGTTTCCGCGCCGGTCATTCCCAGATGCCGCGCGCCGACGCCAGCAAATCCGGTCGGGCAGTCCAATGCGGCCCAGACAAACTCGCTGGCGATGGCACCACCCTCGCCTGCGAGATTTGCGTGAGGAACCCACGGTGCTACGAACGATCCGACTTTGGAGTTGGTGCGTGCCGACAAAGGAACAGGAATAATGTGGAGACCATCGCCGTCCACACGCTCTGGCCCGCACACAAAGCATCTCGGCAAAGGATGACGGCTAGCATCATATGGCGTGCGGTGAACCGCTTCTTGCGCTTCAGCGAAGTCGACGATGGGAATTTCAGGAATGTCGACCTCGGCTCTGCGGCCTGTCGCCAGTGTCGTCGCGTTTTTCCTGAGTTCCACACCGCCTTCAAGCGTCACGATATCAAGTCGACGGTCGAGCGGTGGTGGCGCCAGAAGAGTGACTTCCGCGCTTCCAGCAATATGGGCCGCGAGAAGTCCGCAAACATAGCCGCCATTGGCCGAGTTGGGCGGACCACAGAAACGTTTCTCGATCACGATAGACTTCATCGGCAACTCCGCGGAAAACGACGCCGACGGTCGGCGTTCGATCGTTCTGTCCCTGCTTGCGCTGATGGTTCACCTGACCCGCAGCACAGTCCGTCCCTGAGCGCTCCGATCGGCGACAGCACCCATTGCTTCGGCGGCGCGCTCAAGCGGTAGCACGCGGTCAACGTGCGGGCGCAATTTGCCTTCGCCGACCCATTTCATGACGGTGTCGACTGCTCGTCTCGCATCGTCTGGAAAACGTTCTTTCCAGGGACCGACAAAGACGCCCACAATCGAATAGTTCTTGAGCAGAGGGAGATTCATCGGCAGGGACGGGATCTCGCCGCTGGTGAATCCGATCGGCATCAGCCGGCCATTCCAACGCATGAGCCGGGCCAGAGTGGTGAAGAGCGCACCGCCAATGTTCTCGACGCAGACGTCGACACCTTCGCCGTCCGTGAGGGCTTTCACACGTTGACGTACATCTTCTCGCGAATGATCGATGACCTCTCGCGCCCCATGCTCGCGGACAACAGCCGCCTTTGCGGTGCTGCCGACCACTGCAATAACGCGTGCGCCGAGCAGATTTGCGAGCTCTACGCAAGCCAGGCCGACGCCGCCGGCGGCACCCGTGACGAGAACGGTCTCGTCAGCCTTGAGCTGCGCGCGCGCGACGAGAGCGTACCAAGCGGTGAGATAAGCGTGCAGGATGGTCGATCCGACAATGAAGTCCACGTTTTCTGGAAGGAATGCGGTGCTCGACTCCTGGGCGACCATGCGTTCCGCAAAGCCGCCGAACCAGTTTCCGCAGCAGACCCGGTCACCGGGACGAAAGCGACTGACCCGTTCGCCGCACGCAACAACAATGCCGGCGGCGTCCGTTCCCGGCACATAAGGGAGTGCCGGCCGCATCTGATACCCGCCGCAGGTCATCAAATAATCCATGTAACTTACAGACGCGGCGTGGACGTCGATCAGAACCTCGTTCGCCGCCGGCTGCGGTTCGGCAGCTTCGGTTAGAGTGAGAGCCTTGATGCCCTCGAAAGCATTGCAATGAACGGCACGCACATCACCCTCCGCAATCTGTTCATGCGACGACAATTTCCGCGCAAGGCACGCGCGATCTGGACAGTCGGAGCGCGCGGGCCTAATCCGTTGCCGCTGATTCCAGCGACGATCGTCTGTCAGGAGTGATATCGTCGCCCCGTCCCCTGAGCGTCCCCGGACGCCTTCATTGCTGGTCGCTAACGATGACTCGGTTCAGTGTGCGGACGCTTGGATTTCCGGAGATACGTCGGGACGACCAGCTGCGCCCGCTGGCCTTGCGCAAAGGTCTTGCCCTGCTGGTTTACCTGGCCGAAGCAAACGGCTCCGTCGGGCGTGATGTTCTCGCGACCATGTTCTGGCAGGAGAGCCCCGAAGAGATCGTGCGAGCGCGGCTAAGACGCCTGCTGCATCGGCTTCAACCTGCGCTCGGTGACGACGCGCTTGCAATCGACCGGTCGACCGTTCGCTGGTCGCAGGCGATCGCGCTGGAGCTCGATTCCCGGCTGTTCGAGCAGGCATGCGACCGCGGCGAGTTCGAGCAGGCCTGCCGACTCTATCTGGGCGACTTCCTTGCGGGCTTTTCGCCCGGTGACGCGCCGCAGTTTGACGAGTGGGCATTCTTTCGACGCGAGGCCTTGCGCGGCCGAGCGATCCAGGCGCTCGAACGCGTGGTGCACGACAAGAATGCGATGGGTGACTACACGACCGCCGCCGCGCATGCGCTTCGTCTCGTTGAGCTTGATCCGCTGAGCGAAGTGTACGGTCAACACCTCGTCCGCAATCTCACCCTTGCCGGCGATCGAGCTTCTGCCGAGCGTCACTTCGAGGCTCTAACGCAGCGCCTTCGCGACGAGCTCGGCGTAGCCCCCGAAGCCGAAACCCGCGCGCTGCTGAACGCCGACGCAAAGTTGCCAACCACGGATCCGCCGCCGACGCGGTACGCCAGCGGTGGCGGCATCCATCTCGCGTTCCAGACTTATGGCGCCGGACAGATCGATATTCTGGCGCTGCCTGGCTTCGTCTCACATGTCGAACGCGCGTGGGAGGAACCCCGGTGCCGCTCCTTCCTGTCCTCCCTCGCCGGGATGGGTCGACTCATTTTACTCGACCGGCGGGGCATTGGCCTTTCTGACCGGGTCGGATCGCATCCCGATGTGGAGGCAACCGCACAGGACATCGGCACCGTCCTCGATGCCGCAGGCAGCCGGCGAGTGATCCTGTTCGGCGCGTCCGAGGGCGGACCGGCCTGCATCAAGCTCGCAGCCGATCAGCCGGGCCGCGTCGCCGGCCTCATCCTGTTCGCATCATTGGCGAAGGGAAGCGCGACGCCCGACTATCCGCACGCGTTGCATGCCGGCCAGTATGACATATGGCTGCAGCAACTGGTCACGGAGTGGGGCGGCCCTGCCGGCATCGAGACGTTTGCGCCGAGTCTTTCTGGCGATGCGCAGGCGAGAGCCTGGTGGGCAGGCTTGCTCCGCGCGGCTTCCAGCCCGGGAGCCATCAAGGGCGTGCTCGAGGCACTGCGCGACACCGATGTGCGGCATCTTCTCCGACGAATTTCGGCTCCAACCCTAGTGCTTCATCGTCGCGACGATCGCGCCGTACGCGTCGGCGCCGGCCGGCATCTTGCCAATCACATCGCTCAAGCGCGATTTATCGAGCTGGACGGTGCCGATCATTGGGCCTTTGCCGGTGATCAACAACCAGTGCTGGCCAGCATCAAGCAGTTTGTCGACAGTCTCACGGCGTGAAACCTATTGGTTGCCGCAACGAAGCGTCACGCCGTGCCGTTCCTATTCTCCAACCAGTTCCCGCCGGCGCTGCTCCAGCTCTTCCGAATAACGGCGTAAGGCGTAGGCTTCGGTCAGGAGTCCGATCACGTCCCGACTTTCAGGCGAGTCGACGACGGCCAACGCTTCCGCTTCAGCCTTGTCGAACAGCGTAGCTGTTTCCTTCACCGACATGCTCGGCAGCAGCCAGACCTCTTGAAAATGCAGGATGTCGCGCACCGGAATGGTATCGTCGAGATCCGTCGCATGTGCTTCGGCAACCAAGACGATGCCGGCGTAGCGCTTGTCTTCGTCGACGGCTATCACATGCGTCGTCGAGCCGAGCGGGCAGACAAGCCGGAACCGCGCCACGGTCGTGTGCGCCGGAACTGTGCGCACGTCCGTTCTCATCATGCGGCGCACGGTAAGCTCGCGAATCCAGCCGATATCGGCTGCGCTGCGGATGGTCTCGCCACGCAGATGAAAACGCCAGGTCGCAAACGAGTACCCGAACGTTTCGCGCGTTACCTGTGCCGACATGATGATCGCGACCAGAACCGCGGCCGTTAGCCAGAAGTCGCCGGTGGTTTCCAGAGCGATGAATGTCATGGTCAGCGGTCCGCCGATCACCGATGCGGACACCGCCCCCATGCCGATGATCATGTAGACGTGCGGATCGAGCGCGGCTGCGGGCCACACCGCCATCGTCGTTTCCGCGAAGAGCTTGCCGCCCAGAGCGCCGAGCATCAATGAGGCAAAGAACAGGCCGCCACGAAAGCCCGACCCCAATGAGACGATCGACGCCAACGATTTCAGCACGAACAGCAGTGCGAGGGTCGACAAGGGGCTGGCCATCACCGCCGAAAGATGGATCGCACCGTGGCCCGACGACATGACCTGCGGCGTCAGGATGGCCATCGTGCCGACCGCGAGTCCGCCAAGTGCGGGCCGCAGTTCGGGACGAACACGCATCCAGCTCATCATCGCTTCACACGCGGCCACGCCGCGCATCAGCAGGATGCCGACGGCGGCGGCAACCAGGCCAAGGACGGCAGCGATGGCAAGGTCATATCCGCGCACGAGCGACGTGTAGGGCGTGCCAAGACCGAGCGAAGGCTCGTAGAAGATGCTTGACACGGTGTATCCGACCACGGCCGCGATTCCGACAGGCGCGAGACTCGCGACTGAGTAGCTCGCGATCACGAGCTCGAAGGCGTAGAACGCGCCGGCGAGCGGCGCGCCGAATGCGCCCGCAATTGCGCCGGCCGCGCCGCAGCCGACGAGGACGCGCAAGTCGCGACGACGCAGCCGGAAAGCCCGGCCGATCCAGGAAGCAAGCCCGCTCGACATCTGCGTGTAGCCGGCCTCAAGGCCTACCGACGCGCCGACGCCGCTCGACCAGACTGTCTGTAACGCCACGATGATGCTGCCGCGCAGCGACATCCGCCCGCCATGAAGGGCGTTGGCCTCGATCGGGTCGATTTCCCGGCTTGGCCGCCAGCGCAACAGCAGCACCAACGCAAGCCCGAACGCCAACCCGCCGACCGTCGGAACAAGGAGAGCGAAACGGGGTTTCAATCCACTCAACGCGGACAGATGTTCGCCTGGCGCAATGCCGAACAGGACCCGGTGCATCAGCATCACGCCGAGGCTCATTAACGCAACGACCACGCCGGCCAGCCCGCCGATCAGCGCCGACAGCACGACAAAGCCCGTTTCCCGCGCACGGACCAGCGTACGCAACGACTGTGGAACTTCGAACGTGGGGAGGACGAGCCGGAGCCAGTTACCTGATTTCATGAGCATGTCGGTGAATCGTAACGACCGCTCCTGCTACTCCACAAACAATCAGGCGTATACTCCGATCGCGGCAATCGGATGGTTCATGGAACGGACGAAAGCGCGCCCCGCGCGATTCAGTCGCGCGAGCCTGTCCGTCCAGGCTTTGCGGGCGACGGGTCATTCTGCTCGCGTGGCATCACCCATTCACGATGGTCGCAACTTTTGCAGGTATAAAGAAGGGCAGTCAGCGTGGTCTTCGGATCGGAGATTGGCGTGCGAAAGAACGTAGTGCCTTTGCACCGCGAGCACTTCAGAGGCGACATGGCTCCCCATTTCCTTGACCGGGGCGTACCGCCCCCATCGTGGCGCTTTGCTGCAATACAAAGCCCTGCGCCGATGAAGCGCAGGGCTTGACCTCACGGCGACAGCTACTTGAGCAATGCTGCCGTCTGCGGCTTCTTGTGGAGCTGATCGCCGCATGCGGACTTCACGCGGTAGCTGCTCGGCTCAGGCGAGATCTTCGCAGTCGAGAAAAGCTTGATCGCCTGCTCCGAAGCCGCCGCAACGTCGGCGTCCTGGCTGACGCGATACGAGTCGAGTGCGCGAAGTGCAGCGAGCTTCACCTTGCTGTCCGGCGCATTCATGTAGATCTCTTGGCATAGCAGCGCCGCACTCGTGGTATTGGCCGCCTCGGTCGCCTGATCGGCCGCAGCCTTCACATTGCTGTCGAGCATGTAGCCGGGCCAGAACTGCCCCCCGATCGCAACGAGCAGACACCCGATCGCCGCGCCTTGCAGTAAGGTCTTGATCGTTTCTGCTTGAGCTCCGGATATGTTCATGAGCGTTTCCCCTCCTCTGCAGGAGAGCATTCTCCTGCGCGCACAAACGCTATCAGGCTCAGTGCGCAACCGGCGCGGCTCTCGCACTGTCTTACCAATTTGTAACGTACGATAGCGGACGCGCCCGACGATCTGGCCGTCATGTGCGAAGCAGTTTCGTTCGTACGCAGGCGCGATTTTCCTGCGGACGAAATGCACTCGACGAACAAAGCCTGCGCATCGCTTGCTATTGTCGATGCATCCGACGCCTCTGCGATTCACGCGCAGCAATTGCCGGCCTCGAGGAAAGCACCGCAGGCCAACTCATTCACGCCGTCCTCGATCGCTTGCGCTCTGGCCAAGACCTCGCGATCAACATTCGCCAGCAGGACGACCATGTACCGACCAGCGATGACGGCGACACACGCCGCGCATGCTGCATTGAGCAGGCGTCAAAAAACCTGCGCATCTCTACTTTAGAATGATTATAAAGTGGAGATCCGACCTCCGCAAGGCTTCCGTCATGTTCAGTTACCGGCCGCTCTTTCACTTCGGACGCAGGCGTCGTTTCGACGAGTTGAGCGAACGCGAGGTGCTCGCACTCGCGATCTCGTCGGAAGAGGAGGATGGCGCAATCTACGCCGCCTATGCCGAGAAGCTGCGCCCCCATTTTGCCGCGTCCGCCGCCGTATTCGAGGCTATGGCGGCCGAGGAGGACGGCCATCGCAAGGCGCTGATCGACCTCTATCGGCGTCGTTTCGGCGACTTCATCGTGCCGATCCGCCGCGAGCACGTCGCCGACTTCATGAGCCGCTCGCCGGTGTGGCTGATCGAGAATCTCGGGCTTGAGCGCATCCGGCAGGAAGCCGCGGATATGGAGCGGGAGGCGCGGGACTTTTATCTGCGCGCCGCAGGGCGGGCCACCGATGCCGCGACCCGTAAGTTGCTCGGCGACCTGGCCGCCGCGGAATCCGGTCATGAGCACAAGGCCGAACACCTTGCCGATGAATATCTCGGCACCGACGCGCGTGAGGAAGAGAATAGAACCGCCAGGCGGCAGTTCATCCTGACCTGGGTGCAGCCGGGTCTTGCCGGTTTGATGGACGGATCGGTATCGACGCTGGCGCCGATTTTCGCCACTGCGTTCGCCACGCATGATCCACGCACGACGCTCCTGGTCGGTCTGTCGGCCTCCATCGGCGCCGGCATCTCGATGGGCTTCACCGAGGCCGTACACGACGACGGCAAGTTGTCGGGCCGTGGCTCCCCAATCAAGCGCGGACTCGCATCCGGAGTGATGACGGCGCTGGGCGGGCTTGGCCATGCGCTGCCCTATCTCATTCCTTCTTTCTGGACCGCGACGACGATCGCTCTGGTCGTCGTCTTTTTGGAACTGTGGGCGATCGTCTGGGTGCAGAACCGCTATATGGAAACGCCGTTTCTGCGCGCAACGCTGCAGATCGTGTTGGGCGGAAGCCTGGTGCTCGCGGCCGGCATCCTGATCGGCGGGGCATGACCCGCCATCCCCGCTGTTCAGCGAAAGGTGCGCTGCCCAGGAGCGCCTTGCCCCACATTCGGCCTTGGCATGTTTGATTCCAGAGGCGAAGATCAGGCTTTGCTGATGCTCTCCTGAAGGTGCGCCCATGCCATTCGTCTGCACGACTCCCGCCGTCCCCACGTTGCTTGCAGAGGACGAGCGGGCAAAGATCACCCGATGGGATTTTGCGCCCGGCGCAACGACGGGTTGGCATGAGCATGCCATGGACTACGCGGTCGTGATGATGACGGACGCGACGATGGCGTATGAGATGGACGGTGTGGTGACGGAAACCACGCTGAAGGCCGGCCAAAGCTACATCCGCCCGGCAGGCATCAAGCATGATGTCAGGAATAACGGCGAGAACCACATGGCCTTCATCGAAATTGAAATGAAGCGCTGACGGGTTTTGATGCGGCGCTTCGCTCAGGCCTCGGCTTTGCCAGGAGCCAGATCATGAAGGTTTTTTGTACCGGTGCAGCGGGCTATATCGGCGGATCGGTCGCCGCTGCGCTGATCGCGTCAGGGCATGAGGTTTCCGGACTGGTACGCTCTGAAAGCAGCGCACAATCAGTCAAAACTCTCGGAATCGAGCCGATCTTCGGTTCGCTCGATGATGTCGAGGTCCTGGCGGATGCGGCAGCCCGCTCGGACGTGGTCATCAGCGCGGCCAACGCTGACCATGAACGCTCAGCTGATGCCCTCCTGCAGGCTCTTGAAGGCTCGGGCAAGACCTTCATCCATACCAGCGGCTCCAGCATCGTTGGTACCCAGTCTGCGGGGGAGAGAGTTGACGCCATTTACGACGAGGAGACGCCTTTCAATCCATCGCCTGGGCGTGCCGCCCGGGTCGCGTTGAACGAATTCATCCTGTCTTCCAGGACGAAGGGCCTTCGTCCGATTATCATCTGCCCTAGCCTGATCTACGGGGTCGGTCGCGGTCCAGCAAAGCACAGCATGCAAGTCCCGTGGCTGATCGCGCTCGCCCGGGAACGCGGCGGAGCCAGGCACTATGGTCCAGGCGAGAACATCTGGTCCAACGTGCATATCGATGACCTTGTCGAGCTTTATCGTCTTGCCCTCGCGTCGGCGCCCGCCGGCGCATTCTATTTTGCCGAGAACGGCGAAGACTCCATGAAGGAGGTCTGCGAGGCCATCAATCGAACGCTCGGGATCGACAAGGCGCCGATCGCCATGTCGCTGACGGAGGCCGCGCGCGAGTGGGGCGAGAGCGCGGCGCAAAATACCATGGGGTCGAACAGCCGCGTGCGCGCTGTTCGCGCACGAAATGAGCTCAAATGGACTCCGAAAAGCCCGGCGCTGATCGATGAGATCGAACATGGTTGTTATACGTCGATGATCTCCGAAAGCAATCACTAGGGAGCTGGGGGCACGGCTGCCGACATCTGCAACAACGAAGAGCTGCTTCGGGAGCACGGCCTCGATGAGACGGGCCTCTCGGATCTTACAAAAACACTTTACTGCGCATTCGACTGAACGAATGGCACGACAAGGAGCCGGCAATGACTTTCCGCCCCAACAGTCTACATGCCCGAGACATCGCGAGCCTCGTGCACCCGCAAACCAACCTGCAGAGCCACCTGCAAACCGGCCCGACGATCATCGACAAGGCGCAAGGCATCTACGTCTACGACGACGAGGGCAATAAATATCTCGAAGGCGCCGCGGGGCTCTGGTCGGCTTCACTGGGATTTGGCGTAGAGCGGCTCGCCAAGGTCGCCTACGAACAGATGCGCAGCCTGGGCTATTATCAGATCTATCGTTCCCATTCCCACGGCCCCGCGATCGAGCTCGCCGAGCGACTGCTGCAGCTTGCCCCGGTGCCCATGTCGAAGGTGCTGTTCCAATGCTCCGGTTCGGAAGCCAACGACACCGCGATCAAGCTCGTCTGGTACTACTGGCATGCGGTCGGCAAGCCGGAAAAGCGTAAGATCATCGCGCGCACACAGAGCTATCACGGCTCGACCTGCGCCAGCGTCAGCCTCACCGGCAAACCGGACATGCATGCCGACTTCGGATTGCCGTTCGCGCCGTTCCTGCACACCAGTTTCCCTCATTACTATCGCTTCCACGAAACGGGCGAGAGCGAGGAACAGTTCTCGGCACGTATGGCCGATGCGCTCGAGCGGCTGATCCTCGCCGAAGGACCGGACACGGTCGCGGCATTCTGGGCGGAGCCGGTGATGGGCGCCGGCGGTGCCGTCGTTCCGCCAAAGGGTTACTTCGAAAAAATCCAGGCTATCCTGAAAAAGTACGACATCCTGTTCGTCGCCGACGAGGTGATCTGCGGCTTCGGCCGCACCGGGAACATGTGGGGCTCGCAAACCTACGACCTGAAGCCCGACATGGTCTCGAGCGCCAAGGCATTGTCGGCCAGCCTGGCGCCGATCTCGGCCCTTTTGATCAACGACCGCATCTTTCAGGCGATGGTCAGCGAGAGCGGCAAGCTCGGAGGCTTCGCGCACGGCTATACCTATGCCGGTCACCCGGTGATGGCCGCGGTGGCGCTGGAGACGCTGAAGATCTACGAAGAAATGGATATCGTCGGCCATGTGCGCGCCGTGCAACCGACCTTTCTCGAAGCGATCGGCAGCCTGACCTCGCACCCGCTCGTCGGCCATTTCTGCGGTACAGGCCTGATCGGCGGCATCGAGATCGTTGCCGACAAGGATTCCCGGCGCCCGCACGACCCTGCGCTTCAAGTTGCGAGCAAGATCGACGCTCACGCGCGCCGCAATGGTCTCATCCTTCGCTACATCGGCAATCGGATTGCCTTCTCTCCGCCCCTTATCATCACTGAAGGTCAAATCGTCGAGATGCGCGATAAGCTGCTGGCGGCGCTGAACGCAACACTGGCGGAGCTTCCTAGCTAGAGCATTTTCCGGAAAAGTGGACACCGGTTTTCCGCAGAAAATGCGACCAAACAAACGAATCTAGAGCACGCTACTCGCGCAGTTTCCGGTCACTTGCCGGGCACGATGCTGCGAAGCAACTCCGTTCGCTGCGTTGCGCCTGCGACCAGGTAGTTGTGGTCACTGCCACTCAGCACGAGGCGCGCGCCGCTTTCCTTGATGTATCGCGTCGCCCACTCGCGGTCGTACACGCCGCCCATGCCGAGAACCTTGCCGTTGTTGCGGCAGGCGGCCGCGACGGCCTGATACGCGGCCTGCACTTCCGGATGCCCGATCTGTCCGGAAATCCCAAGGTCGGCAGAGAGGTCCGACGTTCCGATCAGAAGTACATCGATGCCTGCAACGGCGGCGATCGCCTCAACGTTGTTGACTGCCTCGCGGCTCTCGATCATGGCGACGATGAGAATTTCGTCGTTGAGCAGGGCCTGCGCCTCCGCGTGACCCGGCGCCTTGAAACGGAAGGCCGCTGGCGGGCCACCCCAGCTCCGCGTGCCCGCAGGCGGGTAGCGGTAGGCGCGCGCCACGCGTTCAGCCTGCGTGCGGGTATCGACGTGGGGCACAACGACACCCATCGCGCCATTGTCCAGCGCACGTGCGCCCTCGTCGAGAGCGTCGGCGGCAACCCGAACGATCGGTGTCACGCCGGTCGGAAGCGCTGCGATACAGATCTGCGTCGCCTCCTGCATCGAAAAGGCGCCGTGCTCCATATCGATGAAGATCCAGTCGTGACCGCAGGATGCAGCAAGCATGCCGACTGCAGACGTCCGCAAATGATGGACGCCAAAGCCGAGTGCGAGTTCGCCGGCCATCAATTTTCGCTTGGCTTCATTCCTGATCAGCGTCATGTCGCGCCCCTGTTCTCGTTGCCGGATCATTTGCGAAAAACCTGCCAGATAATCTGCCGCCAAATCGTCCGGTCAACCAGCCGTGCCTATCATGAAATCCGAGCTCAGGCAGGCTTTTCCAGCCGCACATGGCCAACAGCTCGCACAGCGGCAAAGCCGCAACCGGGGACAGCAACCTTTGCGGAACTGCTTCGTTGTAAAGCTCGCGACGATGGCGCATGGCCGCCGTGCAAAGCCGAAGAGCATGCTCTTCAAAAGAACAGAAAATGCCAACCAACTTGTCGGATATTGTGTGCCGTCGTTTTCATCCAACGAGCCGCAGGCTTGCAACCGCTGACGTCGACGACCTCGCGCCGCAAGGGCTGGCAAACGTTCAATCGAAAGGAGTGAACATGCTCCGACAGGTTTTACTTGTCGCGCTTGTTTCCGCAGCAGGTGCTGGTGCTTTCATCGGGCAGCCCGCCGTTGCCGCAGGCTTTACCTGTCCCTCCACCACGGCGATGGACGCATCCAAAAACGCGCCCCCGCTTGCCGATCTTTTCACAGGGGCAACCGACGCGACGGCCGATCAGCGGCTCAATGTACTCGTCACAGATTTACGCAAGAACGGCACGAGCCCGTCATCGATCGTCAACTATCTGGTCGGAGCCTACTGTCCGCTCGTCCTTGCGGACACCAGTCTTTCGGACGCGCAGAAGACGACCCGCGTGCGCCGATTCGCACGCCAGGTGGCTGGGCTTGCGTTCGTGCCATCAGAGCAGGACGAACTGGCGGTCATTGTCGATCTGCCGCTCACGCCGAGTTTGCTCGATCAGATAGACAAGGCTGCGGCGAAGTCGGGCATATCGCGCGACATCTGGATTGATCGCGCGATCAGCCGGCAACTGGCCTCACCGTGATCCAGCCGCCATTTCTTGCAGATCCGACCTAACTGCTCGCTGCGCGGACTCAGCTGCCCGCAACGCGCCCGTGATTTTGCACCGCCGAGCGCGGACCGTGCTCCTCCTCCACGATTTTCCTGTCAGCGTGGTCCATCGCAGGAAGCTGGAGGACAGTGGCGACCTGACCAGGACGCAATCTTGTAAGAAGTACGACCTTGCCGTTCGCAAACTCGAGCGCGTCGTGGTGGGTATCGGTGATTTCCTGATCGATCTTCCGAAAACGCGCCAGCCGGGCCCCTATGCCGCCGAACATTCTTGGAAAGAGCCTCGCAAACGGATGATCGCAAACGGCGTCATCGCTGAAGGCAAGCTCAGTGCCCGGCAACACGCACACAGCGACGTCCGGCTCCCCGACCGCCGTGAACCCTCGCGAAAACGAATGACGGAATTCGCTCGTGATCAGCATATCTCCCGCCTTAGCGGGACGCGATTGAACGGAACGCAGGCTGTAGTCACACATTGAAACGCTCCAGCTTCGTTTGTCGTAGCCCTGCTCGGCTCGTGACCTAGCTGCGGACATGCCGTGCACGTTTCGCATCGCGGTTACAGCGCTCAGGTGCAGCCGACGGTCCAACAATTTGTCGACCAATCAGTTCCTCCCGTGAGTCTGGACGGTCGGCGGCCGGGCAGCGGCACCCGATCCGATCGGATCAGCGCACGGACCGGTCCAACCCGGGGTCGGCACCCAACCCAAGCCCCGAAAATGAATGCGTCGCCGTTTCGACGTCAGTTGTTTAGGCGGCGGTAACCATCCGAGATTGTCGACAATCGTCAATCGGACTACATTTCGACTGACAAAACCGTACCGCGCGCTACCCGACTGGACCGCCGCCGTCATTCTGAGCGGGCCGCGGGTGGCACGCGGTATCAAAAGAAACATGAGGAGACGCCAATATGGACCGCATTCTGCGATTGCTTGCGCTGGCTTGTGCCATCGCGTGGGCGACACTTGCTGCCGTTCCGTTCGCCGCAGCTCAGCCCTTCCCCGACAAACCCGTCCGCATCCTCGTCGGCTTTGCGCCGGGGGGTGTCAGCGATTTCGTCGCCCGGATGTTGGCCCAGCAGCTTTCGCAGATCTGGGGACAGTCTGTCGTCGTGGAGAACCGCACCGGCGCCAGCGGCACCATTGCCGGTACTGAAGTGGTGCGCGCGAAGCCGGACGGCTACACACTGTTGGTGTCGCCTCAGACTGCTATCGCCGTCGCCCCGCAGATGATGCCCAAGCCGCCCTACGATCCGCTGCGTGATCTGACGCCGATCACCGCCATTGCCTCGTCGCCCCTGGTCCTGGTCGCCCATCCGTCCTTCGGGCCCAACGACTTCGCCCAGTTCATCGCGCACGTCCGGGCCAATCCGGGCAAGATCAGCTTTGCATCCGGCGGCATGGGCTCCTCGCCGCATATGACACAGGAGCTATTGAACAAGGAGCTGAGCCTGAAAATGGTTCATGTGCCTTATCGCGGCGAAGCTCCGGCGCTCAACGACGTTCTGGGCGGACAGGTCCCCGTGCTGTTCGCGAACATTCCGACAGGCATGCCGCATATCAATTCAGGACAACTGAAGGCGCTGGTCACGACCGGCCGGCAGCGCTCGCCGCAGGCCAAGGACATTCCGACGATCAAGGAATCCGGCGCAGGCGACATCGAGACGGCGACATGGAACGGGTTGTATGCGCCGGCCGGCCTGGATCCGAAGCTCGTGCAGAAAATCTACAAGGACGTCGTCCAGGCCATGTCCCAGGGCGATGCGCGTGAACGCCTGCTTGCGTCCGGCAATGAGCCTGTGCTGGACGAGCCGGCTGCTTTCGCCAAGTTTCTGCAGTCGGAAGTCTCGCGCTGGGGAGACGTGGTCCGCGCGGGTAATTTGCAGATGAACTGATCCGGGCGGCCCGGGAGACGCAACTTGCCGCAACAGGAGGAAACGAGGCGCATGCTGAGCGACAAGAAAGTGCTGGTTACCGGAGCTGCTGGCCACGTCGGACAATGGACGCGCAAATGCTTGCAAAGCAAAGTGGGTCTGCTCCGGTTGTCGGATATCGCGCCGCTCAAGGACGCCGCCGAAAACGAGGAGATCCGGCCCTGCGATCTGACAGATGCTCAAGACCTTGAACGGCTGGTGACCGGCATCGACTATGTCGTGCACCTCGGCGCCAGCCTCAACGTCGATGACTGGCCCGAGACCCTGCGGGTCAATATCGAGGGAACCTACAACCTCTACGAGGCGGCGCGGCGTGCCGGCGTCAAGCGCATTGCCTATGCCAGTTCGCATCATGTCATCGGCATGTATCCGGTGGGACAGACGCTCGGACTGGACGCACCCATGCGGCCGGACAGCCTGTACGGGCTGAGCAAATGTTTCGGCGAGAATCTGGCCCGCTACTACTGGGACAAGTTCGGGCTGGAATCAGTCTGCTGGCGCATCGGCACAGCACGGCCCCGGCCCGGGGAGATCCGAGAGCTTTCGACGTGGTTGAGCGAACAGGACTATGAGCGCCTGCTGCTGCGCAGCCTGCAAACGCCGGCGATCGGTTTTCTGCCTGTCTACGGTATCTCCGCCAACCGCGACGCATGGTGGGACAACGGCCAGGCGCGCGCACTGGAATTCGAACCGCAGGACGACGCAACACGCCATGCGCAACCCATTCTGGATGCGCCGGCGGACTCATCAGCGCAAAGGCGTTATCCCTTGCAAGGCGGCAAACGGGCCGAGCATCGGCGAGCAGCCGAACCGCCGACGGGAGGCGACGGTGGCCGCGGCTGAGCAGATCTTGCTGCCGCCGCTCGCCTGCGAGACCCATTCGCATGTCTTTGGCGACCCGCAGGCTTTTCCGGTGCGCGCCGGGCATGCGATCCCGTCCGGCGGCAGCCTCGACAATTACCTTAAAATCAGCCGCGCGCTCGGGGTGCAGCGCCATGTCCTGGTGCAGGCTCTGGCCTATGGGACCGATACGCGCTGGCTCCTGCAGGCGTTGGCCGACGTCGGCATCGAGCGGTCGCGCGGCGTCATCGTCGCGGATGCGTCGTTGACGCCTGAAGATCTGGCGCAGCTGCATCAGCGAGGGGTTCGTGGCGTGCGCTTTCTTTTTGGCCCCGACGACGCAGTCGATACCGCCGCAATTCTGGCGATGGCGCGTCGTATCGCGCCGCTTGGATGGAGCGCGCTGGTTCAGGCGCCGGCCGCGGCACTGGCAGGCGCGCACGGAACGCTGGCAGTGGCCGACTGTCCTGTCGTGCTCGATCATATGGGGCGCGTGCCGCCGGGCATGCGCACGCACGACGCGGTCTTCCAGAGTCTGCTGCGCTTTCTGCGCCAGGGCGGCTGGATCAAGCTGTCAGCGCCCTACTACGGCACCGAGAATGGCGCGTCCGACTTCAGCACGTTGCGACCACGTCTGCACGCGTGCCTCGATGCGGCGGGCGATCGCGCGATCTGGGGAATGAACTGGCCGCACCCAAATCTGCCAGCCCGGCACAAGCCGGACGAGGCGGCGACGCTGCGCTCCCTGCTCGCGGTTCTGCCGGATCAGGCCAGTCGGCAGGCGTTGTTCGTGGACAATCCCGCCCGGCTGTATGGTTTCAATTGTCTGTCGAACAACGAAGGTCTTTCTGTGCGATAGGTCGACTGATGAACAACAATCGTCGCAAGAGGCTCGTGTCGGCTCCGCCAGAAGTGGCCGCACCGAATGCTGAACGGCAGCCGGCGTCAGATCTGGCGTTCCTGCGCTCAGCCTCGTTGACGACGGTGATTCAGAAGAAGATCGAGCACATGATCCTGAGCGAGGAGATCAAGGCCGGTGAACGATTGAACGAATTCGCGCTGGCGCGGGCGCTCGGCGTCAGCCGCAGCCCCATCCGCGAGGCGTGCCGGAAGCTCGAGCAGGCCGGGATCGTGGAGATCATCAAGAACCGCGGCATCTTCGTGCGGCGCATCGACCTGCAACAGGCGATGGATATCTACGACATCCGCGCCGCGCTGGCAGCCCTGGCTGGCGCGCTGGTCGCGCAGCGCGCCAGCCAGAGCGACATCGACGCGCTGCAACGGCTGGTCCGGCGGATGGAGCGCAACGTCAAGGCCGGCAATGTCGGCGAGTACTACCGGCAGAACATCCATTTCCACACGGAGCTGGTGCGTTTGTCCGGCAATCCGCGCCTCGCCGAGATGTTCATCGGCACCGACAAGGAGCTGCACCTCTACCGGCACCGCAGCCTGGTCCAGCCTTCCGGCATCGCCACATCGAACCGGGAACATGCGGACATCGTCAAGGCCATCGTCGCGCGTGACGCACGGAAAGCCGGCGAAGTCTTCAGACAGCACATCCTCAACGGCAAGCAGCGCGCGCTGAATGCCGCGGGCAGCGCATCCGAACAGGAACAGAGCCGCACGATTGAACGGGATTTTTCGGTGGCGTAGGCCGCGGACTCATGACCGCGCAGCACGGAAGGACCGGACCGATGCCCGAATATGCACCGCTCTGGTACTGGGTGAGAGAGCGCGAACACGTCCGCATCCGCAAGGACCGCGGCGACGCGCGGCCATGGACCGATGATCCAATCCTCTCAACGTATCGGTTCTGCAATGTTCGGCGCGAAGACGATCGCGTGACCGTCTGGGTGCGCGACAACATTCGAAAGCCCTATGCCGATCACCCTCACCTTTGGTTCATGCTGTGCATCGCCCGTCAGATCAACTGGCCACCCACGCTCTCTCACCTAATGGCGTCGGAAGCCTGGCCGGCGACGGACAACGCCGACCCCTGTCCGGCGATTGCGCGCGAGCTTAACGAATGGCAGGCGCGCGGAGAAAAGGTCTACACCGGTGCCTACATGATCTCAGCGCCATCCACCAAGGGCACGAGCAAGCAAGCTTACATTGCAGAGACCGTCTGCGGGGGCCTGTGGGCGCGTAGAGCGCTGTTTTCGCAATGGCAGGACGCAACGCTTCAACGAACACACGAGCTTGTCACCAGATCGAACGGCTGGGGCCAGTTCATGGCCTATCAGGCGGTCGTGGACATGCGGTTCACGTCACTCCTCGATCACGCTGCGGATCGAGAGACTTGGGCGGCTGCTGGCCCCGGCACCATCCGCGGCCTCAATCGCCTGCACGGGCGGGCCATCGATTGCAGGCTGTCACAGGCGCAGGCGCTAAGCGAGATGCGCGCGATTTACCGTGTTGTCCGTAACGAGACGGGCGTGGAGATGGATTTCAGCGATGTCCCGAACATCCTGTGCGAGACGGACAAGTATCTGAGGGTGAAGAACCGCGAAGGCAGACCCCGCGGCTTATACGTCGCGGGGCGCGGGCACTGAAACGCGGAGCAAACTGAGCGCGTTGATCAGCTTGCCCACGCGCTGCGTTAAGGCGAGAATGGTATCAAGCTCTCGTTCCGGGCGTTGGCAGTCCTGGTGCCGCCGGCAGGCACAACTGCGATCGTGCACAAGATCCGTTGTCACTGGCGTTCGAGGACCGAGTGAAGACGTTTTCATCGGCATCTCAGAGAGGATCGCCATGAGACTTTCTCGCCGCACGTTCTTGCATCTGGCTGCTGGCACCGCAGCATGTCCCGTCGGCTCGCGCCTCGTCTTTGCGCAGACCTATCCTTCAAGACCCATCACGATCATCGTGCCGTTCGCGGCCGGCGGGCCGTCGGACGTGCTGGCGCGTCTGCTCGGCGAGCGAATGCGCACTGTGCTCAATCAGCCGGTCATTGTCGAGAACGCCACCGGAGCGGGCGGCACGATCGGTGTGACACGCGCGGCGCGCGCGGAGGCTGACGGCTATACCGTGAGCTTCGGCCACCTCGGGACGCACGTGATCAACGGCGCGATCTATCCGCTGACGTTCAACCTGCTCGACGATCTCGAACCGGTCGGTCTGATCGGCGGCAATCCGCTGCTGGTGGTCAGCAAGACCGCAGTGCCGGCGAAGAACCTCAAGGAATTGATTGCCTGGATCAAGGCGAATGAAGAGAACGTCACGTTCGGCACCGCCGGCGTCGGTTCAGGCTCGCATTTCAGCGGGGTCTACCTCCAGAGCCTGATTGGCACGAAGGCAAGATATGTTCCCTATCGCGGCACCGGTCCGGCGATGCAGGATCTGGTTGCCGGAAACGTCGACATCATCATCGACCAGGCCTCGAACTCAATGCCGCAGGTGCAGGATGGCAAGATCAGGGCCTACGCCGTCACTCAGAACAAGCGAATGACCGCAGCTCCCGATATCCCGACAGTTGACGAGGCGGGCTTGCCCGGCTTCCACATCTGGCTGTGGTCCGGCATGTGGGTGCCGAAAGGAACGCCGCAGGATGTCATCGCGAAGCTGAACTCCGCGATGCGCGAAGCGCTCGCCGATCCCACCGTGCTCAAGCGGTTTGGCGACCTTGGTCTCGAGGCCATGCCGGCAAACCGGCAGACGCCGGAAGCCCTGCGCGCGCATCAGAAGGCGGAGGCCGATAAATGGTGGCCGATGATCAAGGCCGCCGGGGTCAAGCCGGCGGGCTGATCGAGGGCGCTGTACCAGAATCTTCGAGGTGGGTCTCAAGCGGCTGCCGCAACCGAAAGGCCACGTACCTTGTGTTTCTCGATGAAGCGGGCAACGACACCGGAAGCCTTCGCTTCCTCCACAAAGTCTCGCAAGAAGGCGGCGCCCGTGGTCTTGCGGCGCTGCGTACCGATCGCCTGCTGAACGGCGGTGAACTGACCGTCAAGAATGCGCGCGCCGGGAAGCGATTCCACATCCGTCAAAAGCCCGGGACGCAAGCCCGCCAATGCCTCCAAGCCCTCGTCGCGGAACTTCGCGAACGCGGCGGAGAGCCCTTCGACACGCAGCACCGTCGCATGCTTGATATTGCGCTCCAGCCAAAGATCGTAGGCGGAGCGCGCACTGACGGCTATGCGGACGCCGGGACGATCGACCTGATCGATCGCTGTGATGGAGGAGCCGCCCGGCACCAGATAGGTCGCCTCGATCTCGGTATAAGCGGCCGTGAAGGCGATCTTCTCGGCGCGCTGCGGCTCTGCCCCGATCAGCCCGATGTCCCAAACATCGTCGTCCACTGCATCTGCGAGCAGCCCTGGCTTGGCGAAGGGCACATAACGGATGGGAACGCCTAATCGATCCGCGACCGCTTTTGCCATGTCAGGAGCGACCCCTTCCGGATCGCCTGATGCGCTTCGCCCGGTGACGAGCAGAAAATTACTCAAGTTGATGCCTGCGCGGAGGACACCGGTTGGCGCAAGCTCGGCGATAACTTCTGATGACATGACGACCTTTCTCACTTCAGAACGTCCCTCTCCCCGTGAGAGACTAAAGGAAACGCGCGCGTCGCGCCGCTATTTTTCAAGCACCTCTGATCCGGGAAAACAGCAGACGCCGGACCAGGCCGATGACATTCGAAACGTCAGCCAGCATCCTCGCGGATCATCGCAGCGCCCTTCTCGCCGATCATGATGGCGGGCGCGTTGGTGTTACCCGTGGTGAGCGTCGGCATCACCGATGCGTCGATCACGCGCAGACCCTGGATACCGTGCACGCGCAGCCGTGAATCGACGACGGCGCGCGGGTCCTCGCCCATCTTGCATGTGCCGACAGGGTGATAGAGCGTGTTACCGAAACGACGGGCATAATCGAGCAGCTCGGCGTCGCTTGTGAGGTCGGGCCCGGGTTTGGTCTCGCCGAGACTGTGCCGGGCAAGCGCAGGTGCAGAGAATATGCGCCGTGCGTGATGCACCCCGCCCAGCAGCGCGAGCTCGTCAGTGCGGGTCGAAAAATAGTTTGGCCGGATCGCGGGCCGCGCAAATGGATCCGCCGACGTTGCCATGATGGTTCCGCGCGAATCGGGCTTCACCACGCAGACCACGCAGCTCATGCCCGGCTCGTCATCGAGCTGGCCGAACTTCAGAGGGTGGGTGCTGCCGGGCGTGAACAGGAGCTGCAGATCGGGCGAGGCAAGGCCCTCACGGCTGTCGCAGAACACTTGTGCCGTAGTGACGCCGAAAGTCAGCGCGCCTTTGCCGGTCAGGAAGAAGCGCGCGATTTCTGGCAGCACGCGCGGGAAGCGCGCCAGCTCGTTCACCGTCGGCGTGCCCTGCACGCGATTCACGATGCGAACCACATAGTGGTCTATCAGGTTCGAGCCGACGCCCGGCAGGTCGTGCACGACGGGGATTCCTAATGATTGCAGATGGGCCGCAGGGCCAACACCGGAGACCTGCAGGATATGCGGTGAGTTCACCGTGCCGCCGGACACAATCACCTCACGGTGCGCGCGTACGGTGGTGACATTGCCGTCGCGCTGGAATTCGACTCCCGTGCAACGCTTGCCCTCGAACAAGAGCTTGCCGCCCTGCGCACTGGTCTCGACACGCAGGTTGGGACGCCGCCGCGCCTCGCGCAAAAAGGTCTGCGCCGTCGAACCGCGCCAGCGGCCGCGGCGCGTCATCTGCGAGTAACCAACGCCATGGCGTTGCCTGCCGTTGAGGTCGGGATTGAACGGGAATCCCGCCTGCTGCGCGGCCTCGACGAAGCGATGGGTCAGCGGCAGGACGGTGCGATAGTCCTCGACCTTGAGCGGGCCGCCCTGCCCGCGCACCTCGGAGTCGCCCTTCTGCACATAGTGCTCGGACTTTCTGAAGTAAGGCAGCACATCGTCATAGCTCCAGCCTTGACAGCCCATCTGCGCCCAGCCGTCGAAGTCGGCCGGCGCACCGCGCACGTAGAGCATGCCGTTGATTGAGGACGAGCCACCCAGCGTGCGGCCGCGCGGCCACTCGATGCGCCGCTCGCCGCTGTTGCTGTCCGGCTCGGTCGTGTAGTTCCAGTTGACCAGCGGATTGCGCAGCAGTGAACGCATGCCGGCCGGGATATGGATCATCGGATGCCAGTCGCGTGGTCCGGCCTCGAGCACGATCACCGAAGCGCCGCTCTCGGACAGGCGCGCAGCAACTGTGCATCCCGCCGAGCCGGCACCGACCACGACATAATCCGCATGCATCCCTGTTTCCTCCCAAGGCAAGGTCGGCTGGGCGGCCGAGCCTTAGATTTTCGACGCTCGTTTTGATGCAGCATCGCATCGTGAACGCGTGCAGGGCAACTCCACTGGCAATCAAATTTGCTGGTCGATGCACGCGTCCATGATCCTGTCGATCTCGGTGTTCGAGAGGACGCCGATCTCGGCAATGAATACGATTCGCGCTCGCGGAGCCCCAGACGGCAGCGGCCCGCCTGGCGCCAGCGTCGCGCGCCCGCCGGCGAGTTGAAACACCATCGACTCTCCGGGCTGCTCGACTGTCTCGAACATCCCCTTCGCACGAGCGAGCTTCGGCGCCAGCCGACCGATCGCTTGCTGCAGTCGGGCGAGCGACACCGGCCGGTCCGATGTCCAGCTCAGCGTCTCGAACCGCTCGGCCGCCGGCCGTCGCGGCCCGGTCTCGCGCGGCGTCGGTACACGGTCCACGTCCGCCGGGAACAGCAGCGCCGCTGGAACCTCGCCATGCAAGGCATCGACCACGACTGCCGCCGGATGCAACATCCGCACAGCATCGCGCAGTTCGGCGCGCGCCGGTGCATCCACCAGGTCCACCTTGCTCAGCGCTACCACGTCGGCCGCGCGCAACTGCGACCGTAGCAACGCATCGTTCAATGCCGTCGCCGTTGTCGTTGCGTCCACCACACACAGCACCGTTTCCAGCGGCGCCTCCCGCCATATCATCGGGTCCATCAGGTTGCGCACGATGTCCGAGGGATCAGCGACGCCGCTGGTTTCGATCACGATGAACTCAGGCCGCGGATCACGCCGCAGCAGGGCGGCAAGCGTGCGCAGGAGATCGCCTTCCAGCGAGCAACAGATGCAGCCATTGCTCAGGCTGACCACCCCGTCGCTGGCGCCCGCAATCAGCTCCGCATCGATGTTGATCGCGCCGAAATCATTGACCACGGCGGCGATCCGCCGTCCTTCGGCATGCGCCAGCAGATGGTTCACGACCGTGGTCTTGCCCGCCCCGAGGAATCCGGCGACCAGCAGGATCGGAACCGGCACAATCAGCTCTCGACAACGGGCCGGCGCACCGGCCGGCCGGGCCGCGCCGCCACATCGAGCACACCGTCGCTGATCAGCGGTTGGCCGCTGACGAGCAGATGCCGCACGCCCTCCGACGGGCGGTTCATGGCCGAGAAAGTGGCCCGGTCGCTCAACGTGTCGAAATCGAACACGACGATGTCGGCATCCGCGCTCGGCTGGAGCCTGCCCTTGGCCTGCATCGCGGGCGTGCTCGCGGCCAGGATGTCAGCCGGGATCAGCGCGCATTTGCGCACGCCTTCCAAAAGCGACACGGCCTGGCGCTCGCGCACCCACTCGCGGATGAAGCGGGTGAAGCAACCCGCCGAACGCGGATGCGAGGTGGCGTCTTCAGGCAGCGGCCAAGCGTCGCCAGTGTAAACGCTGCCGTCCGACAGGGTCCATGGCATCGCATCGGAGGCGATCGCGCCGCCGGGATACAAGACCGATATGTCGAGCAGGTCACGATGATGCGGATTGTGCTCCGTATCCAGGATATGCCACAGCACCAGCGTGGAAGGCTCTTCCGCCTGCGCCGACAGCAACTCCTGCCGGTTGCGGAAACGCCGCCCGTCAGTCACGCGCTGCACCGAATCGTAAGCAGTGCCGTTGCGCGTCTCGAAGTCGGGATCGCTGAAGAACGCTGCCGCCAGCACCGTCGAGCCGGTGCCATACGGATAGGCCTCCACCGTGATCGGCAGGCCCTGTGCCTGCGCCTTGGCGACCAAAACGGCGCAACGCTCCACGTCCGTCTTGCTGGAGCTGTTGAAGTGACAGATGTGCATGTGCGCGCCGGTGGCGCCGGCATAGCCGATCAGGCGGATATAGGCCTCGGCAGCGCTTTCGGGGTCGATACGCGACATGTAGGCGATGTGGGTGAAGGTCGGCACATCCTGAGCCGCCGCCAGCTGGCACACCGCGGTCAGCTCCTGCACGCCGGCGCCGGGGGCATAGGCGTTGAGGATGCCGATGCCGATGGCGCCCTCGTTCAGTCCGGTTGCAAGACGGTCGAGGATGCCGGCCACCTCCCCGTCGCTGGCCACGTTCTCGATCCAGCGGCGATCGCGCATGGCATTGCCGAACGCCTCCAGCGAGCTTTCCGTATTGGAGCCGGTCATCGCCCCGATGCGCGCGAAGGCCCAGTTGGCAGCCGCGCCGTAGTTCAGCACGCGTCCCTGCGCGGCCTGACGCCGATACCAGGACGCGACCGGCAGTACACCGGCCTCGAGGTCGAGCGTCGTCGTCACGCCGTCGAACGCCTGCATGCGGTCGGCAGGTATCGACTGGCCGTGCGCATGCAGATCGATGAAGCCGGGAGCGACCACCAGCCCGGTCGCGTCGATCGTCCGCTCAGCGCTGCCGAGCCCCGTGCCGACAGCGGTGATCTTGCCATCCAGCACTGCGACATCGCCAATGGCGTCCATCCCGCTTGCCGGATCCACCACCCGGCCGCCACTGATCACCAGTCCACCCATATCGGCATCCCTTCACGCACAAAGTCCGGCAGCAGCGGCTGCAACACGTCAAGCGACCATGTCCCGGCCGTCTCTAGTGTCGTGGATCAGAAATTCGCGCCATCGTTGCCGCGAGTCCATCGTGCGAATTTCTGATCCATAAA
>NZ_JAVIFX010000038.1 GCF_031157255.1 Bradyrhizobium sp. LHD-71 | reverse complement strand
CTACAAATATCCGTGCATCACAAACGCGTCAGGGGCAGGAAAATGAGAAAGGTACTGTGTGCGATCGCACTCGCGATCGCGGTATGTCCATCTGCATTTGCGCATCACGCGATAATTTTCGTCGCACCGCCTGCTCCGGGCCACCGGACGATCGAGCGGGACCTTCGGGCTGAATCACAAATCTATTGTCTGACGTTGGCGATCTACTTCGAAGGTGGATCGACGGGCGAGCCGGAGGTTGGCCAACGGCATATCGCTCGCGTCATTCACGAACGCGCACGTGCGAATTTGCGCAAATGGGGCGGCGCGGACATCTGCGATGTGGTCTTCTACATGCGCAAGGGAGTCTGCCAGTTCTCGTTCACCTGCCTGCCGGTCGCCCGACGGACACCAGGGCGAGGTGGGGCGTGGCTGCAAGCTCAACAGATCGCCGAACAAGAATTGCAGGGCATCAATCACCTGTCCGAACGGGCGATCCGGTACTACATGAACGCAGCCCTCACGCCGCTGCGTAACGCCTGCCGGTTTCGAAAGGAATTCGTGAAGGTCGTCGATGCCGGGCGGCACGAATTTTTTCGCGAACCAACCGCAGAAGAGCGGTCGGAACTCGCAAACGGCAAATTTGAGGAATGTGAGCGCTACGCAGCGCAGCTACGGGAGCAGGAAGCCAAGCGAAAACGGCTTGCCGTACTGAAGAAAAAGAAGAAGCCTAAGCGCACCAAGCTGGCGGTGGCACGCTAACGTTGGAAAGCCTCACCAAAGCGGCCGTGCGAACGCGAAACCGAAGCCTCCATTCTGCCGCCACGGCTCAGGCACTTGGGCAACATCGCGGTCTCTGTAGACCTTTCGCCGTGCAATTTTCTTGCGTGCGGGCTTCGCTTTCGGCTCGACGGCTTGCGACGCGTTGGTCATCTGCGCGTGGGCCTGCCTCGGGTCAGCCGGTTTTGCGTCGGCCTGCTTCGACGGGTTCGTTTGGCCGGCCAAATCGACGATCGCCAGCGAGGCGGGGGGCGGCCCGAACGTGCGGGTCGCGCCGCTGAACGTTAGCGGCTGCGGCCCGACATGCTTGGCTTTGATCGGGATTTTGTAGGTGCGGTGGGCTTCGGCGAGCGGCGGCTGCGACGGCAGGTAGACGTCAGCCACGAACATCAGCGTGAGCAAAACGCTGCCGACCGACAGGCAATATCCCAAGACCGGCATCGAATCCTTCTATGCTCGCGGTGGTGCCTCGCTGACAATTAGGTCTGATATAGGATCGTTCCCATCCGGCGCAGTGTTGCAGTCTCGTCACTTCTGGGTGAGTTATTTTGCAGTTAAGCGATGCTGCTGCGAACCCGTGCTTTTTCATCGAATTGCGGCGCCGAATGGCCATCCGCCCGGAAGGCTCCGTGCGCAAATCCCGCAACAGGGTCGGTCGCAACGACCACTTTTTCGAAAGCCCTGATCGAGGACGCAATCTCATCCTTGCTCCGCAATGACTTGCTCGCCACCGTCGATCGGCGTCTACGCCTGCGCACCGCGCGCCGCGCACGACCTCGGCGCTGGCGCGGCTGCATGTTTTTAGGTCTGCACAGCGCGCAGGTTCCCCGGAACGTCGGCTCGCCTCGGCGCGTTCCACCCTGACGCCGCCGATCTGAGATCCGGCACCCATCGCTCCACGCCGATCAGGCCCTACACATGCAAATGCGGCACAGGGATCAAAATATTTGCTTGTGCGCCTTTGTTTCTGGAGGTTCGCTTGAGGGGGCGCCGCACAGGTGGAGCGAACTTCGAAAGCTGGGCAGCGGATGACGGATGATCCCCCGACCTTCGAGCGCTTGCGCGTGCTGACCTACAACGTCCGTGCCTGCAAAGGTCGCGACCGGGTCAGATCGCCGCTGCGAATTGCCGAGGTTATTGCCTCCGCGGCCCCGGATATCGTCGCGCTCCAGGAACTCGACGTCCGCCGCCTGCGCAGCGACCGGCTTGATCAAGCCGAGCTGATCGCACGGGAGCTGGGGATGGATTTTCATTTCTCGCCGGCCATGCGTGTGATGGAGGAGGAGTTCGGCGACGCGATCCTCACGGCCTTGCCGATGCGCCTGGTGAAAGCTGCCGCGCTGCCCGGCATCAGGTTTCCCATGAAACTGGAGCGGCGGGGCGCACTCTGGACGGAAATCCGCATTGGACGAGCCTTCGTCCAGATGCTGAACACGCACCTCGGGCTCACGCGGCGGGAGCGAAGGGTGCAGATCGATGCGTTGTGCGGAGCCGGGTGGCTGCTGAACCCCGAATGCGAAGACCCGGCGATCCTTGCCGGCGACTTCAACTTCCTGTCGCGCTCGCGCACCTATGCGCGCGTGATGTCGCGCTTGCAGGATGCACAAAAGCTTGCGCCGTCCGCTCGCTCAGGCGCGACGTTTCCCGCGCGATATCCCCGCTTCAGGATCGATTACATTTTTGTTTCACCGTCGATTCAGGTCGATCGCGTCGAGGTGATAAAGACGCCGGCGACGCAGGCTGCGTCCGACCATTTGCCGGTGTTGGCGGATCTTCGGATCCCGGTGAGGGCGCGCCGGCCCGCGACGCTGCCTGACGCCGCCGATCTGACCTCTTTGGACGAAGCCTTGCAGGCCCGGTCACGGGCTTCAGAGGCGGGACACTAGTTCGCGAGCACAGGCACTCGACCATGTTCGAGGAGCGGCAATTTTTGAGAAGGGCGCGCGGCGGTCGATGGGTGGGGCCGCTGATGGCGGTGATCGTGGTCGGCCTGGTCGGGATCCTCGGCTACCGGATTGTCAACGAGTATCGTTGGGCAGACGTGTCGCAGGCGATAGCCGCTGTGCCGACCGGCCGGATCGTCGTCGGCGCGCTGTTTGCCGCAGCGAGCTACCTTTGCCTTTCATTCTTCGACTGGATTGCGCTTCGGTGCGTCGGTCGTCCGCTTGCCTGGAGGCGCGCAGCACTGGCGTCCTTCTGCAGCCTTTCGATCGGGCATAACGTCGGCTTCGCTGGTTTGAGCAGCGGGGCAGTCCGCTATCGCTTCTACGCGCGCTGGGGCCTCTCGTTCGAACAGGTCGCCAGGCTCGTGATTTTCTGCGGCCTCACTGTCGCCATGGGGCTTCTCACCGTCGGCGGATGTTCATTGGTGTTCAATCCTTCCGTTGGCGGCTCATTCGCCGGATTGAGTTCGCCTGCCGCGCGCGCCCTCGGCCTGCTGCTGCTCGCGGTGCCTGTGGTATATGTCGGCCTCACGCGCTTTATGACGTCCGTCTCGCTGCTCGGCTGGACCGTGCCGCTGCCCTCGACCCGACTGGCCGCAGCGCAGGTCGGTGTCGGCAGCCTGAACTACCTGTGCGTCGTCGCGTGTCTGCATCAACTGGTCGCGGGCGCGGGGGCGATCGGATATTTCGATGTCGCAACGGCCTATGTGCTCGCCAATACCGGTGTCATCGCGAGCCATGTGCCGGGAGGGATCGGGGTTCTGGAAAGCATCGTTCTGTCGCTGCTCCCCGGTGCGCCGGTGCTGGCGGCGCTGTTGATATTTCGCGTCGTCTATTACCTGGTGCCGCTGGCGTTCGGCCTAGCTCTTCTCGTCTTGTCGGAAGTATTGCTGAAGCCGGGGCCGGATCGGCAGGTTGATGCCGCGACGAAACCCTCGCTGCAGAAGCCATAGCGGTTCGATCGGACGCCGCGGGTCGAGAATGAAGGTGGCCCAGACCGGACGCGTCGGGCCTCGATGCTGAACACTGATGTCGATCAACCGTCGTTCGCTGTGGTTGAGCGTCTCGATTGCGGCCAGCAAAGAGTGCGCCGCGTGCGCTGTTTCGCGCAGCTTGGCGGCACTGGTACCGAGATGCTCACCTAGCAAGCGTTCACGAACCTTGCAGATCGCGTTGCGCGTGACGTCGTCGTCAGCCTCGATGACGATGTCGCACTCGGTGTCGAGCCCCATCGAACGGTTGTTGAGATTGGCCGAGCCGACACGCAGGATCCGGTCGTCGACGATCGTCAGCTTTGCATGCACATGGATCGACGTCTCGCCCTTGTCGTCGAGAATTGCCGGATAGTAGATGCGCAGGCGATGATGGCGATCGGCATGGATCAGCCGCCTGAGCAGCCGCTCGCGATTTCGCCCCATGACAAATTGCTCGGCGCGTCCGCGCGACTGTTTGGTGATAATGATAATGACGTCCGGCCCGTCTTCCTGCCCGAGCTTTCTCGCCAAGGCCTTCGCGACCTCGGGGGCGGTCAGATATTGCGCCTCGATATAGATGTAGGTCCGCGCGGCGAGGATCGTATCCTGCGTCAACGCGGCGATCTCCTCGACTCGCGGGTGGTCCTCCCAGTGCGGATAGGTTCGCGCGATCGCCAGTCGCGTATCGTTGAAGTCCGCTGCAAGCATGGGCGGCCACAGAGACTCGCTACGCTCGACCGGTTGTGACGGTGGCAGCCCGGCGCGCCGCCACCGTTCCCGCACGATCTCGGCAAGCGCCGTCGCTGCTTCGCCTTGCACTGCCATCTGGATGTCGTGCACTGGTCCGTAAGGCTCGCCCTCCGGGTCGAGACGGTGAGGGTCTGTTGCGAGATGCTCGGCCGAGTCCCAGCGCTGCACGGTGAGATCGATGCCGCCGGAGAACGCCAGCGCATCGTCGATGCAGACGATCTTCTGGTGGTGCGCAGCGTAGATCGGATGGTGCGTATCGAGGTGGATCCGTATGCGGGGATGTTCCTGCCAGCTCTCTCCCAGCAGCAGGCCTGAAGCGGAGCTTGGCGCGTGCCAGACCGCAACGCTCCAGACCAGAATGTCGACATGCAGGTCGGGGCATCTCTCGACCAGGCCGCGCAGCATGGCGCCGAGGCTCATGCAGCTTTCGTCCTGCGGCCGCAACTTGATGCGGCCGTCGAAATCCCAGCCAAGGATGAGAATGGAGCGCCGGGCGAGCTTGAATGCGTCGTGCAAGTGCGAGAAGTAGGACTCGGAGTCCACGAGCACCGCGGCGCGCTCGGCCCCTAAAATACGCCAGCAATTCCGGCCTTCCCGTAGAACTGCAGCCTCGGAAATCGTCATCTGCCGGAAATTGCTCGCCTGGAACTGGTTCTGGTGTTCAGCAGGGAAAACGTTCAAGCGTGGCGGGGGTTCCGCGCAGGAACCAAACGCTCAGGCGCCGGGGCATGCCGGAGCTCGCCAGCCTTCATTTGCCTGGCGGCTGGTCCGGTCCTTTGCGGCAACGGCCGCATGGCATTTCGCGTGCGAACTTACAGATAGCCGAGCAGCGAGCGCAGCACTGCCGTCGCGACCGCGGCCAGGATGATGGCGATACCCGCGTCAAGTACGACACTGCCGACGCGGTCATCCATCCTGACGAGCCACTGCCAGATCGTATTGTTACTCTGCCGCCTCAAGGTGAGCTTCCTGATTGACGCTCGCCTCTGCAAGCTCGGTCAGCGACTTGTCGGTCTCTTCCTCCTCAGCAAGCGTTTCCTTCAGAAGCTGCGCCGCTTTGGTCATGCCGAGTTCGTCAGCCCAGGTCGCAAGCGTACCGTATCGTCCGATTTCGTAGTGCTCCACCGCCTGGGCGGCCGAGATGAGACCCGCGTCCAACGCCGGGGAGCCCTTGTACTCCTTCATCATTTCCTGGCCTTCGGCGATGATCCCCAGGATCGCATCGCAGGTCTTTCCCTGCGGTTTGGCGTCGATTTCGGTGAACACCTGCTCCAGCCGGGCAACATGATCTTCGGTCTGGGCATGGTGCTTGTCGAACGCCGCCTTCAGTTCTCTGTGCTGTGCCGCCTTCGCCATCTTCGGTAGTGCCGCCAGGATCTTCTTCTCGGCGAAGTAGATATCCTTCAGCGTGTGGTGGAAGAGGTCATGCAGGGTCTTCGTCTTCGTCATGCTCAAATCCCCTTGCTGGAGCGAGATGGATCAGCAACTCGCAAACCATGCCGGCGTTCCACAGCACGACAACGCGCCAGACTCTGTATATCTTGAGATATCTTGCGCCTCGCGAGGCTCGTCTGTTCGGAAGCCCACCCGCATCAAGGGCAAGCGTCATTCCGGGACGACTTTAAAACCGCGGCGCTCGGGTCATGCCGCCTGTGTCTTGAGACGACTTTTGGCTTCCTCGATCAGACGCTGATATTCCGCAGCCTGTCTGCGGCTCTCTTCGCGCACGACGGGGTCGGTTGCGAGACTGCAGAGGAGCTCGCAATCGGCCGCCTTGGTTCGCAGCTCTTCAATGTGGGTTCGAATGTCTGTCATGTGGGGCACTCCTTACCGACGGGCGGGAGCGCAATCATCTCTCAGTCACCGACGCCGGAGCTTCCAGGTCGGTGATGGTGAGAGTGTTCACCCAATCCACCAGCTTGGCGAGTCATATTCTCGGCAGAGGCCATCACAGCCGCGCGAAGATTCCGTCACCCAGCCAGGATCGGCGGCGGCGAAATATCCTTTCCCTGACAGGATTTGGCGGGCCGGCCCCGGGCTTCGCCGGCAGGTGTGTGCAGGATTTGCGACAAATCATTCCGGCCGGGTAAGCCATGCGCATTCTCACGCATTTTTCGGTATTGCGGTGCGCCGCTTAACCGCGCTCCGACATGCCTGATCGTCCTGGCTCCTGCCATCAGGCGCGCCCGGCCCCTGTTGATCATTGCCGACGACGAAGGTCCATCGCGGCGCGATATGGTGTAGGAAATATTACCGGTAATCGTGTTTCCCCAAGGGACTGTTCGGCGCCTCGGCGGAAATTACAATGGGGCGGGGAGTGTCGTTCGACTCGTGATGGATCTGACACGTCGTCTTTACAGGCTTCGCCACGATCGCCTGCTCAGCATGCTGATCGCGCTCGGAATTTTTGCCGTTGCTCTCGGCCTGCGCATGGTGCTGCCGGACAGCGGCATTCCGTTCATCACGTTCTATCCGGCCGTCATTGTCGCGGGCTATCTGGTCGGTGCGTGGCCGGGCTTATTGGTCATGCTGCTGAGCGAGCTTGCTGTCTATTTCGTCTTCTCGTCGCGGCCGATGTTTCTCGGTTATGACGCGCCAAATTTTCTCGTTCCCTTCGGCATCTTTACGGCCGCATCGGTGTTTGTGCTCGCCTTCATGCATTTCTTGCACCGGACAGCCGACAAGCTCTGGGTTGAACGCGAGAAGAGCAATGCGATGTTCAGCGAGCTGCAGCATCGTGTCGCCAACAACATGCAGCTGGTCGCAAGCGTTCTGCAGCTCGAACGAACGACCGAGCGGTCGAAGGCGGAGTCGCTTCTTGCCGCGCAACGTCGTCTCGAGCTTCTGGGGACTATTCATCGGCGTTTGTATGATCCCTCGGCGAGCGAGAAGCCCGTCACCACCCATCTTCTGGTGCTGTGCGATGAGCTGGTCCGCGCCGAAGGCCGGAATGATGTGGCCATCGAGGTCGAGCCGTCCTCGCTCATGCTGGGTCCGGAGCGTCTGATCCTTCTATCGCTGCTGACGGCCGAAATCGTCACCAATTCGCTGAAGCACGCTTTCAAGCAGACCGGCGGCCGGATCGCGGTTCGCATCAACCATCTCGTCAATCCGTGCGAAATGATCATCTCCGACAATGGGATAGGGATCGCCTCGGGCGAGGAGGCGCTCGGATCGTCGCTCGGTCGGAGCATCATCAACAGCCTGGCCGCCAACCTTCGCGGCACCGTCGAATATGCCGGCAACGAAGGCACCACGGTGAAGCTAACCTTCGAGCGCGACTGAGACGTTCGTCCAGACTGCGCGGGCGGGCGTGCTTCACTCCTTCGGCTCGTAGACCGCCATCTCCATGTTCAGGCCGCGAAGCTGCACCTTACCGAGCGGCTTCAAATGCTCGAGGCCGTAGCGGGTCGCGGCGCCAGCGCCGATGCAGATGGTCGATCCGAGCTCTTTGTTCGCCGCCTCCAGGCGTGCTGCGATATTGATCGCGTTGCCGTGAGCGGTGTAGTCGAGCTTCGCTCGGATGCCGACGTCGCCGACCACCGCGTCTCCGGTTTCGATTCCGATTCGCGTCTTGCCCATCGCCGAGGCGATGTTCTCCGGCCGTATGCGGAATGCCTCGGTCCATTGTCGTATCTCGATGCCGCATTCGATGGCGTGTCGCCAATGCTCCGCCTGATCCAGCGGGGCATTAAAGAATGCGTGCACGGCATCGCCGACGAGCTTGTCGATCATGCCGCCATGTTTCATGACGATGGCGGTCACGCCTTCGAAGTAGCGATCGAGCAGCGATACGAGCTCCTCGGCGCCCAGCCTGTCCGTCATCGTCGTGAAGCCTTCGATATCGGTGAACAGCGCAGTAATCTCGCGCCGCTCGCCACTGAGCTTCACCAGGTTCGGGTCGGACACGATCAGGCTGACGACCTGCGGCGCCAGGTGCTGCTCGAAGCGCTGCCGCACGCGCGCCTCGCGCTGCTGGGTGATGGCGAAGTGGAGCGTCGATACCACGGCGAACACGACGAAGGCCGCAGTTGTCGGCAGCAGCGGATCGACCAGGAGCTGCGGCTTGCCGGCAAGTGCGATGCAGGCGCCCCAGATGATGGCAGCCAGCGCGGCGACGGTGATGGCCGCCGCAAGCGGCCGGAGCCGAAGCGCTGCCCACAGCGCCAGAAGCGCTGCGATCAGCACGCCTCCGAGCTGGATTGCTGGCGCGAACGGCGGCTGGCGCGGAACATAATTGCGCATGAGCTGCTGGAATGCGTCCGCATGCACGAGCACCGAGGGGGTGACCGGGTCGAATGACGTCGGACGCAGGCCGCCGAGTTCGGGGGCAGAGCCGCCGATCATGACGACCGATTTGGCGAGGGCCGCCCGATCGAAGCGGTCCGTCATGATGTCCGCAGCCGAAACGATCGGCAGATTGCGTTCCGTCGCTACGACCGGCGCGAGCCGCAGCATGGCGTCGGGCGCAAGTGCAAATTGCCGGTCGCCGACCTGGATGGTCTCGGTCGGTCCGTCGACGATATAGCTCGAAGCGCCGGCAAGAACCCGAACGCTTTCGAGTGCGAGGCCGGGATATGGTTGCCCGCCCGCGGCGACAAGCAAGGGAACGCGACGGACGATGGCGCTCGCGTCGCCCGGCAAGGCGAGTGCGCCGATGCCGCGGGCGGCCTGCACCAGCTCGTCCGGCGGGCCGATGACGCCGGCGCTGCGCCAGATGTCGGAGAGGTCCACCTGGCCGCGTGCAATGATCGGTGGTGCCGGTACGCTGCCGCGTGAGGCTGGGTCGAGCACAAAGCCGAGTACGACGGCCGCCGTCCGGAAAGCGGCGCTGAGGCGCTTGTCCCCGTCGGGCAGCGTTTCTGCAAGCGCCGTGAGGTCGTTTCGGCCGAGACGCGCGCCGAGTTGTCGGGCCAGCGCGGCCGGGGAATGCGCATCGGCGTGCTCGAACAGGATGTCGATCGCAACAACCGACGGCTCCGCCGCTGAGATCCGGTCCACGAGCTGCGCAACCAGCTCGCGCGGCCATGGCCACTGGGCGACCTCATCGAGGCTCCGGGAGTCGATGTCGACAACGACCACGCGTGTTGCCGGCGGCGGCTTGTTCATGAAGGCCGCCGCCGTGCGCAAAATGATATCCCTGATCGGCTCGATTGCGCGATTCAAGATTTCCTGCGGCGCGAGAAGCAGGGCGGCGGTGAGAACCGCGGTCGCGAGCAGTCCGCCGAGCAGCGGCGTCCGTATAGCGAGCTGCGGGTTAGGCATCGGTCTTTTCGGCGATCCGCGCGAGGATGGCGGGATCACAAAACAGGCGATCCGAGGTGCGGCCGATCGCGCCGGCCTCTTCGAGAATGCCCAGCGCGATGTTGACCTTGGGCCGGCTGGCGCCGAGCAGCTGCGCGAGCTCCCCTTGTGAAAACCCGAGCTCGAGCGGAATCCGCTTGCCGCTCGTGCTGCTCTGGCCCTTCAGCGCGATCAGGAGGAAGCGCGCGAGGCGCACTTCGACCGGATAGAGCGCAATCAGCTCCAGTTGCTCGGTGGTGTCGCGCAGCCGCTGGCAGAGAAAGTCGATGGCGTTCCGGGCAAGCTGTGGTTCTTGCAGCATGAGACGGTCGAAATCCGTGCGCGAGAGCGAATGCGCGGTCACATCAGTGAGTGCCACCGCCGTCGCCGTTCGCGGCTGCCGGTCCAGCACGGCGATCTCGCCGATAACGTCTCCCGCTTTCGCAATCCGGACGCTCAGTTCGCGCCCATCCACCGACACGACCGAGAAGCGGATGCGACCGCTTCCAATCAGGTGAAGGACGTTGCCGGCATCGCCGCGCTCATAGACGATCTGGCCGCGTCTGAACTTGACGGTGTGAAACCGGCCGGCGATCTGGGCGACGGAGGTGGCGGGAAGTTTGCAGAAGAGCTCGGTTTGCGCGAGCAGCGACGCCAGTTGATCGGGCGCGGGCGTCACGGCAAGCTCAGCCTACGAGACGCTCGCCAGCGCAAGGCGAATGCGTTCCTCGCCCCAGCGTGTCGGTGCCGTCGGCGCCGCGCCGGGCCTCGAGACGTCGGTGCCGAAGCCTTCCTCGACCCGAACCGTTCTGCCGCCGCTCCGCACAGTCACGGCGCCGTTGACGACAAACACCCCGAACACGCCGCGGCTCGGTCCCGCGAACAGGCGCGTGCCGCGCACGCTGATCAGGCCGAATGGCGAGCGGATATTCACCGGCGGCGATGTCTTCGGTTTATCGAGCAGCAGCGGTCCGGCGTTCAGCTGGATCGTTCCGCCCGCGTTGACGAGGTAGCGGTCGATCCTGACTCGCGCCAGCTCGCCAAGCCGGAGCACTGTTTCCACGCCGAGCCTCATGCCGGCCTTCGAGGCGTTGCCGGTGGCGATTGTCTCGCCCACGAACACGGTCTCCTGCGGTACAAGCGGTCGCTGCCGGTTCCTGCCTTCGGCGGTGACGAGTCCGATGGCCTCGTCGACTTTGCCGGCAACGCCGTCCGCCTGAGCGAATGCGGCGCGAGGCATCAGGCCGGTGACGGCGAGAGCGGCGAGGACGATGCGGCGATCGATGCCTTGCATGGTTCTTGTTCCGGTTTCACGTCGAGAATTGCATATGCCAGGGTAGGCAGCCAAGCCCTCCCGCATCCTGCGGTTGCAGAGCATAGAGTCCCCTGTTAGTTGGGGACAGCGAAACTCGCTGAGTCTGGTTTGGGGGCAAACTCACGACGTCACCTGAATAGGGGGAATATGGCCGTCCTGCCGCGTCCGCGCACATCGGTTGACCCCGTCCAGGTTGCCTTGCGAGCCAACGGTCGGGCGCTCGTCAGCGTCGCCATCTTCAGCGCGATCATCAACCTCCTGCTGCTCGTTAGCCCCATCTTCATGCTGCAGGTCTACGACCGGGTGCTGACCAGCCGCAGTCAGCAGACGCTGGTGGCGCTGCTTGGAGTAACGGCGCTACTGCTTGTGTTGATGGCGTTGCTCGATCAGTTCCGCGCGAGCATCCTGATCCGGATCGGCCTTGCACTCGATCGCTCACTGCGCGAGCACGTGTTCAACGGCGTGATCGGGCAGCATTTGCTGCGGCGAACGAGCGGCGACGGCCAGCAGCCTATCCGCGACCTCGACGTCGTGCGAACATTCCTTGGTGGGCCAGGGCCGATCGCGCTGTTCGATTTGCCATGGATGCCGCTTTACGTCGCGATCTGCTTTCTGTTGCATCCGTTGCTGGGCAGCCTCGCGCTCGCCGGCGCCGCCATTCTGATCGGCCTGACGGTCTGGGGGTATTATGTTTCGAAGGAGCCGATCCGCCAGGCCACCGATCATGCATCGCGCCGCAACGCCTGGATCGAAGGCGGGCGGCGAAACGCCGAAACCTTGCGGGCGCTGGGCATGCTCAGTGCCATCCGGTCGCGCTGGATGGAGGCGCATCTTTCAACATTGATGGCGCAGATGCGGGGCGCGGACGCAGCCGGACGGATCGCCGCATTCACCAAGGGCTTCCGGATCCTTCTGCAGTCGGTGCTGCTCGCCGCCGGCGCCTATCTCGTGATCGAACAGGTTGCCACGCCGGGCGTGATGCTGGCGGCGTCGGTGATTGCCGCACGTGCGCTGCAGCCGATCGAGCAGGTGGTCGGGCAATGGCGGCCGTTCCTGCAGTATCGCGACGCGCGGGCGCGTCTGGCCAATCTTGCGGTCGAGCCGGAGGCGATGCGCACGTCGCTGCCGCCTCCCAACCGGGAGGTCTCGCTCGTCAACGTGGCGATAGCGCCGCATGGCGCACGCGCGCCGACGCTCGCTGGCGTCAATTTCAGGCTGAAGGCGGGGCAGGCGGCAGCAGTGATCGGACCGAGCGGCGCCGGGAAGTCGACGCTGGCGCGCGGACTGGTCGGCGTCTGGCCGATCGTGCGCGGCGAGTTGCGGCTCGACGGAGCGACGCAGGACCAGTGGCACCCTGACGATCTCGGCAAGCTGGTCGGCTATCTTCCACAGTCGGTCGAGCTGTTCGACGGTACGGTGGCAGACAACATCGCGCGATTCTCGCCTGACCGGGAAGATGCCGCCGTCGTTGCCGCGGCACAGATGGCGGGCGCGACGCAGATGATTCTGAAGCTGCCCGAAGGTTTCGACACGACGATCAGCGACACCGCGGTGGCGCTGTCGGCGGGGCAGCGCCAGCGCGTCGGCCTCGCACGCGCGCTCTACAACGATCCGTTCCTGGTCGTGCTCGACGAGCCGAATTCGAACCTCGATGCGGAAGGTGAAGTCGCGCTCGGTAAGGCGATCCGTGCGGTGCGCCAGCGCGGCGGCATCGTCGTCGTCATGGCGCACCGCCCAAGCGCGCTCGCCGAAGTCGACCAAGTTCTGTTCGTGCGCGACGGAATGCAATCCATGTTCGGCGCGCGGGACGAGATCCTCAAGCGCGCCGTGGTCAATCCGGAAATTGCCGGTCGTTCCGGCGGCATTACGGCGGGAACGCGCGCATGACCGCGCGGATGACGCCGGAGATGGCGGCGGTGCAGGCGCAGGACGCAAAGATCGGCCACGAGCTCGGGCGGCGGCTGATTGCAGGCTACCTCGTCACCGCGATTTTTCTGATCGGCATTCTCGGCTATGCGGCGGCCGTCGAAATTCGCGGCGCGGTGATCGCGCCCGGCAACATGGTGGTCGAAGGCAATATCCGCCGCATCCAGCATCAGGACGGCGGCAGCGTGGCCGCCATTCTCGTGCACAACGGTCAGAAGGTCTCGGTCGGCGATCTTCTGGTGCGGATGAATGAAACGCAGGCGCGCGCGGAACGCGGCGTGGTCATGGTGCAGCTCTATGGCCAGCAGGTTCGCGCCGCGCGTCTCATCGCCGAACGTGACGACGCGCCAGTTATCGACTTTCCGCCGCCGCCGGTTGATGCCGGCATCGATACGGACTCTGCGGGCATCATCAGCATCGAAAAAGAGCTGTTTGCCGCGAGAAAGCGCGCCCGTGACGGTGAAATCTCGCAGCTTCGCGAGCGCATCGATCAGATCGGGCAGGAAATCGAAGGCCTGACGGCGCAGCAGAAGGCGGTCGAGGCCCAGGCCGCCGTGGTGCGCGATGAGCTGGTCGGACTGGAAGCATTGCTGAAGCAGGGCCTGACCCAGCTCTCACGCATCAATCCGCAGCGGCTCAATCTTGCGCAGCTCGACGGGCGTGCAGGCGAGCTCAAGGCGGAGGTCGCGCGGGCGCGGGGCCGCATCAGCGAGATCAACGTACAGATCGCGCAAGTCGGCAAGGAACGCCTGAACGAGGTGACGCGCGATCTGCGCGACGCGTCCGAAAAGATCGCCGATCTGCAGGAGCGGCGGCTGGCGGCCGAGGCCAAGCTGCAGCGGATCGAAATTCGAGCGCCGATCACCGGCACGATTCATCAGATGAGCGTCTTCACGATCGGCGGCGTCGTCGCGCCGGGCGAGACCGTGATGCAGATCGTCCCCGAAAACGAAAAGCTGCTGGTCGAAAGCCGGATCGAGCCCGCTTTCATCGACCAGGTCAGCGTTGGCCAGGATGCCTTGATCCGGTTTTCGTCGTTCGATCAGCGCAGCACGCCTGAGCTTGTCGGACGGGTGATCTTCGTTTCCGCCGATCTCGAGCAGGATCAGCGGCAGCAGGCGGCCCCGTATTTCCGCGCCCGCGTCGAACTGAAGTCCGGCGAAATGGAAAAGCTTCCCGACCAGCGCATCATATCCGGACTGCCGGCCGAGCTTCACCTGCAGACCCGTGAACGCACGATCCTGAGCTATCTCTTGAAGCCGCTCACCGATCAGATTTCGCGGACGTTCCGCGAGCGGTGAGGGACGAATGGCGAGCGTGAAGCCCTTCAGACTGCTCACTGCTCAGTCACTCTCGCCATCGCCAAACAAAATGAGCCGCCGAAGCGGATCGCTCCGGCGGCCCAGTCATCGGCGTTGTGGGACGTCAACGCATCGATGCATGCACCTTGCCACCGGTCGGCTTGGCCCGCTGTTCCCTGGGTAACAGGCCTTGAGTCTACTTTTGCACATCCGGTTTGGAACGAATGGCCGTCAGGAGCGTCATATCGATCAAGCACTTGAGTAGAGTTCAGAGGCCTGGGGGCACGGGTCGTTGGGATGATCGGCAGGGATTACTTCAAGCGTCAGGCAACGACGCTGCGCAAAATGGTCAGTGTCACGCAGGACGAGGTCGCTGCGGAACGACTGCGGCACTTGGCGGACAACTTCGACGCGAAGGCGAACAGCTTCGACACGTCAGACGATCAGACATCTGGGATCGCTGCAAAGCGAAAAGCGGACCGGCCCTGATCCCCGCAACGCCCGGATTTCCTTATTATTCTTGCGGCGGAACCAAAGCGCAACCAGTGCGTTCAAGCCATGTTTTGGCCCCTTTTCTGATCGCCCACAGCCGACTTTAGAGGAGTTGTTCCCTGACTCGCCTGGCGGCCCTTGCTTCCGAAGTTCGCTTGAGAACGTGCCGCACGATCGGGCGAATTTCGGGGGCGGGGCACTCTCAATGCCGATTTGAAGTTCCGCATCGGATGCAGCAATGTCGATCGGGAGCGTCCAGATCGGAAGGCGGCGCCAGTCAAAATTCGACAGCTGACCGAACGAGAGCGGACGCGAGGGACGTTCGCCGCGTTGCATCACCGTTTGAGGATCCGCCATGCCGAATTCCACCGCCTCGAAGGCTTCACCAAGCGCGAAGGCTTCAGCAAACGGTCGCGGTGTGCGGCGCGATGCCGGGGCGGAGACCTATCCGCTGCCGGCGCTTCTTCATGCCCTGCAGGCCATGAAGAATGGCGATTTTTCAGTTCGGATGAACAGCGCTGATGCAGGGCTTGAGGGAAAGATAGCCGACGTCTTCAACGACATCGCCGCAGCCAACCAGCAGATGGCGGACCAGCTTCGCCGTGTCGGCCAGTCGGTCGGCCGCGAGGGCAAGACCCGGCAGCGCGTCAAGTTCGGGCTCGCCGGCGGCTCGTGGGGTGACATGGAGGTCTCGGTCAACGGCCTGATCGACGACCTGCTCTGGCCGACCACCGAGGTGACCCGGGCCGTGACCGCGGTGGCGCGCGGCGACCTGCTGCAGACGGTGCCGCTCGACGTCGATGGTCGGCCGCTGAAGGGCGAGTTCCTGCGCTCGGCCAACATCGTCAACACGATGATCAAGCAACTGGGCGTGTTCACCTCGGAAGTGACGCGCGTGGCGCGTGAGGTCGGCACCGAGGGCAAGCTCGGCGGTCAGGCACAGGTCTCTGAGGTGACGGGCGTCTGGCGCGATCTCACCGAGAGCGTCAACTCGATGGCCAACAACCTGACCGGGCAGGTCAGAAACATCGCCGAGGTGACGATCGCGGTCGCCAACGGCGACCTGTCGAAAAAGATCACCGTCGACGTGCGCGGCGAAATCCTCCAGCTCAAGGAAGCCATCAATACGATGGTTGATCAGCTGCGTTCGTTCGCGTCGGAGGTGACGCGTGTGGCGCGCGAAGTCGGCACCGACGGCCGGCTCGGCGGCCAGGCGGTGGTGCCCGGCGTCGCCGGGACGTGGAAGGACCTGACCGACTCGGTCAACGCCATGTGCGGCAATCTGACCGCGCAGGTGCGCAACATTGCGCAGGTGACCACCGCTGTGGCGCGCGGCGACCTGTCGCGCAAGATCACCGTTGATGTGCGCGGCGAAATTGCCGAGCTCAAGGATACCATCAACACCATGGTGGACCAGCTGAACGCGTTCGCGTCGGAGGTGACGCGTGTGGCGCGCGAAGTCGGCACCGAAGGCAAGCTCGGCGGCCAGGCGCAGGTGTCGGGCGTTGCCGGCACGTGGAAGGATCTCACCGACAACGTCAACTTCATGGCGAGCAACCTGACCGCGCAGGTTCGCAATATCGCCGACGTCGCGACCGCCATCGCGGGAGGCGACCTGTCCAAGAAGATCACGGTGAACGTCTCTGGCGAAATCTTGCAGTTGAAGGAAACCATCAACACGATGGTCGACCAGCTCAACGCATTTGCCGGCGAAGTGACGCGCGTGGCGCGCGAGGTCGGCACCGAAGGCAAGCTCGGCGGCCAGGCGCAGGTGTCGGGCGTCGCCGGCACCTGGAAGGACCTCACCGACAACGTCAACTCGATGGCGTCGAACCTGACGGGTCAGGTCCGCAACATCGCCGAGGTGACGACGGCGGTGGCGCAGGGCGACCTGTCACGCAAGATTACCGTGGACGTGCGCGGCGAGATCCTGGAGCTGAAGAACACCATCAACACGATGGTCGATCAGCTGAACGGCTTTGCCGGCGAGGTGACGCGCGTGGCGCGCGAGGTTGGCACCGAAGGCAAGCTCGGCGGTCAGGCGCAGGTGTCGGGCGTCGCCGGCACCTGGAAGGATCTTACCGACAACGTCAACTCGATGGCGTCGAACCTGACCAATCAGGTGCGTAACATCGCCGAGGTGACGACGGCGGTGGCGCAGGGCGACCTGTCGCGCAAGATCACCGTCGACGTGCGCGGCGAAATCCTGGAGCTGAAAAACACCATCAACACGATGGTGGATCAGCTCAACGCATTCGCCGGCGAGGTGACACGTGTGGCGCGCGAGGTCGGCACCGAAGGCAAGCTCGGCGGTCAGGCTCAGGTGCCGGGCGTCGCCGGCACCTGGAAGGACCTCACCGACAACGTCAATTTCATGGCGTCGAACCTGACCGCGCAGGTCCGCAACATCGCCGAAGTCGTGACGGGGATCGCCGGCGGCGACCTGTCCAAGAAGATTACGGTCGACGTGCGCGGCGAACTGCTGCTTTTGAAGGAGACGCTGAACACGACGACGGAACAGCTTCGCTCGTTCGCAGCCGAAGTGACGCGCGTGGCGCGCGAAGTCGGTACCGACGGCCGGCTCGGCGGCCAGGCAGTGGTGCCGGGCGCCGCCGGCACCTGGAAGGACCTGACCGACAACGTCAACCTGCTGGCGGCGAACCTGACGACGCAGGTTCGCAACATCGCCGAGGTGACGACAGCGGTGGCGCGCGGCGACCTGTCGCGCAAGATCACGGTGGACGTGAAGGGCGAAATTCTGGAGCTGAAGAACACCATCAACACGATGGTCGATCAGCTGAACGGCTTCGCCTCGGAAGTCACGCGCGTCGCGCGCGAAGTCGGAACGGAAGGCAAGCTCGGCGGCCAGGCCCAGGTGCCAGGCGTCGCCGGCACATGGAAGGACCTGACCGACACCGTCAACTTCATGGCCGCCAACCTGACCGAACAGGTGCGCGGCATTGTCAAGGTCGTGACCGCCGTCGCCGACGGCGACCTGAAGCAGAGCCTGACTGTGAAGTCAAAGGGCGAGGTCGCAGCTCTTGCCGACACCATCAACAACATGACCGGCACGCTCGCGACCTTCGCCGCGCAGGTGACCACCGTGGCGCGCGAGGTCGGCGTGGAGGGCCGGCTCGGCGGCCAGGCCATGGTGCCGGGCGCCGCCGGCACCTGGAAGGACCTTACTGGCAACGTGAACCTGCTCGCGGCAAACCTGACCAACCAGGTGCGCGCCATTGCCGAGGTCGCGACCGCGGTGACCAAGGGCGACATGACGCGGTCGATTCAGGTCAACGCGCGGGGCGAGGTGGCCGAGCTGAAGGACAACATCAATACGATGATTGGCAACCTTCGGCTGACCACCGAACGCAACACCGAACAGGACTGGCTGAAGACCAACCTCGCGCGCGTCACCAGCATGCTGCAGGGCCAGCGCGATCTGACGACGGTCGGCCGCCTGTTGTTGAACGAGATGACCGAGCTGGTCGAGGCGCAGCTCGGTGTGATCTACCAGATGGAAGGCGACGACGCGCAGACGCTCAGGTTGATGTCCGCGCACGCCGACGACGGTGGACTCGGGCATCCCGAAAGGATCAGGCTCGGCCAGGGTCTCGTCGGCCAGTGTGCCCGCGACAGGCGTCGCGTGCTGATCGAAGAGTTGCCGGCTTACGCCGTGCCGATCGGCTCCGCGCTGTTCAAGGTGGTCCCGCAGAACGTGGTGGTGCTGCCGGTGGTGTTCGAAAACCGGCTCAAGGCAGTGATCGAGCTTGCGTCGGTCAAGGCCTTCACGCCGTTGCAGATCACCTTCCTCGAGCAGCTCACGTCCTCGATCGGCATCGTCCTGAACTCGATCGAAGTCACGATGCAGACCGAGGCGCTGCTCAAGCAGTCGCAAAACCTGGCGCAGGAGCTGCAGGCGCAGAAGCGCGAATTGCAGGACACCAACGATCAGCTCGAGCAGAAGGCGCAGCAGCTTGCCGAGCGCAATGTCGAGGTCGAGCGCAAGAACCAGGAAATCGAGCAGGCGCGCGGCGAGCTGGAAGAAAAGGCCAGCGAGCTTGCGCTGACCTCGAAGTACAAGTCTGAGTTCCTCGCCAACATGAGCCACGAGCTGCGGACGCCGCTGAACAGCATCCTGATCCTCGGTCAGCAGCTCACCGATAATCCTGAGGGCAACCTGACTGCCAAGCAGGTCGAATTCGCGCGCACGATCCACGGAGCGGGAACAGACCTGCTGAACCTGATCACCGACATTCTCGACCTGTCGAAGATCGAGTCGGGCACTGTCACCGTCGATGCCGAAGAGATCGTGGTCGGCGGCATGCTCGAATCGATTGCGCGGCCATTCCGCCATGAGGCCGATACGCGCGGCCTGTCGTTCGAGGTCAACATCGGGCCCGGCGTCGCCCGCACCATGACGACGGACTCCAAGCGTCTTCAGCAGGTGCTGAAAAACCTGTTGTCGAACGCTTTCAAGTTCACGGCCCAGGGTGGGATCAAGTTGTCGGTTTCGCAGGTGACCGGCGGCTGGAACGCTCGCCATCCCGTGCTGGACAACGAGGGCGCCGCGATCGCGTTCGAGGTTTCGGACTCGGGCATCGGCATTCCGCTCGACAAGCAACGGATTATCTTCGAGGCGTTCCAGCAGGCCGATGCCTCGACCAGCCGGAAGTACGGTGGCACTGGCCTTGGTCTCGCCATCAGCCGCGAGCTGGCGTCGCTCCTGGGGGGCGAAATCCACCTGCGCAGCACGCCCGGCCAGGGCAGCGCCTTCACGCTCTATCTGCCCGTGAAGTATGTGGGCGCATCCGATCTGCAGGTCGCGGACCAGCAGCGTGCGCCGAAGCGCTCGCGCCCCATCGTCGATGCCAACGATGTCATGAACAGGCCGGCCGAGCAGGTCGCAGACGATCGTAACGCGATCGAGGCGGGAGACCAGATTCTCCTGATCGTCGAGGATGACGTCCATTATGCAAAGATCCTCGCCGATCTCGCCCACAAGAAGGGCTTCAAGGTTCTCATCGCGACCAAGGGCATCGACGCGCTGCATCTTGCCAAACAGTTCCAGCCATCGGCGGTGTCGCTCGATGTGTTCCTGCCCGACATGCTCGGCTGGACTGTGCTGAGCCAGCTCAAGCAGAATCCGCTGACCCGGCACATACCGGTGCAGGTCGTCACCCTGGACGAGGATCGGCAGCATGCGCTCGCGCGCGGTGCTTTTTCCTTCATCAACAAGCCGGCGACGAGCGATGGGGTGGAGGATGCGATCGAGCGCATCCGGGACTACTCGGTGCAGAAGCGCCGACGCCTGCTGATCGTCGAGGACAATCCGGCTGAGCGGATGAGCATCGCCGCGTTGCTGGGACACGACGACATTGAGATCGAGGCGGTGGACACCGGCGCAGGTGCGCTTTCGGCGATGCGGAGCAACCCGGTCGATTGCCTCGTGCTCGACCTCAGGCTTCCCGATATGTCCGGCTTCGAGGTGCTCGAGGAGATGCGGTCGGATGTGGCGCTGGCCGACGTGCCGGTGGTGGTGTTCACGGGGAGGGAGCTCTCTGCGCAGGAGGATGCGACGCTGTCGAGGATGGCGCGGAGCATTGTCGTCAAGGGCGTCGAGTCGCCGGAGCGGCTCTTGGACGAGACGTCATTGTTTCTCCACCGCGTGGTTACGGATTTGCCACCCGAAAAACAAAAAATGTTGGAACGTCTGAATTCTTCCGACGAAGACCTTGTCGGCCGCACGGTGCTGCTGGTCGACGATGATGCGCGCAATATCTTCGCGCTCAGCAGCGTGCTCGAGCGGCGGGGCATGAAAGTGTTGACTGCGACGACGGGCCGCGAAGCAATCGAGCTTCTGGAAGCGACCGAGAACGTCGCCATCGTGCTGATGGATATCATGATGCCAGAGATGGACGGCTATCAGACGATCACGGCCATACGGCAGAACCAGGCGTTTCGGCGTCTGCCGATCGTCGCACTGACGGCCAAGGCGATGAAGGGCGACCGGGAAAAGTGTCTCGACGCCGGCGCGTCGGACTATCTCGCCAAGCCCGTCAACACCGAGCAGCTGCTGGCGGCGCTGCGCATGTGGCTGCATCGTTGAGGGGGCCCGATGGCGGAAGACAGGCCATGACGGAAGCCGACAAGGTCAACATCCTGCTGGTCGACGATCAGCCGGGCAAGCTTCTGAGCTATGAGGCGATCCTCGGCCCGCTCGGCGAGAACCTCGTCACGGCCCGCTCGGGCCGCGAGGCGCTGGAGTGCCTGCTGCGGATGGAAGTGGCCGTCATTCTGCTCGACGTCAACATGCCGGAGCTGGATGGCTTCGAGCTCGCGGCGATGATCCGCGAGCATCCGCGCTACCGCAAGATCGCGATGATCTTCATCTCGGCGATCCATCTGTCCGACATCGATCGCCTGCGCGGCTACGAGATGGGCGCCGTCGACTACGTGCCGGTGCCGGTCGTGCCGGAAGTATTGCGCGCCAAGGTGAGGATCTTCAGCGAACTCTATCGCAAGACGCGGCAGCTCGAGCAGCTGAATTCCGAGCTCGAGCAGCGCGTGCGCGAACGTACCGCGGCGCTCGAGGCCTCGACCCAGCGACTCCTGGAGAGCGAACGCCGGCGCAGCCTCGCGTTGGCCGCGGCGCAGATGGGATCGTGGCATTGGGACAGCGCCTCGGAGAAATACCATTGGGACGCCGGCATGCATCGCATCTTCGGCGTCGACCAGGCAACATTCACGCCGACGATGGTAAACACCCGGCCGCTGATCCAGCCCGACGACTGGCCGAAGCTCGATGAGGTGATGAGCCAGCTGATGCAAGGCGGCGAGGCTCACCACATCGAATTCAGAATCCGCAGGCCCGACGGCAAGATCAGGTGGTGTATCGGCAGTGCCGCCTCGACCAGGAACGAGGGGGCCGGCACCACTCAGATCAGTGGCGTCATTCTCGATATTTCCGATCGCAAAGCGGACGAGGATCGCCAGTCGCTGCTCGCGCGGGAGGTCGACCACCGGGCCAAGAATGCGCTGGCCCTGGTTCAGGCGCTGGTGCGGCTGACGCGGGCACAGACGATGGAGGAATTCGTCGCCGCGGTGGAGGGGCGGATTCTGGCGCTCTCGCGCGTGCATTCGATCCTGTCGCAGTCGCGCTGGGAAGGCGCGGATTTCGCCGGTCTCCTGCGCGATGAGCTGGCGCCGTTCAACCTCGACAATAATGCCAGGATCACCGTCGAAGGGCCGGATGTCCTTTTGGATTCCAGCACCGCGCAGACGCTGGCGTTGACGCTGCATGAGCTTGTGACGAACACGGCCAAATACGGCGCGTTGTCGACCGATGCGGGATCGCTCAACGTCAACTGGCATCTCGACGGGCAGGAACTCGTCATTCAGTGGACGGAGCTCGGAGGCCCTGCCGTCTCGCCGCCTCAGCGGCGTGGGTTTGGAACCTCAGCCATCGTTGCCGGCATCGAGCAGCAGCAGGGCGGTAAGGTCAACTTCGACTGGAAGCCGGAAGGACTCGATTGCCTGATTCGCATCCCCTTGAGGGACGCGTTCGCCAGCAGCGAGCCACCCAAGGCCAGGACTGCGGCGTTGCCGAGTGAGAGGCGCACCAATCAAGCCGTGCCGTCGGTGATGGTTGTCGAGGACGAAATGCTGGTCGCGCTCGACCTGCAGGAATCGCTCAAGTCGTTCGGCTACGAGGTCATTGGTCCTTACGGCCGTCTTTCCGAGGCGATCGAGGGTGTTGAAACGCAGGCGATCGATCTCGCCGTCCTCGACCTCAACCTCAATGGTGAGATGACTTACGATCTGGCGGAATCGCTGCAGAAGCGCGGAATTCCGATCGTGTTCACCACCGGCTACGAGTCGGACACCATCAGATCCCGTTTTCCTGACTGCCCGGTGCTGAACAAGCCGGTCGTCAAGGATGCGCTCGAAAGCGTCCTGCGCGAGCAATTTCGGCCGCAAGAGGCCCGGCAGAAGTCCGCCGCAGTGCGGTGAGCCGTTGGTTCCATTCCCCAGTACGAGATGATATGCCGAATCTCCCGCGAAGGCGCGCATCCAGTACGCCGCTGCGCTTCGATTCTATCGCACGTGCTTGAGGTTACTGGATCCCCGCTGTTGCGGGGATGGCGCCGAGATGGTGCCAGCAACGTTGCTTATTTGATCCCATCATTATCGGCCGCCTTCATCACAGTGTCATGCCGAGATCGTTGAACTTCGTCCCAAATTCGTTTGGGGGCGAAGTCCAGTATGATTTCTCGCAACGTCATCGGCCGTGGGATCGTCAACGGGCTGTCGGTCGTCGCCGTGTTGACGTTTATTCTGAATCTGCTGGCGCTGGTGCTGCCGCTCTACATGCTGCAGGTCTATGACCGCGTTCTCACGTCCGCCAGCCTCTCGACACTTGGCTATCTGACACTGATCGCTGTTGCGATCCTGATCGTGCTTGGAGCGATCGAAGCCATTCGCCAGGTCGTGGTACAGCGCGTCGGCACGCGACTGGAAATCGACGTTGGCGAGAAGCTCCTGGTCGCCTCGCTCAAGGCCGGCGGTCAGGCGCAGGATGCGACCGGCCAGATCCGTGACCTGGCACAGGTGCGCTCTTTCCTCGCCAGCCCGGTTTTCTCTGCCTTGCTCGACGCGCCGTTCGCGCCCTTGTTCCTTCTGATCGTCTTCATGATTCATCCGATGCTGGGCGCGCTGGTGCTGGGCGGCATCGTGATCCTGCTCATGCTGACGCTGATGAACCAGTGGGCGCTGAGCGGCCCACAGCGAAAGAGCGGCGATGCCGCGGCGACGGCCGGCAACCTGGTCGTCGCTTTCGCCCGCAGCGGCGAGGCACTGCGCGCGATGGGCATGGCCCGGGCAGCAATCGCGGCCTGGGGCGAGAAGACCGCCGACGCCTTGAATGCGCAGGACCGTGCAACGCGCGCCAACGCGGTGTTCTCCGGCATGTCGCGATCGATCCGGCTGATCGTGCAACTTGGAATTCTCGGCCTTGGCGCTTTCCTGACGCTGCGGCAGGAGATCACCGCGGGCATGATCTTTGCCACCTCCCTAGTGGCGGCGCGCGCTCTTGCGCCGGTGGATAATCTGATCGGCGGCTGGAAGGGGCTGTTGCAGTCGCTATCCAGCCTGCGCCGCATCGACCAAGTCTTGCGTGTCAAAGGCAACGACCCGCCACGCACGCGCCTTCCGGCCCCAACGGGCCATCTGGCCTTCGAGAAGATCATCTATGTTCCTGAAGGCGCAGCCGAACCGACCGTCAAGGGAATTGTGCTCACGATCGAAGCGGGCGAGGCGGTCTGTATCGTCGGGCCATCGGGCGCCGGCAAATCAACCTTCGCCAGGCTCGCGGCCGGTGCATTGCAGCCGTCGCACGGCAGGATCCGTCTCGACGGTTCTGACGTCGAAAACTGGGAGCCGGACGAGCGCGGACGGCATGTCGGTTATCTGCCGCAGGATGTCGAACTGCTGCCCTATTCGATCGCCCGCAACATCGCCCGTCTCGACGACACTGCGACGGCGGAGGAGATCATGGCCGCGGCTGACCTCGCAGGGGTCATGGACCTTGTGAAGAAGCTGCCCGATGGCTTCGACACGCGGGTCGGCCCGGGCGGACTGCCGCTGTCCGGCGGCCAACGACAACGGATCGCGCTGGCGCGCGCGGTCTTCCGGCGTCCCCGGGTGGTGGTGCTGGATGAACCCAATGCGCATCTCGATACCGAAGGCGAGGCTGCGCTCAATCGCACGATCGCCCAACTGAAGCGGGGCGGGACGACTGTCATCGTGGTTTCTCAACGTGCCGGCGTTCTGCAGTCGGTAGACCGGGTCCTGTTCATGCGTGACGGGCAGATAGCCGCATCGCAGAGCCGCGAGGAAGCGCTCGCGCGTGTGTCGCCTGCGGTGCGGAGCGCAGATGTCGCCCGCGCGGCACAAGCCTGACGAGACAAAGCCATGTACGCCGGTTCTCAAGCAATAGCGCAGGCGAATCCTCAGCTCTGGTCGAGCCGTGTCAGGACCTCGCTGCTTGTTCCTGTGCTGCTGACGTTATTGGTTGCCGGCGTTGGCCTCGGCGGCTTCCTTGCATGGGCCGCGACGGCGCCGATCGCGGGGTCCGTGATGGCGCAAGGAAACATCGCCGCCAGTGGCGAGAACCAGACGATCCAGCATCTGGAGGGCGGTATCGTCCAGACCATCCACGTTCGCGAGGGCGACAGCGTCGAAGCGGGGCAGCCGCTCATCTCGCTCGACCCCACACTGGTGCAAGCCAATCTCAACCGGGCGCGAAATCTGCTGTCGACGTTGCGGGTCGACGCCGCGGTACAGCAGGCGGAGATGTTCGATCAGGACAACATTGTCCTCACCGCCGACATTCAGCGCGCCGAGCTGAGCCCTCCGGTCGAGGAGTTTCTGAACGCCAAGACTGCGGAGTATACGCTGCGCAAACAGCGTTTCCGCAATGAGATCAGTATTCTCGCGCAGCGTCTTGCAGGATTGGAGGAGGAAACCACCGGCCTGAAAGCGCAGCGTGAAGCGATCCTGAAGCAGATCCCGCTTGTCCAGGAAGAGCTGAAGGACGTCAACTATCTGTTCGGAATGGGGCTCGCCCGCAAGGATCGGCTGCTTGCGCTGCAGCGTGCGGAAGCCGACCTCGAGGGCCGAGCCGAAGCGCTGGCGGCTTCGATTGGCAAGGCAAAGCAGTCGAATGCCGAACTGATGCAGCAGATGGAGAAACTGTGGCACGACCGCCGCACCGAGGCGGGTGCGCGGATATCGGAGATTCGCAACCGTATCGCCGACACGCTCGAACAGATCGTCGGCTACGAGAACGTGCTCTCGCGCATCGTCGTCACAGCGCCCGCGGCCGGTACGATCGTCCGCCTCAATGTCAACACGCTCGGCGCGGTGATCACGCCCGGACAGGTGATTGCTGAGGTGCTGCCGCAAGGGGTCGACCTGGTGATCGAGGCGAAGCTCCAGCTCACCGACATTGATGCGATCGAAGTCGGTCGCCCTGCCACGGTTCGCCTGTCGGCACTCAATCAGCGCACGACGCCGGTCCTCGATTCGAAAGTGCTGTACATGTCGCCGGACAGGCTGACAGATCGGGCGACGCAACAGCAATATTACCGCGTCAAGCTGCTGCTTGATCCGCAGCAGTTGCCACCCGCCCACCGCAAGCTGTTGACGCCCGGCATGCCGGCCGAGGCCTTCATCAAGACCTCAGAGCGATCGATGTTGCGCTACCTGCTGCGTCCGATCGAGGACAGCCTTGCCAAGGCTATGCGCGAAGAATGACCGCGCGACAGGCGTCGATTTATTCCGGCGAATGAACTTTTTTCGGGAAAGATCGCCGTGAAGGTGCGTCCATGCCGCCAGAGTGTACACTGTCACTTGGATGTCAGAGACCGACCCTAAAAGTTAACGCGGGTTAAGTTAGAGTCCCACCGCGGCCTTCGTTCCGAAGGTCATCAACCGTCCAACAATATGGCATTGCGCGGCTGCCCGCGCAGGCCGCGATCATTCGCGGCGTGCTTTTCCGCGCGCCGATTTCTGACAGCATCGGAGATTTTGAAATGGCGCCCGGACCTGGCTCTATCGCTTCAAGTATCGTTGTCCTCGACGAGGCGTCATCACTCCAGGGCCAGGCCGGAACTCCGACAGCGACCAATGCGATCGAGCTGGTGCGGCTCGGCTCGTTCGCTGCCACTGATGGCAATGCCGAAGTGGTTTCGTTCGATCCTTCTTCGGATCAACTCTATATCCTGAACGCAACCGGCGACAAGATTGAGATCGTCCACATCGGCGCAACCGGTGCGCTTACCAAGACCGGCGAGATTGACCTTTCGGCCTTGCCGGAATTCGGTGGCGCCAACTCGGTCGCGATCAAGAACGGTGTGGTCGCCGTCGCGTACGGCAATGCGACACCAGGTGAGACCGGGCATGTCGCCTTGTTCAACGCCGCGGGCGCGTTGCAGTCCACCGTCGAAGTCGGTGTGCTGCCGGATATGCTGACATTCACACCCGACGGCAGCCGTATCCTGGTGGCCAACGAGGCCGAGCCTGCCTCGGAGAGCAACAATCCCGCTGGCACGGTGAGCATCATCAGCCTGGCCGGCGGCGCGGCCGCTGCGACCGTGGCCAACACCATTTCCTTCGCCGCGCTGAACGGCAGTGAGGCTGCGCTCGATCAGGCAGGCCTGGCGCTGTTCCCGGGTCAATCGGCTGCAAATGACATTGAGCCCGAATACATCGCCGTCTCGCCGAACGGCACGCGCGCCTACGTTACCCTGCAAGAAGTCAACGCCGTTGCGGTGATCGACCTGACAGATCCTTCGGCCAGCCAGCCGCTGTCGATCCTGCCACTTGGCATGATCGACCGCTCGCTCGTCGGCAACGAGTTCGATGGTTCGGACGAGGACGGTGCGGATAGCGCCGGCAGCATCCAGGTTGAGAACCATCCAGTGTTCTCCCTGCTGCAGCCTGATGCGATCGCGAGCTTCACCGCGGCCGGTGCCACCTATTTCGTGACTGCCAACGAGGGCGACGCTCGTGTCGTGTTCGACACGGAAGAAGTGCGGTTGAATGACGAGTCCTATGATCTCGACGACGCGACGTTCCCGAACGAGGCCGATCTGAAGGACGACGACGATATCGGTCGATTGAACGTCATCAACCACCAGGGCGACACCGACGGTGACGGCGATATCGACCAGATCGTCACCTATGGCGGCCGCGGCATTTCGATCTTCCGGCAGAACGACGACGGCACCATCACCAAGGTGCGAGAGACTGGCGGCGAGTTCGAGAAGATCCTCGGCAACCTGCCGGACGCTTCGACCAATTTTAATGGTGAGAACACCGAAGACTCGTTCGACAGCCGCTCGGACAACAAGGGCCCCGAGCCGGAAGGTATCGCCGTTCAGGCGATCAATGGCCGCCTCTACGCGTTCGTGACGCTGGAGCGCGCCGGCGGCGTGATGGTATATGACGTCACCGATCCGGCTAACGCCTCGTTTGTCAGTTACGAGCCGCCGGCGCCGTTCTCCGCCGACACGCCGGTGCCCGCGGACAATGCGCCGGAAACGGTGATCAGCATCAGCGCTGCCGACAGCCCGATGAGCGTGCCGCTGGTCGTCACCGCCAACGAAGTCGGCAATTCCACCACTGTCTATGCGGCGGTCACCTCGATCCCGACGATCCAGGGTAGCGGCCACACGTCGGCCCTTGAAGGCCAGACGGTCACGACGCTCGGCGTCGTGACGGCGATCGACACCAATGGCAGCCGCGGTTTCTACATCCAGGATCCCAACGGCGACGGCAATGCGTCGACCTCGGACGCGATCTTCGTTTTCACCAATGCCGGTCCGCCTCCGGGACTTGTGGTCGGCCAGCTTGTCAGCGTCACGGGTATCGTCGATGAGTTCACGGTAAACGGCGCGGCGCCGGGCTCTTTCTCCACCACGGAGATCGATGCCAGGGCCTCTGCGGGCGGCACGATCAATGTGCTGGGTGCGGGACCGGCGGTTGCGGCAACGCTGATCGGCGGCGATGACGGCCTGCTTCCGCCATCCGATAGCTTCGAGGATGCGTCGGCTTTCTATGAGAGCCTCGAGGGCATGCGGGTGACAGTGCGCGAGGCGGTGGTCGTTGGGCCGAGCAACGACTTCGGCGAGATCTACACGGTGATCGACAACGACACGGACCGTGCCAACGGCGTCAATGGTTCGGAACTTAATGGCCGTGGGGCATTGCAGATCGAGGGCGGCGCGCCGGATTTCGGCAACATCGACGTTGCCGGCGGTGATTTCAATCCGGAGCGGCTGCAGATCGACGACGATAACGGCGTTCTGGCTGGCTTCATCACGCCTGACGCGAGTGTCGGGGCGCAGCTCGCCGACGTCACGGGCATCGTCAACTACGACTTCGGCAACTACCAGGTGGTCGCGACGGAGGCCTTCGCGGTGGAGCAGCCGGGGATGCTCACGAAGGAGACGACCGCGCTGGAAGGCACCGCTGACCGGCTGACGGTCGCAAGCTACAACGCCGAGAACCTCGATCCGAACGACGGGGCAGCCCGCTTCGACGTTATCGCCGAGGAGATCATCAACAACCTGCGCGCGCCGGACGTCGTTACGCTGCAGGAGGTGCAGGACAACGACGGCCCCGGCAATGAAGCCGGCTCGACCGTGACCGCGGCCGACGTCACTCTGCAGATGTTGGTCGATGCACTGAACGAAGCGGCTCCTGAAGGTGTGGAATACGCATTCCTCGATAACCCGTTCATCGGCGACGACACGAACGGTGGCGAGGGCGGCGGCAACATCCGCACAGCCTTCGTCTACCGCACCGATCGTGTCGATTTCGTCGAGGGCTCGCTGCGCACTATCGCCGCCAACGGCGATGCGATCACAGACCCGGCCGGCAACAGCGACCAGCAGACCAATCCGGACAACCCGTTCTTCGATTCGCGCGTGCCGCTCGCGGCGACGTTCGAATTCAACGGCGAGGAAGTCACGGTCATCAACAATCACTTCACATCAAAGGGGGGCAGCGGCGCGCTCTACGGCTCTGATCCGTCGCCGTTCGCCGCAGGCGAAGTGCAGCGCGCCGCACAAGCACAGGCCGTCAACAGCTTCGTCGACGGTTTGCTCGCTGCTGACGCCGATGCGCGTGTCGTCGTCGCCGGCGACCTCAACGACTTCGAGTTCGAACAGCCGCTGTCAGTTATTCGCGGGGAGGCCTCGGTCACCAACTATGACGTGCCCGGCGAAGACCCGTTCGATGCGACCGCGACCTACACACCCGGCGGAACGTCGGTGCTGCATGACCTTTCGGCAACGCTGCCGGAAGACGAGCAGTATGACTACGTCTTCGAAGGCAACGCGCAGACGCTCGATCATCTGCTGGTGAGCGACAGCCTGCAGGACGGCGCGGAATTCGACGTGGTGCGCATCAACGCCGAGTTCGCCGATCAGACAAGCGACCATGATCCCCTGATAACAAGCCTGGAGATACCAGCCGTGGACGAAACATTCACTCTGCAGCTCTTGCATCTCTCCGATGCCGAGGCCGGTCTGCTCGCCTCGGACACCGCTCCCAACCTTGCGGCGCTGGTCGACGCCTACGACGACGACTTCGCCAATACGCTGATTTTGTCGGGTGGTGACAACTTCCTTCCAGGGCCGTTCCTTGCAGCCGGCACCGATTTGTCGGTGATCCCGACTCTCAACGAGGTGACGGGCTCCACCATCGCCGCCAACGCGAACGTCCCGATCGGTGCGGTCGATATTGCGATCCTGAACTCGCTCGGTGTCGAAGCCTCGACCATCGGCAATCACGAATTCGATCTCGGCTCGCGTGTATTGCGCGACGCGTTCATGCCGGACAGCGTACCGGGATGGGTCGGTGCGGACTTTGTCTACCTGTCGTCGAACCTGGATTTCTCCGGTGATGCCGATCTCAACCCGCGCTTCACCGACACGCTGGACGGCGGTACGGGCACGCTCGTGCCGGAAGCAAACACGCTGGTCGGTCGGATCGCGCCGTCGGCGGTGATCACCGAAGGCGGTGAGAAAATCGGCCTCGTCGGTGCAACCACGCAACTGCTTGAGTCGATCTCTTCGCCTAGCGGCACCGAGGTGGAAGGGTTCCCGACGGGGTCCGGCGCCAATGGCGAAGTTGACGACATGGCGCTGCTGGCGCAGCAGTTGCAGCCGGCGATCGACGAGCTGATCGCTGAAGGCGTCAACAAGATCATCGTGCAGTCGCATCTGCAGAACATCGCCAACGAACAGCAGCTCGCGACGCTGCTGCGTGGCGTCGATATCATCCTGTCGGCCGGCTCAAATACGCGACTTGCCGATGCGAACGATGAACTGGTGGATTTCCCCGGTCACGAGGCGGTCGCGGAGGGACCCTATCCGATCGTCACCCAGGGCGCGGACGGCAACAACACGCTGATCGTCAACACGGATGGCGAGTTCACCTACCTCGGCCGGCTGGTGGTCGACTTCGACGCCAACGGCAACATCATTATGGACAGCCTGACTGCGAACCAGTCGATCAACGGCGCGCACGCCGCGACTGCCGAGAATGTCGCTGAAGCCTGGGAGACCACGGTCGACAACCTCGACGATACGGCGTTTGCGGACGGAACCAAGGGCGACAAGGTCGAAAAACTCACCCAGGCAGTCGAGGACGTGATCAACATCAAGGACGGCAACGTCTTTGGTTTCACGAACGTATACCTCGAGGGCGAGCGGGCGATCATCCGCAACCAGGAGACCAATTTGGGCAATATCACCGCGGATGCGAATGCATTCGCGGCGGACCAGGCGCTTGACGACGCGCCGTTCCTCGTCTCGCTCAAGAATGGCGGCGGGATCCGCGCGCAGATCGGCACGCTGTCCGAGCCTGATCCGGTCACCGGCGAGATCGACAAGCTGCCGCCGGCCGAGAATCCCGATGCCAACAAGCCGGCGGGCGCGATCTCGCAGCTCGACATCGAGAACGCGCTCCGGTTCAACAACCGCCTGATGGTGTTCGACACCACGCCGCAGGAGTTGCTCAACATCCTCAACTGGGGGGCGGGGCTTTCGGCGAACAATGGTGGTTTCCCGCAGATCGGCGGCATCCGCTTCTCGTTCGATCCGGACCTTCCGGGAAACAATGGTACCACGCCCGGCTCGCGGATCCGCGACGTGGCGCTGGTCGATGAGAATGACCAGGTTATTGCGCTGATCGTGGACGACGGTGTCGTGGTCTCCGGGGCCCCTTCATTGATCAGCGTCGTGACGCTGAATTTCACCGCCAACGGCGGCGATGGCTATCCTGTGAAGGCGAATGGGGAGAATTTCCGCTATCTGCTCGACGACGGGACCCTGTCGGCGCCGGTCTCGGAGGATCTCGATTTCACCGCACCTGAGAACGTTCCGACCAACGCGCTCGGCGAGCAGCAGGCGTTTGCGGAGTATCTGCAGGAGTTCCACAGCACGCCGGAGACGGCCTACGAACAAGCCGACACGCCAACGTCCGGTGACACGCGCGTCCAGAATCTTAACTTCCGCGAAGATACGGTGGACGACTCCGCGCCGCTCGCCGGTACCGACGAGGACGACGACCTCGAGGGGACGTTGGCTGGCGATACGATCGACGCGAAAGACGGCGACGATCGCGTCCGCAGCCTCGCCGGCAACGACGTCGTGCTCGGCGGCGCCGGTGATGACGTGCTGGAAGGCGGAGATGGTGACGACCGGCTCGAAGGCGGCGACGGCGACGATTTCGTCTTCGGCGACGCCGGTGCCGACACGATCATCGGTGGCAAGGGCGACGACCGCCTGCGTGGCAACGACGGCAACGACGTGTTCCTGGTGACGGACCACGCGAGCGACGGTGCTGACAAGTTCGATGGCGGCGCCGGCATCGACGCGATCGACTTCAGCGCGTCGAGCCGTCCGATCACACTCACGCTCGCCGATGGTACGGCCACCTTCGGTTCGGACAGCATCGTCAATGTCGAGAACATCCTCGGCGGCTCCGCCGCGGATCGGCTGATCGGCAACATCGTCGCAAACGAGTTGCACGGCGGCGCTGGCGGCGATCGGCTTGAGGGCAGGGGCGGCAACGATCGCCTGTTCGGCGAGGCCGGCAATGACACGCTGATTGGCGGTGACGGCGACGACCTCCTCGATGGGGGCGACGGCAGCGATACGCTCGACGGCGGCATCGATGACGACGAGCTTTCGGGCGCTGCCGGCGATGACCAGCTCCGCGGCGGCGACGGTGACGATCGGCTTGCCGGCGGCGAGGGAGACGACAAGCTCGACGGCGGTATCGGCGACGACCAGCTACTGGGCAGTGTCGGCAACGACACGCTGTTCGGTAAGGACGGCGACGACCTGCTCGACGGCGGTGACGACAACGATATGCTCGACGGCGGCAAGGGCGACGATCAGATTCTCGGCGGGGCAGGTGACGATACGCTGCGAGGTGACGCCGGCAACGACGTGCTGTTCGGCGGTGCCGGCAATGACGTGCTCCTGGGTCACGGCGACGACGATCTGCTGGTCGGCGGCGCCGGTGACGACACGCTCACGGGCGGTGCAGGCATCGATCAGTTCGGATTCAACAGTGCGGGAGACGGCATCGACACGATCACCGACTTCCGCGTCGCTGGCAGCGCTCAGGACCAGATCGTTCTGTCCGCGACCATGTTCGAGAACTTCGCCGGCGACGACGCGTTCGATCTGATCGGCTCCGGCTTCCTGCGCACGCAGGTGGTCGCAGATCAAACCCAGATCCAGATCGACATCGACGGGGGCGGCGATGGCTTCCAGGCGCTGGCGATGGTCAATGGCAACATCAGTAATGGCGTGCTGGCGGACCACCTGATCGTCGTGCAGGACCCGATCGCGTAACGAACAGCGTCATTGCGAGCGCAGCGAAGCAATCCAGTCTGAATCTGCGGCAAACGCTCGCGCTGGATTGCTTCGTTGCCACAGGCGAGCGAAGCGACGCCGTTCTTTCGAACGGCTATGCCTCGCAATGACGGGAGCACGTGTAGCGGGCGGTGCGCCTGACGGAAGCCGGCGCGCCGTCAATACCGCTTGTCGGCCAGAACCTCGAAGGTCTTCGCGATGGTGTCGACCGCGCGGTCGTAGGTGGCGAGCGCGAGGCAGGCGATCAGGGCATCGACGATTGCGAGTTGGGCGATCCGGCTCGTCATCGCCTCGGTGCGGAATTGGGTCTCGCGGGCCATCGTATGCAACACGATGTCGGTGTGCGCCAAGAGCGGCGACCGGCCGTAGTTGGTGATACAGATCGTCGTGGCACCGGCTTCTTTCGCGAGTCGGGTTGCCGTCAGAGTTTCATGCGTGCTGCCGGAATGCGAGACCGTCAGCACGGCGACGCGCGGACCGGTCAGCGAGGCTGAGATCGCCTGCACATGCGAGTCGATCACGGATTTCGATTCGATGCCGATGCGAAGCAGACGATAATTTGCATCCTCGGCGATCGGTGCTGCGCTGCCGACGCCGTAGATTTCGACGCGCCTGGCGGCAAGGATTGCCTTCACGGCCTTCCCCAGGGCCTGGGTATCCAGCACTTTCAGCGTGTCCTGCATCGCCTGCATGCCGCTGTGGAAGACTTTTGCTGCGACCGTGCCAACGTCGTCGTTGCGTGCGACGTCTTCGTGGATGAACTGGACCGGTTGCACCAGATCGCGCACCAGCGCGATCTTCAGTTGTTGGAAGCCGCGGGCGCCGATCTGTTGGCATAGCCCGACCACGCTGCCTTCGCTGGCGCCGGCCTGCTCAGCAACCTCGGTGACTGACATGTGCACCACGTCAGCCGCATGCTTGAGGATATAGTCGGCAATCCGTTGCGCGGTCGGTGCGAGCTGTGGCCGGATGGCTTGCAGCCGGTCGCGGACGCCGTCCGGCCCCGCGGCGTGAGCGTCGTCGACCACGCGAACAGAGGGGCGCGCGGCTTGAGCATTTCGTGGGCGCGAGGTGCGTGCCATGGTTCACCCGCCTGCCAGAACTTGTTCCGTGGTCGGTTTTGACGATCCCGGCTGCGCTACCCAGTCGTCGATATGAACGAACGCGATGCCCGCGCGTAGCGCGCCGCGGCCGTCGGTTTCGACGTTGTCGCCGATCATCACCGTGTCGGTCGCTTGCGCCCCAAGCAGCGCCAGTGCCTTCCAGAACATCGGTGTCTCGGGTTTGCCGATGATGCGATAGGCGACCTCGCCGGTACAGGCGAGAATGGCGTTAAGCAGGGCGCCCGTTTCGGGAACGACGGCGCCGTCCTTGCCGGGATGCGTCCGGTCGGGATTGGCAATGATCAGCTCCGCGCCATCGCGCACCGCATTGGCGGCGGCGGCCAGCCTCGTAAAGTTGAACTGACGGTCGCGGCCGAGCAGCACCACGTCGCCGCCCGATTCGACGAGTTCGATGCCGAGACGCCGCGCATAGGTGCGCAGTACCGTGCTCGCCAGCAGCATGACCCGTGCGCCCGGCATTTCACGCGCCACCAGATCGACTGCAGTCGCGCCGGCCAGCACGATCCGCTCCGGCGGAACATGCAGGTTCATCGCGCGCAGCGATCGCGACAGTTGTTCGGGCATGTGCTCGGCGTCGTTGGATAGCACGACGAAACGCTCATTCAGGCTATCGAGCAGCGGTGCCGCAAAGGGAAGTGGGGCGCCGCCGCGGATCAAGGTCCCGTCGAGATCGATGAGGTATGCGTTCGATGGTCGATGTCGCTGCAAGTTGTGTCTCGCGAATCTGAAATCTCCCCAATAAGCACTTGAAATTGTCTCAGTGTCAAATTGAAGAGTTTCTGAGACTTTCATATCCCTGTCATGGAGCGGTGCTTAACGTCCCACGCGGACAGGAGAGACGGCGATGGCATCGGTTCGGCTGCGCGAGATTCGAAAGGCCTTTCGCGACACGCAGATCCTGCACGGTGTCTCGCTCGATATCGCCGACGGTGAGTTTTTGACGTTGGTGGGCCCGTCCGGCTGCGGCAAGAGCACGCTGCTGCGTATCATCGCCGGCCTTGAACAGCACGATGACGGCGACGTGTTGATCGGCGAGCGGCCTGTCGATCACCTGCCGCCGAAGGCGCGCGATGTGGCGATGGTGTTCCAGAGCTACGCGCTTTATCCGTACATGACCGTCGCCGAGAACATCGCTCTGCCGCTGGTCATGCGGCGTATGAACACCTGGCAGCGGCTCCCCTTCATCGGCCGCATCCTGCCGGGTACGGCTGAGCGGCGTCGATCGATCGCGGCGGAAACCGATGCGGTAGCGCGCATTCTCGGCATCTCGCAATTGCTGGAGCGAAGGCCGGCGCAGCTTTCCGGCGGCCAGCGTCAGCGCGTGGCGCTCGGTCGGGCCATGGTGCGCCATCCACAAGCCTTTCTGATGGATGAACCGCTCTCCAATCTCGACGCAAAGCTGCGTGTGCATGCCCGTGCCGAAATTGCCGACCTGCACCGCCGGCTCGGCGTAACTTTCATCTACGTCACCCATGATCAGGCGGAAGCCATGACCATGTCCGACCGGGTCGCAGTGATGATGGGCGGACGGTTGCTGCAGGTTGCGCCACCGCAGGAGATTTACGATCAACCCGCGACTTTGGACGTGGCGCGTTTTGTCGGCACGCCCGAGATCAATGTGCTGCCTGCTCACGTCCGCAGCGATGGCGCGGTCGAGGTCGGCGGGCGTGTCTGGCCGGTCGAAGTGAGCGCGGAGGCAGGCACTGAGGTCCAGGTGGCGATTCGTCCCGAGGCGCTGGCGCTTGGGGCGGCCGAGACGCGCGAGCGAACACCGCCATTGGCGGGCTCGGTCTGCAACATCGAACGGCTTGGTTCGGAGACGCTGGTTCATGTGGCAATCGACGGACTTGGCGCACCGTTGATCGTGCGTGTCGATCCCGCGAGCATTGGCTCGCTGTCGCTGCAGCAAGCCGTTGTGCTCACCACTGTTGCGCGTGCGGTGTCAGTGTTCGACGCGCAAGGGCGACGCCTTGAGCGCCGCCGCGCATCTCAGCCGGTACGGCTCGCCGAGCTGGCCCATGGTTAGTCTGGGGGCCGGCGCTGTCGCGGCTGCAACGGATTTCCCCGCGCCTCCGCGGCGGGTCCGGACTGTGACTTTCTCTGAGCGCCTCGCAGGGTGGACACTGGCTGGTCCGGCGATCATTGCGATGTGGCTATTGCTGCTCGGCCCGGCGTTCGCGGTGATTGCGCTGTCGCTGACCGACTGGACGTTTGGTGCGCCAACCATCGCCTTTGTGGGGCTCGCCAACTATGCGGAGATGGCCGGCGATGCGGCCTTCTGGATGTCGCTGTACAACACACTCGCCTACGTCGCCTTCGTGGTGCCGCTGTCGGTGCTGTTGGGGCTCGGCGCAGCGCTGTTGATCGAGGCCGGCACCAGCCTGCGCGGCTTCTATCGCGCCGTGTTCTTCCTGCCGGTCACTTCGACGCTGCTGGCGATGGCGCTGGTGTTCCAGTTTGCATTTCATCCAACCGTTGGCGTGGTCAACCAGGTGCTTTCGGCGATCGGGCTGCCGACCGCCGACTGGCTTAAGGATCCGAATACGGCGCTCTACGCGCTCGGCGTCATCGGCATCTGGCAGAATCTCGGCCTGAACATGGTGCTGTTTCTCGCCGGGCTGAAGAGTGTGCCGCGTGACCTCTATGAAGCCGCCGCGGTGGATGGCGCCGACGGCGCATGGGAGCGCTTCCGCCGCGTCACCTGGCCGATGCTGGGGCCTGCGTTTGTCTTCGTCGTGACGATCAGTGCGATCCGCTCGTTTCAGATCTTCGATACGGTTGCGGTCCTCACCGATGGGGGGCCGAACAAGTCGACCAGCGTGCTGCTGTATCAGATGTATCAGGAGGGCTTCTCCTTCCTGCGCTCGGCCTATGCGGCGGCGATTACCTGCGTCTTCCTCGCTTTCGTCCTGGCCGTGACCCTGCTTCAGGAGAAAGTCCTGGAGCGCCGTGCCCACTACGGTTGACCAGTGATGCGCTCCACCAAGCCTCTCATGCCAACGTTGCTCAAGGGCGCGCTACGGCACGTGGTGCTGGGGGCAGGCGCAGTGGTGATGCTGGCGCCGTTTGCGATGATGGTCGCGATCAGCCTGAAAAGCCCCGGCGAGGTGTTCGCGCCGACCTTCAAGCTGCTGCCCGATGTCTGGTACGCGCACCAGAACTATGCGGAGGCCTTCACCAAGCAGCCGCTCGCGCGCTACCTGCTTAACGGTGTCATTGTCGGCGCCGCGATCTTCTTCTTTCAGGCGTTGATCGCCGTTCCGTGCGCCTATGCGCTGGCGAAACTGCGCTGGTGCGGCCGGGAGACGACCTTTGTGTTCGTGCTGCTCGGCCTTCTGATCCCGCCGCAGGTAACGGCGATTCCACTCTACATCGGCATCTGGCAGCTCGGTCTGCTTGATACCTATGCGGCCATCATCCTGCCGTCGACGATCTCGGTGTTCGGCATCTTTCTGATGCGGCAATTCTTCCGGACCGTGCCGGATGATCTGTTGCATGCCGCGCGGCTGGACGGGCTGTCCGAATTCGCGATCGTCTGGCGCATCATGCTGCCGATGGCCGTTCCCGCCATGGTGTCGTTTGGAATCCTGTCGCTGATCTGGAACTGGAACGAGTTCTTCTGGCCGCTGATCGTGATCCAGTCCGAGCATCTTGCGACCCCACCGCTCGGCGTCAGCTTTTTCTCTAATGCCGAAGCCGGCACCAATTACGGCGTGCTGATGGCTGCGGCTGTCAGCATCAACGCGCCGCTGATCCTCGCATTTCTGTTTGCACAACGCTGGTTCATCGACGGCGTCACCATGAGCGCCGTCAAGTAAGGTCCAACTGGAGATATCCACCATGAAAGTCACACGTCGCAACATGCTCAAGGGTGCGGCCGCCGTCGGTGGCGCGCTGGCAATGCCGTCCTACCTGCGCGCACAATCGGCAGAGACCGAGATCAGCGTCCAGTACTCGACGCCGGTGCTGTTCAAGGAGCTGCAGGAGAGCATCGCGCGCGACTTCATGGCGAAGAATCCGGGGGTCAAGGTGACCTTGCGGGCGCCGGAACTCGACTACGAGGCGATCCTGCAGCGCAATCTGCGCGACGTGATCACCAACAACCTTCCCGACGTGGCTTTTCACGGTCTGAACCGCCAGCGCACCCTGGAAGAGCGCAACATTCCGGTCGATCTGAAGCCGTTCATGGATGCCGATCCGCAGACGAAGGAACTCGGCTTCTCGTCCTCGCTGCTGTCACTCGGCCAGGTGGCCGGCAAGCAGACCGGCATCGGTTTTTCGCTCTCGACGCCGATCCTTTATTACAATGCCGATCTCATCAAGGCTGTGGGCGGGGATCCGGACAAGCTGCCGTCCACCTGGGACGACGTGCTGAAGTTTGCTGCCGCCGTTCACGATCCGGCCAAGAATCGGACAGGGATGTTCTTCGACTGGACCATCACCGGAAACTGGTCCTGGCAGGCGCTGGTGTTGTCGCACGGCGGCTCGATGCTCGATCCGACCGAGACCAAGGCCGCCTTCACCGAGGAGCCGGGTGTGACGTCGATCCGACTGCTGCGGCGCATGGTGGACGAGGCGAAGATGCCCGACATCAAGCCGGACACCATGTTCCAGGATATGTTCGGCGGCCGCATGGGCATCTCCATGCAATCGACGGCGCAGCTCACGCGCTACAATCGCGAGATCGGTGGCCGTTTCCGCCTGGTTTGCGGGCGCTTCCCGCTGTCGTCGCCGAACGCGCGGCTGCCGGCCGGCGGCAACGTCGCGATGATGTTCACCAAGGATGCTGCCAAGCAGAAGGCTGCCTGGGAGTTCATCAAGTTCGCCTGCGGTCCGATCGGCGCGACGATGATGGTGAACGCGACCGGTTATATGCCGGCGACGACGATCCCGGCCGAGCGGGAGGACCTGCTGGCGAAATTCTATCGCGACAACCCGAACCACCTTGTCTCGATCAAGCAGCAGGACGTGATCACCGGCTGGTACGCGTTCCCGGGCCAGAACGCGCTGCGCATTACCGATGTGATCAACGATCACATTCAGACGGTGGTCGCCAAGCGCGGCGAGCCGGATGCAACACTCGCCAGCATGGGCAAGTCCGTGCAGGCGATGCTGCCGAAGCGTCAGGGTTGAGACGCTCCACGCGGTTGAATAAGTTCATGAATGCGGCGCCGGTCGGCGCCGCATCGATCCGGAGATTATGATGGTCACTCGCATCGCCGTCGTTGCCGACATCCACCATGGCCGCGACACGTTCACTAAGCGCGGCACGGCGGCGCTCGGCCTGCTGGACGACTTCATTGACGGCGTCAACGCCGGAAGTTTCGACGCTGTGATTGATCTCGGCGATCGCATCTCGGACGAAACCGCCGAGCGTGACGTGGCGCTGCAACGGCAGGTGGCGAATGGTTTCCACCGTCTCGGCAACAAGCCGCGACATCACGTGATCGGCAATCACGATCTGGCGCTACTGTCCGCGGATCAGAATGCAGTGATCCTCGATGCGCCGATGCATACGCGGTCGGCTATCATCGGCGAGCATCGCCTTGTGTTCTGGCAGCCGGACGTCTCGCTGACCGCCGAGCGCGGGCTGTTTCTCAAGGATGGCGATCTCGATGCTCTGGAAAAGGTGCTGAACGACGACGACCGCCCGACGCTGCTCATCAGCCATGTGCCACTGTCGGGCCATGCGCAGACCGGAAACTATTACTTCGAACGCAATCCGGGCCACGCCACCTATGCGGAGAATGCCGAAATCCGGAGCGTGATGGCAAGGGCGCCGTGTCCTTTGATCGCACTCGCAGGCCATGTGCACTGGAACACGCTAACCATGGTCGACGGCACTGCGCACCTGACCTTGCAATCGCTGACCGAGACCTTCACCACTGGCGAGCCTGCGGCCAGCACGGCCGTTATCGAGATCGACGGCGATGAATTCCGTTGGACCGTCCGCGGGCTCGATCGTGTTTCGGTGACCTTGCCGTGGCCGAAGGTCAAACCGCAGTGGCGGCCGGTACTGAATGCGTTCTCGGACATGAAGGTCGACCCGACCGCGAAGTTCGCGAGCAACGCATAGGGCGGCTTTCAAGCCTTCCCCGCATAGGTCGCGTATTCCCTGCGCACGGTATCGATATGCGCGCGCATGCCGGCGCTCGCCGCGGCTCGGTCGCCCTGCATGACGGCCAGCACGACGCGGTTGTGTTCGGCATGCGATTTGGCCAGGCGCCCGATATTGCGAAATTGCGCGCGGCGAAACGGTTGCACGCGCTTGCGAGTGGCGAGCGCGAGCTCCGCCAGATAGGCGTTGCGTGCGCCAGCGTAGATTGCATTATGGAACGCTTCAGTGACCTCGTGGAAACGTTGCGGATCCCCGAGATAGCTGATGGCGCGAAGCTGGTCGTGCAGCGATTGCAGCGCGTGCCGCTCCGAAACCGTCATGCGTTCGGCGGCCATGCCTGCGCAAAGGGCTTCAAGCTCGGCCATCGCCTCGAACATGCCCGCCAGACGCTCCGGGTCTGGATGAGCGACGATCGCCCCGCGATGGGCGCGTGCATCGACCAGGCCGCTTGCGACCAGCTGCCGCAGAGCCTCGCGGACCGGCGTGCGCGACACCCGAAAGCGGCGCGCGAGCTCGCTCTCGTCGAGCGGTGCGCCGGGTGCGAGCTGGCCACTGACGATCTCGTCGGCAAGTATCAGCCGCAGTTCCTCAGCGCGGGTGATCTTGCGCGCGGTCACAACGCGTCCCGCCGACGTCGATGACCAGGCCTTGCGCTCCTCCGGCGTTGCCGCCTTGCCGGGCGCGTAGCTGGTCGTATCCGTCGTCATTGGCGTTCGTCGGCGGGCGTCGGGATGACGCTGACGTGAGCCGCGACGATGCGCCAGCCTTCCGGAAAGCGGACCCAGGACTGCATCTGGCGCCCGACTTTGCCGGGCGCCGACTCCCGGTGGAATGTGATTGCCGTGGTCGCGAAGTCCCGGCCATAGGTCGTGATGTTGGTGCGGATGACCTCGCGCGCCAGATTGATCGCCGGGCGCTGGCTGCGAAAGGCGCGGATCGCCTCGATGCCGAACAGGTTCTCGGCAATGCCGAAGCGCACGGTCTCATCGGCAGTCCGAAACAGCTCGTCCAGCACCACGGTATCATTCGTCACCAGAGCCTTCTCGTAGCGCGCGAACGCAGCGCTGACTTCGGCGACGACATCGGGAAGATTGATCTGCATGGGCGGTCTCAACGGCTCGGCGGACGTGGAGCGGCGGCTATCCCCGTCTCAGCGAGGTGTTGCGCCAGCCTGAGCACGACATCCTCGCGCCAAGGTGCTGCGATGATCTGCACGCCGATCGGCAGCGGCGATAGCGGCACCGGAACGGCGACGACGGGAAGTCCGATGAACGAGATCGGCTGGGTGTAGACGCCGACATTGGCTCGCAACGGCATCGCCACGCCATCGAGGGTCAAGGTCTGCTCGCCGAGCTTTGGGGCGACGCAGGGCGTCGCGGGGGCGATGATCGCGTCGACCGACTGGAACAGCTCCAGCATTCGCGCCCGATACCAGCGACGGAATTTCTGCGCCTTATCCACGAGCGGCGCGGGCACCATCGCGCCTGCGATCAGCCGGTCGCGGGTCGCCGGATCGAAATCCTGCGGACGCTTGCGCAGCCGGTCGAGATGCAGCGATCCGCCTTCGGTGGTGCTGATGACATAGGCGGCGGCGCGCGCCCGTGCGACTTCGGGCAGCTCGAGCTCCCGGTGGGGGCCGAGCGCTTTCGCGACCCGCGCAACCGCCTCGGCGCCTTCGCTCGAAAGTCCCTTGCGGAAGTATCCGCCGGCGACGCCGACACGAAGCCCGCTGAGGCCTTTGCTCAACTGTTGTGTCACCGGCTCAGCCGGACGCTCGACGCAGGCGCCGTCGCCTGCGTCGAAACCCTGCATGGCGTCGTAGCAGAGCGCGAGGTCGCGCGGGGAGCGCGCCAGCGGTCCGAGGTGGTCGAGCGAAAACACGAACGGAAACGAGCCGGTCCGCGGCAGCCGGCCATAGGTAGGCTTCAGCCCGAACACGCCGCAGAACGACGCCGGCACGCGGATCGAGCCGTTGGTGTCGGAGCCGAGCGACAGCGGCACGAGGTCACCTGCGACCGCGCCGCCTGAGCCGCCCGATGAGCCGCCGGTCATGCGCGTCAGGTCGTGCGGATTGCGGGAGGGGCCGTCGTGCACATTCTCGCCGGTGAAATCATAGGCGTATTCGCCCATGTTCAGCGCCCCGACCAGAATGGCGCCCGCAGCCTCCAGCCGTTCGATCAGCACGGCATCGCGTGTGGCAGGCGCGAGTTCCCGGTTGATCTTCGATCCGGCGCGCGTTGGCAGGCCCTGGATGTCGAACAGGTTCTTGACCGCGAACGGCACGCCGGCGAGCGGGCCAACGGGTTTCTTGCTTGCGATCGCGGCGTCGACGGTCTCGGCGCGGCTGATTGCACGCTCGGCCGTGACATCGGTGAAGGCGTTGAGGGCGGGATTGCGTTCGCCGATGCGCGCGAGCGCGTCTGCGATGACCGTCGAGGCGCTCAAGCGGCCGCTTGCGACCGCTCCTGCGATCTCCGTCGCTGTCAGCTGGGTGATGGCCATGCTCTCAGGCTTTGAAGTGGCTGGCCGGTTCATGATCGTCGGGCAGGGGAAATTCGTCGACGAGCTTGCCGAGGCGCAGTGACACTTCAAGATTGGCGCGCACGGACGGCAGCCATGCTGGATCGAGTGTGAGGTCCAACATGTGCGCGCCTGCGGCGACGGCGTTCATCAGTGCATCGGCATTATCGGTGGTCATGAGGCGTTCCTTGTCTCGGAGACGATCAGCAAGGTTTCGGCGCGGGACGGCGTCGTTGCATTGTCTTGCGAGATCGGCCCGTTAACGAATTCGCAAGGATCGTGCCACGGGTCCCGGCAAGCCGGGCAGGGGACTCTAGTCCTTTGAAAGGCCATCGATTTCGGCGGAACACCCGCGAGCATGGCTTGTGAAGTCGACAATGGCGAATTGCATGCAACGAGTGCCAATTTGCCTAAATAATAGGCAAATAGCAGACAGAGGCACGGCCCAACTGTCAAGCGGCGTCAAGGGAAATAGCTGCCTGGAACCACAGTTTTCGATCTGGACAGAGGGCCCCTGAAGTTCTGGAGTTGGGGTCAGGGCCTCGGCCCGTCCCATCGTGAAATCTGACCGTATTAGGACTGTGATCCCATGGACAACGCCAAGGGCGTAAGGAGCCTTTCGCCGAACGGCCGCTCGTCGCGGCACGTTTCGTTCACATCCGTTTTGCAGCCGGCACAGGCTTTCAGGCGGCTGCGATGCTGGGCGATATGTCCGGCGGAGGACGATCTCGAGCTGGAAGACTGGATGGTCGCCGGCTCTGTCGACGGCTGAGGGCGATAGCTCGTGCCAAAAGCTACCGTTATTGCGGGGTTGGCCGTTCGAAAGAACGGTCTTGCCCCGCAATGGCGGTCAAGACTGCGCCGCTCGGGGGCGTCGCGCAGGTAAAATTCAACGAACCCCGTGAAGGCGGTCGTTCATCGCCAGTTTCGGGTTGGTTTCGCCGGCCTTCGGCTTCTCAACTGTCGCCTTCTCGACCTTGATTTTCCTGGCCTTCACCTCTGTCGCATGGGTCGGCAGCGAGAGGTAGGCCGAGCGGAACTCGAATGCGACGAGGCCGAAGGCGACGATGACGGCCACCAACAGCGCCGGCGCGAGATCGTTCATGTCGTCGTTCATCATCTTTGAGGCTCTTCGATAAGCACCGGTCGCCGCGGGATCGCGGCTGGTCCGGTCGGCTTTTCCTGCAAAATTCCTGAAGATGCAGCCGGTCAGCGACGCCCTTCGCGAGATTAGTCGCCAGACCACCCGGTCCGGTTCAATCCTCATCACGCACAGGTGACGTTTGCGACGGGGACGGCGAAGCAGCTATGGTCGCTGACTGTCGTTGCGCGCAAATGACAGCCAAGGGAGGCGACGAATGCGCCCGCTCGAATTCGGTTGGTATTTGCCGACGCACGGCGACACGACGGCTTACGGCCTGTCGCCCGCTCAAATCCCCGGCTCGCCGGAGCTCTGCGACCGCGTCGTGCGGGCGGCCGAAGCGGCGGCCTTCGAATATCTGCTGATCCCTGTCGGCACCGTCTGCTGGGAGGCCTGGATTACCGGCGCGTTCATGGCCGCGCGGTCCTCGAAGATCAAGCCGCTGATCGCTGCGCGGCCGGGCTACATCAATCCGGTGCTGCTGGCGAAGATGATCTCGACCTTTGACCAGATGTCGGGTGGCCGCATCTGCGTCAATTTGATCGCCGGCCAGAACGAGAGCGAGGTCGAGGGCGAGGGCATCCGCTACGCCAAGGAAGAGCGCTACGACCTGATGGAAGAGGAGGTCACGATCCTCAAGACGCTGTGGACCCACAGCGGCGCAGTCGATTTCGACGGCAGGTTCCACAAGTTGACCAAGGCGCAGATCCGTCCGCGCATCCTGCAGCGGCCATATCCGAAGTTCTATCTCGGCGGCGGCTCTCGACAGGCGTGGGAGCTCTCCGCAAAGCATTCCGATGTGCATCTGTTCTGGGGTGATACGCCGGAACGGATTGCTCAGAACATCGTCGAGATCCGTAATCTTGCGAAGGCGCACGGCCGCGCCGACGACATCGGCTTCGGCATGCGGCTGCAGGTGATCTGCCGCGAACGCGAGGCGGATGCGTGGGAAGCCGCCGAAACGCTGGTGAAGGATGCGAGCGACAAGCAGAAGACCGAGATCAAGACGCTCTATACGCGCTCGGTTGCGAACCAGCGCGTGCAGGAACTGGCCCGGGAGTATGGCGACCTGATCATGCCGCATCTGTGGACGGGCATCACGAGGGTGCGGCCGGGCGCGGGCATCGCCGTGGTCGGCGATCCGCAGCAATGCGCCGCGACCCTGCAGCAGTTCATCGACGCCGGCTGCCACTCGTTCTGCCTGTCGGGCTATCTGCATGACGAGGAGGCCGAGCGCTTCGGCCGCCTGATCCGCCCGCTGCTGGTTGAGCGGAATCCCGGGCGGCTGGCAGCCTAGTCGAAGCCCTAACCCCGGAGATTGATATGTCACGTCAGCGCAAAATGATCCTCGGCGCCGTCGTGCGCGGACTGCCCGGCTGCATCGCCGGCTGGCGGCATCGGGACGTTTCGGTCGAGACGTTGAAAGGCGCGTCCGGGCTCGATTACTACACCCACATCGCCGGAATTTCCGAGCAGGCGAGGCTGCATTTCCTGTTTCTCGCCGATTCACCCACCGTCACCTACCTGAATTACCCCTATCTGCTGGAGCACGCCGCCCAGGACTACTACCTTGAGCCGACCACGATGCTGGCGGCGATGATCCCGGGGACGAAGCACATCGGCCTGGTCGGTTCGATGTCCACCACCTACAGTGATCCCTATACGGTGGCGCGCGTGTTCGCCTCGCTCGATCACCTGAGCGCCGGCCGCGCCAGCTGGAACATCGTCACCACCGGCAATCCGACCTCGGCGCAGAACTACGGCCATGACGCGCATCCGGACAAGGGCGATCGTTACAGCCGCGCCGAGGAATTCGTGCGCATCGTCAAAGGGCTGTGGGATTCCTGGGAGGACGATGCGTTTCTGCGCGACCAGAAGGCGGGGCGTTTTCTCGATCCGTCGAAGATGCACATCCTCAACCACAAGTCCGAGAACTTTAGCGTGCGCGGTCCGCTGAACGTCGAGCGATGCCCGCAAGGCTATCCGGTGATGTTCGTTGCGGGCGCGTCCGAGCGGGGCAAGGAGCTCGCCGCCGAAACCGGCGACGCCCTGTTCACCGCCCAGCCGGACAAGGTCCAGGGTCGCGCCTTCTACCAGGACGTCAAGGGGCGCATGGCGAAGTATGGCCGTTCTCCCGATGAACTCGCGATCCTGCCCGGCGCGATGATCGTCGTTGCGCCGACGGACGCCGAAGCGAGGGAGAAGCGCGCGTACCTGCGCTCGCTGATCGATATCGAATTCGCCGTGCAATACATGTCGTCGCTCGCCGGCACCGATCTCTCGCATCTGCCGCTGGACAAGCCGCTGCCGGATTCATTGCGCAGCCAGCCGGTGTGGTCCCGGCTCGAACTGATGATGGACGTGGCTGAGCGCGACCATCTGAATTTCCGTGAGCTTGCGATCCAGTATACCGAGACCTACGGCCACCAGTTTATGGTCGGCAGCCCTTCGACCATCGCCGACGAGCTGCAGGACCTGTTCGAGAGCGAGGTCGCCGACGGCTTCCTGCTTCGTTCGCCGATCTATCCCAAGGGGCTGGAGGACACGCTGAGCCTGCTCATCCCGGAGCTGCAGCGCCGCGGCCTTGCGCAGGCCGAGTATGCGGGCAAGACCTTCCGCGACAATCTCGGCCTGAAGCGACCGCCGCATCCGGTCGCGACGCGGAGAGGGATGGCGGCGGAGTAGGTGCTGTCATTGGCGAGCGAGGCGAAGCCGTTCTCCGAACGGCTATGGCAACGACAAGCGTTTGCAATTGTCGAACAGCCCGGCGTGCATCAGACACGCGTCGTCGCCCCCGTGCTCTCTCCGGCCGAAGGGCTCGCTGGTTTTGCGCGCGCTTGGCGCGAACGAATGGGTCGAGGCCTTCTGCGACTTCGTGCTCGCGAGGAAGCTGATCGATTGATTGACCGGCCCATCCCAGCCGGACATCATCTTTCGTGTTCTCGAGTCGGGGATGGGGGCAATCATGCGCTTGCGTCTCGTCAACCTCCTGCTTGCGATTCTGGTGTCGTTCACGACGTCAACGGCATTCGCTCAGGAGGACGACATCCAGAAGCAACTCTCTAACCCGATCGCCTCGCTGACGGTCGTCCCGATCCAGACCAATTTCGACTTCCGGATCGGCCCGGCGCGCGACGGTTGGCGGGCCACAACGAATCTGCAACCCGTCATACCGTTCAAGCTGAATGACAATCTGACCCTGGTGGTGCGCACGATTGTCCCAATCATCGGCCAGAACAACGTCCTCCCAAGGGCTGGATCGCAGTTCGGCCTGGGCGATACGTTGCAAAGCTTCTTCTTCGTGCCGCAGACCGTGAACGGTTTTACATGGGGAATCGGGCCAGCTCTGCAATATCGCACAGGGACTGATCCGCTGCTGACGACTGGTCAATGGGGTGCGGGGCCGACACTTGTTGCCCTGCAACAGACGGGGCCGTGGACCGTCGGGATTCTCACCAATCACATCTGGTCGTATGCGGGTGATGCCGGACGTAGCGATGTGAGCAATACGTTCCTGCAGCCGTTTGTCGCTTACGCAGCGTCAGGCGGATGGACCTATACGTTGAACACGCAATCGACCTACGATTGGGTCGCGGGGGAGTGGTCGGTGCCGATTCTCGCGCAGGTGTCGAAGCTGACCACGCTCGGCAAGCAACCGGTTAGTCTCGCGGCCGGCGTCCGCTACTGGGCGGCGTCGCCCGACAGCGGTCCACACGGTTTCGGCGCTCTTGTCAGCATCAGTTTCATCTTCAAATGACAGGGTTTGGTTATCCATCGGCCGCGAGCGCGCATGCATAGGTCTGCTTGTCATCACGTGGATGTGCGGTTTCGCGAAAGCATCGAGGCTCTTAACTTTGAGTCCGGCGCAAAAAAACTCATCTGGTCCGGCACTGGAGATACGACGGATTTTTGCCGGAAGCCGCCAAGGAGCCTGCCATGTACGAAGACAAGTTTATGCAAAGGGCCCTCGCGCTTTCGGCCCTCGCACTTTCGAAACCGGGGACCGAGCCTTTTGGAGCCCTCGTGGTCCGAAATGGCGAGATCGTCGGCGAAGGCGTCAATCACTCCAAAGCCAACCATGACCCGACCTCCCACGGCGAGACCGAGGCGATCAGGGATGCGTGCCGGCGGTTGGAATGCGTCGACCTTTCCGGGTGCGATCTCTATTCATCATGTGAACCGTGTGCGATGTGCGTTGCCACGATGGCGATTGCGGGCATTTCGAAACTCTATTACGCGGCCGGAATGGATGCCGCCGGAGCAGTCATCGGCGACCTGCCTGTCTCCAAACGTCATCCGATCGACGTTGAATTCGTCCGTTCCGAAGCGGGCAAGCTGATACAGGATCGACAGCAACCTGCCGAACAGCACCGGTCTGACGAAGCGGTCTCTATCCTCGAAAGCTGGGCTACAAACTGAGCGGCTCTAAGCATCGGTCGATTTGGGCTTTGGGCCTTTCGCCGGTCGACCTTCGGCCTATAATGCAGGCTTTCTGGCGCGGAGAGCTTCATCGGTTCAGCGAGCCAAGGCGGACGATCCGGCCAATAGCTGCAAGATCATCATGAAAGACGGCGTCATCTACAAGGACACCTTGACCAATTCACCAACAACGCGGGTGGACCAAACGTGAAAATCGTTGATCTCAGTCGTGAGCTTTACCATCGCACGCCGACCTATCCGGGGCAGCCGCCCGTGATCCACGGTGTCTGGAAGAGCCACGAGGACTCATTTGCCGAATCCGGCAATGTGCATGGCATGCAGTCGATGTTCATCTCGATGCCGGACCATGCCGGGACCCACATCGACGCGCCACGACATTTCGGCAAGGCCGGCATGCCGATCAATGAGTATCCGCTCGAGAATTGCATCGTGCCGGGGATCTGTCTGGACCTGCGCCACATCGCGCCGCGCGCCGAGATCGCGCCGTCCGACCTCGAACGAGCGGTCGAGAAAGCCGGCCTGGTGGTGCCGAAGGGTGGCACCGTTCTGCTCTGCACCGGCCACCATGAGCGCACGTTCCCGCGCAAGGAATATGCGACCGACAATTCGGGCGTGAATGTCGCGGCCACCGAATGGTTGGCAAGGCAAGGCGTCGTGCATTTCGGCATCGACTCGATGCGGCCCGGCCCTGAGGGCACCGTGAACACGCTCGTTCACAAGGCCTGTCTCGAACTCGACATCACCCACATCGAGAGCCTGTGCAATCTGGAAGCGTTGCTCGGCCAGGGCCAGTTCACCTTCATCGGCCTGCCGATGAAGTGGCGCGACGGGACCGGCTCGCCGATCCGCGCCGTCGCTGTTTTTGGGCTATAATGTTTGGATTGCCGCTGGTTTGCCGACGTTCACCAATAAGCGAAGGCTGAAGTTTCCTCCGTCATTGCGAGCTAAGCGAAGCAATCCAGCGTGCGCCGGCAGGCGCACCAAATATGACCACAGAGCGTGTGCTGGTACCGCTCTTATGAATTGGCGCGCTTTGCGCGCAGCTGGATTGCTTCGCTTCGCTCGCAATGACGGTGCAGGTCATTCGATTCTCAGATTGGCGTCGCGCACCACCTTGCCCCATTTCTCCATCTCCACTTTGATGCGGGCGGTGAACTCGTCGGGGGTGTTGGCGACCGGCGAGAAGCCCAATGCGGCGAGCCGCTCCCTGACGTCGGGTTGCGCTGCGGCCTTGGCGATCTCGCGCGAGAGCAGCGCGACGATCTCTTTCGGCGTGCCGGCAGGCGCGACAATTCCTGTCAGCGTGTCGGCCTCCTGATCCTTCACGCCCTGTTCGGCGAAGGTCGCGACGTCGGGAATGGCCGGCGCACGCTTGTCGGCCGCAAGGCCGATCGCGCGGACCTGACCGCTCTGGATCGCCGCGAAGGAGGAGGGCAGTGCGGTGAAGGCGATCGGCGTGTGGCCGCCGACGGTCGACTGCACGGCCGGTGTGGCGCCGGTGAAAGGCACGTGAACGAGGTCGAGCTTGTAGGTCAGGCGAAACAGCTCGGCGCCGAGATGCGGGGTAGAACCGATGCCGGGACCTGCGTAACTGTACTTGCCAGGATTGTTGCGGATCAGCTGCACAAGCTCCGGCAGGGTCTTCGCCGGGACCTGCGGGTTGACCACCACGACGTTGGGTGAAACCGCCACCAGGCTGACGGCTGCAAAATCCTTGATCGGATCGTAGGGCACCTTGGCATAGAGGCTCGGGTTCACCATGAAGCCCGTGCTGATTGCCATCACCGTATAGCCGTCGGGCGTGACGCGCGCGACATGTCCGGCCGCATTGTTGCCGCCGGCACCGCCCATGTTTTCGACCACGAACTGTTGACCAAGGCTGTCGGAGAGTTTCTGCGCGACGAGCCGCGCGATGATGTCGGTCGGCCCCCCGGCCGGAAAGCCGACGACAACGCGCACCTGCCGGTGTGGGTAGGTTTGCGCCCATGATGGCGCGACGCCGGCCAGCAACAGCACGGCCGCGAGAATCCCATGCACAACGGGCATCGTGGCGCTCTCCCTGACATGGTCTTGTTGCGGCCATCATCGGCGAGGATGGCGCGCCAGACAAGGGAAAGATCCGGCACTGTGCCGGTGCTTACCTTTCTTTCGCGGGGGTCGTTGCCGAGCGCAGTCGCTCTGGTTCGACTGCAATGTTGATGCCGGCGCGCTCCTGTTGAAGCAGCATGACGGACCGCGAGTCGCGATTGGCCCAACCGCGGTTCAAAGCTTCGGTCATCTCTGCGAAAACGAGGTTACACATCCGCATCGGCATCCCGAGCTCTCGCCCGAGCCCGTTTGCAAGCGCCACGTCCTTGTGAGCGAGACGCAAGGCGAATGACGGCGGATCGTATTTCCCCGGCAGAAACTGATCGAGCAGGCCATCGAAGGTGAGGCGGCGACCGCCCGCGCCCTGCCGGACTGCCTGCCAGAGGTCGAGCGGGTCCATGCCGGCCTTGACGCCGAGGCTGAAGGTCTCGGCGTATGCGCATACCATTGCGTAGCCGGACATGTTGTGCACAAGCTTCGCGATCGTCGCCGTGCCGATCGGCCCGATGTATCGGGCCTGATCGCCCATCGCGTCCAGCACGGACTTGTGCGCGTTGTAGACACGCTCGTCGCCGCCGACCCAAATCGCCATCTTGCGTGTCTCGGCGCCGCGCGGGCCTCCGCTCACAGGCGCGTCGAGCATATGCGCGCCCTTCTCGGTGAATGCAGCCGCGAGCTTGTTCACTGTGATCGGTGAGTTGGTCGACAGGTCGAAGAAGGCGGAGCCTGGCTTCACGCCGGCGAGAAGTCCTTTCGGTCCGAGCGCGGCATTTTCCACGTCGGCCGGTTCAGGCAGCGACGTGAAGAATACATTCGCCTGTTCGGCAACAGCTTGCGGCGTTTCGGCCCAGAGGGCACCTCCCGCAATCAAGGAATCCGCGGTGTCCTTGCGCAGATCGTTGACGATGAGCTGGTAACCTCCCTTCTGCAGGTTGGCCGCCATGCGCGAGCCCATCGTGCCGAGTCCGACGAAACCGACCCGTTGTTGACTGGTCATGCTGTCCTCGCTTTCCTTTTTTGTTGGTTATTTGCCCTGTTCGTTCTCGACCAGCTGCGTATAGGCGAGTTGTGCCGCCGACATGGCGGAAGGCCAGCCGGCATAGAATGCAAGATGTGTGATGACCTCGGCGATCTCCTCCCGGGTCACGCCGTTCTTGATCGCGCGATCGAGGTGTGAGGTGAGCTGTTCGGGCCGATATGTCGCGATGAGCGCTGCGACCGTCACCAGGCTGCGGTCGCGCTTCGACAGTCCGGGCCGTTCCCAGAGGTCTCCGTAAACAACGTCGTCGGTGTACTGCACGAGCGCCGGAACGAAGTTCTTGATGCGGTCGCGCTTGGCGGAAGGAGGTGCTTTTGCCATGATCTTCTCTCCTGTTGTGATACCTGGCTGAGACGCTTGAGAGCGCCGGCGGATGTCGCGTCGTCCGTTGTCGGCGCTACCTTGTGAAGCCCGCGTTGCGCGCGATCTCGCCCCACCGCGCGTTCTCGTCGCGCAGAAACTTCACGAATTCCGCTCGTGACTCCTGCGTCATCGGTTCGATTCCGGTCGCTGCGAGCTTCGCGACGATGTCGGGGGATTTCGCGGCCGACGTGAATGCGCGCTGCACGCGGTCCGCGATGTCCTCGGACGTCCCGGCCGGTGCCATGACGGCGAACCAGTTCACTGACACCAGTCCGGTCATGCCTTGCTCAACCGAGGTCGGCACGTCCGGCAGGCTCCCGGAGCGCACCTTGTTCGTCACCGCGATCGCGCGCAGCTTGCCGTCGACGATCAGCGGCTGCAGCACCGGCAGGTCCATGATGATCCCGTGGACATGCCCCGCCGCCGTGTCGGTCGCGGCTGGCGCCCCGCCGCGGTAGGGTACATGCAGGATATTCACTTCTCCGCCGAGCTTGCGGAACAGCTCGATCGAAAGATGCGGCAGGCCTCCAGCGCCGGACGAGGCGAGCGACAGCTCCTTGCTCTTGGCGAGCGCGACAAGCTCAGCGAGTGACCTGGCGCTCACGTTCGGATTGACGGCGAGGACTTCCGGCGCCATCGCCACCGTGCCGATCGGCACGAAGTCTTTTAGCGGATCGATCCCCATGTCGGGTTGTGTGTGCGGGCTGATCGCAAACTGGCTCGCGCTGCCGAGGATCAGTGTGTAACCGTCCGGAGTTCCACGTGCGACGGCCGCCGATGCGGTCGCCCCGTTCGCGCCGGCGCGATTTTCGATCACGATCGTCGTGCCAAGCAGTTCGCCGGCCTTCTGCCCGACGATGCGCGCGACGATGTCATTCGAGCCGCCTGCAGCGAACCCGACAATCAGATGAATCGGACGGCTCGGATACGCTTGTGCCCATGATGGCAGGACGCCGGCCAGCAGCAGCGCGGCCACTAGTGCGGTGAATTTGAAATTCCTGCCAATTAGGAACTTCAAATTCGAAAACCGCACTGGAAACATAAAGTTGCTAGCGCTCCTCATGTTTCCGAAGTTCGCACGGGAATGTGCCGCGAAGTGATGCGAGCTTCGGAAACGGAGCACTAGTATCCCATGCAACACGGGCATCGTGGCGCTCCTCCCTCGTCTTGTTGGAGCCATCATCGGCGAGGACACCGTTCAGAACAAGGGGAAAGCGATTTTGCCGGCGAACGCTGGCCGGCTATGCGCAAGCAGAGATTTGAGTAAGATCGCGGAAGGCCTCTCCCAGGGGACATCCGTCATGACGGCGAAACCAACCATCGCGATCATCGGCGCCGGCATCGGCGGACTGGCCCTCGCTGCATTTCTCCACCGCGCCGGCGCCAACGTCGAGGTCTACGAGCAGGCCACGCAGTTTCAGCGCGTTGGCGCGGGCATTCAGATGAGCCCGAATGCGATCCGTGTTCTGCGCTCGCTTGGGCTGGAGCAGGGCCTTCGGCAGCGCGCGTTTCAACCACGGTCCTGGGACAATCGTGTCTGGGATACGGGGGAGCGTCTGTCGGAACTGAATTTTGCCGATGCGGAGAGCAGATACGGTGCGCCATATCTGCTCATGCATCGTGCTGATCTGCATGCAGCCTTGTTCTCTGCCGTGCCGGCGCACTTGATCGCGTTCAACAAGAAACTGACGGGCCTCGATCGCAACGGTGCGAGCATTGATCTTCGCTTCGCAGACCAAACACGTGCGACCGTCGACGCCGTGATCGGCGCTGATGGCGTGCATTCGATCGTTCGCGAGGTTCTCCTGGGGCCGGAGAGGCCGAGGTTTACCGGCCGGGTCGCACACCGGACGGTCTTTCCAACCGCGCTGATGCGCGATTTCGCCCTTGATAACTGCACCAAGTGGTGGGGGCCTGATCGCCACATCGTGACGTACCCAGTGACGGCGTCGGGTGACGAGACCTACTTCGTCACCAGCGTGCCGGATCCATCCTGGGACGTGGAATCCTGGTCCGCGGCCGGCGACATGGAGGAGGTTCGTCTGGCGTTCGCTGGATTCCACGACGACGTCCAGCGCGTGTTGGCAGCGAGCCCTCAGGTTCACAAGTGGGCGCTGTTCGAACGCGACCCGCTTCCGCGCTGGGCGTTCGGACCGATCGTCCTGCTTGGAGATGCTTGTCATCCGATGACGCCCTACATGGCGCAGGGCGGCGCCAGTGCACTGGAGGACGCCGCCATTCTCGCGCGCTGCCTGGACAACGTGAACGACGTTGAAGCGGCATTCCGGCGCTACGAGGCGACGCGGCTCGAACGGACCGCCCGCCTGCAGCTCACGTCCCGCGAAAACACGTGGGGAAAGCGCGCGATCGATCCCGGATGGGTCTACGGATACGATGTCTGGCAGACGCCCGTTGCCGCGAGCGGAGCGGCACCCGGGGTCGCGTCGTAAACGTCATGTTCGCGGTTCTGGCCGCGCTGTCGTTACACCTTCTCGGCCTGGCACCGAGCGCGCCGACTGAGGAATGAGCCGGGCGCGGAAGATGCGGCCGTCGGTAATGAAGTGGGTTCCCACCGGCTCGCCTGCGTCGATATAGCGTTCGTCCGTGATGCAGTTGACGGCACGAAGCGTGGCCGCGATATGCTCGCGCTCGGAATCGGCATGGCGGTCCACCCGATGTGACAGTTGCCATGTCATGGATTGCAGGCCGAAGCCGGTATCGGTTGTGCCTGCGCCGATCCAGATGTGCGACGTCGTCGGATCGATGCGCCGCTTCCGTGTCCAGTATGCGAGATCTCCGATTCCGGATTCGGGATCAGTGTCGGCTGCCCAGAAACGGACGTGATGTCGCTTGCGCGGGCTGTCGCCTATGTCCTCCTGGAAGCCGGTGTCCTGCCTGCGGCCGAACAGAAAGAGCGCGCTGAACGGGGCGGTTGGATAGGAACGGTTGAGGACGAAGCTGACGACCATCTTTGCCGCAGAGCGAAGTGTCAGCACGTCCGCGACCTGCCATCCTGCCGCCGCGAATGCCGACCGGAGCTGCTCCTGGGATCCGATCAGGATGACATTGACCGGATCCGCGGGAAGGCCGTCCGCCGCACGCGTCACTCTCGGAATGCGGTTGCGGCGCAGTAGAGCCACGCTCGCATGAATGATGAGTGGCAGGATCACATAGGCGGCGAGGACGTACGTGAGCAACACCGCGGCGAAGACAGGGAGCCGCTGCTCGATGCGATCGTACACCTGGGTGACAATGATCCACAGTGTCGCCGCGGCGATCAGGAACGTGAGGATGCGTTGAATCCAGCGGGCGAGAAGGCTCATGGAACGCCGACATCCTTAACTTCGCACCGGCGACGTCGCGATCGCGACCCGCGTTCCTCGCGTGCTGTCGTCCGATAACGACCCAAAGCCGTAGACCGATATCGCATTCGGCGCTAGCGTTCGCATCGTGGCCCTCCGACGGAAAGCACTTCGACGAAGAATGGTCGCGTGCCACACCATAATCGAGCGAGCCCTGGCAAAAAGGGCCAATGAATCCCGAGACTTCGGAGAAGGAAATGACAAGGAAGCTTCCACTGGCCGGTGTCCGCATCACCGACATGTCGACAGTGGTCTTTGGGCCGTACTGCACGCAGATTCTCGCGGATCTCGGCGCCGACGTCATCAAGGTCGAGCCGGAAGAAGGTGACTCCATTCGCAACGTCGGCACGCCGCCGAAGACGCCGATGATGGGGCCGGTCTATCTGCGGCTGAACCGCGGCAAGCGGTCGGCCTCATGGGACATGAAGAGCGAGAAGGGCAGGCGCGCGGTGCGGCGGCTGCTCGAGACCAGCGATGTCTTCATTCACAACATCCGCCCGGAGGCGATCGATCGTCTCGGGCTTGGCTATGAAGCCGTGAAGGAGATCCGGCCGGATATCATCTATGTTCACTGCACCGGCTTTGCGCTCGGCGGGCCGTATGCCGGCCTGCAGGCCTATGACGATGTCATCCAGGCTGCATCGGGCGCGGTGTCGCTGCTGCCGCGCGTCGACGGCAACCCACGCCCCCGCTACGTGCCGATGCTGTTTGCCGACAAGGTGTCCGGCCTTCATGCCGTCTACGCGACCATGGCCGCGCTGATCGCCCGGAACCGGGACGGCGAGGGCCAGCATGTCGAAGTGCCGATGTTCGAGTCGATCACCAGCTTCAACATGGTCGAGCATCTTTGCGACGCCACGTTTGTGCCGCCGACCGGTACATGGGGTTACGCGCGCCAGCTCGATCCGGTGCGGCAGCCGATGAAGACGAAGGACGGCTACATCTCGATCGCCCCCTATGTGGACGATCGATGGGTGCGCTTCTTCAAGGCGGCCGGCCATCCGGAGGTGCTTGAAGAGGAGCGCTTCATCGACAAGCCGACCCGGCGCAAGAACATGACGCAGATGTACGAGGTGGCCGAAGCGATCCTGCCGGAGAAGACCACGGCGGAATGGCTGAAGATCCTGAAAGAGGCCCATGTGCCGGCGATGCGGGCCAGCGAGATCGGCGACGTGCTGGACGATCCGCACCTGAACGCCGGCGGTTTCTTCAAGAAGCGCGAGCATCCGACCGAAGGCGGCTACATCGAGGTGCGCCAGCCGGTTCGTTTCGATGGCATCGAATACCCCGATGCATTGCACGCGCCGACGATCGGGCAGCACACGGATGAGCTCAACCGCGAGCTCGGCCTTGAGAACTGAGTGAGCTCTCAACCTGCGACGAAAGCGAACCCTCGCACCGGAGTAAGGCTAAACCCATGGCATCCATCGAAACCGACGCGCCCACCCGCACCGCCTACAGCTACGTCATGGACAAGGACTGGGGGAAGTTGCCCGACGGCTGGGCGCTGACTGACGCAGCCGCGGTGGCGGTCGACAGCAAGGACCGCGTCTACGTCTTCAATCGCGGCGAGCATCCGATGATCGTGTTCGACAGGGAAGGGCGGTTCCTGCGGTCGTGGGGAGAGGGGCTGTTCAAGCGCGCGCATGGTCTGCATATCGGTCCCGACGACACGCTCTACTGCACCGATGACGGCGATCACACGGTGCGCCAGTGCACGCCCGAGGGCAAGGTGCTGCTGGAGATCGGCCTTCCGGACAAGCCCACGCCCTATATGAGCGGCCTTCCCTTCAACCGCTGCACGCACACGGCACTGTCGCCGTCAGGCGACATCTTCGTCTCCGACGGTTATGGCAATGCGCGCGTTCACAAATACGCACCGAACGGCAGGCACATCATGTCCTGGGGCGCACCCGGCACCGGGCCGGGTGAGTTCAACATCGTGCACAACATCACCTGCGACGATGACGGCTGGGTCTATGTGGCCGATCGCGAGAACCATCGCATTCAAGTGTTCAACGGCGCGGGCCGCTACGAAACCCAATGGAACAACCTGCATCGTCCGTGCGGACTGTGCATGACCCGCGGCAAGCGTCCGGTGTGTTATGTCGGTGAACTCGGTCCCGGCATGCCCGTCAACAGGGATGTTCCGAACATCGGGCCCCGCCTGAGCGTGCTGGCCCATGACGGAACGCTGCTGGGCCGGGTCGATAATGCGCAGCTTGGCCCGGCGATGGATCCGTTCAGGGCGCCGCATGGTGTCGCCATCGATTCCCACGGCGACCTCTATGTCGGCGAAGTCTCATTCACGGTCTGGAAAAGCGAACACCCCGATCAGCCGCCGCCACCTGGCCTTCGCAGCCTGCGGAAACTCGTCCGGCAGCCGCAATAGAAGACTGCGCGAGACACTGTTGAATGAGCTGAGCCGCAGCTCTGATGCAGGCTGGCAAATGCGCACAGCGGCGGCCGTACCGAGTGTGGGGCTGGTAATCCCATCGGGTTTGCGAGATGATCGACAGTGCCTGCTAGAACGAGTGTCAACGCGCCAAGCAAGCGGCCGACCTGACAGAGCCGCGATCCAAGAATGCTCGATAGCCGGCGGCGAGGGAGGAGGCCATGCCGACCAGCGGCAGCAAGGCTCTTAAGTGGGGCTGGCAAGTCGCCTGCCTGTGCCTCCTTGGCATCTTCGTGCCTGCGCTGGTGACGTCCCTTGGCTATTCGCTGACAGATGCCTTGGGTCCGGGTCCCGGCTTCTTTCCGTTCTGGCTCAGCCTCATCGGCGCCGTCCTCTCCGCTGCGATGCTGGTGCAAGTGACACTGGCGAAAGCGGACGAGAGCAGCGCTATCGGTTTTGCACTGGACCGGCGGAATGCGCTGCGGGCCATCGGCGTGGTCATTGCTCTGGCGGCCGCGGCGGCGCTGTTCGAGCCGCTCGGGTATCGGCTGACCATGCTGGCATTCATCATCGGGGTGCTGCTCATTCTCGGCGCACGGTCACCGGTCGCAATCGTGCTGACGGCGCTCGCGGGCAGCTTCGGCGTGTTCCACGTCTTCTATCACTGGCTCAAGGTGCCGTTGCCGATCGACGCATTCGGGGTGTGAGACAGGGCACGTAATGGACACGCTCGCGCATCTGATGGCAGGTCTGACGGCGGCGCTGAGCTTTCAGAACCTCGCCTTTGCGTTCGTCGGCTGCATGCTCGGCACGCTCATCGGCGTGCTGCCCGGCCTCGGGCCTGCCGCCGGAACCGCAATCCTGATACCGCTGACGTTCAATCTCGATCCGACCGGCGCCCTCATCATGCTTGCCGCCATCTACTATGGCGCGATGTATGGAGGCACGGTGACCTCGGTGCTGATCAACGTGCCGGGTGAAGCGGCATCCGTGATCACCTGTATCGACGGGCACGAGATGGCCAAACAGGGCCGCGGCGGCACCGCGCTCGGCATCGCAGCGATTGGCTCATTTGTCGGCGGAATGGTTGCGACCATTGCGCTGATCATCGTCGCGCCGCCGCTCGCGCAGATCGCATTGAAGTTCGGTCCGCCGGAATTCTTCGCGCTGATGCTGGTTGGCCTGTGCCTCATCACCGGCCTCGGCGGTGGTTCGGTGCTCGCCGGCCTCATCATGGCGATCCTCGGGCTTCTCATTGCCATGGTCGGCATCGATCCCGTGCGCGGAGCCCCGCGCTTCACGCTCGGCATTCCGAGCCTCTATGACGGCGTCGGCTTCATCCCTGTCGTGATGGGCCTGTTCGGCGTCGCCGAGATCCTGCTTGGCATCCAGCAGCCACGTCGTCAGATCATCAAGGCCGACCTCGCGTCATTGCTGCCCTCGCGCGCGGAGTGGCGCCGTTCCGTCGGCGCCATCGGACGCGGCACGGGCATCGGCTTTTTCCTCGGGCTCATTCCGGGTGTCGGGTCGATCATTCCGACGTTCGTGGCGTATGTCTTCGAGAAGCGCCTCTCGAAGACGCCGGAGCGTTTCGGGCACGGCGCCATTGAAGGCGTGGCGGCGCCCGAGAGCGCCAACAACGCCTACGCCAATGCCGCCATGATTCCGTTGCTGACGCTGGGCATTCCGAGCTCGCCGACCATCGCCGTGCTGATGGGCGCGTTCATCGTCAACGGGCTCACGCCGGGACCGTTCTTGTTCCAGGAGCGTCCGGATCTCGTCTGGGCCGTGATCGCGAGCTTCTTTCTCGGCAATATCCTGCTGCTGGTTCTGAACCTGCCTTTCGTCGGCCTGTGGGCGCGCATTCTGCATCTGCCTTATCCTTACGTGTGCGCCGGCACACTCGTGTTTTGCTTGATCGGCGCCTACAGCCTGGAGCAGAACGTGTTCCATATCGGCGTCATGATCGTCTGCGGCATCATCGGCTATGGCATGCGCAGGATCGATATGCCGATCGCACCGCTGGTCCTGGGATTGATTCTCGGACCTTTCCTCGAGAAGTCCCTCAGAACATCGCTGGAGATGTCGGCGGGCGACTTCTCCATTTTCTTGACGCGCCCGCTCTGCCTCACGCTGCTGGTGCTGGCCGCGATCGTGCTCGTGGCCTCGGCGCTACGGCTGCAGCCGCGCGAACTCCAGGAGGCATCGACCAGCTAACCGGACGAACAGAAGACTTCAAAGCATAAGAGGAGGATGAGGAAATGCCCAGACTCACGAAATGCCTCTCTGTTGCGGCCATCATGCTTGCCGCGGTGACAGGAGCTGCCAGCGCGCAGCAGGACTTTCCCAACAAGCCGATCCAGCTGATGGTCGCCTATCCGGCCGGAGGATCGAGCGACGTCGCCGCGCGTATTGTCGCCTCCATTGCCGAGAAGGCGGTGGGGCAGCCGATCGTGATCGTCAACCGCGGCGGTGCCGGTGGCCAGATCGGGTGGACGGAGCTGGTGCGCCAACGGCCCGACGGCTACTACATCGGCGTCATCAATCTGCCCGCGACGAACACGGTGATCCTCGATCCGGAGCGCAAGGCGATTTTCACCGAGAAGGACTTCACACCGATCATCAACCAGGTGCTGGATCCTGGAACGATCTGGGTCAGGGCCGACAGCCCCTACAAGACCGTGCAGGACCTTATCGACGCGGCCAAGAAATCGCCGGGAACGATCCGCACGGCCACCACCGGCATTCTGTCGGACGATCACCTGGCGATCCTGATGACCGAGGAAGCCGCACCGGGCGCAAAATTCCGGCTTGTGCACCTGGACGGCGGGGCCACGCAGTTCAAGGAGATCATGGCCGGCAACGTCGATGTCGCGTTCGACAATGTCGGCAGCATCTTCAAGCGGGTGCAGTCGGGTGAGGTGCGGGCGCTGGCGGTGATGGATGACACGCGATCCAAATTCTTGCCCGACGTGCCGACCATGAAAGAACTCGGCTTTCCGACCGTGATCTCGAGCTCGACACGCGGGATCGCCGGTCCGAAAGGGATGCCGGCGCCGCTCGTGACCAAGCTGCGCGACGTCCTCAAGAAGGCGATGGAAGATCCCGAGCACGTGAAGAAGCTCGAGGAGCAGGGCCTCGCCATCAAGATCATGGTCGGCGACGAATACGACAAGTACTTCGCCGAAACGCACGCCAAGGCAAAGAAGTATACCGAGTGGGCCAAGAACCGGCCGCCGATGTGATGGCGTCTGCTGAGCCCAGTCTCGGAGACCGCCGAATGTAAGGAAAGGACGCGATGCGCCGCTCGGATTTGACGATCTGCCTGATCACGGATGAAGTCTCGCCCTCGCTCGATCAAGGGCTTGCCTTTGCGCGCGAGGAGGGCATCGGCACGATCGATCTGCGCGTCATCGACGGCCGCAACGTGCTGGCGCTGTCACGCAGCGAGCTGGCCGATGCCGCGCAGCGCGTGCGCGCCGCCGGGCTCTCGGTGTCGTGCATCTGCACGCCGCTGCTGAAATGGACGCCGCCCGGCAAGACCTCACGCGCCGGCGACGTTCAGTTCGCCTTCGATCTTGGCGAGCGCGCGCCGCGCGAGGTCTACATCCAGGCCTTTGAGGCCGCGGAGATCCTTGGCGCGCGCAATCTCCGCGTCTTCAGCTATCTCACCTATGACGGCTTCGCGCTGGATGACCTGCGCCAGCCCGTCGAGGATCTGCTGGCGCTTGCGGACAGGTTCGACATGAAAGTGCATGTCGAGAACGAGGCCGTGTGCAACATTGCAGGCTTCGCCGAACTCGAGGCCCTGGTGACGTCGTATCGCCATCCGCGTCTCAGGGCGCTGCCCGACATCGCCAATGCCTATCGGAAGGCCAAGCCGCCATCGGCCGCCGATCTCGCGCGGTTGCTACCCTTCACCGACATCCTGCACATCAAGGACTATTCCGATGCGGCGCGCGGTTTCGTCGCGTTTGGCGAGGGAGAGATCCCGCTCGCGCCGCTCTTGGCGGCGACGCTGCCGGGCCACGAGTCGCCCGTCACCCTGACCATCGAGACGCATGCCTTCGCAGAGCCGCTTGCGACCACGCGGCGATCGGTCCGCGCGCTGCGGCGCGCGGTCGAGACCTTCGGGCTTGCCTGAGGCTATCGCAACGAGCAGCCACGCACTCGGCGCACCCCCTCTCCCCGTTTGGGGAGAGGGTTGGGGTGAGGGGGCACAGGCGGCGATTGTGCGGTACTAGATTCCACACACCCGTCTTCTGCTGTGCGTGTTGAAGTATGGGTCTTCGCATCTCGACTGCCGAACGCCCTCACCCTAACCCTCTCCCCCGGGAGAGGGAACATGCCGAGCGTATGGCGAGCTCTTGCGCAGAGCGATTGGCCTCGCCTTGCTAAGGCGCCACGCCGAGTTCTCTCGCCTTGATCTGCAGAGCCAGCACCTTGGAAAAGATCCGGCATTGCGCCAGCCCGCCGCCGAAGAACCAGAGGCCGGGGTGGCCCGTCGGCCGCCACATGCCGGCCAGCTCGCCCTCCTGGTCGAAGCCCCAGACCGAGCCGATGCGGTCGGTGATCGCGTCGCCGAAGATGGGACGCATGGACTCCTTCTGGCCGAGATAGCCCGTCGCCAGCACGATCAGGTCGGCCGGCTGCACGCTGCCGTTCTTCAGGCGTACGCCCTCGGCGCAGAAGCTTTCGATGTCTTCGAACTGGATCAGGCCGACGTGGCCGTCGACGATCATCTGCGAGCAGCCGGCGTCGAAGTAATAACCGCCGCCGCGGTTCTGATACATGATCTGCCAGCCGGTGCCGTCCGGGCCGGAGGTCAGCTTGAAGCCGCGCTTTTTCAGGCCTTCCAGCAGTGCGCGGTCGGCCTCGGCGTTTCTCTTTGTAATCTGCTGGTGCGACCGCCGGTAGATCGGGAAGGGGAACGACATGGCGAGCAGGTCGCAATCCTCGAACGGTATGTCCTCATCGTACAGCGCATAGGGCGACTGCGCCTCCTTGAGGCTGACGATCAGCGTTGGGCCGTTCTGGATGATCGAAACATGCGCACCGGAAACCGCCAGATCCTGCGCGACGTCGTGGCCCGACGTGCCCGTGCCCAGCACCAGCGCGCGCTTGCCCTTCCAGTCGAGGCCGCTGCCATGCTGACCGGAATGGCTCACGACGCCCTTGAACGCGTCCAGGCCCGGCAGTTTGGGTCGCTTGGGGATCGTGCTGACGCCGTTGCAGAGCACGACGTGCCTCGGATGCATGATGCGCTCGCTGCCGTCCTTCTGTTTGAGCCTCACGGTCCAGCGCTTTGCCGCCTCGTCATAGTCGGCGGCGACGAGCTCGGTGCCGATCCAGACATTGAGCTCCATCGCCTCGCTGTAGAGCTCGAACCAGTTGGCCAGCATGTCCTTCGGAATGAACACCGGCCAGGAGCGCGGGAACGGCATGTAGGGAAAATGGTTCACCCGCGTCTCGTTGTGCAGGGTGAGGGCGTGATAGCGCCGGCGCCAGGAGTCGCCCAGGCGCTGCTCGCGGTCGATCAGCAGCGTGTCGACGCCGAGCAGCGAAAGCCGCGCCGCGATCATCAGCCCCGCCTGCGCGGCGCCGACCACCAGCACGGCGGGATCGCGGTCCGCAAAGGCTGCCGACTGCCGGCGGCGGTCGGCCCAGTTCTCGCCGCCGAAATTGCGTTTCCAGTCGACATCCTGCCAGCGCCTGCCGTTGGCCGGATCCTCGTGGCCGCGGATTTCATCGAGCGCGGTCATCAGCGTCCAGGCGCGGGGTTCGCCATCCTCGGTGACAAGGCGCACGACACCGTTGCAGGGCCCGACCGCGGTTTCGAAAGTGAAGATAACTTCGAGACAGCTCGTCCCCGCGCGCGTGACGGTGCGCGGCGGCGTGCGGCTTGCGGCAAGCTGAATGTTGCGTGGTGCTGCGGCCTTCAGCGTCGGTGCCAGACGTTCGGCGATCGTCGCGGCACCTGCGGTCGTGTGCAGATCCCAGGTGAAGGCGAGGATATCGCGCCAGAAGCACTCCTTCGCGAAAAGCGCGGCGATGGCGGCGCTGTCGGCCGATGTCAGGGCGGCCGCGAAGTTGCCCAGCCAGGCTTCCGCTGTCGCCTCGGCTGAGGCATCGCTGATCAGGGTATCCATGCCGTCGCTTCCTCCCGTCTCAACCTGTTAAAGGCATACTAGTGTCGTGGATCAGAAATTCGCGCCATCGTTGCCGCGAGTCCATCGTGCGAATTTCTGATCCATAAACGACAC
>NZ_JAVIFX010000037.1 GCF_031157255.1 Bradyrhizobium sp. LHD-71 | reverse complement strand
GAATTTCTGATCCATAAACGACACTAGAATCATAAACTTGCTAGTGTCCTGATCGAATCCGAAGTTCGCTCTGAGCTCGCTGCAAAGTACGGCGAACTTCGGATTCGGGACACTAGCCGGCTACGCCTTTGCCGCCCGCGGCATCGGCCCGGTGTAGCGCGCGCGGGGCCGGATGAGGTTGCCGTTGCGTAACTGCTCACTCGCATGTGCGATCCAGCCTGCGGTGCGCGCCATCGCGAACAGCGCGAGTTCCTGTCCCGGCGGCAGCCCAAGCGTACGCATCAGCACCGCGAGCGCATAATCGATGTTGGCCACGACGCCGGCAGCCTCGGCGATCGCTTCGGGGATTTCCGCGATGAAGCGCCTGTCGGCGCCGACACGCGCGAGCTGTTCGAGCAGCGCCGACGCGCGGGGATCGCCCTTGTGGTAGACGCCGTGACCAAAGCCCGGGAACCGCTCGCCGAGCGCGACGCGCTCACGCACGATGGCGGCGACATCGCCCTGCTCCAGCGTCCGCACGAGCTGAGACGCCAGCATGCCCGCGCCGCCATGGCGCGGTCCCTTCAAGGCAACGAGGCCTGCGATCATCGCGTCGTACAGATTCAGTCCCGTCGAGGCGGCACAGCGCACCGTGAAGGTCGAGGCGTTGAGCTCGTGATCGGCGAGCAGCACCAGCGCCCGGCGCAGCAAGTCGGCCGCGTCCTTCCGATCCGGCGCCCACGCATCGGCAAGCTGCAAATGCAGCGGCAGCGCGGCGGGCTTACGCCCGAGCATCACAGCGATGACAAGGCGCATGATGCGGCCGCCGACCAGCGCACGACCTTCGGCGGCACGTGTGAACGCACGCGGATCGGCGTCGGCTGCAAGCGCGAGCACACCGATCGTCCGCTCGATCGGCGCGGCATCGCGCGCCGCATGGGCGACGGCCATCATCGCCTCCGACATCACCGGCAGATTGTCGGGCGCGAACGGATCGATCGACACCGCGCCCCACAGCAACGTGGCGGCATGTTCCAGGGTCGCGCTTTCCGAAAGCGCAACACAGTCGACACCGCGATAAACCGGTCCGTCGTCGGTCATGGTCGACACCGCGGTGTCGAGCACCGGCAGATCGGCATCGAAGTTGCGGAAGGCCCGCGGCTCGGCCGAGGGCGCGCGGCGGTCCTTCAGCGCCCGGACATCGTCAGCGCGATAGCGGTGCGCCCGCGAGTCGCTCGACGGTTCAGAGCGGATCAGGCCGCGGCTGACATAGGCGTAAAGGGTGGCCGGCGAGATCGCGAGCTCGGCGGCGGCCTCCCGCGCAGAGAGATAGAGCCCTGCAGATTTTTTCATATTGATTGATGTAATCAAGATTGATCGATATGTCTATTCTCACGATGCTTGAGGAGGTTCTGCCAACGAAGGAGAGCTTTCCATGACAATGCGCCCCACTTCCACTCCAAGCGGACTCGACGGCATCCCGGCGGTCGACACCGCGCTCAGCCATGTGGACGGTGCTCGCGGCGAGCTGATCATCGCCGGCGAACGCGTCGGACATCTCGCCGCGACGTCCAGCTTCGAGGGGGTGACGGCGAGGCTTTGGACTGCGGCTACGGGGCAGCCGATCGGAGAGGCCGAGGTTCGCGCCGCGCTCGGCGATGCGCGCGAGCGCACCTTTCAGCGTCTGCCGGTGCTGACGTACGCCACGCAAGGGCTCTCGATTGTCGACGGCGTGCGTGCGGCAATTGCCGCACTTCGCGCCGAGCACGGCATGAGCCATGAAGCGGCGATCGTCGGGGCGATTCCCGTCATCGTCGGCGCGCTCGTGCGGCAGGCAAGTGGAACCCAGGCTGTCGCGCCAAATCCGCGGCTCGGTCATGCCGCCGATACCTTGGCGATGCTGCACGGACGCGCACCGTCGCCGGAGCATGCGGCCGCGCTCGATGCGTATTTCGTTACCGTGTGCGACCACGGCATGAACGCCTCGACCTTCACCGCGCGCGTGATCGCGTCAACCCAGGCCGATCTTTTCTGCGTGGTCACCGGCGCCTACTGCGCACTCACCGGCCCGCTGCATGGTGGCGCGCCGGAGCCGGTGCTGGAAATGCTCGATGCGATCGGCAGTCGCGACAGGATCAAGCCGTGGATCGATGCCGCGCTCGCGCGAAAGGAACGGCTGATGGGATTCGGGCATCGCGTCTATCGTGTACGCGATCCGCGCGCCGACGTGCTGAAGCGCGCAATCGAGCGGCTGTCGCTCGGCATCGACGGCCTGCCGTTCGCCGGCGAGGTTGAAGCCTATGCGCGCGAGGCATTGAAGCGGAAGAATCCCGACCGGCCGCTGGACACCAACGTGGAATTCTTCACGGCGATCCTGCTCGATGCCCTCAAGATCCCGCGCCAGGCCTTCACGCCGATCTTCGCCACGGCGCGAGTCGCAGGCTGGACGGCGCACGCCCGCGAGCAGCAGCGCACCGGACGGCTGATCCGGCCGAGTTCGGTGTATGTGGGGATGATGCCAAAGTGACGCTTCGCGTCATCCCCGCGCGATCGACTTCAGGTAGTTGTAGGCCTTGATGATCTCAATCAGGCGATCCTCGGTCGAGCGGTCGCCGCCATTGGCATCGGGATGATGCTGCTTCACCAGCGACTTGAAGCGCACCTTGATCTCGACGGTGGTCGCCGTGTCCTCCAACCCGAGTACCTGCAACGCCTTGCGCTCGGCGTTCATCACCTTGCGCGCGTCCGTGGCCGCGTTCGATTCCGGGCCGGGGCGCCAACCCCCGCGACCATTCAGCTCGCTGAAGACACTGAACGGATCGACCGTCTCGCCGAATGCCTCTTCAGCTCCGACCCGGCCCTTGGTGCCCGAGTTGGCGCCCATCTTCCAGGTCGGACGATGACCGGTCAGCGCATCCTTCTGGTATCGCGCAACCGCGTCGTCGCTCATGCCGGAGAAGTAGTTGTAGGATTGGTTGTACGCGCGCACATGTTCAATGCAGAAGCGCCAGTACTCCCGTTCGCGCGAACGTCCCTTCGGCGCCCTGTGCGTGCCCGGATGCTTGCAACCCTGCCACTCGCACTGAGTCGTTTCTGCACGCACCGGGGCCTGCTTGGGCCCGCGCGGCGCGATGCGAATCTTGTCGAACAGCTTTGAATCGAAACTCATGGACCGATATGACGCTTGCGGCGCCTCTGCTTCAAGTCTTGACATTACTCAAACCGGCAAAGCGCGCCGGATTTAATATTTAGCGGCATTCGCCGTTTCTTCATAGAGCGATCATGAACGAGATTCCGATCATCGCACGTTAACGCATTGGCAAGTTGACGAAGGGCAGCATGCGGCGTTAAGCCCCGCACATGCTGGTGAAAGACGACATCACAAAGAAGTTGCAGGATACTTTTGCGCCCGACAGCGTCGAGGTGATCGACGAGTCCGACCAACATCACGGCCACGCCGGTCACCGGCCCGGCGGCCAGACCCACTTTCGAGTTTATATTGTATCGAAAGCCTTCGCAGGCAAGAGCCGGCTGGCCCGCCATCGGATGATCAATGAGGCGCTCGCCGCCAATCTCGCCGGTGGCGTGCATGCGCTGGCGATCCACGCGGACGCGCCCGGCGAACAGACGCGCTGACAGCCTTCGCGTCAGCGTTCCAAAACGGCCGCAACCACCAGCAGCGCCAGCGCGAGCACGGACAGCGCCGCACGGACCATGTGCGAAACTTCCCACTGGTCGCGCAGCGCGACCCAGTCGGGCGCCATATCGCCGCGTCCCCGACCGAGCGGATCGAAAGCGAAGAAGCCGCGGCCGGCGCCCTTCAACTCGACGTCCTTCAGCCAGAAATCGTTCACCGGATGCGTCATCAGCCAATAGACGGCATGCATGCAAAGCATCGCGACGAATGCGGCGAGCGTCAGCCAGAAGCCGACCGTTCCGGTCGGCGTGACGATCACTAGCAGCAGCGTCGCAACGATCGCCAATGCTTCGGCTGCGCCGCCGCCGACGGTGAACCCCGGATAATAGATCTGTTGTGTAGCGACATAGGCGTCCCGCTCGAGTCGCAGCTTTCCGGGATACTCGAGCGCGTGCGCCAGTGCCGGCGTCATCGCGCCGGCGACCAGAAGGATGGTGACGATCTGCAAGACCTGGAACACGAGGCCGTCTCCTCGCTATTCATGGATGAACTTCAACGGAGCCCGCGGCGCTTCGTTCCGGTTTCCGACGAGGTGACGAACCGGCAGATGCACGCTTTTTCGCACGCGGCGGCTGGAACCATGCACACGACGGGTTCGTCCGCAGTCAGCCAAGCTTCCGCGCCAGGAAGTTTCGCACCGTCTGCGGCTCGACGTCATTGACGATGACCGCCTCGCCAAGCGCCTTGAGGAGAATGAACGTCAGCCGTCCGCGCTTGACCTTCTTGTCCTGCGCCATCAGCGCCATCAACGCGTCTGCGTCGGCAAGGCCTTCCTGTGCGAAACCGGCGACCTCCTGCAGCCGCGTCGGCAGTCCGGCTTCGGACAAATGCCTGGTCACGCGCGCCGCGTCGCCGGCATCGAGCATGCCGAGCTCGGCGGACAGCTCCGCCGCAAGCACCATGCCGATCGACACCCCCTCGCCGTGGAACAGGCGGTCGGAAAATCCGGTGGCGGCCTCGAGCGCGTGGCCGAAGGTGTGGCCGAGATTGAGCAGCGCGCGGTCACCGGTCTCGCGCTCGTCGCGAGCGACGATCGCGGCCTTGGCGCGGCAGCTTTCGGCGATCGCACGCTCACGCGCAGGCCCGCCTGAAAAAATCTCGTCACGATTGGCCTCGAGCCAGGCGAAGAACGCCGCGTCGCCCAGCACGCCATATTTCGCGACCTCCGCATAGCCCGCACGGAACTGGCGTTCCGGCAGCGTATCGAGCACTTCGGTGTCCGCGACCACCAGCACCGGCTGGTGGAATGCGCCGAGCAGGTTCTTGCCGTGCGGTGAATTGATTCCGGTCTTACCGCCGACCGACGAATCCACCTGCGCCAGCAGCGTCGTCGGCACCTGCACGAAATCGACGCCGCGACGAACGATCGACGCGGCAAAGCCTGCGAGATCGCCGATCACGCCGCCACCGAGCGCGATGACGAGATCGTTGCGCTCGATCTTCGCGGCGATCAGCGCCTCGCTGACCTGTTCGAGCACCTGATAGCTCTTGGTCGCTTCACCTTCGCCGACGACGATGCGCGACGACGGCACGCCGGCATCCGCGAGCGTCGCCTCCACAGGTTCGAGCCAGTGCGCGGCGACGCTGCGATCGGTGACGATCGCGGTGCGCACGCCTGGGCGCACCGCGACGATCCGTTCGCCGAGCGAGCGCAGCACGCCACGGCCGATGACGATGTCATAGGCGCGATCGTCCAGGCCGACATTGACGATGGTTTCGGCATCGCCGGATGCGGACGCCGGCGCCGTGGAATTGCGTGACAAGGAAATCATGACGCACTCTTTGCGGGCTCAGCCCGATCCGACAGGTATCCGGCGAGCGCGGTGATGCACTCGTCGACGATGCGGTCGTGCGGCACCTCGCGCGACAGCAGGATCAGGTCCGCCTCGGCGTAAAGCGGGTAGCGCTCCTGGATCAGCTTCTCGATGGTCGCAGCGGGATCGGCCGTCTGCAGCAGCGGCCGGTCGCTGCGCCGCTTGACACGACGGAGCAGCACATCGGCGTCGGCTTTGAGCCAGATCGAGATCCCCTTGGCGCGAATGCGCTCGCGCGTCTCGCCGCGCAGCCAGGCGCCGCCGCCGGTCGCAAGCACGCACGGCGCTCCGTCCAGAAGCCGCGCAATCACTCGCGCTTCGCCATCACGAAAATACTGTTCGTCGTGCGCAGCAAAGATTTCCGGAATCGACATGCCGGCCGCAGCCTCGATCTCGATGTCCGCGTCGACGAAACTCAGCCCCAGCCTCGCAGCCAGTCGCCGGCCGACGGTCGACTTGCCCGCCCCCATCATGCCGACCAGCACGATCGCGCGCGCGCCGAGCGCGGCAGTGACAGCCGCGTCCTGCGCTGCGACGGCAGATTCGTGCGCCAACGTACCAGACACCCTTTGATAAACCTTCTCTGCATAGTCGACCGGATCGTCCCCGGCCGGCCGGGCCACCTATACTACCGGCCGCACGGCGATTGCCAGCGGGTCTTGCCAAGCATCTTTCCTGCCGTCCAGCCTTGCCAGCGCGTGGCGAACGTGATGCTTACGGCTTATTCTTGTTCTTGAGCCAGGTCGATTCCATTGGTTAATTCGAGCCGCCTGCTCCGAGGTCGCAGATGCCAACCCTGCTCCGCTTTCTGACCGTCGTCGCGGTAATCTGCGGGTTGATTTATGGTGGGATCTTTGCGCTCGCAACGCTCTTCGATCCGGTGCCGCGCGAGATCACGGTGACCGTGCCTCCCGACAAATTCCAGAAGCGCTAGGGCGCCGCGGAGCAAACGATGGCGGGCCGCAGAACCTCCACCGACCAGCAACTCGCCGCCCTGTTTCTCGACATGCTGGCGGCCGAACAGGGCGCCGGCGAGAACACGCTCGCCGCCTACCGGCGCGATCTCGATGACCTCTCGGCATTCCTCACACGCAAAGGCACTGCTTTCGCGCGCGCAACCACCGACGACGTGCGCGACTATCTCGCCGATCTCGACGGGCGCGGCTTCAAGGCGTCGAGCGTGGCGCGAAAGCTCTCCGCCTTGCGTCACCTGTTCCGCTTCCTGCTCGGTGAGGGCGTGCGCGCTGACGATCCCGCCGCGATCCTCTCGGGGCCGAAGCGCGGCCGCACCCTGCCGAAGGTGCTGTCGATCGCCGATGTCGACAGGCTGCTGGCGCAGGCGAAGAGCATAGCCGAACGGGCGGACATGAGCGCGACGCAACGTCTGCGCGCGTTGCGTCTGTCGTGCCTGCTCGAGGTGCTCTACGCCACAGGCCTGCGCGTCAGCGAGCTCGTCACGCTGCCGGTGTCGGCGGCACGACGCGACGCGCGCATGATCGTCGTGCGCGGCAAGGGCAACAAGGAACGCTTCGTCCCACTCAACGACAGCGCCAGGCGTGCGATGGCTGACTATCTCACGGCGATGGAAGCGGCGCGCGGCGACGCCAAGGCCTTGAAGCCGACGAAATGGCTGTTTCCGTCGTTCGGCGAAAGCGGTCACCTGACGCGTCAGCATTTCGCGCGCGAGCTGAAGGATCTGGCCGGCTCTGTCGGCATCGCGCCACGGCTCGTCAGTCCGCATGTGCTGCGGCATGCCTTTGCCAGCCATCTGCTCCACAATGGCGCGGACCTGCGCATCGTGCAGACGCTTCTGGGTCATACCGACATCTCGACCACGCAGATCTATACGCACATCGTCGAGGAGCGGCTGAAGAGCCTCGTGCGCGATCTGCATCCGCTTGCAGAAGCGTGAGTGGCCGGCAAGGCTGCGGGGCCACTCGCCGGCGCGGTTTTGCACGGGAATATGGTGAATTCACAAATCCTTTCTTAATTCAAGACCTTGCTTGACCCGCGGCGCAGGTTGACTTGAAACGCCGCCAAGGCCAGACAGGACCCGCGCGGCGCGCGCCGTCGCTCAAGTCTTCACCGGATCGCGTCATACCGGATCACAATGCGAAGCTACCTCGATTTCGAAAAGCCCGTCGCCGAACTCGACGCCAAGCTCGATGAACTGCGCACGCTGGCGGCGAGCGGCAGCGACATCGGCGATGAGATCACGCGAGTCGAGGAGCGCGCATCGCAGGCGCTGGTCGGTCTCTACGCCAACCTGACGCCGTGGCAGAAGACGCTCGTCGCGCGACATCCGCAACGGCCGCACCTGCTCGATTTCGTCGGCGCGCTGATTACCGAGTTCACACCGCTTGCGGGCGACCGCAAGTTCGGTGAAGACGAAGCGATGGTTGGCGGCTTCGGACGCTTCCGCGGCGAAAGCATCTGCGTGATCGGCCAGGAGAAGGGCGCGACCACGGAGAACCGGCTGAAGCACAATTTCGGCATGGCGCGGCCGGAAGGCTATCGCAAGGCGGCGCGGCTGATGGAGATGGCCGACCGGTTCAACATTCCGGTGCTGTCACTGGTCGATACGGCAGGGGCCTATCCCGGCATCGGCGCCGAAGAGCGTGGACAGGCCGAAGCGATTGCCCGCTCGACCGACGTCTGCCTTCAACTCGGCGTGCCGAACGTCGCCGTCATTACCGGCGAAGGCATGTCCGGCGGTGCCATCGCCATCACCACGGCGAGCCGGGTGCTGATGCTGGAGCACGCCATCTACAGCGTGATATCGCCGGAAGGCGCGGCGTCGATCCTCTGGCGCGACGCCGCCAAGGCGCAGGAAGCGGCGATCAACATGAAGATCACCGCCCAGGACCTGTTGCGCTTCGGCGTGATCGACGAGATCGTCAAGGAACCCGTGGGAGGCGCCCACCGCGATCCGGCCGCTGTCATCGCCGCAACGGGCGATGCCATCGCCCACGCGCTCGACGATCTGCGCAATCTCGATCGCGACGCCATCCGCACCCAGCGCCGGCAAAAGTTCCTCGAGATCGGCCGCAAGCTCGGCTGATTCGCGCTTCGCCGTTTTCGGCCCGGCGGCGCGACCTTTCCAGCACTCTTCCGACGAACACCTTGGCGAGTCGGCCGGCGGGCCAGTTCATGGCTTTTTTGGGGCGCCTACGAAGCGAGTTCGCCAAACCCCTCAATCATTTACGTCACATTCACTATCGCGGCGACGTGACCTCGCCGGGCTCGCGAATCGGCTTGCGAGCGCACCCGCTTAAGGATAACGATTGTTCAACGGCTTCAAGGCAGGTTGCGCAAAATCCGGATGGTTCTGGGGTGTCCGGTTGGGGTTGTCGCGAGGCGGGGAGCTTGAGCTTGAATTCTGACCGTCTGGTTCGGGGGCTTATAGCGTCGGCTGCTATAACAGCATGCGTCGTGCTGGCCGGCTGCAACGCCGAACAGGCCGCCTTCGTCACCAACGCGAAGGCGAACAAGCCGATCCCGCAAAAGCTCATCAACGAAATTGCGGCGAAGGAGATGGATCCGCAGTCGCCGATCCTGGTCCGCCTGTTCAAGCAGGAAGCCGAGCTCGAGGTCTGGAAGCAGGACAAGACGGGCCGCTTCGCACTGCTGCAAACCTATCCGATCTGCCGCTGGTCCGGCGAGCTCGGTCCCAAGATCAAGGAAGGCGACCGGCAAGCGCCCGAGGGCTTCTACAACATCACGCCTGCGCAGATGAACCCGGAGTCGCAGTTCTATCTGTCATTCAACATGGGCTACCCGAACGCCTATGACCGCTCGCTCGGCCGCACCGGCGCCCATCTGATGGTGCACGGCGACTGCTCCTCGCGCGGCTGCTACGCGATGACCGACGAGCAGATTTCCGACATCTACGCACTCGGCCGCGAATCCTTCTTCGGAGGACAGCGCTCGTTCCAGGTGCAAGCCTATCCGTTCCGGATGACGGCGCAGAACATGGCCAAGCATCGCAACAATCCGAACATGCCGTTCTGGAAGATGCTGAAGCAGGGCAACGATCACTTCGAGGTGACACACCTCGAGCCGAAGGTCGACGTGTGCGAACAACGCTACGTGTTCAACGCTGACAAGGAACCGAACGCGAGCCGGCCGCCGAGCTTCAATCCCATCGGCAAATGCCCGACCTATCAGGTGCAGGACGACATCGCGCAGGCAGTCGCCGAGAAGCAGCGCAAGGACGACTATGCGATCGCCGAGCTGATCAACCGCGGCACGCCGAGCATCGTCGCGCGCAAGGGCGTCGATGGCGGCATGCATGCGCTGTTCGCCGCAAAGACACCGAACGGCAATACAGGCCTTTCGGACACGAAGAGCTCTTCGGTCGTTGTCAGCTCCGCCGTGCCGCCGGTGCCGACGACCGTGAACCCGCCGGCGTCGTTCGACGGGCCAACAGCCTTTGCCGCCACGTCGTCAAATACCGGCGGCGACTTCCTCTCCACCTCGAACTCCAGCCCCGCACCGGCACGCGCGGAGCCGGCAAAGCAGCAGGCAGAACCGACGCGCGTCGCGTCGGCAGGTTCGGAAGGTTTCTTCTCGAGCCTCGCGCGCAAGATCGGCATCGGCGGATCGGACTCGGCCGCCGGCACTGCGCCGATCAGGCAGGCCGCTCAGCCGCAATCGAAGCCGAAGCCTGTTGTGGCCGCGGGGAGGCCGCCTGCGGCTACGAAGCACGAGCCAAAGACGTCTGAGAGCAGGACTGTTGAGACCAAGACTGTAGCAAAGCCTGCATCTGCACCTGAGCCGAAGGAGCGCGACACGACCATCGCCGGCGCCCAGGCGATCGTGCCGTCGAACAATTTCGACAACCGCTGGTCTTTGCGCTAGGCGCGACAGCCTCACTGCTGGCATAGCCACTCGCGAGAGCTGCGTCGCGGCATGCGCACGAGCGCTCTAGCCGGGAATTCGCGCGCGCTCGGCGAGGAAGTCGAGCAGCGCCCGAACGCGCGAGGGCAACAGACCACCCTGCCCGAGATAGATCGCGTGAAAGCTTTCGCGATCGCCGGGATTGAAACGCTCCAGCACTGGTACCAGGCGCCCCGACGCGATGTCGCCACGCACCGTGAAGGTCGCAAGGCGGGCAAGCCCGGCGCCGCCGATTGCCAGATGGCGCAACCCTTCGCCGTCGCTTGCCTGCACCCGGCCCACGGTCGGCACGATCACCTGGCTGCCGTTGCGCGGCTTGAGTGGCCAGCCCTGAAGCGCGCGCGCATAGCCAAAGCCGAGGCGATTGTGCCGATCGAGATCGGCGATGGTCTTCGGCTCGCCGTACCGTTGCAGGTAGGACGGTGCGCCGACGATCATCAACCCGGTATCGCCGAGCTTGCGGGCGATCAGGCTCGAACTCTTCAACGGTCCGGCGCGAACCGCGACATCGGTCCGCTCGGCCAGAAGGTCGATGACGAGATCCGTCTGCACGACGTCCAGCGTCACCTCGGGGTAGCGCGCCAGAAATTCCCCGATCACCGGTGCGAGCAGGTGGGTGCCGTAGGAGGCGCTGGTGTTGAAGCGGATCAGTCCGCTCGGGCGCTCGCCTTCGGCCGCGCCACGTTCGGCTTCGTCCAGGTCGGCGAGAACGCGCGTCGCGCGCTCATAGAACGCCGAGCCCTCCGGCGTCAGTTGCAACCTGCGGGTCGAACGGTTGACGAGCCGCGCGCCGAGCCGGCCTTCGAGGCGCGCAATCAGCTTGCTGACGGCCGACGGCGTCATCCGGCAGGCGCGCGCCGCGGACGAAAACCCGCCCTGCTCGACCACCCGGACGAACACCTCCATCTCGCCGGACCGGTTGACCTCGATTCGGGCCATTGTGAATTCATCTCATAGATGATGTTACTAGACGCATTCTATCTCAACTTGTCAGTTGCGGCCATATCTCGCCCGGCAAGCAAATCAGCAGGAGCGAGACCGGACATGCCGCTGGCACTTTATGCCCTGACGGCCGGAGCCTTTGGCATCGGCGTTACCGAATTCGTCATCATGGGCCTACTGATGGAGGTCAGCGACACGTTCCACGTGTCGATCGCCTCGGCCGGTCTGCTGATCTCCGGCTATGCGCTGGGCGTCGTCGCCGGCGCGCCGGTGCTAACCGCGCTCAGCGCGCGCTGGCCGCGCAAGACCGTGCTGCTGGCGCTGATGGTCATCTTCACGCTCGGCAACGCGGCCTGTGCGCTTGCACCGAGCTACGGCCTGCTGATGGCAGCGCGCATCCTGACCGCCTTCGCGCACGGCACCTTCTTCGGTGTCGGCTCGGTCGTCGCGACCAGCCTGGTCCCGGCCGACCGCAAGGCTTCGGCCATCGCGATCATGTTCACGGGCCTGACCATCGCCAACATCCTGGGCGTGCCATTCGGCACCTGGCTCGGCCAGCAGTTCGGCTGGCGCGCGACCTTTTGGGCCGTGACGATCGTCGGCATCGTCGCACTCGCGATCATCGCCGCCTTCGTGCCCAAGGACGAGGCCGCGCCGGAGGAGAGCGACTGGCGTGCCGATCTCAAAGCGATGGCGCAGCGTCCAGTTCTGCTCGGCCTACTCACGACCGTGTTCGGCTTCGCCGGCGTCTTCGCGGTCTTCACCTATATCGCGCCGATCCTGACCAAGGTGGCCGGACTTGGCGAAGCCAGCGTCTCGCCGATCCTGCTGATCTTCGGCGGTGGGCTGATCGTCGGCAACCTGCTCGGCGGCAAGCTCGCCGACAAGTACCTCGTCCCGACCGTGATCGGCAGCATGGTCGTGCTCGCCGTGGTGCTCGGCCTGATGACATTGGCCATCCATGACGGCATCGCGGCGACAGCCTTCGTCTTCCTGCTCGGCACCGCCGGCTTCGCCACCGTGCCGCCGCTGCAGATGTGGGTGCTGGAGCGGGCAAGCGGCGCCGGCCAGAGCCTGGCCTCGAGCCTCAATATCGCCGCCTTCAACCTCGGCAATGCGCTCGGCGCCTGGGCCGGCGGCGCCACCATCGATTACGGGCCGGGCCTGACAGCGATCCCGCTCGTCGCGATGCTGATGCCGATCGGCGCGCTCGCCGTCGTCTTCTGGAGCCTACGGCTCGACCGCAAGGATGCAGCACTCAAGACGGCCACGGTCGGCCCAGCGCTTTGTCCTTAATTCGTTTCAAACGCCTACAGACGTTCACCACCTAAAAGGACAAGACCCGTGGACTATCGTCGTCTCGGCAATTCCGGCCTGAAGGTGCCGGCACTCAGCTTCGGCACCGGCACCTTCGGCGGCTCCGGCCCGCTCTTCGGTGCCTGGGGCAATACCGACGCCAGCGAGGCCCGCCGCCTCATCGACATCTGTCTTGAGGCCGGGCTCAATCTCTTCGACACAGCGGACGTCTATTCGAACGGCGCCTCCGAGGAGGTGCTCGGCAAGGCGATCAAGGGCCGGCGTAACGAGGTGCTGATCTCGACCAAGACCGGCCTGCCAATGGGCGACGGGCCGAACGAGGCCGGCTCCTCGCGCTTCCGGCTGATCAAGGCGGTCGAGGATGCGCTGCGCCGGCTCGGCACCGACCATATCGACCTGCTGCAACTGCACGCCTTCGATGCCGGCACGCCGGTCGAGGAAGTGCTGTCGACCCTCAGTGACCTCGTGAGCGCCGGCAAGCTGCGCTATGTCGGTGTCTCCAATTTCGCCGGCTGGGAGCTGATGAAGTCGCTCGCCGTCGCCGAGAAGCACGGGCTGCCGCGCTATGTCGCGCATCAGGTCTATTACTCGCTGGTCGGCCGCGATTACGAGCATGAGCTGATGCCGCTCGGCCACGACCAGGGCATCGGCGCCCTGGTCTGGAGTCCGCTCGGCTGGGGTCGCCTCACCGGCAAGCTGCGCCGCGGCCAAAAGCTGCCGGAGGGCAGCCGCCTGCACCAGACGGCCGAGTTCGGCCCGCCGGTCGATGACGAGCACCTCTACAAGGTGGTCGACGTGCTCGACGAAATCGCCGAGGAGACCGGCAAGTCGGTCCCGCAGATCGCGATCAACTGGCTCCTGCAGCGCCCGACCGTCTCCAGCGTCATCATAGGCGCCCGCAACGAGGAACAGCTCCGGCAGAATCTCGGCGCAGTCGGCTGGTCGTTGACGACGGAGCAGATGGCCAAGCTCGATGCGGCGAGCGTGGTGACGGCCCCGTATCCGTACTTCCCCTACCGGCGCCAGGCAGGATTCGCCCGGCTGAACCCACCGCTCGTTTGATCACGCTCAATTCGCAGCTGCCTCGACACCGAGATCCTCGCGGACGACCGAGGCCCTCCCTAGGACAGGGGAACTGCGTCGCTTTCAGGCGCCGCGCGCGCTCCTTACGCCGAGGTAGCAGATCGCCTCGCCCAGTTTTGCATTGGCATTCGGAAAGATGATGTAGCCGTCGCGCGGAGCGCTCACGAGCTCTCCGTCAACGCGACGGGCAACGGGCTGTCCGGCGGTAACGCTGTCTCCGGTCCTCCACTGGCCCTCAAGCTTGTCGCCTGGCGTCTCGCAGATCACGAGATCGTTCATGTGGATCACGGCTGGCCGGCGCCGCGCTGGGAGAGCCGCGTCGACCATAGGCGAGTGAAGCGACGCCGTTCTTCGAACGGCTATGCCGAGATGGACGAGCGCGTTATGAATCGCAGCATGGCCAATATCGGCCGCAGCCGGATCATCGTGCTGGCCGCATTCCAGCGTGACGCCATAGCCGCCGGCGAAACGCATGTACTCGGTAGTCCCAAAACCCTCGGTGACGGCGAGAGGCGGCAGGGCCAGCCGCTCGCGCGCCGCGATCAGCGCGACATAGATGTCGAGCCAGCCATGAATCAGGATGTCGGTGCCGAGACAGGCGGCGAAGGCGGCTTCCGCCGTGGCATGACGAAAGGCTTCGAGCTCACCCGCATTGTCCTCCGGACCGAAGAAGACGAAGGGCTTGCCCTCGCCGCGGAACGAATGGATGTCGAGCAGAACATCGTGCTGGCGCAACAGGGCGGTCAGCGGGTTGCCGATCCTGTCCTCGTTGTCGACGGGAAGCGGCCTTTCGCGCAGATCGCGGTTGAGGTTTCGGTCCCCTTCGCGCGTGTTCTGCCGGTAGGCCTTGGCATTGGCGACCGGCACGAAAGTGACCTCGCCGCGCCGGATCACCAGCCGTCCCGCCCGGCAATCGTCGATGGCGCGCACGATCGCGTTCGGACCGCAGGTCTCGTTGCCGTGGACTGCACCGACCACGATCAGCTTCGGACCGGTCTTCAATCCATGGAATCGCACGCTCTCCAGCGGCGCATCGTCGACGTTCGGCACGGCCCAGCGGATGGCGGAGGAATTGGCGGACATCGGGTGATCCTGGAGGCGAAGGACTTGGTCAGGCCGAGTGCAGCGCGACGCGACGACCGGCTGAATTGTCTTTACGCCGGCTCCTGCTCGCGCGTCGCCATCATCGACTTGAATGCCGGGCGCACATGGCAGCTCTCGAGCCAGGCCTTGACGCGCGGCGCAGCGCTGAACAGTTCCGGTGCAGTCATCGCATAGCGCACGACCTCCGCCACATTGATATCGGCGACGGTGAAGCGCCCGCCCACCAGAGAACCGGACGCGGCCAGCGCGTTGTCCAGCACGGCAAAGGGAGCACGCAACGCGTCGATCGCCGCTTGCGCAAGCTTCGCATCGCGCAGTTCCGGCTTGCCCGCGCGATGCGTCAGCACCTGCAGGGAATGAGGTTCGACCTCGGTCGCGGCCCATAGCGACCACATGGTCATGAGCCCGTCTTCCATCAGGTCGGCCGGTGCGAGCGGACCACCGTGCTTCTTCGCAAGATAGAGATTGATCGCCAGCGATTCGTGCAGCGTCAGGCCGCCATCGTCCATCGACGGGATGTGGCCATTCGGATTGATCTTCAGAAACGCCGCCGAGCGCGTATGCGACGGTGCATCTGCGGCGTTAGGGTCGCTCAGCCGATAGGCCTGGATCACCGGCTCGCACTTGAACGGAATGCCGAGTTCGTTCGCAAGCCAGTAATTGCGCGACGCGCGCGAACGATAAACGCCGTAAATGGTGAGCATGGCCGATCCCTTCCCTTCGATTGGCGATCGTCATCCTTAACGGAAGAGCGTAGCGCTGTCTCGAAGGATGACGCCATGGAATGGCGGCGTGCCAGCCTCATGGCCGGGACGCGCAAAAAGGGGCGCTCTCGCGAGGGTTACCGTTTAAGCGAACCGGCCGTGGCAGTGCTTGAACTTCTTGCCCGAGCCACAGGGGCAATTCTCGTTGCGCCCCACCTTGCCCCAGGTCGCCGGGTTGTTCGGATCGCGGTCGGCCGGCGCGGTCGGCGGCGACATCGCCACCTGCGCGAGCGACATCTCGTCTTCGCCGGTGTTCGGATTGAACTTGTGCGCCTCCATCTCCGGCAGCTCGGGCTGTTGCTCCGGCGGCACGATCTCGACCCGCATCAGCTGTGCCGTCACCGCCTCGCGCAAGTGTGCGACCATCGTCTCGAACAGGTTGAACGCTTCGGCCTTGTACTCGTTGAGCGGATCGCGCTGGCCATAGCCGCGCAGCCCGATCACCTGCCGAAGGTGATCCAGCATCACGAGATGCTCACGCCAGAGATGGTCGAGCGTCTGCAGAAGCAGCGTCTTCTCGACGTAGCGGATGACGTCCGGGCCCCATTGCGCGACCTTCGCGGCCATGTGCTCATCGACGCGCTTCTCGACGCGCTGCATGATCTCTTCGTCGGCGATGCCTTCTTCCTTCGCCCACTCGTCGACCGGCAGGTCGAGCGCAAGCACACGGTTGAGCTCCTCCTTGAGGCCGACGACGTCCCACTGCTCGGGGTAGACGCCTTCCGGCACATGCTTGGACACCAGGTCGTCCACCAGCGCGTGGCGCATGTCGGCCACCGTCTCGGCGACGTCCTCGTCGCGCATCAGGTCGATGCGCTGGTCGAAGATCACCTTGCGCTGATCGTTCTGGACGTTGTCGAATTTCAAGAGATTCTTGCGGATGTCGAAGTTGCGCGCCTCGACCTTCTGCTGCGCCTTCTCCAGCGCCTTGTTGATCCACGGATGGATGATCGCCTCGCCGTCCTTCAGGCCGAGACGCTGCAGCATCGTGTCCAGCCGGTCCGAGCCGAAGATGCGCATCAGGTCGTCTTCCAGCGACAGGAAGAACTTCGAGCGGCCGGGGTCGCCCTGACGGCCGGAACGACCACGCAACTGATTGTCGATGCGCCGTGACTCGTGGCGCTCGGAGCCGATGATGTACAGTCCGCCCGGCTTGGTGATGGTCTTGGCGGACTTGCCGCCTTTCGCCAGTTCGATCTCGACCGTCTCTTCAGCCTTCAGCACGATCTCGCGGAAGCGCTCGACGTCGGACTTGATCTGCTCGATACGCTTCTGCTTTTCCGCCTCGTCCTCGATGCCCGCCGTTTCCTGGGCGATCCGCATCTCCAGCGAGCCGCCGAGCTTGATGTCAGTGCCGCGGCCGGCCATGTTGGTGGCGATGGTGATCGCGCCGGGCACGCCGGCCTCGGCGACGATGTAAGCTTCCTGCTCATGGAAGCGCGCGTTCAGCACCGCGAACAACTTTGCCGGCTTGCCGGTGCGTGCGGCGGCATAGAGCTTCTCCAGCGCCTTCGGGTTGCCGAAGTCGATCTGCTTGTAGCCGTTCTTCTTCAGATACTCGGCCAGCGTCTCCGACTTTTCGATCGAGGCGGTACCGACCAGCACCGGCTGCAGCCGCGCATTGGCGCGCTCGATCTCGGCGAGGATCGCCGCGTATTTTTCGTTCGCCGTCCGATAGACCTCGTCATCTTCGTCCAGGCGGGCGACCGAAACGTTGGTCGGAATTTCGCGCACTTCGAGCTTGTAGATGTCGAAGAACTCATCCGCCTCGGTTGCCGCGGTACCGGTCATGCCGGCGAGCTTCTCGTACATGCGAAAGTAGTTCTGGAAGGTGATCGAGGCCAGCGTCTGGTTCTCGGGCTGGATCGGCTGATGCTCCTTCGCCTCGAGCGCCTGATGCAGGCCTTCCGAGTAGCGGCGGCCCGGCATCATGCGGCCGGTGAACTCGTCGATGATGATCACCTCGCCGTCGCGGACGATGTAGTCCTTGTCGCGGGTGAACAGCGTGTGGGCGCGTAGCGCCTGATTGATGTGGTGGACAGTGGAGACGTTCTCGATGTCGTACAGCGAGTCGCCCTTGAGCAAGTCCGCATCGCGGATCATCTGCTCCATCTTTTCCATGCCGGCTTCGGTCAGCGTCACCGTGCGCTGCTTCTCGTCGACCTCGTAGTCACCCTTCGTGAGTTGCGGAATGTAGCCGTCGATGGTGTTGTAGAACTCGGAGCGATCGTCGAGCGGGCCGGAGATGATCAGCGGTGTGCGCGCTTCGTCGATCAGGATCGAGTCCACTTCGTCGACGATGGCGAAGTAGTGCGGCCGCTGGACCATGTCCTCCAGCCGGTACTTCATGTTGTCGCGCAGATAGTCGAAGCCGTATTCGTTGTTGGTGCCGTAGGTAATGTCGCAGGTGTAGGCCGTCTTGCGCTCGGCGTCGTCGAGGCCGTGCACGATCACGCCGGTGGTGAGCCCGAGGAACGAGTAGATCTGCCCCATCCACTCGGCGTCGCGGCGGGCGAGGTAGTCGTTCACGGTCACGACATGCACGCCCTTGCCGGCGAGCGCGTTCAGGTACACCGCGAGCGTTGCGACCAGGGTCTTGCCCTCACCGGTCTTCATCTCGGCGATGTCGCCTTCGTGCAGCACCATGCCGCCGATCAACTGCACGTCGAAATGGCGCTGGCCGAGGGTGCGCTTGGCGGCCTCGCGGACCGTGGCGAAGGCCGGAGCGAGGATATCGTCCAGCGACTTGCCCTGCTCCAGCTGCTGCTTGAATTCGTCGGTGCGCGCGCGCAGCTGTTCGTCGGTGAGTTTCTCGAGCTCGCTTTCGAGCGCGTTGATGGCATTGACCCGCGGCTGATAGGACTTGATGCGCCGGTCGTTGGCGGAACCGAAAAGCTTGCGGGCGAGCGCGCCGATCATTGAAAATTCGTCCTTGAAGAGAGGCGACTTTAGCCGCAATCAGCCTCTAGCGGATTAACCAAGGCAGCCGAAATCGCGCCGCGGCCAGTTCCATACGGCCGGGCAGAGATATGAGCCGCCCAAAGCCTTGTCAACGGCGCTTAACCTCTCAGGAAATTCATGATTCTGCCTGACTTTACGCATTGCTAAGGCGCCACGATTGCGCGACTGTCCGCCCGCGTTGAACATTCAGATCCTTACGAGATTCGTCATGACCGCACCCCTTCGGCGCCCGATAGCGCCCTTTCGCATCGCACTCGCCGCACTGGCGGTGACTGGATGCGCAGCCGTAGTCTTCACAAGCGCCGCTCAGGTTAGCGCGCAAGACGCTAATCCTGTTCTTGCCAAGGTCAATGGCGTGGAAATCCGTCAGAGCGACCTCAACATGGCGGAAGAGGAACTGGGCTCCGGCCAGCTCGCGCAGATGGATCCTGCGACCAAGCGTGAAAACCTCCTGTCCTATGTGATCGACCTGAAGATCGTTGCAAAGGCGGCCGAGGACAAGAAGCTCGGCGAAAGCGAGTCTTTCAAGAAGAGCCTCGCGTTCGCACGCGACCGGTTGTTGATGGACAAGCTTTTGACGGACGAGGCGAAGACCGCCACAACCGACGCTGCCATGCGCAAGGTCTACGACGAGGCCGCCAAGCAGATGGGGGGCGACGACGAGGTTCGCGCGCGGCATATCCTGGTGGAGAGCGAAGACGAGGCCAAACAGGTCGCCGACGAGCTGAAGAAGGGCGGCGACTTCGCCGAAATCGCCAAGAAGAAGTCGAAGGATCCGGGCGCGTCGGACGGCGGCGACCTCGGCTACTTCACCAAGGAGCAGATGGTGCCGGAGTTCTCGAAGGCCGCCTTCGAGCTCGAGCCGGGCAAGATTTCCGATCCCATCAAGAGCCAGTTCGGCTGGCACGTCATCAAGGTCGAGGACAAGCGCAAGCGCAAGCCGCCGGAATTCGACCAGGTGAAGCCGCAGATTGAAACTTATGTGACGCGCAAGGCGCAGGCCGACCTCGTCAGCAAGCTGCGCGAGACCGCCAAGATCGAGCGGATCGAGCAGAAGAACGAGGCGCCCGCCGCCAAGGACGCTTCTCCGCCGGCCAAGGGCGGCGCGATGGCTCCGCCGAAGAAGTAGTTTCAGCTGTCATTGCCGGGCTTTGACCCGGCAATCCCGATAAGGGAACGCAGTGCCTTCATTAGGTCTCATCAGCGTCATCACGGGGCAGCCCGGCGATGACGCTGAAGTCTCCTGCTTCCGCAGGCATGACAGAAAGTGGTACAGAGCGCGCTCCACCCATCACAGAGCGCATCATGGCCACCCCGATCTCCCCCCTCGCCCCCAAAACCCTGGCCCAGGCACCCGCCATCGCCGGCGTGCGTCTCGCGACGGCCGAGGCCGGCATCCGCTACAAGAACCGCACCGACGTGCTGCTGGCCCTGCTTGACGAAGGCACGACCGTCGCTGGCGTGTTCACCAAATCGAAATGCGCGAGCGCCCCCGTCGAGTGGTGCAAGGCAAAGATCAAGGCCGGCAAGGCCCGGGCCCTGGTGGTCAACTCCGGCAATGCCAACGCTTTCACCGGCAAGAGCGGCCGCAGCTCGACGGCGTTGACGGCGACGATCGCCGCGAAAGCGGCAGGCTGCAAGACCGGCGAGGTTTTCCTGGCCTCGACCGGCGTCATCGGCGAGCCCCTCGATGCGACCAAGTTCGACGGCGTGCTGGAGCATCTCGCGACCCAGGCGGGCGCCGATTATTGGCTCGACGCCGCGAAGGCGATCATGACGACGGATACCTTCCCGAAGATCGCGACCGCCACCGTGAAGCTCGGCAAGGCCAGTGTGACCATCAACGGCATCGCCAAGGGCGCGGGCATGATCGCACCCGACATGGCGACGATGCTGTCGTTCGTGTTCACCGACGCGCCGCTGTCGGCATCGGCGCTGCAGGCGCTGCTGAAGGCCGGTGTCGAAGATACATTCAACGCCGTCACCATCGACAGCGACACGTCGACGTCGGATACGCTGCTCGCCTTTGCCACCGGTGCCGCCGCCGAACGCGGCGCTCCGAAGATTTCACGCGCCTCCGATCCGCGGCTGAAGGCGTTCACCAAGGCGTTCAATGGCGTGCTGGCCGACCTGTCCGAGCAGGTGGCGCGCGACGGCGAAGGCGCGCGCAAGCTGGTCGAGATCGTCGTCGAGGGCGCGGTCTCGAAGCCGTCCGCGCGCAAGATCGCGATGTCGGTGGCGAATTCGCCCTTGGTGAAGACGGCGATTGCCGGTGAGGACGCCAATTGGGGCCGCGTCGTCATGGCGATCGGCAAGGCGGGCGAGCCCGCCAATCGCGACAAGATCTCGATCGCTTTCAACGGCATCCGCGTGGCGACCAAGGGCGAACGCGATCCGTCTTATGACGAAGTGCAGGTGTCGGCGACGATGAAAGAGCCCGAGGTTCGAATCAAGATATCGCTCGGACTTGGCAAGGGTCGCGACCGTGTGCTCACCTGCGACCTCACCAAGGAATATGTCGCGATCAACGGCGATTATCGGTCGTGAACCTCACGCTCGTCGTCGCCTGTGCGCTGATCGATCCTGACAACCGCGTGCTGATCGCGCAGCGGCCCGAAGGCAAGGCGATGGCCGGGCTGTGGGAGTTTCCCGGCGGCAAGCTGAACGCTGGTGAACGGCCGGAGGACGCGCTGATTCGCGAACTGCATGAGGAGCTTGGCATCACCGTGCGCGAGGCGTGCCTCGCGCCGTTGACCTTTGCAAGCCACGCCTATGCGAGCTTCCACTTGCTGATGCCGCTCTATATTTGCCGGCGCTGGGAAGGCAATGTTATCGCCCGCGAAGGCCAGCAACTCGCCTGGGTGCGCGCGACCAGGCTGCGTGACTATCCGATGCCACCGGCCGACCTGCCGCTGATCCCGCATCTGGAAGATCTGCTGTAGTCGTCATTTGGAGGCGTAGCCGTTCGAAGAACGGCGTCGCTTCGCTCGCCTATGGGCGACCAGGCATCCAGCGCGGAATCTGCCGCAACCTCAGACTGGATTGCTTCGCTTCGCTCGCAAATGACGCCTACGGGTTCCGTCGTTTCACCGCGCCTTCGAGGGACGTCTTCGCCGAGCCCGGCTTCAGCGGCTTCTGCTGGCTTTCATGCGGCGCCCAGCCGGAAAGCCAGATGATATCGAACGTGGCGCGGATGCGCCCGTCGTGGTCGGCGAAGCGCTCACTGTAGATCTGAGCCATCCTGAGGAGCGTCGCACGGCGGAGTGGCGCCCGCCGCCGTTCGGTGAGAACGTTTGTCGCACCCATCCGGCGCAGGTCCTGCATCAACGCAAGTGCGTTGTCGTAACGCACCACGACGCGATCGACGTCCGCGACGGGAAGCGCGAAGCCGGCGCGTTGCAGCAGCGCACCGAGATCTCGCAGGTCGGCGAATGGGAGCACGCGCGGCGACAGTCCGCCCTCGAGTTCGATCTCCGCAGCCGCAAAGGATTGTCGCAATTCGTTCAAGCTGTCGCCGCCGAGCATCGCCGCCAGAAACAATCCGTCCGGTCTGAGTGCGCGACGGATCTGCGCCAGCACGCCCGGCAGATCGTTGGCGAACTGCAGGGCGAGCGCAGACAGCGCAAGATCGAGCGATTCCGGAGAAAGCGGCAATGCCTCGTCGGCGGCGTCGAACAACCCGATGCGGATGAGCGACGAGAAGCGATCCGTGTTCGCCCCTCGAAGGCCGTCTCCCGGCGTCCAGACATCGGCGACGTCCTTGAAATCGCGCAGCACCGCCGTGAGCCGTTCCTGCATGTCGTCAGCGACGCGGTCTAGCAGGAACGTCGCCGGCCCGCCGCGGCAGGCGCGCGCTTGCCGCGCCTGCAAGGCGGCGCGGTCGATCAAGCGGGGAACATCGGCCGTCATCATGGCTCGCTTCTGAAGCCTCCGGCGTCGCGCCGCAAGCGCAAACCCGCTCAAAGCGCGGCTTGAGCAAGTCACGTCACGGCGATAGCATTTCCCGCATGGATGCCCGCGCGCCCCATGACGCACAGCCGTCGAACCTGCCCGGTCGCTTCCGCGGCGCGCTCGCGGTCTGCAAAAGGGCGCTGCTGACCAGTTCACGACTTGCGCTCGACATCGCATTGCCGACGCTGTGCGTCGCCTGCCGCGTGCAGGTCACAGGCGACGGCGTCTGCCCGGCGTGTTGGGCCAAGCTCTCGTTCATCGCGCCGCCGTTCTGCGAACGGCTCGGCATTCCCTTCGTCTATGATCCCGGACCCGGCATCCTGTCGATGGAGGCGATCGCCGATCCGCCCGCCTACAGCCGCGCCCGGGCCGCCGTGCGGTATGACGATGTCGCGCGCACGCTGGTGCACGGGCTGAAGTATCAGGACCGCGTCGATCTGGCGCCGACGCTCGGCCGCTGGATGGTGCGGGCGGGAGCTGAAATTCTGGAAAGTGCGGACGTCGTGGTGCCGGTGCCGCTGCATTGGCGACGCGGCTGGAGCCGGCGATACAACCAGTCCGGCGCACTCGCGACGGTCATCGGCCGCACCGTTAACCGTCCGGTTACGGGGGGCGCGCTGGTGCGCACCCGCCCAACGCCGCAACAGATCGGACTTTCGCGTAGCGAGCGCGCCCGCAACGTTCAGGGTGCATTTCTGGTCCCTCCTGAACGCAGGGCTGAGGTGGAGGGGCGCCGGATCGTCCTGGTGGACGATGTTCTCACGACGGGAGCGACTGTGGACGCCTGCGCACGTGCGCTTCTGCGGGCGAAGGCCGCCAACGTCGATGTGCTCGTCTTTGCGCGAGTTGTAGAGGGGGCGCGAAATCCTATATAATTGTGACAAAGGACGCGGATCGCGGCAAAGCTTGTGTCCGAAAGCTTGCGTCCCAACGCCTGCGTCCACGGAAACCACGCATGACCGCCCAGGTTGAAATCTATACGACGCCCTATTGCGGCTATTGCCGCATGGCGAAGCAACTGCTCACCCGCAAGGATGTCGCCTACACGGAAATCGACGTGTCCGGCAATCCGGCGTTGCGGCAGACAATGGTCGAGCGCGCCGGCGGGCGCACCACTGTGCCGCAGATCTTCGTCCGCGGCGTCCATGTCGGCGGCTGTGACGACCTCTATGAACTGAACGATGCGGGCAAGCTCGACAAGCTGCTCGCCGGAGAGGCGGTGACGCCGTGAATGAAACCTTTACCGCGGCGATGGTCCAGACACGGACGAAGCTCTCGCCGGACGAAAACCTCAAAGAGATCGGCGAACTGATCCGCGAGGCCGCGGGCGCAGGCGCCAATTATGTGCAGACGCCGGAGATGACCAACATCCTGGCCGCCAACCGCGACCAGTTGTTCAAGACGATCGTCGAAGAAGATCACGACAAGTCGCTCAACTCCTACCGTGCGCTGGCGAAGGAACTTGGCATCTTCCTGCATCTTGGTTCGCTCGCTGTTCGTGCGACACCAGATCGCGCGGCAAATCGCGCATTCCTGATCGATCCGAACGGAAACATCCTCGCGCGCTACGACAAGATTCACATGTTCGACGTCAACCTCGCGAACGGCGAGAGCTATCGCGAATCGGCGACCTACCAGCCCGGCGAAGCGGTCGCCATCGCCGACCTGCCGTGGGGTCGTATCGGCCTGACGATCTGTTACGACATGCGCTTTCCGGCGATTTACCGCGCGCTCGCCGAGGCCGGCGCGTCGTTCCTCACCATGCCGTCGGCCTTCACCAAGCCGACTGGCGACGCGCACTGGCATGTACTGCTCCGGTCGCGCGCGATCGAGAACGGTGCATTCGTGTTCGCGGCCGCGCAAGGCGGCACTCATGAGAGCAAGCGGCTGACCTACGGCCACTCACTGATCGTCGATCCGTGGGGTGAGATTCTCGCCGAAGGCGGCACCGATCCGGGTATCATCATCGCCAAGATCGACCCGGCGAAGGTCGCCGACGCTCGCGGCAAGATTCCGTCGCTGCAGCACGGTCGCCGCTTCAGCATTGCCGATGCGAATGGTCCGACTGGCCATCTGCATCTGGTGCGGGAACGCACATGATCCGTTACTCGTTGCAGTGTGATCGCGGCCACGCTTTCGAAAGCTGGTTTCAGGATTCGGCGTCCTTCGAGAAGCAGGCGAAGCGCAGCCTCGTCCGCTGCCCGACCTGCGATTCCGCGAAGGTCGAGAAGTCGATCATGGCGCCGCAGATTCCCCGTAAGGGGCGCACTGCCGAGCAACGTGCCGGCGAAGAAAGGGTGATCCACACCTCCGCCGCGCGGAAGAAGGCGGCCGCGGAAGCTGCGCCCGCTACGGCCGAAACGCCTGCCGCCGAATCGCTGATGATGGGGCAAGAGACGGAATTGCGCGCCAAGCTGAAAGAGCTGCGCGATCACATCAAGGCCAACGCCGACAATGTCGGCGATCAGTTTCCCGAGCAGGCCCGCAAGATGCACTACGGCGAAATCGAGCACCGGCCGATCTACGGCGATGCGTCGCCCTCGGAAGCAAAGGCGCTGATCGAGGAAGGCGTCGAGGTGATGCCGCTGCCGGTGCTGCCGGACGACAGAAATTAATTCGTCCGGTACGCGCGGGTTGGATCTGGAACCCGGTTCAGAATTGCCGCGTCCTCCTGACGCACCTCAAACCAATGTCTTTTCCTGGCTCCAACCTTCGCATAACGAGGGTGCATGCACATGCTGCGAACGTTGGAACATCACCACGATACTCCTGAGCGGCCAACCGATTGATCGATCGCATCGTCGCCTTTCTTGACGTCAGCGCCGGGCAGGCACCTCCCTCGATCGGTGTTCTGGTCCTGATTCTCTTCGCCGCAGGATTCGTCCCGCTTCCACGCATCATTGTCTGCGTCCTGGCCGGCGCGGCGTATGGTTTCGTCGCCATCCCCGTCAGCATCCCGAGCTTCACGTTCGGCGCGCTGGGCGGCTTCGTTACTGCGCGCTATCTGTTTCACGATCTCGTCCAGGGGCTGATCGGGCGCAGGAAGCTGCTCAGCAGCATATCGGACGCTGTCGATCAGGAAGGCTGGCGTGTCGTGGCGTTGATGCGGCTTGGCGCCCCGGTCCCAGGAGCGATGACGAATTACGCTTTCGGCCTGTCCAATGTCGGCTGGTGGTCGTTCACCTGGGCGACATTTGTGTTCTGCATCCCGCAGATCATCCTGTTCGTAAGCCTTGGCGCCGCCGGACGCGCGGCTGTGCTCGACGACAAAATGTCGATCGCCGGTCAGGCGATGATGGTGATCGCCATCGCCACCTGTGCCCTCATTGTCTATCGGGTGGCACGGCGGGCGCGGGCGCGCTTCAATGAGCTGCGCCAGAACGACGCCGCCGCAACGACGGATGCCCAGCCAACCCGCGTTGAACTCTAAAAACGTTCGTTGCCGGAGGCGCCGCGAGGGATGGCGAGCTTCGGATTCGGGACCCAGCGTCGTCGCTATTGAACGGCAATCAGCGCGCCGACGCCGATCACGATCAACGCGATGCCGAGCGCCTCGCGCGCCGAGATCTTCTGCTTCAGCGAATAGTAGGCGATGCCTTGCGCGAACAGCACCTCGATCAGCGCCAGCGTCCGCACATTGGCAACGCTGGTCAGAGCGAAGGCGAGGAACCAGAACTGCGACGCGGCCGCGCCCATGAAGCCCGCAAGCATCGACGGCCTCCACAGGCGAAACAGAGCGACCAGCGTTTTTCGGTCACGCAGCAGAAGGTAGCCCGTCAGCAACAACGTCTGCAGCATCAAACCGAGCACCAGCGTGAACGAGGCCGCTGTAACGAACGAGACGCCGGGTACGTTGAGGATCGCGCCGCGATAGCCGACGGCCGACAAGGCAAAGCCTGCCGCTGCGGCGAGGCCAAGCACGGTCGGCCGCAGATCGCCAAAGCCCTTGTCACCGGCGGGGCGAATGGCCGTGATCACCACACCTGCGGTCGCAACGACGATCGCCAGCAGCTTCCACAGCGTCAGGTGATCGCCGAGAAAGACGAAGCCGAACAGCGCCGCCTGGATAGGCTCGGTCTTGATATAGGCGGTGGTGACGACGAACGACCGTTCATTCATCGCCGCCAGCATCAATCCGGTGGCAACGATCTGCGTCATCGTCCCGACGACCAGCCAGAGCCAGAAGGCAAGCGACGGCCAGGCGACGCTCTCACGGGCCGCCAGCATCACCACGGCGAAGAAGAGCACGGCGAACGGAAAGCCGAACAGGAAGCGTACGTGGGTGGCGCCGACCATGCCGAGCGAGGCTGTCAGCTCACGCTGCATCGCGTTGCGCGCCACCTGGCCGAGCGAGGCCAGCACGACAAAGGGAATCCAAAGAGAGGCAATACTGATCATGTGATGCGGCCGAAAGATTCCCGCACTACCAGCATCGCCTCTGCGCGGGGTCAAGCTCCGCCACGCATATCAGCCCGTCATTGCAAGCGAAAAGGCCTTTCGAAAAACGGCGTCGCGTCGCTCGCGGTCCGTCACGAATAGGCTTCCGCCGTCACCATGTAGTTGACGTCCATGTCGGACGACAACGACCAGCGGTCGGCGAAGGGCGTATAGACGACACCGGTTTGCTCGGTGACTTCGAGCCTGCTCTTGTGCAAATGCTGAGCCAGTTCAGCCGGCGTGATGAACCGGCTCCACTGATGCGTGCCGCGCGGTAGCCAGCGCAGAACGTATTCGGCGCCGACGATCGCCAGCGCAAAGCTCTTCACCGTGCGATTGAGCGTCGACACCACCATCATGCCGGACGGCTTCATCAACGCCGCACAACGCTCGAGAAACAAGCCCACGTCAGTGACGTGTTCGACCACTTCCATTGCCAACACGAGATCGAAGCGTTCGAGGTTGCCCATTTCCTCGACGGACGTTGCCCGGTAATCGATCAGCAGGCTCGACCGGGCGGCGTGCATCTTCGCCGCGGCGATATTGGACTCCGATGGGTCGATTCCGATCACCTGCGCGCCGAGACGCGCGAGCGGCTCCGAGAGCAGACCTGCGCCACAACCGATATCGAGAATGCGCAAGCCCTCGAGCGAAGCCAGGCTGCGCGGATTGCGGTTGAACTTGCGACAGGCAGCATCGCGGATCCAGCCGATCCGCAACGGATTGATCTTGTGCAGCGGCGCCATCTTGCCGTTCGGATCCCACCATTCGTCCGACAGCTTTGAAAAGCGTGCGACCTCCGCAGGATCGACGGTCGAAGGGGAGACGTTGGTTTGCATCGGCATGTTGGTTTCGATGTCGGCTATCGCGCCGTGATGTGATTGCGGAACTGCAGCGGCGACGCAATCATTTTGATGTCCTTGTCCCCCTCGCCGACGCCACGGATCGTGATATCGCCATAGCCGAAGATGCGGGCAGGAATCGATTGCCGGACATCGACACTTTCGACCTTGTCGAGATTCATCTCGAAAGTCTGGCGCTGGATGAAACCTTCCTTGTGCACGACCCGCCTGTTCGTAACGTCCGTTTCGTTGGTCCAGCGCCGGAACCAGGCGCGGAGCGTCCAGTAGGCCGCGATCAGCGCCAGGAGGCCGGACAGCGCGATCCAGACCACATTGGCCCCGTCGCTCACCGCGCCGCGCTGGAGCGCGAAGAAGAAAATCGCCGCGATCCAGGTCAGGATCCCGGGCAGATAGACGATCCAGTGGATGGTGGTGGAATAAAGCACCTTTTCGTCGGGCTGCAGGATTTCCTCGATGTAGCGCCCCATCAGGCCCTCGTCTTCCTTACGTGTTCGGCCATAGGGGGACCGTCCGCTGGACCTCCGGATGGGATGCCGAAAGCGGGCGGAACCGGTTGCGGTCCTTGCACCCCGTCGGTATGTATACGCGCCTTTTGGCACCCGTGCTCTCGGTTTTTGCACGGCATGCAGCAATCAGACAGAATTCGGAGATCGCGGCGCACGTCATGAGCCGTCTCGTGATGAAATTCGGCGGAACGTCCGTCGCCAGTATCGAGCGCATACGCAACGTTGCGCAGCATGTGAAGCGCGAGGTCGACGCCGGCCACGAGGTGGCCGTCGTGGTCTCCGCCATGTCCGGCAAGACCAACGAGCTGGTCGGCTGGGCGGCGGAAGCGTCGCCGCTGCACGACGCGCGAGAATACGATGCCGTGGTCGCGTCCGGTGAACAGGTGACGTCGGGCCTGCTGGCGATCGCGCTGCAGGCGGTCGGCATCCAGGCCCGCTCATGGCAGGGCTGGCAGATCCCGATCAGAACATCCGACGCGCACGGCGCTGCGCGCATCCTCGAGATCGACGGCGGGGAGATCATCAAGCGCTTCGCCGAACGCAAGGAGGTGGCGGTCGTCTCCGGCTTCCAGGGCGTGAGCAAGGACACGGGCCGCATCACGACGCTCGGCCGCGGCGGCTCTGACACCTCGGCTGTCGCGATTGCGGCCGCCATCCGCGCCGATCGCTGCGACATCTATACCGACGTCGACGGCGTTTACACCACCGATCCCCGCGTGGTGCCGAAGGCGAAGCGGCTCGAGAAGGTCGCATTCGAGGAGATGCTTGAGCTGGCCTCGCAAGGGGCGAAAGTCTTGCAGGTGCGCTCGGTCGAACTCGGCATGGTGCACAACGTGCGGGTGTTCGTGCGTTCAAGCTTCGACAAGCCGGAAGATATCGACGCGCACGCGAATCACCCGCCGGGCACGCTGATCTGCAGTGAGGAGGAAATCGTGGAACAACAAGTCGTCACCGGCATCGCCTTCTCCAAGGACGAAGCGCAAATTTCGGTGCGGCAGGTGCAGGACAAGCCGGGCGTCGCCGCCGCCATCTTCGGTCCGCTCGCCGAGGCCAACATCAATGTCGACATGATCGTGCAGAACGTCTCCGAAGACGGCGCGACCACCGACCTGACGTTCACCGTGCCGGCCGCAGACTATATGCGCGCGAAGGAGACCATCACCAAGGCGAAGGATGCGATCGGCTATACACGGCTCGACACTGCCACTGACGTCGCCAAGGTCTCGGTAATCGGCATCGGCATGCGCAGCCACGCCGGCGTTGCGGCGCAGGCTTTCAAGGCGCTGTCGGCCCGGAACATCAATATTCGCGCGATCACCACATCCGAGATCAAGTTCTCGCTTTTGATCGACGCAGCGTATACGGAACTTGCGGTCCGAACCCTGCATACCCTCTACGGCCTCGACGCCTAGATCGGCAACGGCGGCGCCGGAAGGTAACGAGAAGGTTAAGGGGACCCGAACACACCCCTTTTTGGCGAGTGTTTTGCTTGGCAAAGCGGGGCCAAATCCTTTACGCATGGTCTTGTGACGCGCCAAAAACAGGCGTCACAGCGTTAAAAATTATCTTTTGTTTCTAGCAACTTAGGGCTTGCCGGCCTCGCGCTTGGGTGCGGAATCGGCGGCTCTCGAGCCTGCGGTCAGGGGCCCACACATGCGGAGCACATCGGGAGGACCACGCGTCTTGCTTCGACGTCTCCGCGAGGTCATGGCGGAGAAGGTCTCGGCGCAGGACCGGCTGGACAAGATCGTCGTGCTGATCGCCGCCAACATGGTCGCCGAAGTGTGCTCCACTTACGTGCTGCGCCATGACGGCACGCTGGAACTCTACGCCACCGAAGGTCTGAACCGCGAGGCCGTCCACCAGACCGTGCTGAAGGCCGACGAAGGCCTGGTCGGCCTCGTGGCCAGCGAAGCGACCGCGCTGAATCTCTCCGACGCGCAGAGCCATCCGGCATTCTCGTACCGGCCCGAGACCGGCGAGGAAATCTACCACTCGTTCCTGGGTGTGCCGATCCTGCGCGCCGGCAACACCCTCGGCGTGCTGGTCGTGCAGAATCGCGCGCACCGCACCTACGTCGAAGAGGAAGTCGAAGCGCTGCAGACCACCGCCATGGTGATGGCGGAGATGATCGCCTCGGGCGAGCTCTCGGCGCTGGCCAAGCCCGGGGCCGAGCCCGCAGCGCGACATTCGATCCATCTCGAGGGGTCGATCCTCTCCGAAGGTATCGCACTCGGCCATGTCGTGCTGCATGAGCCGCGCGTCGTCATCACAAACTATATCGCCGAGGACGTGCCCAAGGAGCTGAAGCGCCTCGATACGGCGCTGGCAAAGCTGCGGGCCGACCTCGATCGCATGCTGGAGCGCGGCGACGTTGCTGACGGCGGCGAGCATCGCGACGTGCTGGAGGCCTACCGCATGTTCGCCAACGACCACGGCTGGTCGCGGCGGCTGTCGGACGCGGTAGCGACGGGCATCACGGCGGAAGCCGCGGTGGAACGCGTGCAGTCCGACACGCGGGCGCGAATGCTGCGTTCGACCGATCATTACCTGCGCGAGCGGCTGCACGACCTGGAGGATCTTGGCCATCGGCTGATGCGCCAGCTGATGGGCCACGACCATGCGCCCTCGCGCGAACAACTGCCCGACAACGCGATCCTGATCGCCCGGGCGATGGGCCCGGCCGCGCTGCTCGACTACGACCGCAAGCGGCTGCGCGGGCTGGTGCTGGAAGAAGGCACCGCCAACTCGCATGTGGCGATCATCGCGCGTGCACTCGGCATCCCGGCGGTCGGCGAGGTCGAAAACGCCGTCGGCATCGCCGACCCGAACGACGCCATCATCGTCGATGGCACGTCCGGCTCGATCTACATCCGACCGTCATCGGAAGTGGAATCCGCCTATGCCGAACGCGTGCGCTTCCGCGCCCGGCGTCAGGCGCAGTATCGCGAGCTGCGTGATAAGCCTTCCGTCAGCAAGGACGGGCAGGCGGTGGAATTGCTGCTGAACGCCGGCCTCGTAATCGATCTGCCGCATATCGAGGACACCGGCTGCAGTGGCATTGGCCTGTTCCGCACCGAGCTGCAGTTCATGGTCGGGCACAGCCTGCCGCGCGCCGGCGACCAGCTCTCGCTCTATCGCACGGTGCTGGATGCGGCCGGCGACAAGCCGGTGACGTTCCGCACGCTCGATATCGGCGGCGACAAGGCGCTGCCGTATATGGAGACGATCACGGAGGAAAACCCGGCGCTCGGCTGGCGCGCCATCCGCCTCGGCCTGGACCGGCCGGGCCTGCTGCGCAGCCAGATTCGGGCGCTGCTGCGCGCCGGTGGCGGACGCGCCTTGAAGATCATGTTCCCGATGGTCAGCGTGGTCGACGAATTCGATCAGGCAAAGGTCATGGTCGAACGCGAGCTCACTTACCTCCGCCAACATGGGCATAGTTTGCCCGAACGTGTAGATATCGGCACCATGGTCGAAGTGCCGGCCCTGCTCTACCAGCTCGACGAGCTGCTGACGCGGGTCGACTTCCTCTCGGTCGGGTCGAACGATCTGTTCCAGTTCATGTTCGCGGTCGACCGCGGCAACAGCCGCGTCTCGGAGCGCTTCGATTCGCATTCGGCGCCGATCTTGCGCGCGCTACGCGACATCGCCGCAAAGGCGAACGCGGCCAAGGTGCCGATCTCGCTGTGCGGTGAGATGGCGTCGCAGCCGCTTGGCGCGCTGGCATTGCTCGCGATGGGCTATCGGTCCCTGTCGCTGTCGGCAACCGCGCATGGCCCGGTGAAGGCCCTGATCCTCGACCTCGACATCGCAAGGGCAACCGCCGTCATGCAGCCGCTGCTCGACGCGCCGTCCGGCAGCGTATCCATCCGCGACAAGCTGAAGGATTTTGCCGAGGCCGAAGGCCTTTCGCTTTGACCCACGCCGTCTAGATTATTGTCATGCTCCCCAACGTCAAACTCGACATCCTGCTGGCGCGTCACGCGACGCTCGAGGCTGAACTGCTCGGACAGGTCAACGCCGAGACCTATGTGCGCGCGACACGGGAATTGTCGGAGCTCACACCCGTCGTCGATGCGGTTAAGGCCTATCGTTCGGCGCAGATGGAAATCAAGGATATCGACGCGCTGATCGCTGACCCGTCGACCGATGACGAGATGCGCCAGCTCGCGGAAGGCGAGCGCCCCACGCTCGAGCAAAAGCGTGTCGCGCTCGAGCAGCAGATTCGCGTTGCGCTGCTTCCGAAGGACGCCATGGACGAGCGCAGCGTGGTGCTCGAGATTCGCGCCGGTACGGGCGGCGACGAAGCCTCGTTGTTCGCCGGCGACCTGTTCCGCATGTACGAGCGCTTCGCCGCGCTTCGGGGATGGAAGGTCGAGGTCATCTCCGCCAGCGAAGGGACTGTCGGCGGCTTCAAGGAAATCATCGCAGCGATCGAAGGCCGCGGCGCCTATGCGAAGCTGAAATTCGAGTCCGGTGTGCACCGCGTGCAGCGCGTTCCGGACACCGAAGCCTCTGGCCGCATTCATACGTCGGCCGCAACTGTTGCAGTGCTACCAGAAGCTGAGGACGTCGACGTCGAGATCAACGAGTCGGAGTTGAAGATCGAGACGATGCGTTCGCAAGGCGCCGGCGGCCAGCATGTCAACAAGACCGAATCGGCGATCCGCATCACCCACCTGCCGAGCGGCATCGTCGTCAGCATGCAGGATGATCGGTCTCAGCACCGCAATCGCGCCAAGGCGATGGCGCTGTTGCGGGCGCGACTCTACGACGCCGAAAAGCAGCGTCGCGATCAGGAGCGTTCGGCCGAGCGGCGCGGCCAGGTTGGCTCCGGCGACCGTTCCGAGCGCATCCGCACCTACAATTTTCCGCAAGGACGCGTCACCGACCATCGCATCAACCTGACGCTCTACAAGCTGCCGCAGGTGATCTCGGGCGAGGCGCTGCATGAGCTCATCGATGCGTTGACAACCGAGCATCAGGCGGCCCTGCTTGCAGCCGAAGGTGCGGCGGCATGAGCGACGACCATCTTGCTGGCTTGTCGATCGAAGCGGCGCGTCGCGAACTGACACGCCGATTCAAGGCCGCAGATCTCGATTCACCCGATCTCGACGCGCGCATGCTCGTCGGTGCCGTCACCCGGCTTGACCTGACCGGCATGACGGTGGCGGCACAACGGCTGCTGACGAACGACGAACGGCGCGCGCTGTCAACATTCGCCGAACGCCACCTGAAGTACGAACCGATCGCGCGCATTCTAGGCGAGAAGGAATTCTGGGGCTTGCGGCTTTCGCTCTCCGCCGACACGCTGGTGCCGCGCGCCGATACCGAGACCGTGGTGGAAGCGGCCCTCGAACTCGTTCGGTCTGCGGGCGAGCCGATCGAGCCCTTGCGCATCGCCGATATCGGCACCGGGTCCGGCGCGATCCTCTTGGCGTTGTTGCACGAGCTGCCAAGCGCAATCGGCATCGGCACCGACATCAGCCCCGGCGCACTGCGCACGGCGACCGCCAACGCCGAACAACTCGGCATCGGTGCCCGCGCGACGTTCATCGAATCCGATTACTGCGAGAAGCTTGCAGGCCCGTTTGATCTCATTGTCTCGAATCCGCCTTACATCGTCCGTGCCGACATCGCGACGTTGGCGCGCGAGGTACGCGACTACGATCCACGTCGCGCGCTCGACGGCGGCAGCGACGGACTCGTTGCCTATCGCGCGATGGCGCGTGACATTGCAAGTCTGCTCGAGCCGGGCGGCGCATTTGCGCTTGAGGTCGGCAAGGGACAGGCTGACGAAGTCGCGGAGCTGATGCAGCTTTCAGGCCTCCACACAATCAGGCCACATCGGCCGGATCTGGCCGGAATTCCACGCGTTGTCTGGGGCCGCAAACCGGTCAGCTGACGGCTCCTAAAAAACACGAAAATACCCCTTGGATTATCCGCCAAGAGCGATTAGCTTCCCGTCAGAGATCGGTTCCGGGCCGCTAGCCTCGCAGACGCTGCGGGTGGAGATGCTGAAAGCGGCACTCAAAAGGAGCAGGCCCGACGATCAAGCGGCTACCCAAGGGCAGGTCACATTGGACGCGATGGCTGAAAGCGCTGCGCGACTGCGATGACCGGGAACGAATGAAAGCCTGATTTTGCGGCGAGAACTCACGACGACGCTTTGAGCATCAACGACACCTTGACCGGCGTGCCTGTTGGCATGCGCGGCAGAGATAACGCGCCGATAGGGCCGCACGAGTTATCGATTGAAGGCTTTGGTGAAGAAGACTTGGTGAGAACGACGGCGGGCCTGTTTCCGCCGGCGGAGAAATATTGAAAGTTCGACAACATCCGGGGTTATGAGAAGCGCGACATGAGAAACGGTCAAAACAAGCGTATGCGGAACCGCGGCGGCGGCGGTCACAGCCACAGCGGTAATAACAACCGGCGTGGCCAGAACCCGATGACCCGGGTCTACGAATCGAACGGTCCGGAGATCAAGATCCGCGGCACGGCTTCGCATCTTGCAGAGAAATACGTGCAGCTCGCGCGCGACGCGCAAGGCTCGGGCGATCCGGTGGCAGCGGAGAACTATTACCAGCACGCCGAGCATTACTTCCGCATCATCGCCGCGGCTCAGGAGCAATTCCGGCAGAACCAGCCGCAGCAATATCAGCAACAGCGGCCGGATGGTGACGTTCGCGAGGACACGGGCGAAGAGAGCGACGGCGAGTTCTCCGCTTTCGGCGCCGAGCCTGGTTTCGCGCCGCAACCGCAACAGCAGCCTTATCCGCCGCGCGAACAGCCCTATCAGCGCGAACCGCAGTTTCGAGAGAATCGACCGCAGCCGCAGACGCAGGGAAATGACGGCGATGTCGACCGCCTGCCCTCGTTCATCACGGGCAGCCAGCCGCAGCCCACCGGCGGCTTAGAAGGCGGTGAACGCAGCGAACGCGGCGATCGCTTCCAGCATCGCCGCCGCCGACGCCATCACGGCCCTCGTCCTGAAGGTGGAGGCCCGCAGCCGGCACCCGACGGCTTCGGCCAGGGACCAGCGGGCGAGTAGCTTAAAGCTAACACCATTTAAGCGTTGAATTGGATTGAGCCGCGAGCGATACCGCTTCGCGGCTCAATTTTGATCACGTGGCGATGTTGTCGGCACCAGCACCGGCTCCATCGTCGGAATGAGCCTGCGTCGCTCGCGACGCGCCGCGATCGGCCGATAGACCTGCTTGGTCGCCTCGACGATGTGTACGCCTGCAAACGGTGAGGCGATCGCCGCGCCGAACCGCTCCCACGCCATCGCCGAACGCAGAAACCAACCGTAGTTGATCGGCGGCATGTGCAACGCTTCACTCCATGCGGCGGGCGTAAACCATGTCTCGCGCAACAGCTGCGTCAGTTGCGAACGCGAATATGGGCGGCCGTGCCCGAATGGCGTGCTGTCCGCCCGCGCCCACGGCCCGCGGCGGTTGGGCAGGACGACGATCATGCGCCCGCTCGGCGTCAGCACGCGCCACATCTCGCGCAGCAGCTCGGCAGGATCGTCGGAGACTTCGAGCGCATGCACGAGCAGCATCCGGTCGACCGACGCATCCGGCAGCGGCAGCTCGAACTCGTCAACCAGAGCAGCGAGCGTCGGCCGTGCCGTCGGCCATTTCATCACGCCCTGCGCTGCCGGCATGAATGCAAGGCAGCGTTCCGCATCCTCGCGAAACAGGCCGAGATACGGCGTGCAGTAACCGACACCGACCACCCGCTGCGCGGACGCGTTCGGCCAGCGCGCGCGAATGCCGCGATTGATCAGCCGGCGCGTCACAATGCCAAGCCGCGTCGAGTAGAAGTTACGCAGATCGATCACGTCGATAGTCATAGGGCGACCATATCATGTTGCTGCGATGGATCACGAGCGCCCGCGATACGGCGTTAACACCGCATTTCGTCGCGCTCCGCAACATGCTAGCATTGGCTGCGTACATAGAATGGAACGACCAATGGCCGCAGAAATCCGCATCTTTCCCTGCCTCAACGATAATTACGGCTACCTCATTCACGATCCGGCAACGAAGGCCACGGCGTCGATCGATGCGCCGGAAGCGGCTCCCGTCATCGCCACGCTGGAGAAGGAAGGCTGGAAGCTGACCGACATTCTGGTGACGCATCACCATGGCGACCACGTCGGCGGCGTCGCCGAGCTGAAGCAGAAATACAAATGCCGCGTTGTTGCGCCGAACGACAAGGCCAAGGCGATCGCCGATGTCGATCTGCGCGTGAAGGAAGGCGACACCGTGAAGGTCGGCACGCTGTCGGCGCGCGTGCTGGAGACGCCGGGACACACACTCGACCATATCTCGTACATGTTCGACGCCGAGAAAGCACTGTTCGCCGCGGATACGCTGTTCTCGATCGGATGTGGGCGGGTGTTCGAGGGCACCTACCCGATGATGTGGGAATCGCTCCTGAAGCTGCGGGCGCTCCCCGACGACACACGCCTCTATTGCGGCCACGAATACACTGCCGCGAATGTGAAGTTCGCGCTCGGCATCGAGCCTGACAATGCCGCGCTGAAGACGCGTGCCGACGAGGTTGCACGGCAACGCGCGGCCAACCAGCCGACCATCCCGACGCTGCTCGGCGAAGAGAAGACGGCCAACGTGTTCCTGCGTGCCGACGAGCCGTCGGTCGCAGCGCACCTCGGCATGTCCGGCAAGAGCGCCGCCGACGTGTTCGGTGAGATCCGCGAGCGAAAGAACCGATCCTGATGGCTGCCTTGCTGACGGCGGCCGACATCGTCGCGCGGCTCGAACTGAAGCCACATCCGGAAGGCGGCCACTATCGCGAGACGTTTCGCGATCCGCGCACGGACACGCAGGGACGTGCGGCTTCGACTGCCATTTTTTTCCTGCTCGCGCGTGGTGAACGCTCGCACTGGCACCGCATCGACGCGGTCGAGATCTGGCATCATTACGCAGGCGCTGCGCTCGCGCTCGAAATCGTCGATAGCGGGCAGCGCCGTTCGGTCCGGCTGGGGCCGGGCCTCGCCGCAGGCGAAACGCCGCAAGCGGTGGTGCCGGCGCATGCCTGGCAGGCGGCACACAGCACCGGCGATTGGACGCTCGTCGGCTGCACGGTCGCGCCCGGATTTGATTTCGCGGGTTTTGAGCTGGCGGCGCCGGATTTCGTTCCCTAACCCGAACCGCCATCTTGTCGGGATTCGGGTGGGTCAGGCATGCAGCGCTCACTACGTTGGCTCCAACAGCAATGAATGGAGCCAGCAATGCACATCGTCGTCGACAATTCCTCCAGACCGATGCCGACGCACCAGGTTGCGGAGCCGGCCATCCTCTACTTCGGAACGCCGGTGGTTCTGATCGGCACGACCAACGAGGACGGCTCCTATAATCTCGCGCCGATGTCTTCGGCGTGGTGGCTCGGCTGGCGCTGCATGCTGGGGCTCGGCACGAAGTCGAAGACCACCGAGAACATGCTGCGCACCGGCGAATGCGTTCTCAACCTTCCGTCTGCAGACATGGTGGCCGCAGTCGACAAGCTTGCGCGCACGACCGGCTCCAATCCTGTTCCTGCCAACAAGATCAAGCGTGGCTATCGCTACGAGAAGGACAAGTTCGGCATCGCCGGCCTGACCCCGCTTGCTGGCGAGACGGTCGCGGCTCCGCGCGCTGCCGAGTGTCCGGTGCATCTCGAGGCGAAGGTCGAGGGCCTGCATCGCGTCGCGCAGGATGATGCCATGATACGCGGGCATCTGGCGGCGATCGAGGTCAACATCACCCGCATCCACCTCGACCCGCGCGTCATGATGGAGGGCGAGGAGAACCGTGTCGACCCGGACAAATGGCGGCCGCTGATCATGAGCTTTCAGCAGTTCTATGGCCTCGCGCCAGGCAAGCTGCAGCGCTCCGAGCTCGCCGAGATTCCGGAGGCGCTGTATCGTCCCGCGGCTCGCGTTTAGTCCCGCTTGATGCGGAACATGTCCTTTGCGGCAATCAGGCCGCCGCCGGCGATCAGCAGTGCGGCGAGTGCGAGCGTAGCGGTGGCCTCCGCAAAACCGGCGAGGATCAGAAAGCCGGTCGACAGCAGCGGCGTCGCGTAGGACGCAGCGCCGATGACGCGGATGTCGCCGCGCTTCATGCCGACATCCCAGGCGTAGAATGCTGCTCCCACCGGGCCGATGCCGAGCGCCAGCACGGCCAGCCATTGGCCGGGCGTCTCCGGCCAGACGGTCGTTTCCAGCATCAGGTGACATACGGCCGCGAGCAGCGCCGTCATCGCGCAAAAGCCTGCCACTGCATCGGTCGGCACATGCTTCAGCCGCCGTGAGGCCACCGAATAGATCGCCCAGAGGAAGGCCGCGATGAACGCGGCCAGGAACCCCGGCGCGTGCTGCCATTCGAATCCCGACACGCCGCGTCCCGCAAACAGCATGACCGTGCCCGCAAGCCCGAGCAGCGCACCAATGATGTGATGCGGCGCGAGCCGTTCACCGGGCAGGAACGCGGAGAACAAGACGATCAACAGCGGCCAGAGGTAGTTGACGAGCCCGGCTTCCGCCGGCGGCGCGTGCCGCAGCGACAGGAAATACAATGCGTGATAGCCGAACAGGCCACCGACGCCGACGAGCCAGGCGACCATCGGCTGCCGCAACGCGCTCAATCCTTCCCCACGCACGGTCCAGGTCAGTGGACCGACGCACGCGCCGATGGCGAATGTGATGGCTGCCAGCTGGAATGGCGGTATGCGCCCGGTCGCCACCGTCAGCGCTGCGAGCAGCGACCACATCAGGATCGCTGTCAGGCCGATCAGCGTTGCGCGCATCGAGGTGGCATTCCGGCATCAGTGTCTCAGCCAGACAACCGCATAGCAGTGAGTTCGACCGCTTGAAAGTGCCTATGCGAGGCGCTGGCGCGCCGCCTCAGCCCGTCAGGCCTTCTCCTCCTCCTTTTCATCCTTGGCCTTCGCCTTGTCCTTGCGCATGGTGAAGCGTGCATTGCCGAGCCCGGTGCCGATCGTGAGCACGCCCCAGCGCTTGAAGTCCTGCATGAATGGCACCTCGCTCAAGCCTTGCGCCACGCCGTCATTGTGCATCAGCACCGCGGTGTCGTGACCGCCGATCTCAGGGATGGCCTCGATGAGCGCGGTGGGCAGGTTGAACTTGCTGCTCTCCCAGTTGCCGGGAAGGTTCTGCGCGCCTTTCTCGATGCTGCCGTCAGCGTCGATCACGCCCGGGCAGGCCACGCCGATGAAAGGCGCGAGCTTGAGACCTTCGCTTTCCGCCTCCTTGATCAGCTCCTTCAGCATCTTCGCGAGCTTCTTCACCGCGCTTTCGCGGGTCGGCTCGCCGTTGGCATGCTTCCAGAGTTGCGAGCGCCAGACCCGCGCTTTCGACAGATCAGCTGACTTGTCCTGTCTCGGCTCGACCACGCCGCAGCGGATGTTGGTGCCGCCGATATCGACGGCCAGGATCGAATCATAGGCCTCGAAGATCCACGACGGAGCGATATGCAGGCAGCCGATCAGGCCGGCTTCATCCGGATGATGGCGGATCGGAAAGAGGTCGATCTTCTCACCCTCTGACTTCAGGATGATATTCGCCCGGGCGATTGCGATTTCGCCGATGCGGCTGAGACGAAAGCCGCCACCGACGACGATCGCTTCGGTGCCCTTCCAAGCCTTTGTCTTCAGGAAGCGCTGCGTGACATGGGCGAGCTCCTGGGCGAACTCCTCCACCGCGCCGAGGACAACGGCGGCGGCTTCGGCATCGTCGGAGGCCAGGATCTCGTCCAGCTGCTTTTTCGAGATTTCCGCCGACGACTTGTTGCCGAAAGGGTCGTCGCCCGACTTGCGCAACGGCTTGCGCCAGCCTTCGAGGATCGCCTGAAAGGCGCCCTTGCTGGCGCGATCGCCGACAAAGCCGTCCTCGTCCTTCAATTCGACATTGTAGCTGTCCACATCGACCGACGGCAGGCGCCCTGCCCCGTGTCTGCCAATACCGCCGGTTGAGGGTTCGTCAGCCATAATTGCCCCTTTCAATCGCCCGAGAGCACAAACAACGGGGAAGGAACCCGTTGGTTTCAGCGCCCCTGCCGGCACCGAATCGCCGGCCTTGGCGGACGAGAATCGCCTAAATCTTTCATTTCAGGGCCGTTTTGGCTCCGAATTCCTTGACTCCGGGTATCGGGCGGCTATAAGTCCTGCCAACCCGGCGCGGGATTTTTCGCGCCGTTTGTTTTGGCAGAGCCCCTCGATCAAGAATGGGCCGCCCAAACACCAGACCATAACCGACTGACAAGAAGCCGCGCCGGACCCGCTCCGAGCGACGGAATTTGAACACGAAGGACAAAAACGATGTTCGCAGTCATCAAAACCGGCGGCCGGCAATACCGCGTCGTTCCGGATGATGTGCTTGAAATTGGCAAGATCGCCGGCGATGTCGGCACGATCGTGCAGCTTGGCGAGGTTCTCGTCGTTGGCGGCGACGCCCCGGTGCTCGGCGTTCCGACCGTGGCCGGCGCATCGGTTGCGGCCGAAGTGCTGGATCACAAGCGCGGCCCGAAGGTAATCGCCTTCAAGAAGCGCCGGCGCAAGAACTCGCGCCGCAAGCGTGGCTATCGCGACGAGATCACGGTGATCCGCGTCACCGAGGTCCTGACCGACGGCAAGGCGCCCTCGATCGGCCCGCGGCCGAAGAAGGAAAAGGCGCCAGCCAAGGCTGAGGCCGACGCCGGCGAGGAGTAGGCCCTGCCGGGGAGCGCCGCCGCGAAAAAGCCTGTAAAGGACTGGGCTGCGCGCGCAGAAATGAAATGATTCCGTCAAGGAATTAGGTTACTAAGACGACGAATTCGGAGACGAGCAATGGCTCACAAAAAGGCAGGCGGCTCCTCGCGCAACGGGCGCGACTCGGCAGGCAAGCGCCTCGGCATCAAGGCGTTCGGCGGCGAACACGTCGTTCCGGGCAACATCATTGCGCGCCAGCGCGGCACGACGTGGCATCCCGGCGAGAACGTCGGTATGGGCACGGATCACACGCTGTTCGCCAAGGTGGAAGGTCGCGTCGCGTTCCGTACCAAAACCAAAGGCCGTACCTACGTGTCGGTACTTCCGACGATCGAGGCAGCGGCAGAGTAACACGGTGGAGACATTGCGTTCCGCCGGATCTCGTTGAACCGGCGGCGCCATCCAGGCTCTAAAGGGGGAGACGGGACACCGGCTCCCCCTTTTGATTTGGCGCTGAGGGGAGCGCCGACAAAGGAGCCTGACCATGCTGTTGGAGAAGCCTGTCACCGAGTTGCAGGAGAGCTGTCGCGTCGTCCTCGAGACCGAACGGCTTGTGTTGCGCAGGCCGACGCTCGCGGACGTAAAAGCAATTGCGCGCCTCGCCAATGATCGCCGCGTTGCCCAGAATACATCGCGTCTGCCCCATCCTTATGGGGTGAGCGACGCGGAAGCATTCGTTGAAACCATTGCCACCCAGCCCCGTGACGCGACCTTCCTGATCACCCGCGAAGGCGACCCGATTGGCGTCGCCGGGATCGACCTTGCCAAGGTTGCTGCGCCTGAGATCGGCTACTGGCTCGGCGTCCCGCACTGGGACCAGGGCTATGCGACCGAGGCCGCGCGCGCCCTGATCGACTATGCCTTCGAGGAGTTCGGCAGCACCGAGCTTCGCGCCGGCGCCCGCGTCGTCAATCCGGCTTCGCGGCGCGTGCTGGAGAAGTGCGGCTTCCAGTGGACCGGCGTCGAGCTCCGGCGCGTGCTGTCGCTTGGCTCGTCGGTGCCGATCGACCGCTTCCGGCTCGACCGCGGCGTGTGGGCCTCGCTCAAGAGCTGGCGCGACGCCCGAAGGCACTAGCCCGGCTGCGGCGTTACCACCGGCTCGGGGCGGGCGAGTTTGCGCTCGCGCATGAAAATGAAGAGGCCGGAGGCGACGATGATCGCGGCCCCGATGATCGTCGTCAGCGGCGGGATGTCGCCGAAGACCATATAGCCGAACAGCGCTGCAAACAGGATCGCCGTGAACTTGTAGGGTGCCAGCACGCTCGCTGGTGCCAGCGACAACGAGCGATTGGCGCAGAGCAGACCACCGACGCTGACGAGCCCCGCGACGAGGAAGATGCCGACATGCGTCCACTCCGGCGTGACCCACTGAAACGGCGCGACCACCGCACCGAACAGCAGCGTGCCGCTCATCTGGCTGAAGGCAAGAAACGTCTGCGAGGTGCCGCGCAGCTCGCGCGTGACGATCATCAGCACTGCCGAGCAGAACGCACCGGCGATCGCGATCAGCACCCCGACCGAGAGCGACGAGGTGGACGGTCGCATGGCGATGACGACGCCGATGAAGCCGACCAGCACTGCAAGCCAGCGCCGCCAGCCAACCTGCTCGCCGAGAAAGACCGCCGACAAGGCAACAACCAGGATCGGCGCCGACAGGTAACAGGTGATGGCGTCGGCGAGCGGCAGGTAATAGATCGCGGTCAAGAACAGCAACACCTCGGTCACCGAGAGCGCCACACGCACCGCCTGCAGGCCTGGGCGCGGCACGTTTCTGAGCGCTGCGAAGTTGTTGCGGGCGAGGAACGGCAGCAGCACGGCAATCGATGTGGTCGATCGGATCAGCAGGAACTGCGCCGCGGCGTACATCGTCACGGTCCACTTCGCCAGCGCATCAAGGCAGGAGTAGAGCGTGATGCTCGCCAACATGAACAGGATGCCGGCCGTGACCGTCGAGCGGGCGACCGTCACCGCAGTCGATTGCGTGGAGATGGAGCTCATGACGGCGGCTGGAGCCTTGCACGGGGCCGGCTTCAATGACGCCGACTCTTTGCGAGCAGGTTAAGGCGAATACCTGCACGCGGCAACTCGATCCAGCTCACATAGAGGTCAATTATCGTTACGGGGGAGACATCGAATGAAACTGCTCGACGACAGTTGCACGCTTTCAACGAAGCGCCTGCTGCTGCGGCCGCTCCGACCGGACGACGCGGCGCCCCTGTTCGCGCTGTTCAACAACTGGAATGTGGTGCGCTTCCTGTCGTCGCCGCCCTGGCCGTACACGGCGAACGACGCCGAATGGTTCGTCAGCCAGGTCATCGCGTGTTCGCCCGAGCTGAACGAGGACGTGCTCGCCATCACCAAGGACGGCAGGTTCATCGGCATGATCGGCGTGCGTCTGCGCAAGGCAAATGCCCTGCAGCGCGGCCCGGGCCCGAATATCGGCTACTGGATCGGCGAGCCGTTCTGGGGACACGGCTACATGAGCGAAACCCTCGGCGCCTTCGCTCAGCACCTTTTCAAGATCACTGATGCCGAAACGCTCTACTCGGGCGCCTTTACGGAGAATGCAGCCTCGCTGCGGGTGCAGGAGAAGGTCGGATTCGTCCGCGACGGCGAGACGATGCTGTTTTCCAAGCCGCGCGGGGGCGATTTCCCGCACGTCAACACCGCGCTTCCACGCACAGGATTTCAGGCCGGCGGCATGGCGGGCGGCGCCTCGGCCGCGGCGAACCTTCGTTCGCGCAGAAAGATATAGAAGCCCGCGCCGATGATCACGGCCGCGCCGACGATGATGTTGGTCGAAGGCACGTCGTTGAACACGAGGTAGCCGAAGATCCCGGCCCAGATGATCATGGTGTACTGATACGGCACGACGACGCTCGCCGGCGCGAGCTTGAGCGAACGGTTGACGCAGAGCAGTGCCGCCACGGCGATGCAGGCCGCCAGTGCGAACAATCCGAGATCGCCGGCCGCAGGCGTCACCCAGCCGAATGGCGCCATCACCGCGCCCAAGACCAGCGCCGCGGCGAACTGGCTCGAGGCCAGCACGATGTCGGACGTGCCGCGCACGGAGCGTGTCACAACCATCAACCCGGCGAAGGCGAGACTGCCGCCGAGCGCGATCAGCGCCGGCCAGCTCACGGTCTGCGCCGATGGCTTCAGCGCGATCAGGACGCCGCAGAAGCCGACTGCAACCGCGGTCCAGCGTCGCCATCCGACCTTCTCGCCGAGCAGCACGGCCGACAGCGCGGTGACGAAGATCGGACCCGCCATATAGAAGGTGATCACATCGGCCAGCGGCAGATAGATCGTGGCCGCGAAGAAGGCCGCGACCTCGCCGGCGGACAGCGTCACGCGCAGGAGCTGCATGCCGGGGCGCGGCATCCTCGCGAATTCGGCGCGGGCGCGCCAGACAAACGGCGCCACCAGCAGCAGCGCCGCCAGCGCTCGCAGCATCAACAACTGGCCGACAGAATAGGTCGCGACCAGCAGTTTGCCCAGTGCATCGCCGAATGAGAACAGGCATACGCCCGCCAGCATCAGGCCGATGCCGGCGAGGCGGACGGAACGCTCGTCGCGTCCGGTGGCAAGCGGCGTCGCGGTCATGCTGGCGTCCTGGCGATGAAACCCCATTAGGCCCGCGCCCGGCCCCCTTCAAGGGTTGAAAAGTCCGGCACGCAACCAAAGCTGTAAGGATGGTGTCCCGCTTCTAACGTTCAGATAGCTTTGCGGCAACCTCGTGTGCGAACGTTAGAAGCAAGCGGGACACTATTAACTTGATGAAGCTAGTGCGCTTTTTGGATTTGGTACGAATGTCGAATCCAGCGCACTCGTCGGGCCGCCGGACAAGGCGCTATTCGGTTGCGGCCCTGCACCCGCTGCGCTAGGCCTGATCCATGAAATTCCTCGACGAAGCAAAGGTCTACATCCGCTCCGGCGACGGCGGCAACGGCTGCGTCGCGTTCCGTCGCGAGAAGTTCATCGAGTTCGGCGGACCGAGCGGTGGCAACGGCGGCAAGGGTGGCGACGTCCTCATCGAGGCTGTCGACGGCCTCAACACGCTGATCGACTACCGTTACCAGCAGCACTTCAAGGCGCAGAAGGGCGTGCACGGCATGGGCAAGGATCGCCATGGCGCCAACGGCAAGGACATCGTGCTGAAGGTGCCGGTCGGCACCCAGGTCTTCGACGAAGACCGAGAAACGCTGCTGTTCGACTTTACCGACCTCGGTCAGAAATTCATCATCACCGAGGGCGGCAATGGCGGCTTCGGCAACGCGCATTTCAAGTCGTCGACCAACCGCGCGCCGCGCAACGCCAATCCCGGCCAGCCGGGCGAGGAGCGCTGGATCTGGCTCCGCCTGAAGCTGATCGCCGATGCCGGCCTGGTCGGCCTGCCGAACGCCGGCAAATCGACGTTCCTCGCCGCGAGTAGCGCGGCCAAGCCGAAGATCGCCGATTATCCGTTCACGACGCTGCATCCGCAGCTCGGCGTCGTGTCGATCGACGGCCGCGAATTCGTGCTGGCCGACATTCCCGGACTGATCGAAGGCGCGCATGAAGGTGCCGGACTCGGCGATCGCTTCCTCGGCCATGTCGAGCGCTGCCGCGCGCTGCTGCATCTTGTCGACGGCACCTGCGAGCATGCGGGCAAGGCCTACAAGACCGTGCGCACCGAACTCGAGGCCTACGATCATGGACTTAGCGACAAGACCGAGATCGTCGCGCTGAACAAGGCCGACGCGCTGTCGCCGGAAGAGCTGAAGCAGCAGCTTGCACGCTTGAAGCGCGCGGCGAAGAAGACGCCGCTGGTGATTTCAGCCGCAACCGGCCAGGGCGTCGAAGACGCATTGCGCGCGCTGCTTGCCGTGGTCGGCGACGCCTCCCGCACACCGAAGGCTAAGAACGCCGCAGAAGCGGCGCCCTGGTCGCCTTTGAGGGCGAATAGCGAGTAGCGAATGTAATTCGCACGATTATTCCCCTTCCTTTATTCTTCATCGCTACTCGCATCGTCACAGGGAGGCACAATTGAACACCACAGTCGCTGAGACCGGGCTGCAGCTCCGTTCGCTGATCAAGAAGAGCGGCGAACTCGAGGTTTCGTTGGCGCGGGTGAAAGTGCCGGAACCGGCCGATGACGAGGTGCTGGTGCGCGTCGAGGCGACGCCGCTCAATCCGTCGGACCTTGGCCTGCTGTTTGGTCCCGCCGACATGGCGGCCGTGAAGGCGTCAGGCACGAGCGACAGCCCGGTGATCACCGCGCCCGTTCCGCAGCACTTCCTGAAAGGGCTCGCCGCGCGCCTCGATCAATCGATGCCCGTCGGCAACGAAGGCGCGGGCGTCGTGGTGAAGGCAGGTACGGCAGCCAAGGCGCTTCTGGGCAAGACCGTGTCGATGATCGGCGGCGGCATGTACACGCAGTACCGCTGCCTGGAGGCATCGGACTGCCAGGTGCTTCCCGAGGGCACGACCCCGGCTGACGGTGCATCGTGGTTCGTCAATCCGCTGACCGCGCTCGCCATGACCGAGACCATGCGCCGCGAGGGACACACCGCGCTGGTCCATACCGCGGCCGCTTCCAACCTGGGCCAGATGCTCAACAAGATCTGCCTCAAGGACGGCATCGCCCTCGTCAACGTCGTCCGCAGCGCCGATCAGGAAAAGATCCTGCGCGACCTCGGCGCCAAATACGTCTGCAACTCGACCTCGCCGACCTTCATTGCGGATCTGACTCGCGCGCTCTCGGAGACGGGTGCGACGATCGCGTTCGACGCCATCGGCGGCGGCAAGCTGGCCGGCCAGATCCTGAGCTGCATGGAGACGGCGGCGAACCTGAACGCAAAGACCTACAGCCGCTACGGCTCCACCGTGCACAAGCAGGCCTACATCTACGGCCGGTTGAACCTGGGCCCGACCGAGCTCGGCCGCGACTATGGCATGGCCTGGGGCGTCGGCGGCTTCCTGCTGACGCCGTTCCTGCAAAAGATCGGCGCTGCCGACACGGCCAGGCTGCGTGCGCGAGTGGCGAGCGAGTTGAAGACCACCTTCGCGAGTCACTACGCGAAGGTGATCTCGCTGGCGGAGGTGCTGCAGCCGGCGGAAATCGCCGTCTACAACAAGCGCGCGACCGGCGAGAAGTACCTGATCAACCCGAACAAGGGATGATGGATGGTCGTCCCGCCGAGCCCAGCGCGCGCCGGGACGACCACAACGATCAGTGAATCTCCGCCGATTTGGCCATGGCCGCCTTCAGCTTCTCGAGGGTGAAATCCTTCGAGCGCGCGATCGTCAGGATCACTTCCTCGCGCCGCGCCAGCAGGTCGGCGGCTGCGGGAAGCTTCTCGGCGACCTCGAAGGGAATGACGATCGCGCCGTGGCAATCGGCGTGAATGAGATCACCCGGGCGGACGATCATTCCGGCGACGCTGACGGTCTCGCCGAAGCCCGCCAGATGCACATGCGCGTGTGACGGACCGATCGAACCGGCCAGCGCCTGGAAGTCCGGTGCCCATTGCGGGATGTCGCGGATCGAGCCATCGGTGACGACACCAAGGCAACCAAGCGCCTTGTGGACGTTGCTTTGCACCTCACCCCAGAACGCGCCGTAGCCGACATTGGCGCCGTCGAGGTCCTGGATGACGCTGACCGTCGGTCCAGGACCGGTGCCGACATGCTCGTAATACGCTGCGCGCTGATCGCGGGCGGCGGCGCCCTGCAGGCTCGGTGTGGTCGCGGCGCGGATCGTCGCGGTGCGTGCATAGCCGACGATCGGCGGCAGATTTGGAAACGGGCAGACCAGCGGCTTCACCGTGAATCCCGTCAGCCGCCGTTCAGGCGCGACGATTTCCATCGCGTTGCAGATCGTTGGCGTGTCGAATTTCCTCAGCGCCTCGAGCACGGAAGCAGGCAGCGGCGCGGTTGCCGGATGAGACACAGTCGTTCCTCCTGATGGTCCACAAACTTGGCCCACACTGCCTTCTCTGCCCGCCAGCGGCAAGGCCGGACTGTCGCAGCATGCAAACGGCATATTGATGCAACCGTAGGCTTGCGATACGCGGTGAGATCAAAGACTGGTTCAGTGAGGAACACGCGATGGCGACGGCAGCTGCGACGAACAAGAAAAAGGTGCTGGTGACCGAGACTTTCTCGGCGAGCGGCATGGCGGTCCTGAAAGAGCGCAGCGACATCGAGACCGTCACCTTCCCGAATGCCATCACCGCTGCGGACTTCAACGCCCTGCTCCGCCAGCACGCGCCGGTGCACGCAGTGGCCCTTGGCGGCACCCGCTTCGGTGAGGACGAATTGAACTCGTCCGGCGACATGCGTGTCGTCACTCGCATCGGTGTCGGCTTCGACGCGGTCGACATTCCTGCGCTGAACAAGCGCAGGATCCCACTGATGACCACCGGCATCGCCAATTCGCCATCGGTGGCGGAAGCGGCATTGTTCATGATGCTGGCGCTGGCCAAACGCGGCGCCGAGCTCGATGCGCTCGTCAAGCAGAGCCGCTGGCCCGAGCGCATCAACGCAATCCCCTATGATGTGCTGGGCAAGACCGTCGTCGTCATCGGCTTCGGCCGCATCGGCACGCGCACGGTGAAACGCTGTCTAGCGATGGAAATGAATGTTTTGGTTTACGATCCATTCAAACAGGCTGAGGAAATCTCGGCTGCGGGTGCGGAGCCCGTGACCGACCTCGATGCCGTGCTGCCGCGCGCCGACTTCATCAGCATCCACTGCCCGAAGTCGCCAGAGACTGTCGGCATGTTCAATGCCGACCGGCTGGCGAGGCTGAAGCCCTCGGCATATCTCATCAATACCGCACGCGGCGGCATCGTCGATGAGCCCGCGCTCTATGCGGCGCTGACCACGGGCAAGCTCTCCGGCGCCGGCCTCGACGTCTTTGCGCAGGAGCCGCCGCAGCCGGACAATCCGCTGTTCAAGCTCGCGAACGTCATCACCGCACCGCATCTGGCGGGCGTGACCCGCGAGGCCACGGACCGCATGAGCTTGCAGACCGCAAAGAACATCCTCAGCGCGTTCGACGGGGACATCATTCGCGACAACGTGGTCAACAAGGAAGCGCTCGGGTAAGCGCCCGCCTTCGCCCTTACGGGCTTCGGCGCGGCAAGCCGGACAGCGAGCTTATTCACATTGTCAAACAGCCTGCGACCTGTAGCCCGGATGAGCGAAGCGACATCCGGGTGAGACGTGTCGCGGAGTCAGCTCCCGGATATCGCTGCGCTCATCCGGGCTACAGACGTGCATCGTCGCCCCTGTTCTTTGTCCGGCCTGGGGCTTGCCGGTCTCTTGTGCCTTCCCTTGCCCGAAAGGGCTGTGCGGAACGCAAGGGCGTTTCACCGCGCCCGCGGCGCCGTGTGCCTTTGGCAAGCACACGGCTAAAGACAAATGCCACGGAGGAGGCTCAACGCCAGCGCTCCGCACGCGATGGTTCTTTTAACGGCTTGCTGCATGCCCCCAGGCCTCGCCACTTTCGCTGGCTTCGCCCGGTTCGTGCGAACTGTCGCCCGGACATGCACTTGGACCGTCCGCCCGTCGTACCGGCGTCTTGTCACCTCAGGCATCACACGGATTTCTCCGGCGCTTTCCATAGCCGTTCGAAGAACGGCGTCGCTTCGCTCGCCTATGGCCCGGCATCGTAACGGCCACCGCATCCCGCTCCGCATCGATAAGACGGCCGCGACGCGCCCTTCCGTTGGAGCGGGACGGGGGCCATCGTATTACGGATAGGAATGAAGGCAATGATTATTTCGGAAAAAACGAATTGCCTGTGAGCATCCTGTGCGTATCGCTTCCCTCGTCATTGCGAGCGCAGCGAAGCAATCCAGCGCTGAGCCTGACGCAACCGCTGTACTGGATTGCCGCGTCGCTTCGCTCCTCGCAATGACGGCGTGCTTCGTCGCTGGGCCTTGCCCTGGCGCAGCCCAAAGGGCGAAGCCAGGTCGCAACGACGTGTCTCTACGCCTGGATCCAGATGCCCATCGGCAGCTCGATGCCGCGGATGGCCTGGGCGGGTTGGCGGGTGAGCTTGCCGAGGCCGGCTTCGGCCTCGCCGATCTCGATGCGGACCTGTTCGATCAGCGCGTCGCTTGCGACCAGGACGCAGCCGAGTTCGCGCGTCAGCGCCTCGAGGCGGCTCGCCGCGTTCACCGTCGAGCCGATCACCGCGAATTCCAGGCGCTGCGCGCCGATATCGCCGAGCACGACCGGCCCATAGTGCAACCCGAAACCCGCGCGGATCGGCGGCTGCCCCTGGCGATCGCGCTCGCGATTGAAGTCGGCGACGGTTGCGATCATCGCCTGCGCGCATTTCAGCGCATTCCATGCATCGCTGACACCGGAGAACGGCGTGCCGAACGTCGCCATCAGCCCATCGCCTAGATACTTGTCCAGCGTGCCCGCATGCTGGAACACCTGATGCTCCATCAGGCCGTGAAATTCGCGCAACGTGCGGATCACTTCCTCCGGATCCTTGCCATCCGCATAGGCGGTGAAGCCGACGATATCGACGAACAGCACGGCGACCTTCTGCGTCCGCACCTGCTTCAGCGGTTCGTCGTTCTTCGACAGCTCCTTCACGACCGTCGGGGAGAAATAACGCGCCAAGTTCGTGCGCTCGCGCTCCAGCGCCGCATGACTCAGCAGCAGATCATTCGATCGGCGCCCTGCCAAGGCCAGCGTGGCTGCGACGATCAGCAGGACCACGATCTCCTGGAGCCGCATCGGCAGGTTCATCGAGCTCGGATCGACGAGGCGCAGCAGCCGCTGATCGCCGCCGATTGCAGTGCCGATACGCTCGGTCATCGCCGGATCGACCGGCTGAAACCACGCCCACAACAGGCCGATGCAGAACAGGCCGGTAGTCCATACGCCCATCGCAACCACGGTCCGCCACGAATAGGCCAGCGTCGCGCCGGCAAGCAGCACGAAGTAGAAGATGAAATTGCTGAAATGAAACTGCGATGCGACCGGCCAGTCGACCGCCCGCCATGGATTCGGCACGACGATCATGAAGGTGAGCAACGCCAGATCGCAGAACATCAGGAACAGCTCGCGACGCGACCGACCGACCTCGCCGACCTGCAGCTGCGCCCAGCCGATCAGCGCGAACAGGGCAAGACCGATTTCGTAATAAAGCACCTCCCAGTGCGGATTGACGATCGGCGAGACCACGGCGATGACCGCGAGCGCCACCCAGCGTGCGCGCACGGCAAGCCGCAGACCTTGCTGCTTCGCCTCGGCGAGCGCTGCCTCGGCATAAACGAGGGTTTCCCGCTGACTCCGCGACCGGTCCGGCCGCACCGCCCGGGAGGACGCGTGGTTGATGGCTCTCGTCGGCAGACCCATTGGCGATGCTTCCATGAAAGACGCTTGGCCGATTCCTACCACGCCCGGCGCGCATGTTCTCGCCCCGGACAATCCATGGACAAGGCCAGGTCCGCGCCCGGAGGATGAGGAACAATCGGTTAATCCCAATGTTTTCGGCCAGTGGCGAGGCCGCCGGAGGACACGAGCATGCCGATCCATTTCAACCACACGATCCTGAAGGCCCGTGACAGCAAGGCGTCAGCGACGTTCATGGCCGAGATGCTCGGCCTCCCGGCGCCAAAACGCTGGGGGCCGTTTTTCATGGTCACGACCGAGAATGATGCGAACCTCGACTACATGGAGAGCGACGGCGAATTCGCATCGCAGCACTATGCGTTTCTGGTCAGCGACGCTGAATTCGACAGCATCTTCGGCCGCGTTCGCGATCGCAGCCTGAACTACTGGGCCGATCCCGGCCAGACGAAGGCCGGTGAGATCAATCACCATGACGGCGGCCGCGGCTTCTATTTCGAGGACCTGAACGGACACCTGCTTGAAGTCATCACCCGCCCCTACGGCAGCGGCGGCTGGAATCCTTGACCACATCGGGCTGACAGAGCACGAGCCGGCCCGCCCGGCAGACCGATTGCCAAAGCAGCCGCCATGTGAGAGGGGAATAAGCACCGCGCCGCTCATGTGCGATGAGTTCAGTTGGTCTAGCCGTAACCACCCGGCGGCGTCCCCGCGAAAGCGGGGGCCCATATTCCAGAGCGTCAGCGATTGGCCTTGGGGACGCTCTGGAATATGGATCCCTGTTTTGGCAGGGATGACGCCGAGCATTTTGCAGCGTCGGCTTTCCGACCTCCGCTCATCAGGTTCAGGCGCGGAGACATTCGCTTTCGCCAAATTCTGGACATGCCTGCTCCTCATCTCACTGATTTCAAGCGCATCGTGATCAAGGTCGGCTCGTCGCTGCTGGTCGATTCCGCGGCGGGGCGTGTCAGGCGATCCTGGCTGGTGGCGCTCGCCGAAGACATAGCCAAGCTGCACCGCGACAAGCGCGACGTGCTGGTGGTCTCATCCGGCGCAATTGCGCTTGGTCGGGCCCGCCTGAAGCTGCCGCGTGGTGCGCTGAAACTCGAGGAAAGCCAGGGCGCGGCCGCGGTCGGGCAGATCGCGCTGGCGCGCATCTGGTCCGAGGTGCTCGGGCAGCACGACATCGAGACGGGACAAATCCTGCTGACGCTGCAGGACACCGAGGAACGGCGACGCTACCTCAATGCGCGCTCGACCATCGCGCGGCTGCTCGACTGGCGCGCAGTGCCGGTCATCAATGAGAACGACACCATCGCCACCAGCGAGATCCGCTACGGCGACAATGATCGGCTCGGCGCGCGCGTCGCCAGCATGACCAGCGCCGATCTCCTGATCCTTTTATCCGACATCGACGGCCTCTATGACGCGCCGCCAAACCTGAACCCCGACGCCAAGCTGATCCCGCGCGTCGAACGGATCACCAACGAGATCGAAGCGATGGCGGGCGCAGCCGAGTCCGAACTGTCGCGCGGCGGCATGCGCACGAAGATCGAGGCGGGCAAGATCGCGACCGCTGCCGGCGCACACATGATCATCGCGTCGGGCAAGATCGACCATCCCTTGCGCGCGATCGCCAAGGGCGGCCGCTGCACCTGGTTCATGACGGCGGCGAATCCCGTGACCTCGCGCAAGCGCTGGATTGCCGGCACGCTCGAGGCCCGCGGCACTCTGACCATCGACGCCGGCGCTGTTGCGGCGCTACGCGCCGGCAAAAGCCTGCTGCCGGCCGGCGTGATCCGCGTGGACGGGTCATTTGCCCGGGGCGATGCGGTCGTGGTGCGCGGGCCAGATGCCCGCGAGGTCGGCCGAGGGCTTGTCGCCTACGACGCCGAGGACGCCGAAAAGATCAAGGGCCGCTCGTCGGGCGCTATCCTCAGCATCCTCGGCATCAGCGGCCGCGCCGAGATGATCCACCGTGACGATCTCGTCATTGGACCGCGGCCAGACAAATAGCTCTGCCGCCCGAAGTGTCGGCCGGCATTGCCGCCATCGGCACTAGATTCGTTTGTTTGGTCGCATTTTCTGCGGAAAACCGGTGTCCACTTTTCCGGAAAATGCTCTAGAAGAACGTGCTGAGGAATGCCGCCGCTTCATCCGAGATGCCGACGATCTTGTTCGTGGCCTGGCGATAAAACTTGAAATTGAGCTCGGTACCAGGCTGGCCATCCGTCCATTCGGTGAGGTGCTTGAGCTCACGTCGTCCCAACGGCCGCTTCGCGAGCGCGGTGCGTCTGATTGAAACGTTCACGCGCGGCGTTTGCCGGGCAACGCCGCGCTTCTTCGCGACAGGTCCGGCGAGAACGACCACACCGCGCGCGATGAGTCCCGGCCCGCCCTCGTTCTCGCTTACGAACACGAACACCGTGTCGCCCTCGGCGATGTGCTTGCCGCCATACATCGTCTTTTGCGCCGTGAACGCGAAGACCTTCGTCCGCGGGTCGCCCACCTCGGCCTTGATCGCGAATGCCCCGCCGCTTCGCTTCATACGAGCACCCTGCTATCCGTGTGGCTGCCTTGCCTAGACCTTCGCTGCGCCATCCGCAAATAGGCGAACCGATGGCCGCGTTTCTGCTTAAACCTGATGGTAGCCGGGACACCGACGAGGAGACGCCGCATGAAGCGTGTTTTGATCACCGGCATGTCGGGCACCGGGAAGTCGGCCGTGGTGCGAGAGCTCGCAGCGAGAGGCCATCGGGCGGTGGATCTGGACACGCCGGAATGGTCCGAATGGATCGACGTCGATCCGTCAGATCCGCTCACTCCGGAAAAGGGAAAGGATTGGGTCTGGCGCGAGGAGCAGGTCCGGGCACTTCTCTCCTCGCACGATCAGGGCACGCTGTTCGTCAGCGGATGCGCGGAAAACATGGCGCGGCTATTTCCCTTCATCGACAAGATCGTTCTCCTCTCCGCCCCCATCGCAACGATCATGAAGCGGCTCGAAGCACGTTCGTCCAATGGTTACGGCAGCACCGAGGAGGAACGGCGAAAAGTAAGCAGGCTTATCGCGCAGATCGAGCCGCTGCTCCGAGACGCGGCCGATGACGAGATCGACACGACCGGACCGGTCCATACCACGGTCGACGAAATCCTTCGGATTTCCTAGAGTCGTGGATCAGAAATTCGACCAACGCTTGCTTAAACGCTCACGGACCGGGCCACCTCTGCCCACCAAGCCCGAAAGATCGCTCGCTTCGGCGGCGGGGCGCGTCGGTTTCCGGTCTGTTCACAGGATGCAGGCTGCATGACGTCGATCTACGTACGGTCGGCACGCGGCGCCACAGAAATTCCGTATATCAAGTCTTTTACTGAGTCCTGAAGGTCTGCCAAGGCCTTCTCAGTATCACTGTACTCTCTCCGTCGCGAGGTTGTCGCCGTAAGCTCGAATGCAACCGCGGTTGTGGTGCCTGCGCGCGCTCTTCGCCTTAAAGGTGAAACGGGCACGCAGGTGGCAAACGGAGCGTCGCCGGTTGCGGCAGCCCGCGTGCGATCCAGACCAGGATCTTGACTTGGATCAGGCCCCACCTCCGTCAAACAAAAGGCCATAGATGGGAGTCGACCCTGGGGACGGGCCGCTCGGGAGGCCGGGCGAAGCGCGATCGCTGTCGTTGATCGACAAGTCCGCCGCCGTGCCGTCCTCGCAAGCGCCGCCGTGGCTCGCCGCCACCGCGGCACCCGTTTTGGGGCGGACTGGCAGACCGGTGGTTTTGACGGGCAAGTTCCCGCTTGCCCTCACTGTCGCGCTGTTCGCGCTCGCTTTTCTGTTGCCGGCGTGGCCCTGGCTGTCGGGGCGCGTGACGATTCCCTGGGACGCCAAGTCGCAATTTCTGCCGTCGCTGCAATTTCTCGCCACGTCGCTCGCGAACGGTCAGTCGCCGTTCTGGACACCCAACGTCTTCGCGGGCTGGCCGCTGATCTCCGATCCGCAGTCACTGATCTTCTCACCGCTGCATTTTCTGTTCGCCTGTTTCGATCCGAAACCAGGGTTCCGTGCCATCGACGGCCTGACGTTCGTCCATCTGTTCCTCGGCGGCGTGGCCATCATTCTGTATTTCCGAGATCGCGGCTGGCACGCAGCCGGTGCACTTGTCGCCGCACTCGCCTTCGCCTTCGGCGGCTCGGCAAATTCACGACTGCAGCATACTGGCCAGATCATCAGCCTTGCCTATCTGGCGCTGACGTTGTGGATGCTGTCGCGCGCGCTCGAACGCTCGTCGTGGCGCGCCGGCCTCGCGGCGGGCATGTTCGGCGGCCTGCTCGCGGTGGGGCGGGATCAGGTTGCGCTAATCTCGCTCTATGTCCTCGTCGGTTTCGTCGCGTACCACTGGATCGAGAGTGACGATTGGCGCGAGCGCATGCACGCGAGCCTCAGGCCGCTTGCAGCCTGCTGTCTGGCCGGCATCCTCGTCGTTGCTGTTCCGGTCACGCTTACGGCTCTGTTCGCCGAGCGTTCGAACCGACCCGAGATCGACTGGATGATCGCCGGCGAGGGATCGTTGCATCCCGCGCATCTCCTGACCCTCGCCTTCGCCGATCTCTACGGTGCGATGGATCCGGCCATCGATTATTGGGGACCGGCAACATCGTCCTGGAAGGCGACGATGGGTGGTGCCAGCATCTCGCTCGCGCAGAACATGGGCCTGGTCTATGCAGGATCGCTGCTGCTCGTTGTCATCATCTCGTTCGGCATCGTGCGCCGCCTCGCCTGGTCGCGTGACATCCGCTTCTTCTCCATCTCCACTGGCGTCGTCCTGCTCTACGCGCTCGGCTGGTACACGCCCGCCTTCCATGCGATGTATGAATGGTTGCCCGGCGTGATGCTGTACCGGCGGCCTGCCGATGCGACGTTCGTCATCGGGGCATTGCTTGCCATCATTGCCGGCTATCTCGTGCATCGCTGGCTCGAGGGCACGGTGCCGCAACCTAGCAGAGTGCAACGGATAATCGAGCTGGCGATTCCGGTTGTGCTCGTCGCTGCGGCGTTCTGGCTGGCCCGCACCGTCGTGTCTGTCGCGCTCGTAACCGTACCGGTCGTCACCGCGCTCGCCTTCGCCGGCGGCGCGATCGCCGCGCTCGTCCTCGCGCGTCGGCTGAACGGTCTGTCGCCGCTTGCGGGTATACTGTTGCTGACCTCGTTTTCGGCCGCTGACCTCGCCTGGAACAATGCGCCGCACTTGTCGACCGGCATGGCGCCCTGGAGGTTCGATGCGCTGCATGACGGCACCAGCAACGCCACGCTGGCGCACCTGAGGTCTGAGCTTGCGGTTGCTTCAGCGCCTGATCGGCGCGATCGCATCGAGCTGATCGGCATTGGCTATCATTGGCCAAACCTGTGCATGGTTCACGGCTGCGACCATGTATTTGGGCACAATCCGCTGCGCCTCAAATGGTTCTACGACGCCACCCGTGTCGGCGACACAGTCGTGGACTATGACCAACGCCGCTTCTCGCCGCTGTTTCCGTCCTATCGATCGGTCTTCGCCGATCTGTTCGGCCTGCGCTACATCGCCATCGGCGTTCCAGTCGAGAAGGTCGATCCGTCGCTCGCGCCCGGCGACCTCACGCTCGTCGCGCGCACCCCGGACGCCTATGTCTACGAGAATCCCGGCGCGCTACCGCGCGTGATGGTGGTCACCGACTGGCGTATCGCGGATTTCAACCAGCTTCTCGCCAACGGCTGGCCGGCCGATGTCGATCCTCGCCGTACTGTCCTGCTCAAACGCGCGCCGGCGGTGACGCGCACAAGTGCGGCCGGTGCGGCGGCCGGCACGGCACGTCTGGTGCATTATGAGAATACGAAGATCGAGGTCGACGTCGACGCGCCGTCAGGCGGCCTGCTGCTTCTCAACGACGTCTGGCATCCCTGGTGGCGGGCAACGGTGGACGGCAAGCCGCGCGACATCATGAAGGCCAACGCCATCTTTCGCGCCGTTGCGCTTCGGCCGGGACACCACAGAGTGAGCTTCACGTTCCATCCATTTGCAGGCGCCTTCGCCGAGATCGTCGACAAGTTTCGCCACCCGCATTGATCGGCGTTTCCGGGTCGTTGCTTCGTATCGTCAGGTGCAGAGCACCATCTCGATCTCCATGCCGGCAACGGTCATCCATCGCCTTTCGAACGCTCGCTCGCCGCATCACTGATCGCCCGGAGAAGCGTCAACAGCATTCCATTGAGCGGGGTCGGAAGGCGATGACGCGCGCCGGCAGCAACGACCGCACCCGTGAGCGCTTCGACCTCGAATGGACGCCCTCCCAGCCGGTCGAAATACATCGACGTACCCGCTTCAGGCGGATAGGTGAGCAGGGTTGCAAGGACTTGCTCGGGCTCGTCAGGAGCAAGCCGGGCGCCGTCGGCCCGTCCGACCGCTGCCGCTTCTTCGAGAATCGCGAGGCAGAGCGCCTTGATATCGTCCCGACGGAACACAGCCTGACGCTGCAGCGTCAGCGCGGTGATCGGATTGGCCACGGCGTTGATCAACAGCTTTCGCCAGGCAAGCGTATCGAAATCATCGCTCTGCAGGATACGCATCGGCGCGCTGCCGAGCAATTCGACGAATGCCCGTCCGTCGATATCATCCCGTACGGCAAGGTCATACTCGCCTGCGCGGCGAAATCGCACCCGATCGACGCCTAGTCGCTCGCCGTTATAGTAGACGATGGCTGGCACGACGGTTGCGGCCCCAACCAGAGGCTTCAGACGATCGGTGTGACGGATCCCATTCTGCAGCACCGCGACTCGCGTTTGCGGTCCGCAGAGCCGGACAAGCCAGGGCGCAGCAGACACTGTCTGTTGAGCCTTGGTGCAGAGAAGCACCCAGTCGACCGGCGCCGCATCGGCGGGATCGGTCAAGGCCCGGAGCGGAACGTCGACGACATCGTCGGGACGCTCGACGACAAGTCGATCGATTCCGTTCCTCACGCAAACGACGACGTCATGCCGCGCGGCGGCTGCCAGCGAGCCGGCGATCACACCGCCGATCGCCCCCAGACCGATGACGGCGACTTTCGAGACCGTCCGGTCTTCGACGGGCCTGTCGCTTGCGGCAGTCGTGGAAGCCATTCTCTTCATCATGCCCGATACTCTTCATGCCTTCGCTCGCGTCGAAGGCCGAATTGCGTTGTCGCCCTTCGACGAGCTTGCTTAACATACGAGTTGCCTCGCTGTAGCGACGCTTGAAGGCGCCACAATGTCCTGACAATGGATGGGCCTTTGCTCGCGATTCTGGCGCGGGCAAGGCACGGCGCCGACCCCACCGGCGGCCCGCGGTGATCAGAAGGACAACGGGCCTCCTAGAAACTGGACGACCGACATGACACCAACCGATCTGCAGCCCGGCTTGCGGCATCGACAGCAGATCACGGTCACGGAGATGCTGACCGTGCCGGCTGTATCGACCGCATTCACCGGGTTTACCGACATGCCTCCCGTCTTTGCGACCGCTTTCATGGTCGCTTTTGTGGAATGGACCTGCATCGAGGCTCTGCGACCGCATCTTGCGCCGCATCTGCGTACCGTTGGCACGCATGTGGACATGAGTCATATCGGCGCCACGCCCGTCGGAGTGGAAGTCACGGCCGAGGTCGAGCTCGTTGCCATCGAGAGACGGCACCTCCGCTTCCGCGTCGAGTGTCGCGACGCCATCGAGGTGATCGGCCGCGGATTTCATGAGCGCACCATCGTCGACGGAAGCAAGTTCGTGGAGCGCTTGCGCCGGAAGAGCGCGAAGCGTGTTCCGGACGTTTGAGCGCCGGCGGATCGAGGCCGAGTCGTGCTACGCTGCCCGCTCGTTCGTACCGGCGCGATCTTGACGAGCACACTTCGGAGGAGGACGTCACAATGACGGTTGAACTCCACGGCTACCGATACAGCGTATATAGCTGGATCGCGCGTTTCGCACTCGAAGAGAAGGGCGTGGCTTATCGCTGGATCGAGATCGACCCCTTCGCCGACGACGTGCCCGAAAGCTACCTCGCACTTCATCCGTTCAAGCGCGTCCCGGCGCTTATCCACGACGGCTTTCAAATCTACGAGACCGGCGCAATCACGCGCTACCTCGACGAGGCTTTCGCCGGTCACACGCTTCAGCCCGCGGAGCCGCGACCCCGCGCAAGGATGAACCAGGTTCTTTCGATCATTGACAGCTACCTCTATTGGCCGTTGGTGCGCCAAGTATTTGCTCATCGGGTTTTCCGATCGCGCCTGGGATGGCCGTCCGACGCGACCGAAATAGACAAGGGGCTGACTGCAGCGGTCGTCGGTCTTGACGCCCTGGAGAGACTTGCCATCGGCGGGCCGTATCTTTGTGGTCCCGAATTGTCGCTGGCGGATATCCACCTTGCGCCGATGATCGGTTATTTCACGATGGCTGACGAAGGAGCATCGCTCCTCAAGGAAAGACGGAAGCTTGACGACTGGTGGTCATTGCTCGCTTCGAGGAAATCGTATCTGACGACGAGACCACAGCTGCCTGAGGGCGTGGACTCATAAGAGCGGAGCCACAGTCTGATGGACGCAAGCTGTACGAGGGCAAGGTGATTGGCAGCTAGTGTCCCGAATCCGAAGTTCGCCGTACTTTGCAGCGAGCTCAGAGCGAACTTCGGATTCGATCAGGACACTAGCAGTTGATGATTCTAGTGTCGTTTATGGATCAGAAATTCGCACGATGGACTCGCGGCAACGATGGTGCGAATTTCTGATCCACGACACTGGCTTGTCGTAGCGCGTTGCAACGCGACGGCATTGCTTGATCCTGTTGAAGAAGCGCTCGATCCGGTTGCGGTCCCGGTAGACCGAAACGGCCGAGACGAGAAGCACTGCGGCTCAACTACGGAAGTCCTTTTGTCATCGTAAAGGGATTGAACCCACGTTCAGCGAGGGCAACCCACGAAGCTGCGCCAAGATGCGACAATCGGAAATAGAGTCGCGGCTTGGTCGGGTCGGTGTCCAACAGGAACCCAGTCGGTAACTCGCCGACAGTCGTGGCATAGAACCCACCATCGGGCGACCTCTGGGATTCGATGACGGCGATCAACGACTCTGCCCTCTCAGTCCTGCCGAGCAATTTCATCAAGAGAGCCACTTGGCCCGTCCCTTCGGTCCACACACCGTCCCGGTCTTCACCGTAAGAAAAGCCCCCACCGACGCTCATTCGCTGTTCGGCGGTCGTCATTGCCGATGCAAATTTCCCGGCGGCGCCGTGAATCGCTGTTAAAGGCCAGATCTGAGCATCCAGAGCCAAAATCGGATTGTGCGTGACGCCGTCTTCAGCAGTACCTGCGGCGAAACAGGCGCATCCCGGATTCCACATCGTATTCACGAAGTACTCAGCAACCGTTGCCTTGTCGCGCCAGCGCGAATCGCCTGTACGGATCGCAAGAAGGCCAAACGCGGCGGCGAGGTCAGTATTATGTTCAGTCGATTTCCACGTCCGCACTTCCGGCGTCGGTTCGTGCCCAAACGTACCACCCGTGAAACCGCCAGTACCGCGCGTATCGGCCCATTGCGCGACCCAGGCGCCAAGCCGTGCTGCACCATCGCGGAACCGAGAGCCGGTGTTCACATCATCAATCGACAGCAACGCCAACATGGCCCATGCGATGTTACCAACATCGCTGCCCACCTGATATCGATCCTCTAACCATTTGTTCTGAGTATTGTCCCACCACCCTGGAAGTTTGATGGGGCCATTCGCCACCACACCCGCGGCGTAAGCGTTCCTGAGCCGTCCATCATGCCAGGTGCGGTCGTTGTCGATGGCCCAGAGAATCGCCGAGCCAATCCGATACGCTTTGTCTTGCTCACCGCAACCGACCAATGCGATGGCGGCGACCGCATTGTCATAGAGGTAGGCGGCGCCATGCAGGGGCCCCGATTCGACGGTCGGATAGCTGGGCAGGAACAACGGCCCTGATGGCGGTGCCTTATCAATTAGACCAGCGAGGTATCCGCACGCTGACGTTTTTGGTGCTATTGAAGCCTGCAGTGGAGCGGAGGCCATCATGATTGCAAAAGTCGCGACGATCCAAGTGTGAAGGCAGAGCCCGCGACAACGGTAGAAGCAATAAGTGATTGGTGTCGGTAGCATTTCGCTGCCTCTCGTGTCTTTTCAACCAAGATGGACTTTAGGATATCGGGAAGAAAGCCCGTCAGGATCGAGTAAAACATGTGCCTTCGTCTTCAATGGCAGCTTATGGCCCTTCTGTGACCTCCGGAAACAGCCGAGAGAGGCTTGGGCTGCGAGAGCTTGGCAGAACTTGCGTTTAATGCTTCTCTGCGCAATTGGGGCCACCGTTCACGGCAGTTCTTTCCGCAGACTGATTGCGTAGTCGCGATAGCCGAGCGTCATGTAGAGACGATGCACCCGGTCGCTGCCGGCCAACACACCAATTCCCATGCGCTTCAGTCCCCGAGCGCGCGCCGCGTCCTCCATGGCCAAAAGGAGGCGCCTTCCGATACCGCGGCTGCGATCGCTCTCGGAAACGACGAGTTCGGCGACATAGAAATACCAGTCGCGAAGCTCGGGCTCCTCTTCGGGAAAGCCCGCGACGAAGCCGCAGGGTATACCATCCTTCGTGGCGACAAGGATTGATCCTTCATTCTCCTCGACGACTCGCGACAGGCGATCGATGTACCACGCCGCAAACGCGCGATCTGGAAGGGCCCGGTCGGCGAACTGGCGCTCGAAATCCTGAAGTTCGATCATGAGTGCCATCAGCGACTGGCGATCAGCAGCGACGGATTCACGAATTACGACCTCTACAGACGACATGGTTTGGGTCCTTTCCGGCTGCCCCGCCCTGCGGGTGACGCGCGAGCGCGCCATATTTTCAGATGCGAGGCAAAAAAGGTTGGTTTTTGTTCCCGAACCGACCTGCGGCAGCGGCGTGCGACCCGAGCCAGAGTCGATTCCAATGGGCCGGAAGAAATAGCCCATTCGCCGAAACCTGATGGCAATTCAAAGCACCCTCAGGAAATGGCAATGCGCGTCGCACAGCAACCGCTCTATCCCGATTCATTTTTCGTCGCTTCCCCGTCGCGTCGTGAGCCACGTCGCAGGAAAATCCGCGGACCGTGACCATCCCGACGAACGTCTCGCCCGTGATTCGCCTAATTTTTTCCGAGATGACTCGCCAGCGGCTTCGCTATCTCAGGGCGCGACGCGCAAACCCCAGAAGATCAGTGCGAAGGCAATGATGCCTGTCGGCGCGGAAGAGTAGGCGATCAACCGGATCGCGCTCTCTTGAAACGAGGAACCGTGCGCGGTGCCAGCAGCCAGCGGCATGGTCTCGGCGCCTGCACTCCACACCGCGCCAAGCACGAAGGCGGCGAGGATCGCGAGCGTGGCGTAGATGAGAAGCCAGAACGCGCTTCGCACCATCAAGGCGCTGAGCTGCAGCCGCGGCCAGATGAGGCCGAGCGCGATCAACATCACGCCCTGCAGGGCGCTCAGCGTGTGAACGGACAGCCCCAGGCGCGGCGCAGCGACGACCGGAATCGCAAAGCCCCAAAATGACGTGAAGAGGAAGAGCGCAACGCCGACCTGCAGAAGGCGATGGCCCTGCCGAGCGCGCGCGTCTGTTGCATTCATGGCGCCTGCTCCTTGACACGTTTAACGAACCGTCTCCGGCGAGCGACGTTCCGGCAGATCCCGGCACGAAATGCCGCCACACTTGTTACTCCCACCGCCGGATCTGCGGTGCGAGACTGTCTCCTGCCCAGCAACGAGCGATGAGCAGCGGGCGTGTGGCGCTTCGAGCGCGGGAACTCGCTGAAATCAGGAGGTTTCAAAGCTCATGACGACATCAGCCGAGAACGGACAGAAAGACGGACGCCCTGCCATGCACACACCTGTGGCCGTATCGCCGGAGGCGTGGGAAACAGCCCGCAAGCAACTGCTCGTGAAGGAGAAAGCGCAGACGCGCGCGCGTGACGCGCTCGCGGCGGAGCGCCGCCGTATGCCGTGGATGGCCGTGGAGAAGGCGTACGCTTTCGAGGGGCCGGCGGGCAAGGTCAGCTTGCTTGACCTATTCGAAGGCCGACGCCAGCTGATCATCTACCGCGCCTTCTTCGAGCCCGACGTGTTCGGCTGGCCCGATTACGCCTGCCGAGGCTGCTCCATGGTCGCCGATCAGGTTGCTCACGTCGCTCACCTGAACGCCCGCGACACCACCCTCGTCTTCGCTTCGCGCGCGCCTCAGGCGGACATCGCGCGACTGAAGGCACGGATGGGATGGCAGATGCCGTGGTTCACGATCACGGACAGCTTCGATGCCGACTTCGGCGTCGACGAGTGGCACGGCACCAACGTGTTTTACCGCGACGGCGACCGCGTATTCCGCACCTATTTCATCAACAATCGCGGCGACGAGCAGATGGGTGGCACCTGGAACTACCTCGACATCACCCCTCTCGGTCGCCAGGAGGTCTGGGAGGACTCGCCCGCGGGCTATCCTCAAACGCCGACCTACAAGTGGTGGAATTGGCACGACAGCTACGTCGCGGATGCGCCACCTGACAAGACGTGGGTCGAGGTGTCCGACGCCGGCGAGGCCGCGTTCCGGAATCAGAGCGACAACACAAAGCCATGAGTCAGATCTGTTGCAGCGAATCCGGCCGCCAGATTAAGCGCGGTCACGCCGCGCCTGGTCTGGCCGATTGGCTCGCGCTGGCCGCCTCGCCGACCTTCGCCATCATGGCGTTGCTGAGTGGGGTGCTGGGCGCTGATCCCGCTGCAATGCTCTGCGCGACCGCACATGCATCGCCGCTGAGCGGCATGACGGCGATGTACCTGCTGATGAGCGTCTTCCACGCGGCTCCATGGCTGAAGCGGATCCGCGAAGGCGCACGCCGCACCGTCTGATCGGCTGACGCACCATCGCCTGCGGTCGTCACGAGCTTCGGTGGCGTGCCCTTAACTCGATGTCAATGCAGGACGTCGAGACAGCGCAGTCGTTTGGCGCCGATGAAGACGCGATATTCCGGTAAAGTCTGGAATTTGCTTATCGGCCAAACGACTGCCGTCGATTGCTTCTTGCTCAGATGTATCGCCTCCTCACCTCCAAGATGGAGTGCGACGTGCGCGCCCCAGGGACTCGACGTCCAATTGAACAACAGCAGATCCAACGGAAGAAGCGCACCCGTGACGACGGACGTCTCTTTCGAATCTTCCCACAGGTTGCTTGAGCGAAACGGTGATATCTCGCACCCGAAATGCTTGAGCAGCGCGTAAGCAAAATTCTGACAATTTGGACTTTCGGCAAGGCTCGGCAGGAGGGGCGCGTCCCGGTCGTGGCTTTGATCGTATTCGATACGCCAGAAGTGATCCGGTATGATCTCGGCAGACACGTTCCCATTCGGCCCTTGTTTCTTCATCCCGACTTCCGCTCCACTTTAGGTGCGCTTGAACTCTTCGGTTCCGTCGACGATGCTGGCGCCCCGTTCAGCAGAACGACGTGCGGTGCGCGAGCATGCATAAGCGGAGATCTCAATGACTGCAAACCTGCTGACAGTGGCGACGATCGGCTTTGTTCACCTTCTTGCAGCCATGAGCCCGGGCCCGAGCTTCCTCGTCACGGCACGCACCGCAGTTGCGCAATCGCGGGCCAACGGCATCAAGGTAGCGCTGGGCCTTGGGATCGGGACGACCGTTTGGTCGATCGCTGCCCTGCTCGGCCTCAATTTTCTGTTCCACCAGTTTCCCTGGCTCTTCATGAGCATGAAGCTCGCCGGCGCGCTATTCCTGCTCTGGATCGCCTATCAGATCTTCCGGCATGCAGCCGACCCCGTCGACATGAACGAAAGCATGAGCAGCAAGCAGGCGCGGAATCCGCTGTTGCGCGGATTTCTGATCCAGATCTCCAATCCCAAGGTTGTCGTCTTCTTCGGCTCGATCTTCGTCGCCATGCTGCCGAGCGAAGTACCGACCTGGATGATCGTTGCTATAGATGTTCACTAAATCGGTGATTGGATCGCGGTGGTCTTGGTAGCGGCGAATGCCTTTGGGGTTTGTCCTGCGAGGGCCTGATGAGGCCTGTGATTGTTGTAGTAGATCAGG
>NZ_JAVIFX010000036.1 GCF_031157255.1 Bradyrhizobium sp. LHD-71 | reverse complement strand
GGGCGGTTCGGTGCTTCCGAGCGAATTCGAACTGACGGAAGCGTTCAACGTCAGCCGCATCACCGCGAAGCGCGCCCTCGATGAACTTGCTACTGAAGGCCTTGTTGAACGCGTGCGCGGGCGCGGTACGACGGTAACCGATCGTGCCGCCTCGCTGCTCGATGCGCGGCCGATCACCGCCAGCATCGACGGCTTGCGCGAGAACCTGACGGCGATCGGCCGTGAGACCTCGGTCGAGGTGATCGAATTCGGCTATGTACCGGCCACGGGTGTCGTGCGAGCGCGCCTCGAACTCGAGCCGAATACGCGCACGCAGCGCGCGGTGCGCGTTCGCAGTCTCGACGGCGAACCGCTGTCGCAATCGACGACCTACGTGCCTGAGCGGATCGGCCGGGCCTATGGCGCCAAGGATCTTGCGTCGACGCCGATCATCGATCTGATCGAGCGTGCCGGCGTGGTGGTCGGCGCGGCCGAACAATCCATCTCTGCGACGCTGGCGGATAGCCTTGTCGCGTCGCGATTGAAGGTAAGTGTGGGCGCGCCGCTCTTGCTGATGAAGCGATGTGTGAAGGACACGTCAGGTAAGCCCGCCCAATACATCGAAATTCTCTATCGGCCGGATCGCTTTGAGTACCGGATGTCGCTGACACGCGAACAGGCCGCCGGGCACGGACGTTTTGCGACCGCGGAAGCAAAGGACAATTCCGGAAGCAAGACCAAGCCGCCGCGCAAGCGGACAGGCACTACAAAGGGAGGAGGAGGGCGATGAGCAGGAGAACGATGCGGATCGGTTCGGGTCTGACACGACGGAATGTCGTGCTCGGCGCGGCTGGGGCAGCAGCAACGCTTGGCATGCCGGGGATTCTGACGGCGCAGCCGGCAAATCTGAAGATCGGCATCCTGCATCCCGTGACGGGCGGTCTCGCCTATGAGGGCGAGCAATGCCGGAAGGGTGCTTTGCTCGCGCTGGAAGAGATCAACGCGGCCGGCGGCATCAAATCGAAGGGCGGAGCGAAGATCGAGGCCGTCCTGGCCGACGCGCAATCGAAGCCGGATGTCGGCGCAGCGGAAGTGGATCGACTGGCCGAGGCGGGCGTGCTCGCAATCCAGGGGCCGTTCGCCTCCGGCATCGCGCTTGCGACGACGCAGGCTGCCGCCAAGCACAATCTTCCGCATCTGGTCGATGTCGGTGTCGTCGATCAGATCGTGACGCGCGGTCTACCGAATACGTTTCGTTTCGCGCCGGGATTCGGCAAGATCACAGGCTTTGCGCTCGATGCGCTGCAGAAAATCAACACAGACGCCGGTGGGGCAGCCAAGACCGCCTTCATCGTTCACGAAGACGGCGCGTTCGGATCGGGCATGGCAAAGCTGTTGAACGAGAAGTTGCCAGGTATCGGCATTCAGGTGATGCAGACGCTCAGCCATCCGTCGCCGCAGCGAGACTTCACCAACATCGCTCTGCAAATCCGACAAGGCAACCCCGACCTGATCATCCCGTCAAACTACAAGAATGAGTTTATCCTGATGGCCCGGACGCTGCAGCAGCAGCGCGTCCGTCCGAAGGCCGGCATCTACGCCCTGCTCGGTGGCGCGGCGTCGAACGTCGCGTTTGCTAAGCAGTATCCGCAAGCGGCCGAATACATCATGGACTGCAATCACTGGTACAATCCGACCAAGGAGCTGTCGAAGGTCTTTGCGAAAAAGGTCGCCGACAAGGGCTGGGACCTGACCTACGAACTGATGTTGAACTACTCCTGCATGCGCGTCCTGGCTGACGCGCTGGAACGCGCAAGTGAGCCGAGCCGCGCTGCGGTGACTGCCGCACTCGCGTCCTCGACCTACGGCGACCACATCATGCCCTATGGACCGACTAAGTTCGTCAACGGACAGAACGAGGGGGCGCAGCCAGCGAACACGCAGATCCTGAAGGGCAGCGTGGAGGTCATCTATCCGGCGGAGTTCGCGTCGGCCAAGGTGGCTTTCCCGATCCCGCAGGGCTGATCCGAAGAGCGGCCAGGAAGGCTCATGCTGGGCGGATTGCTTGTTCCGGCCGTAATCAACGGCCTGGCGCTGGGCGCGATCTACGCGCTCACGGCGCTTGGGCTAACGCTGATCTACGGCGTGCTGCACATCATCAACTTCGCGCACGGGAGCCTGCTGATGCTGGCGCTGTACGCCGCGCTTTTCCTCTATACGCTTGGTGGCGTCGATCCCTATGTCGCCATATTGGTCCTGATGCCGGCGTTCTTTGCGGCGGGATATGTCCTGCAGCGCCTCGTCATTCAGCCGGCCTGGCACGGTCGCGACGAAAACGTTCTCCTGGTCACGCTCGGCCTTGCCATCGTAATCGACAATCTTGCGCTTTGGCTCTGGACCTCGACCACGCGCTCGATCGACAGCCGCTATGCTTTCGAAGTCGTCGACCTTGGTGTGGCGTTCATTCCGATCGCCAAGCTGGTCGGCTTCTTCGGCGCGCTCGCCTTCGGCGCATTGCTTTGGGCGCTCATGACTTTCACCGATCTCGGCAAGGCCATCAGGGCGGTCGCGCGCGAGCGCGAAGGCGCCCGGCTCGTCGGCGTGCGCGTCGAACACATCTACGCCATGACGTTTGGAATCGGCACGGCCATGGTTGCTGCCGCGGCCTGTCTCTTGTTGCCGACGTTCTACGTCACACCGCAGGTCGGATACGCGTTCGTTCTTGTCGCTTTCACCACGGTCGTGCTCGGCGGAATGGGCAGTTTCCCCGGTGCACTGTTTGCCGGCTTGCTGCTGGGCGTCGTGGAGGCGTTATGCGGCCTCTATCTGGGTGAAAGTCTGGGTCAGATCGGCATCTTCGTGGTGTTCATCCTGATGGTGCTATTCCGCCCGACCGGTCTGTTCGGGGCGCGGGCATGAGCGGAAAGGCGGCAGGAAGCGTACTGCTCGCGGCGCTGCTCGCCGTGCCGTTCGTCGTCCAGTCCGAGTTCTGGCTTTCGTTCTGGTTGCTCGTGCTGATGTTTGCCTTCCTGGGACAGTCCTGGAACGTGCTTGGTGGCTACGGCGGCCAGTTTTCGTTTGGGCATGCGCTGTTCTTCGGTGGAGGTGCGTTCGGCACCGCGATCCTTCAGGTCAGGCACGGGATCAACGCCTATCTTGCCGGAGCGATCGCCATCACGCTGACGGCGATGGTTGGCGCCCTGCTGGGCTATCTCGTTTTCCGTTACCGGCTACGCGGGGCATATTTTGCGCTTGTCACGCTCGCCTTCGCCGAGGTGGCGCGCGTGTTGATCGCCTCATTCGAATATACCGGCGGTGGCTTCGGCATGCTGGTTCCGCTCGCGCGCGGCGCGGCGAACTTTCAGTTCGATGACCGGCGCATATTCTATCTGATCGCCTGGACACTGGTTGCGGGCGGATGCCTGATCGCGCTGTGGCTGGAGAATTCCCGCTTCGGCGCGCAACTGATCGCCGTGCGCGAGAATGAGGATGGCGCGCAGGCGCTGGGCGTCGATCCGGTTCGTACAAAGGTTCTGGCGATCGCGTTGTCGGCGGCCATGGCTGCGACCGTGGGTGTGTTCTACGTGCAGAACTTCCTGTTCGTGGACAGCCAGATCGCCTTTGGGCCGGGGATGTCGATCGAAGCGCTGCTGGTGGCCATCATTGGCGGGGTAGGTACGGCGTTTGGACCGCTCATCGGCGCGGTGGTGCTGCATGCGCTGGGTGAATTGGCGAAGCAGATCACCGGCAATGCGCCAGGACTAAATCTCGTCCTGTATGGCCTGCTGCTGATCGCGGCCCTGCGCTTTCTGCCGAGCGGCTTCGTAAGCGCTTTTGGCCGCCGGCCAAAGGCCTCGCCGGGAGCAGTCGATGCTTGAGGTGCGAGATCTGCGCAAGCGTTTCGGCGGGCTTTCCGCAGTCGACGGCGCGTCGCTCGATGTCGCCGAAGGTGAGATCGTTGCGCTGATCGGTCCCAACGGTGCAGGCAAGACCACGCTGTTCGCCTCGATCAGCGGGTTCGTTCGGCCCGATGCGGGAGCTGTGCGCTTCCTCGGCGCCGATATCGCCGGCGTGGCACCGCACCTGATCTGCGCGCGGGGCCTCGCGAGAACGTTTCAGATCGTGCAACCGTTCGAAAAGTTGAGCGTTCGCGAAAACATCGCAGTGGGCGCGCATCTTCACAGACCCGCGCGCCGGGAGGCACTGGCGCATGCGGAGGCTGTTGCGTGCCGGGTGGGGCTGGAGCGTCGCCTGGATCAGCCCGCAGCAAGTCTGACCGTTGCGGCGCGCAAGCGACTCGAACTTGCGAAGGCGCTTGCCACCGACCCGAAGCTGCTGCTGCTCGACGAAGTCATGGCCGGCCTCAATCCGACCGAGGTCGATGAAGTGGTCGCAGTCATTCGTGCTATTCGCGCAGACGGCGTGACGGTGCTTTTGACCGAGCATGTGATGCAGGCGGTCGTTAGTCTGGCCGAACGGGTCTATGTCCTGGCCAACGGCAGGATCATCGCGCAGGGAACCACCACAAGCGTCACGAGCGATGCCGCCGTGATCGAAGCCTATCTGGGGCGGGGTGCAGCCGAACGGCTTCGGAGCCGGCGGGAGGTGCGTCATGCTCCTTGAGGTCGATGGCCTGAAGGCGGGCTATGGTCTCGTGCCCGTCCTGCGGAATGTCAGTCTGCAAGCAGGACCTGGCGAAATCATCGCAGTGCTCGGCGCCAACGGTGCCGGCAAATCCACGCTCAACCGTATCCTGAGCGGTCTGTTGCGGCCGTGGGAAGGCGTTGTGCGTTTCGACGGCGTCGATACCACCGGCGCCGACGCGTCGCAGATGGTTGCTGCAGGTCTCATCCATGTGCCGGAGGGGCGGCGCGTCTTCCCGAACATGAACGTGCGTGAAAATCTCGAGCTCGGGAGCTATCGTCGGGGGCGCCAGGATCGTGCCCGCAATCTGGAACGGGTGTTTGGTATCTTCCCGCGCTTGAAGGAACGCGTGCACCAGCTTGCGGGCACGCTCTCAGGCGGAGAGCAGCAGATGCTCGCCATCGGACGCGGACTGATGGGAAACCCGAAGCTCTTGATCCTCGATGAACCTTCGCTCGGGCTCTCGCCGCTTCTCGTCGAGGAGATGTTCGGGTTGATCAGCCGGATTCGCGAGGAGGGGCCCGGCGTTTTGCTGGTCGAGCAGAATGTGGTGCAGTCGCTGACGGTCGCTTCGCGGGGCTATTTGCTCGAGAACGGCAGGGTCGCGATGGAAGGGGCGGCAGATTTTCTCCTCAACGATCCGGAACTCAAGAAAGCTTACCTGGGACTTTAGAAGATGATCGCACTGTCCGACCGATTGAAGCACAAGAACCTTCTCGTCGCTCCGGGATGCTACGATGCGCTTTCGGCGCTAATGATCGAGCGCGCGGGCTTCGAGGCCGCTTATGTCTCCGGCGCTTCCATCGCGTACACGCGTTTCGGCCGCCCTGATATCGGGCTCGTCTCTTTCAGCGAAGTTGCCGACTGTGTCGCGGCTATCGGTGATCGTGTCGGAATCCCGCTGATCGTCGATATCGATACGGGCTTCGGGAATGCGCTGAACGTCCAGCGAACCGTGAAACTTGTCGCGCGCGCGGGCGCATCCGCATTGCAGCTCGAGGATCAGGTGACGCCGAAGCGTTGCGGTCACCTGAACGACAAGCAGCTCGTTTCGACTGCGGAAATGGTCGGTAAGATCAAGGCGGCGCTGGATGCCCGACCGGACGACAAGGTGCTGATGATTGCTCGGACCGATGCGATCGCCGTCGAGGGTTTTGGCGCTGCGCTCGATCGCGCCGAAGCCTATGTGGAGGCCGGCGCGGACATCCTGTTCATCGAAGCGCCGTCTTCGGCGGAGGAACTCGCCGAGATCGGCCGCCGCTTCAAAGGCCGTGTGCCCCTGTTAGCGAACATGGTCGAAGGCGGGAAGACGCCGCTTACGGATGCCGCCGGTCTCGAAGCCCTGGGCTATGCCATCGCTATCTTTCCGGGCGGAACGGTCCGTGCGCTCGTCCATGCGCTTGCCGACTATTTCGACAGCCTCAAGGCGCACGGCACGACGGCCCCCTACCGCGAGAAGATGCTCGACTTCAAGGGTATCAATGATGTCCTCGGCACCGACGATATGCTGAGGATGGGGCGCCGCTATGAGTGAGATCGATCCTGTTACGCTGGCGGTGCTGAAGGGCAGGCTCGAGCAGATCGCCGACGAGATGGACGCGACGCTGTTCCGATCGGCGTTCAATCCGATCATTGCGGAAGCGCGCGATGCCAGCCACGGCCTCTATCACGCAAAAACCGGCGAGACGCTTGTTCAGGGCAAGGCGGGTCTGCCGATCTTCGTCGGCGCAATGGCGTTCGCGGTCCGCGCCGTGATCGAGAAGTCGGCGAAGCAAGGCGATCTTGCGGATGGCGACGTCTATATCTTCAACGACCCCTACGAAGGCGGTACGCATCTTTCCGACTTCAAGCTCGTACGGCCATTTTTCCGGAATGGGCAGGTGTTTTGCTGGCTCGCGTCGGTAGGGCATTGGCACGATGTCGGTGGAAACGTGCCGGGCAACTATAACCCGGTCGCGACCGAGAGCTTCCAGGAGGGAATGCTCATTCCGCCGGTCAAGTTGTTCGCCCGGGGCGAGTTGCGTTCCGACATCATCGACATCGTTACCGCCAACTCACGGCTGCCGAACAGCGCCTATGGCGACCTCAACGGCCAGATCAGTGCGCTGGATCTGGGAGCACGCCGGCTCGCCAGTCTGCTCGACGACTATGGGGACGAGACCGTTGCTGATGCCTTGTCGCAGTTGCGCGATCGCGCCGGCCAGCTGATGCGGGCCAGCATTGCCGAGCTCAAGGACGGCGTCTATTCGGCCGACGATTTTCTCGACAACGACGGCATTGTCGACAAGCCGCTCAGGATCGCTCTCGATCTCGCTGTTTCGGGTGAGACGATGACCCTGGATTTCTCGCGTTGCTCGCCCGCATGCGCCGGGCCGCTCAACATCTCGCGTTCGACCACGATCGCGGCCTGCTATGTCGCGCTCAAGCATGTTTTCCGTGACGTGCCCGCCAATGCCGGTGTCCTGGATCCGATCAGGTTCGTGATACCCGAAAACACGTTGCTTTCGGCGAGGGCGCCAAAGCCCGTCGGCGGCTATACCGAAACCATTCTTCGCATGATCGACACGGTGTTCGTGGCGCTGGCTCAGGCCTGTCCCGAACGCGTCAATGGCTGCGCATATGGGACGATCAACGCGCTTTCGCTGGCCGGACATCGCAAGAATGGCCAGCGGTGGGTGATGTTCTCGTTCTTCGGCGGAGGCCATGGCGGTCATCCGGAGGGCGATGGCCTCAATCACGGCAATGCGCCGATTTCAACGGCGACGATTCCACCGGTCGAGATTCTCGAGGCGGCCTATCCCGTGATGTTCACGCGCTGGGCGCTGCGGCCCGACAGCGGCGGAGCCGGCCGACACCGTGGCGGGCTTGGCGCCGTCTACGAGATCGAATTGCTGGAAGAGGAGGCCGACGTCTTTCTGTTCGGCGAGCGCGGACGCTACGCGCCGCCGGGCATCCTTGGCGGCGACCCCGGCGCGCTCAACCGCTTCACCGTGTTGCAGCGAGACGGCACAGAGGCGCATCCGCCGATGGCTTCGAAATGGGTCGGCGCCAAGCTCGCCAAAGGCGAGCGTGTCCGGCTCGAAACGCCGGGTGGTGGCGGCTACGGGCCCGCCGCGCAGCGTTCGTCTTCGGCCATCGAGCATGATGTTCGGAGCGGGTATGTCACGCGCGCTGCAAAAGGTGCGGCATGACGGGCAAGCTCATCGTCGGTGTGGACGTAGGCGGGACGTTCACCGATCTCTTCTTTCTCGATGAGGCCAGCGGGAGCAGCTGGATCGGCAAGGTTCCCTCCACGCGCGGGCGTGAAGCGGAGGGATTTCTGAACGGCGTTCGCGACGGAGCCGGCGAGCTGTCCCGGCTCGGTACCGTCGTTCACGGCACGACGGTCGGGACCAATGCGCTTCTCGAGCGCAAGGGCGGGAAGGCCGGCGTTATCGCGACGGAAGGCTTTCGTGACGTTCTGGAAATGCGCCGCCGCGATCGCCCGCAGACCTGGGGATTGTGGGGCCAGTTCGAACCGGTGGTCCCGCGCGAACGTCGCCTCGAGGTGCGCGAACGGACCTTGGCCGATGGTACAGTGCATACCGCACTCGATGCAGACGAAGTCATCGCTCGCGCGCGCGATCTGCTGGCGCTCGGCACCGAGGCCGTCGCCGTTACCTTCATCAACGCTTACGCCAATGCCGAGAACGAACGGGTTGCCGCCAAAGCGTTGAAGTCGGTCTGGCCGAACGCCTACATCAATATCTCGAGCGAGATGCTGCCCGAAATCCGTGAGTTCGAGCGCAGCTCGACCACCGCGCTCAATGCGTATCTGCAGCCCGTAGTCGCGGACTATCTGAACAGGCTGGAGGCCGATCTGGCCGCACAGGGATTCGACGGGCAGGTGCTGATCGTGCAGTCCAACGGCGGCGTCATGACCGTCGAGATGGCGAAGGCGCGCCCGGTGCGGACGGCGCTGTCAGGCCCGGCCGCCGGTGTCATAGCGGCGGCGCACATTGCCACGTCGGCCGGGTTTCCCAACGTCGTCACCGGTGACGTCGGCGGCACAAGCTTCGATGTCTCCCTGATCGCGGATGGGCAAACTGCGCTTGCGGCGCAGACCGCCATTGATTTCGGCCTCGTCGTGCGGACGCCGATGATCGAGATCACGACGATCGGGGCCGGCGGCGGATCGATCGCATCGGTCGACCGAGGCGGCATTCTGCAGGTCGGGCCGGAATCCGCCGGCGCCGTGCCCGGTCCGGTGTGCTACCGCCAGGGAAACGAGCGGCCGACGCTCACGGATGCCAATGTCGTTCTCGGACGCATCAATGCCGAACGTCCGATCGGTGGCGCGCTGACGCGCCTCGATACGGAGGCGGCGAGGCAGGCGATTGCGCGTCACATCGGCGACCCGCTGGGCCTCGACGCCATCGCCGCTGCGGAGGCGATCGTCCGGGTTGCCAACAGCCGCATGGCCGGAGCGATCCGTCTGGTTTCGATTGAGCGCGGCCACAACCCGCGAGATTTCGCGCTGATGCCCTTCGGCGGCGGCGGAGGTCTCCATGCGGGTGCGCTCGTGAGGGAGGTCGGTCTGAAGGCAGCTTTGATCCCACCCTATCCCGGCGTAACGTCGGCGCTCGGCTGCGTCATCGCCGATATGCGTCATGACTTCGTGCAGACCGTGAATCGGGCTCTCGCCGAGATCGACATCGCCGACCTCAATGCCGAGATATCCCGGGTGGCGGAAGAAGGAGCGCGATTGCTCGATCGTTCGGGAGTGGCGTTCGTGTCGCGTGACACGCTTGTCACCTTCGACATGCTTTATCTCGGGCAGACTCATACAGTCGCCGCGCCGATCGCATGGCAGGCGGGCCGGATGCTGGATGTCGGCGCAATCCGCGAGGCTTTCGAGCGACGATATCGCGAGGTCTATGGTCGTCTTCTGGAAGACATTCCAATCCGCATGCTCAATGTCCATGTCGCGGTGGTCGGATGCAGACCAAAGCTCGATCTTGCGGCGCTTGCGCCGTCGGACGGAAGCATTGCGGGGGCCGCGCAGGGCGTTCGGCGGGTCTATGTTGACGGTGCCTGGCAGGATGCAACCATTTATGCGCGGCGGGAGCTGCCCGTTGGGGCGACCATCCAGGGACCTGCCATCCTCGAACAGCAGGACACCACCGTTCTCGTCGAACCGGATTTCCAGGCGCGCGTGGACAGCCTGGGCAACATCATTCTCGAACGGCAGCATCCATGATCGATCTCGCGCGCCCGGAAAGCATCGCCCTGGTCCTTGTCGATTTGCAGCGTGATTTCATCCATCCGCACGGGGCCTACGCGCGTGGCGGCGCGACGTCTGCGGCGATTGCAGCCCTTCCCCAACGGCTGAAGCCCGTTGCTGACGCTGTCAGCTCGCGCGGCGGGTGGATCGTCTCGACCCATTTCACATTGGTTCCGGGCAAGGGCGGCGAACCGTTCGTCTCACCGCATCTGAAGGCGCTGCGGCCGTTCTTGCGGAAGGGGGATTTTGCGCCGGGAAGTTGGGGCCACGCCCTGGTCGATGAACTTCAGCCGTCGGATCTTTCGGTTGAAAAGATCGCTTTCTCCGCGTTCTACATGAGCCGACTGGAATGGGTTCTGCGCAAGGCCGGGATCGAAAGCCTGATCTTTTCCGGGATCGTTACCAACGGCGGTGTCGCCTCGACATTGCGCGACGCACATGTTCGCGATTTCCATGCGCTTTTGTTGGAAGACGGCTGTGCAGCGTTTTCGGAGGATGTCCATCGCACGAGCGTTGAAGCGCTTCGCTCAGTCGCCGACGTCACGACCTGCGCCGACCTTATTGCTCTCTTGCAGGCTGGCGGACGATGAGCGTCGAACGGGTCGCCTCTTTTAGCGCCCCCGCCCACGTGCATACGCTGGTGATCGGCGGCGGCGCCTGCGGCCTGACGGCGGCCCTGACGGCGCGGCGCATGGGCCGGGACGTGCTGGTGCTCGAGCGCGACGCTGTGCCGTCGGGCTCGACCGCACTATCGTCCGGGCTGATCCCAGCCGCAGGAACGCGCTTCCAGATCGCGAGGGGCGTCGCTGATGGCGCCGATCTCCTGACAGCCGATATCCTGCAAAAGGCGAAAGGGCGAACCGATGTGGCGATGGCGCATGCGGTCGCCTCCATGTCCGCCGATGCCATTCACGATCTTGTCGACCGCCACGGCGTGCAGTTCGAGCTGGTGGAAAGCTTTCTTTACCCGGGGCATTCGGTCGCGCGCATGCACGGCACGCCCAACCGCACGGGGCAGGAACTCATGGCGATGCTGGTTGCGGCAGCGGACAACGAAGGTCTGGACGTGCTGACCAACGCTGTCGCAACGACGCTGTTCGTCACGGCAGATCATCGCATCTGCGGTGTTGAAGTGAGGCGGCCCGGCGGCGCTCGCGAACGGATCGGGTGCCGGGCACTCGTTCTGGCGTGCAGCGGTTTCGGTGGCAATCAGCCGCTGGTCGGAAGGCATATTCCCGCGATCGCTGATGCGCTCTATTTCGGCCATGCCGGCAACCAGGGTGACGCGCTGCGATGGGGTGAGGCATTGGGTGCTGCGACCGCCGATCTTTCGGGCTATCAGGGTCACGGATCGGTCGCGCATCCGCACGGCGTGTTGATCACCTGGGCGCTGATGATGGAAGGTGGCGTACAGGTCAACGCGGCCGGAGTGCGCTTCGCCAACGAACATGCAGGCTATTCCGAACAGGCCGAATTCGTGCTGAGCCAGCCGGGCGGCATCGCCTTCAATATCTATGACGAGCGGCTGCACCAGCTTGGCATGGAGTTCGAGGATTACCGCAGCGCGGTCAAGCTTGGCGCCATCAAGTCCGGCGATGACGCGCAGGCGTTGGCGTATCAGCTCGGCGTGCCCGGGGATGCGCTTGCGAAGACCTTGCAGCACGTCGACGCTACCGCGCGAGAAGGAGCGGCCGATGCGTTCGGCCGCAGGTTCGATCCGGACAAGCGGTTGATGCCGCCGTATCGTGGCGTGCGCGTGACCGGTACCTTGTTTCACACACAAGGCGGTCTTGTCGTCGACCGACATGCGCACGTCTTGCGGGCCAACGGCGAGCGGTTTCCTAACCTCTTTGCAGGAGGTGGAGCCGCACGTGGCCTGTCTGGACCCGAGGCATCGGGCTATCTCTCCGGGAACGGCCTTTTGACCGCGGTGACACTTGGGCGGGCCGCCGGGTTTTCGGCGTCGTCGCTCAACTAGTGTCCCGAATCCGAAGTTCGCTATACTTTGCAGCGAGCTCAGAGCGAACTTCAGATTCGATCAGGACACTAGCAAGTTTATGATTCTAGTGTCGTTTATGGATCAGAAATTCGCACGATGGACTCGCGGCAACGATAGTGCGAATTTCTGATCCACGACACTAGCCTGACGTTTCGCGCTTCGCCGCCAGCCGCTTTTCCAGGTGCGGAACGAGTCCGCCGTCGGCGAGCATGTCGAGGAGAAAGCCGGGCAGGGGCTCACCGGCAAGTGTCGTCGCGGTCGTCTCGTTGATCACCCGGCCGCCGACGAGATCCACTGCGACGCGATCGTCCTGCCGGATCTGCTCCGTGGTCGGACACACCATCACCGGCAAGCCGAGATTGAGGGCGTTGCGAAGAAAGATTCCGCCAAAGGACTTGGCGACGACGGCTGATACGCCGAGGATCTTCAGCGCCTGCGCGGCCTGTTCGCGCGACGACCCCATGCCGAAATTTCGGCCGGCGACGACGACGTCACCGGCTCGCACTGTTTGTGCAAAATCCGGTGCAATGGCTTCCATGCAGTGGCGCGCAAGTTCCTCGACGGGCGCTTTCATGTACTTTCCAGGCGCGAGAACATCGGTGTCGATGTTGTCGCCGAAAACGAACGCACGGCCGCTCATGCAGGGTGTCCTTCAGATGTGGGCGCGCGGATCGGCGATGCGGCCTTCGACCGCCGATGCAGCGACGGTGTAGGGGGAGCCGAGATACACGTTGGAGGTTGCGGCTCCCATGCGGCCTTTGAAATTGCGTGCCGTCGAGGAGATTGCCGTGACGTTCTCGCCGAACCGCTCATCGCCATAGCCGGCGCAGATGCCGCAAGCATTCGCCAGCAGGCGGCCGCCAGCCTGGAGGATGACGTCAAGCGTTCCTTCGCGCCGGGCGATTTCCTGATCGCGTAGAGAGGCGGGGGCAACCAGCAGCTCGACGCCTCGCGCGGCTTTCCTCCCACGCAGGACCGAGGCGGCCATGCGCAGGTCCTCGAGCTTGGCTCCGGTGCAGGCCCCGATATAGGCGACGTCCACGCGCGTTCCGGTGTGTGACGAGACCGGTGCGGCGTTGGCGGGGCTATGCGGAGCTGCGACCTGCGGCTCAAGCGCCGTCGCGTCGAAGACATGATGCTCGCTCATTGTGGCGTCCGCATCGCCGCGCCAGCTTTCGTCATCCTCGACGTCGGCGCCGGCGGCGCGAAGAAAATCTTTGGTGATGGAATCGGCCTCGATCAGGCCGGCTTGGCCGCCGAGCTCTGCGGCCATATTGGCAAGCGTCATGCGCTCCTGCATGGGCAAGGCGCGGACGGCGTCGCCCGCATACTGCACGGCCTGATATCGGCCGCCGTCCATGCCGAGCTTCGCACAGAGCAGCAGCATCATATCCTTGGAAGAGACCCCGGCACCGAGTTTTCCGGTCCAATCGATCAGGATTGTCTCCGGCACGCGCAGCCAGATCTCCCCGGTCGCCAGAACGCCAGCCATTTCCGTGGCTCCTACGCCAAACATGTACGCGCCGAACGCGCCGCCCGTGGGGGAGTGGCTGTCGCCGCCGACAGCGAACATTCCCGGGCGCAGGTGACCGCGCTCCGGGAGAACGACATGACAGATCCCCTGTTGGTCGTAGAAATTGGCAATGCGTTGGGCAGCGGCGAACGATCTGGCGATAGCCTGGATATTGCGGCTCTCGTCGTCGGTTGCCGGAACATAGTGGTCGGTAATAAGGACGACCTTGCTCGGATCCCAGACACCGACGTCCAGCCGATCCAGGATCGGTTTGACCCGCCGCGGGCCGCCCGAATCATGAATCATCGCCAGATCGACCTTGCAAGTCACGATCTCACCTGGCGCCACCTTCGGACGTCCGGCAGCCTTTGCGATGATCTTTTCCGCGAGGGTCATGCCCATTGAGACGGTCCAATTCCTGTTGGCCACGACTTACCTTATGATATAAACATATATCAATATGGCAATACCGGTGAAGCCAGGTAGTCGGGAAATGACTGGGATTGAACAATGAAAGCGATTTGTCGGGCGGCATCCGTCATCCTCGTTGCCGCCGCGTTTGCAGGCTCGTCGAGCGCCAGCCGCGCCCAGACGACGGATTATCCGTCGAAGCCGGTTCGCATTCTCGTTGGCGCGTCCCCCGGCGGCACGACCGACACCATGGCGCGGGCGGTTGCGCACGAATTGTCGGCGGCTCTCGGGCAGCCGGTGATCGTCGAGAACAAGCCGGGAGCCGGCGGCAATCTCGCCGCGGATACGGTCGCCAAAGCATCGTCCGATGGACATACGCTGCTGGTGAGCTTCACCAGCCATACGATCAACGCAACGCTTTATCCGAACCTTCCCTTCGACCCGATCGCGGATTTTACGCCGATCACGATGATTGCGACCGTGCCCAGCATGCTCGTCGGTAACGTGAGGCTGCCGGATCAGACCCTTGAGCAACTGATTGCATCGGCGAAGAGCAAGCCCGACAAGCTCACGATTGCCATCGGCGGCATCGGATCGTCCCTGCATCTCGCCGGAGAGCAGCTGAAGATGATGTCAGGGATCAAGCTGCTCAACGTTCCTTACAAGGGCTCTACGCCGGCGATGACCGATGTGCTGGCGGGCCATGTCGACCTCATGTTCATCAGCATGGTGACTGGAGCAGCGCAGGTGAAGGCCGGCAAGCTGAAGGCTTTCGGCGTGACAAGCGCAAAGCGCCTGCAGGCGTTTCCCGATCTACCTGCGATCGGTGAAGTCGTTCCGGGGTTCGAGTCGGTGGCATGGTTCGGCGTCTTTGCGCCTGCAAACCTGCCGGCGCCGATCGCCGCCAAGCTCAACACAGCCATCGCCGAGTCTTTGAAGGGCGCGAAGCTGAGGCAGCAGCTTGAGCTCGAAGGCGCGTCCGCGGTCGGTAACAGCCAAGCGGAATTCGCCGCGTTCGTCCGCGACGATGTCAAGCGCTGGGCACCGATCGTCAAGCAATCCGGCGCAACTCCAGACTGACGTGGACTGTCGGGCCGGTGGCAGCCGTCCTCACACGTGCTGGCCGCCGTTGATGTGGATCTCGGCGCCGTTCACGTAAGAGCTCGTCTCGGCAGTCAGCGCGTAGATCACGCGCGCGACCTCGTCGGGTGTACCAAGGCGGCCGAGCGGAATGTGCGGCACGATCTGCTCCTCCGTCCCCGGCGAGAGGATGGCGGTGTCGATCTCACCTGGTGCAATCGCGTTGACGCGCACGCCGTGGCGGCCGAAGTCAAAGGCCATTTCGCGGGTCAGCGCCGCAAGCGCCGCTTTCGAAGTCGCATAGGCTGCTCCCGCGAACGGATGCACGCGCGATCCGGCGATCGAGGTGACGTTTACCACCGAACCCTTGGCCGCCTTCAACTCCTCGATCAGCCCGCGCGCCAGTGTAATCGGCGCGAAGAAGTTGACGTTGAATACGTGCGTCCAGGTATCGACGTCGGTCTCGATCGTACCCATGCGGGCACCGCCCGGTGCCTTTGGTGATATCGCGGCGTTGTTCACCAGCGCGTGCAACAGCCCGTCGGTGAGCCGCGAGCGGATTTCCTTGATGGCGCGCTCGGTGTCCTGATGGTCGGCGAGGTCGACCTGGATATGGTCTTCCGGACCTGCGTCCCATGGACATTCCTCGGGGAACGGATGCCGCGAGCAGGTGATGACGCGCCAGCCGGCGGACGAAAAACGGATCACGGTGGCGTGGCCGATGCCGCGACTGGCGCCGGTGAGCAGCAACGTCCGGCGCGGGTGATTGGAATGGGACTGGGCCATCAGGACTTTCTTTCACGCGTCATTGCGAGCGCCCATAGCCGTTCGAAGAACGGCGTCGCTTCGCTCGCCTGGGACCGTTCGAAGAACGGCGCCGCTTCGCCTCTCGCGAGCGACAATGCATTACGGATACAGCCGCGTCTTTGTCCACGCATCCTTTGAGGTCGCGCGGGTGAAGACGATGCGGTCGTGCAGGCGGTAAGGGCGATCGTGCCAAAACTCGATCGCGAGCGGCACCACGCGCCAACCGCTCCAGCCCGGCGGGCGCGGCACGTCGCCGATCAGGTGCTTGGCTGCGTATTTTGCGATCTGCTGCTCGAAGGCGAAACGGCTTTCCAGCGGTTGCGATTGCTTGCTCGCCCACGCGCCGAGCTGGGCCTGCTTCGGGCGGGTCGCGAAATAGGCGTCGGCCTCGGCCGGCGTCACGGCCTCGACGTTGCCGCGGATGCGCACCTGGCGGCGAAGCGACTTCCAATGAAACACCAGCGCCGCCTTCGGGTTTGCCTTGAGCTCGCGGCCTTTGGCGCTGTCGACATGTGAATAGAAGACGAAGCCGCCGTGGTCGACACCCTTCAGCAACACCATGCGCGCATCGGGCAGGCCGTCCTGGTCGACGGTTGCAAGCGTCATGGCGTTGCCGTCGGCCGGCTCTGACTTGAATGCTTCGTTAAGCCATTCCGAAAATAGCGCGAACGGCTCCTCGGCCGCCGTAAAATCACCGGACGTTAACGAGTTTGGGGTCTTGTTGATTGTCGTATCGGTCATGTGCGTGGGGTGCCTCGGTTGCGTCCGGGAGTTTGTCAGCCAGTGCCACGTTCTCCTTATACGGGATGGGTAAGCGCGCGCCTATTGGCGTTCGCAAGGCCGGCCTGCGCCGCAGCCTTGCTGGTTGTGGCCGCACCGGTGCTCGGCGGCTGTTCCTATCAGTTGGGCTCGATGTTCGCAGACAGCAAGGCCGAGCCGGAGACCACCGCCTCGATCCGGCCGACCGCGGTCGGGGCCTATGCCAGCCTCAGCGCGGTGCCGTCGCCGTCGGAGGCCGACCTGGCCTATGCCCGGGCGGCCGCGACCGAAGCCCTGGCGCGGGGCGGCAAGGATACCAGCCATCCGTGGGAAAACCCGCACACGGGCGCACGCGGCTCGGTGACGCCGTTGACCAATGCCTATTCCGCGAACGGTGTCACCTGTCGGGATTTCCTCGCCAGCTACGTCAAGGACAAGGCCGAGACCTGGCTGCAGGGCGAGGCCTGTAAGGTCGGCAAGGGTTGGGAAGTGCGGACCATGAAGCCCTGGCGAAGGGTCTGAGGCGACGCGGTTCGGCCCTCTGCGCGGGAGGTGGTCCCGTTGCAAAAATGCCACGTCGTTCCCACATGAACTGAAGTCCGTCGCCGCATGGCAGCGCGCGGGCAAATGGGGATTTCCCGCAAGGAGAGTGGAACAATGCGCAACCCCTATGATGTGCTGGGGGTCAACAAGGGCGCGAGCGCGGCTGAGATAAAGAGCGCGTTTCGCAAACTTGCCAAGAAGCACCATCCGGACGCCAACAAGAACGATCCGAAGGCGGCCGCGCGCTTTTCGGAAGTCAACGCCGCCAACGAAATCATTGGCGATGAGGAGAAGCGCAAGCAGTTCGACCGGGGCGAAATTGACGCCGAGGGCAAGCCGCGCTTCCAGGGCTTTCCAGGTGGCGGCGCTGGCGGGCCGGGCGGCTTCTCGCGCAGCTCGCGCGACGGCTTCGAGACCTTCACCTTCCGCACCGGCGGAGCTGGGCCGCAAGGCGGCCACGGCGGCGGTGCGTTCGACGACATCCTCTCCAGCATGTTCGGCGGTGCCGCGCGTGCGCGTGGCGGCGGCGCCGAGACGTTCGAGTACGAGCCCGGGCCGTCGGCGATGCCCGACCTCGATCTCAATGCCTCGCTCGGCATCACACTCGAGGACGCGGTGCACGGCGCTGAGAAGCGTGTGCGGTTGCCCACCGGCAAGGAGCTCAACGTCAAGATTCCGGCCGGCATCACCAGCGGCCAGACGATCCGCCTACGCGGGCAAGGGCAGGAGATCGCCGGTCATCGTCCGGGCGATGCACTGATCACGGTGACGATCGCGCAGCATCCGCTGTTCAAGGTGGACGGCAACGACCTGCGCGCCGAGCTTCCGGTGACGCTCTACGAGGCGGTGCTTGGCGCCAAGGTGCGCGTGCCGACGCTTGACGGTGCGGTCGAATTGTCGATCCCGAAGAATACCTCGAGCGGGCGCACATTCCGCCTGCGGGGCAAGGGCATGCCGGTGAAAGGTAAGGACCCGGGTGACCTGTTCGTCACCGTGCGCATCGCGCTGCCGGACGGCAACGATGCCGACCTCGAAGCGCTGATGCAGCGCTGGCGTGAGACCAAGCCCTACAACCCGCGCAGCGGGATGTGAGAACAGTTACTCCTCGAACCTTTCGTTGGGCTGCAGCTTGCGAAAGCGCGTGGTCCACGAGCGGCGTATCTCGGGCTCGCTCGTCCCGTCGTCATAGGCTGGCGACACCAGAGGCAGCGCCTTGGCCACGGTGATGACGACCACGGCACGTACGCGCGGCGCAAGTGTCGAGCCCGACATCTCGAGCAGTTTGTTGAAATCCTCTTCGCCGCGCGGCACGATCTTTGCCGTGCCGGCGAAGCGATAGCCCTTGCGTGCGAACGGATCGATGAAGTTCACCTCGATGCGAGGGTTGCCTTGCAGGTTGCGGATGGTCGCGGGCGAGCGGATCTCGGCGAAGGCGATGGTCGCATCGTCGACGACGAAGAAAGTGCCTTTCGGCGATACGTTGGGTGTGCCATCGGCGGCAACCGTCGCGACATAGCCGAGCGGCTGCTCGCGTACGATGCGTTTCATGTCGAGCGTCAGCATCATCAGTCTCCCTGATGAAAGGATGATAGCTCGTGCGCCATCCCTGCGAAAGGAGGCATCAGGCGCGCGCGCAGGCCGCTGTGATTGATCTCCACTGCTTGCGGACTCAGGCAGCTTCAGTGCGCGGCGTGATGCGAATGCGTCGCGAGCGCTTGCCCCTCGCAGCACGGGTCGTCGTGCTCATGCGCGTGGAAATCGATCTTTCCCGCCTTCATCTCGACCAGTGCCTGTCGGACGATCTGCACTGAGGACGAGAGAAACAGCGCGGCCATAAAGCCGGCGACGACCAGGTCCGGCCATTTCGTCGCCGTGCCCCACACGCCGGCGGCGGCCACCATCACTGCGATGTTGCCGATCGCATCGTTGCGCGAGCAGAGCCAGACCGACCGCACGTTCGCGTCGCCGTCCTTGTAGCGCATCAGAATCAGCACGCTCAGGACATTCGCAGCGAGCGCGAGGAAACCGATCGCGCCCATGACTTCCGCGCGCGGCACGCCGGTGACGAACACGTGCCACGCCGTCGTGCCGAACACCCACAGTCCCATCAATGTCAGGCTGATCCCCTTGACGAGCGCGACACGGGCGCGCACGGCGAGCGCCAGGCCGATCACCGCCAGCGACAAGCCGTAGGTGGCCGCATCGGCAAGGAAGTCGAGCGCATCGGCCCACATCGCAACCGAGCCAGCCACAGCGCCGGCGATCATCTCGGTCGCGAACATCGCACCGTTGATGGCGATGACCAGCCAGAGCCGCCGCTTGTAGTCGTCCGAGACGCCGTCGAAGGTGTGGGTGTGTCCGCAGCCGGCGCTCATGAGCCCTCCATCATCTGTGGAGGTTCATATGGACCCTTGCAGCCGCGTTACACTATCACGGATAGTGTAACGCGTTTTTGCGAGCGGTCAGCGCCGCTCGCTTTGTTCGATCGCTGCCATCGCGATGCTCTTCAGCCGCGGCTTGTCGGCGGGACCGGAGACCACCCAGCCGTAATTGTCGGCGACCCAGTGGATCGACGCAAACTTGTCGGCCTCCTGATAGCGGAACGACGAGCGCTGCGCTTTCAGTGGCGTTGTGTACAGCGTCACCCGTTCGCCGGCGGAGTTCTCGTACATCAGAAGCGCGGCCGGCGCGCCGATGCCGGGCAGCAGTCTGCCGCCGAGCAGCTTCAAGTCGAATTTCGACAGGTCCGGCGCGCGCAGTGTCATGCCGATACGCCGCGACAGCCATGGCAGCAGATGATTCTCCTCCGCCCGCACCTCGATCGGATGGCGTACCTCGCCGATGTACAGCCGGTGCGCGGCGAAAGCCTCCTCGCGCATGGCATCGACAGGGTCGGGCGCCGTTGCGACCGCTGCGGCTGCTTCGCGGGCGAACCAGCCGACGCCGCCGCCGACGGCGAACGCAAGCAACACGGCTGCCGCGGCGCCGATCATCCACCGGCGCGGCTGGGTCGCAAGCCGCTCGAGCTCGAGCCGCGTCGGCACCGGCTCGTCCGCCACCCCGCCATAGCGGGCGTGCATTGCATTGCCCATTGCGCGCCACGCGGCGACGCGAGCGGCATCGTCGGGATGGGTCTTCAGCCAGTTCTCGACCGCGGCGCGGCGATCAGCCGGCAGTTCGTTGTCGACCAACGCATGCAACTCGTCTTCTGTGACTGGCATGTTCGGTTCGGTCATTGTCATCGTCCAGTTCTTGTTCTTCAAACGCTATGAGGTGCTCATCCCCAAAATGGCGTTACTTCACTCGTCGCAACGTTACCTTCTCGCCGTCGATCGACATCTTGACATGTGCGCGTGCGCGGGCGAGGCGCGACATCACCGTGCCGATAGGCACACCCTGGATTTCGGCCACCTCGCGATAGGTCATCCCCTCCAGCACCACCAGCAGCAACGCCGAGCGCTGCTCCTCCACGAGCCCGGCAAGCGCGCGCTCGATGTCGCGACCTTCTGCTTCAGTGCCGTTGGCGCCGGGCTCGTCGTCTTCGTTCAGCTGCGAGACCTGTGGGCGACGCGCCAGCGACCGGCGGCGGTTGCGGTTGAGATTGGTCAGGATGGTGTACAGCCAGCTTCTGATGTCGCCGCCGTGAAACAGCTTCTCCGATCGCAATGCGCGGACCAAAGTGTCCTGCACGAGGTCGTCGGCGACGTCGGCGTCGCGGGTCAGAGCCCGGGCGTAGCGGCGCAGGGCGGGAATCATGGCTTCGACGCTGGGGCGGAAGGCGATCATGACGGACCAGGCGTGGGTGTGGAAAGATACAGTTCCGATCCTACTAACACCTTGAGTGTGCTGCTATTCCTTTGTTTCTGTCGGTTATTTCTTGTGTTGGCTGGGTCCCTTGAAGGCCTGTGGGGGGTGTGCCATTACACCCCTCCTGTCGCGTATCGATGCCGGATCGGATGGGCTGAACCGGATCCGGATTCGAAAGAGGTTCGTAGATGGCGGACAATTCGGGGCTGATGAAGGGCAAGCGCGGCATCATTCTGGGTGTCGCCAATAACCGCTCGATTGCCTGGGGCATTGCCAAGGCCTGCCAGGCGCATGGAGCCACGGTCGGCCTGTCCTACCAGGGCGAGGCGCTGAAGAAGCGCGTCGAGCCGCTTGCCAAGGAACTCGGCGGGATCCTGCTTGGCCATTGCGATGTCACGGAGCCGGCGACGCTGGACGCCGTGTTCGAGGAGGCGCGCAAGGCCTGGGGCACCATCGATTTCGTCGTCCACGCGATCGCGTTTTCCGACAAGGACCAGCTCGACGGACGCTACCTCGAGACCACGCAGGACAACTTCTCGAAGACGATGCTGATCTCCTGCTATTCGCTGACCGCCGTGGTCCAGCGCGCGGAGAAGCTGATGCCGAACGGGGGGTCAGTTCTGACGCTGACCTATTACGGCGCCGAAAAGTGGATGCCGCATTATAACGTGATGGGCGTGGCGAAGGCGGCGCTCGAGGCCAGCGTGCGTTACCTCGCGGCCGACCTCGGCGAGAAGAACATTCGCGTCAACGCGATCTCGGCCGGGCCGATCAAGACTTTGGCGGCATCGGGCATCGGCGATTTCCGCTACATTCTGAAGTGGAACGAATACAACGCGCCGTTGAAGCGCAATGTCACCATCGAGGAGGTCGGCGACGCCGGCTTGTACCTGCTCTCTGACCTGTCGCGCGGCGTCACCGGCGAGATTCACCATGTCGATTCCGGCTATCACGTCGTCGGCATGAAGCGTCCCGATGCGCCGGACATGACGCTCGCGAATTCGAAGGAATAGGCGCCGAAAGCGCGATGCCGACGACCATGTCCTCGCCCGTCATCTACTACGTCCGTCATGGCGAGACCGCATGGAACGCTGAAGGGCGCTTTCAGGGCAGCCGCGACATCCCGCTGAACGCGCGCGGCCGCGTGCAGGCTGAAGCGGCCGGAGGCATTCTGCGTGACCTGATCGTCCGCGACGCGCGCGAGCCGCAGCATTTTGGTTATGTGTCCAGTCCATTGTCGCGTGCGCGAGTGACCATGGATCTGCTGCGCGGCGCGCTCGGCCTGCCGGCCAACAGCTACAAGGTCGAACATCGCCTGCGCGAGATCGGCTGGGGCGTCTGGGAAGGGCTCACTGTCCCGGAAATGGAAGCGCATGATCCGGTCGCGTTCGCGGCGCGCCACAAGGATCGTTGGGGGACCACTGCGCCGGGTGGCGAGACTTATGCCGAGGTCGCGGTGCGGATGCGGGCCTGGCTCTCCGAACTGACCTCGGACACGGTCGCGGTGGCGCATGGCGGCACGATGCGCGCGCTGATGGTGGCGACCGGCGTCGCCACGGCACTGGAGGCGGTCGAAGCGCAGGTGGAGCAGGGCGTCGTCTATGTTTTCGCCGGCGGTAGGCTGACCAAGTACGCTTGACGCGGGCTTGCCCGATCATTTGACCCCTGGCGCGGCCGGGGCTACCACAAGCCCATGTCGTTCAACACATTCGGCCATTTGTTTAGGGTCACGACCTTCGGCGAGAGCCACGGGGTTGCGATCGGCTGCGTGGTCGATGGCTGCCCGCCGCAGATCCCGCTTGTCGCCGACGATATCCAGCGTGATCTCGATCGGCGCCGGCCGGGCCAGTCGCGCTTCACCACCCAGCGGCAGGAGCCGGACCAGGTGAAAATCCTGTCGGGGGTTATGGAGCATCCCGACACGGGCGTGCAGGTGACGACCGGAACGCCGATCGGGCTCTTGATCGAGAATGCCGATCAGCGTTCGAAGGACTATTCCGACATCAAGGACAAGTTCCGTCCCGGCCACGCCGATTACACCTACGACGCAAAATATGGCCTGCGCGACTATCGCGGCGGCGGCCGCTCGTCGGCGCGCGAAACCGCCATGCGCGTTGCCGCGGGTGCGATCGCGCGCAAGATCGTGGCGGGCGTGACGGTGCGGGGTGCGCTGGTGCAGGTCGGGCCGCACGCAATAGACCGCGATAGGTGGGACTGGAGCGAGGTCGGCAACAATCCGTTCTTCTGCCCGGACAAGACGACGGCAGAGTTTTGGGAAGGCTATCTCGACGGCGTGCGCAAGAGCGGCTCGTCGATCGGCGCGGTGATCGAGATTGTCGCCGAAGGCGTGCCGGCCGGGCTCGGTGCGCCGATCTACGGCAAGCTCGACGCCGACCTTGCGTCCGCATTGATGAGCATCAACGCGGTGAAGGGGGTCGAGATCGGCGCCGGCTTCGCTGCGGCGGAAAAATCCGGCGAGGAGAACGCCGATGAGATGCGCATGGGCAACCAGGGACCGGCGTTCCTGTCCAACAACGCCGGCGGAATTCTTGGTGGCATCTCGACCGGCCAGCCCGTGGTTGCACGCTTTGCGGTCAAGCCGACTTCGTCGATCCTGACACCGCGCAAGACGATCGACCGCAAGGGCGCCGACACCGAGATCATGACCAAGGGTCGCCACGATCCGTGCGTCGGCATTCGCGCAGTGCCGGTGGGCGAGGCAATGGTCGCCTGCGTTCTCGCCGACCACTTTCTGCGGCACCGGGGCCAAGTCGGCTAGGTCGCGACGAGCGCGTCTTCATCGCGGGCGTTGCGCGCAATAGCGCACGCAGTTCTCGATTTCGCCACGGTTCACCCCATGTCGGCGAGTTCTTGCTCCCTTAAATCGCGCAACTGCGCGGCAGCGATGCGCTCACGTCGTTTTCGGACAAGCGAACGCGATGCCTGACGTAATGCACTCACGCGTCGGACCTGTCGCAAGGCCCATAGGAAAGCGCGGTCGATGGCAATGCCGATGGCCTTGTCGCGTTCGCTGCGCGCGCGACGAATGATCTCTCGGGTCAGCGCAAAGCGTTGCGAAGCGCGGCGAGATCCCGGAGCGGACGATCGAGCTGGGCTCGTATCACGCCATGCTCGGCTGCGTCGTCGCCGGCATTGGCATTGCCATGCTGCCGAAAAGCGTGCTTTCGACCTTCCCCGAAAGCAGGCGACTGGCTGTGCAGAAGCTGCCGCCGGGCGAGAACCGTTTCGACATCGTGCTGATCTGGCGCAGGGGCGCAGGCTCCGCCAAGATCGAGGCGCTGCGGGAGCTGCTGGACGGCGGCCGGCGGAAGCAGAGGCCAGCGCGCACCAACAACGAAATCGGCGGCTGATCGCTCAGCCGCCGATCGCAGAATTAAGCGGAAGGGCGGCTTATGCCGCGCGCAGCGCGGTCAGGAACCTGTCGACTTCAAGCTGCAGCTGACCGCTTTCCTTCGAGAGCGATTGCGCCGAGGCCAGCACCTGGGTCGAGGCGGAGCCGGTCTCGCCGGCGCCCTTGTTGACGTCGGTGACGTTGGAGGCGACCTGCGTGGAAAGCCGCGCGGCTTCCTGCATGTTCCGAGCGATCTCCTTGGTCGCCGCACCCTGTTCCTCCACCGCCGCGGCGATGGTCGACGAGATCTCCGAGATCGAGCTGATGGTCTTGCCGATCTCGCGGATGGCGTTGACCGACGTCTCGGTGGCACTCTGCATGCCTTCGATCTGCGTGCTGATTTCCTCGGTCGCCTTGGCCGTCTGGGCGGCAAGCGCCTTCACCTCGGAGGCGACGACGGCGAAGCCACGGCCGGCTTCGCCCGCGCGGGCCGCCTCGATGGTCGCATTCAGCGCGAGCAGGTTGGTCTGCTCTGCGACCGCGGTGATCAGTTTGACCACGTCGCCGATGCGAGCAGCCGCTTGCGCGAGCTCGGCGATGCTCGCATCCGTCATCTGGGCCTGCTGTACGGCGCTTTGCGCGACCCGGCTGGATTCCTGCACCTGTCGGCTGATCTCGTTGACTGACGAGGTGATCTCCTCGGACGCTGCCGCCACTGATTGCACGTTGTCGGAGACATCGCGCGAGGCGGCCGCGGCCGAGCCGGAAAGCTGCTGGGTGGTTTCGGCCGTGCTGGTCAGCGTGTGGGCGGCGGCTTCGAGCTCGGTCGAGGCCGACGACAGCGAGGTCACCATGGTACCTACCATCGCCTCGAACTCACGGGTGACGGCATCGACGCGCTGGCCGCGCTGGATCTTGGCTTCGGCATCGGCCGCGGCAGCCTGGTCGGCTGCCTTCTTGGCGATCAGGGCGTCCTTGAACACCTGCAGCGTGTCGGCCATCTGGCCGATCTCGGTGTTTTCGCCCTGATGCGGGACGACCGCGGAAAGATCGCCTTCGCCCAGCGCGCGCATCGGCGACATAATCGACTGGATGCCGCGCGAGATGTCCCGGACGACGAAAATTGCTGCGCACAGGCCGGCGATCGTGACGGCTCCGAGGGTCGCGAGCAGCAGCCACAGCGCCCGGCCGTAGCTTCGTTCGGCCTCTTTCGCCGCCGTCTCGGCGCCGGCGTTGTTGTAATCAACGAGTTTCTTCAGCACCTCGTCGGCCTTCAGGCCCGCCGGCGTCGCGTGTTCCGCGTTCATTTCCCGCGCCTTCTCGAGCTCGAGGATGCGCGAGTACTCCAGCACCTCGTCGGTGATCTTGCGATACTCGGCCCAGAACTTCACGGCCTGGTCGTACATCGCCTTTTCCTCAGCCGAACTGATCAGCGGCTGATACGCCTGATTTGCGGCGGCGATTTCCTTGGCGACCACTGCAAGCCGCTCTTCATTCGCCGTCTTGCCCTTCGCGTCGATGGCGAGCAGATGCTCGCGTACCACGCTGCGGTAGCGGTTGACGTTGGTACGCAGCTCGCCGAGCCAGCGGACGCTCGGCAGCCAGACCGATTGGATATCGTGTGCCGAAGCGTTGATCGCGCGCATCTGCAGGACGGCGAAGCCGCCGAGCAAGGCCATGGTCACCAACAGGAAGGTGACGATCGCGACGATCTTGAAGCGAATGGAAAGCTTGGCAAGCATTGAGAGACCCCTTGGGTCGTTCTGACCCGTTGGCCGATCATGACAAGTCTGGAGCTGGCGGATCGGCACGACTTGCGCGGGGAGGCGCGGCAAGGGAGACGCAAATTCCAGTCGTACCCGAGCGAGGAAAGCGCGGACACGTTCGCCCTTGTTTTGACGCAACTCAGTGAAGTGTTGGTAAATGGCCGGTTGCGGCGCCTCGGAAAAGCACTCGGCACTTTTCCGGCGGAGGCGACTTAGTTTCGACGGGTTCAGTGAAATGTTCATAAACGGCGGGAGCGAGGAACCCCGGCGCCTGCGAAACTCTCGACAATGTGCGCGGTTTTCGAAAGGCGGTCCGCAACGGCCGCAGGTTAACACTTTCATGGCCCGCAAAGCCGTGGCAGCATCGTACGTCGGACGACGGGAGGACCGCTATGCGCTGGTGTGTCTCGATCGGAGCCGCGCTGGTCGCGGGAGCCTTGGTCGGCGGCGATGTCGCGAGTTTGGCATCGCCGAATGCGCAGTTCGTGCAGAAAGCGGCTGACGGTCAGGTCGACGTTGAACTCGTGCTCGCGGTCGATGTGTCCTATTCGATGGACCTTGAGGAGCTTGCGGTTCAACGCGAAGGCTACGCTCAGGCGATCACGTCGCCGGAGTTCCTGAGGGCCCTCAAGACCGGCCCGCAGGGCAAGGTGGCCGTAACCTACTTCGAGTGGGCCGCGGCGCACGATCAGAAGATCATCATTCCGTGGCGGATCGTCGACGGGCCGGAAACCGCGGATGCGGTTGCCGCCGAAATCATGAAGGCGCCGTTGCGGCGCGCCTCGCGCACCTCGATCTCCGGCGCCATCAACTTCGGGATGCAGATGCTGGCGGAAAGTCCCTACAAGAGCCTGCGGCGTGTGATCGACATTTCCGGCGACGGCCCGAACAACAACGGCGAGCCGGTACTGACCGCACGCGATGCGGCGCTGGAGAAAGGCATCACCATCAACGGGCTGCCGGTGATGGTGAAGCAGGCGTCCTACGCGACGATGGATATCGAGAAGCTCGACCTCTATTTCGAAGATTGCGTCATCGGCGGGCCGGGGTCTTTCGTTATTCCCATCAAGGAGCGCGAGAAATTCCAGGAGGCGATCCGCACCAAGCTGGTGCTCGAGGTGGCAGGGCGGCAACCTGAGGGCAGGGTGATTCCGGCCCAGACGCGCGGTGAAGCGCGCGTTCCTTGCACCATCGGCGAACAGCTCTGGCGCGACCGCTGGGGGCGGTAGGCGCAGCCTTCGCCCTACGTGCTACGGCGCGGTCGTAGTCCGTCTATTCAAGAGTCAAACAGCTTGCAGTCTGTAGCCCGGATGAGCGAAACGACATCCGGGTGATCGTGTCGCGGAGTCAGCCCCCGGGTGTCGCTCCGCTCATCCGGGCTACTGAGTTTTCGCCACTCACTTCGCCAATCCCTGTTCGGCAACGCTGAGGTTGCCTCGGTCAGTTCTTGATGAAGGCGAGAAGGTCCGGGTTAACGATTTCCGGATGCGTGGTGCAGAGGCCATGCGGCAGGCCGCGATAGGTCTTCAGCGTCCCCTTCTTGAGCAGCTTGGACGACAGCGGAGCAGAGTCGGCATAGGGCACGATCTGATCGTCGTCGCCATGCATGACCAGAACCGGCACGTCGATCTTCTTGAGGTCTTCGGTGAAGTCGGTCTCGGAGAAGGCCTTGATGCAGTCGTACTGGGCCTTGATGCCGCCCATCATGCCCTGCCGCCACCAATTGTCGATGATGCCCTGAGAGACCTTGGCGCCTGGACGGTTGAAGCCGTAGAACGGGCCGGCGGCGATATCGATGTAAAGCTGTGCGCGATTGGCGGCGACCCCTGCTCTGAAGCCGTCGAAGGCCTCGATCGGCGTGCCGCCCGGATTTTTCTCGGACTTGACCATGATGGGCGGCACGGCACCGATCAGCACGGCTTTGGCGACGCGGCCCGTGCCGTGACGCCCGAGGTAGCGCGCAACTTCGCCGCCGCCCGTCGAGTGGCCGATATGAATGGCCTCCTCAAGGTCGAGGGCCTTCGTGAGCGCGGCGACGTCGTCGGCATAGGTATCCATCTCGTTGCCGGTACTCGTCTGTGTCGAACGGCCGTGGCCGCGGCGATCATGTGCGATGACACGGTAGCCATTATGCAGGAAGAACAGCATCTGGCTGTCCCAGTCGTCTGCGCTGAGCGGCCAGCCGTGATGGAAGACGATCGGCTGACCCGTACCCCAGTCCTTGTAAAATATTTCCGTGCCGTCTGCCGTCTTGATGGTGCTCATGGATCGCTCTCCATTTGCGATCGGTCAATCAGACGAAACAATCGCCTTCATTCAATCCGACCGGGTTATCGCCGCGAAAACTGCGCTACCAGTTCCACATGCGGCGTGTGGCGGAACTGGTCGATCGGGGTGATGCGGCTGATCCTGTAACCGCCGTCAATCAGGATCTTCGCATCGCGGGCAAAGGTCGCGACGTTGCAGGAGACGGCGACAATCAGTGGGACGCGGCTCGCCGCCAGTTGCTGTGCCTGCGCCAGCGCGCCAGCGCGCGGCGGGTCGAACACGACCGCATCGAAGGCGTTCAATTCCTGCGGCAGGAGCGGGCGGCGGAACAGGTCGCGCGCTTCTGCCTTGACTGGTTTGAGGCCCTTCGTCGTCTGCGCGGCCTTGCGTAAGGCCTCGATCGCGCCGGCTTCAGAATCGTGTGCGCTGACCTGCGCAGTCTGCGCCAGGCGCAACGTGAAAGGACCGACGCCGCAGAACAGATCGGCGACGCGCTTGGCCTTTCCGCAGAAAGACGTCACGTGGGCGGCAAGCGCTTCCTCGCCCGCCTGCGTCGCCTGCAGAAAGCTGCCCGGGGGCAATATCACCTGGGCGGGGCCGATCGCGATCACGGGCGATTTGAGCTGGGCGACGATCTCGCCGTGTCGCGTCAACCGTGCCAGACGGTGTTGCGCAGAGATCCTGGCGAGTGCTGCGGTTGCCGTTGCAATGAGCGGGCCGGAGCCGCGCACATCTACATCCAGGCCGTTCGCGGTGGCGGTGAGCTGGATGTCGAGCGGCTTGGCGGTGGCCGCGAGCGCTTCAGCGATCGTCTCCGCGGCGACCAGTGCGCCATCAAGCCCCGGCGCAAGGATCGGGCAGCGATCGATCGGCACGATGTCGTGCGAACCCGCCGCGGCGAAGCCGACCTTCAGAATTCCCCGCTGGCTCTTGCGGGCATGCACGACCATGCGGCGGCGGCCATTGCCGTGCGCGTCCTCCAGCTCGCCGACGTCGCAAGCGATGCCGGCCCGTTCAAGCGTCTCGACGACGATGCTGCGCTTCCAGGCGCGATAGCCGTCCGCTCGCCAGTGCTGGATTGCGCAGCCGCCGCAGACCGTGAAATGTGGACAGAAGGGTTCTATGCGCTCGGCGCTCGGCGCCACCACGCGCCTGAGTCGGCTGCGGTCGGCATGCCCTTCAACCGGATCGACGTCGACGGTCTCGCCCGGCAATGTGAAGGGAACGAAGACATGCGCCGCCGCGGCGTTCGCCACGCCGTCGCCGCGATGGCCGACATGGTCGATGACAAGCCGGTTCCGATGGTCGTGGTCCATGGCGGCAACTCTTAGCACGCGCTTCGGGAAAGCAACGGAGTTCAGCCACGCCGGGCGCCGAGGAAGAACTCGCGGTTGCCGTCGCCGCCTGCGATGCAGGACTCGAAGACTGCGATATCTGTGCAGCCGAGCGATGCGGCAAACGCCGCAACGTCGTCGCAGACCGCACGGTGCACGGCCTCATCGCGCACGATGCCCTTCTTGATCGCCGGCCGCGGCGCCTCGAACTGCGGCTTGATCAGGGCCAACAGGCTGGTCGGCGCTGCAGCAAGCTCCAGTGCCACTGGCAGCACATGCTTCAGGGAAATGAAGCTGACGTCGATGACGACGACCGTCGGCCTGACGTCGAGGCGCTTGCCCGCGAGCGTGCGGATGTCGGTCTCCTCGCGCGAGATGATGCTGGGGTGACCTCGCAGGCTCGGATGCAGCTGATCGCGTCCGACATCGATCGCATGGACGAGGCTCGCGCCGCAGTTCAACAGTACCTCGGTGAAGCCGCCGGTGGATGCGCCGACGTCGAGGCAGACCTTGTCCTCAATGTCGATTGGATAGCGCTCGAGCGCGCCGGCAAGCTTGACGCCGCCGCGCGACACCCATGGATGTTCGGGTCTCGCCTCGATCGCTGCGTCCAGCGGGATTTCGTCGGAGGCCTTTGAGACGAGTTTGCCGCCGGCTGTCACCAGTCCGGCGGCAATCGCAGCCTGTGCGCGGGCGCGGCTTTCGAACAGGCCTCGCGCGACCAGCAGACGGTCGGCGCGCTGCCGTTCAGACATGTTACGCCAGCTTGATCACTTCCGCCTTGCCGTCTCTGCCGAGCGCCTCGAACACCTTCTTGACGATGCCCTTGGCGTCGAGGCCGGCCAGCGCGTACATCGCGTTCGGCGTGTCGTGATCGATGAAGATGTCGGGGAGCACCATCGCACGCACCCGCAGGCCCTTGTCGAGGGCGCCGTGCTCGGAGAGCGTCTGCAACACGTGCGAACCGAAGCCGCCAACCGCGCCTTCCTCGACGGTGATCAACACCTCGTGCTCGTTTGCGAGCTTCAGCACCAGATCCACATCGAGCGGCTTCATGAAGCGCGCATCGGCAATCGTGGTGGACAGGCCAAGTGCAGCGAGCTCGTCGGCCGCCTTCTCGCATTCGGCGAGACGCGTGCCGAACGAGAGCAGGGCAACCTTGCTGCCTTCACGGACGATGCGGCCCTTGCCGATCGGCAGCGGCACGCCGACTTCCGGCATCTCGACGCCGCGGCCTTCGCCGCGCGGATACCGCAGCGCGCTCGGGTGGTCATTGATTGCCACCTGGGTGGCGACCATGTGCACGAGCTCAGCTTCATCGCTGGCGGCCATGATGACGAAGTTCGGCAGGCAGCCGAGATAAGCGTTGTCGAACGAGCCGGCATGGGTCGCGCCGTCGGCGCCGACAAGGCCGGCGCGGTCGATCGCGAAGCGCACCGGCAGGTTCTGGATCGCCACGTCGTGCACGACCTGGTCATAGCCACGCTGCAGGAACGTCGAGTAGATCGCGCAGAACGGCTTGAAGCCCTCGGTCGCAAGACCGGCGGCGAACGTCACTGCGTGCTGCTCGGCAATGCCGACGTCAAAGGTGCGGGTGGGGAAAGACTTCTGAAAGATGTCGATGCCGGTTCCCGACGGCATGGCCGCGGTAATGCCGACGATCCTGTCGTCCTTCTCTGCTTCCTTGACGAGGCTCTGGCCAAACACGTTCTGGTAGGCCGGCGCATTCGGCTTGGCCTTGGCCTGCGTGCCGGTGGCCACGTCGAACTTGACCACCGCATGATACTTGTCCGCGGACGCTTCGGCCGGCGGGTAGCCCTTGCCCTTCTGCGTCACCACATGGACGAGGATCGGGCCCTTGGTTGAGTCGCGCACGTTGGTGAGCACGGGCAACAAGTGATCCATGTTGTGGCCGTCGATCGGGCCGACATAGAAGAAGCCGAGCTCCTCGAACAACGTGCCGCCGCCGACCATGAAGCCGCGCGAATATTCCTCGGCACGCAGCGCGCGTTCCTCGAAGTACTTCGGCATCTTGTGAGCGATGTGAATCAGCGCGTCGCGAGCGGACTGATAGGTCCGGCCCGAATAGAGGCGCGAGAGATAGGCAGACATGGCGCCGACCGGCGGCGCGATCGACATGTCGTTGTCGTTGAGAATGACGATCAGGCGTGACTTCAGCGCGCCGGCGTTGTTCATGGCCTCATACGCCATGCCTGCCGACATCGACCCGTCGCCGATCACCGCGATCACATTGTTGGTGCCGCCGGACAGATCGCGGGCCACAGCCATGCCGAGGCCTGCGGAGATCGAGGTCGAGGAGTGTGCGGCGCCGAACGGGTCGTAATCGCTCTCGGTGCGCTTGGTGAAGCCGGACAGGCCACCACCGGTGCGCAGCGTGCGGATGCGATCACGACGGCCGGTGAGGATCTTGTGCGGGTAGGCCTGGTGGCCGACGTCCCAGATCAGGCGATCCTTCGGCGTGTTGAAGACGTAATGGATGGCAGTCGTCAGCTCGATGACGCCAAGGCCAGCCCCGAAGTGGCCACCGGTGACGGAGACGGCGTCGATGGTCTCTTGACGCAGCTCGTCGGCAACCTGACGCATCTGATCCGGACGCAGCTTTCGCAGGTCTTCAGGAGTCTTGATGGTGTCGAGAAGCGGGGTGTCACTCATTTGGTCACACGCTTTCAAAGTTGTCCGGCCGGAATCCTCTTCCGGTCGAAGAATTAACGTTCAGGCATACACCAAATGCATGGCGGAAGCCAAGCGAATGCCCAGTCGGTTTGGGTCTCTGGAGCCGCTCGACCGGTTCAAAGGTTAACGCGCAAACTGGGAAACCATGCTGGTTTTGGCCAGTTTTCGGCACGTTCATTAAGGCCAGTCGGGCGACTCGTCGACCGGCCCCTAAGCTAACTCCGACCCCCGTATTTAGGATGTGCGTTAAATCACATCGAAGGGTTCGGCAAGAGTTCCATTCGCTGAAAAAGGCTTGTTTTGCTGCAACCGGGGAGTGTCTTACTGCACGTCAAGCGGCTCGGTTCCGGCCGGCTGGCCGGCCGAATCGGTCGTGATCTTGTCGACCCGCGCTTCAGCCTGTCGCAGCAATTCCTCGCAGCGGCGCTTCAGGGCCTCGCCGCGCTCGTAGATCGTCACGGATTCCTCCAGCGGCACCTTGCCTTCCTCGAGTCGCCTGACGATCGTCTCCAGTTCTTCGATCGCGCGCTCGAAGCTCAGCCGCTTGACGTCAACGTGCGTATTCTCGACCATCATGTCGTCCCCTGAATGATGCTTCGACAAAGTTGGAGTTGACCGGAAATTTACGGAGGCATTGTGGCGGTGAGTTCCACCGCGGCAAGGCAGGATGAAAGCTATCCTTTCATTAATGCGGTCACATGTGCCTCCACAGAGTGCGCAAGCCCTTGCAAATCGTAACCACCTTCGAGCACCGAGACGATTCGCTGCTGTGCGCTCGCATCTGCGACGTCCATCAACTTCTGCGTCACCCACTGATAGTCTGCAGCTTCTAGCATCATGTTCGCGAGCGGATCGCGATAATGCGCATCGAAGCCCGCTGAAATGATCAGGAACTCGGGCGCGAAATCCCGCAAACGGGGCAGGATTGTGGCTTCGAAAGCTTCGCGAAACTGGGCGCGACCGTCGCCCGCCCGCAGCGGCGCGTTGACGATCGTGTTGTGCTCGCCGCGTTCGCTCGCAGCACCGGTGCCGGGAAACAGCGGCATCTGGTGGGTCGAGCAATACATCACACTTTTGTCGGCCCAGAAGATGTCCTGCGTGCCGTTGCCGTGATGCACGTCAAAGTCGACGATTGCAGCGCGGCCGATGCCGTACTTGCGCTGGGCGTGGCGCGCAGCGATCGCCGCGTTGTTGAAGAAGCAGAAGCCCATCGGTCGGCCGACTTCGGCGTGATGGCCCGGTGGGCGCGTAGCGACGAAGGCGTTGTCGACGCTTCCCGACATCACGGCGTCGACGGCCGCTACCGCGCCGCCGGCCGAGCGCGTGATGGCCTGAAGGCTGCCCGGCGACATCGCCGTGTCGGCGTCGATATACGCAAAACCTTCCTTCGGGGCGAGATGACGGATCTCGCCGATCTCATACTCCGAATGACAGAGCGCGATCGTGTCGAAGCTCGCTTCGGGTGCAAGGTCCCGCTGCAAGAACTGAAAGCGTTCGCCATTCAGAACCTGGTCGATGGCGCGCAGGCGGTCCGCCCGCTCGGGATGACCCGGAGGCGTCGCGTGGTCCAGACAAGCCGGATGGGTGATGAGAAGAGTGGTCATTGTCGGACTCAGTTACGCTTTGCCCAATGCATCCACAAGGGGAGGGCGCAATGATCGGCGCGCTCGCCTTTTGTTATGGTGCTGGTCAGCCAACCACTCCCTTTCAAGGGCTGAAGCAAGCGGCTAGCCACGAAGTCCTCACCGCACGTTATCGCAGGGCCGAGGGCCGCGCTCGCTTGTTCCGGAATAACTCATCAGCTTCGGCCTGATGATCAATGACCCGATATTCAATCGACCCGTCGAATGCGATCGAGGACGTGTGGTGAAATCGGGCTGTGGGCCTTGAAGTACGCATCGAGCGCGTCGACGTCGTAGACGCCTGTGCGCCGTTCAACGCCGTCCTTGAAGGTCGAAAACCCGTCGCCGCCGGAGGCGAGGAAGTCGTTCACGGTCACGCGGTACGTAGCTTTCGAATCGATCGGCGTGCCGTTGAACGTGATGCCTTCGATCGGCACGCGATCACCGATCGGCCGCGTCGTATCGAAGCTGAAGCCGAAGCCGCGTGAGACTTGCAGGATGCGCGGAAACGATGGCGCGGTCCATTGCTGTTCCAGTGCCTGCTTGATCTGTGCGCCGGTCAGCGTCATCGTCACGAGCTGGTTACGGAACGGCTGGCTTGCAAACACGTCGGCGTACGTGACGGTGCCATCCCCACTCTTCGGGATACTGTTGCGGATGCCGCCGGGATTGGTGAAGGCGATCACGGCACCTCCATTCGCCTCGCCCGCAGTCGCAGCGAGCTGCGCATCGGCGACGATATCGCCCAGCACGCTCTCGCCCGCGCGGTTTGGATCACGCAAGATAGGGTCGGTGATCTTTCCGGAAGGGCGCGCCGCGATCGGCTTCGCGCGTTCGTCATAGGCTGCGATCAGCCGTGTCTGCTCCACATCCCTGGCGAACGCGTCGGTGCGCACGATCGTGTTGCCAGCCTTGGCGCTGATGATATCGCGCGTCGCAGGATCCAGCTTCACATCGATCTCGGTCAGGATCGTGCCGTACTTGTCGGCACTGGTGACAAGGCGACCGCCGATGTTGCACACATAGGCCTGATGGGTGTGGCCGGACACGACGATGTCGACCGCCTTGTCGAACTTGCTGACGATACCCACGATCGGTCCGGAAATGCCGGGACATTCATTGTAGCCGCCGGTCGGAAAGCCGCCCTCATGGATCAGGACGACGATGGCTTCGATGCCGCGCGCCCTGATTTCGGGAACGAGCGCGTTGACAGTCTCGACCTCGTCGCGAAATTCGAGGCCGGCAACGCCGGCGGGATTGACGATCAGCGGCGTAGCCTTCAGCGTCAGCCCGATGAACGCGACAGGAATGCCACCGAATTCGCGCACCTCGTAAGCAGGAAAGAACGTCTTGCCCGTCGCCTTCTCGACAGTGCTGGCGGCGAGATACCTGAACTTCGCGCCAAGGAACGGGTGAGGACCCTTGCAGCCCTCGGTCGGATGGCACCCGCCATCCTGCATGCGCTTGAGCTCTGTCGCGCCTTCATCGAACTCGTGATTGCCGACGGAGGCGACGTCGAGGCCCATGATCGATAGCGCCTCGATGGTCGGCTCGTCATGGAACAGTGCGGACAGGAACGGGCTCGCGCCAATCAGATCACCGGCGGCGACGAAGATGCTGTGCGTCTTTTCCTTGCGCCGTTCCTTGACGAGCGTTGCCAGATGCTCGGCGCCGCCGGCCGGCACGGCGATCTTCTTCGCCTTGTCGGCAGGATCGGCAACACGAATGCCGCCTGGTGGCGGCTGCAAGTTGCCGTGGAAATCGTTCAACGCAAGAATTGTCAGCTCGACGGGAGCGCGGCGGAAGACGATCCCCGAGCGCGTGACGAAAAAGCCTGTGACGATCAGCACCAATGCGGCGAGCGGCGCGATCCAGTAGCGAAGGCGCATATCCTATACCTGTTTGACGATCAGCCGTACCACTCCGCCGTCATGCCCGCCAAAGCAAGCATCCAGTATGCCGCAGCAGATGATGCATCAGTTTCCTGGAACGCCGGGTCTTTGCTTGCGCGGGGACGACGCTTCAGTCCACGAAAGTCCTCACGCCCGCTTGCGGTCGAGAAATCCCTTAAAGGCGCTCAGCGCTTCGGGCGAGCGCATCTGTTCGCCGAAGTGCTTGCCTTCGAGCGCAAAGCGCTCGGCGACCTGTTCCGGCGGCAGGCGCATGAGCCGTTTGGAGATGGCGACGGCTTCCGGCGGCAGTGCGGCGATCTCCTGCGCGACTGTCAGCGCATCCGCCTCTGCCTGACCGGGCGCTGCGACCTGATTGACGAAGCCCGCATGATGGGCGGCCTCACCGTCGATCCTGCGGCCCATGACAAGGATCTCGAACGCCTTCTGATGGCCGAGCGCGCGCGGCATCAAGAGACTGGACGCGCCTTCCGGCACAAGGCCGAGGCCGACAAACGGCGTGGCGAACATCGAGGCTTTGGTCGCGACGACATAATCGCAGTGAAACATCATCGTTGTGCCAATCCCGACGGCAACGCCGTCGACGGCAGCAACCAGCGGCTTCGGGTTGCGCAAGAGTGCATGCAGCAGCGTCGCCCCGCCGGAGGTGCCGAACTCCTGGCGCTCGCCGGATGAACCTGCGGCCATGAAGTCCGCAAGATCGTTGCCGGCGGTGAAAGCGCCCGGCTGGCCCGCGATGACGATGCAGCGGATTGCCTTGTCGCCGGTCGCAGAATCCAGCGCGCCGGCGATAGAGTGGTACATCTCCTGCGTCAGCGCATTCTTCTTTTCCGGCCGGTTCATGGTAATGACGCGAACTGCGCCTTCGTCGCGCACGAGGACATGGGACATGTTTCCGGCCTTCTGCTTGAGGTCTAGTCGATCGAGGTGAGACTGAAGCACGTTATAGCGGCATCCCGTCATTGCGAGGAGCGTAGCGACGACGCAATCCAGCGCTGAGAATGCGGCAAATGCTGCGCTGGATTGCTTCGCTTCGCTCGCAATGACGAACTTAACCCAGCAACACTGCATCCGCGCCGTTCACGGCGTCGGCGCTGTCGATCACTGCGCGCTCGAGTGAGGGAGCCTGAACGGCGATATTCTCGGCGAAAAAGCGCGCCAGTATGGTGTGGCGCTTCTGGCCGTCGCCGCCATCGAGGCTGCGCGCGGCAAGCGCTTCGCCGGCCAGGTTGCAGCCGCCGAGGGTGGCGCCGAACAGACGCAGATACGGCGTCGCTCCCGCGAGCACGTCGTTCGGTGCGGTCGTCATCCGTTCCAGCAGCCAGCGGCTAGTGCGCTCCAGCGCCGCGAGCGCCTCGCGCAAGCGTGGGCCGGTGGTGCCAAAGGCCGGGTCGTTCGAAGCTTCGACACGATCGACGATCTCCTTCAGCTCATCGAGCAGCGTCCACACCGAAGCGCCGCCCAGGGCAGCGAGCTTGCGCGTGACGAGGTCGATCGACTGGATGCCGTTGGTGCCTTCATAGATCGCCGCGATCCGTGCATCGCGAAAATGCTGTGCGGCGCCGGTCTCCTCGATGAAGCCCATGCCGCCATGCACTTGCACCCCGAGCGTCGCGACCTCGTTGCCGATATCCGTCGAGAAGGCCTTGGCAATCGGTGTCAACAGCGCGGCGCGTGCGCTTGCGGCGTCGCGCACGGCTGCGTCGCCTGCGCGTTCCGAAACATCGATCGCCACTGCCGTCGCGTAGCAGATGGTTCGCGCCGCCGCGGTCAGCGCGCGCATCTGCAACAGCATGCGCTTGATGTCCGGGTGCACGATGATCGCGTCAGAGTCTTTATTCTTGCTGGCTGTGCCGCGGCCTTGCTTGCGCTCCTGGGCATAGGCCAGCGCCTGCTGGTATGCGCGTTCGGCAATGCCGACGCCTTCAAGGCCAACGCTCAGGCGCGCCTGGTTCATCATCGTGAACATGCAGGCCATGCCGCGATTCTCTTCGCCGATCAGGTAGCCAGTGGCGCCGCCTTTATCGCCCATCACCATCACGCAAGTGGGGGACGCGTGGATGCCGAGCTTGTGCTCGATGCTGGCGGCGCGAATGTCGTTGCGCGCCCCGAGCGTACCATCCTCATTGACGAGGAACTTCGGCACCAGGAACAGCGAGATGCCGCGCGTGCCGGGCGGCGCATCGGGCAGGCGAGCGAGGACGAAGTGGATGATGTTCTCCGTCATGTCGTGCTCGCCATAGGTGATGAAGATCTTCTGGCCGAACAGCTTGTAGGTGCCGTCGCTCTGCTTCTCGGCGCGACTGCGCAGGGCGCCAACGTCTGAACCCGCCTGCGACTCGGTCAGCTGCATCGTTCCGGTCCATTCGCCGGAAACGAGCTTGGCAAGGTAGAGCTTCTTCAGGGCCTCGCTGCCATGCGCGTCCAGCGCTTCGATTGCACTCGCGGTGAGCAGCGGGCAAAGCCCGAACGCCATGTTGGCGGAGCTCCAGATCTCGGTGCAGGCGGCGTTGATGGCCAGCGGCAGGCCTTGCCCGCCCCATTCCGTCGGTGCCGACACGGCGTTCCAGCCGGCCGCCGTCCAGCGCGCATAGGCATCCGCCCACCCAGGCGCAGTCGCGACCTTGCCGTCGCTGTACCTCGCCCCGACCTTGTCGCCATCGCGGTTGAGCGGCGCAAGAACGTCTTCGGCGAATTTGCCCGCCTCTTCAAGCACGGCCGCCGTCATTTCGGCGTCGTAGTCGCCGAGCTGCTCTGCCTTGCCTGCCTGCGCGAAACCCGCGCCATGGTTGAGCGACAGGAGAATGTCGTTGAGAGGTGTGCGATAGGTCATGACGTTTCTCCCGGGTATTTTCGACCAGCTGCCGGCGCAGCAACCGTATATAGTGCCCACATGCAGCGAACGGCATGCTCTTGCAGGGTATTCCCATGCGAGACACCCCCAGGACAATGCTCTTTTTTAGTGGCTAGTGTCGTGGATCAGAAATTCGCACCATCGTTGCCGCGAATCCATCGTGCGAATTTCTGATCCATAAACGACACTAGAATCATAAACTTGCTAGTGTCCTGATCGAATCCGAAGTTCGCTCTGAACTCGCTGCAAAGTATGGCCGAACTTCGGATTCGATCAGGACACTAGCGGCCCGCCGTTTGCTTGTGAAATAATGACCCCTTCGAAATCCGGAAAATCCGCGACATGACCGAACGGCTGCCCAATCTTCACATCAATTCCGATCGCCTGTGGGGGGATATCCATGCCACCGCCAAATTCGGCGGTACACCGAAGGGCGGCGTGCGCCGGCTGACGCTGAGCGATGAGGACCAAAAGGTGCGCGACTGGTTTCGTACCGCCTGCGAAGCCGCGGGTTGCGAGGTGCATGTAGACGCCCTGGGTTCGATGTTCGCGATCCGGCCCGGTCGCGACAAGACCAAGCTGCCGGTCGGCATGGGCTCGCATCTCGACACGCAACCAACGGGCGGCAAGTTCGACGGCGTGCTCGGCACGCTGGCAGCTCTCGAGGTCATCCGCACCCTGAACGATGCGGGCATCGAGACTGATGCGCCGATCTGCGTCGTGAACTGGACCAATGAGGAAGGTTCGCGCTTTGCGCCGGCGATGATGGCCTCCGGCGCCTATGCCGGCGATTTCACCGTCGACGACATTCTCTCACGCAAGGACGCGGATGGCGTCACGGTCGCCGCAGCCCTGGAGAACATAGGCTATCGTGGTGGGGAGCCGGTCGGCGCGCGGCGGCTCGGCGCGTTCGTCGAGCTGCATATCGAGCAGGGGCCGATCCTGGAGCGCGAGAGCAAGACCATCGGCGTGGTCGAGCGCGGGCAGGGCATCCTTTGGTATGATGGCCGGATCAGCGGTGTCGAGCGTCACGCCTCCACGCCAATGCAATACCGGCAGGATGCGCTTGCAGCGCTGGCCGAGATCGTTCTTGCTGCGGAGAGAATCGCGAATTCGCGCGCGCCGAATGCGGTCGCCACCGTCGGCGAGGCGGTGATCGCCGCGCCGTCGCGCAACGTCGTGCCCGGCGAGATCGCCTTCACGATGGATGTGCGCAGTCCCGACGGCGCGATCATGACGGCGCTCGATGCGGAGTTGCGCGCAGCCGTCGCCGATATAGGCTCGAAGCGCAGGGTCGACATCGCGTTCGACAGCGTGTGGCGCAAGGAGCCTACGATCTTCGATACCAAGGTCGTCAGCGCGGTCGAACAGGCCACGACGGCGCTCGGCTATTCCCATCGCAGGATTACCTCCGGCGCAGGCCACGATGCCTGCAATCTCAATGCGGTGATGCCGACGGCGATGATCTTTGTCCCGTGCAAGGACGGGCTCAGCCACAATGAGCTTGAAGATGCGACGCAGGACCACTGCGCTGCCGGCGCAAACGTGCTCTTGCATGCAACGCTCGCGCTGGCGGGGGTGACGTCAGCGCGCTGACAAGGTCAGGTCGCGGCCTCTCCCCTAACTCGGGAGAGGGGCTTGCGCCGAGCGTGCGTCCTTCTCGTGCTCAAATAATCTCAGCTGCGCTGACTCAGCTTGAGAAGCGATCCGCCCGATAGGGGGTCGGATCGACCACGGTTGCTTCGCCTGTGATCATTTCGGCAACGAGGCGCCCGGTGACGGGACCGAGTGTCAGGCCGTGGTGCGCGTGACCGAAGGCGAACCAGAGATTGCGGTGCTTCGGTGCAGGTCCGATGATCGGCATCATATCTGGCGTGCACGGACGCGCTCCCATCCACGCCTCGGTGTCGAGGCGCTCCGCGAGCGGGACCAGATCGCGTGCAATCGGTTCCGCTCTGCCGAGCTGCACCGGCGTTCGCATCGCATCGCGCAACGCGAACTCTGCACCGGTCGTCAGCCGAATGCCGCGTTCCATGGGAGCGAGAAGATAGCCGCGCTCATAATCCAGGATCGGGTGATTGAGCTTCGCGTCGCCGGCGGGGCGGTAGTGCATGTGATAGCCGCGCTTGACCGCCAGCGGCAGGTCGTAGCCGAGGCTGCGCGTGATGACGTCGGCCCAGGGGCCGAGGGCGAGGACCGCGGCGTCGGCCTGCATCGGTCCTTCGACCGAACGCACCGTCCACTGTGCGCCGTTCGCCTCAAGAGTCCGGGCATCGGCCTGCACGTAGCGTCCGCCGAGCTTCTGGAACAAGGCGGCGTAGGCCGTCACGAGGCCGTGCGGACTGCTTGTCGAGATCGGCTGAGTCCAGTGCAGCCCGCCCGCGAGTCCGGGTGCGAGGAATGGCTCTTCGCGTTCGAGGTCGCGCCGGTCAAGCGCGCGATAGGTGACGCCGAATTCCTGCTTCAGGCGCTCCGCGTCGGCGAAATTCGTGTCGCGCACGGCTTCGCTGCGGAAGACCTTGATCCAGCCATTGCGGCGGACGAGATGCTCAGCGCCGGCTTCAGTGATCAGGACGTCATGCTCATCGACGCAGCGTTCGATCAGCTTGGCGTAGATGCGCGCGATGGCATCGTGCCGGGCAGGGCCCGAATTCTTCCAGTACTGCCACAGGAACGGCGCGATCGTCGGCAGCGCGAAGGCGTGGTAATGCATGTCGATTGCGCGGTTGGCGCTGTAGCGCACCAGCAGACCGAAATCCTGTGGAAAGCCATAGGGATAGATCGCCTCCCGCTGGATCAGCCCGGCGTTGCCGAAGGATGTTTCTGCGCCAGGCTTCCGCCGATCGACGAGAAGGACCGATCGGCCCTTCTTCTGCAGATGGAGCGCCACGCAAACACCGACGATGCCGGCTCCCAGAACGACAACGTCGAATTTCATGAACCCAAACTCACGCAGCAGGTTGTTGCAACACGTCCGGCGTCAGGACGTCCTACATAGGGTAGTCGCAACGCCTCGAAGTCAAGTTCGTTGCCCGAAAGCCTGTCGAGATATTCTCAACGTTCTCCGAGTTCACTTCCCCTGAATGCTGGGCTTTCGTTTTTCGCGCCAGGCGCGATGCGATTCCTTGGCATCCTCGGTCATGCTCAGCACCATGAAGCGGTAGGTGTCGGCTTCCGATGCATCGCGGATGTTGGGAATGTCGAGACCTTTGGTCAGGGATTCCTTGACGAGACGCGCAGCGAGCGGCGGCATCGCGGCGATATCGTCGGCGATCTTCAGCGCCTGCTCCATCAGCTGCTCATGCGGCACCAGCCACTGCGCAAGACCGATGCGGTAGGCTTCCGTCGCGTCGATGGAATAGCCCAGCGCCGCGCGCATGGCATTGCCCTTGCCCACCCAGCGTGCAAGCCGCGGCGCGCCGCCATAAGCCGGCAGGATACCGAGCCGCACTTGCGGCAACCGCCATTCGGCGCGTTCCGAGGCGACGATCAGATCACAGCTATAGGTCGCGATGCAGCCGATGCCGACAGCATAGCCGTTGACGGCGGCGATCACCGGCTTCGCGAAATCCGTGAGGAGATTGGCGACGAAGTTCCGCTTTGCAGGAATCTCGCCGGTGATGAAATCCGCTGGCGAGCTGACAGTGTGGGTGGCTGCATTCGCCAGGTTTGCGCCTGCTGAAAACGCGCCGCCTTTTTCATCACCGGTCAGGATGACGCAACGGATGCCATGATCATGTTCCGCCTGCTGCAAGAGCGTCTTCAGCCCCTCGTTGAAATCGTCGCCCCAGGCATTGCGCGCCTCAGGCCGGCTCAGCGTGAGGATGGCGGCGTGGCCGCGAGTTTCGAACAGCACGGGCATGTTGACCTCCGTTTGTTATTGTTTGTTGTTTTCGCTTTGGTTCCGAAGCTCGCCGTTGAGCGTTCGAGCTTACGAAAACACATCAGGTCGGGCTTGGCCATGATCTTAGGCCATGATCAGAGCTGGAGGTTGCTGTGTCGCAGCACGTTGCGATGGTCGAGCGCAGACGAGACGGCTATAGTTGAGGCAGGCCTCCATCAAGAAGGGCGACAGCCATGGACCAGGTTGCAGACAAGTCTTTGGTCGCGGGAGATTTTGCGGCGGAGGCCTTTCTTGCCCGACTGGGCGAGCGCGGCATCGAGTATGTTTTCGCCAATGCCGGAACCGATTTCGCGCCGATCATCGAGGCCGTTTCGCGGAACGGCAACCGACGCAAATTTCCCCGGTTCGTCACCGCGCCACATGAGAATTTGGCGATGGCCATGGCCAATGGCTACTACCGCGTCGCGGGAAAGCCGGCAGCGGTAATGCTGCACGTCACAGTCGGCACCGCCAACGCCGTTTGCCAGGTGATGAACATGGCGCGCGACAACGTGCCGGTGATGCTCTGCGCGGGCCGCACGCCGATCACCGAAGCGGGCCACATCGCCTCGCGCAACCTGCCGATTCACTGGGGCCAGGAGGCATTCGACCAGGGCGGCATGCTGCGTGAGTTCGTCAAATGGGATTATGAGCTGCGCGCGGGACAGCCGGTCGGCGCGCTGGTTGACCGCGCGCTCGACATCGCGATGAGCGAACCGCGCGGTCCGGTTTATCTTTGCCTGCCGCGCGAGGTGCTGGCGGACGACGCCGTGCCAATGCGGCGCGACACCATACGACCGCTTGGCGCAGCCGCGCCTGCACCGTCGTTGCAGGCGATCGAACAAGCTGCGCATCTGATCGCCGGGGCCGAGTATCCGCTGATCATCACCTCGGCGCTCGGCCGTTCCGCCGCGGCAGTGGCAGCTTTGAGCGCGCTGTGCGGCGCGCAGGCCATTCCGGTGTTGCAGATGAACGCAACCGACATGAATTTGCCGAGCGATCATGAGATGAATCTCGGCTATGGTCCGGAGCCGACCCCGCATCTGGCGCAGGCGGACGTGGTGATCGTCATCGATTCGGGCGTGCCGTGGATACCGCGCACGGCGGCGCCGAAGGCAAGCGCCAAGGTCATCCACATCGGGATCGATCCGCTGGTGAGCCGGCATCCGTTCCGCGAGTACGAAGCCGATCTGCTGGTGGCCGGCGATCCGGTCGCTGCGCTTGTCATGCTCAACGAAGCTCTTGGCGCGGGCAGGAAAGGTCGCCTCGACGCTCGCCGCAAGACGGTCGCGGCAGCGCGTGAAGAGGCGAAGAAGGCGTACGACAGACTTCTCGCGCAGTCGAAGAACGACGTGCCGATCCATCCGGTGTGGCTCGCGCACTGCCTCAACGCGGCGAAGGCGAGGGACGCGATCATCGTCAACGAGCTTGGCGTCGCACCCGGTCGGCTCGATCTGGTCGAGCCGCTCAGTTTCATCGGCACGTCGCTCGCCGGCGGCCTTGGTGCGGGCCTCGGCACGGCGCTTGGCGCCAAGCTCGCTGCGCCCGAGCGGGAGGTGATCGTCACGCTCGGCGACGGCTCCTACATGTTTGGCAATCCCGTGCCGTATCATTTCGTGCAGCGCGCGGAAAACTTGCCGACGCTGACGATCGTGACGAACAACCACCAATGGCTCGCCGTGAAGCAGGCCACGCTTGCGGTCTATCCTGATGGCGCTGCCTCCCGGGCGAACGTCATGCCGATCCAGGATCTCAATCCCTCGCCAGCCTTCGAGAAAGTGGCGGAATGTTGCGACGGCTTCGGTGAATCGGTCGAAGATCCGGCAAAGCTGCCCGATGCAATCGCTCGTGCGCTCAAGAAGGTCCGCTCAGGCACGCCGGCGCTGCTCAATGTGCATGTGCAGGGACGGCGGTAGGATCGGCTTTACTCAGAATGTGATTTCGCTTGTCTGCCAAGGCGTTGCGGTGTTGCAAGATGGCCCGCCAACGGCTATTGCGGCGGTGTTTCGCAAGGAGGGTGGCCAGCCGCCTCCTGCCAGACCTGCCGGACATTGGGGCGTCGCCAAGTGGTAAGGCACCGGATTTTGATTCCGGCATGCGGAGGTTCGAATCCTCCCGCCCCAGCCAGTTGATTTTACTGAGAATTTTGCACATTCGCCGGGCTGGCGTTCTGAACGGCCTTGTAAGTGGACAGCGCACGGCCCTGGCCGTCTGTTAGTTCGGCCTCCTCAAGCTTGGTCATGCCGCCGTGGCGGCATCGACCTTCAGCTTAGATCCTCCTCAGTCACTCGAAGAAACGCAGAAGCTTTACACTGAAGAGGCTCCCTTTCTGGCTCAATCATCTCCAGGACCTCGGGATCGTGCCTCAATAGTGAGATAAAGTTCATCCGGCGTTTGCCAACTGCCGCTCCTTTTCCTCCTCCGCATGTGCCGAGCTGCGCTTGACGAATTCCGGCTTTGGCAGGCCAAGGTGTTCGCGAAGCGTCGTCCCCTCGTAATCCTTCCTGAACAGGTTGCGTCGCTGCAACTCAGGGATCACAAGCTCGACAAAATCTTCCAGACTGGTTGGAAATACGGGGGGAAGAATATTGAAGCCGTCGGCCGCGCGGCCGACAAACCATTCCTCCATCGTGTCGGCGACCTTTTCGGGCGTTCCGATCACGACCGTGTGCCCACGCGCGACGGCGATCTGCAGATAAAGCTGCCTCAGCGTCAGGTTGTCCTTGCGCGCCGTGCGCAGAATGACCTCGGTCCTGCCTTTCGCGCCGTCATGCTCAGGCAGATCCGGCAGCGGCTTGTCGGGATCGTATGCGGACAGGTCCCGCCCCAGGAGATGTTGCAGCAGGAACAGGCCGACTTGCGGCTGCACCAGCGACTGCAGGTACTCGTACTTGTCTTCCGCTTCCTTCTGCGTGCGGCTGATCACGGGAAAAATGCCGGGCATGATGCAGCAGTGCTGCGGGTCGCGGCCGTACTTCTTTAGACGCTCCTTGACGTCGCTGTAGAAGGCCTGGCCTTCGCCGATGCTTTCCGCAGCCGTGAAAATGACTTCGGCCGTTCTTGCCGCAAGCTCGCGGCCCGGGCCGGACGAGCCGGCCTGAACGAGAACGGGATGACCTTGCGGGGAGCGCGGCACGTTGAGCGGACCACGCACCGAGAAGTGCTTACCTTTGTGGTTGAGGAAGTGCAGTTTGGCCGGGTCGAAGTAGCGACCGCTTTGCTTGTTGCGCTCGATCGCGTCGTCTTCCCAGCTATCCCATAACCCTTTCACGACCTCGGCGAACTCCGTGGCGCGATCGTAGCGATCGGCGTGCGCCATATGCGTTTCAGCGCCGAAATTCGCGGCCTCGGCCTGATTGTGCGAGGTCACCAGATTCCAACCAGTCCGACCGCCATTGATCAGATCAAGCGACGCTAGTTTGCGCGCCAGGTGATAGGGCTCGTTGTAGGTCGTCGTGGCGGTCGCGACGAGCCCGATGCGATCGGTCACGGCCGAAAGCGCGCCGAGCAAAGTCAGCGGTTCGAAATACACCGCGCGAGCGGCGCCGGCCTGCGCATCGATGTTTTCGGGGCGGATACCGACGAGGTCGGCGATGAAAAACAGGTCGATCTTACCGCGCTCGGCGAGCTGGGCGAGCTCGGCGCAGCGACGGAAATCGAACACGCTGTCGGTCTCTGCCTGCGGGTGGCGCCAAGCAGCCACATGGTGCCCGCCTGGCCAGTAGAAGACGCCGAGCTTGATCTGATCATCGCGTCTTTCCGGCATGGCTCAATTCCTTGCGGTTCGCGGCTGGCCTGATTGTCCGAAAACATGAGCCCCGATGCCGAAAACTGCAACACAAAATCGGTATGAGATTGCAATTCACATATAGAGATGTTCAGATAGTATCAATAGGACCGGGGGCGGACCGGAGGTGACGCGTGAAAGAACCGAACGAGGGGGTGAAGTCGGCGCGGCGGGTCTTCGAGTTTCTGGAGTACTACGCAAAGGTGCAGCGCGCCGTGTCGGTGGCCGAGCTTGCAAATCATTTCGGGTATCCGAATTCGAGCGTCTCGTCGGTGATGCGGACGATGGTCGCCATGGGCTACCTGTCCTACAACGCGACGACGCGAAGCTATCTGCCGACGGCACGATTGCCGTTTCTGAATAACTGGATCGGCACGCGCCTGTTCGATCACGATCGTATCTGGGCCATGATGCTGGAGCTCAGCGATGCGACGGGCGAGACGATTTTGCTCGGTGTGCAGATCGGGCTGCGCTTGCAATACACTCAGGTCATTGACGCCAAGGGACCGGTGCGGCTGCACGCGGAATCCGGAAGCTTTCGCGGACTGACGACGACCGCCGCGGGCTTGATGCTACTAAGCCGCTTCGATGACCGTACGATCGGCCAGCTCATACGTCGTATCAACGATGAGGGTGAAGCAGAGCTGATAAATCTCCCCGAAGTCCTGCAGAAGATCGAAGCGATCCGTCGTGACGGCCACTGCGTTTCGATTGGCGGCGTCGTCCCGGGTGCAGGCGCGATCGCAATGCTGCTGCCGAAGAGCGTTGGTGAAACACCGCTGGCGATCGGAGTTTCGAGCGTTGAATCCGTGATCGTTCAGAATCGCGATGCGTACATCGATCTCATGAAGAAAGTCATCAAGCGGCACGTTAACGGGGATAGCGAGCAACGCTCTCGCCGCGCCACTTAGCGCAACGCGACGACGCACCATCCCAGGGAAATTCCAAAGCAGGTGGCACCAAATGAATCTGCGACAAATGGAGGTGTTCCACGCTGTGATGAAGGTCGGCTCCGTCACGGGAGCCGCCAAGCTCTTAAATGTCTCGCAGCCCGCCGTCAGCACGATCCTGCGGCATTGCGAACGTCAGCTCAACATCACGTTGTTCAATCGCGCCGGGGGCCGGCTGCAGCCCACACCAGAGGCTCACATTATATTCGCCGATGTCGCCAACATCTTCCAACGCGTCGAAACCGTCAACCGATCCCTGATGGACCTTGCCGCGGGACGGCTCGGCCATATCTCCGTGGCGGCCACATTCGCCGTGGCGAACGGACCGCTGGCTGTGGCGGTCGCCAAATTCCTGAAGACGCGGCCCTCGGTACGGATTTCGATTCAGGCCTTGCCGACGGTTCAAGTAGTCGATCGTGTTTCACAGCGTGAGGCGGATTTTGGGCTCGGTTTTGCACCGATCAAGAATCCTGACGTTGCCGCGACCTTGCTCGCAACCGCGCCGATTGCCTGCATCATGCCGGTCGACCATCCATTGGCGCGTCAGAATGAGATCAAGATCGATCAATTGGCTGGCTACGACATCATCACATATGCGTCGAATACGCCGATCGGCACGCCGGTCGAAGCGGCTTTCGCCGCCGCGAAAATCAAGTTCGCACGTCGAATTCAAGTGAACTATGCGATGACGGCGTTTGTGCTGGCGGCGCAAGGCGCCGGCCTCGCGCTGGTTGAGCCGTTTCTGTTTCGGACCGCCTCGAATCCGCTGCTGGTGGTTCGCCCCATCCACCCGACCATCGAAGTCAGAACCATGCTCATCGAGCCGATCGGACGGCCGCAGACGCAGGTGGCGAAGGAACTGATCAAGCTGGTGAGGTCCGAAATGAAGCAAGGCCGCAACGACCGTTGAACTGTGATGCGAAGCGTGCGGTGCCGCCCATCAACCTGACTTATGACAGGGCGCGTAAATCTTAATTCTACGCCCGGCGCCGCCAGGATAACTTGAGGCAATGACATAAGGGATTTCACATGCCTCCGGAGCTTGAACAGAGTCTGCGCAACAATGTCCTCGATCGGCTCGCCAATGATGAGGTGGCGATTTCGATGGTGGTTCGCCTCGTGCAAAGCATCGAGATAGCGACGATCGCCAAGGCGGCAGGATTCGACGCGTTCTACGTCGACCTCGAACACTGCGCCTTTTCGCTGGAGACGACTTCGCAGATCTGCATCGCGGCCCTTGGCGCGGGTATCACTCCCTTGGTCCGGGTTCCCAATTTCGAGCCTGAGTTCGTGTCGCGCGTGCTCGATGGCGGAGCGCTTGGCATTATCGCGCCGCACGTCAGTTCGGCCAGTGACGCACGGTTGGTGGTGCAGAACGCGAAATTTGCCCCCTCGGGCAACCGATCGGTCACGGTCGGATTGCCGCATTTCCGGTTTCAGACGTGGCCCCTTGTCGAGGCTCGTCGTACTCTCAACGCGGCAACGATGGTCGTTGCGATGATCGAAACGGAGCAAGGTCTCGCGAAAGCCGACGAAATCGCGGCGGTCGACGGTGTCGATATCCTGATGATTGGCACCAACGATCTGTGCGCGGAGATGGGGATCGACGGGCAATTCGACCATCGGAAGGTGCGCGACGCCTACGCGCGCGTAATCGAGGCGACGCGAAGGCACGGCAAGTTCACGGGCATCGGCGGTCTTGCAAGCAACCCGGTGCTCATTGAACAGTTCGTGCGCCTCGGCGCGCGTTTCGTGTCGTCCGGTGCGGACCTGGCTTTCCTGCTTTCGGCGGCCCAGAGCCGGGCGGCCAAGCTGAGAGAGCTACAAACGTCGCGCTAGTCGGATCGCATTGGGCACCTCAAGAGGGGGCCGCGAGCCAACGAGGGGAGGAACATGATGAACGCGTTGCGATGGACGCTGACGCTCGCCGTTCTGTTCGCCGGCACGATTTGCGCCCATGCTAACTATCCGGATCGTCCGATCCGGATCATCGTAGGGTTTGCGGCCGGCGGCGCCACCGATATTCTGGCGCGGGCTGTCGGCGAGAGCCTGCATCGGCAATTCGGCCAGCCCGTCATCATCGAAAACAAGCCTGGCGCCAATGCAAGAATTGCGGCGGAGCTTGTCGCCAAGGCGCCGGCTGACGGTTACACGTTGACGGTCGCAACAGTGGGCGCGCTTGCGATCGGCGTCCACATTCCGCCGAAACCGAATTACGATACGTTGCGCGACTTCGCACCGATCGGCCTGCTGGCCGTCAATGACGGTGTTCTGCTGGTCAAGAACGATTTTCCGGCGAAGGACTTTCAGGAGTTCGTAAAGCTTTTGAAGCAGTCGCCAGGGAAATTTGGCTTCGGCACGTCGGGTTTCGCCTCGCCGACGCACCTGGCTGGCGAGCTGCTGAAGCGTACCGCCGGCATCGACATGCATCACATTCCCTACAAAGGCGATGCGCAGGCCCTTGCGGATCTGGTCGGTGGTCACCTTGACATCGGGCTGCTGGTGATGGCGTCGGCGTCCGGTCAGGTCAAGAGCGGCGGTGTCCGCGCGCTCGCCGCACTGGGCTCTGAGCGCATGAAGGACTTCCCCAACCTCAAGACCGTCGCTGAAATGGGCTTTCCCGGATACTCAGGCGGCTCCTGGATCGGACTGTTGGCGCCTGCGGGCACGCCGCCTGACATCATCAGTAAGCTGAGCGAGGCGCTGCGGCGGCTGTCGAGCGAACCGGAATTCATCAAGACGATGGAAACCTCCGGAAGCCGGCCAGCGTACAACACTCCGATCGAGTTCGGCGCCTATATCAAGACCGAATGGGACAGGTGGGGCGCGGTCATCCGCGAAACCAACATGAAAGGCGAGTAGACGTCGACCGCTCCGGCGGAGCCTATCCTTTGCGGGCGATCTTTTCCTGATGAGCCGGGTCATCGAGCAAGGGATAGACGGTCAATTCGGCCGGCACGCAGTCCGCCCATTCGGTCATGAGACGGTGCAGCGTCTCATGATCATCGACCTCGAACACCAGGATCGCGCCACGACCCGTCTTGACGTAGACCGCTTCGACCGTTCGGTTTGCCTTGAGCGGTTCGAGCCAGTCCCAAAACGACGTTTGTCGTCCTCGTACGTCCGACGGGCGCTCAGGGCGGGGGTTGCTCATCACCATGAATTTCATCGTGTCACTCCTCAGTCGAAAGGGCAGAGCGATCGCCACCGACGGCGGCGCGTCATTCGCGTCGTTCAGCTCGTTCTCGTGCGAACGAGAGAGCCGGAAGCCAGGCGTTAGTTGCCCGGCAAGTCGTGGGCTTCCACAAAGAATATCTCTTTCCAATCCTTTGGCGCCAAAGCGACTCCGCCGGTTCGCTTCATGAACTCTGCGTACCGCATCGTGCCGCGGGGTACAGCGTCAAAGATCGTGTTCTGATCGCTGACTGTCCTGAGCGCCTCCTCTACGGAGATCTTGTCGCCCGAGACCGCGAGATACATCTCGAGCGCGCGGCGCTTGTCGCGGCTTATCAGTTCGAGCGCCTCGCGCAGCGCGGCATTGACGGCGGCAATCGTCTTCGGATTGGCATCGTGGAATTTCGTCGTCAGATACAGAACGCCGTTGGACAGCGGCCCGCCGAAAATCTCATTCGAGGTCGTCACGAGGCGGACGCCCGGTCTGTCCAGCTCCTGATACTGGTAGGGCGGCGCGCTGAAGTGACTGTCGACTTCACCGACGCCGGACAGCAATGCGGCGGCAGCGTCCGGATGCGAACGCGAGATCGTCAACTCATCGAGCTTGTCAAATCGCCCAAACTGCTTTTCTGCCGCCATCTGGATGAGAATGGCTTGAATAGAGCTTTTGACAGCAGGAACGGCGATGCGATTCTTGTTCGAAAAATCCGCGATCGATTTCACGTTGGGGTCGCGGGTCAAGAGCATCAGCGGCGTTGTGCCGTAGGAAGACAAAGCCTTGATGTCGAACTTGCCTTTGCCACGTGCCCACAGCACGAGAAAGGATGGAAAGCCGGTTGCCACAAAATCGAGATCGCCCGATAACAGCGCGTCATTCATGACGTTGCCGCCGGCGGAGCGCAGCCATTTGACTTGCACGTCGCCGATTCCGCGGGCCTTGGCCTGCTTCTCGATCAGCTTCTCGTGCTCCATCACCGCAAAAGGTAGATAGGTGAGACCGAATTGGGTGCCCATTCGGATGCTCGATGGCTCGGAAATTGCCGGCGATGCGGACAGCGCGGTTAGAAAGAGCAGGATGCCTGTGAGGCAGGCTCGGCGTTTCAAGTGCGATCTCCCGACATTTTGTTTTGGCTGCGCGGAGCAAGATTAGGCTTTGACGGCACCGCGCGACAAGATTTCATCGGATAAATTAATCGATGTGCGGTATCAATTTTCTTATGGTGACTTTGCGATGCGATTGTTGTGGAGTCGTTGCCATGAGATGCATCGATTTGCCTTGCTGCTCATCTGCGACTGCGCCTGCATGCGAGCCGGGGACGGATGTAGGTCGCCGGCAGTGACGAATGGCCAGCTCCATCAGGTGCTCGGGGCACCGCTTATGAACGATGCACCGCCGCTGATCGATGTCGACGACGTCACTTTGCAATACCGCACCAGAACGGCACGCATCACCGCAACCTACCGCGTTTCATTCGAAGTCAGGCCGGGCGATCGGCTCGTGCTGCTTGGACAGTCCGGTTGCGGCAAGTCGTCGCTGCTCAAGGCGGTGGGCGGCTATCTTGCACCGGTCGAGGGCCGCATTTTGCTTGGCGGCAAGCCGGTCCGCCAACCGGGACCTGACCGGATGATGGTGTTTCAGGAGTTCGATCAGTTGCTGCCATGGAAGACGGTTCGTCAGAATGTGATCTTTCCGTTGGTCGAGACCGGCTGTGCGACCGACGAAGCGAGGCGGCGCGCCGACGTCTATATCGACAAGGTTGGTCTGACGTCTTTCGCCGACAGCTATCCGCACATGCTCTCCGGTGGCATGAAGCAGCGCGTCGCAATCGCCCGCGGCATGGTGATGGAGCCAGCGGTCATTTTGATGGACGAGCCCTTCGCGGCGCTCGACGCCCTGACGCGTCGCCATATGCAGGACGAGCTCATCAGGCTCTGGCACGATACGCAGTTTACCGTCATCTTCGTCACCCATTCGATTGCCGAGGCTGTGCGGGTGGGCAGCCGGATTTTGCTGCTCACCTCCCATCCCGGACGCGTCAAGGCCGAATTCAAGCCTGCCGAATGGCCGGACCCTGCGGTCCTCGAGCGCCGTATCCATGACAGTCTCTCCGAGGAAGCGGATCATGCTTCAGCGTGAGCATGCGCGGCCCGACGCTTTCGACATCGTCGAGCGCAAGCTCGGCGCGGTAGAGCGTCTCTATCAGTCGCGGCTGATGCGAACCCTGTTCGTGCTGTTGACATTGGCGATCGCGTGGGAAGCCTATGGTCGCTACCTCGACAATTCCTTGCTGTTCCCGACCTTTGGCGAGACACTGACGTCGCTCAGTCAGGAGATCGCGTCGGGCGAGCTGCTGGCGCGGGTCGGAACCTCCCTCCGCATCCTGCTGACGGGCTATGCAATCGGCTTTGTCATCGCCATCCTGCTGACGGGCATCGCGATGAATAGCCTGCTGGCGCGCGATTATCTGACCACGATCACGGCAATGCTGAATCCGTTGCCGGCCATTGCCCTGCTCCCGCTCGCGTTGATCTGGTTCGGGCTCGGTACCAACAGCGTGTTGTTTGTCCTTGTGCATTCAGTGCTTTGGCCGTTGGCGCTCAATCTGCAGGCCGGGTTCGAAAGCGTGTCGCCGGTCATGCGAATGGTTGGGCGCAACTATGGCCTGAAAGGTTGGCGCTACACCCTGCGGATTTTGATTCCTGCAGCATTTCCCAGCATCCTGTCGGGCCTGAGGATTGCTTGGGCCTTCGCCTGGCGAACGCTGCTTGCTGCTGAATTGGTGTTTGGGGTCAGCTCGGGCAGCGGCGGGATCGGCTGGTTCATCTATCAGCGCAAGAACCAGCTCGACATGCCCGCGGTCTTCTCCGGTTTGTTGGCGGTGGTGCTGATCGGACTTGTCATCGACAATCTCGTCTTTCGCACGATCGAGGCTCGGACGGTGCGTCGATGGGGGCTGCAGTCCTGAACGTTCGTCATCTGCGATAAAAACAGGTCGGCATTATTTCTGATTATGCTTCACCGTACTCATCTTATTGGCCTGAAGCCGCCATTCGCATCTATATGGAGCAGTCGATCGGCGTCATAGGTGAGTGTAATGGGCAAGGCGAGCTCGGATGCGCGAAAATTGTTCGTCAAGGCGGACGAGCTACAGGCAGTTTCTCAGGCTCTGCTGCAAAGACACGGCCTGTCGCCCTCAGATGCGGCCATTGTCGCAGGCTGCCTGGTCGAAGCAGATTTGCGTGGCGTCGAGACCCACGGCGTCGTGCGACTGGTTCATTATCTCAATCGCATCAGGCTGAAGCTGATCAATCCCAAGCCGGACATCACGATTACGCACAAATCGCTCGTTGCGGCATCGGTTAATGGCGACGATGGCTTCGGCTTTGTCGTCGCCACACGCGCAATGGACGAAGCGATCACAATGGCGAAGATGTATGGCCTCGGCCTTGCATCGGTCTATAACAGCAGTCACTTCGGAATGGCCGCAAGCTACGTCCTGCAGGCCGTACGGGAGGGCTATATGTCTCTCGTGTTCACCAACGCCTCAAAGGCAATGCCGCCTTGGGGCGGCAAGGATGCCATACTGGGGACCAGTCCGTTCGCGGCCGGTGCGCCGGGCGGCAAGCTTCCGCCCTTCGTGCTCGACATGGCGGTCTCGGTCGCTGCACGCGGCAAGGTCCGGCTCGCGGCGAAGCGCGGAGAACAGGTTCCTGAGGGCTTCGGTCTCGACAAGGACGGGCGCACAACGACCGATCCGAACAAGATACTCGACGGGGGAGTCGTGCTGCCGGTCGGAGGTCCGAAAGGATCCGCGATTGCCATGATGATGGATATCTTCAGCGGCGTATTTTCCGGGTCGGCCTTCGCCGGCGATGTCACCAATCATACTGAAGAATTCACGAAACCTCAGAACGTCGGCCACTTCATCATGGCGATAAAGCCCGATCTGTTCGTGTCCAAACAGGATTATGAGGCTCGCATGGATATATTGACGAGCCGGGTCAAATCGTCGGCACTCGCGGATGGATTCTCGGAGATCCTCGTTGCCGGCGAGCCTGAGGCAATGCTCGAAGCTGCGCGGCGCGCGAGCGGGATCGAGCTTCCGAAAGCCGAGCTTGACGCCATCCGCCTCGAGGCGGAGAAGTTTGGCGTGTCATTTCCATCCCTGTCGCCCGCACCGTTCAACGCCTGATCATTGGCAGCTCCGGGTACAAGAGAGCATCTGCAATGGCCGCCTCCGACGAATTGTTGGTCGACACCCACGCTCATATTTATCGGCGCGATCTGCCGCTTGCGGCCGGGGGGTTGCACATACCAAAAGACGATTTCGAGTTGCCGGCCTATCTCGACGCGCTCGATCGCCACGGCGTTCGCAACGGTGTGATTGCGGCGCCGAGCTTCCTTGGCACATACAATGATTACACCATCAACGCGATCCGCGGTTGTCAGCGAATCCGCGCGACTGCGATCCTTGGCCCGCAGATCGACCCCTACATCTTAAGGGAAATGAACAAGGACGGGATCGTCGGCGTGCGGCTGTCGTTTCGCGGTCGCGCCGAACTGCCGGACATCACGTCGCCCGACTACAGGATGTTCTTGCGCCGCATGGCCGATCTCGACTGGCACGTTCATCTGCATATCGAGGGACAGCGGATTCCACAGGTGCTGCCGGGGCTCGCGGCATCGCCCGCGAAGATCGTGGTGGATCACTTCGGCCGCCCCGATCCTGCCAAGGGAGAAGCATGCGAAGGCTTTCAATGCCTGTTGCGCGCACTTGACAGCGAGCGGATCTGGGTTCGTCTCTCCGGTGGATACCGGATTGGCTGCGACCCGTTGCCGCTCGCGACGCTCCTTTTGAAGGCCGGCGGCGCCTCGCACCTCGTGTGGGGCAGCGACTGGCCGTTCACGGATTTCTCCGACAAGGTGACTTATCAATCAACCATCGACAGCTTTCGTGAATGGGTTCCGGGTGCAGCAGACCGCGCGGTCATGATGCGCAATGCCGAGCGGCTCTATCATTTCGTCTGATGTGCCGGGCGTTATGGCGATCTGCTTGTCGGCGCCGGGCATAAGCGCAGCTATAGAGGCAGGTCGGACGAGCGGAAGAAGGTTGGAACTGCTGCCTGTGTGACCAGCACAGATCGAAGCATGATCGGCAGCGACGGTCGCCCTAGGTGTCGATCTCTCTGTCTTCGCGCGCGCTGGTAACGGCGCGCGTTGCGCGGACGTGCTTTTCCATGCGGCGGAAGGCGAGATCGGCGTTCTGAGCTTCGATCGCATCCGCGATCCGGGCGTGGACATTGATCGCGGCCTTGCGAACGTCCATGGTGTCGTATTCATCCGCCATGGTCGACATCGCAACGCCGAACGACATGGAAAACAGGAAGGCGGCGAGCAGATCATTGCGGCTGGCCGCGGCGACCGCATTGTGCCATTCGATATTGACGGCGGCGAACTGGGCGCGATCGGAGACGGCGGCCGCCAGGTCGGTGTTGAGCGCCCTCAGCCTTGCGACGTCGTCCAGCTTGCGCCGCTCCGCGGCGAGGCGCGCGAGCGTTGGCTCGATCGTTTCGCGCGTCTCTTGCAGAGTTCTGATCGACAGCTTGCGGCCGATGACGAACTGATTGATGAAGTGCGCCATCGATTCCTTGCCCGGCAAGGTGACGATGTTTCCGCCAAGGCGGCCATGACGGGGTCGCACCAGCCCTTCCACCGCCAGCATGCGCAGGGCTTCCCGCACCGAGCCCCGGCTCAACCCGGTCTGGCTGACCAGCTCGCGTTCTGTCGGCAGGCTTTCGCCTTCCCGGATACCGCCGCCGAGAATAGTTTCGCGCAGTTTGGCGGCGAGCACATCATAGGACTTGGGGACCGAGACGCGGGTCAGGCGCAGGTCTTTCTTGGTGCTAGGTTTTCGCATCGGCCGGTTCCTTGCCAAGTCGCTTTCCAATGTTCGAAGGCAATGTTAAATGGTAGGAGCAAATCGTTAGTTGTGCCATGATTTGAATAATGGACTTGATGCTGCGGCGCAATGGCAGGTGGAAAAGCCTCTGGGGGAAAGCAAGTGCATCGGTCTGAAGGGGAGTTGACGCGAGCGATGATGCGGTCCGTTTTGATGACTTCTTTGGTGATCGTGACCGTCTGCCTTGGGTTTGGTCTGACCGCTACGGCGCAGCCATATCCATCACGTCAGGTCACGCTGGTCGTGCCGTTTCCCGCAGGCAGTGCAACCGATGGCGTAGCCCGACGGCTGGCCGACAGCTTGAAGGATGCGACCGGTGCAACGGTGATCGTCGAAAACAAGCCGGGCGCCGACGGCAACCTGGCCGCGCTGTCGGTGTTGCGCGCCGAGCCGGACGGCTACACCGTGTTCGTGACGACGAATTCAACCCACGCGGCCAACGTCAACCTGTTCAATTCGATGCCTTACGATCCGAGATCGGATTTCGCACCGGTCGCTGGGATCATGACGATCCCGATGATGCTGACCGTGAAGCCGGATTTCCCTGCCAAGTCGGTGAGTGAGTTCATCGCGGTCGCCAAGAGCCGGGAGAAGCCCCTGGCGTTTGCGAGTGGCAATACGTCGAGCCGCGGTGCCGCTGAGCTATTCAAGTCGCGCGCGGCCATTCCAATGCAGCACGTGCCCTATCGCGGTATGCCGCAAGCGATCACCGATGTGGTCGGCGGCCAGGTCGAACTGGTTTTCGCGGATACTTCTACCGGCATGGGGCTGGTTCGCGATCGTGCGTTGCGAGCGATCGCGGTGACCGCGTCGAAGAGGCTGGCGTCCCTGCCGGACGTGCCGACAATCGCCGAGAGCGGGTTGCCGGGCTATGAGTTTGCCGCCTGGGTCGGCGTGTTTGTTCATGCCAGGACGCCGAAAGACATCGTGGCGAAGCTGAATCAGCTTGTCACGACCTTCGTCGACAATCCTGCGACAATCAGCTACCTCGGCACCATCGGTGCGGCGCCATTTCCCTCGACACCGGAGCAACTCGCAGCCTTCGCCGAAGCCGATACCAAGCGCTGGGCGGAGATCGTCGACGTGGCGAAGATGGAAAAGAAGTAGCCGCCGTTCTTCGAACAGTTGTGCGCGGACATGAGGCGGAGATTGATCTAATGTCATCCGCCCTCCAGGCGGACCAACTGCTTGCCGAAGTTCTGGCCGGCCATCATGCGAATGAAGGCGTGCGGGATGCGTTCGAAGCCTTCCACGACGTCCTCCCTGATTTGGATCGCGCCGCTGCGATGCCAAGCGGCGAGCCTTGCCAGCGCCTCCTCGCGGCGATGCCACCAGTCGAACACCACGAGTCCCTGGATCGTCGCGCGGGTGACGATCAGCCGGGAGCTCGCGCGCAGGCCGGTATCTTCCTGGTCGAAATTGTTGGCGAGCGCGATACGCCCGCAGATCACCACGCGGGCGGCGACGGCGAGATTCTTCAATACTGCGTCGTGGATCGATCCACCGGTGTTGTCGAAGAAGACGTTCACGCCGGAAGGGCATTGCGCGGCGACTGCAGCCGCCATGTCGCCCTCCGTCTTGTAGTTGATCGTCGCATCGAAGCCGATGTTGCGGCACCATGCGAGCTTATCGTCGGAGCCTGCGATGCCGACCACGCGACAGCCGGCGAGCTTGGCGATCTGGCCGACGATCTGGCCGACGGCGCCTGATGCAGCGGAAACCACGACGGTGTCGCCTGGACGCGGACGGCCGATATCGAGCAGGCCGACATAGGCGGTCAGTCCGGTCATGCCGAGCCACGAGAGCGAGGCCTGTGCCGGCGCCACGGCGGTGTCGACCTTGTTGACGCGCGATGCGCCCGGCAAGTCCGGGGTGAGGACCGACCATTCCTGCCAGCCGACATCCATCGACTCGGCGATGTCGCCGACCTTCCAGGCTGGGTGGTTGGTCTCCACGACCTCGCCGACACCGCCGCCTTGCATGACCTCACCGATCTGCACGCCCTTGGTATAGTTCGCCGACGGGCTGATGCGGCCGCGCATGTAGGGATCCACCGACAGCCACTGTGTGCGGATCAGGATTTGCCCCGGACCGGGCTTCGGGCGCGGCGCTTGCGTCAGCCTCCAGGTGCTTTCGTCGGCGGCAGCCTTAGGGTGAGACGCCAGTACCCATTGGCGATTGGTCATTGAGAACTCCGTTTCGGGATCATTACTCGCACCTCATGCAGCTTCGGTGTCCATAGTCACGTCTTTTCAAAAAATGGTCAAACCATTTGACATAAGCGCTCCGTTAGGTCCAACTTTGTTGCACGGTCGGGGAACGAGCGGCTCGTATCGAAGCCGGTCACCCTCTTACCGAACAAGCAACGCCCAACTTTCGAGGGCGCTGAAATCGCGACACTGGGAGGATTTGCGTGACGGTCGAGCTCTCCAGACAAGATGGTGTTGGCAGGGTCCGCCTCAACCGTCCGGAAAGGCTGAATGCGCTGTCGGAGGACATGAAAGAGCGTATGGCCGAGATGTTTGGCCAGCTCAATCGCGATCCGGCGATCAAGGTGGTCGTGTTGTCCGCTGTCGGTAAGAGTTTTTGCGCGAGCGGCGACGTATCGACGATGGGCCGCTTCACGCCTGTCTCGGGACGCGAGCGGTTGAAACGCGCACATCGCATGATCATCGAATTGGCCAATATCGAGAAGCCGGTGATTGCGAGCGTTCGCGGTGCGGTCGCTGGCATCGGTTGGAGCATGGCGCTGGCGTGCGACATGATCGTCGCCTCGGACACCGCGACGTTCTCGCAAGTCTTCCGCAATGTCGGGCTGTCACCGGACGGCGGTGCCGTCTATTTTCTGTCGAAGGTCATTGGCGAGTTGCGGGCGAAGGAGTTGGTTTACCGCGCCCGCAAACTCGGCGCAGAAGAAGCGCTCGGCCTTGGTCTCATCACGCGCCTTGTCAACGATGCTGAGCTCGAATCCGAGACCGAGAAGCTTGTCGGCGAGCTGATCAACGGACCTCACTTCTCATTCGGCACGACGAAGAAGATGTTCAAGCTGATGCATGTTCCAAGCCTGGAAACTTTCCTCGACGCGGAAGCCTGGGCGCAAGGCATTAACCTGGTGACCAAAGACCACAGCGAAGGGATCGAGGCCTTCCAGAGCAAGCGGCGTCCGCGATTCACTGGCGAATAGTCCGCCAGAGCAGGGAGAGCGAAATATGGGTGGCAGAACCTCGAAGCCTCTTGAACCACCTCGAGCCGACACATTCGGCTTCGCGACATGCGGCTGGCTAGCGGCCGGCATCATGGTGGCGTTGATGTTCTTGGCCCATCCGGCCCATGCGCAAAAGTATCCAAGTCAACCAGTCCGCGTTGTCGTGCCTTTCGCGGCCGGTGGCGGAACGGACGTGCTCGCACGGACGGTCGCGCAGGGCTTGAGCGAGCGATGGGGGGCGCCGGTGTTCGTGGATAACCGGCCGGGAGCGGGCTCATCGATCGGGACTGATGCTGTGGCAAAGGCCGCGCCGGATGGCTATACGCTGCTCTACACGTCGCCCGCCTATGCGATCAATCCGGCGCTCTACAAGACACTGCCCTTCGCCCAGGACGACCTCGTGCCGGTCGCAATCGTTGCGGCGGCTCCGCTCGTCCTCGCGATACATCCATCGGTTCCGGCAAACAGCATTCAGGAACTGATTTCGCTGCTGAAAGCTAATCCAAAGAAGTACAACTACGCGACCTCCGGCAACGGATCCATCCTTCACATGGCCGCCGTTCTGTTCTGCGCGATGGCGGATGTCGACGTGGTCAACATTCCTTACCGCGGAGCAGCGCCCGCGATGAATGACGTTCTGAGCGGGCAGGTCGCCTTCATTTTTGATCAAGTTTCGACCGCGGCCCAACTGATCGCCTCCCAACGGCTGAAGGGGCTCGCGGTCACGACGAGCAAGCGTTCGGCCCTGCTTCCCGATGTGCCGACGATGTCCGAGGCCGGTCTCACCGGCTACGAGGCGTACACTTGGAGCCTGGTGCTGGCGCCGCGTGGAACGCCGAAGCACATCATCAATCAACTGGCTACCGATATGAGGGCGGTGGTGCAAACGCCGGAGATGAAGAAGCGCTTTCTTGACCTGGGAGCAGAAGTCCCGGACGCGCCGCCGCCGGAGACCATCAATGAGTTTGTCGCAAGTGAGACCCGCAAGTGGGGTGAGCTCATTCGGGCCGCGAACATTACGGTGAATTGAGCGCCGGTTGCACCAGCTGACGGACCCGCTCAGATATCACAATGAGGAGACGACATGTCGATGAGGAATGAGAATGCTGAGCAAGTGCTCCAGGCAAATCATGACGTTGTCATCGTCGGGGCGGGGTTCGCAGGCATGTACATGCTGCACCGCCTGCGATCGCTCGGCCTGAAGGTGCGGGTCTTTGAGCGAGGGACGGACGTCGGCGGCACGTGGTACTGGAACCGCTATCCCGGTGCGCGCTGCGACGTGGAGAGCATGCAGTATTCCTATTCCTTCTCCGAAGAGCTGCAGCAGGAGTGGAAATGGACCGAACGCTATGCCGCCCAGCCCGAGATTCTGGCGTACGCGCGCCACGTTGCCGATCGGTTCAATCTGCGTCCTGACATCCAGTTCGAGACGAGCGTCGTCTCGATGAGTTTCGACGAGGAGTGCAACCGCTGGACCGTTACGCTCGACAGTGGGCAGGATATCACGGCAGGTTTCGTTGTTATGGCGACCGGTTCGCTCTCCAACGCGCGGACGCCTGACCTCATTGGCCTGTCGAGCTTTGAAGGCAAGACCTACCACACCGGCCAGTGGCCACATGACGGTGTCGACTTCAGCGGATTAAGGGTCGGCGTGATCGGTACGGGATCTTCGGCGATCCAGGCAATTCCGATCATTGCCGGGGAGGCCAGGCATCTCACAGTGTTCCAGCGGACACCGAATTTCAGCATCCCGGCGCACAACCACTCGCTCAGCGATGAGAAGGCTAAAGACTGGAAGGTGAACTATTCCGAGCTGCGCCGACGGGCGCGGGAGGAAAGCCGCAATGGCCTTGTGTTCGACTTTCCGACCAAGAGTGCGCTGGAGGATACGGAAGCGGATCGCTCGAAGCACTACGAGGCGAGGTGGGCGATTGGCGGGACGATCTTCACCGCGTCGTACAACGACCTCGCCATCAACAAGGCGTCTAATGATACCGCGGCCGAGTTCGTCCGGTCCAAGATCCGCGAGATCGTCAAGGATCCCGACGTCGCCAAGCTGCTGCAACCGACGACCTATCCAATCGGAACCAAGCGCATCTGTGTGGACACGAACTATTACGAGACCTTCAACCGCGACAACGTCACGCTGGTCGATATTCGCAATGCACCGATCGAGCGGATCACGCCCCGAGGCCTGATCACCGGTGGCAAGGAATACGAATTCGACGCCATCGTCTTCGCCACCGGTTTTGACGCCATGACGGGTTCGTTCGCCAAGGTCGACATTCGCGGCCGCGAGGGGATGACACTGAAACAGAAATGGGCCGAGGGTCCGAAGACCTATCTCGGGCTGATGGTCGCGGGGTTTCCCAACCTGTTTTTTGTCACCGGGCCCGGCAGCCCGTCGGTGCTGTCGAACATGGTCGTGTCGATCGAGCAGCATGTCGACTGGATCGCCGACTGTCTCGTCCAGCTGAGCCAGCGCGGCGTGGAGAGTATTGAGGCGACCGAACGGTCCGAGAGCGATTGGGTCGCGCATGTCAACGAGGTTGCGTCCAAGACGCTCTATCCGGAGGCCAACTCCTGGTACATGGGCGCGAACGTCCCCGGCAAGCCACGGGTCTTCATGCCCTATATCGGTGGCGTCAATATGTATCGGCTGAAATGCCGGGAGGTCGCGAACAGGGGCTACGAGGGGTTCGAGCTCCGGACCATTGCAGGCACCTCCCAGTCGCGCAGAGCCGTAAAGAAGGGCTGAGCGCCGCCCCCGCCGTCATCGCGAGCGAAGCGAAGCAATCCAGCGCTGAGCCTGCTGCGACCCCAGCGCTGGATTGCTTCGGGCCGCGCCCTCGCAATGACGGGGGACTGCACAATATTCGCCATTCACCCGGAGCGATACGCACAGGATCTTCACAGGAAATTCTTTTTTTCCGAAATTGCTCTTGCCTTCATTCCTATCCGCAGTACCATACCTCTGTCCCGCTCCGATGGAGGGGCGCGTCGCGATCGTCTATCGATGCGGAGCGGGATGCGGTGGCCGTTACGATACCGGGCCATAGGCGAGCGAAGCGACGCCGTTCTTCGAACGGCTATGGAAAGCGCCGGAGAAATCCGTGTGATGCCTAAAGGCAGTTGACGCCGGTAACACGGACGGACGGCCCAAGTGCATGCCCGGGCGACAGTTCGCACGAACTGGGCGAAGCCGGCGAAAGCGGTGAGTCCCGGGAGCATGTAGCAAGCCGTTCAAGAACCATCGCGTGCGGAACGCCGGCGCTAGGGCCTGCGTCCGTGGTGACCACCACTCACGTGCTTTCTTTCACTGCACGTGGGGCTGCGGGTGCAGCTCAACGCCCAAGCGTTCCGCACGCCCTCTTCAGGCGAAGGAGAGCGCCAGACGACCGGCAAGCCCCAGGCCGGACACGAACAGGGGGCGATAAGTCGTGTCCCGCGCCCGGCGTAGCCCGCAGGGCGAAGCCGGTGCTGTTTGACAATTGAATGCGCTTGTCGTTGCCGAGCGTTTGGCCCGGCAACGACAAGAAGGGAGGCGCCGCCTCGCAATCCAGACGGCGAAGCGCGATCGCAGCCGATGCAATCTGCGCAACGCATGATGGCGTCAGGGGACGAGCACGACGCGGCCGACGACCTTGCCTTGGCGCAGATCGTCGAGAGCGCTCGACGCGGCTGCGAGGGGACGGCGATCGAGCGGCATTGCAGGCAGGCCGCTGACCTTCACCATCTCCACAAGTTCGCGGAGCTCGGTCGGGCTTCCGACGTAGCTGCCCTGGATGGTTATCGATTTCATGGGCACCATCGGCACCGACAACATCGTTTCGCCTCCGATCAGGCCGACGATGATCAGCTTGCCGCCTTTCTCGAGCAGGTCGATGCCGAGCGAAGCGGTTTCACCGCTGCCGACGAGATCGAGGATAAGCCGCACGGGTCGACCGGTGGCGTCGCGGATCATTTGCGCCGCATTCGGTGCGCGCGGGTCGATCGCAGCGATCGCGCCCGCCTTGAGTGCCTCTTCGCGCTTGCGCTGATCGATCTCGACGACGACCGCCCCGTGGCCCTTCATCATCTGGAGGACGCCGAGGGACATCAGGCCAAGTCCGCCGGCGCCGAAGATCACCACCGGTGACTGTTGCAGGGCGGCGCCGAACTTTTTCAGAGCGCTGTAAGTGGTAAGGCCCGAACAGACCAGGGGCGCTGCCGCCACCGGATCCAGGTCGCCGATGTCGACGAGATAGCGTGGGTGAGGCACGGTGACCAGATCCGCGTAGCCGCCGTTGCAGTTGACGCCTAGGAAACGCGGTTTCGCACATAGGTGTTCGTCGCCTGCCAGGCATTGCTCGCAGTCGCCGCAGCCGATCCAGGAGCAGGCGAGCACCTTCGCGCCAAGCTTGACGTCCTTCGCGTCTGGTCCGATCCGGAAAACCTCGCCGGCAGTCTCGTGACCCGGTGTCAGGGGGAATTTTATTCGCTCGGCGAAGGACAGCTTCTTGCCGCCGCCGAGGTCATAGTGGCCTTCCCAGATGTGAACGTCACTGTGACACACGCCGGCGCCACGGACTTTGACGATCACCTCTGTGCCCACCGGCTCAGGCGCGGGCTGATCGTGCTTCGCGAGAGGCTGGCCGAAGGCCGTGAGTTGATAGCAACGCATGTTTACCTTGCTCATGGGCGTCTCCGGTTGGTTCTTGTCCTGCAGTATCTCACGTCCGAATGGCTGCGATCCGCGCCGATGCAGCCAGTCCGGGCTTCGAGATGCTGCGAGGCGGCGATCTAATGCCGCAGCCGCGCGCAAGGACAATACAACTGCAACTATATTGTCAATTGGTTTGACCAAATAGCAGACTGGTGTTTAAGTCCTGGAAATCGGCCTCCCCGAGCCAGGCGGCAGCGCTTGGGATCTGGGAACGAAGAACAAGGCGGAGAGGGAACGATGTCAGGAAGGCACTTGGGTACGACGGCTGCCGCGCTGGCGCTGGCGCTGCTGTCGGGCACCGGCACGTCAGTCAGCGTCCGCGCGCAGGATGCAAAGCCCTTCAAGATCGGTCACTTGAGCGATCTCTCCGGCATGGTCGTCGACCTGTCCGGTCCAGGCACGACCACGAGCATGCGCATGGCCGTCGAGGACTTCGGCGGCAAGGTTTTGGGCCGTCCGATCGAGCTCGTGACGGGTGACCATCTCAACAAGCCCGACATCGGTATCAGTCTCGCGCGCAAGTTCTATGATGAAGGTGTGCACGCGATCTTTGACGTCGGCATCACCAGCGTCGCGCTGGGTGTGCAGCAGCTCGCAAGAGAGAAGAATCGCGCCGTCATCTTCCTGTCCACCTCCAGCGCCGATCTGACCGGCAAGAACTGCAGCCCCAACGGCATCCACTGGACTTATGACAACTACAGCCAAGCCAACGGCGCCGTGCGCGGCGCACAGGAGAGGGGTGGCAAGAGCTGGTACTTTCTGACCGTCGATTATGCGTTCGGTGTCAATTCCGAACGCGATGCTACGGCGATGGTCAAGGCCGGCGGCGGCAGCGTGATCGGCTCCGCGCGTCATCCGTTCGAGACGACCGACTTCTCCTCCGATCTGTTGAAGGCCCAGAGTTCCGGCGCGCAGGTGATCGGACTTGCGACAACCACTGTACACATCGCCAACATTGTCAAACAGTCGGACGATTTCGGCATTCGCGCCAATCAAACCATCGCGCCGCTCAGCCTGACACTGCACGACGTCAAGGCGATGGGCTTGAAGACGGCCCAGGGAATCGTCTCGAGCAATCCATTCTATTGGGACGAAAACGACCAGACGCGCGCCTTCGCCAAGCGCTACTTCGAGCGGTTCAAGAAGTACCCCAACGAGGTGCAGGCGAGTGCCTATGGGGCTGTGATGCATTATCTCAATGCGGTGAAGGCAGTCGGTTCGGAAGACACGACGGCAATCCTTGCGAAGATGAAGGAAACGCCGATCAACGACTTCATGACCAAGGACGGCACGATTCGTGTTGATGGCCGCGTTCTGCGCGAACTGAAGGTCCTGCAGGTCAAGAAGCCGGACGAATCGAAGGGCGAGTGGGATCTCTACAAGATTGTCGGCACCATTCCCGCGAATGAAGCTTTCGGACCGGCGGATCCCTCCGCCTGTCCCCTCGTCAAGTAGATGCAATGTCGGCGCTGGGCGCCGACGTCTTGATGGAAGCGCACGACAGACCATGCCCGATCCGATCCTGCAAGCCTCAGGTTTGACAAAGGAGTTCGCCGGCTTCCGTGCTGTCGACGACGTTTATCTGTCGGTCGAGAGGGGAACGATTCATGCGTTGATCGGACCCAATGGAGCCGGAAAGACCACGTGCTTCAATCTGGTCACAAAGTTTCTCGTGCCGACGAGCGGCCGGCTTGCCTTCAACGGCCATGACATCACGAGACTCGCCCCGGCCACCGTCGCGCGTCTTGGAATGGTCCGCAGCTTTCAGATTTCGGCGACCTTCGCCAACCTGACGCTATTGGAAAACGTGCGGCTTGCATTGTTGCGCGCCAGCGGTCGGCCGTATCGCTTCTGGCGCAGCGAAACATCGCTGCGCCAGTTTGACGGCCGCGCCCACGAGCTGCTGGCGATGGTCAATCTGGACAAGCTGGCGAATCTCACCGCAGGTGAGCTCTCCTATGGGCGCAAGCGTGCGCTCGAGATCGTCACAACCCTGGCCCTGGGCCCCGAACTGCTGCTTCTCGACGAACCGACGTCCGGCATGGGGCACGAGGATATTGCGCCTATCTCTGATCTCATACGCAGCATCGCCAGGACCTGCACGGTCCTCATGGTCGAGCATAACCTGCAGGTCGTAGCGTCATTGTCCGACCGCATCACGGTCCTGGCTCGCGGCAAGGTGCTTGCCGAAGGCACCTATGCGGAGGTGTCGGCAAACAGCGACGTCATGGCCGCCTATCTCGGGCGAAAGGCCGCCGCCAATGCCTGAGACAGTGCTGCCTTTGCTGTCGCTCCGCGACGTTTGCGCCAACTACGGTCCCTCGCGGGCATTGCATGGCGTGACGCTCGACGTTCACTCCGGCGAGCTTGTGACCCTTGTCGGACGCAACGGTGCCGGCAAAACCACCACGCTGAAGGCGATCGCCGGGCTAATGCGCGATCGGACGGGATCGATCGCGATCGGCGGTGCCGAGACGATCCGCCTTGCGCCGGAGAAGATTGCGCGACTGGGTGCCGCTTACTGTCCCGAGGAGCGTGGCATTTTCGCGAGCCTCTCGGTTGAGGAGAATCTGCTCCTGCCGCCGGTCTTGCACCAGAGCGGCTATTCGGCCGACGACATCTATCAGCTCTTTCCGAGACTCTACGAGCGCCGCTCCAGCCAGGGCACAAAACTCTCAGGCGGTGAGCAGCAAATCCTTGCTATCGCGCGCATCCTGCGCACAGGTGCAAAGCTCTTGCTGCTGGACGAGCCGACCGAGGGGCTCGCGCCCGTGATCGTCGATCAGATCGGCGACATCGTCCGGATCCTGAGACAACGTGGTTTCACGATTCTGCTCGTCGAACAGAACTTCGAGTTTGCCTCGCAGCTCGCCGACCGGATCTATGTTGTCGAGAACGGGCGCGTCGTAGAGCATTTCAGCGCCGACGAGGCACGATCGCAACCCGATCGGCTTCGGGCCTATTTGAGCGTTTGAGGCCCGGCGATGCTTGATCTTCCCGCACCTGCTCTATTCGGTCAGCTGCTGCTCGGCGCCATTAACGGCGCCTTCTATGCCCTGTTGAGTCTCGGCCTGGCGGTGATCTTCGGCCTGCTGCACGTGGTCAATTTCGCACACGGGGCCCAGTACGCGTTGGGTGCATTCTGCGCCTACCTGCTCCTCAAGTTCGCGGGCGTGCCCTATTGGGGTGCGCTGATTCTGTCGCCGCTGATTGTCGGGCTGCTCGGATCTGCGTTCGAGCGCTTGTTTCTGCGGCGCCTGTACGACGTCGACAACATCTACCAGCTTCTGCTGACCTTCAGCCTCGCGTTGATCATCGAGGGCACTCTGCGCGCGTTGTTCGGCTCCTCCGGATTTCCGTACGAGAATCCGCTGCCGGGCGGGATCAATCTCGGCTTCATGTTCATGCCCTACTATCGCGCCTGGGTCGTCGCGGTCTCGATCGTGCTTTGCGTCGCCACCTGGCTGGTGATCGAGAAGACCAAGCTCGGCTCGTATCTGCGCGCAGCCACCGAACGACCGGATCTGGTGCGTACGTTCGGCATCAACGTTCCGTTGATGGTCACCGTCACCTATGGCGCAGGCGCGGCGCTTGCCGCCTTCGCGGGCGTGCTTGCTGCGCCGATCTACCAGGTCAATCCCGGCATGGGCGCCAATCTTCTCATCATCGTCTTTGCGGTCGTGGTGATCGGCGGGATGGGGTCTTTGATGGGCTCGGTGGTCGCCGGCTTCGGACTCGGCCTGCTCGAGGGATTGACCAAGCTCGTCTATCCGACGGCGTCATCAACGGTGATCTTCGTGGTCATGGCTCTGGTCCTCTTGCTCAGGCCCGCAGGTCTTGCCGGACGGGAGGTGCATTGATGCCACGCATTTCGCTCAATCCCGCTGCCGCCATATTTCTCGCCTTGCTTGCGTTCGGCCTCGTTGGACCGCTGCTTGTCTATCCGGTCTTCCTGATGAAGGTGATGTGCTTCGCTTTGTTTGCGAGCGCCTTTAATCTGTTGATCGGCTATGTCGGTCTGCTCGCCTTTGGCCATGCCATGTTCTTCGGTGGTGCGGCCTATGTCACGGGCTACCTGCTCAAGGTCGCTGGCTGGCCTGCTGAAGTGAGCATACTCGCCGGCGCTACTGCGGCTGCCGTGCTCGGCGTCATCACAGGGCTTCTGGCGATCGGGCGCCAGGGCATATACTTCGCTATGATCACGCTGGCGCTGGCGCAGATGTTCTTCTTTTTCTGCGTGCAGGCGCCGTTCACCGGCGGTGAGAACGGACTTACCGCCATTCCGCGCGGCCACTTGTTCGGCCTTCTCGACCTCAGCGACGACGTCTCGCTCTATTACGTGGTGTTCGCGATCGTGGCCAGCGGGATATTCCTGATCTACCGGACCATTCATTCGCCCTTCGGCCAGGTGCTCAAGGGCATCCGCGACAACGAGCCACGCGCGATCTCGCTCGGATATGACGTCAATCGCTTCAAGCTGATCGCCTTCACCATCTCGGCGTTCGTCTCCGGGCTTGCCGGAGCCCTGAAGGCTATCGTGCTTCAGCTCGCGACGCTGGTGGACGTTTCGTGGACGACGTCCGGCGAGGTGGTGCTCATGACCCTGATGGGCGGCATCGGCACGGTGGTCGGGCCAATTCTGGGCGCGGCGGTGATCATCACGATGCAAAACTATCTGACCGGTTTCGCCGAATGGGTGGTCACCATCCAGGGCCTGGTCTTTTTCTTCACCGTGCTGATCTTCCGGCGCGGCATCGCGGGCGAGGCCGAGCGGATCTACCGCAATTTCCGATTGCGCGCCGTTTCGCCGCCGCGCTCGGAAAAGACCGGCCGGCAGGACGCCGTCGCGCCCCGCAATGCCGCCTAGACAATGCACATATTTGGTCAAACCATTTGACAAATCTAGAAGGCGAGCTCAGTAAGTGCGCAACAGCAAAGGCAACGGTCCGTTCAAGTGAAACGCATCGACAAAGTCATCATCAGCTGCGCCGTCACCGGCTCGATCCACACCCCGACCATGTCGGAAGCATTGCCGGTGTCAGCCGCCCAGATCGCCGAACAGGCGATCGATGCCGCGCGGGCAGGCGCCGCGATCCTACATTTGCACGCGCGCAAGGAAGAGGACGGCGCGCCGACGCAGGATCCCGCGGCGTTCAGGAGGTTCCTGCCGGACATCAAGCAAAACTGCGATGCAGTGGTGAACATCACGACCGGCGGCGGGCTCGGCATGAGCCTCGACGACCGGCTCGCTGCGGCTAAGGCGTTGAAGCCAGAGCTTGCCTCGATGAACATGGGTTCGCTGAACTTCGGGCTGTTCCCGGCCGCCAGCAAGTTCAAAGAATTCAAGCATGACTGGGAACGTCCCTA
>NZ_JAVIFX010000035.1 GCF_031157255.1 Bradyrhizobium sp. LHD-71 | reverse complement strand
TTTATGGATCAGAAATTCGCACGATGGACTCGCGGCAACGATGGCGCGAATTTCTGATCCACGACACTAGTCGCTGCTGCCGCGATCTCGCCAGAACTTCAGCATCCGCTGCGCAATCGACAGAGCCAGACGCTCGAAACTGATCCGTGCGTCCTCCGCATCTGTTGCCGACAGCATCCGGCCAGGCCCAAGGCGCAGCATGAGCAACAGGCGCACGGTGGCCCATTCGAACTCGAGCGCGCGGCCGAGAATGAGAACCTGGTCGCGCTTTCCGCTGGTGACGAGTTGGTCCACCGCCTCGAGGCTCAGTCCCGAAATCGCCGCGAGCGCCGCAACGGTCTCTTCCAACCTGCGCGCACTCGCAAACTGCACCACCGCATCCTGATCGAGCCGCGCGGTCCTCTGCAGTTCGACAATAGCTCTCTGCGCCTGCGCATAGTTGCGCGGCGTCTTGTCGCTTTCGGTCGAGAGTTCGACGATCGCCTGCGCAATTCTGGCCTTGCAGGCCGGGTGCGCCGCCTGAAACATCTTGCGGCGGACAAGATCAACCGATTCACGCAACAGCTGCTGCAGCAACGGCGCCGGCAGATCCGCGCGCTGGCCCACCGCAACCGCCAGCATGCCGTCGTCGGCCGCGCGCTGAACGAGGCCGGAATAGCCCTCTGTCGAGAAAGCGGCAGTGGCATTGTGCGCGACGCTTCGCACGACGTCACGCTCGCCCCGGCGCAGGATCACGTCGGTGACGGCTCCGGAAATCTCAGGCCGCTGCGAAATGGCGAGCAGGTGCTGCTGGCTTTTCGCTTCTGCAAGCTCGACCAGCATCAATTCGCCGACCAGCGGCGAGGATCGCAGGAGCGGGCCCGACACCCTGATCTCGTCGTCGTGGACGAGTTCGCACACGACCGCCGGCGGCGCGTTGACGAGGCAGGCAAGGCAGCTTGCGAGTTCGGCGCGGGCTTCACCGTCGGTCTCGACGAGAAGCCCCTTGAGAACACCGTCGAACAGCGCGACATGTTGCGCATTGAAGCGCTGCGCGCTTTCCGCGAACAGTGTTCCGAGCCGGCGCACGGCCCTCGCACGCCGCTCCGGGCTTGCATCGCGGACGATTTCACTGAGGCTTTGAAGCGGAGGCTTGGCGGCGAGCATCGCAAAAAGAGCAGTATGAGGCCTGTTTCAGGCACGATAGGGACAGGCCGTGAACGAACGGTTAGCCCTTAGAAATCGCCGTCCGGCAGAGCGCCAGCCCTTGCCGGAGACTGTCCAAACCGCTATATTCCGTTCGCTGATGGTTTCTCATATCGGTCAGTTTGATCTGATCGCCGATTGAGAGTGGGCCCCCCGGGACCCGCTCTTTTTTATTACCTGAAGGACTGGTGCCGCCGGCAAACGGGGCACCCGGGACGGCAGGCCGAAACCTGCCCCGAACGCAACCGCAGACAGATATCGCTACCGCTTGATGAACGACCCTGCTGGTACATCGAATGTCGACCTGTTGACCGAGCCGCGCCTGGTGGTCGAGCCGGGGATGGCCGCACGCGTGTCCGCCGTCGCGGAACCCGTGCTCAACGGCATGGGCTACCGGCTGGTGCGGGTCCGGATCTCCGGCGAGGCTGGAACCACTGTGCAGGTCATGGCGGAGAGACCCGACGGCTCGATGCTGATCGAGGACTGCGAGGCGATTTCGCGGGCGCTGTCGCCGGTGATGGACGTCGCCGATCCGATCGATCGCGCCTATCGGCTCGAGATTTCATCTCCGGGCATCGATCGGCCGCTGGTTCGCCGCTCCGATTTCGAACGCAACGCCGGACATCTCGTGAAGGTGGAGATGGCGGTGATGCACGAGGGCCGCAAGCGGTTCCGCGGCCTGCTGCTCGGCGTCGAAGGCGACCGCGCACATCTGCGCCGGGACGACGTCAAAAGCGGAGACGAGGCCGACGTTCTCCTGAATATCGAAGATATCGCCGAAGCGCGGCTGGTGCTGACCGACGCCTTGATCGCCGAATCGATGCGGCGCGGAAAGGCCGCCGAGCGCACGCTGCGCCAGGAACTCGGACTTGAGAAGGCGCCGCCGCCACACGCGAAGGCGGCCGCGAAGAAGACCCCTCATCAGACGAAGCAACACCGCCTCGCCGCCGCCGACAGCGGCCGCGCCGGGCGCCAGAAGGGAGACTGAAGATGGCCGCTGTCAGCGCCAACAAGCTGGAACTGCTGCAGATCGCCGACGCCGTCGCGCGCGAGAAATCCATCGACCGCGGCATCGTCATCGCTGCGATGGAGGACGCGATCGCGAAGGCCGCGCGCGCCCGCTATGGCAGCGAGACCGACGTGCATGCAGAGATCGACGCCAAGAAGGGCGAGCTGCGGCTCTCGCGCCACATGCTGGTGGTCGAGCAGGTCGAAAACCCGTCGAACCAGATTGCGCTGGAGGACGCCCGACGGCTCAATCCCGGAGCGCAGATCGGCGACACCATCGCCGACACGCTGCCGCCGCTGGAATACGGCCGCATCGCCGCGCAATCCGCCAAGCAGGTGATTGTGCAGAAGGTGCGCGAGGCGGAGCGCGACCGGCAGTACCAGGAGTTCAAGGACCGCATCGGTGATATCGTCAACGGCACCGTCAAGCGCGTCGAGTATGGCAGCGTGATCGTCGACCTCGGCCGCGGCGAAGCCATCATCCGTCGCGACGAGATGCTGCCGCGCGAGGTCTTCCGCAACGGCGATCGCGTCCGCGCGTTCGTGTTCGACGTGCGCCGCGAGACCCGCGGGCCGCAGATTTTCCTGTCGCGCACCCATCCGCAGTTCATGGCGAAGCTGTTCGCGCAGGAAGTGCCGGAAATCTACGACGGCATCGTCGAGATCAAGGCGGTCGCACGCGATCCGGGTTCGCGCGCCAAGATCGGCGTGATCTCGCGCGACTCCTCGGTCGATCCGGTCGGCGCCTGCGTCGGCATGCGCGGCTCGCGCGTGCAGGCTGTGGTGAACGAGCTGCAGGGCGAGAAGATCGACATCATCCCGTGGTCGCCGGACATCGCCACCTTCGTCGTCAACGCGCTGGCGCCGGCGGAAGTCGCCAAGGTCGTGCTCGACGAAGACCGCGAGCGCATTGAAGTCGTCGTTCCGGATTCCCAACTATCGCTTGCGATCGGCCGGCGCGGCCAGAACGTGCGTCTCGCCTCGCAGCTGACCGGCTGGGACATCGACATCCTCACCGAACAGGAAGAGTCGGAGCGCCGTCAGGCCGACTTCGAGAATTCGACGCGGGTGTTCATGGAAGCGCTCAACGTCGACGAGGTCGTCGGCCAATTGCTGGCGTCCGAAGGCTTCTCCTCGGTTGAGGAGCTTGCACTGGTCGATGTGCGCGACCTCGCCGGCATCGAAGGTTTCGACGAGGAGACGGCAGCCGAGCTGCAGTCCCGCGCGCGCGAATACCTCGATCAGATCGAGGCCGAAATCGAGGCCCGTCGCAAGGAACTGGGCGTCGAGGACGCGGTAAAGGACGTGCCCGGCGTGACCTCGAAGATGCTGGTGAAGTTCGGCGAGAACGACATCAAGACGGTCGAGGATCTTGCCGGCTGCGCCACCGACGATCTGATCGGCTGGAACGAACGCAAGGACGGCGAGAATGTGCGCCAGGCGGGCATTCTCGAAGGCTTCGAGCTGACGCGCCAGGATGCGGAAGCATTGATCATGCAGGCGCGGCTCGCTGCCGGCTGGATCACCGAGGCCGACATCGCCAAGCCCGGGGCGGCGGAAGCCGAGACCGAAACGTCCGAGACGGCGTAAGGAGATGCGAAACGGATGCTTGCCAGCGTGGACGAGGCTCATCTCGACAGCGGCCCCCGGACGGCAAAGCCGGGGACGGCGCGGATGTGCGCGCTCACGCGACAGGTGCGCGCCACCGACGAGCTGATCCGCTTCGTCGTCGCGCCGTCCGGCGAGGTGACGCCGGACCTGAAGCGCAAGCTGCCGGGACGCGGCCTGTGGATTACCGCGTCGCGAGCGGCGCTTGACGCCGCCATCAAGCGCGGAACCTTCCACAAGGGCTTCAAGCGCGAGGTCCGGCTGTCGCCGACACTCGCCGCAGACATCGAACGGCTGATGGTTTCAGGCGCGACCGAAGCGCTGGCCATCGCCGCAAAGGCGGGGCAGGTCGTTTCCGGCTTTGCAAAGGTCGAAAGCGCGCTGAAACGCACCCGAACGGGCACCGGCTTTCCGCAAGGAAATACGACCAGGAAGCCGGATGTGGCCGCCCTGATCCATGCGTCGGACGGGGCCGCCGACGGCATCCGCAAGCTCAACAATCTGATCAGCAGGGCACCGTTAACGCTACCGGACGGTTTACAGGCTGATTTTCCGATCATAACCGCCCTGACCTCCGCCGAATTGGATTTGGCACTCGGCAGGGCAAATGTGATACATGCAGCGCTGCTTGCGGGCCCGGCCGGCAAGACTTTCCTGTCGCGCTGCAATGCCCTCGCCCGGTTCCGGGCCAATGCGCCCGGCGAGACGGCAAACGAGAATTCAGGTAGCAAGACGCGGGCGCACGCGCCCGATAAGGATTTAGGATCTCTGGATGGCTGAAACGAAAACACCCGGCGACAAGACGCTCAGCGTCGGCTCGAAGACTCTCTCGCTCAAGCCGCGGGCGGAGACGGGCACCGTGCGCCAGAGCTTCAGCCACGGCCGCACCAAACAGGTGGTCGTCGAGAAGAAGCCGAAGCGCCGCCTTCCCGGTGAAGCGCCGGCTGCTGTCGAAACGAAGCCGGCTGCGCCTGCGCCAAAGGCGGCTCCTGCAGCCCCGCAAGCGCCTGCAGCGCCGACGAGGCTAGGAGCGCAGCGTGGCGCCGGTGTGCTGCTGCGCAGCCTGACCGAAGAGGAGCGCAACGCGCGCGCCAGCGCTCTTGCCGATTCCAAGGTTCGCGAGGTTGAAGAGCGGCGGATCGCCGAAGAGGAGGCCGCGCGTCGCGCCGCCCGCGAAGCCGCCGAGCGCACCGAGCGCGAGGCCGCCGAAGCCCGCAAGACCGCCGAGGACGAGCGCCGCCGTCACGAAGAAGAGACGAAGAAGAAGGCCGAGCAGGAAGCCAAGAAGCGTTTCGGCGAAGGCGAGACGTCGCCGGCGGCAGCCCAGCAGACGACGACCGCACGCACGCCTGCGTCTGCGCCCGCAGCACGCCCGGCTGTGGCCGCCACCGAGGCTGACGAGGACGAAGGTCCGCGCCAGGTCCGCCGCCCCGGAAGTCCCGCGCGTCCTGCCGTGGCCCCGAAAGTCGCGGCGCGTCCGGCGACCGAAAAGCGCCGTGGCCGCCTGACGCTGGTCACGGCCTTGAACGCCGACGAGGTTCGCGAGCGCTCGGTGGCTTCGTTCCGCCGCCGCACCCAGCGCCTGAAGGGACATCACGCCGACGAGCCGAAGGAAAAGCTCGTTCGCGAAGTGACGATCCCTGAAGCCATCACGATTCAGGAACTCGCCAACCGCATGTCGGAACGGGCGGTGGACGTCATCCGGCTTTTGATGAAGCAGGGCCAGATGGTGAAGATCACCGACGTGGTCGACGCCGACACCGCGCAGCTCGTCGCCGAGGAGCTCGGCCACACCGTCAAGCGCGTCGCCGAATCCGACGTCGAGGAAGGCCTGTTCGACGTCGCCGACGATCACGCAACGGATACGGTGCCGCGCTCGCCGGTCGTCACCGTGATGGGCCACGTCGATCACGGCAAGACCTCGCTGCTCGATGCGCTGCGGTCGGCCAACGTCGTCTCCGGCGAAGCCGGCGGCATCACCCAGCATATCGGCGCATACCAGGTCGATGCGCCGAGCGGAGGCAAGATCACCTTCATCGACACGCCAGGCCACGCCGCGTTCACCGCGATGCGTGCGCGCGGCGCGAAGGTCACCGACGTCGTGATTCTCGTCGTCGCCGCCGATGACGGCGTCATGCCGCAGACGGTCGAAGCGATCAATCACGCGAAAGCCGCCAAGGTGCCGATGATCGTCGCGATCAACAAGATCGACAAAGCGGACGCGAAGCCCGAGCGCGTGCGAACCGAGCTGCTGCAGCATGAGGTTCAGGTCGAATCGATGGGCGGCGAGGTTCTCGAAGTCGAGGTGTCGGCCAAGAACAAGACCAATCTCGACAAGCTGCTCGAGCTGATCTCGCTGCAGGCCGAGCTTCTCGATCTCAAGACCAACCCGGATCGTCCGGCCGAAGGCACGGTCATCGAGGCGAAGCTCGATCGCGGCCGCGGACCGGTCGCCACCGTGCTTGTCCAGCGCGGCACGCTGCATGTGGGCGACATCATCGTCGCCGGCGCCGAGATGGGTCGCGTCCGGGCTCTGATCTCCGACAAGGGCGAGACCGTCACCGAGGCGGGACCTGCCGTTCCGGTGGAAGTGCTTGGTTTCAACGGCCCGCCGGAAGCCGGCGACCGTCTCGCGGTGGTCGAGAACGAAGCGCGGGCGCGCCAGGTCACCGACTATCGCGCGCACCAGCGGCGCGAGAAGCAGGCAGCGCGTGCCAGCGGCATGCGCGGCTCGCTCGAGCAGATGATGAGCCAGCTCAAGACCGCCGGCCGCAAGGACTTCCCGCTGGTCGTCAAGGCCGACGTGCAGGGTTCGCTGGAAGCGATCATCGGCTCGCTCGAAAAACTCGGCAATGATGAGGTCGGCGCACGCATTCTGCACGCGGGCGTCGGCGGCATCAGCGAGTCGGATGTCACGCTCGCCGGCGGCTTCAATGCGGCGATCATCGGCTTCAATGTCCGCGCCCACAAGGAGGCCGCGGATTCTGCGAAGCGCGACGGCATCGAGATCCGTTACTACAACATCATCTATGATCTCGTGGACGACGTGAAAAAGGCCATGAGCGGCCTGCTCACGCCGGAGCGCCGCGAGACCATGCTCGGCAACGCGCAGATCCTGGAGATCTTCAACATCTCCAAGGTCGGCAAGATTGCTGGCTGCCGCGTCACCGACGGCACGGTCGAGCGCGGTGCAAACGTCCGCCTGATCCGCGACAATGTCGTCATACACGAAGGCAAGCTGTCGCAGCTCAAGCGTTTCAAGGACGATGCCAAGGAAGTCACGGCCGGCCAGGAGTGCGGCATGGCTTTCGAGAACTACCAGGACATGCGCGCTGGCGACGTCATCGAGTGCTATCGCGTGGAGACGATTCAGCGCTCGCTGTGAGTCCAAGTCTCGCAGCAGGCATGAATTGAACTGACTGGCATGCTCCGCCCATAGGCTATGCCGTTCGGGCGGGGCATCCAGTGACCTCGAAACCTCTCGTTTGGAGATGGATTAACTCATCGTCCGCTTGTCGCGGATGGTGACGATCATTGGATTTGCGAAAGATGCCTCGCCACCAACGCGGCCGAGTGTCCGCATCGTCGCCGGCCGGCTCGCAACGACAGTTGCGGGTCGGCGAGCTCGTGCGTCATGCGATCTCGGACATTCTTGCCCAAGGCAATGTGCACGACCCGGTGCTCGAGGGACGGCTCGTCACCGTGCCCGAGGTGCGCATGACGGCCGACCTCAAGCTCGCGACGATCTACATCATGCCGCTCGGCGGCGGCGATGTCGGCGACGTTGTCGCAGCGCTCGAGCGCAACAGAAAATATCTGCGCGGCGAGATCGCCCATCGGGTCAATCTGAAATTTGCGCCTGATATCCGCTTCCGCGCCGACGAACGGTTCGACGAGGCGGAACGCATCGAAAGATTGCTGCAGACACCCGCAGTCAAGAAGGATCTGGACAAGCCGGAATGATCGAAAACGACACCGATAGCCTCACGCGGCCGCCGGCCGAAGGCCAGGATGCCGGCCAAGATACGAGCCACGACAGGGGCAAAGACAGGCCGCGGCAGAAGAAGCGCGACAAACGTGACGTGCACGGGTGGGTGGTGCTCGACAAGCCCGTCGGCATGACGTCGACTCACGCTGTCGCGGTGGTGAAGCGGCTGTTTTCCGCCAAGCGGGCCGGCCACGCCGGAACGCTCGACCCGCTCGCCTCCGGCGGCTTGCCGATTGCGCTTGGCGAAGCGACCAAGACCGTGCCGTTCGTGATGGACGGCCGCAAGCGCTACCGCTTTACGGTGCGCTGGGGCGAAGAGCGCGACACCGATGATTCAGAAGGCCGGCCGGTTGCGACAAGCGAGGCCCGCCCCTCCGCCGATGCGATCCAGGTCCTGCTGCCACGCTTCACCGGGCTGATCGAGCAGGTTCCCCCGCAGTACTCCGCGATCAAGATCCAGGGCGAGCGGGCCTACGACCTCGCCCGCGAGGGGGAGGCTGTCGAACTGAAGCCGCGTCCGGTCGAGATCCACGAATTAATCCTTTCGGAACAGCCAGATAGCGATCACACCGTGTTCGAGGCGGAGTGCGGCAAGGGGACCTATGTCCGCTCCCTGGCGCGCGACATGGGCCGCCTGCTCGGCTGTTTCGGCCACGTCAGCGCGCTGCGGCGCACCGCCTGCGGCCCGTTTGATGAAAGAGACATGATTCCGCTGGAAGAACTGGAGGCGGTATGTCATAGAGCCGCGTCCGGCGAGGGGAACCTCGCCGACGCGCTTTTGCCCGTTGAGACCGCGCTGGACGACATCCCGGCACTGGCCGTCACACGGGCTGATGCGGCAAGACTCCACCGGGGTCAGGCCGTTTTGTTGCGCGGACGGGATGCGCCCAATTCGAGCGGCACAGTCTATGTCACCGTCGGCGGACGGCTTCTGGCCCTCGCCGAACTTGGCAATGGCGAACTCATCCCCAAGCGCGTGTTCAACCTGAACGGGCTGGTTGCCAGTCCGCTCCGACATGAAGGTGTTTGACGATGTCGATTACCGCGACGCGTAAAGCGGAAGTCATCAAGACGAATGCAACCAAGGCCAACGACACCGGCTCGCCCGAGGTCCAGGTCGCGATCCTTTCGGAACGCATCAACAATCTGACCGAGCATTTCAAGACCCACGCGAAGGACAATCATTCGCGGCGCGGCCTCTTGAAGCTCGTTTCGACGCGGCGCTCGCTGCTCGACTACCTGAAGAGGACTGACGAGAAGCGCTACAAGGCGCTGATCGAGCGGCTCAACATCCGCCGCTGACGTGCTCCAAGGATGAAGCGGGCCGTTTTGGTGGCCCGCTGGCTGCGCTCGATGGCAATCCGGCGATCGGGCGGTGACGGGAAGGAGCCCCGTCTTGCGCGGACCAAGACCGTCCGCATCTTCCGCGAGGGAAGAGAGCCATGGCAGGATCGCCAAATTCTGATCTCATGACGCAGCCGTCGGGATCAGCATTTTGCCGTCTTGCTCATGGCTTTCGTCGTTTTCGCGAACGCATGAAAGAAAGACGAAATGTTCAATATTCAAACCGTGGAACTGGATTGGGGCGGTCGTCCGCTCAAACTTGAGACAGGAAAGATCGCGCGCCAGGCAGACGGCGCGGTCATGGCGACCTACGGCGAGACGGTGGTGCTCGCAACGGTGGTCGCAGCCAAGACACCGCGCGAAGGCGTCGATTTTCTCCCGCTGACCGTCGATTATCAGGAAAAGACCTACGCGGCGGGCCGCATTCCCGGCGGCTACTTCAAGCGCGAAGGCCGTCCCACCGAAAAGGAAACGCTGGTCTCCCGCCTGATCGACCGTCCGATCCGCCCGCTGTTTGCCGAAGGCTGGCGTTGTGAGACGCAGGTAATCGTCACCGTTCTCTCCCACGACATGGAAAATGATCCGGACGTCGTGGCGATGGTTGCCTCCTCCGCCGCGCTGACGTTGTCAGGCGCACCATTCATGGGCCCGATCGGCGCTGCCCGCGTCGGCTTCATCAACAACGAATTCGTGCTCAATCCGACGCTGGACGAGATGGCCGAGACGCAGCTCGATCTCGTCGTCGCCGGCACCAACAATGCGGTGCTGATGGTCGAGTCCGAAGCGAAGGAGCTGCCCGAAGAGGTCATGCTCGGCGCGGTCATGTTCGGCCACAAGCACTTCCAGCCGGTGATCGAAGCGATCATCAAGCTGGCCGAGAAGGCGGCGAAGGAGCCGCGCGAGGTCACGACCCTCGACAACGAGGCGATCGAGAAGGAAATGCTCGGCCTGATCGAGCCGGATCTGCGTGCAGCCTACGCGATCCCGATCAAGCAGCAGCGCTATGCCGCGGTCGACGCCGCGAAGGCCAAGGTCATGGCGCATTTCTTCCCCGAAGGCGCCGAGCCGCGCTTCGACAAGCTGCGGGTCGCCGGCGTGTTCAAGGAGCTGGAAGCCAAGATCGTTCGCTGGAACATCCTCGACACCGGCAAGCGGATCGACGGACGTGACCTGAAGACCGTGCGCAACATCATCGCCGAAGCCGGCGTGCTGCCACGCGCTCACGGCTCGGCGCTGTTCACCCGCGGCGAGACGCAGGCGCTGGTCGTGACCACGCTCGGCACCGGCGAGGACGAGCAGTATGTCGACGCGCTGTCGGGAACGTACAAGGAAACGTTCCTGCTGCACTACAACTTCCCACCCTACTCGGTCGGCGAGACCGGCCGCCTCGGCGGAACGAAGCGTCGCGAGATCGGCCATGGCAAGCTGGCATGGCGCGCGCTGCGCCCGGTGCTGCCGCCGCACCATGAGTTCCCCTACACGCTGCGCATCGTCTCGGAGATCACCGAGTCGAACGGCTCGTCGTCGATGGCGACTGTCTGCGGCTCCTCGCTGTCGTTGATGGATGCGGGCGTGCCGATCAAGCGGCCGACCGCGGGCATCGCCATGGGCCTGATCCTCGAAGGCAGCCGTTATGCGGTGCTCTCCGACATCCTCGGCGACGAGGATCATCTCGGCGACATGGACTTCAAGGTGGCAGGCACGGAACTCGGTGTCACGTCGCTGCAGATGGATATCAAGATCGCCGGCATCACCGAGGAGATCATGAAGGTCGCGCTCGGCCAGGCGAAGGACGGGCGTATCCACATCCTCGGCGAGATGGCCAAGGCGCTGACCACGGCTCGCGCCGAGCTCGGCGAGTACGCGCCGCGCATCGAGACGTTCAAGATCGCGACCGACAAGATCCGCGAGGTGATCGGCACCGGCGGCAAGGTGATCCGCGAAATCGTCGAAAAAACCGGCGCCAAGGTCAACATCGAAGATGACGGCACGGTGAAGGTCGCCTCTTCCGACGGTGAATCGATCCGCGCGGCGATCAACTGGATCAAGTCGATCGCTTCCGATCCGGAAATCGGCCACATCTACGACGGCACGGTCGTCAAGGTGATGGAGTTCGGCGCATTCGTGAACTTCTTCGGCAGCAAGGACGGCCTCGTTCACATCAGCCAGCTCGCGGCGAACCGCGTGCAGAAGACCGCCGACGTCGTCAAGGAAGGCGACAAGGTGAAGGTCAAGCTGCTCGGTTTCGACGATCGCGGCAAGACCCGGCTGTCGATGAAGGCGGTCGACCAGACCACCGGTGAGGATCTCGAAGCCAAGGCCAAGGTCGAACCCGCGGCCGAATAACGGCCGCGCGTCTCTAACTCGAAAGGGCGGCTTCATGAGCCGCCCTTTTTGCTTTTGCCGCGCGATTTCACCGCAGCGATATGCGCGGTTAGTGTTCCGTTTCCGAAGTCCGCATCACTTCGCGGCACACTCTACATGCGAACTTCGGAAACATAAGGAACACTAGCAAGGATATGATTCCAGTGCCGCTTTTCGATTTGAAATTCCTGGCACGCGCTCGCCGCAGGTGGTGCAGGAGTTTCAAATCGGCGGCACTGGTGCAGCCGCGCACGGAACTGTGAAGAGCCTTTGTTCGTAGTCTCAGAACAAAGTCTTAAGCTGCTTTGTCGGGCGGTTTGCGTTGACCTCGACGACAGCCGCAACATTCGGAACGAACTATGAAGGATGATTTCGATGTCCCCGATCTCCCGCCGCCATCTGCTTGGCGCCGCCGCCGGCCTTGCCGCTATCGCTACAGTGCCGCCTCGCGCGCTCGCTCAGGGCGGCGGCGCGGCGCCTGCTGCCGCTCCGGCAGCGCCGACGGGTCCATTCAAGCTTCCATCGCTCGGTTACGCTTACAACGCGCTGGAGCCCCATATCGATGCGCGGACCATGGAGATCCACTACACCCGGCATCATCAGGCCTACGTCAACAGCCTGAACAATTTCGCCAAGGACAATCCGCAGATTGCCGAGAAACCCATGACGGAGGTGCTGGCCAATCTCAACGCCGTGCCGGAGGCCATCCGCACCGGCGTCCGCAACAATATGGGCGGCCACGCCAACCACACCATGTTCTGGGAGATCATGAGCCCGAGCGGCGGCAAGCCTTCAAGCGATGTGCTCACGGCGATCGACCGTGATCTCGGTGGCGTCGACAAGATGAAGAGCGACGTCAATGCCAAAGGGCTTGGCGTGTTCGGCTCGGGCTGGGTGTTCGTCACCGTCGACAAGGACGGCAAGCTCGCGATAGAAGCGCGTCCCAATCAGGACACCCCGATCATGGACGGCAAGCGCGCGCTGTTCGGCAACGACGTATGGGAGCACGCTTACTATCTCAACTACCAGAACCGCCGCGCCGACTACCTCAATGCATGGTGGAATACGGTCAACTGGACGAAGATTACCGAGCGCTACGCCGCAGCCAAAGCCGGCACGCTAGGCGTGTGAACCAGCATGACGCGATCGGGTCGGCAAGGTCGATGCCACTTTGCTCGTCGTCATCCCGCTTTCGCGGACATGACGACGAGGATTCACTTTTGTGACAGTTGCCGGAAAAGCTGCCCATTAAGACGCTGATACACGATCAGCGAGAACACCTGCATGTTCTCGACGGAAAATGGGCCGCCCAGGACAGGCGCAATCTTCCAGCCCAGGCACTCGTCGGCGTTCGGAAGAAAGCCTTTGGCGAGTGCAATATCGGCCCAGTTCGCACCAAACCATTCATCGCGATATTTTTCTTCGCGCTTCCTGGCGTTGAACTCGGTGGAATCTCTGGCGACTTGTTGAAACTGACCTTCGAGCAAGTCGAGATGCCAATGCGATCCATCAGGCGCGCCAAAGATCCAGTCGCCGAAAATACCGATCATCAGTGGGATCGCATCTGACGGCACAAGCCAACGCCATTCGCTCAGAAGGGGCTTACAGTCCATGCCTTCACATGAGATGGCCAGATCGCGCGGCATGGGGTGTACAGTTTCCCGAAGTTGAGATCGATTGTCGCGAACCGCTGAGCGCTTCAAAAACAATCCACTCCGAAATCGAGCGAGTTGTGGGCAATTGCAGGACGCTTGAATTTCTTTACGCTTGCGAGAGCCTATCAACATGCAAAAGTTGGTGATGGATCGTCCGACTGCACCGCCCGCCTGGCTTGTTGTGGCGTCATTCGCGCCGACCGCGATCCTGCTGTGGCTCATCGGGCTATCGATTATTCCGTTGGAACGCGAAGGCGTGCGCCTGGTTTTCCAGGCTATCTCGTTGGCCCAGCTTTTCATCGCCTTCATATTGCAGGAGCAATTCCCTGCTGGAGACGACGGCCGAAACGATAGCCTCGCCACCGGACTCGTCCTTGCAGCCGGCGTCCTTCTGATCGCGGAACTGGCTCGCTTTGCGACCGCACAGTTGGGCTGGGGCAGACCCAATTCCATTCCCGCCCTTTTGCTTCTCTTGGCGCAACAGGTGGTCATGATCGCGCTGGCGGAAGAACTCTGGTTTCGGGGTCTCTGGATGCGGGCTATGGCCGGACGTCCCGGTTGTGCGATCTTCGGGGGCGCGGCCGGATTCGGCCTCTATCATCTGCATCAGGGATGGGAACTGATGCTCACCTCCGCAGCGCTCGGCGTGCTTTTCGGGACGGCCCGATGGTACGGCGCGCCCATCTGGGCTCTGGCTCTCGCACACGGCCTGTTCAACTGGATCAACAGCAACATCATTCCAGGTGTGGCCTGGCGGTCCGATCCGCTCACTGCGCGATTGCTTTACGTCGGCCTGCTTCTGCTGGGAGCCTGGGTGCTGCAGGCGTTTGCACGATCTCGCTCCAAGGATCGCCGATTGCGCGCTGAGGATGCCACGCTTTCAACGTCATCCTCATAGCCATTCGAAGAACGGCGTCGCTTCGCTCCCTATAAGAATCGGGAATCCCGCATCGCAGAGCCGCAGCGTTCTTATCGCAAATGCTGCGGAGTACTGAATGTCCGCCTACGCGGCCATGACGGCAGAGCCCAACCAAACTCATCATGCTTTAGAACGCCATTCACGATCAGCGCTTGCGCGACGACGATGGTCGCGGACGTCGCTTGCGCAGCACGTCGGCAGAGAGACAAACCACTTCAGAAATCTGCCGAAGCTGCCTCGCCAGCGGGCTTGTCTTGCGCCAGACCATGCCGATGGTTCGCGACGGCTGCGGGTTCTTGAAGCGGACGACAGACACGGGCGCCGAGCGCGTCTCCACGGCGACAGCCATTTCAGGGATCAAGGTAACGCCGATGCCGGCGCCAACCATTTGCACGAGCGTGGACAGCGAGCTCGCGTCGAGCACCTCCCGTGGCGGCTGTGACTGCATGTTGCAGAACGACAGAGCCTGATCGCGAAAACAGTGCCCCTCTTCCAGGAGCAGCAGCCGCATTTCGCGCAGCTTCTCGGCTGAGGGCACCGGCGTCCCCGCATCCTCGCCGGGCCGAACCAGCAGAAAATTTTCCGAGAACAGGACGGCCTCGGCAAGCGAAGGTTCGGACACCGGCAAAGCGACGATCGCCGTGTCGAGCCGACCTTCCGCGAGCTCCTGGATCAGCTTCGGCGTCATTGTCTCGCGAACATGGATCTCGAGTTCGGGATGCATCCGCGTGAGGTTGTCGATGATCGTGGGCAACAGATACGGCGCAATCGTCGGGATCATTCCGATGCGCAGCCGGCCCGCCAGCCGGTCGCGCGACGCACGCGCGAAGTCCCCGAGTTCATCGACCGAGCGCAGGATGTCGCGGACGCGCCCTGCGACCTCCTCGCCGAATCGCGTCAGCCTGACTTGTCGTGCGCCCCGCTCGAGGAGCACACCACCCAGAGTCTCCTCGAGTTCCTTGATCTGCATGGACAGGGCGGGCTGAGAGATCGCACACGCTTCCGCCGCCCGTCCGAAGTGGCAATGACCCGCCAGCGCATCGAAATAGAGGAGCTGTTTGAGGGTGACGTGGATCATCAAAATATCTTATTGCAGCGATCATTAGAGTCAATTTCACCTGATAGGATGCATGGCGTTAGATTGATTCTAACCGGAACGCGAACTGTGCGGCGGCAGCCGCAAACGGCCAGAGGAGACAGCGATGGATGATAAGACCAAGTGCCCGTTCACGGGCAGCACCGGCAGGCGCAACCGCGACTGGTGGCCCAGCACGCTGGACATCTCGGTTCTCCACCGGAACTCCGCCTTGTCCGACCCGATGGGCAAGGCGTTCGACTACGCCAAGGAGTTCAAGACCCTCGACCTTGATGCAGTGATCAAGGACCTGCATGCCCTGATGACGAACTCGCAGGAATGGTGGCCGGCCGACTTCGGCCACTACGGCGGTCTCATGATCCGCATGGCCTGGCACAGCGCAGGCACCTACCGCATCACCGACGGCCGCGGCGGCGCCGGTGCGGGCCAGCAGCGCTTCGCCCCACTGAACTCCTGGCCGGATAATGCGAACCTCGACAAGGCGCGCCGGCTGCTGTGGCCGATCAAGCAGAAGTACGGCCGGAAGATCTCCTGGGCCGACCTGATGGTCCTTGCCGGCAACGTTGCGCTCGAGTCGATGGATTTCAAGACATTCGGATTCGCCGGCGGTCGCACCGACGTCTGGGAGCCTGAAGAGCTCTTCTGGGGTCCTGAAGGCACGTGGCTGGGCGACGAGCGCTACAGCGGCGAGCGCCAGCTTGCCGAGCCGCTGGGCGCGGTGCAGATGGGCCTGATCTACGTCAATCCGGAAGGTCCGAACGGCAATCCGGACCCGATCGCGGCGGCCAGGGATATCCGCGAGACGTTCTTCCGCATGGCGATGAACGACGAGGAGACTGTCGCGCTGATCGCCGGCGGTCACTCCTTCGGCAAGACGCACGGCGCGGGCGATCCGTCGCTGATCGGTCCGGAGCCGGAAGGCTCGGATCTCGAGGACCAGGGCCTCGGTTGGAAGAGCAAGCACGGCACCGGCGTCGGCGCCGACGCGATCACCGGCGGTCCGGAAGTCACCTGGACGCAGACGCCGACCAAGTGGAGCAATCTTTTCTTCAAGAACCTGTTCGAGAACGAATGGGAGCTGACGAAGAGCCCCGCCGGCGCCCAGCAGTGGAAAGCGAAGGGTGCCGCAGCCTCGATCCCCGACGCCTTCGACAAGTCGAAGAAGCATGTACCCACCATGCTGACCACCGACCTCTCGCTGCGATTCGATCCGGCCTACGAGAAAATCTCGCGGCGCTTCTACGAGAATCCGGACCAGTTCGCGGATGCCTTCGCCCGTGCCTGGTTCAAGCTCACGCATCGCGACATGGGCCCGATTGTTCGCTACCTCGGTCCGCTCGTGCCGAAGGAGACGCTGATCTGGCAGGATCCGATTCCCGCCGTCGATCATCCGCTCATCGACGACAAGGACGTCGCGGCTCTGAAGACGAAGATCCTCGGCTCGGGACTGTCCGTGTCCGAGCTCGTCTCGACGGCCTGGGCCTCGGCGTCGACGTTCCGCGGCTCCGACAAGCGCGGTGGCGCGAACGGCGCGCGCATTCGCCTCGCGCCACAGAAGGATTGGGAGGTCAACCAGCCGAAGCAACTCGCGACGGTGCTTGCCAAGCTTGAAGCGATCCAGAAGGAATTCAACGCTTCAGCCAAGGGCGGCAAGAAGGTCTCGCTCGCCGACCTGATCGTTCTCGGTGGCGGTGCCGCTGTGGAGAAGGCCGCGCAGGCCGCAGGCATTGACGTGACGGTGCCGTTTGCACCGGGACGCACGGATGCGTCGCAGGATCAGACCGACGTCCAGTCCTTCGCTCCGCTCGAACCGCGTGCTGACGGCTTCCGCAACTACATCAGCGGCAAGCACCAGTTCATGCAGCCTGAGGAGGCCCTGGTCGACCGGGCCCAACTGCTGACGCTGACGGGACCGGAGATGACGGCTCTTGTCGGGGGTCTGCGCGTGCTGGGGGCCAATGCGGGTCAATCCAAGCACGGTGCCTTCACCAAGAAGTCCGAGGCGCTGACGAACGACTTCTTCGTCAATCTGCTCGACATGAGCACCTATTGGCAGGCCGTTCCGGGCTCCGAAGGTCTGTACGAGGGACGCGATCGAAAGACGGATGCCGGCAAATGGACCGGCACCCGCGTCGACCTGATCTTCGGTTCGCACTCGCAGCTCCGCGCGTTCGCCGAGGTCTATGCATGCGCCGATTCGAAGGACAAGTTTGCGAAGGACTTCGTGGCGGCGTGGACCAAGGTCATGAACCTGGACCGCTTCGACCACGCTTGAGGCATTCGCCCACTCGCTCACGCTCACTTGGAGCTCAGCCCCCAAGTGAGCCGTGAGGGGTGGCGCCTGCTCCCGAAAAAAATCAAGGCGGCGTTCCAGAAAACCTGGAACGCCGCCTTTTTTTATCCCCGCGGGGCAAAGCCGGGCCGCGCCCGGCGAAGCCAGGTCAGACTGGCTGCCGGTCACCTACGACGGCCGCGTCCTGCGTCTCGCTGAGCCAGCGGTAGATGATGCCGCCAAGCACGCCGCCGATCAGCGGCGCAACCCAGAACAGCCAGAGCTGGCTGATCGCCCATCCGCCGACAAACAGCGCCGGGCCTGTGCTGCGCGCGGGATTGACCGACGTGTTGGTGACCGGGATGCTGACCAGATGGATCAAGACAAGCGCAAGCCCGATCGCCAGCGGCGCAAAGCCTGCCGGCGCGCTGCCGTGGGTAGCGCCCATGATGATGAAGAGGAACATCATCGTCATCACGATTTCCATCAGGAGGCACGCGAGAAGGCTGTACTGGCCCGGTGAATGCTCACCATAGCCATTCGAAGCAAAGCCCTTGGCCACATCGAACCCGGCGGCTCCGCTCGCAATCACATAGAGTAGCGCGGCGGCGACAACCGCACCTACCACCTGCGCAATGACATAGGGCAGGATCTGTCCGGTCGGGAAACGACCGCCGGCGGCCAGGCCCACAGTTACCGCGGGATTGAGGTGGCAACCGGAAATATGGCCAATCGCATAAGCCATCGTCACGACGCTCAATCCGAATGCCAGTGACACGCCGACGAGCCCGATGCCGACTTGCGGAAACGCCGCGGCGATGACGGCGCTGCCGCATCCCGCAAATGTCAACCAGAACGTACCGATCGCTTCGGCCACATATTTTTTTGCATTCATGTCGCAGTCTCCCGGATCGTAAGTTTTCAAGAAGCAAATCAAGATGAAAAGGATGCGACGCTTTCTGCCGTCACCTACGCTGACATTGGCCGTGCCGCATTGCGAAAGCACCAGAATCGGAATGTTGTCATTTTCGTGTACTTTGCCGAGCCTGGGCGGCAGGTCAACTTCCGCCTCGTAATCCACAGGAAAATTTCCATGCAGGGCATGAAGATTCGAAAGGTGGAGGCGCAGGAGTACGACGAGGTCGCACGCGTCTGGATGGAGAGCTGGGCCTCGGTCGGCCTTGAGCCGGCGAGCGACCAACTTCTTGCCGAGCTGCGCGCGCACATCGACAGGGAGATCGCGAACGGCTGGAGCCTCTACGTCGCCGACGACGCCGGGCAGATCGCCGCGATGCTCGCCTTGCGGCTGCGCGACGGCTATCTCGACCAGCTTTTCGTTGCTCCAGCCTATCACGGCCGTGGCGTCGGCAAGATGCTGCTGCAATTCACGCGCAAGAACCTGCCCGATGAGATCTGGCTCCGCTGTGCGAGCAAGAATTCGAAAGCCTGGCACTGGTATGAGCGCGAGGGCTTCGTTCTGGAAAAGGAAGAGCCGCATCCCGTGCACGGCCTGATGATGCGCTACTATCGCTGGAAGAAGGGACTGAACCAATGATGAAGCTGTACTGGGCGCCTCGCACGCGATCATTCACGACGGTCTGGATGATGGAGGAGACCGGCGAACCCTACGAGCGGGTACTTGTCGACACCTCAGCGGGCGCACAGAAGGCGCCCGAGTATCTCGCCATCAATCCGATGGGCAAAGTCCCGGCCCTGCAGGACGGCGAAGCGACGATGGCCGAAGCCGCTGCGATCTGCGCCTATGTGGCTGATCGCTACCCGCAGGCGAAGCTGGCACCGCCGCTCGGCGACCCGCGCCGCGCGAAGTATCTCTACTGGTTGTTCTTTGCACCGAGCTGCATCGAACCGGCGATCATCCAGATCTTCACCAAACTCGAGGTGCCGTCGAGCACCGCGGGATGGGGCGACGCGACACAGGTGTTCGACGTACTGGACAAGGCGCTCGAAAAGGGCCCCTGGCTATTGGGCGACACCTTCACCGCCTGCGATGTCGTGATCGGCTCCAGCCTGAATTATGCGGTCCGCCTGTTCAAGATGGTGCCGGCACGACCGTCATTCGATCGCTACATCGACCGCTGCGAGCAGCGCCCCGCCTTCCAGCGCACCACAGCGCTCGCGAACGGGTGAGCGGCAGAATCTCGAAAGCACCAAGCGCTGTAGCCCGCATGAGCGAAGCGATATGCGGGGGTGGCCTCGCAGACTGCTGATGCTGTCCCGCATATCGCTGCGCTCATGCGGGCTACTCCTCTACAACTTTCTACTCCTCCGCGTCGCGCCGGTCCGGACTTTCGACGGCGGCTTCGGCCTCGTCGATCGCTTTCAGCGCTTCCGCGCGCGGCATCGAGATGATGTTGTAGCCGGAATCGACGAAGTGGATGTCGCCGGTGACGCCGGTCGACAGGTCCGACAGCAGGTAAAGCGCGGCATTGCCCACCTCATCGATGGTCACCGTGCGCCGCAGCGGCGTATGTCGCTTCTGAAACGCGAACATGTAGCGCGCATCGGAAATCCCGGCGCCGGCGAGCGTGCGCACGGGCCCGGCCGAGATCGCATTGACGCGGATGCCGCGCGGCCCGAAATCGTTGGCGAGATAGCGCACCGAAGCTTCGAGTGCCGCCTTCGCGACCCCCATGACATTGTAGTTCGGCATCACCCGCGTCGAGCCGCCATAGGTCAGCGTCAACAGCGCGCCCCCGTGCGCGGGCATCAGGTCGGCCGCACGCTTTGCAACCTCGGTGAACGAGAAGCACGAGATCACCATGGTGCGGGAAAAATTCTGACGCGTGGTGTCGGCGTAGCGCCCCTTCAGCTCGTTGCGATCGGAGAAGCCGATCGCGTGCACGAGGAAATCGATCGTGCCCCAGGCGCGCTTCAACTGCTCGAACACCTCATCGACGGAAGCGATATCCTCCACGTCGCAGGGAAGAACGAGGCGGCTGCCAACCGACTGCGCCAGCGGCCTGACGCGCCTGCCAAGTGCTTCGCCCTGATAGGTGAAAGCGACCTCGGCACCGTGCGCGGCGAGCGCCTTCGCAATTCCCCAGGCAATCGAATGATCATTGGCGACCCCCATGATCAGTCCGCGCTTGCCCTGCATCAGTTTCGTCATTCAGATAGATCTCTTAGGAGATGCCGCGAACTCGTTGCGCAGCTGCTCGTCGAACATGCTTTTTCTGCTACTCGTGTCGAAGCTGTTGTCTTCGCATCACAACTGCCGAATCCCTCACCCTAACCCTCTCCCCAAGGAGAGGGAACAGGCCGAGAGCGTGGCCACCCTCGCGCTAGATCTTAAGCGCCGGGAGTAAGATTGATCGTCAGCCAATCACGTTTCACGCTTCGAGCCGCTTGAACACCAGCGTGGCGTTGGTGCCGCCGAAGCCGAAAGAATTCGACAACACCGCGCCGATCTTCGCGTTGTCGACGCGCTTGCGCACGATGGGCATATCGGCGAACTCTGGGTCGAGCTCCTCTATATGCGCGCTTTCGCAGATGAAGCCGTTGTTCATCATCAACAGCGAATAGATCGCCTCCTGCACGCCGGTGGCGCCAAGCGAGTGGCCCGTCAGCGACTTCGTCGCCGAAATCGGCGGACACTTGTTCTCGTTGCCGAAGATGTTACGGATGGCCTTGATCTCCGGCGGATCGCCGGCCGGCGTCGAGGTCGCATGCGGATTGATGTAGTCGATCGGTGCCTTCACCGTGGACAGCGCCATCTTCATGCAGCGCTCGGCGCCCTCGCCGGACGGCGCCACCATGTCGTAGCCGTCCGACGTCGCACCGTAGCCGACAACCTCGCCATAGATGCGCGCGCCGCGCGCCTTCGCATGCTCGAGCTCTTCCAGCACCAGCACGCCCGCACCGCCGGCAATGACGAAGCCGTCGCGATTGACGTCGTAGGCGCGCGAAGCCGTGGCTGGCGCATCATTATACTTCGAGGACATGGCGCCCATGGCGTCGAACAGCACCGACATGGTCCAGTCGAGGTCTTCGCAGCCGCCAGCGAAGATGATGTCCTGCTTACCGACCTGAATGGTTTCGTAGGCGTTGCCGATACAGTGGTTCGAAGTCGCGCATGCCGACGAGATCGAATAGTTCACGCCCTTGATCTTGAACCAGGTGGCAAGCGTTGCCGACGCGGTGGACGACATCGCCTTCGGCACGGCGAACGGACCGACCCGTTTCGGTCCCTTGGTGCGGGTGATGTCGGCGGCTTCGACGATGGCACGGGCCGATGGACCGCCGGATCCCATGATGATGCCGGTGCGCTCGTTGGAGATGTCCTTCTCCTCGAGAGCGGCGTCGCGGATCGCCTGCTCCATTGCCACGTGATTCCAGGCCGCGCCCTCGCCCAGAAAGCGCATCGCCCGCCGGTCGACGACGTCTGCGGGATTCAGGGTTGGCTCGCCGAACACCTGTGAGCGAAAGCCGAGCTTCGCGTACTCCTCGGAACGCGTGATGCCGGATTTCGCTTCATAAAGGCTGCCGAGAACTTCCTGCGTGTTGTTGCCGATCGATGAGACGATGCCCATCCCGGTGACGACAACCCGTTTCATGCTCGCCTCGCCATGATCGTTGGACTAATGCTCGTTTGCATTCATGCAAACGACCGGTCACGACTGCGCCGCAGCCTCTTGCCGAATGAGCGCCACCCGCAAATCGCTTGCGCGATAGATAATCTCGCCATCGGCGGAAAGCCACCCGTCGGCAATGCCGAGCACAAGTTTCGAGCGCATCACCCGCTTGAAGTCGACGTTGTAGACGATCTTGCGGACATTCGGCAGAACCTGGCCCGCAAGCTTCAGTTCGCCAAGACCCAGCGCGCGGCCACGTCCCGGCGAGCCCAGCCAGCCTAAGAAGAATCCGACCATCTGCCAGAGCGCGTCGAGGCCGAGGCAGCCCGGCATCACCGGATCGCCCTTGAAGTGACACCCGAAAAACCACAGTTCCGGCTTCACATCGAGCTCGGCGCGGATGAAACCCTTGCCGAACTCGCCGCCCGCTTCCGAAATCTCGCTGATCCGGTCGAACATCAACATTGGCGGCAGCGGCAGCTGGGCATTGCCAGGACCGAATAACTCGCCACGGCCACAGGCCAGCAAGTCTTCGTACTCGTAGCTGGTGCGCCGCTTCGTCATCTCGTCCATTCCCGTTGCCGGCCCCGCCGGCCGAATTGACGGGTCTCTAACATAAAGGCCGCAAGGCGGGCAAAACCGGAAGCGGCCATTCGCTGAGGACATGGGGCTACCGGCGCGCTGGTCTGGCGCTCGTATCCGGACGACCCCAAACCCTCAGCGGGAACGCCAAATCCAAAAAGCGTCCTAGCTTCAGAGAGTTGCCAGCGTCGCCCCTGGCCTTGGCGTTCACAGGCGAAGTCGCCGCAAAATGGCGCCCGCAACGCCAGCATTAACCACCCCAGTTGCGAAATACTTGCATCTATCCCCTTGAGTTTCTATAGTGAAAACGAAAAATGAACCAAATTGAAGGGCGGGGTCTGCCCCGCAGCCAGTGTCGCATGAGTGAACAAGTCGCCCCCCGGAAGAGCGATGAGGACACCATCAGCCAAGGCCGCGCGCCCTTGCTGACTGGATGTCCGTGGCATGACGTCAACGAGATGCTCCAGTCGGTGGGCCTGCGGCCGACCCGGCAGCGGATGGCACTCGGCTGGCTGTTGTTCGGCAAGGGTGAACGTCACCTCACAGCGGAAATGCTTTACGAGGAAGCGACGCTCGCGAAGGTGCCGGTGTCGCTCGCGACGGTCTACAACACGCTCAATCAGCTCACCGAGGCGGGCCTGCTGCGGCAGGTGAGCGTCGACGGCACCAAGACCTACTTCGATACCAACGTCACCGCACACCATCATTTCTATATCGAAGGCAAGCACGAGCTGGTCGATATTCCGAACTCGAATCTCGTCGTGCAGAACATGCCGGAAGCGCCGGAAGGCTACGAAATCAGCCGCATCGACATGGTTGTGCGCCTGCGCAAGAAGCGCTGATCGATCGTCACGTTTTGCGCCCAGCATGCCCGCCCTTGGCGGGCATTTTGTTTTAAGGATCGACATTTCGGACGCCGTCCTCACAGGACGACAGTCCTCCGCATCGCTATCTCGCGCTCATCCCGCCAGAATCCGGACTTTGCCCTAGTCGATCTTCTCGTCGGGATAGACGCCCCACAACCGCTGCTGCTCGATCCATCCGTCGAAGCCCGGGCCCGAGATACGGCACCAGCCGCCTGAACAACGCCGGACCGTCGCGAGGACGCCGGCTTCAAGGCGTGCCGCGACCGCACTCGTCGGGTCGGCGCTGTCGTAGAGCGACGTCAGGTCGTCCTTTGTCTTGGACATGACGACGGCGGTCCGTCGGCCGGACAGCAACGAGTGATAGACCCAGCCCTCGGAGCCCTCCGAATCGCGAATGCGGCGCCAGTTCTCGAACTCGGCAGTGATTTCGACCGGCAGGCTGGAGCGGGTATAGATCCAGCTCACCTCGTTGTCCTTGGTCGGACCGACGCGCACGTTTACATGGTCTGATTTCAGGCTGACAAAGCGCGGCACCGGCAGGCCGCTGGTGATCGGGTTGGAGTCCTTTGCCGAAATCTCGCCGGTAGGCGCGATCAGACTGGTTCCGGCCAGAATGGCAGCGGCGAAGGTGCGGACGAGACGCATCGATGACTGACCCCCGAAAGCCTGAGCGACTGCCTCGCTCAAGCCCTGTTTGATACGGGCCGGCTTCTTGTCTTGGCCCGGCCTTCTGCTAGAGAGGGCTCAAAGCTTGTTGAGATAACCGGCCGCCGATTGCGGTGAAGTCCGCAGTTTCAATCAGGCGGGTTAATGAGGTCTGAACAATCCTGCAGATCGCCCTGACGCGCTGAACGAAAATGGCCCGATCAAGGTTTTGAGAAGCTAGACATGTCGGTTCGCAAGAAACCTCTCGTCGTCGTCACGCGGAAGCTTCCCGACACCATCGAAACGCGGATGCGCGAACTGTTCGATGCCCGGCTGAACCTCGACGACAAACCAATGTCGCCGCAGCATCTCGCCGAGGCCATGCGCGTGGCGGACGTGCTCGTGCCGACCGTGACCGACGAGATCAACGACGCGATCATCAATCAGCCCGAGGTAAAGGTGAAGTTGATCGCGCACTTCGGAAATGGCGTCGACAACATCGACGTGGAAGCGGCGCACAAGCGCGGCATCATGGTCACCAACACGCCCAAAGTCCTGACCGAGGACACCGCCGACATGACCATGGCGTTGATCCTGGCCGTGCCGCGCCGGCTGATCGAGGGGGCCGCGGTGCTGACCGAGGGCAAGGACTGGCAGGGCTGGTCGCCCATGTGGATGCTCGGTCACCGCATCGGTGGCAAGCGGCTCGGCATCATCGGCATGGGGCGGATCGGCCAGGCGGTGGCGCGACGCGCGCACGCGTTCGGGCTGCAGATCCACTATCACAACCGCAAACCGGTCGCGCCGAGCATCGAGGAAGAACTGGCGGCCACCTACTGGGAGAGCCTCGACCAGATGCTGGCGCGGATGGACATCATTTCGGTGAACTGTCCGCACACGCCGGCGACGTTCCACCTGCTCTCTGCGCGGCGGCTGAAGCTCCTGAAGAAGGATGCCTACATCGTCAACACCGCGCGCGGGGAGGTGATCGACGAGGCGATGCTGACCAAGCTGATCGAAAGCGGCGACATCGCCGGCGCCGGCCTCGACGTCTACGAGCACGAGCCCGCGGTCAGTCCGAAACTGCTGCGGCTTGCGAAGATCGGCAAAGTAACGTTGCTGCCTCACATGGGTTCTGCCACGATCGAGGGCCGCGTCGAGATGGGCGAGAAGGTGATGATCAACATCCGCACCTTCCTTGACGGGCATAAGCCGCCGGATCGGGTGCTGCCGGGGATGGGATGATATCGCGACCCTCCCCGCCCACTTGTAGCGGTGAGGGTGAAGACCAACGGAGGCAACGGCATGAACGGCGACCTGGAAGGTGGATGCACCTGCCGGCAGGTGCGCTACAGACTCAGCGGCATGCCGTTGATCGTTCATGCATGCCATTGCCGGTGGTGCCAGCGCGAAACCGGGACGGCGTTCGCGCTCAACGCTCTTTACGAGGCCGAGCGCGTCGAACACACCGCGGGCGAGCCTGAGATCATCGTCACGCCGTCGGCGAGCGGCAAGGGTCAGAGGATCGCGCGCTGCCCCAACTGCCGTGTCGCCATCTGGAGCAATTACCCCGGCGCCGGTCCCGCTGCCCGCTTCGTCCGGGTCGGCAGCCTCGACGAGCCGGATCGTCTGCCGCCGGACGTTCACATCTTCGCAGCATCGAAGCAGCCTTGGGTCGTGCTGCCGCCCGGCGCACGGGTCTTCAGTGAATTCTACGACATGAACAAGGAATGGTCGCCGGAGAGCCTCGAACGGCGGCGTCAGATGCGCGAGCGAGCAAAGGCGGCCGCGAAGCCGTAAAGATCGCGCCGGTCAACGATGGCTGCTCAGATCCCGGATCGTGACGCTGTCGCCGTTCAACGGATTTGACGGATCGCGCGCGTAGTTCAGCGTTTCGAAGCGCATCGACCTTGCGTCGATCATCAACAGCCGCCCGACCAGCGACTCGCCGAAGCCGACGATGTCACGAATAACCTCCAGCGCCATCATCGAACCGAGGACGCCTGCAAGCGCGCCGAGCACGCCCGCCTCCGCGCAGGTTGGCACCGTCCCTGCCGGTGGCGGTTCCGGGAAAAGACAGCGATAGGTCGGATTGGCTTCGCCTTTGGCGTTGCGGTCGTGGGCGCGGATCGTCGTCAGCGAGGCGTCGAATACGCCAAGCGCGCCGGTGACGAGGGTCCGTTTCGCCAGATAGCATGCGTCCGACACCAAGTAGCGCGTCGCGAAATTGTCGGAGCCGTCGGCAATGACATCATAGTCACCGACAAGGCCCAGAGCGTTGCCTGCATCGAGCCGCACATTATGGGTGCGCACGGCGACATGCGGATTGATCGCTGCGATCCGCTCGCGTGCGCTGTCGGTCTTCGGACGACCGATATCACAGGTCGAATGGATGACCTGACGCTGCAGGTTTGACAGCGACACGGTATCGTCATCGATGACACCGAGCGTGCCGACGCCAGCCGCGGCGAGATACATCAGCGCCGGCGCACCGAGCCCGCCGGCGCCGATCACCAGAACCCGCGCCGCCTTCAGCTTCGCCTGGCCGGGACCACCGACCTCGCGCATGACAATGTGGCGGGCATAGCGCTCGAGTTCTTCCGGATTGAGCATCGGCAGGATTCCCTCGGTCTCTCTAGCAAACATCTATGATTGTTCGCTGCGAATGGCGAGTGGCGAATCGCGCGTAGTAAGCAGAGCAGTACTCCGTCCTTGCGACCCGGCTTCGCCCTTCGGGCTACGTCGGGCAAGACCCACGCCGTCATTGCGAGCCATAGCCGTTCGAAGAACGGCGTCGCTTCGCTTCGCCTATGGCGAAGCAATCCAGTCTGAGCCTGCCGCAACCGCCGCGCTGGATTGCTTCGTCGCTCCGCTCCTCGCAATGACGAAGGAAGCGATGCGCACAGGATATTCACAAAGAATTCGCTTTTTCAGAAATTGTTCTTGTGGCTCTCCGTGCGCCGGCTATCATCTGCCTGTCCCGCTCCAATGGAGGGGCGCGTCGCGGTCGTCTTATCGATGCGGAGCGGGATGCGGTGGCCGTTACGATGCCGGGCCTTGGAAAGCGCCGGAGAAATCCGTGTGATGCCCGAAGGCAATCAAGACGCCGGTACGACGGACGGACGGTCCAAGTGCATGTCCGGGCGACAGTTCGCACGAACCGGGCGAAGCCAGCGAAAGTGGCGAGGCCTGGGGGCATGCAGCAAGCCGTGAAAAGAACCATCGCGTGCGGAGCGCAGGCGTTGAGCCTCCTCCGTGGCATGCCGTGTGCCCAAAAGGCATGCGGTTGCCGTGTGCTTCCCAAAGGCACACGGCTGCCATGTGCTTGCCAAGAGCACATGGCGCCGCGGGCGCGGTGAAACGCCCTTGCGTTCCGCACAGCCCTTTCGGGCAAGGGACGGCACAAGACGGCCGGCAAGCCTCAGGCCGGACAAGAACAGGGGGCGACGATGCACGCCTGTAGCCCGCATGAGCGAAAGCGATATGCGGGGCCGACTCTGCGAACGTCTCACCCGGATGTCGCTTCGCTCATCCGGGCTACAGGTCACAGGCTGTTTGACAATTGAATACGCGCAATGTCGAACATTCGACTTGCAAGACTGACCGACATCACCGCTGGCACTTCGGACACCAGAACGTGGAGCGGCCGCCTTGCGTGAAGCGTCGGATGGTGCCGCCGCATTTCGGCGTGGGGCATTTCTGCTTGTCGCGGTCGTAGACGCGAAACGAGTGCTGGAAGTAACCGAGCTCGCCATTGGTGCGGCGATGATCGCGCAGCGACGACCCGCCGGCCGCGATCGCGGCGTTGAGAACGTCGTGAATCGCGCCGACCAGCCGTTTCGCATGATCCGACGGTGCGCCGCTGCGCAGGGCCAGTGTCGCCGCGGCACGTTTCGGCGACAGGCGCGCACGATGCAGCGCTTCGCAGACATAGATATTGCCGAGCCCTGCGACCACGCGCTGATCGAGCAGCACGGCCTTCAGGTTCGTCTTCTTGGCCGCGCAGGCCCGCGCCAGCAATGCCGCATCGAACTCGTTGCCGAGCGGCTCCGGGCCAAGGCCCTTCAGGAACGGCTCCTGCTCCATCTCCGTCCGCCGCACCACCTTCATGTAGCCGAAGCGCCGCGGATCGTTGAACGACACGATCGCTCCGCTCGCCATGTGAAAGATGACGTGATCGTGCAGCCGCTCGTCGCTGCGGGCATGATGAAACACACCCGGCGTGTGGTTGTGGGCGCCCTCGCTGACCCGGAACGATCCCGACATGCCGAGATGCATCAGCAGCACATCGCCGGAGGCGAGGTCGGCCAGGATGTACTTTGCCCGGCGGCCAAGCCCGACCACGGTCTGCCCATCGAGCCGCGCCAGGAAATCCTTCTGCAGGGGAAATCGCAGATCGCCGCGGCGCGCTTCCACGCGGGCGATCTGCGTTCCTTCCATCACCGGCTGCAGTCCGCGCCGGACCGTTTCGACTTCGGGGAGTTCGGGCATCGCGCTGACGTAGCACGAAAGCGCGCGCGTGCGTCACGCCATCACCGATTCGTCACGTCGGATTCACTGAAAAGGATCGTGTTCATGGAGCGTTGTTTACGAAACAGGCCGCGGGGTTAACCAATCCGGCTGGCGGCGACTTTGGCCAGTTTTGCGGCCGCCGCGCGTTGTAGCGCGAGGCGTCACGGCAGGCTATGGTCGGCCCGTTTTGGAGAGAGTGGAATGGCTCAAGAGCGATCGAACACCGCGCATTTCGGCTTTCGCGATGTGCCGCTCGGCGACAAGCAGGCGATGGTGGACGACGTGTTCCGCAGCGTCGCGCGCCGCTACGACCTGATGAATGACCTGATGTCCGGCGGGCTGCATCGCGCCTGGAAGGCGGCGATGATTTCCAAGCTCAATCCGCCGCGCGACCCGCGCGCATTCGTCCTGCTCGACCTGGCAGGCGGCACGGGCGACATCGCTTTTCGCGCGGCAAAGGCCGGCGGGACAGGCTTTCGGGCGATCGTCTGCGACATCAATGCGGACATGCTGGGCGTCGGTCGCGAGCGGGCCGCCAAGAAGCATCTCGACGACCGCGTCAGCTTCGTCGAGGGTAACGCCGAGAGCTTGAGCTTCGCTGACAAGAGCTTCGACGCCTGCACGATCGCCTTCGGCATTCGCAACGTGCCGCGGATCGACGCCGCGCTGCGTGAGATTCATCGCGTGCTCAAGCCCGGCGGCCGCTTCCTCTGTCTTGAATTCTCGAACGTCGACATGCCGGGCCTGGACCGGCTCTACGAACTCTATTCGTTCAAAGTTATCCCCGAGCTCGGTCGCATGGTGACCGGCGACGCCGAATCCTATCGCTACCTTGTAGAATCGATCCGCAAGTTTCCGCGGCCAGAGGCGTTTGCCACGATGATGCGCGAGGCCGGATTTGCGCGCACGACATGGGACGTCATGAGCGGCGGCATCGTCGCGCTGCATTCGGGCTGGCGTTTGTGATCACTTCGCTGATTCATCTCGCCCGGCTGACGCGCGCGGGCTACGTGTTCGCACGCGCCGGCGTATTCGGCATTGTCGATCCGATTGCCCTTCCACCGGCGGCGCGATTCGCCCTCCGGCTCGGCCGCCTGATCGAGGCACCGCAGACTGACAAGTCGATCGGACGCATCTCAGCAGCCGTGCGCCATCTCGGTCCAAGCTATGCGAAGCTCGGGCAATTCCTTGCGACCCGCCCGGACGTGGTCGGCATGCGGCTGGCGCGTGAACTGGAAAGCCTGCAGGACCGGATGCCGCCGTTCTCGCAAAAAGAGGCGGAAGCCGCCGTGGTCGCCGCGTTCGAGCGTCCACTGGCGCAGAGTTATGCGAGCTTCGGCCCCGCCGTCGCAGCCGCATCGATCGCGCAGGTGCATCGGGCGGAGATCGAGACGGGCGGCGTTCGCCGCGTCGTCGCGGTCAAGGTGCTGCGGCCGAACGTGGCGCACAGCTTCAAGGTCGATCTCGACGCACTGATGTTCGCCGCACGGCATATGGAGGCGCTATCGGCCGATGCACGCCGGCTGCGGCTGACCGAAATCGTCCGCACGCTCACCCGCTCCGTCGCCATGGAAATGGATCTGCGGCTGGAGGCCGCCGCGCTGTCGGAGATGGCCGAGAACACCCGTGACGATCCGGACTTCCATGTGCCGGCTGTCGAGTGGAACTACACCGCCCACGACGTGCTGACGCTGGAGTGGATCGACGGCATCCCGCTGAACGACCGCGCGCGGCTGGAAGCTTCGCACGTCGACATGCCCGATCTCGGCCGCAAGATCATCCAGGGCTTCCTGCGCCATGCGCTGCGCGACGGCTTCTTCCATGCCGACATGCACCCGGGCAACCTGTTCGTCGACAATGCCGGCCGGCTGGTCGCGGTGGATTTCGGCATCATGGGCCGCCTCGGCGTGCAGGAGCGGCGCTTTCTCGCCGAGATTCTCTACGGCTTCATCACCCGAAATTATCAGCGCGTGGCGGAAGTGCATTTCGAGGCGGGCTACGTCCCGCCGCACCATTCGGTCGCGAACTTCGCCCAGGCGATCCGGGCGATCGGCGAGCCGATCCACAATCGCACCGCCCAGGAAATTTCCATGGCGAAGCTGCTGACGCTGCTGTTCGAGGTCACTGCACTGTTCGACATGCAGACCCGCCCCGAGCTGCTCTTGCTGCAGAAGACCATGGTGGTGGTCGAAGGCGTCGCACGCAGCTTTGATCCGAAGCTCGATATCTGGGCCACCTCGGAGCCGGTGGTGCGCGAATGGATCGAGCGCAACATGGGTCCGATCGGTCGAATTGAAGGCGCCGTCGGCGGTGCCGGCGAACTCGGCAAGATCGTCGCCGGCCTGCCGGCCGTTGCCGCGCGCAGCGTGGCGCTGCTCGAGCGTTTCGAGACCATCACCCGCAATGGGCTGCTGCTGGCGCCCGAGGCGATCGAGACCATCGGGCGCGTCAAGAGCTGGCGAAGCCGCTGGCACACCGCCGGAATCTGGGCGATTGCTATCGCCCTGTTTGCCGCGGTTTGGATGCTCCGATGATTGCATTGCAATCGCCGCAGTGATATCATTGCAATCATTACAGCAGCCCCGCGATGTCGCCCCATGGCCAGCCTGACCATCCGCAAGCTCGATGAAACACTGAAGGCGCAGCTCCGGCTGCGCGCGGCCCGCAACGGCCGCTCGGTCGAGGATGAGGTTCGCTTCATCCTGCGTGACGCGGCTTCGGACCGGCCGACACCGCCCGCCGCAACAGACGGAGCACCGCACCGAGCCCGGCGCGCGGCATCCGCCGCCCGGCAAGTTACGCTCATCATCGGCGGCGGCATCGCCGCCTACAAGGCGCTGGACCTGATCCGCCGCCTGAAAGACCGGCACATGCATGTGCGCTGCGTGCTGACCCGCGCCGCGCAGCAGTTCGTCACGCCGCTTGCGGCAAGCGCGCTCGCCGACGAGCGCTGCTACACCGACCTGTTCGATCCCCAGAGCGAATTCGACGCCGGGCACATCCGCCTGGCGCGCGATTGCGACCTGATCGTCGTGGCGCCGGCGACGGCCGACCTGATGGCGAAAATGGCGAACGGCCACGCCGACGATCTCGCGACCGCGATCCTGCTCGCGACCGATAGGCCGCTGCTGCTGGCGCCGGCGATGAATCCGCTGATGTGGGCGAACGCCGCCACGCGTCGCAATGTCGCGATACTCGCCGAACGCGGCGTGCACTTCGTCGGCCCAAATTCGGGGGCAATGGCCGAGGCGGGCGAAGCCGGCGTCGGCCGCATGTCCGAACCAGCGGAGATCGCGGCTACCGCCGAACAACTGCTCGAACCGGAGACGACTGGCCCGCTGCGCAATGCAACGCTGCTCGTCACCGCGGGACCGACGCATGAGGCAATCGATCCGGTGCGCTACATCGCCAACCGCTCGTCGGGCAAGCAGGGCTACGCCATCGCTGCTGCCGCCGCCGCCGCCGGTGCGAAGGTCCGGCTGATTTCGGGCCCGGTCGATCTCCCCGACCCTGCCGGCGTCGATGTGACGCGCGTTGAGTCCGCGCGCGACATGCTGGCGCAGGTTCAGGCTGCGCTGCCAGTCGATTGCGCGATCTTCGCGGCCGCCGTCGCGGACTGGCGCGTGGCCGACACGGGCGCGCAGAAGATCAAGAAGCAGGCGGGCGCGACGCCATCTTTGACGCTGGTGGAGAATCCAGACCTGCTGGCGACGGTCGCCAGACTCGCCAGCGGGCGCCCGCGCCTCGTCATAGGCTTCGCCGCGGAGACCGAGAACCTGATCGCGAATGCGCAGGCGAAGCTGCAACGCAAGGGATGCGACTGGATTGTCGCCAACGACGTGTCGCCGGAGGGCGGCGTGATGGGCGGCGACCGCAACACCGTCCACATCGTCACCCGCGATAACGTCGAGTCCTGGCCAGCGATGGACAAGGACGACGTCGCGACTGCGCTCGTTGCCCGCGTCGCTACCGCACTGACGGAGACTTGAGGCATGAGCGACGTGACTGTTGAAATCAGCCGCTTGCCGCACGGCGAGGGCCTTGCGTTGCCGGCCTATCAGACCGAACACGCTGCCGGCCTCGACCTCGTCGCGGCGGTTGCCGAGCAGTCGCCGCTGACGCTTGCGCCTGGGACCCGTGTGCTGGTGCCGACCGGACTGACGATCGCCTTGCCCGTCGGCTTCGAAGGCCAGGTTCGTCCCCGCTCGGGGCTCGCGCTAAATCACGGCATCACGGTGTTGAATGCACCTGGCACGATCGATGCCGACTATCGGGGCGAGGTCTGCGTCATTCTGATCAACCACGGCAGCGAGCCGTTCGTCATCCGACGGGGCGAACGGATTGCGCAGCTTGTCATCGCCCCGGTTCGGCGTGCGCGGCTCTCCGTCGTCGCGAGGCTGAGCGAGACCTCGCGCAGCGGTGGTGGTTTTGGTTCGACTGGCCGTTGAAGTTCCATTCTGTTAGGGACAACCCGCGCCGACCCTCGACGCCGCGAACTCACCTTATTAGGTTACCGTCGCCAATGACGGCGAAGTATCGGTAACTCTTGAATGTCGTTTGTTCCTCAGCGTGGTGTCCTAGCCGTCCTTGCCGTCGTCGATGTCGCCCTCAATGCCTCCAACCGGCCGCTCTCCGCAAAATCGCTGGCCGCGCGTTACAATCTCGCGCCACGCTACCTGGAACCGATGCTGCAGATGCTGGTGCAGGTCGGCATCCTTAAAGGCATTCGCGGCCCTCGCGGCGGCTATCGGCTCGCCAGGCCTGCGTCCGAACTCACTGTCGACGACATCTTTCGCGCCGCGCTCGACGGTGCGGCCGATGCGCATCCGTTTCTCACCCAGAATCCCATCGTCGCCAAGGTCATCATCCCCAGCCTCGAAGAGGCAGAACGCGCGCTGGCGGGCGCGCTGAGCTCCGTCACCGTCGAGACGCTCGCTGCACGCGCCACAGCGATCGGCGTGCTGCACGCTTAAGGGCATCGTTCACGATCTGGACTCTTACCGGTCGAGTCCGGTTGGGGATATTCTGGATTGATTCGGTGCGCCGATGATCTGGGCAGTCGCGCGTCATCCGAAAATGTCCGCATTGCTGCACCATGTCGCGCCCGCCCGCTGCGGGCTCTTCAGAATGCAGGGACTGGGCGGAGCAAGTGTTGGGGTGCAAACCAATGGGGGGCATGATCCATGCGATGCGTCGGACGTTGTCGTCCTGCATCCGCCCCCGTCGCTATGCGCCGGCTCTGATCCTGGCACTTGGCGCCCGCCCGGCCAACGCACAGGATTTCGATCTGGGCCGCGTGCTGGCGTCGCTTGGCGATCTGGATCGGCAGGAATTCGTCGCGATCGCGCTGGTGCTGGCGATTCTTGGATTCTCCGTCGTCTCAGCGATCCTGTTGATGCGGACGCGCACGCGGGCGGCCGAGAACGAGCTTCGCCTGCGCTCCGAAATCCAGGCGCTGCAGGCCGAGAACGATCGCAGCAACGCGCTGCTGCTGAGTGAGCCGCAGGTGGTCGTGTCGTGGCGCGCAGGCGACGATCGGCCGCGCATCGCCGGCGACACCGCGCTGCTGGCCGTCGGTCCGGCCCACCGGCTGCTGGCCTTCGGCACGTGGCTCGCGCCGGAGCCGTCGGTGCGGCTGGAGCGGGCCGTCGAGGCGCTGCGCAACGACGCGGAGAGCTTCGCGCTGAACCTGACGACGGTCAGCGGCCGCGGCGTCGAGGCGGTCGGCCGCGTCGTCGGTGGACAGGCGATCGTGCGCTTCCGCGAGCTGAGCGGCCTGCGCCGCGATCTTGCGGAAATGACGCTGCGCTACAATGCACTGCTGGAGGAAACGGAAATCCTGCGCGGCTTCGCCACGGCGATCCCGGCCCCGGTCTGGGCCCGCCGCGCCAACGGCACGCTGGCTTTCGCCAACCCTGCCTACGCTGTCGCCACGGAAGCGACCTCCAGCGCCGACGCCATCAGCCGCAACCTTGACCTGCTCGACAGCCCGGACCGCAATGAAATGGCGCGCGTCTTGTCGGAACAGGCCGCGTTTGCAAAGCGGCTGCCGGTGGTGATCCGCGGCGAACGCAAGATGTTCGACGTCCAGGCCATCGCGCTGCGTTCGGGCAGCGCCGGCATCGCGATCGACGCCAGCGAGGCTGCGAGCCTGCGCGCGAGCCTGTCGCGGATGGCCGACGCACACCGGCGGACGCTCGATCAGCTGTCCTCCGCCGTGGCCGTGTTCGACGCGCGCCAGCGGCTGACATTCTACAATGATGCCTATCGCCGCCTCTGGAACCTCGACATCGGATTTCTCGACACGAGCCCGAGCGATTCGGCGATCCTGGACCAGCTCCGCGCATCGCGGAAGATTCCGGAACAGCAGGACTTCCGCCAATGGAAGGCGCGGCTGCATGAAGCCTACCGCGCCACGGAAGCCAGAACCGACGAGTGGCATCTGCCGGACGGACGGACGCTGCGCGTGATTTCGACGCCCAATCCCGAAGGCGGCGTCACCTACCTGTTCGATGACGCAACCGAGAGCCTCGACCTATCGCGGCAGTTCGACGCCCTGATCCGCGTCCAGCGCGCGACCTTGGACAACCTCGCGGAAGCTGTCGCGGTGTTTGCCAGCAACGGCTGCGCGCGCCTGTTCAATCCGGCCTTCGCGCGCATGTGGCGGCTGTCGCCGGACGCCCTGGCGCAGCAGCCGCACATCAAGACGGTGCAGGAATGGTGCTGGCCGCTGTTCGACGACGCGCGCGCCTGGCAGGAACTTCGCGCAGCAATCACAGGCATCGACAACCGCAACTCAGTGGTGATGCAGATCGAGCGCAAGGATGGCAGCGTTCTGAACTGCATGACCATGCCGCTGCCCGACGGCGCCACATTGCTGACGTTCCAGGATGTCACCGATACGGTGAACGTCGAACGCGCGTTACGCGAACGCAACGAAGCGCTGGAAGCCGCCGACAAGATGAAGGTGAACTTCGTCCACCACGTCTCCTATGAGTTGCGCTCGCCGCTGACGACGATCATCGGCTTCGCGCACTTCCTCAGCGATCCGTCTACCGGACCGCTGACGTTGAAGCAAAGCGAGTACCTCTCCTACATCACCTCATCCACCAATGCGCTGCTGGCGATCATCAACAACATCCTGGACCTTGCCACTATCGATGCCGGGGCGATGTCACTCAACCTTGCACCCGTCGACGTACGCAAGGCGATCGAGCAGGCCACGGCCGGCGTGCAGGATCGACTCGTCACCGACAACATCCGTCTCGAAGTGAAAACCGCAGGCGCAAACACGCCGCTCATCGCCGATGAACGGCGTGTCGTCCAGGTTCTGTACAATCTGCTCGCCAATGCGGTCGGCTTTTCGCCGCGGGGCGGAACCGTGACCCTGACGGCCACACAGCACGGCGGCCGAACTTTCTTCGCTGTCACCGATCATGGCCCCGGCATTCCGCCCGAGAACCAGAGCAAGGTGTTCGACTGGTTCGAAGCCAACGCCAACGGATCGCGTCATCGCGGGGCGGGGCTGGGCCTGTCGCTGGTGCGTTCGTTCGTCGAGATGCACGGCGGCAGCGTTTTCATCGATTCCGCCGTCGGCCGCGGCACAACCGTCACCTGCGAGTTCCCGACAGAGCCGCCGGTGCGCAGCGCAGCCGAATGACCGCGGCCTGGTCCTTCAGCACTGATCTTGCCGACGAGGCTGCGACCGCCGGCCTGATGGCCGACCTCGGCCTGTTGATCGGCGCGCGCGACGTCATCACGCTTTCCGGCGACCTCGGTGCGGGCAAGACCACGGCGGCGCGCGCGCTGATCCGCTATCTCGCCGATGACCCGGGGCTGGAAGTGCCGAGCCCGACATTCACGCTGGCGCAGAGTTACGATCTCGCGCCGCCGGTGCTGCATGTCGATCTGTATCGCGTCAATGACCCCGGCGAGCTCGACGAGCTGGGCCTTGCGCCGTTTCCCGACGACATCCTCGTGCTGGTCGAATGGCCTGATCGCGCAGGCGAGCTGCTCCCCGCCGACCGCATCGACATCGCATTCAGCCAACGGCCGAACGGCGCCAGCGATACGCGGACGGCGATCATAACCGGTCATGGTACGGCGCAAGCGACCGTCCGCCGACTGGCCAGCCTGCGCGCCTTTCTCGAAAAGTCCGGTGCGATGCAGACGACACGCAAGCGCATGGCCGGCGACGCGTCGACACGTTCCTATGCGCGGCTTGTGTTCAACGGGCACTCGACGATCCTGATGAACTCGCCGCCGAAATCAGATCCGCACCTGATCTACGGCGGCAAGTCCTACCTCACGGCCGTGCATCTTGCCGAAGACATCGTTCCCTTCGTCGCCATCGACAAGGAGCTGCACGCGCGCGGCCTCTCGGTCCCTGTCATCTATCAGACAGACCTTGAGGACGGATTCCTGATCAGCGAGGACCTAGGCTGCGAAGGCGTGCTGGCCGGCACGCCGCCGGCGCCGATCGAAGAACGCTATCAGGCTGCAGCCGACGTGCTGGTCGCGTTGCACAGGAGCCCGTTGCCGACCGAACTGCCGGTCGAAAACCGGCGCTCCTACACCGTCCCCGCCTTCGATGCCGATGCCATGCTGATCGAGGTGAGCCTGCTGCTCGACTGGTATCTGCCGGACCGCGGCGTCCAGGTCACGCCCGCAATGCGCGAGGAATTTGTCTTGCTGTGGCGGCGGCTGTTGCAGCAGGCGCTTGCGGTGCCCGCCACATGGGTCATTCGCGACTTTCATTCTCCGAACCTGATCTGGTTGGCCGACCGCCAGGGCATGGCCCGCGTCGGCGTGATCGATTTTCAGGACGCGGTGCTCGGGCCGCCGGCATACGATGTCGTGTCGCTGGCGCAGGACGCGCGGGTCGATGTGTCCGAGCCGCTCGAGATTGGCCTCGTCTCCCGCTATGTGCGCGGCCGAAAAGACGACGATCCATCGTTCGATACCGCCGCCTTCGCCGAATCCTATGCAATGATGTCGGTGCAGCGGAATACGCGGTTGCTCGGGGTCTTTTCGCGGCTCAACCGGCGCGACGGCAAACCGCACTACCTGCGGCATCGGCCGCGCATCTGGGCCTATCTGAACCGCGCGCTCAAGCATCCGTCGCTTGCCGGTCCCCGCGCATGGTTTGCGAACCGCGTGCCGCCGCCTGCTTAACCGGCTGTTAGCGGCGATGCGAATAATCTCGCGCTGGATTTGCAAAGGCGTGGGAGCAGGAGATGGCCTCGGAACGGCGGAAGGGAGAGCGCGTCAGTTTCGAGCGCGGGATCAACGCGCACATGATGGGCATCGACGGCACTTGGCGGCGCAACTGCATCATGGAAGAGATCTCCGAGACCGGCGCACGGCTCACTGTCGAAGGTTCGGTCGAGGGACTGAACCTGAAGGAGTTCTTCCTGCTGCTGTCGTCGACCGGCCTCGCCTATCGCCGCTGTGAACTGGCCTGGGTCAATGGCGACCAGGTCGGCGCGACCTTCCTCAAACAGTCGGACAAGAAGAAGGGTCGCCGCTCGAACGGCGCCCAGACGGTTGATGCCTAATGCCGCCCGTCCAGCTCGATTGCGGCTGGAATGTCTGTCTTAGCATTGTAATGTTGGGCGACTATCCGGGCGCATTGATCCGGAAAGTGCCAATATGCAGCTTCATTTGAACGCGCGAGCCTTCGAGACGTCTTCTTCAATGCCGTTGAAACCGACGACCGCCATGGTGCTTGCCGCAGGATTTGGCCTGCGCATGCGGCCGATTACGAACACGATCCCGAAGCCGCTAGTGCAGGTCGCGGGCAAGACCCTGCTCGACCACGTGCTCGACAAGCTCGCCGGGGCGGGCGTCCAAAAGGCGGTGGTCAACGTGCACTATCTGCCCGACCAGATCATCCGCCACGTCTCGCAACGCCAGCGCCCTCGCATCGTCATCTCCGACGAGCGGAACGAGATCCTCGGCACCGGCGGCGGCGTGGTCAAGGCGCTGCCGCAGCTCGGATCCAGCCCCTTCTTCCACATGAATGCGGACACCATGTGGATCGACGGCGTGCGATCCAATCTCACGCGGCTCGCCGAAGCCTTCGATCCCGCCAGGATGGACATGCTGATGCTGATGGCGCCGACCGCGACGAGCATCGGCTATGACGGCCGCGGCGACTACACCATGTCGGCGGCCGGCACCCTGCACAAGCGCAACGAAAAGCAGATCGCGCCCTTCGTCTATGCCGGTGCCGCGATCGTCTCGCCGCAACTGTTTGCGTCGGCGCCGCAGGGCGAGTTCGGGCTGGCCCGGCTGTTTGACGCGGCCGAGGAAGCCGGCCGCCTGTTCGGGGTTCGGCTCGAAGGAACATGGATGCATGTCGGAACTCCCGACGCCATTGGTGAGGCCGAACGGGCCGTGCTTGAAAGCGCCGCCTAGTCTCCCGAATCCGAAGTTCGCCGTACTTTGCAGCGAGCTCAGAGCGAACTTCGGATTCGATCAGGACCCTAACAAGTTTATGATTCTAGTGTCGTTTATGGATCAGAAATTCGCACGATGGACTCGCGGCAACGATGGCGCGAATTTCTGATCCACGACACTAGTGCGGTGACTTGAAATTCCGACCCGGCCGCTCCGGGATACTGGATCCCCGCTTTCGCGGGGATGACGCCGAATGCGTGTCGTAGACCCGACAAACCTAATTTCATCATGCTTTAGGGCCTGAGCCTCCATCTTGCGCATTCGCCGTGCCATGATACGCCGGTCGCCCAATTTGGACCGCGCATGCACGTCTACAACGTCCCAGCCTCAGCGCCCTTCTTGCGCACGGTGATCGAAGCGCTTGTCGATGGCAGGCTCGTTCCGGGATTCGAGGCGCGACACACGCCCGAGAATCTGGCCAGAGCGACGCTCTATCTGCCGACCCGGCGCGCCACCCGGCTTGCGCGCGAGGTGTTCCTCCAGGTGCTGGACAGCGAGGCGGTGATGCTGCCGCGGCTGGTCGCGCTCGGCGACATCGACGAGGACGAACTGATCTTCGCCCAGGCAGCCTCGAACGCACCGGCCACCGCGCTTGAGCTGCTTCCGGCGATCGACGGACTGGAACGGCGGCTGACGCTTGCGCAACTGATCGTTGCCTGGTCGTCCCGGCTGAAGCCGGCCGACGCGGCTTCGACACCGCTCGTGATCTCAGGCCCGTCGTCGGCGCTGGCGCTGGCCGATGATCTCGCCCGGCTGATGGACGACATGCAGACGCGTAAGGTTCCATGGGCCGCACTCGATCGGCTCGTGCCCGAAGAGCACGACAAGTACTGGCAGCTCACGCTCGACTTTCTGAAGATCGCGCGTGAATCCTGGCCCGCCCACTTGCGTGAGACCGGCAGGATGGAGCCTTTCGCGCGACGCGATCTCTTGATCGCCGCCGAGGCGGAGCGGCTCGCCGCGAACCAGACCGGGCCGGTGATCGCCGCAGGCTCGACCGGATCGATGCCATCGACGGCAACGTTCCTGCAGGCCATCGCCCGGCTGCCGCAAGGCGCGGTGGTTCTGCCCGGCCTCGACGTCGAGCTCGACGACGAGTCCTGGTCGATGATCGGCGGGATCAAGAATGCCGCCGGCCTGTTTGTGACGTCACCCGCGCCGTCGCATCCGCAATTCGCCATGCACGGCCTGCTGGATCGGCTGGGCGTGTCCCGCCGCGAGGTAACGAACCTCGCATCGTCGAGTGTGGCCGGACGCGAAACCCTGATGTCGGAGGCGATGCGGCCATCGGATTCCACGGCGCTGTGGCGACAGCGACTGAGCGCGCCCGGAATATCCGACGGCATCGCCCGCAGCGTTCAGCGCGCTGCGGTGGTCGAAGCCCCGAACGTCGAAACCGAAGCGCTGGCGATCGCCGTCGCGATGCGCGAGGCACAACACAAAGCCATCACCACGGCGCTGGTCACGCCCGACCGCGCGCTGGCGCGGCGCGTCCTGGCCGCACTGGATCGGTGGAGCCTGGTCTGTAACGACTCGGGCGGCGATTCGCTGTTGGAGACGCAGGCGGGGCTGTTCGCCCGCCTGGTTGCGACCGTCGCCGCCGAACAGCTCGCGCCCGCACCGCTGCTGGCCCTGCTGAAACATCCGCTGTTCCGCCTGGCACGCGACAGGAAGTCGCTCGAAAGGACGGTCGCGGATCTCGAGCTGGCGCTGCTGCGCGGCACCCGTCCGCCGCCGGGCCTGTCAGGACTGCAGAGGAGTTTCGCCGATTTCCGCGGTGAGCTTGGCAAACTCCGGCGGCGTGAGCCGTCACTGCTGCATCGCTCCGAGCTGCGCACGACGCTCGGCGACCACCGGCTCGACGCCATCCACGCCCTGCTCGCCGATCTCGGCCGGGTGCTGACGCCCTTGGCCGACCAGCATGGAAAAGGCCCGTTCGATTTCGCTGCGCTCGCCGAGCTGCATCGCCATGCGGTCGAATACATGTCCGCCGATGAACACGGCGCGGTGCTGGCGTTCGACGGCGGAGACGGACTTGCCCTGCTCGCAGCGTTTGACGATGCGCTCGCGGATGGCGCGCAGCGCCGCCTGGCGGTCAAGCTCGAGGAGTATCCGGAGCTGTTCGAGACGGCGTTTGCCGGACGGATCGTCCGGCGCCCGGAAAAGCCTCATGCCTTGCTGCACATCTACGGGCAGCTCGAGGCGCGCCTGTCGCATTGCGACCGCGTCATCCTCGGCGGGCTGACCGAGGGCGTGTGGCCGCCCGATCCGCGCAGCGATCCATGGCTCAGCCGGCCAATGCGCCACGAGATCGGTCTCGATCTGCCCGAACGCCGCATCGGCCTCGCCGCACACGACTTCGCGCAGCTGATGGGCGCCGACGAGGTGATCCTGACCCGCTCCGACAAGGTCGGCGGAGCACCTGCGGTCGCCTCGCGCTTCCTGCACCGGCTGAAGGCCGTCGCCGGCGAGGACCGCTGGAACGCCATGCGCGAGGCAGGCAGCGTCTATCTGCGATATGCGGAAGAGCTCGACCGACCCGTCAGCGCCCCGAAGCCGGTCGATCAGCCGGCGCCCAAACCGCCGCGCCACGCGCGGCCGACGGCCCTTTCGGTCACCGAGATCGAGGACTGGCTGCGTGATCCGTACACGATCTACGCCAGGCACATCTTGAGGCTTTCACCGCTCGATCCGATCGACATGCCACCCTCGGCCGCGCACCGCGGTTCGGCGATTCACAACGCGCTTGGCGAGTTCGCGCAGGCTTTCCCGCTTGAGCTGCCCGACGACATCGCGCGCCACCTGCGCGAGATCGGCGGCAGGCACTTTGCACCCTTGATGGATCGCGCGGAAGCGCGCGCGCTGTGGTGGCCGCGCTTCCTGCGTATCGTGTCGTGGGTTGCGGGCTGGGAGCAGACGCGCCGCGATGGTCTCATGCGCGTTATCGCCGAAAGCCACGGTGCCATGGCGATCCCTGTCGGCGAGCGCACCTTCCGCCTTTCGGCGCGCGCTGACCGCATCGAGATCCGCAGCGACGGACGTCTGGCGCTATTGGACTACAAGACAGGCGCTCCGCCATCCGACAAGCAGGTGCGCATCGGCCTGTCGCCACAACTGACGCTGACCGCCGCCATCCTGCGCGATGGTGGCTTCGAGGGTGTCGCGCCCGGCACGCCGGTGTCCGAGCTGGCCTATGTCAGGCTCAGCGGAAACGATCCCCCCGGCGAGGAAAGACGGCTGGAGCTGACGCGCGACAAGCGCTCGGAGCCGCCGATATCGCCTGATGAGGCGGCGCGGGAGGCGCGCGAGAAACTTGAAAAGCTGATCCACGCCTTCGAGGACGAGACGCAGCCCTACAATTCGCTCGTGCTGTCCATGTGGTCCCGCCGCTATGGCACCTATGACGACCTTGCGCGCGTCAAGGAGTGGTTCGCGGGCAGGGGTGACGACGCATGAGCGCTGCACGCAAGATACCCGCTGCAATCCGCGACACGCAGGCCCGCGCCTCCGATCCGGAAGTATCCGCATTCGTCTCGGCGAACGCCGGCGCCGGCAAGACCCACGTGCTGGTCCAGCGGGTGATCCGCCTGCTGCTGCGCGGCACCGCGCCTGAGCGGATCCTGTGCATCACCTTCACCAAGGCTGCTGCAGCGAACATGGCACAGCGGGTGTTCGAAACGCTTGGCAAATGGATCGCGCTGGACGACGCGCGCCTGGACGCAGCACTGCGCGATGCCGGCGTCGCACGGCCCAGTGCGACGATCCGCTCCGACGCGCGCAAATTGTTCGCCCGCGCGCTGGAAACGCCGGGCGGCCTGAAGGTGCAGACCATTCACGCGCTCTGCACCCGGCTGCTTCAGCAATTTCCGTTCGAGGCCAACGTCCCGGCGCGGTTCGCCGTGCTCGACGACCGCGATCAGAACGCGATGATGGAGCGCGCGAGCCTTGCCGTACTGCTCGATGCCGCCGCGCGGCCGGAGAGCGCCGCAGGCCAGGCGCTCGCAACCGCGATGAGCGTTGCGGCGGACGTGACGTTTCGCGACGTCGTGCGCGAAGCCTGTCTCAGCCGCGATCACTTCATGAGCTGGATCGATCGATCAGGCAGCGCGGCGGCGACGATCACTGAACTCTCGCGCTGGCTGAATGTCAGTCCGGATGATCGGCTCGAGACCGTGGATCAGGCCATCGTCGACGGACCGTTGCTGCCGAGTTCGCAGTGGTCGGCAGCGGCGGCGATCTTCGAAGCCGGCACGGCGAACGATCGCCGGCAGGCGGAACGACTGCGCGGGGCGCTGGCCACATCCGACGCCTTGCGACGAGAGCGCTACCTCGCGGTCTTCCTGACAGCAGACCGCGAGCGCCGAAAATCGCTTGTCACCGACCGGCTTTCAAAATCGTATCCGGATTTCGGTGCACGTCTCGACCGCGAAGCCGACCGTCTGGCTGAATTGCTCGACCGGCGGCGCGCGATCGCCATGCGCGACCGCACAGCAGCCCTCGTGACCATCGCAAGCGCGGTTGCCGCGAACTATCGCCGCGAGAAGAACGAGCGCGGCCTGCTCGACTACGACGATCTGATCGACAAAACATTGAAGATGCTCGAGGACACGCGGGCGGGATGGGTGCACTACAAGCTCGACCGCGGCATCGATCATGTGCTGATCGACGAGGCGCAGGACACGAGCCCCAAGCAGTGGCAGATCGTCGAGCGGCTGATCGCCGATTTCACCACAGGGGCCGGCGCGCGTGATGGAATCGAACGCACCATCTTCGCCGTCGGTGATGAGAAGCAGTCGATCTTCTCGTTTCAAGGTGCCGCTCCGCACGAGTTCGACGAAAGACGGCGGGACTTCAGAGCGAAGTTCGAAGCCGCCAATCTCCGTTTCGCACCGGTGTCGTTCAACTATTCATTTCGCTCCGGCGTCAGCATCCTTCAATCGGTGCAAAGCACGTTTCAGGCGCAGGCGATCTACCGAAGCATCACCTCCGATCGCGACGGTATGCCGGCGCATCTGGCGATGGAGGACGCCGCCCCGAGCGTAGTCGACCTGTGGGAATTGCAGGAACCGGAGAATCGCGCCGACATCGAAGGCTGGCGCGCACCGTTCGACGCGGTTTCCGAGACCAGCCCGGAGGCGAAGCTCTCCGAGCGGATGGCACGCACGATCAGGCGGATGATCGCAGGCGATGAAGCTACCGGCCGCGCCGGCGGCCGACGGCCGCTGCGGGCTGGCGATATCCTTGTTCTGGTGCGCCGGCGGGGTGGCCTGTTCGATGCTGTGATCCAAGCGCTGAAGTTCGCCGGCGTGCCGGTTGCCGGCGCGGACCGCCTGAAGCTGACCGAGCATATTGCCATTATCGACCTGATGAACCTGGCGGATGCGATCCTGCTGCCTGCCGACGATCTTGCGCTTGCGGTCGCACTGAAGAGCCCGCTGTTCGGCCTGAACGAGGAGCAGCTGTTCGCGCTGGCCCATGGCCGCAAAGGACGCCTGCGTGAGGCGCTCGCAAAGGGGGCCGACGATTGCCGCACCTTCGGCGATGCCTTTGCATTTCTGCAAGCTTGCGAAGCGCGCGCGGCGCACGCGACACCGTTTGCTTTCTTCTCCTGGCTGTTGGGCTGCGCGCGCGGCCGGGCAAAGATCTTCCAGCGGCTCAATCATGAACCGAGCGATGCACTCGACGAATTTCTCGAACTGGCGCTGACGTACGAGCAGCGCGAGGCGGCAAGTCTGCAGGGCTTCCTCGCCTGGCTGCGCGCCGCCGACACCGAGATCAAGCGCGACATGGAGATCTCGCGCGACGAGGTGCGGGTGATGACGGTGCACGGCGCGAAAGGCCTCGAGGCGCCGGTCGTTTTCCTGATGGATACGACGTCGTCGCCGACCGATACGCGGCGGCTCAATCTGGTCCGCCTGCCGCAAAGCGCCGGCGGTTGCGTCGTCTGGGGCGGCCGCAAAGCCGACGATCCGCCCCCGGTCGTCGCCGCCCGCCTTAAGATGCTTGAGGAAACCGAGGACGAGTATCGCCGCCTCCTGTACGTGGCGATGACACGCGCTGCCGAGCGATTGATCGTCGGTGGCATCAAGCAGGCCAACCGCAACGAAGTCCGCAGCGGGTCATGGTACGATCTGATACGAACCGGACTCGCCAATTCAGATCTGACAGAACAGGTCATAGAAACGAAGGACGGTCCCGTGCGCCGCTACGCGCGGGCGGAAGACACGCTGGTCCCTCCGGACGAAAGGACACAGGCGCCCGCCCAGGCTCAGCTGTTCCTCGCCCCGCCCTGGCTTCGCGAGAGCGTTGTCGCAACGACTCCCGGCTTCGAGCTGAGACGCCCGTCCGACGCAGACGACGGCGACGGCCACCGATTTAATCGCACCGAGACGGTTGCCGACCGGCAGCGCGCCCTGCGTCGGGGCGTGCTGGTGCACCGGCTCCTGCAGTCGCTGCCGGACATCGCGAACGATCGCCGGCGTGAGGCCGCGGACCGTTATCTGGCACGAAACGCGGGCGACGACTGGCCGGAGGCCGAGCGCGCCGCGCTTGCGGCAGAAACGATCAACCTCGTCGACGACCCGCGATTTGCCGCGCTGTTTGCACCGGGCAGCCGGGCCGAGGTGCCGCTGATCGGACGCATCGAGCGGCCGGGCCGGTCTCAACTCGCGGTCTCCGGTCAGATCGATCGCCTGATCGTCGCCGACGGCGAGATCTGGATCGCCGACTACAAGACCAACCATTCGCCGCCGCGCGAGACCTCAGGCATCCCGCCGGCCTACCGGCGGCAGCTTGCTCTCTATCGCGCCCTGCTCCAGCGGATTTATCCCGCCCGGGTCGTCCGTGCGGCACTGGTGTGGACCGAAACACCTGAAATCATGGAGGTTCCGGCGTCCGTCCTGGACGATGAGATGACCGGGATCATCTCACCGTGATGCGGCTTGACCGGACAAGGTCGCGTTCATAGTTTCGTCTTATCCTTCTGGCGCGATTCCCGCGCTGCTGCGATGTCGACGCTGTCCAACGCTTAAGACATCAACACCAAGACATGAGGTTTGACCATGAGTGTCGGCAAGGTTTCGGACGCTAATTTCGAGGCGGAAGTTCTCAAAGCCAATGGACCGGTCGTGGTCGACTTCTGGGCCGAGTGGTGCGGGCCGTGCCGCATGATCGCTCCCGCGCTCAATGAAATCGCCGACAGCATGGGCGACAAGGTGAAGATCGTGAAGCTCAACGTTGACGAGAATCCGGAGACCGCGTCGCGCTATGGCGTGATGTCGATCCCGACCTTGATGATCTTCAAGGGCGGCGAAATGGCTTCGCGTCAGGTCGGCGCCGCGCCGAAGCAGAAGCTGCAACAGTGGATCAACACGGCAGTCTGATCGCCAGCCTCGCAACGCTACACTTCAGAAAAGCCGGCGCGCCCTGTCGCCGGCTTTTTCTTGTTCCGTCAGAGCAATGAGTTGGGCTCCGCAGCATTTTGCGATAAGCGGTGCGAAGCCTCGCTTTGTCCTGCTACGGCAACCGTTCCGGTGCGATGCCGCTCCGCATTCGCAAGGTCCGCGATTGGCGAGATCATGCCAGGATTGAACGTCTCCAAAGGAGCGCCTTTGGCGACACGCCGCGGCCAGTCCGGATGGGCAAGCGCGCCACGCCCTAACGACACGAAATCAGCCTCGCCGCGCCGAAGAAGGCCCGCGGCCTGCTTGGGATCGTGCAGAGACCCGTTCGCGAGCACCGGCACTGGCAAATGCTTCTTCGCCAAGGCCGCCAGGCTCGGACCTTCGCCGAAGGCCGGTCGCCATGCCTCGAAGTCGGTCGTATGCACATAGTCGATGGGAAGCTGTCCAAGCGAACCGAAGATCGCTGCCGCCTCATCTTCGCGCCCGCTCCATTTATGTGTGAAGTCGTTGACCTTGCCCTGGGAGATACGCACGCCGACGATGAAGTCAGAGCCGACCGAGTTTCGCACGGCTTCCACGACCTCGACGATAAGCCGAAACCGGCCCTCGACGGAGCCGCCATAGCGATCGTCGCGAAGGTTGACGCCCTCCGTGAGGAACTGGTCCAGCAAATAGCCGTTCGCGCCATGGACCTCGACGCCGTCGAAGCCTGCGTCCCTCGCAACGAAAGCGGCGTGTGCGAAGCCGTTGACGGCCTGTGCGATCTCTTCGGAGGACATCGCCGTCGGTACGCGATAGGGCCCCGCCCCGCGATAGAAAGCCATCTGTTGCCCCTTCGGGCGGATAGCCGATGGCCCCCTGGTCTCGGCGCTGTACGCGTTTCCCTGTGATAGCGCGCCGGCGTGCATGAGCTGAGCAATCATGCGCGATCCCGCGTCATGCACCCGCTCGACGATCGGCCGCCAGCCGTTTCTCTGGCAGGCTTCTGTGAGTCCGGGCTGGAAGAGATATCCCTGTGAGAAGGCTTTATCGGTGTAGAGGCCCTCGGTGACAACGAGACCGAACCCGCCCTCGGCGAACGCCGTGTAATAGTCAGACATGCGCGATGTCGGGATTCCCTCCGGCGTCGCACTGACCCGTGTCATTGGCGCGACTGCGAGGCGGTTGCGAAGCGTCAACCCACCGAGCTTGAGCGAACTCAACAGGGTTTCCATCCGATCGGAATGTTCACGCTGCAACTGGTCTGGGTGCTCGGCCATGTCGCTCAATGCCCCGTAGACCGGATCGCCGCGATGGCCTCGATTTCGATCAGAACCTTGGGATCGTAGAGAGCCCTGACCTCGGCGATGGTGTCGGCCGGATAGGGCGCCGAAAAGAACTTGCGGCGGAGTTCGACAACCTCTCTGAAATTGCCCATGTCGGTGACGAAGATCGTCACCTTGACGACGTCGTCCAGGCTCGACCCGCCCGCCTCCAGCGCCCGCCGAAGATTGGCGAACGCCTGCTCGCCCTGGGCGCGGAAGCCCCCATCCACGATCTTGCCGTCGTCGCCGGCTCCCGCCTGACCGGAAATGAACAGGAGGTTTCCGAACTTGATCCCCTGCGACAGCAGGAATGGTTCATAGATGTCGGGGTTGGTTATCACGCGTTCCAGCATTGCAGTGATCCTTTAAATTGCCTTATGAGAAAGCTGAGCTCATCTGAGAGAGCTTCGCTCACACCGGCAATTTGTCGTCAGATGCGACGTTGGACAAACTCCGAATTATCAGCTATTAGATGATCTAATTTCATCTATCTACGTACGAGGCATGCGAAGGCTTCCGCCACTTTCTGCTCTGCGTGCGTTCGAGGCTGCGGCCAGACACGGCAGCTTCAAGCGGGCAGCGAGCGAACTCGCAGTCACTCCCACCGCGATCAGCCACCAGATCCGTTCGCTCGAGGAGCACACCAGGCTGACCCTCTTCGAGCGAAAGGTTCGCAAGGTGGTGCTGAGCGATGCCGGCGTGCAGCTCTATCCGGTGCTGCGGGACGGGTTCGACGCGTTTGAGGCCATGCTCGATCGCCTTTCGCAGTCCAGAAAGCGGGCGCAGGTGACGATCTCTGCCACCAACGCCTTCACGGTGAAGTGGCTCGTTCCTCGAATGGCCAACTTCCGGAAGCTGCACCCCGACATCGATCTGCAGCTTCAGGCATCAGACGAAGCCGTCGATCTCGACGGCCGCTCGGTCGACATCGCCATCCGCTACGGACAGGGGTCGTATCCTGGTCTTCGCTCAGAACCGATGTTCGCCGACGAGTTTGCGCCGCTCGCCAATCCAAGACTCGGCGTGCGCGACCCCGCCGATCTCAGTCGGTTTTCCCTGATTCATTTCGAATGGATCAGAAAGCGGCCGGGCAATCCGAACTGGCAAAACTGGTTCGCGAAGGCCGGACTTCCCTGCCCGTCGGACCTCGGACAACTCCAATTTTCCGACGAGAGTCATGCCATTCAGGCGGCTGTCGCGGGACAGGGCGTCGCGCTGCTGAGCCTGGCCCTGGTGGCGGACGAACTCGCCGCCGGGCATCTTATGCAGCCCTTCGGCCCTAAGCTCGATGGATACACCTACCATCTCGTGATGAAGGGCGATGGTTCGCCGAGCTCTAGCGTCAGCGCAGCCGCGGACTGGCTTCGATCGGAAGTGCGTTCGGCCCGCGCGCGCTGAACGCACTGACCGAACGGCAAGGGCGGCCCTCGGCTTTGGACGGACAGAGGCCTAGTTCGGAAACGTGCCGTTCTCGCGCAACACCTCGCCGGCAAGATAGAGCGAGCCGGTGATCAGGATGCGCGGCGGCGTCTCGTAAGACAGGCGCGCGACCCTGCGCAGCGCATCGGCGACGCTCGGCGCGGTCTCGATCCTCATGCCGAGGTGCCGACCCGCTTCGGCCAGCGCCGACGGCGCATAGGCATTCTCGTGATCCGGGATCGGCACGGCGATGACGTGCCGCGTCATACCCGTGAAATTGGTAAGGAACGCGCTCGCATCCTTGTTCGACATCATGCCAACGATGACCACGAGCTGCCGCGACACGCGCTCTTCAAGGTCGCCAAGCGCAGCGGCGACGACGCGCCCGCAATCCGCATTGTGCCCGCCATCGAGCCAGACCTCGGATTGATCGGGCGCGAGCTTCACCAGCGCACCCGAGGCAAGCCGCTGCATCCGCGCCGGCCATTCCGCCCTGGCGACGCCGGTCTCATAGGCGCTTGAAGGGACCTTCAGCGTTTCGATCGACCGCAGTGCGGCAATCGCAAGCGCGGCATTGTCGAACTGATGCCGCCCGAACAATCTGGGAGCAGGCAGATCGAGCAGACCGCGCTCATCTTGGAACACCAGCCGCCCCCGCTCCACGCTGACGTGCCAATGCTGACCGCCCATGTGCACGGGCGCGCGCAGCTCTTTTGCGCGCTTCTCGATCACGGCTTCCGCTTCAGCCTGCTGCAACGCCGAGACCAGCGGCACGCCACGCTTGATGATACCCGCCTTCTCCGCAGCGATCTTGGCGAGCGTATCGCCAAGCATCTCCATGTGGTCCATCGCCACAGGCGTGATGACGGTCGCAAGCGGCTTCTCGATGACATTGGTCGAATCGCCGCGTCCGCCGAGCCCGACCTCCAGCAACACGACATCAGCCGGATGTCTTGCGAACAGATGAAACGCCGCCGCGGTTTCCATCTCGAAGACCGTGATCGGCTCGCCTGCGTTCAGCTGCTCGCAATGTTCGAGCGCCTCGATCAGTTCGGCATCGGAGACCATCGTGCCCGCAAGCCGGAAGCGCTCGTTGATGCGCACGAGATGCGGCGAGGTGTAGACGTGCACCTTCAGGCCCGCAGCCTCCAGGATCGCGCGCAGGTAAGCGATGGTGGAGCCCTTGCCGTTGGTTCCCGCAACATGGATGACCGGCGCCATCCGCCGCTCGGGGTGACCGAGCAATTCCAGGATACGCAGCATGCGATCGAGCGTCAGATCGATCTTGCGCTGATGCAGCGCCATCAGTCGCTGCTGGATCGCATCCAGCGGCTCGAGCTTCTTGGCAGGCGAAGCGCTCACGGGGGCGATGCCGCCGGCGGCGCTTCGGCCAGGTCCAGAAGTGGCGGTGTTACCGCCGGCTGCTCGACCTCGGCAGGCTTGATGGCTTCGGCCTTGCACAGAATCCGGCACAGCCGCGCAAGCGTCGCACGCATCTCGTGGCGATGGACGACCATGTCCACCATGCCGTGCTCTTTAAGATATTCGGCGCGCTGAAAACCCTCGGGGAGCTTCTCGCGGATTGTCTGTTCGATCACGCGCGCGCCGGCAAAGCCGATCAGTGCGCCGGGCTCGGCAATCTGGATGTCGCCAAGCATCGCGTAGGACGCCGTGACGCCGCCCGTGGTCGGGTTCGTCAGCACAACGATGTAAGGTTTCCTGATCTCGCGCAGCATCTGCACGGCGACCGTCGTGCGCGGCATCTGCATCAATGACAGGACGCCTTCCTGCATGCGCGCACCGCCGGACGCAGCGAACATGATGAAAGGCGTCTGCTTCTCTACCGCAAGCTCGAGACCTTTCACCACTGCCTCGCCTGCGGCCATGCCGAGCGAGCCGCCCATGAAATCGAAATCCTGTACGCCGACCACGACCGGCGAGCCCTCAAGCTTGCCATAACCCACCTTGACCGAGTCGTTCATGCCGGTCTTGGCGCGCGCATCCTTGATGCGGTCTACATACTTTCTCTCGTCGCGAAACTTGAGTGGATCGGCGGCAACCGGAGGCAGCGCGACGTCGTACCAGGTCTCGTTATCGAAGACCGATTTCAGGCGCGCATTGGCGCCCATGCGCATGTGATAATTCGAGCCGGGGATGACGAACTGGTTGGCCTCGACGTCCTTGAAGAACACGAGCTGCCCGGTGTCCGGACATTTGATCCAAAGATTCTCCGGCGTTTCGCGGCGATTGAGGAAGCTGCGAATCTTTGGCCGGACGACGTTTGAGATCCAGTTCATGAAAGGCTCCTGTTCCCGGTGTCGTCCTCGCGAAAGCGGGGACCCATATTCCAGAACGTCCAAGGCCAGATCGCTGCCGCTCTGGAATATGGATCCCTGCTTTCGCAGGGATGACGAGCTTTTGTAGTGTCGACTTGCGGACCTAAACTCATCATGCTGAGCGCCTATATGGACGTCCCGCGATATCGGGGCAATGCCGGCGCCGCGTAAACTTTCCGCTTGCAATGCTATTCCGCGGCCTGTCGCGCACCCCGCACGCCCGCAGCGAGCGTGGCGACCAGATCGGCCACGGCGGAAACGGTCCTCGGCGTGGCGCGGCTCTCCGCATCAAGGCTGTCGCGAATCGCATCGACCAGCGCGGTACCGACCGCCACGCCATCCGAGTGCTCAGCGATCGCCCGCGCCGCTTCTGGGTTGCGAATGCCGAAGCCGACACACACGGGGAGCTCCGTATGCCGCTTGATGCGGCTGACCGCCTGCGACACTTTCGCCGAGTCCGCCGTTGCACTGCCGGTGATGCCGGTGATCGACACGTAGTAGACGAAGCCGGATGTGTTGGCGAGCACGGCGGGCAAACGCTTGTCGTCCGTCGTCGGCGTCGCAAGGCGGATGAAGTTCAGTCCCGCCTTCAGCGCGGGAATGCACAGTTCGTTGTCCTCTTCCGGTGGCATGTCTACCAGAATCAGCCCGTCAACGCCGGCAGCCTTCGCGTCGATGAGAAACCTGTCGACGCCATGGATGTAAATCGGGTTGTAGTAACCCATCAGAACGATCGGCGTCACATCGTCGCCTTCGCGAAAGCGCCGTACCACGTTGAGCGTCTTTTTCAGCGTCGTCCCCGCCTTCAACGCGCGCAGACCGGCGGCCTGAATCGACGGGCCGTCCGCCATCGGATCGGTGAACGGCAGGCCGACCTCGATCACGTCGGCGCCGGCGCTCGGCAGCGCCTTGATGATCGCGAGTGAGGTCTCGATGTCCGGGTCGCCGCACATCACGTAAGCAACAAACGCCGCGCGGCGCTGGCGTTTCAGCTCGGCGAAACGGGTCTCAATGCGGGTCGTCACGGCTTGCCTTTCAGAATCTCGGCGACCTGCGGAATATCTTTGTCGCCGCGGCCTGAGAGGTTGACCACCATCAGATGATCACTGCTGCGCTGCGGCGCGAGGTCCACGACCTTCGCGATCGCGTGCGCAGACTCCAGCGCCGGAATGATGCCCTCCAGCCGGGTCAGCAACTGAAACGCATCGAGGGCTTCCTGATCGGTCGCCGACAGATAGGTCACGCGTCCCGTTTCATGCAGCCAGGAGTGCTCCGGTCCGATTCCCGGATAGTCGAGGCCCGCCGAGATCGAATGCGCATCCTGAATCTGTCCATCGTCATTCATCAGCAGATACGTGCGATTGCCATGCAGCACGCCAGGCCGGCCGCCGGTCAGCGACGCTGCATGCAACTTGTCGAGGCCGTGGCCTGCGGCTTCAACGCCGAAAATCTCGATACTGGCGTCGTCGAGAAACGGATGGAACAAGCCCAACGCATTCGAGCCGCCGCCGATGCAGGCAATGAGCGAGTTCGGCAAGCGCCCCTCCGCGCTGAGCATCTGCTCGCGCGTCTCCCGACCGATGATCGACTGAAAGTCGCGCACCATCATCGGATAGGGATGCGGACCTGCGACCGTGCCGATGCAGTAGTAGGTGCTATCGACGTTCGTCACCCAGTCGCGCAGTGCTTCGTTCATCGCGTCCTTCAGCGTGCGCGTTCCGGACTGCACCGCGACCACCTTGGCGCCGAGCATCTCCATGCGGAACACGTTCGGCGCCTGCCGCGCCACGTCCACGGCGCCCATATAGACGATGCACTCGAGACCGAAGCGTGCGCAGAGCGTCGCAGTAGCGACGCCATGCTGTCCCGCACCGGTTTCGGCGATGATGCGCTTCTTGCCCATGCGCTGCGCGACCATGATCTGGCCGAGCACGTTGTTCACCTTGTGCGAACCGGTGTGGTTCAGCTCTTCGCGCTTGAGATAAATTTTTGCGCCACCGAGATGCTGCGACAACCGTTCGGCGTAGTAGAGCGGCGACGGACGGCCGACATAGTCCTTCAGGTGCGCGTTCATCTCGTGGTGAAACGACGGATCGACCTTCGCCGCGGCATAGGCCTTTTCGAGGTCGAGGATCAGCGGCATCAGCGTTTCGGCGACGAACCGCCCGCCGAACATGCCGAAGTGTCCGCTGTCATCCGGACCGGTGCGGAAGGAATTCGGTTTCGACAACGCCATCAGCCACTCGCCAGTCTTGTCTCGTCCACGGCGCGCGCCGCGCGGATGAAGTCACGGATTTTTTCGGGGTCCTTGACGCCGGGCGCGCGTTCGACGCCTGAGGAGACATCGACGCCGCCGGCCCCGGTGATGCGCACGGCATCTGCGACATTGATCGCGTTCAGACCGCCTGAGACCATGAAGGGGACTTCCAGGTCAAGGCCCTCCAAAAGCCGCCAGTCGAACGCCTCGCCGAGACCGCCCGGGCGCGTAGCGTCCTTCGGCGCCCGCGTGTCGAACAGAATGCGATCGGCGACGGCGGCGAAGCCTGCAAGCGTCGAGAGGTCGGCCTCTGTCGCGACGGGAAGAACCTTCATCACCGGCAGCTTGAACTTTGCCTTGATGTCGCGCACACGCGCAACGCTTTCCATGCCGTGCAGTTGCAGCAGGTCCGGCCGCAAGGCTTCGATGCTGTTTTCAAGCAGGGCGTCGTCGGCGTCGACTGACAGCGCCACCTTCAGCGCGCGGCCGCGCACCTGGCGGCCGAGCTCTTCGGCGGTGCCAAGCGCGATATGGCGCGGCGAAGCCGGAAAGAACACGAAGCCAACCATGTCGGCGCCGGCGCCGAGCGCTGCGTCGAGCGTCTCGCCGGTAGACAGGCCGCAAATTTTGACGATCAGGGACATGGCCTCAAAAACGCGTCAAAGCATCGTGGAACGATGGCCGGCTTCTACAACGCCAGGAGCCGCTTGTCTCCCCGCCCCGTGCCCGAAGGCTACTCTGCCCGGGGGCGCAACAGGGCGTTTGAGGACGGCAGAGGAGAGGCGAATCGGGAGACCTTGCTGTCGTCGAGTTGGCTGCGGGCGGCGCGGGCCTCAGCTTCATGGCGGCGGGCGGCGCGTCGCCAGCGGCGCTGCCGGAACCAGGTGGCCGCCCCTCCCGCTGCCACACCCGCGATCGCGGCCAGCAGGATCACCAGAAACAACGGCATGGTCAGACTTAAAGCCGGATCCGTACTGTCGAAGGGATCAAATGATACCGTCGCCATGTGACGGTTCGCGACCGCAAAGATCACGACCACCATCGCAAGCGGCAGCAGCACAAGGCCGTTGAAAATCTTTCGCAGCATCGGCTCGTCTCCTGGCGGAAGCCCGCAGACAACACCGAGCCAATGCCACCTGAGCGCCAGACTGGCTCGGCGCCAACTGGACTCAATGGGACGTATCTTCGCCGTTGGCCTTGTTCAACCGCTCGCGCATTTCCTTGCCGGTTTTGAAGAACGGTACGCTCTTCTGGTCGACCGGAACGTGCTCCCCGGTGCGCGGATTACGGCCCGAGCGGGCCGGCCGGTGCTTCACGGAAAACGCACCGAAGCCGCGCAACTCAACCCGATCGCCGCGCGCAAGCGCTGCGACGATCTCGTCCAGAATCGCGTTGACGATATTCTCGACGTCTCGCTGATAGAGATGCGGATTGTGCTCGGAGATGCGTTGAACGAGCTCTGACTTGATCATCGGGGCGCGTGCCTATGAATGACGAAACCCATTTCCGTGAAAAGATGCTGCACTGTCAAGACGATAAATCGAAGCCTCGAGGTATGAAAAAGAGCGTGACAAAACGGCTCGGGCAGGCTTGGCCGGCCGGCGCACGCGCTTTTCGCACAGTGATAACGTGATCGAAGAACGCTACTCGGTCACCGACGGACGCCAGAGCGCCAGCAGACCTTGCAGGCCAAGCTGATCCACCGCCTGGATAGAGCCTGCTTCTTCCAGCTGGCGTGCAATGGTCGTCAGCCCGACCGCGTCGAGCGTCGCGCTCATCGCAAGGCGAATGAAGCTCATATCGCCGAAGCGCGGCGACATCCGGAAATCCCGCACCGGAAGCTCACGATCGATCTTCTTCTGCGCAACGAGCCAGGCGACCGCTGTCTTCTCGTCGCCAAGCTGATCGACAAGCTTCAGCGCGAGCGCCTGGCGGCCGGTAAAGACCCGACCGTCGGCGGCCTGCGCCAGCGTAGCATCATCCATACTGCGCCGGGTCTTCACGAGATCGCGGAACCAGGCATAGGAATCCTTGACCAGCGAATCGATCGCTGCGCGAGCCTCGGGGCTCGTCGGCTCGAAGCCGTTCGGCGCGGCTTTCAGCGGCGATGACTTGATCTCCTCCACCTTGACGCCGACCGTCTTCATCAGCTCCGTAAAATTCGGGAACTGCACCAGCACCCCGATCGATCCGACGAGGGAGGTTCCCTGGGAAACAATGTGATCGGAGGCGAGTGCAGCAATGTAGCCCCCGGACGCGCAAAGCCCGTCGACGACAACCACAAGCGGCTTTTTTTCCTTCAGGCGCACCAGCGAGTCATACAGCTGTTCGGCGCCGGCCGTGGTGCCGCCGGGCGAGTTGATGTGCACGATCACCGCCTTGGTTGACGAGCGTCCGAGCCGCTCCAGTGCCGCAACGCGGTCACTGTCGCTGCGGATCAGTCCCTCGATCTTGATACGGGCGATCGACGAATCGCCGGCGATCGAGCGTCGACCGGCTGGGGTCGCCAGAACGGCGACGGCGACAATCGCGGCGGCGGCGGTCAGCGCCGCAGCGACACGCCAGAAGGTCAGCTTACGGCGCATGCGTCGACGATCGACGATCAGATCGGCATCGGAAGGCATCTGTCATCCTCTTGGGGCTTTCGGAACCGTGTTGGCCCGCTCGCCCTTTATAGGTGGTAACGTGCAATTTCTCATTACAATTCAATATGTACAAAACAAGGACTGAAGTGCCCTGAAAAGCCGAAGGCCCCGGAGTGACCGGGGCCTTCGTTTCGTCTTTTTGTGCTGTCGGGCAGCTTACGCCTACTTCTCGCCGCTACGCTGCTTGAGTGCCGTGCCGAGAATGTCGCCGAGCGTCGCACCCGAATCGGACGAGCCGTACTGGGCAATGGCTTCCTTCTCCTCAGCGACTTCCAGCGCCTTGATCGAGACCTGCACCTTGCGCGCCTTCTTGTCGAACTGGATGACGCGCGCGTCCACCTTCTCGCCGACGGCGAAACGTTCCGAGCGCTGCTCGGAGCGATCGCGGGCGAGTTCGGAACGCTTGATGAAGGTGGTGAAGTCGGTGCCGGTGATCTTCACCTCGATGCCGCCTTCCTTCACTTCCAGCACTTCGCAGGTCACGACCGCGCCCTTCTTGACATCACCGGGCTCAGCAAAGGGATCGCCCTCGAGCTGCTTGATGCCGAGCGAAATGCGCTCCTTCTCCACGTCGACGTCGAGCACCACGGCCTTGACCATGTCGCCCTTCTTGAAGTTGTCGATCACCTGCTCGCCTGGAAGCTTCCAGTCGAGATCGGAGAGATGGACCATGCCGTCCACGTCGCCATCGAGCCCGAGGAACAGGCCGAACTCGGTCTTGTTCTTGACTTCGCCCTCGACGACTGCGCCAACCGGATACCTCTCGACGAACAGCTCCCATGGATTGCGCATGGTCTGCTTGAGGCCGAGCGAGATACGGCGCTTGACGGAATCGACTTCCAGCACCTGCACCTCGACCTCCTGCGACGTCGAAACGATCTTGCCGGGGTGCATGTTCTTCTTGGTCCACGACATCTCCGACACGTGGATCAGGCCCTCGATGCCCGGCTCCAGTTCGACGAACGCGCCGTAGTCGGTGATGTTGGTGACGCGGCCGATGATCTTCGCCTGCAGCGGATACTTCGCTTCAATTCCCTGCCACGGATCATCAAGCAGCTGCTTCATGCCGAGCGAGATGCGGTGCGTCTCGTGATTGATCTTGATGATCTTCACCTTGACGGTCTGGCCGATGCTCAGAACTTCGCTCGGGTGATTGACACGACGCCAGGCGATATCGGTGACGTGCAGGAGGCCGTCGATTCCGCCGAGGTCGACGAACGCACCGTAGTCGGTGATGTTCTTGACGACGCCGTCGATGACCTGACCCTCTTCGAGGTTCTGCACCAGTTCCTGGCGCTGCTCGGCGCGCGTCTCTTCAAGCACCGTGCGGCGCGACACGACGATGTTGCCGCGGCGGCGATCCATCTTCAGGATCTGGAACGGCTGCGAATTGTTCATCAGCGGGCCGACGTCGCGTACGGGACGGATGTCCACCTGCGAGCGCGGCAGGAATGCCACGGCACCGTCGAGATCGACCGTGAAGCCGCCCTTGACCTGGTTGAAGATGACGCCGCTGACCTTCTCGTTGTTCTGGAACGCCTTCTCGAGCTTGCCCCAGCTTTCCTCGCGGCGAGCCTTGTCGCGCGACAGCACGGCTTCGCCGAGCGCATTCTCGATCCGGTCGAGGAACACTTCGACTTCGTCGCCCACTTTGAGCTGGTTCTCCCGACCGGGGCCGGAAAATTCACGCAGGGCCACACGGCCCTCGGTCTTCAGGCCGACATCGATGACGGCCATGTCCTTCTCGATCGCAACCACCTTGCCCTTGATGACAGAGCTTTCCTGCAGGTTGCCGCCGGCGAACGACTCGTCGAGCATGGCGGCAAAATCGTCGCGGGACGGGTTGTAGGAATTCGCAGTACTTGAAGCCATTTGTTCTCCAGTGAGCGGTAACGCCGGACCTTTGAGGTTGACGGGCATAACGGCCGTGCCGGGCGCAGGGTCCGCACACCCTGCGCGACCGCCCCACAAACCCAAATCCACAAACAGGATGTGAATTGGCGTGAATGCGAAGCGGACCGGCGCGAAGCCGGCATGATCGTTACGATGATGATCTGTTGCCGGAGCCTCGATCGAGACAGGGGAGCGGGCTGATCCTCCAATGACGGCAGCAGAGCTTAAAAGTATACCCGCTACCGGCCCGCTCGGACGGCCTCGACAATGTCAATGGCGGCCCGGACGGCGCCTTCTATATCCAATGCGGAGGTATCGAGCAAGTGCGCGTCCGGCGCAGCCTTCAGGGGCGCCGCGGCGCGATTCCTATCCCTTTCGTCACGCTTTTTAATGTCGTCCAGGACCGCGGCCTCGTCCGCCGTCTCGCCCCGGGCGACGATCTCCAGCGTTCTCCGGCGTGCGCGCACTTCCGGCGAGGCGACGACAAAGATCTTCACCTCCGCGTGCGGGCAGATGATGGTTCCAATATCGCGGCCATCGAGCACCGCGCCGGGCGGGTGGCTGGCGAAATCGCGCTGGAAATCGAACAGCGCAGCCCGCACCCCCGGATAGGCGGAAACGACCGAAGCGGCCTGGCCCATGACGTCGGTCTTCAGGTCGGGGCTTTCCAGCTGGCCGGTATCGAGGGCCACCGCTGCGGCGACCGCTTGCGCTTCGTCGGTCAATTGATGGCCGGCATCGAGGACGGCCTTGGCGACCGCCCGATAGATCAATCCGGTATCGAGATGACGATAACCGTAGTGCGCGGCCAAACGCTTGCCGAGCGTGCCTTTCCCGGAGGCTGCAGGTCCGTCGATCGCGATGATCATGCGAACTCCGCGCCCAGCTTCCGCATCATCGGCACGAAGTCGGGGAAACTCGTCGCGATGAACGCGGTGTCATCGACCTTCACCGGCGTGTCGGCGGCAAGGCCCATCATCAACGCCGACATCGCAATCCGGTGGTCCATGTGAGTGGCGACGACACCGCCGCCCGGAACATGACCGCGCCCCTCGATGATCATGTCGTCGCCGACGATTTCGGTCTTTACGCCATTGACGCGCAGCATCGCCGCGGTGGCCGCCAACCGATCCGACTCCTTCACGCGCAGCTCCTGCAGGCCGCGCATGGTCGTCGTGCCCTCGGCGAAGCTCGCAGCCACGGCCAGCACCAGATACTCGTCGATCATCGATGGCGCGCGCTCTGCCGGCACATCGACACCGCGCAGTTGCGAAGAGCGCACCCTGAACTCCGCCATCGGCTCGCCCGCATCGCCGCGCGTCTTCAGCTCATCGATCTGTGCGCCCATGTCCCGCAGCGTCTTGATCAGGCCGGTGCGGAGCGGATTGGTCATGACATCGGCCAGCACAATCTCGGAGTCCGGCACCACCAGCGCAGCAACCATCGGAAATGCCGCCGATGACGGGTCGGCTGGCACGGTGACGGCCGCGCCTTTGAGCTCGGGCTGGCCTTTGAGCGAAATCCTCCGGCCGTGCACACCCTCCGGCTTCGACGAGACCTCGGCACCAAAATGCGTCAGCATGCGTTCCGTGTGGTCGCGACTCCACTCGTTCTCGATCACCGTGGTCATGCCGGGCGCGGCAAGGCCTGCGAGCAATACGGCGGACTTGATCTGCGCCGAGGGCACCGGCGTGCGGTAGATGATCGGAATCGGCGCGCGCGCGCCTTCAAGCGTCAGTGGCAAACGGCCACCATCGGCGTCGTGGCTGCTGCGGGCGCCCATCTGCTCCAGCGGATCGAGAATCCGCCGCATCGGTCGCGTACGAAGGCTCGCATCGCCATCGAATCTCGCCGTAATCGGCGCGCCTGCGACCGCGCCCATCGCCAGCCGGCAACCGGTGCCGGAATTGCCGAAATCAAGCGGCTCCGACGGGGCGGCGAAACCGGCGACACCGACGCCGCGAACCGTCCACAGACCTTCGCCATGCCGCTCCACGCTGGCGCCGAGGCTGCGCATCGCCTTGGCCGTGTTGAGGACGTCCTCGCCCTCCAGAAGACCTGAAATCCGGGTTTCGCCCACCGCAAGCGCCCCCAGAATCAGCGCACGATGGGAGATCGACTTGTCTCCCGGAACGCGCACGCGCCCGGACAGGGCAGCGCTCTTTCTGGCCTCAATCGGCGTTTTGGGACCGGAATGGCTCACGGGCGGCAAATCTCCATGCGTGTTCAGTCTCTCGTGTCCCGGTTCTAACGTTCGCACCACTTCGCAGCAACCTCGGAGGCGCACGTTAGAACCAAGAGGGACACTAGCAACCTTATGAAGCTAGTGCGCTTTTTGGATTTGACGTTCGTGCGCAGGACTGGCGGCGAGGGCGGCACGAACGTCAGATCCAGCGCACTAGCAGGCCTCCCGCGCCGCGTCACGAGCAGATATCCCGATATGCAAACGCGCTATTGACAGCGGCCATTCAACTAGCCAAGTGAAGCACCGCTTTTCAGAAAATCCCAGGATTCTGCACGTGGCCAAGTCCGAACTCGGAACTAAACGCATTTGCCCTACGACGGGTAAGAAGTTTTACGACCTGAACAAGAATCCGGTGATCTCTCCCTATACGGGCGAGGTCGTGCCGATCGCGCCGCCCGCACCGTCACGCGGTCGCGGTGCCGCTGCGGCCGCATCGGCGGAGGAAGCAGCGCCGGAGGCCGCCGAAATGGAGACGGTGTCGCTGGAGGAGGCTGACGCCGAGGCCACCGGCAAGGGCAAGGCCGATCTGCCCGAGAGTGAGGACGATATCGAGGTGGATGAGACGCTCGACGACGAGGACGATGATTCGACCTTCATCGCCGAAGAGGAAGAAGGTGAAGACGACGTTACCGACATCATCGGCGATGTGTCGGACGACGAAGAGAGCTGACGGCCGCTCTTGGACGGCTCATGGGCAAGAACTGCTCTTGAGAACCGCAGGGAAGTATGATTTCAGAAGTCTCGCTGCTTATGAGCAGCGACGCGTCGGGGCCATAGCTCAGCTGGGAGAGCGCTTGCATGGCATGCAAGAGGTCGGCGGTTCGATCCCGCCTGGCTCCACCACGCTTCGCCCGTAGGGCGAAGACGGGCTGCCGTGGATCAATGTCGCGCGCAGCAACAACTTTCCCGAGCAAGAATAAACCAGCGTCACGACCGACCTGAAGGTCGCATGGCAGATCACAACGCCCGGCCCCTCGCCGCATACCGCGAAGTTCGCGCCTTGGACGCTTGTCTGGTATTGCGCGTGCCGCGACAAGCTCACGATATTAGCGTTTGAAAGATATCTAAAGTCGCACTCGGGCAGAGCGTTTGCCAAGAAGTGCCTCCTGTGCTCCCTCCCTTCTTCTGACCAACCCCGAACGAACTAAGGAACGGCTAAGCTTCATGACCACCCAATCGGCCTTTGGCGCTCTGGCGGGTTTGCGCGTGATCGATCTCACGCGCGTGCTCGGCGGACCTTACTGCACGCAGATCCTCGGCGATCACGGCGCGGAGATCATCAAGCTCGAGCCGCCGGCCGGTGACGAGACGCGCGAATGGGCGCCGAGGGCGAAGGAAGGCTCCGCCTACTTCAACGGTGCCAACCGCAACAAGCGCTCGATCGGTCTCGATCTGACGAAACCTCGCGGACGCGAGGTGCTGATGAAGCTGCTGAAAGACGCAGACGTCATGATCGAGAATTTCAAGCCCGGAACCCTCGACAAGTGGGGCATCGGCAGCGCGTTCCTGCGCGAGAAATTTCCAAGGCTGATCCACTGCCGCATCTCCGGCTTCGGCGCCGATGGTCCGCGCGGCGGCAACCCCGGCTACGACGCCATCGTTCAGGCCATGGCGGGCATGATCGCCGCCAACGGCTCGCCCGAGGGCGGCCCGACACGAATAGGCATTCCGGTCGTCGACCTGACCACCGGGCTCTACGCCGCCGTCGGCATTCTGATGGCGCTGAACGAACGGCAGAAGTCGGGCATGGGGCAATTTCTCGAAACGACGCTGTTCGAGACCGGTCTTGCCGTCATGCACCCGCATTCGTCGAACTACTTCTTCACCGGCAAGACGCCGGTGCCGCAGGGCAACCCGCATCCAAGTCTTGCGCCGTACGAGTCGTTCAAGACGCGCGACGGGCTGATCTTCATCGGCATCGGCAACGACGGCACCTTCCGCAAGCTCGCCCAGGAAGTCGGCAAGCCGGAGCTCGGCACCGACAAGCGCTTTGCGCGAAACGAGGACCGGATCGCCAATCGCGAAGCGCTGCGCGCGGAGATGGAGGAAGTCTTCAAGGATTTCGACCGTGACCCGTTGTGCGACCGGCTGCTGGCGGCAGGCCTACCCGCCGGACCGATCCAATCGATCGACAAGGCGCTGAACAGCGAGCAGAGCAAGCATCGCGGCATCGTTATCAGCAAGGACTGGTACAAGGGCGTCGCCTCGCCGATCCGCTTCGACCGCTCGAAGGCCAGCCTGCGTCACACCCCGCCCGCATTCAGCCAGCACGCCGTAGAAATCCTTGGCGAGGCGGGCTTGAAACAGGACGAGATCGACGGCCTCGTCGCAGAAGGCGTCGTGAGCCCTACAAAGACAATCTGATCGCGCACGATGGGCTCGCGGCCACGATGGTGCGAATTTCTGGTCCACGACACTAGTCACCATCGTGACAAACCCGGCACCGCCAGCCCGGCGGTGCCGGGCGCTGTCGACGCTGAAGTCATCGTCTTCGCCTAATTGGGGCTTCCCTCCCGCAGGTCTCCCGCCGTACCATCCTTGCTACAAGAGCGTCATTGCCCGCCGATAAAACCTGCGGCGGCCAGATTCCAGCCGATGACGCACCGGGAGGGACTTCATGATCCGTTCGATCCGCCTTTTGGCGGCCTTAGCCACCGTCGCAGCGGCGACACCCGCGCTTGCCCAGACCGAAATCCAGTGGTGGCACGCGATGACCGGCGCGAACAACGACGTCATCGTCAAGCTCGCCGAGGAATTCAACGCCTCGCAGAAGGACTACAAGGTCGTCCCCTCCTACAAGGGCAGCTATCCCGACACGATGAACGCAGGCATCGCGGCGTTCCGTGCCGGCAACGCGCCGCACATCATGCAGGTGTTCGAGGTCGGCACCGCAACGATGATGGCGGCGACGGGCGCGGTGAAGCCCGTTCACCTGTTGATGAAGGAGACCGGGGAAAAATTCGACCCGAACGCCTATCTGCCCGCCATCACCGGCTACTACTCGACGTCGAAGGGCGAAATGCTGTCGTTTCCCTTCAACTCGTCCTCGACGGTGATGTGGATCAACAAGGACGCGCTGAAGAAGGCCAACATCGCCGAGATTCCGAAGACCTGGCCGGAGGTCTTCGAGGCAGCAAAGAAGCTGAAGGCGTCCGGCTCCACCACCTGCGGCTTCTCCAATGCCTGGGTCACCTGGGTGAACCTCGAGCAGCTGTCGGCGTGGCACAACGTACCGCTGGCAACCAAGGCCAACGGACTCGACGGCTTCGATACCGAGCTCAAGTTCAACGCGCCGCTGCAGCTCAAACACCTTCAGACGCTGATCGACCTGCAGAAGGACAAGACCTACGACTACTCAGGCCGCACCAACACCGGCGAGGGCCGCTTCACCTCCGGCGAGTGTCCGATCTTCCTCACTTCGTCAGCCTTCTTCGGCAACGTCCGCGCCAACGCCAAGTTCGAATGGACCAACGCGCCGATGCCTTACTATCCGGATGTCGCCGGCGCCCCGCAGAATTCGATCATCGGCGGCGCCTCGCTGTGGATCATGGGCGGCAAGAAGCCGGACGAGTACAAGGGCGTCGCCAAATTCCTGGCGTTCCTCTCCGACACTGACCGGCAAGTGGCGATCCACAAGGCCTCCGGCTATCTGCCGATCACCAAGGCCGCTTATGCCAAAGCGAAGGAGCAGGGCTTCTACAAGGACCAGCCCTATCTCGAGACGCCGCTGCTCGAGCTTTCCAACAAGGAGCCGACCGAGAATTCGCGCGGCCTGCGCCTCGGCAACATGGTTCAGCTTCGCGATATCTGGGCGGAGGAAATCGAAGCGGCACTGGCCGGCAAGAAGTCGGCCAAGGAAGCGCTCGACACTGCGGTGTCGCGCGGAAACCAGATGCTGCGCCAGTTCGAACGCACGGTTTCGAGGTGATCATGAAGGGGCGGACCGGCTAGTGTCCCGAATCCGAAGTTCGCTATACTTTGCAGCGAGCTCAGAGCGAACTTCGGATTCGATCAGGACGCTAGCAAGTTTATGATACTAGTGTCGTTTATGGATCAGAAATTCGCACGACGGACTCGCGTCAACGATGGTGCGAATTTCTGATCCGCGACACTAGCGCCTGATGAGTTGGATTTGCCGTCATGCCCTCGGTCGTCGCGGCCAGGCGAAGCGCGAGCCGGGACCCGGCATGCCAGCGTCGGACCCTTGTCGCAGACGCTGCGGGCCGCTGGATGCCCGCTGCAGCCTGTCCTCGGTCCGCGCTTCGCGGACCCGGGGCGGGCATGACGGCGGGTCTAACTTGGCCAAGAGGTTTCAGCATCGCTTCAGCGGAGAACAACGATGAAAATGTGAAGCCAACCTAAACCCATCACGCTCGAGCGGCCTGCCCCCTTCAGCCCTTCCAGATGCAAAAGCAATCGTTCTTTCAGTCCCCGCTGCTCCCGTTCCTTCTGATCGCACCTCAGGTGACGATCGTCCTCGTGTTCTTCTACTGGCCCGCGATCCAGGCGGTCTGGCAATCGTTCCTGCTGCAGGATGCGTTCGGCCTCTCGACCACGTTCGTCGGCTTCGAGAACTACGTCCATCTCCTTCACGAGCCCGGCTACTTCGACGCCATCGTGCGGACGTTCGCATTTTCGGCGATGATCGCGCTGCTGTCGCTCAGCATCGCGCTGCTGCTGGCGGTGATGGCCGACAAGCCGATGCGGGCCGGCGGCATCTATCGCACGCTGCTGATCTGGCCCTACGCCGTCGCGCCTGCCGTCGCCGGCGTGCTGTGGATCTTCATGCTGCATCCATCGCTGGGCGTTCTTGCGCGCGGCCTGCGCGCGCTCGGTATCGACTGGAATCCGCTGCTCAACGGCGACCACGCGGCGATTCTGGTGATCGCGGCCGCGACCTGGAAGCAGATCTCCTACAACTTCCTGTTCTTCCTCGCCGGCCTGCAATCGATCCCGCGCAGCATCATCGAGGCGGCCGCGATCGACGGCGCAGGTCCGACGCGCCGGTTCTGGACGGTGGTGTTCCCACTGCTGTCGCCCACGGTTTTCTTCCTCATCGTCGTCAACATCGTCTATGCGTTTTTCGATACCTTCGGAATCATCGACGCAACCACCGGCGGCGGTCCGTCGAAAGCGACCGAAACACTGGTCTACAAAGTTTATCTGGACGGCCTGCTCGGCGGCAATCTCGGCTCGTCGGCGGCGCAGTCGGTGATCTTGATGGTGATCGTAATCGCGCTCACTGCGATCCAGTTTCGCTATGTCGAACGCAAGGTGACGTACTGATGGTCGAACGCAGGGGCATCGGCGACATCGTTCCGCACCTCGTGCTGTGGCTCGGGATCGCGGTCGTTGCGTTTCCCGTCTACCTCGCCTTCGTCGCCTCGACGCAGGAAGCCTATCTGATCGCCAACGGCCAGATGTCGCTGCTGCCCGGCGGCAAGTTCCTCGACAACTACTACCGGACGATCTTCATCGGCACGAGCAGTTCGACCCGCGAGCCGGTCGGCACGATGCTGTTCAATTCCTTCGTGATGGCGATGGCAATTTCGCTCGGCAAGATCGCTATCTCGATCATCTCCGCCTATGCGATCGTCTATTTCCGCTTTCCCTTTCGCATGGCGGTGTTCTGGCTGATCTTCATCACGCTGATGCTGCCGGTCGAAGTCCGCATCTATCCGACCTACAAGATCGCCGCCGACCTTTCGCTGCTCGACAGTTTCGCGGGGCTGACGCTGCCGCTGATTGCATCCGCGACGGCGACACTGCTGTTCCGGCAGTTCTTCATGACCGTGCCGGACGAACTTCTCGAAGCCTCGCGGATCGACGGCGCGGGACCGATCCGCTTCTTCAAGGATACGCTGCTGCCGCTGTCGCGCACCAACATGGCGGCGCTGTTCGTCATTCTTTTCATCTATGGCTGGAATCAGTATCTCTGGCCGCTGCTGATAACCACACGCGACAACATGCAGACGATCGTCATCGGCATCCGCAAGATGATCACGACATCGGATGCGCTGACCGAATGGCCGCTGGTGATGGCGACCGCGATGCTGGCGATGCTGCCGCCGGTCGCCGTGGTCATCCTGATGCAGAAGCTGTTCGTTCGCGGCCTTGTCGAGACAGAGAAGTAATCATGGCGAATGTCACCTTGCGCGATGTGCGCAAGACCTACGCGGGCGGCGTCGAGGCCATCAAGGGCATCAGCCTGGAGGTTGGCGATGGACAGTTTTGCGTATTGGTCGGTCCCTCCGGTTGCGGCAAGTCCACGCTGCTGCGGATGATCGCGGGGCTCGAGACGATCACCGGCGGTGAGATCGACATCGGCGAGCGCGTGGTCAACAACATCGAGCCGGCCGATCGCGACATCGCGATGGTGTTCCAGAACTACGCGCTCTATCCGCACATGAGCGTCTACAACAACATGGCCTACGGCCTGCGCAACCGCGGCATGCCGAAGGCCGCGATCGACAAGCGCGTGCGCGACGCAGCGCAGACCCTCGAGATCGGCGCGCTGCTCGACCGCAAGCCGCGGCAGCTCTCCGGCGGCCAGCGTCAGCGCGTCGCGATGGGGCGCGCCATCGTCCGGCAGCCGAAGGTGTTCCTGTTCGATGAACCGCTGTCCAACCTGGATGCGAAGCTGCGTATCGCCATGCGGGTCGAGATTCGCAAATTGCAACGACGGCTGCGGACCACGTCGGTCTACGTCACGCACGATCAGCTCGAGGCAATGACGCTCGCCGACATTCTGGTGGTGATGAATGGCGGCGTGGTCGAGCAGATCGGCAAGCCGATCGAGATCTACCGCCGGCCCGAGACGACCTTCGTGGCCTCCTTCATCGGCGCGCCGCCGATGAACCTGCTGTCGCTGGGCTCGCCGTCCATCGGCGGCGTATCGGGGCTGCCGGCGGCCGCCGGCGTCGTCGGCGTGCGGCCGGAGGACCTGTCATTCGGCGGCAGCGGCGCTCCCAGCGGCGGACTGGCGCTCGACCTGCAGGTCGAGGCCGTCGAACGCATCGGCGCGGAGACCTTCGTCTACGGACACCACGCGAATGCCGGCGAGATCCTGGTCCGTGTGCCCGGGGAAGCCGCGCCGCCGATCGGCGAGGCGGTGACGGCGGTCGCGCCACGGGCCAAGCTGCATGTGTTCACCGGCGACGGCCGCCGGCGGATCGACATCTGAGGGTTGCAAGGCGGGGCCCGGGGGCGCTTCAGGCCAGACCGCGAGGGCGGTTTTCTCCTTTGGTTCCAGAAGCTTCTTGAAAGCCGGTTCCGTCTCCCCATATCATTCATGACGACCGGCGACCGAATCGCCGGGCGGCAGGGGTGCCATTCCGGGCCCCGTCAAAGTCGCTTCGAGAGGACTTTGGGAAATGACCCGTGTTCCTTCGCTATCCAGCCCGTTCCTGCTGGGATTCGACGAAATCGAGCGTGTGCTTGATCGCGTCGTCAAGGGCGCCGATGGCTACCCGCCATACAACATCGAGCGTCTGGCCCGTACCGACGGCCAGCCTGAACGCCTGCGCATCACGCTGGCGGTTGCAGGGTTCACCCGCGATCAACTCGATGTGACGACTGAGGAAAATCAGCTCGTCATTCGCGGGCGGCAGCAGGACGAAAAGACCAGACAGTACATCCATCGCGGCATTGCCGCACGCCACTTCCAGCGCACCTTTGTGCTGGCGGAAGGCATGGAAGTACTAGGCGCGGATTTGCGAAATGGCCTGCTGTCGATCGATCTCGCCCGACCGGAACCCGAGCGGATCGTTAAGACGATCGCCATCCATGAACACGAATAATCGTTGGAACTGAAGCGGACTCGACCGCTTGCAACCTTGAGGAGTCGAGGACCATGACTGAAGACAATGTCGTCAACGAAGGCAATGTCATCAACCCTGCTTCGGACATGACGCCAGAGGCGTTGGCTCACCTGGGCGAAGGTCACATTGCCTATGTGAAGCAGATTCGTTCCGAGGATGTGCCCGGACTGTTTCCGACCGCGCCGCAGATGTCGCCCGGCCTGAAACTGTTCGCGCTGCACGCGGCGAACGGTGCGCCGATCATGCTGACTGACAGCCTGGAGGCGGCCATTGCCAGCGCATGGAGCAACGAACTGCAAACCGTCAGTGTCCACTGACGTAGCCGAATTCTCTTCCGCAACGGCGGTTCACTGAACTGATCCCGAAAACCGGTCTCCACTTTTCGGGATCAGCGCCTTGAGATCAAGCAAAGCAACATCTCCACAACTATCTCAGCGTCGTCCTCGCGGAGACGGGGACCCGGCACCCTCAAGCGTCTGCGATAAAATCGAAGCCGCTGCGGTATAGGATGCCCGCCTTCCGCGGGCATGACGACGGAGCCTCAGCTCACGCTAGGCGGCCGTTGCGGGAGGTAACGCGAGAACCGCGTAGAGTGCTTCCGCGTCGCGCGAGGCGCGGAGCTTGTTGGCAACATCCTGATCGCGAAGAAGCCGCGCAACGCGCGCCAGCGCCTTGAGATGATCGGCACCGGCGCCCTCAGGTGCCAGCAGCAACAGCATCAGATCGACCTGCTGGCCGTCCATCGCTTCGAAGTCGATCGGCCGTTCCAGACGTGCGAACAAACCGAAGATCTTGTCGAGCTTCGGCAGCTTGCCGTGCGGAATCGCGACGCCGTAACCGACGGCCGTCGTTCCGAGCTTCTCCCTTTGCAACAGCACCTCGAAGATCGATCGTTCGTTCTGTCCGGTCAGCACCGCCGCACGCGCCGCAAGTTCCTGCAACGCCTGCTTCTTGCTGTTGACCTTCAATGCCGGGATGATCGCCTCGGGCGCGACGAGATCGGTAATCGTCATGTAGCGTACCGAGAGTGAAGAGTTGGGACCGTCAGGGTTGCAATATGGGACCATGGCCGGCGGGCGCCAAGCGCAGGCCGGATAGGGCCCCCAAGCCTCAAGGGCGGCGGACCATAGGGAGAGGGTTTCACGGCGTCAATGCCTTCACGAGTGGCTAGCTGTTAACCGCCGGCGGGTCCACCCAGCCGATATTGCCGTCTGGACGCCGGTAGATAAGGTTAACACGGCCACTGGTGCCGTGCAGGAACACGACCACCGGAGCGCCGGTGAGATCCAATTCCATCACCGCCTCGCTGACCGAAAGGCGGCGCAGCGACTGCGTCGTCTCGGCGATGATGACCGGATTGAAGGCCTGCATCTCCTCGTCGTCGGACAGCGGAGGTGCCTCGATCACGTAGCTTGGAACATTGAAGGCGGCGAGCGCGTCACTGGCCGCAGCCGCGTATGCTTTGCGCGCGGAACGATCCTTCAGGCGGCTCTTGTAGCGGCGCAACCGCTTTTCGATCTGGCCGAGCGCCAGGTCGGCGCTCGCATAGGCATCACCCGCCGTCGAATCGGCTTCAAGAATCATCCCGGAGTCGAGATGCAACATGCAGTCGGTGCGGAAGCCGTTCTTGCCTTTGCCGATCGTCACGTGTCCGGAAAAGTTGCCGTCGAAATACTTGCGCAGCACATCGTCGGTGCGACCGCTGACGCGCTCGCGAAGCGCCTCGCTGACACTGATACCCTTTCCCGACACCCGGATCGTCATGTCGTTCCTCGTCTCGCTGGGGTGAATTCGCCGCCCCGGAACGGAGCGGCGCTAACCTGCAGCAACCGCGGTTACGGCCGCTTCGTTCCCCGGCAGGCACTTCTTGTCGCGACGTCGTTGAACCGATGACGGAATACGCATGGCTTCACGATATTTTGCCACCGTTCGCCGGGCGATGTCGATCCCTGCGGCCTTCAACATTTCGACGATGGCGTCGTCGGACAGAATATCATTGGGATTTTCCGCATCGATCAATTGCTTGATGCGGTGCCGCACGGCTTCTGCGGAATGGGCATCGCCGCCGTCGGCGGATGCGATCGCCGCGGTAAAAAAGTATTTCAGCTCGACGATGCCACGCGGCGTCGCCATGTACTTGTTGGCGGTAACGCGCGACACTGTTGATTCGTGCATCTGGATTGCGTCGGCCACGACCTTGAGGTTGAGCGGACGCAAGCGGGCAATGCCGTGCTGAAAAAATCCGTCTTGCTGGCGGACGATTTCGGTTGAGACCTTCAAGATCGTGCGTGCGCGCTGATCGAGCGCCCGCACCAGCCACGTCGCGTTCTGCAGGCAATCGGCAAAGTACGATTTGTCTTCACCTTTACGCAGATTGCCCGCGAGTTCGCTGTAGTAGCTCTGATTGACGAGGACCTTCGGCAGCGTATCGCTGTTGAGCTCGACCAGCCAGCCGCCGTCCGGCCCGGGACGCACGAACACGTCCGGCACCACCGTCTGCACGCGCGTCGACGAGAACTTCAGGCCGGGCTTCGGATCGAGCTGACGGATTTCGGAGATCATCTCGGCGAGGTCCTCATCGTCGACGCCGCAGACTTTTCGAAGCGCGGCGACGTCGCGCCGCGCCAAGAGATCGAGATTCTCGACCAGCGCGCGCATCGCCGGATCGTAGCGATCGCGATCGCGCAGTTGAACCGCGAGACACTCGCTCAAGCTCCTCGCACAGATTCCAACAGGATCGAATTTCTGGATGGTCGTGAGAACGCTCTCGACATCGGCTGGCGACGCGCCGAGCTGATCGGCGACATGGCTGAGATCTGCCGGCACGTATCCCGCCTCGTCGACCAGATCGATGAGGTACTGTCC
>NZ_JAVIFX010000034.1 GCF_031157255.1 Bradyrhizobium sp. LHD-71 | reverse complement strand
TGCGAATTTCTGATCCATAAACGACACTAGAATCATAAACTTGCTAGTGTCCTGATCGAATCCGAAGTTCGCTCTGAGCTCGCTGCAAAGTATGGCGAACTTCGGATTCGGGACACTAGCCGAAATTGGCCTTGCCGAGCGTGTCCAGCAGTGCTGCGCCGGTGCGAATGCCATTGAAGAAGCATTCGATCTTCAGGTTTTCGTTCGGCGCGTGATTGGCCTCGTCGGCATTGCCGTAAGGCGTTACGAACGCGTCTATCCCGAGGATCTGGGTAAAGGCATAGCCAGGCAGGCTGCCGAAGCCGGCCGGGTAGATCAGCGGCTCGATCCCATGCGCAGCCACGATCGCCTGGCGGATCGGTGCCGCATAGGATGAGTTGATCGGCGTTTTCGAGGGCTGCATGCCCGATCCGTGTGAGACCACCGTGACTTCGGGCGCATGCTTGTGCACGTGCGCCTCGACTTTACGAAGAATATCGGCCGTGTCCTGCGCCGCGACGAGGCGGATGTCGCACTTCGCGATGGCCTCGTGCGGCAGCACGGTTTTCGAACCCGGCCCGCCATAACCGCCGTGCAGCCCATTGATCGTCAGCGTGGGCCTGAAACACAGGCGTTCGTAGTAGTCGCGCCCGGCCGGTTCATCCAGGCGACTAAGGCCGAGCGAACGCTTGATCTCGTCCAGATCGAGCGGCAGCCGCGCGACGGCCTCGCACTCCTCTTCGGTCGGTGCGAGGACGTCATCGTCAAATCCCTCGATCGTGATCTCGCCGCGATCATTCTTCATCGTCGCGAGCAGGTGCACGAGCGTCCACAGCGGGTTCGGCACGACACCGCCAAAATTGCCGGAATGAACATCGCGGCTGGCGTGTCGCGCGTGAAGATCGAAGCTGATGACGCCGCGGGATCCCAACTTGAGTGTTGGCCGACCCGACGGATGCAGCGGGCCATCGGCCGTGACCGCAAGATCCGCCTTCAGCAGATCGCGATGGTCGCGCACGAAATCGGCGATGTGTGGGCTGCCGATTTCTTCCTCGCCCTCGAGCAGCAGGATGACGTTGCAGGGCAAACGCCCGTGGACCTTGAGATGCGATTCGATCGCAAGGATCTGCGCGAAATGCTGGCCCTTATTGTCGGCGACACCGCGCGCAAAAATGCGGCCATCGCGGATCGTCGGCTCGAACGGAGGACTGAGCCACAGGTCGAGCGGGTCCGGCGGCTGCACGTCATAGTGACCGTAGAGCAGGACCGTCGGCGCGCCTTCGGCCTTGAGCCAGCGCGCGACGACCATCGGATGCCCCGCACTCGGCACCAGCCGAGCCTCGAGGCCGAGCTTGCTCAGCATGTCCACCAGAAGTTCGGCAACGTCCTTGATGCCGATGTTGTGTGCACTGATGCTTGGATGGCGGACGTAGTCCATCAACCGATGGAGAGATGTCTCGCGCTGTGCGTCGACGTGCGCGAGGACGTCAGATAGTTCCAGCTTTGCGACCATGAAGCTCAGCCTATCACTGGGCAGGAATCCCGTAAACGACCGAAGCGATCAGCTTGGCGCAGGCCACGTTTGCAAGCGTCGGCTTGACCAAGGCCTGGCACGAGCTGCTGCTCGCGACCCCGTCAGGTCGATGTCAGGTCGGCGCGCTATCCAATACGCAAGAGTCGGAGCGCAGAGATTTTGCTTCGGCAGCGGACATTGTTGGTAATGGGCGGATTGGACAATGGCGAAGGTCATCGACAAGGCTGTCGGCGCGCGTTCGCAGCGGACAGAGGCGAAAGAGGAAACAGACGACGCTCAATCTTGGTCCGACAGCCTGCAGCGCGCGAGCCGGCCTGACGCCCCGCGCGTTGACAACGCGTCGGCGCCGCGGAACCAGCAGGCCGGCAACGGGCAGAACGTCGGACAAGTTGCCAACGACAACGTCGTCGAGCATCGCGTCAAGGAGGGCGAATCGCTCTGGAGCATTTCGCGCCAGCATGACCGCCCGTTTCCCGACGTGCTCAAGGCCAACCCCCAACTGCGGGACCCGGATCGGATCAAGCCCGGCGACACCGTGCGCGTGCCGATGGGCTCACCGCCGCAGCAGACGCCATCTCCGAGCCAGCCGCCGCAACAGCCGAGCCAGCCGCCGCAGCAGCCGAGCTCGCCGCCTCCGACGGCAACACCAACACCAACACCCACGCCAATACCCACCCCAGCTCCGACCGGAACGCCGAACCCGCAGCCTGCGTCGGGAGTTCCGTGCGGCATCGACGCGAGCATCCACAACCCTTGCGCTGCGGCGGCAACCTTGCCGTGCGGCGTCGACGTGGGTGCCGGCACGGCCTGCGGGGGAAACGTCACGCCTTGTGTGGCCAAGGCCAGCGGAGGCACCGCGTGTGGCGGAAGGGCGGGTGGCTGTGGCGGCAATCTGGGGATCGGCACAGCTTGCGGCACCGACCTTGCCTCCTGTGGGGGCAATGCAGCCGGCGGCGCAGCATGCGGCGCCAAGGGAACCCTCTGCGGAGGGAATGCCCGTGTCGGTTCGGGATGCGGCGTGAACTACGGGACCTGCGGCGGCAAGTTTACGGACGGAAAGCTCTGCGGCGTCGACGGCAGCACCTGCGGCTCGAAGCACAGCCCGCCGAAGCTCTGCGGTGTTGACGGCAACCTCGCCTGCGGCGCCAAAGCCAGCGGTGGCGTGTGCGGGACGGACGGCAACGTATGTGGCACCGACGGCACTGTCGAGGCCTGCGGCACCGACGGCGACGCCTGCGGAACCAACATTGGCGCGGAAGCTTGCGGCGTCGACGGTAACGCTTGCGCCTCGGATGCAACCGTCGAAGCCTGTACTGCGGACGGCAATGTCTGCGGTGTCGACGGTGGCGCGGAGGCTTGCGTCGCGGACGGCAACGTGTGCGGCACGGATGCAACAGTCGAGGCCTGCGCAGCGGACGGCAACGTCTGCGGCGCCGATGTCGGCGCTGAAGCCTGTGCGGCGGACGGCAACGCTTGCGCCGCGGACGCGACCGTCGAGGCTTGCGGCGCTGACGGCAACATCTGCGGCGCCGACGCGGGCGCTGAAGCATGTGCCGCCGACGCCAACGCCTGCGCAGCCGATGCGTCCGTCGAAGCCTGCGCTGCGGATGCCGCAGCCTGCGCGGCGAACGCGGTCGCAGAAGCCTGCGCGGCTGATGCGGATGCGTGCGCTGCCAACGCTTCGGCCGACGCCTGTGCTGCCGACGCCGATGCGTGTGCGGCCAACGCGTCGCTCGATGCCTGCGCGGCCGATGCGGATGCCTGCGCCGCCAAGGCGGGCGCCGACGCCTGTGCCATCGATACGGGTGTCTGTGCCGCCAATCTCGGTGGCGTCTGTGGCGTCGACGCGCCGGTGCTCGATCCGATTTCGTTCTGCGCGGTGAACGTCATCCCGGTGCTGCCGTCATGCTGATGATCGACATGCGCAACAGCACCGCGCGCGTCACCATGCGCGAGATCACAGCGGCGGGCCGCCGCTACGCGTCGAACCCGATCGCGCTGGCGAGCTTCATGGCAGGCGTGCGGCTCGCGCCGGAGGTGCTGCTTGAAGCCACATGGCGGAATACGGCCGGCGCGGCGGGAAACTTCGCGTTCTTCCGCAATCTGATGCTTGGATTGTTGCCGCGCATTTACGACGTGCGCCACCTGGAGACGCTGGGCGGCCGCTTTGCGCTCCGCGTGATGGGAATAGGCCGCCATGGAGAATTCACCACCATGGTCGTCAACAGGCGGGTGGTCACGCTGACCGGCTTGCCGCTCGATGAGGTCGCCGGCACCGCCATCATCGACGCCTCGATTCGTGCCGACGTGTTCCTCGCCTTGTGGAACGACATGCTTGCAGAGCTCGCGGAAACCACGCTGACGCGCATTGCTATGGCGCGATCGGTATCGCAGCAGACGCACTAAGCAGGACAGAACCCATGCCCGATTTCGAATGCCAGGTGCCCCAGGATCATGAACAGGCGGAGGTTGCGTCGCTGGCGCAGAATTCCGCGCGTGCGAGTGCATTGGAGGTGGCTGCGCGACAGACCCTGTCGACCGTTCACGGGCGCCAGCACGGCGCCGCGGCGAACAGCTACAAGGCCTCGCGTTACGACATCCCGGTCAGGCTTGCCGATGGCGCCGCGCTGCTTTTCAATTCGCGGACACGGTCGCTCATCCTTCTGTCCGACGGCGAGGCCCGTATCTATCGCGAGCTCGCGGAAAGACCGTCTTTCTCGAGCGGAGACGTGAGCGATCGCTTGCTGCTCGAAGCGCTCGTCGGCGGCGGCCACGTGGTCGGCGCGACAGTCGATGAGCTTGCGGTAGTGCGAAACAATTACGACGCGACCCGCAGCGCCAAAAACAACCTGACGCTGACGATCGCGCCAACCATGGCCTGCAACTTTGCCTGCGGCTACTGCTTCCAAGGCCTGAACAAGCCGACGACGAAGATGAAGCCGGACGTGCAGAATGCCATCGTCGATTTCGTCAAGGCAAAAAAGGATCTCAAGTCGCTCAGCATCGTCTGGTACGGCGGCGAGCCACTGATGGGCAAGGATTCGATCTTCCGGCTGTCGGACATTCTGATTTCGTACTGCGACAAACAGAAGATCGCCTACAGCGCCGGAATCGTCTCCAATGCTTGGTTCCTCAACGGCGAAATGGCCGCGCAGCTTTACACCCGCCGCATCCGTTGGGTGCAAGTGACGATCGACGGCGACCGCGGAACACACGACAAGATGCGGCCTCTGACCTCAGGGCACGGAACCTTCGACCGCATCCTCGACAACATTGCCGAATCGCTGGATCAGACGGCGATTGCGATCAATGTGCGTGTCAATGTCGGTCAGAGCAACGTTGACAACGTCAATTCCATGCTCGATCGCCTCGTCGAGCGAAATTTCGCCAAGCGCGGCAACTTCAGCGTCTATTTCGCGCCCATCGAAGCCTCCACGCCGGAGAGCGGCAGCGCCTTCGAGGAGAAGCTCTCCCGCGCGGAGTTCAATCGTAAGGTGCTCGCGCTCGAGGAGCGCGCGCGGCGCCTTGGCTTTGCTTCCATCCAGGCGCCGTCGAACGGCTTCGCCGGAATGTGCGTGGCGGCCTCCCACGGCGGCTATGTCGTGTCGGGCGAGGGTGACGTGCACAAGTGCTGGGAGACGGCGCACGATCCGAGCAAGCGAACCGGCAGCATCTTCGAGCCGGACAAGCTGCACGACAGCGTGAACGCCAGCCTGTGGTCGCAATGGGAGCCATTCGACAACCCGATTTGCGCTTCGTGCAAGATTCTGCCGATGTGCGGCGGCTTCTGCGCGCACCGCTTCGTTTACAGCAATCCGGAGGAAGCGGCGCTACCCTGTCCGAGCTGGAAGTGGAACACGGCCGAATATGTCTTCAGTCGTGCCAAGGGTCTCGGCGTGGTCTCGGCCGATCAATGGCTGCCCGAGGAAGCAACGGTCGAGGCCATGCAATCCGGCGAGCGTCATTCGCTGGAATCGCTGCAGGCCGCCCAGGCGCGCGTGCTGGAAAAAGTCAGCGCGCTGCATGGACGACGGATCGACAGCGCGATGCTTTTTGCCGGCGAGGCGGCACTCGAGGCTGCGCCTTCGTCTGAGGCGGCCAGGGCGGACCGGGTGCTGGAGAGTTCAGAGCCGTGAACGCGATCACTCCGGCTCGCGCCTTCGATCTCATACCCGACAGGTTCGACACCTTTGTCGCCAGCACGTTTGCTGCGAGCAAGGCGGGTCGTCACGTGCGCGATCGCCTGATTGCGCAGGTCGACGGAGGCCGACTGGACCATATGCTTCTGCGCGCGCGGAGCGGCCTCACGACGTTGTCACATGACGTCAACCGCAAGGCCGCGCTGAACATCATCGACTTCGCCTTTGAGCCGCTGGTCATGCAGGGCATGTCGACGGATCAGACGATCAGATACCTCGGCGCAGTGGAGAAGATGCTCCACGTCCGTGAGGCGCGCGGGCTCGACGGATTCGGTCCGCTCTGGGTCGATACGATCCATCATGTGTGCGTGTTCTCCGTGCTGTTTCAGCTGGCCGCTTTCCTTGGCAAGACTGGACGATTCGGCCAGGTTATTTTGCTGCACCAAGGTCAGCGGCCCGAGCCTCGGTTGCGGATCATGGTCGACCTCCTGCGCCGGGCACACGGCATTGCTCTCGTGCTGCTCCAGTTGCAAGGGCGCTGGTTTCCGCGCCTCGCGCAACTGACGACGCCGAGCACGGCCATCTTCTACCTGACCGACATGCCGCCGGAAGCGTTCGCTCAGACGGTGAGGAAGCAGCGGGCAGGATCGCGTCTTCTGCTCAGCCACGACGGCGCAGGTGCGCCGCTGGAGGTCGAAACGGTGTCCGGCTCGCAAAGCTTTGCCCGTCGGCTCGGAGCAGCACGCATTGTTCTCGACTACCCATCGACCGACAGCGTGCGCATTCGGCCGGTTGGGTCCGAGGAGGCCGCAACGTCCCTTTGTCCGCTTGAGGATTGGTTGTTCTGGCCCGTGCTCGGGAGCACCGCCCAGAAGCCCGCAATTGCGCAGGGTTATTCGGCACAGCAGTAAAGGAGAAATCGTCCGACATGCAGCGAGAGGCACAGGCGCTCGTCGACGAGTGGGCTCAGACCTTCAACGCGGGAAGAGTTGCCGATATGGCGCGGTTCTACGCGCCGGATGCGCGGATCGTCCCGCCGGGGCGACCGACACTCGTCGGCGCGCAGGCGATCTGCACATTCTTTGCCGATATCCGCGCTCAAGGCTTTCGCGACTATGCCGTCGATCTCGGCGATGTGTTTGCGAAGGACTCGTCGCTGGTCACGTCGGGTCGATGGGCGCTTCGCGGACCCGGCGGCGGTCAGCAAAGCTTCGAGGGCAACTGGCTCAACGTGCTCGCGCACGGGCGCGGCGGCTGGCTCATCGCCGTCCATATGTGGAACTGATCCTGCCCTGAGAAGCGGCGGACTGGGACGCGGGGGCGATCCAGGAGATGCCAAATGACTCTGACGCGGTGCCCGGATTGCGGCCGGGAGATCAGCAACCAGGCGGCAGTCTGCCCCGGATGCGGCAGGCCTTTGCGGCAGCGCGGTCCGGCGATCGCTGTCGATGGGGCGGGGCGGCCGCTCTACCTCTATGAATACAAGTCCCGGAGAACGCTGTTCGGCCTGCCGCTTGTTCACGTCATGCTCGGCCCGGTGTGGCTGATCGGCTTTAAACCTGCGTGCGGTATTATCGCAGTTGGCAACATCGCCGTCGGCTTCGCCGCATTCGGCGGCGTCGCAATCGGTCTCGCGGCGTTCGGCGGCATCAGCCTCGGTCTCGTGTGCTTCGGTGGAATTGCGGCGGCGCTGGGGCTCGGCGCAGGCGGCATCGCCACGGGCTATTGGGCGCTGGGCGGCATCGCCGTCGGCGTTTACGCGCTTGGCGGGCTCGCGATCGGTGCTCATACTCTGCAGAACGATCCCGATATGCTTCGCATGCTCCACGCTCTGTTCGGTCGAGGATCGACCTAGCTGGACGACTGCGCGGGCGCGCGATCTGCGACCTCAGTCCGATCGTCATGCATGCCTCGTTTCCGGCTCAGTGTCAGCGCCAGCAGGGTGCAGACCGCGCCGGACAGGAGATAGGCGCCGGCCGAGATCAGTCCGAAATTGCTAGCCAGGACGAGCGCGGCGAGCGGCGCAAATCCGGCGCCGAACAGCCACGCGAAGTCGGAGGTCAAAGCCGAGGCCGTATAGCGATACGTCGTGGAAAAGACGGATGCGATGGCGCCCGATGACTGGCCGAACGAAAGGCCGAGCAGCACGAACCCCAACACCATGTAAACCGTCTCGCCGACGACACCGGCATCGAGCAGTTGCGGTGCAAAGCCGCTATAGGCCGCGATCGCGACCGCGGATCCGATCAACAGCGATGTTCGGCCAACCCGATCGGCGATGAGCCCGGAGGCGACAATGGCCGCGATGCCGAACACCGCACCGATGATCTCGATCACCAGAAACCGTGCCGGCGCATCGTTCGTGTACAGGAACACCCATGAAAGCGGAAAGACCGTGACCATGTGGAACAAGGCGAAGCTCGCGAGCGGAGCGAATGCCCCGATCGCGATATTCCGGCCCTCGTGCCGCACCGTGTCGACGACACTGGCCGGCTGCAGATCGCGGCTCTCGAACAGGTTTGTGTAGTCCGGCGTTGCGACCATGCGCAACCGCGCGAACAGGGCGACGACGTTGATCGCGAAGGCGACGAAGAATGGATAGCGCCAGCCCCAGCCAAAGAAGTCTTCCGCCGAAAGGTTGCCGGCGAAAAATGCGAACAATCCGCTCGCGACGATAAGGCCCAAGGGCGCGCCAAGCTGAGGAATCATCGCGTACCAGCCGCGCCGGTGCGGCGGAGCGTTGAGCGCGAGCAGCGATGCAAGGCCGTCCCAGGCTCCGCCCCACGCCAGGCCCTGACCGATGCGTCCCAAAGCAAGAAGCCAGGCGGAAGCTGCGCCGATTGTTTCATAGCCGGGCAGGAACGCGATCGCGACCGTCGACGTGCCGAGCAGGAACAGCGCGAGCGTAAGCTTCACGCCCTTGCCGTGGTTGCGGTCGATGGCTGTGAAGATCCAGGTGCCAAATGGCCGCGCGATGAAGGCGAGTGCGAAGATCGCAAACGAATACAGCGTTCCGGTCAGTGGATCCGCATAGGGAAACACCAGCCGCGGAAAGACGATCACCGACGCGATCGCATAGACGAAGAAGTCGAAGAACTCTGACGTCCGCCCAATGATCACGCCAATGGCAATGTCGGCCGGGTTGGCGTGGCCTTGGTGGAGGTCGATCCTTCCTCCATCACGTTCGGTCATTGTCGCTGCTGGCGCCATCGCCACTCAATCCGTTCGGCAGAAAGTCATGTTCATCGGGCCGGAGGCGCACCTCCGCGAGCCTGCTTGTCGCGCCGTTCGGGAAGCGGCGGCATTGGACAAATTGTCCAATGTCGACCGTGCTGCGCCGCAGCTACGTGTTCGAAGAACAGAGGAAATTCAATTCCAAGCAGGTTCCGTCGTGAGTGGTTTGAGACTTGTCGCGCTGCTGCCCTTGGCGGCTCTCTTGAGTGGCTGCAACTTCGTCGTTCTCGATCCCTCCGGAGACGTCGCCGCACAGCAGCGCGATCTCGTGGTTATCTCGACTGTCCTGATGCTGGTGATCATCGTGCCTGTCATGGCGCTGACCGCGATCTTTGCCTGGCGCTATCGTCATTCGAATACGTCGGCGCGCTACGAGCCTGATTGGGATCATTCGACGCAGCTCGAACTCGTCATCTGGGCGGCTCCGCTTCTGATCATCATCTGTCTCGGCGCGCTCACATGGATGGGCACCCACCTGCTTGATCCCTATCGCACTCTTGGCCGGATTGCGTCGGGACGTTCAGTACCGGAAACGGCAAGGCCGCTCGAAGTGAACGTGGTCGCGCTCGACTGGAAATGGCTCTTCATCTATCCGGAGGAAGGCATCGCGACCGTCAACGAACTCGCCGCACCGGTCGATCGCCCGATCCATTTTCGCATCACCTCGTCATCGGTGATGAATTCCTTCTACATTCCCGCGCTCGCCGGCCAAGTCTACGCCATGGCCGGCATGGAGACGAAGCTGCACGCCGTCATCAACAAGCCGGGCGTCTACCAGGGCTTCTCCGCCAATTACAGCGGCGCAGGATTCTCCGGCATGCGGTTCGATTTTCATGGATTGGCGGGCAAAGGATTTGAGGACTGGGTCGCGCATGTCAAGGCCGGCGGCGGCGGGCTCGACCGATCCAGATACCTCGAACTCGAACGGCCAAGCGAGAACGAGCCCGTACGTCGCTATGCGGCCGTCGATCCCGCCCTCTACAAGGCCATCCTCAACATGTGCGTCGAGCCGGGCAAGATGTGCATGAGCGAGATGATGGCAATTGACGCCAAGGGCGGGCTTGGGCTCGCGGGGCTGAACAACACCCTGCCATTGACCTATGACAAGTATGCCCGGCGTGGCGCCGTGTTCGGACCTGAGGCCACATTTGTTGCGGGAATTTGCGCGATCGAGGAATTGGACAGCGAGATGCCGAAGTCTCTCGCCGCGCCGCGTCGCATGACGCCTGTCACGGGCTCGGGTCTGAAACCTCCGGACTTCACTGCGAACAAGCTCTTGTCGACGTCATTCTTCGTTGGGCAACGTCCCTTGTCCGGTTCCTGAGGCGATCATGTTCGACACATCTGCTATCGCCAAAGCGATCTTCGGCCGCCTGACCTGGGAGTCGCTGCCGCTCCACGAACCGATCGTCGTTGCCACCTTCGTGGTGGTCGCGATCGGAGGCTTGGCCCTTCTTGGTGCGGTCACCTATTTTCGTCTCTGGGGCTATTTGTGGCGCGAGTGGTTCACGACCGTGGATCACAAGCGCATCGGCATCATGTACATGGTGCTCGGCATCGTCATGCTGCTGCGCGGATTCGCCGACGCGATCATGATGCGTCTTCAGCAGGCGATCGCGTTCAACGGCTCCGAGGGCTATCTCAACGCCCATCACTACGATCAGGTCTTCACTGCGCACGGCGTCATCATGATCTTCTTCGTGGCGATGCCGCTTGTCACCGGGCTGATGAATTACGTCGTTCCGTTACAGATCGGCGCGCGCGACGTGTCGTTCCCGTTCCTCAACAATTTCAGCTTCTGGATGACGGCGGGCGGTGCGGTCCTGGTGATGATGTCGCTGTTCATCGGCGAGTTCGCGCGAACGGGCTGGCTTGCCTATCCGCCGTTGTCGAACATCGGCTACAGCCCCGATGTCGGGGTCGATTACTACATCTGGGCGCTTCAGGTCGCCGGTGTCGGAACGACATTATCGGGCATCAACCTAATCTGCACGATCGTCAAGCTGCGCGCGCCGGGCATGACGATGATGAAGATGCCCGTGTTCACCTGGACGTCGCTCTGCACGAACGTGCTGATTGTCGCCTCGTTTCCGGTGCTGACCGCGGTGCTCGCGCTGCTGTCGCTGGACCGCTACATCGGCACGAACTTCTTCACCAACGACTTCGGCGGCAATCCGATGATGTATGTGAACCTCATCTGGATCTGGGGGCATCCGGAGGTGTACATCCTGATCCTGCCGGCGTTCGGCATCTTTTCCGAGGTCACCTCTACGTTCTCCGGCAAGCGGCTGTTCGGCTACACGTCGATGGTCTACGCCACCGTCGTCATCACCATCCTTTCCTATCTCGTGTGGTTGCACCACTTCTTCACGATGGGATCGGGCGCCAGCGTCAACTCGTTCTTCGGGATCACGACCATGATCATTTCGATCCCGACCGGCGCCAAGATATTTAACTGGCTGTTCACGATGTATCGCGGCCGCATCCGCTTCGAACTGCCGATGATGTGGACGATCGCGTTCATGCTGACGTTCGTCATTGGCGGCATGACCGGCGTCCTGTTGGCCGTGCCGCCCGCGGATTTCGTGCTGCACAACAGCTTGTTCCTGGTCGCGCATTTCCACAACGTCATCATCGGCGGCGTCTTGTTCGGCCTGTTTGCCGGCATCGCCTACTGGTTTCCGAAGGCATTCGGATTCAAGCTTGATCCATTCTGGGGCAAGCTGTCGTTCTGGTTCTGGGTCGTCGGTTTCTATCTTGCGTTCATGCCGCTCTATGTGCTCGGCCTGATGGGCGTGACCCGGCGGCTGCGCGTCTTCGACGATCCGTCATTGCAGATCTGGTTCGTCATCGCCGGCATCGGCGCCTTCCTGATCCTGCTCGGCATCGTCGCCTTCCTGGTGCAGATCGCCGTCAGCGTGCTGCGGCGCGAGTCCTTGCGCGACGTGACCGGCGATCCATGGGACGGGCGTACGCTGGAATGGGCGACGTCTTCGCCGCCGGCCGACTACAATTTCGCCTTCACCCCGGTCGTCTACGACAATGATGCCTGGTGGGATATGAAGCGGCGCGGGTATCGAAGGCCGCTTGCGAACTTCAAGCCGATCCACATGCCGAGCAACACGGCAACCGGCATCGTGCTGGCCGGTCTGAGCACGGCGCTGGGTTTCGGTCTGATCTGGTACATGTGGTGGCTTGCGGCGGCATCCTTCGTTGCGCTGCTCGCGGTCGCGATCGGCCATACGTTCAACTATCATCGTGATTTTCATATTCCAGCCGACGAGGTCGCGCAGGCGGAAGGCGCACGCACCCGTCTGCTCGCGGCAGGAACCTGAGCCGTGACCGTCGCAGTCACCCTATCAAAGGGCGCAGCCCCGGTCTTTCACCTGGAAGACGAGCACGCGCATGCCGAAGGCGGCAGCACGATGCTCGGCTTCTGGATCTATCTGATGAGCGACTGTCTCATCTTCGCAATCCTGTTTGCGACCTACGGCGTGCTTGGAAGCAATTACGCTGCGGGCCCGGCGCCAAAGGACCTGTTCGACCTGCCGCTGGTGGCGGTCAACACGTCAATGCTGCTCTTGTCGTCGATCACCTACGGCTTTGCGATGCTGACGATGGTGAAGGGGCGCGTCGGCGCGACCCAGGCATGGCTGGCCGTCACCGGTCTGTTCGGTCTCGCATTCATCGGCATCGAGCTGTACGAGTTCGCCCACATGATCCACGAAGGTGCAACGCCGCAGCGCAGCGCCTTCCTGTCGTCGTTCTTCACACTGGTCGGCACGCATGGCCTGCACGTCACTTTCGGGCTCGTCTGGCTGGCGACGTTGATGGGGCAGGTCGCACGCTACGGCCTGATCGAAGCCAATCGGCGGCGGCTGATGTGCCTGAGCATGTTCTGGCACTTCCTCGACGTGATCTGGATCGGTGTCTTCACGTTCGTCTATCTGATGGGGATGCTGCGATGAGCGCCAATACGAAGATAGAGGGCGGTTTGCATGCGCATGACGATCATGCCGGCGATTTGCATGCGCATGGCTCGCTGCGCAGTTATCTGATCGGCTTTGGTCTGTCCGTCGTCCTCACGGCGATCCCGTTCTGGCTCGTCATGACGGACGTACTCGCCAGCAAGCAGATCACCGCTCTCGTCATCATGGCTTTCGCCGCCGCGCAGATCGTCGTCCACATGATCTGCTTTCTGCACATGAACACGCGCGCAGAGGAGGGCTGGACCATGATGGCGTTGATCTTCACCATCATCATGGTCGTCATCGCGCTCACCGGATCGCTATGGGTGATGTATCACCTCAACGCCAACATGATGCCGGTGCATGACATGAGCCGGATGCCGTGACAGCGGCACGGACGCACAGGGAGCGTAATGTCGCCGGGCAGCCTGGCCGACGAACAGGCCGCGCTCGAAGATCCCCGCTGGCGCTTGGTACGCTTGCGGTTCTGTCGCTTCTCGGCGTCGCCGTCCTGACTTCGCTCGGCGTGTGGCAGATCGAACGCCGGACCTGGAAGCTCGATCTTATCCAACGGGTCGAGCAGCGAATTCATGCGGCGCCCGTGCCGGTTCCCGCCGTCGACGCATGGCCGTCGATCAACGCAGACCGTGATGCCTACCGGCGCGTGAGCGTTGACGGCCGTTTCCTTCACGATCGCGAAACGCTCGTGCAGGCCGTGACCGAGCTCGGCGGAGGCTTCTGGGTTCTCACGCCGTTGCGGACCGGCGACGGTGCGACGATCCTCGTCAATCGAGGTTTTGTTCCGCCGGAACGCCGCGATCAGGCCATGCGCCGCGACGGCGAACCGGGAGGCACCGTCCGTGTCACCGGGCTGGTGCGGATGACGGAGCCGAACGGCGCGTTCCTCAGGGCCAATGATCCGACGGCTGACCGCTGGTATTCACGCGACGTCTCGGCCATCGCAGCGGCGCGCGGGCTCCCCGACGTTGCTCCGTTCTTCATCGATGCCGATGCGACGCCGAACCCCGGAGGCTGGCCTGTGGGCGGACTGACGGTGATTGCGTTCTCCAACAACCATCTGGTCTATGCTTTGACCTGGTTTACCTTGGCCCTCATGCTCGGCGGGGCGGCCGTCTTTGTCTTCCGCGACGAGTGGCGCTTGCGCCAAGGCGACATAGATTCACGTGTGAGCGTCGTCGCCAGCCAGTTTCCCGGGCGACGCCGTTCTGCTCGCCGCGCGGGACTGAGATGCTGAACCGGATGTCGAATACGAATGGAGGTGGCAGCAGCCCTGCTTTGGCAGGCGCAGCTGCATCGCTGTCCGTACAATCGCGCGTAGAAGCCGGCGCCAACGCTCTTCCGGCGTCGGGAGCGGACGACACGACGAACCGGAAGAACATGGCGCTGCTGATCCAGCTGCGCTGGACGGCGGTAATCGGCCAGATCGCGACGATCGCGTTCGTGCATCTGGGGCTCGGCATCGCCTTGCCGCTTCCCCAGATGGCGGCGGTGCTTTGCGGTCTGATCGCGCTGAACCTCGCGAGCCTGATGTGGATGCGCCATCGCGCCGACATCAGCAATCGCGAGTTGTTGCTGGCGCTGATGCTCGACGTCGCCGCGCTGACCGCCCAGCTCTATTTGAGCGGCGGAGCCACCAACCCCTTCACGTCTCTTTATCTGCTGCAGGTCACGCTGGGCGCGGTTCTGCTGGACGCACGGTCAACCTGGTCACTCGTCGCGCTGGCCTGTGCCAGCTTTGCCGGCCTGACCCTTTTCTATCGCCCGCTCGGATTACCCCGATATGGCTTTGAGGACCCGTTCACCCTCTACATCGCCGGTACGTTCATCGGCTTTGCGCTGGATGCAGTGCTGCTGGTGGTGTTCGTGACGCGCATCAACCGGAATCTGCGCGAGCGCGACGCGCATCTGGCTGCCTTGCGGCAGCATGCCGCCGAGGAGGATCATATCGTCCGGATGGGCTTGTTGGCGTCGGGCGCCGCGCACGAGCTCGGCACGCCGCTCGCGTCCCTGTCGGTGATTTTGAGCGACTGGCGTCGCATGCCGACATTCACGTCCGATCCGGATCTTGCCGAAGATCTCTCTGAAATGGAGTCCTCGCTTCAGCGCTGCAAATCCATCGTTACGGGCATTCTGGTCTCGGCCGGTGAAGCGCGCGGCGAGGGCTCGTCTGCAACGACGGTCAACGCCTTTCTCGCTGAGCTGGTTGAGGAGTGGCGTGCCGCGCGCTCGGTGACGACGCTGTCCTTCAAGAATTCGTTCGGCGCTGATCTCGCCATCGCCTCGGATGCGGCACTCAAGCAGGTGGTGTTTAACCTGCTGGACAATGCCTTCGAAGCGTCGCCCGACTGGCTCGAGCTCGCCGCCGAGCGGAACACGGAAGCGCTCCTGCTGCGTGTCAGCGACAATGGTCCAGGATTCTCGTCCGAAATGCTTGCACAGTTGGGCAAACCCTATCATTCGAGCAAGGGCCGGCCTGGCGGCGGCCTGGGACTGTTCCTCGTCGTCAACGTCGTGCGCAAGCTCGGCGGCCAGGTCATGGCGCAGAACCGGCCGCAGGGTGGCGCGGCCGTGACGTTGACGCTGCCGCTGGCGATGCTCGCGATCGGAGGCGATCATGCCGAGTGATCGATTGCTGGTCATCGTCGAGGACGATGCAGGTTTCGCGCGAACGCTCAAGCGCTCATTCGAACGCCGCGACTACACCGTGCTGATCGCCTCGGGGCTTGACGAACTCAAGACGTTGCTGGAGACGCAATCCCCCGGTTACGCGGTGGTGGATCTCAAGCTTGCCGGCGCTTCAGGCCTCTCCTGCGTCGAAACACTGCACGCGCACGACCCGGCGATGCTCATCGTCGTGCTGACGGGCTTTGCCAGCATCGCGACGGCCGTCGAGGCCATCAAGCTCGGAGCATGCCACTATCTCGCCAAGCCTTCGAACACCGACGACATCGAAGCTGCCTTCCGGAAGGCGGCAGGCGACGCGGCGGTTGCCGTGGAGCAGCGGCCGACGTCGATCAAGACGCTGGAATGGGAGCGCATTCACCAGACGCTGATCGAAACCGATTTCAATATCTCGGAAACGGCGCGGCGGCTCGGCATGCACCGCCGCACGCTGGCCCGCAAGCTGGAAAAGCGTCCCGTGAAATAATTGCGGTCTGCAACGACTCCCGATCGGGCGCAGTCTCCAATCATGACTGCCGATCGTTGGCCGTCGAACGCAAAGCGCACGCTATTTCTCGCGGTACAGGATCATGCCGCCGTGGTGCAGCACGCCGTCGATGAACTCGCCATCGGCCGTGAAGCCGGTATCGTCCCAGTAATCGATATGATTTCCGCGGACCTCGTAACGCCCCTGATAGGCGCTGGTGCGGCGTCCGCGCGCCTCGTCGTAGCGCCCATTCGGAAGCAGGTTGTGGCGGATATAGCCGTCCGCCGTGACCCACATGCCGACATAGGGATGGCTTTGTGCCGGTTGAGTTGTCGCTTTGTCGTGGATGTTCATCTGGGCAAGACCTTTCTGGACCAATAGACATGACGTGCCGGCGAGGAGAGCGGCCGCGGCAAGCATTGAGAGCTGCTTCATGGGACACTCCCTCAGGGCCGTGAGGTGGAAGCTGCACGGCGCTCCGCAAAGAGTTCGGACAATGCCTGGGACGCGGAGATCGCCCGAGGAAAACCTGCCGCAACTGTCACCGTGTAGACGATCTCCTTCAGTTCATCCTCGGATGCGCCGACGTTGAGTGCGTAACCGGCGTGGATCTTCATGAAGGTGGGTTCGCCCATGGCTGCGAACATGGCGACGGTGGCGAGTTGACGTGTGCGGTTGTCGAGGCCCGATCTGGACCATACGTCGCCGAGCGCATAGCCTTCTGTCGCGTCGGCGAGGAAGGGAAACTCCCGCCTCATGCGCTCCAGGGCAGGCTGCGGAGCGCCGTTGTTCAGGCTCCTGATAACGGCATCACCGCGTCTGAGGCGCTCGTCCGTCGTTTGCGGAACGGCCGTCGTCGGAACCGCCCCGAGCAAAAGCGCGCCGGCAATGGCTTTGGATGCGTTGCGAAAGTGAGAACCCATTTCTGCCTCCTTATCTTGTCGCCGTTGGTCGGACGACGATCTCGTTGACGTCGACATCGTCGGGTTGCTCGATCGCGAAACGCACCGCACGAGCAATTGCATCGGGCTGCAGCGCGATGGCGCGATAGGTTTTCATCGCCTCGGCTGCCGCAGGATCAGTGATCGTGTCGGCGAGCTCGCTTTCGACGACGCCTGGATGAATGCAGGTGACGCGGATGTTGTCGTGCTCCCGCCGCAAGCCATCGGAGATCGCGCGCACCGCATATTTGGTCGCGCAATAGACGGCCGCAGTCGGCGATACGCTCAGGGCGCCGATGGAGGCCATGTTGATGATGTGGCCTGAGCCTCGTGCCGCCATCTCCGGCAGCACTGCGGCGATGCCGTAGAGAACGCCCTTGATATTGACGTCGACCATCCGCTCCCACTCATCGACCTTCAGTGAGGCCATCAGCGAAAGCGGCATGACACCGGCGTTGTTGACGATCGCGTCCACATGGCCCCAAGCGCGACGCGCGACTTCTGCAAAGGCCGCAACGTCGGCGCGGTCGGTGACGTCGAGGCGGCGGGTCATCGGCTCTCCGCCCGTTGCGCGGATGTCGGCGGCGAGGGCATCCAGCCGCTCGGTGCGGCGCGCGCCGAGCATCACCTTTGCGCCGGCGGCACCCAGCTCCCGGGCGATCGCGGCGCCGATGCCGCTCGAAGCCCCGGTTATGAGGACGACCTTGCTGAGGGACATGTGGGTCTCCGTTGGTGAATTGATCTTTGAAGCCGCGTGGCAGCGGTTGCTCCGTAGATAGCTTTGCGCCATTGTTGCGATAAGACGACCATTTCTTCCCACGTTGGAAAGTGTGGCTAACCAATGGAGCCGGATTTCAATGCGCTCGCCGTCTTCGCGCTCGTGGCCGAGGAGCGGAGCTTCCGAGCGGCTGCCGACCGCATGGGAATCACCCGGTCGGCCGTCAGTCAGACCATCAGGCGGCTGGAAGAGACTCTCGGCATTGCGCTGCTGCAACGGACGACGCGCAGCGTTAGTCTGACGGAGGCCGGCGAGCGTCTTCTTGCCGAGGTCGCGCCCGCCATCGCGGATATGCGTGCGGCCATCGAGGCAACTGACAACTTGCGCGGACGTCCACGCGGACAGTTGCGCCTCGCTGTGTCGTCGATCGCCGAGCGCTTTCTTTCAGGACCCTTCCTGGCGGCCTTTGCCGAGGCCAATCCTGAGATTCAGATCGACATCACCGTCACCGACGAGGAATTCGATATCGTTGCTGAAGGCTATGATGCCGGTGTCCGGCTCGGCGAGGTGATCGAACAGGATATGGTCGCGGTGTCTGTCGCTGGTGAGGAGCGGCAGCTTGCCGTCTGCGCTCCGGCGTACCGGGATCGCTTTGGCGTGCCTGCACATCCCGGCGAGCTCGCTGGCCACCGTTGCATCGGCTGGCGACCCGCGCCAAAGGTCCCGCCTTATCGCTGGGAATTTGCCGAGGACGGCAAGGAGTTCAGCGTGGCTGTCGCGCCGGAGATCACGACGAACGACATGGCGTTGATGATAAAGCTCGCCGTCGCCGGCGCCGGAATCACTTTCGGGATGGAGGAGAGTTTTCGTCCCTGGATCGCGCGGGGAGAGCTTGTCTCTGTTCTTGAGAAGTATTGCCCGCGCTTTGCGGGCTTCTACCTGTACTATCCAAGTCGCCGCAACCTGGCGCCGAAGTTGCGTGCGCTTGTCGATCACCTGCAGCGCTTCAGATGACGTCGTGGTCGTGCCGGTGCGCGTTGAATCAGGCGCAGCAAGCGATCACGATAATCCTGGTTGTCGATCAGCGTGCGCGCCATTTGTCGGCCGTCTGCCCGTCCGCCTGGCAGGCTGCAGCAGCAAGGCAGGCCGCGAGCTGGGCCGCTGCTGAGAGTTCGGCTCGCGGTACCTTGTCGCGGGTGTCGGCGGCTGTGAGAACGAGGCGTACGGGCGCGGCCGGATCGTCGTAGCCCGCCACCATCCGGAAGGCGGGAATACCTGCGAGCGCAAAATTGGCGTGATCCGAATTCGTCATCAGCGGACGCACGCAGCGAAGATCGTGACCGTTTGCATCGGCAACTGAAAGCAGGAACGGCTCGACCCCCGCGAAGCCGCTGGTCAGCGCGGCAAGCCGCGGGCCGCCGGCCACGCTGTCGAGATTGACGTTCAATGCAATGCGGCTCCGTTCCTGTTCACTCAACTGCGCAACGTAGAGCGCCGAGCCGGTCAAGGCCCATTCTTCGGCACTGAAAAAGGCGAGCCGGAGCCCGCGGCGCCAATTGGCGACATGGGCCGCCAGCGCGCGGACCACAGCCAGGGCCGCAGCCACGCCCGAAGCGTTGTCGATGGCGCTCTCGCTCAAGTCGTGGCCGTCGACATGGGCGCTCAGCACGACCCACTCGTCCTCCCGACCTGGGATGTCGAAAAGAAGCGTTCTGGTCTCGGCCTGCTGCTCCTCGGTGTCGAGGCGCAGCGTAGCGCGCGGGAAACCGCGCGCGGTGCGGGCGAGACGTGCAGCGGTTTCGGGAGCAATGCCAATAGCCGGAATACCAGGCGTACCGACCTCGCGACCAGATGAACCGGTGACAAGACTGTTGGGCAGCGGGCCGGCGATCAGGAAGCCGAGAGCGCCAGCCTCGCGCGCCATGTCGTATTTGCGACGCCGATGGATCGTGCCCGCCGCGAACATCAGTTCGTGCCGGACCAGCACGAAGCGTCCGGCGATCTCGCCGCGATGCGCCTCGAATTCTTCCGGCGTGCCGCGTCCGATATCGACGACCTCAGCCGTCAATCCGCCCGGCGGCGTTGCGATCGACCGCACGAGCGGATGACAAGCCACGCTGCTGCCGTCGCCGAGGCGCAACTCGGCTCGCAAGGCCCGCCAGCCGCCATAGCTTACCGGAAGGCTTCGGCATGACACCTGGCTCGCTTGCGCGCCGCGCTCAGCAACGAAGTCCATGGCAAGGCGCTCACTCTCCGTCCCGGCCAGCCTGCCGCCAAATGCGCACAGCTGCTCGAAGTCACGCATCAGGTCGGGATCGGCCGCGATGCGTCCCGTGAGGTCCGGCGAGAGGATCATCGGTCGGTCTCCGTGGCTGGCGCGTTGAAACGCTTCAGATGCATATCGAACGCATCCAGGAAGGTGCGGCCGATCAGTGACAGCTCCTGATCGGTCGAATGAAAGATAGCGATGTCATAGGGGACGAGCGGACGAAACGGCCGGATCGCGAGGCCTGCAGCCTGAAACTGCTGCGCGGAGGCAGGATCGACGATCGAGACGCCGACGCCATTGGCAACCAGCCCGCAGATCGTCGCGAACAGTTCCGACGTCGCCACCACGTTGAGGCGGGTCGCAGCCTCCGCGAACACATTGTTGACGAGGTGATAGGCCGCCCACTCCCGTGACATGCCCACGAAAGGCAGTCCGGACATCAGCGCGGGCGTGATGATTTCGTGGGCGCACAGTGCGTGGTCCTTGGGCAGGACAGCCACGCATTCCATGCGATAGCGGGTGACGTTGAGGCCGGTCGGGTCGATCGGCAACTCGGCAATACCGATGTCGATCGTGCGCGACGGAAACATGCCGCGGACCAGATCCGAATTACGCGTGAAGACCTGCACCCGCACATTCGGTCGCTGCCGGACGAAAGCGGCGATGACCGGCGGCAGCAGTGCCACGCCTGCCATTGGATGCGAGGCCACGGTCAAAGAACCGACTTGTCCCTGTCGAATATGCTCTGCCGCACGGCCTAGATCGTCGATGCGATCGAGCGTGCGCTCGACTTCGGCGCGGAACGTGATGCCCTCGGATGTCAGGCGGAGGCGGTTGCCCGTCCGCGTGAAGAGGGAAAAGCCGAGTTCGCCTTCGAGCCTGGCGATTTGCGCGCTAACGGCGGGCTGGGTGATGCCCAGGGCCGAAGCCGCATGGGTCACCGATCCCGACTCCACAACGGCGCGGAATGCCTCGAGCAACCGAATATCCATGCCTGCATAAAATTTGGTTATTGTGTTTTTGGCAAGTACGTAATGTAATTCAGCTCAGAGCTATTTATTGGCTGGCTATTGGCATAACCAAATTTTCTGGTTCTGCCTTACACGGAGCGCTCCGGGTGCCGTCGTCAGGGCCGATCATCGCTGCGGACCAGGTCTCCAAGAGCTACGGCCCCAACGAGGTGCTGCGGCGGGTCAGCCTGCCCGTCGCGGAGAAGGACATGGTCTGCGTGATCGGGCCGTCGGGTTCGGGCAAGACCACCCTGCTGCGCTGCCTGGCACTGCTCGAACAGCCGAGCGCCGGCTGCGTCACCATGCGCGGCACGACGATCGCATCGTCCAAGCCAGATTTGGCGGAGCGGCGTGCGGCGCGAGCGGTGCGGCCCGACATCGGCATGGTCTTCCAGCACTTCAATCTGTGGCCCCACATGAGCGTTCTGGAGAACCTCATCGAGGCGCCGCTGCGCGTGAAGCGGATGGGGCGTGACGCCGCGATCGCGCTGGCGGAACAACTGCTCGCCAAGGTGGGCCTCGCCGACAAGCGCGACGTCTATCCGATGCGCCTCTCGGGCGGCCAGCAGCAGCGTGTGGCGATCGCTCGTGCGCTCGCGATGTCACCTCAGGTGATGCTGTTCGATGAAGCGACGTCGGCGCTCGATCCGGAATTGCGGCGCGAGGTGTTGCTCGTCATGCGCCAGCTCGCCGCCGAGGGCATGACCATGCTTGTCGTCACCCATGAGATGGGATTCGCGCGCCAGGTCGGCACGCGCGTCGTCTTCATGGATCATGGCGAGATCGTCGAGGAGGCCCCGCCCGAGACCTTCTTCACTGCGCCGAAGACCGACCGGGCCCGACGCTTCCTATCACTGTTCGCAGAATGACCAGAGGAGGACAAACATGCCGAGCCTTGCTTTGACACGCTTGCCGTTTCGCCTTTTGCCCGTGCTGTGCATCGCTGCGCTCGCAGCCGCTGTCGCAGCGCCGTCGCCGGCCTGCGCGCAGGCGTTGCAGTCGCGTCTGTTCGAGGTCACGAAATCGAAGAAGCTCCGCGTGTGCCAGTACCCGCTCTATTACTCGATCTCGTTCCGCAATCCGAAGAGCGGACAGATCGAAGGCATCGACGCCGACCTTTCCAAGGAGCTTGCCAAGGAACTCGGCGCCGAGCTGGAGATCGTCGAGTCGAGCTTTGGCACGTTTATCGCCGATCTCCAGGCCAACAAATGCGAGATCGGCATGTTCGGCGTCGGCGCCTCGTTGAAACGGGCGCAGGCGGTAGAGTTCTCCAAGCCTTATCTGGTGACCAACATCTATGCGGTCGCCCGCAAGGGTGGACCGATCAAGAGCTGGGCCGATGTCGACAAGAAGGGCGTCAAGGCCGCCGTGTCGCTCGGCAGCTACATCGAGCCGTTCATGAAGTCCTATCTCAAGAACGCCGAACTGGTGTCGGTCGCGCCGCCCAACACGCGCGAAGGCGAGCTGGTCGCCCAGCGCGTCGACGTGATCATCACCGACTATCCAACAGCAATCAAAGTCACTGACGAGTTCGACTGGGCCGAGACCATCGTGCCGGAGGAAAAGCTGGCGGTGACGCCTTACGCCTATGTCGTGCCGCAGGGCGATCAGATCTGGCTCAACTACATCAACCTGTTCATCGATACGATCAAGCTCGACGGACGGCTGATGAAGTACGCCGAGAAGAACAAGCTTGGCCCGATCGTCGCCCCATAACGCGGACTGACCGGCGGGAGCAGCGCGATGCCGACCTATCAGTTCCGATGGGACATCATCCCGAACAACATCGATTTCCTGATGTCGGGATTGCAGATGACGCTGATCATTTCGGCGACCGCTCTGGTCTTCGCGATGATCGGCGGATTGCTGCTCGCGGCCCTCGACATGTCGCGCTATCTCGCCGCGAGGGCCATCGGACTGACGATCGGCGAAGTGATCCGCAACACGCCGATCCTGGTACAGTTGCTCTGGGTCTATTACGTGCTGCCGATTGTCTTCAATATCCGCATCTCCTCGCTCGCGGCGATCCTGATCGGCTTGTCGGTCTATATGGCCGCCTTCATGTCGGAGGTCTACCGCAGTGGCATCCAGGCCGTGCCGAAGGGCCACCGCGAGGCCGCGCAGGTTCTCGGCCTGACGCCGTTCCAGAGCTTTCGCCGCATCGTGCTGCCGCAGGCCATCCGCTTCACGCTGCCGCCGCTCGCTTCGAACTTCGTGCAGCTGATCAAGTTCTCGTCGCTCGGTGCGGTGATCTCGGTCACCGAGATCACGCGGCGCGGGATGGAGCTGTCGTCCTCGACATTCCGGCCGCTCGAGATCTTCACCTTCGTCGCAGTCGTCTACTTCTTCATCTGTTGGCCGTTGTCGATGGCGATCCGCATCTGGGAACACCGTCTTGCACAACGCTGAGCGAAATTTTGACGCGCGGCGCCAGATTGCCGATCAGGTCGCAGCCGGCCGCGATACGCTGATTGCGATGACGCAACGTCTCGTCGCAGCGCCGTCTCCCAATCCGCCCGGCGAGGTGATGCGGGCCGCCGAAGTTGCCGCAGCGCTTCTGGCTGAGATCGACGGCGTCCGTATCGATCGGTTCGAGCCGGCGCCCGGCCTCGTCAGCCTGGTGGCGAGGATCGACAGCGGGCGCGACGGTCGGCGTCTGATCTTCAACGGCCATCTCGATACGTTTCCCCTTGGCGAGGATCTCGGCTGGACCGTTCCACCGCTTGGCGGAGTCTTGCGTGACGGGAAGCTTTATGGACGCGGCGTGTCGGACATGAAAGGCGGCATTGCCGCCTCGATCCTTGCCGCACAGGTGCTGGCGCGTCATCGCAACGCCTGGCGCGGCGAGATCGTCGTCACGCTTGCGGGTGACGAGGAGAACATGGGCTCGCTCGGCACACGCTGGCTTTTGGAGAACGTGCCGCACGCGAAGGGCGACGCGATGGTCAGCGGTGACGTCGGCTCGCCGCTGGTCGTCCGGTTCGGTGAAAAGGGCCTTTGCTGGATCGAGATCGAGGCGACGGGCCAGCCTGCGCATGGTGCGCATGTCCACAAGGGTATCAATGCCATCGATCGGCTACGCGCCGCACTCGATGGGTTGAAGCGGCTGGAAGCGCTGGCCGTCAACGCGCCGCCTGAGGTCACGGCGGCGATCATGGCCGCAAAGCCGGTGTCGGAATCCCTTTCCGGCGCGGGGGAAGCGGAGACGCTGCAACGCGCGACGGTGAACATCGGCACCATCGCCGGCGGGGTATCGCCGAATCTCGTGCCATCCCAGGCGCGCGCGGCCGCCGATATCCGTATCCCGGTCGGGGTTACGCTGGACGAGGTGGAGACGGCACTGCGGCGCGAGCTCGATGCCATCGACGGCATAAGCTGGCGTGTCATCGAGAAGTATCCGCCACGGTTCACGCCACCGAACCACGAGATCGTGCGCCACACGGTGGCGGCCGCGACCGAAATCCTCGCGCGCGCGCCCGTCGTCAACATGCGCGTCGGCGCGTCTGATGCGCGACTCTATCGCATGTTCGATGTGCCCAGCGTCGTCTTTGGCTGCACGCCGTTCGGGATGGGCGGACCGGACGAGCACATTCTGGTGGATGAACTCGTTGCCGTCGCCCAGGTGCATGCATTGACCGCGCTCGCCTATTTGAGCGACCCGTAGAGAAGGCACGACATGACAATCAAGGCCTCCAGCTTCACCGAAGCGCAACTGCTCGCAACCACCCGCGGATTCATGGGCGTGCCCTGGGCCACCTCCGCCGCGGGCGCGAAGGCGGCGATCCTCGGCGTGCCGTTCGATTGCGGCACGCATGCGTTCCGGATCGGCTCGCGCCAGGGGCCTGCGTCGATCCGCGCGCAATCACGGCTCGTCCGTGCCTACGAGTCTGAGGTTGCCGACTACGATATCCGCGCAAGACTCAACCTGGTGGACTGCGGTGACGTCGTACTGACGCCGAGCCGGATCGAGGATGCGTTCGCGCGTATCGAGGAGGCGGCATGGCGGATTGTCGATGCCGGCGCGACGCCGGTCGGCTTCGGTGGTGACGGCTCGATCTCGGTGCCGCTGGTCCGCGCCGCCGCCCGCAAATGGCCGGATCTGTGCGTGCTGCACATCGACAGCCACACTGACTGTCATCCGGTCGATCCCGAACATCCCTACGACGCGGCCACCCAGTTCAGTCACGCGGCGCTCGAACAGCGGGTCTCGCCGAGCGCGTCTTATCACGTCGGCATTCGCGGTCCGACCTACCGTCCGGGTGTGATGGATCACACCCGTTCGCTGGGCTACAATATCATCACCATGCGCGACTATGTCCGGCGCGGCGAGGCCGACGTGCTGGCCGAGTTGCACGATGCGATGAAGGGACGCCCAGTCTACCTGTCGTGGGACATGGATTCGTTCGACCCTTCGGTGGCGCCCGGCGTGTGCACGCCGACCTGGGGCGGATTCAGCGCGCGCGAGGGGCTGCAGTTGCTGCGCGGCCTAGCGGGTCTCGACATCGTCGCGGTCGACATCAACACGGTCAGTCCGCCGCACGACGTCAACGAGATGACGGCCTATCTTGCTGCCTATATGGCTTTCGAGACGTTACTCCTGCTGCAGCACTGCCCGACTCGTAGGTCCTGACAAGCCTAAGGCGCCGCTGTCCTGGCGCTCGGCGCATGGAAGCGAGGAACTGCTGACATAAGACTGTCAGACAGAAGCCTTAAGCGTGAGGCTTTGCCGGGCGGAGGCGAGCCTCCGGTGCAGATTTTCTTGATCAGTTCCGGCTGCGATGTTGGTTAGGTCGTGAGCTGGAATTGCCAAGCGTATTGCTGTGCCCTTTGGCTCGCGCTTGTCGGCGCGGGATTGATGTACGGCAGTGCGGCTGCCGGGCCGCGGACCGCGCCGGCCGCTTCGAATGAGCCGGTCAACTTCGATCTCGCCACGCAGGCCTTGGCTTCGGCCATTGAAGCCTACAGCGTCGCCTCCGGCTGGCAGATCATCTATGACGCAGCCTTGGCCATCGGTCGCAGGTCCGCGCCCGTCAAAGGCGAGTTTACGCCTCCGGCAGCGTTGCGCATGTTGCTCGCCGGAACGGGGCTCGTGCCGGAATTCCTGGCGGCCGATGGAGTCATGCTGGTCCCGGACCCGGGCGTGGCGCGCCAAACGCCGTACGAGCCGCCGGCGCATGTTCGCGCCTACTATGGGCGCGTCCAGGCGAGCCTCAAGCGCGCGTTCTGCGCAGATGCGCAGATCCGGTCTGGCGCCCACCGGATCGCCATTGGCTTTTGGATTGGACCGTCCGGCTCCGTGACGCGTGCCGCATCGCTCGGTTCGACCGGACGAGCGGAGATGGACGAGGCCTTCGATCGCGCCGTGCGCAGGCTCTCCGTCGGGTCGCCGCCACCGCCGGGTTTCGAGCAGCCTGTCATCATCCTCGTCACGCCCGATCTTCTCGGTCAATGTCATGCTGCGGGCCTGTCTCCGGCGAGGAGCGCGCGATGACGGAGGCGGGTTGGGCCGCGCTGCAGCGCCACCTGCTGACGCGATACGTGGATCTCAGGAAGCGGTTGACGCGCTATCTCGGATCGGCCGACCTCGCCAGCGATGCCTTGCACGATACCTGGTTGCGGCTGGCGCGGGGCGGCGAGCTCACAACGGTGCGCAATCCGGATACGTATCTCTACAGCATGGCGATCAACATCGCCTCCAACCACAGGCGCGCCGAGAGCCGCCGCTTGACCGCGTCGGAAGTCGATGCCTTGCTCGACGTCGCGGACGGTGCGCCGGATGCTGCGCGCATGCTGGAGGCGCGCGCGGAGCTGGAGGCATTGGTGACCATTATCGGCGAATTGCCCGTGCGCCAGCAGGCCATCCTTTTGGCTGCGCGGATCGACGGCACGCCGCGGCGCGAACTTGCCGCGCGGTTCGGTGTGTCGGAGCGTTTCGTGCAGCGGGAGCTGCAGGAGGCGCACGACTACTGTGCGACGCGCCTGGAAAAAATGATGAGCGGTCGGTTCAGGTCGTTCCGGCGAGAGGTGTCAACTGGTCAGAAGGCTTTCGGGCCGGTCGGCGAGAGACCGACGAGGTCAGGAACAGACGATTGATGAGCGGGGATCTGAACAGCGAAGCCGATGTGTTGAAGCGCGATGCGCGCCGCTGGGTCAGGCGGCTCGCATCAGGCGAGGCGACGACGACCGATGCCGATGCACTGAAGCGATGGCGTCAACAAGGTCCGGCCCATGAGGCGGCCTTCGCCGAGGCGATCCGCGTCTGGAAGAGCCTGGGCCCGGGTGGCCGCGCATTCATCGAAACGCAGGGCGCGCCGGTATGGTCCGCGCATCGTGCGACCATGACGCGCCGCGCGATGCTGGGAGGGACCGGCGCGATCGCCGCATCTGCGGCGGCCTACGCGATCGTCAAATCGCCACTGGGTTTGTGGCCGTCGCTGGAAGAACTGGGGGCGGATTACCGCACGGCCATCGGCGAGCAGAAGCGCGTGACAGTGGCGGATATCGCGGTGCAGATGAACACCCAGACGAGTATCGCCATTCCGTCGGGTGCAGGTGACGCCCGCAGCATTCGCTTGGTCACTGGAGAAGCATCGTTCTCGATGCCGGTGCAATCATCGTATCGACTGGTCGTGCTCGCGGGCGAGGGCCAGACGATCGCCAGCCGCGCCCGCTTCGACGTCCGCAGCATTGCTGCGACTACATCTGTCACCTGTCTCGATGGCGAGGTGCAGGTCGAGCTCGGCGAGCGGTCGGCACCAGTCAGGGCGGGGCAACAGGTTGCCTATGATAACAGGGGCCTCCAGCCAGCAGTCTCAATCGATCCCCGCGAGGCCACTTCGTGGCAGGATGGCTTCATCGTATTTCGTTCGACACCGCTTTCCGCCGCGGTGGCGGAGATCAATCGCTACCGGTCGGGCAAGGTCGTGGTGCTCAGCGCGGCGCTCGCTCAGAAAACGATCAGCGGCCGGTTTCGCATCGAGCGCACGGATGAGATTCTCGGCTGGATAGAGCGGGTAGCCGGCGCCACGTCCCGTTCGTTGCCTGGTGGAATTGTCTTGCTGAGCTGACACCGCCGGCCCATTCGTGGTGACACAAACCTGTCATCAAGTTTTTGGTTCAGGTTCGATCCTCGACCGGTGTCAGACCAGTGAGGCATTCGTTCTGTTCTTCCGCGGAGCAGAACGACGCCCGTCCTCCTGCCGAGAGAAGATCCGATGCTGAGCTGCGGCCCTGTTTTCCACGCCACGCCGTCCCGTCATAAGCGCCGTCATCTCGCATTGCTGGCCGGAGTAAGCGTGCTCGCACTGACGCTTGCGGCTCCGGGTGCAGAGGCTCGCCCCCTCGGCGGACGGCCGCCGTCGCCTTCAGCGGCGGCGGTGACGGCGGCGCAATCCGGCGCGGCTGAAGCCTCGCGGGTAGCGCGGCAAGCCCAGAACGCGCTGAAGCGGGCGACGCTTGCGATCCAGGTGATGCAGGCGACGCAGCAGGCCGCACGGGATGCAGCACGCGCGGCGCTTCAGGCAGCACCGAGCGGCATTCCGCATGGCTTGAAACCGGGCGGATTGCAGGTCGCAAGCGGCGCCGCACCGGGCACGCAGCTGTGGCAGGGTGCGAACCTTCCGACCGAATTCCAGGACGGCGACCGCATCAAGGTGACGGTGCAGCAGACGCAGGAAAAGGCGATCCTGAACTGGCAGACGTTCAACGTTTCGGAGAGGACCGATCTCAAGTTCGACCAGAAGACTTACGGTGGCACCAACGCCGGAAACTGGATTGCGCTCAACCGCGTGAACGATCCGTCGACATCGCCGAGCCGCATCCTCGGTTCAGTCACGGCGGACGGTCAAGTCTATTTGATCAATCGCAATGGCATCATCTTCGGCGGCACAAGCCAGGTGAATGTCGGAACCCTGATCGCTTCGTCGCTCGCGCTGTCGAACGAGCAGTTCATGGCGGGAATCAACAATTCCTTCGTCATTGAGGATGGGCAGGGAGGCACCCACTGGGGCATCCCGCAGTTCGGCGAGCATGCAACGGGCCACTCGGGGCAGGGGGCTCCGTTTGCGCCGTCCGGCGTTTCCGGTGATGTGACCGTTGAAGCGGGGGCTCAGTTGCGAACCGGCAGCGGCGGGAAGCTGATGCTGTTCGGCCCAAGGATTGCGAATGCCGGCCGATTAGAGGCTACGGACGGACAGGTGATCCTGGCGGCGGGCGAGCAGGTTTGGCTCGCGCCCGATTTAAGCGGCGTACGTGGTTTCGATGTTGCGGTTTCCGCGCCCGCTCCCTGGCTTCTCAACCACGGCGAGGTGGCTGGCGCGCTTGACCTGGGGGCAGTTTACGATCCTGGCTACATAGCACTGTTGCGCACCACGGTCCTTCCCGGGATGGAGGCTCGCGCTATCACTGCCGGCTATAACGTCACCAATACCGGTGCGATCCACTCCGAGCGCGGCAACATTACCCTGCAGTCACGCGAGGTGGTGCAGCATGGCGCGTTGACGGCGACATCAGCGCTGAACAGTCGCGAAGGCTCGATCCGTCTGCGTGCCTGGGGCCAGGGCATGATGGCTCACAGTTCGTCCCTGGATCGGCCGCAAATGCTCCATTGGTCGGCCGGCACGCTGACTTTGAGGCCCGACAGCGTCACCGCAGTAACGCCGGATCTGAACGATAGAAGCGAGATCGAACAGTCGGCGCTTGCGACGCGCTACAAGCCGGGCAAGGTCGAGCTACGTGGCAAGCTGATCGACGTCCAGAGCTTGGCCAGCGTGCTGGTTCCGTCCGGCAACATTAGTGCCGTGGCGAGCGCCGTTCCGATCAGCAGCATTCTCACCCCTGCCAACGGGCCGAGCGAAGATCTGGTTCAGGGCGATGCAACTGAGAAGGACGGCAGTCGCGTTTACATCGACCGCGACGCTTATTTGAGCGTTGCAGGCGTGCAGGACGTACTGGTGGCGATGGAGCGCAACTTCATCGAAGCGCAGCTTTACATCAACGAGCTGCGCGACACGCCACTCTACCGCGACTCTTGGCTGCGCGGCACGAAGGTCGTCGTCGATCGCCGTGTCAGCGGCCTGTTCGGTGCCGGCCCGATGTCCGGCGTGCAATGGGTGCAGGACGAGGCCGGCAATTACATTCCCGGCGCGTGGGTCGGCACGCCGCTCGCCGACGTCACCGGCTGGGTCGGGCTTGGAAAGACTGACCTGCAGGAGCTATCGACCAGGGGCGGCTCGATCATCCTGAAGGCGGGCGGTTCGGTGATCACGCGTGCGGGCTCGCTGCTCGACGTCTCGGGCGGCTCGGTCCGCTATTCGGACGGCTGGAACAATACCACCAAGCTGCTCGGGGCCGATGGCCGAATCTACAATATCGGTGCGGCGATGCCGGACCAGACTTACGTCGCGCTGGGCGGCGGGTTCACCCGCCGTAGCGAGCGCTGGGGGATCACCGAGACCTGGACCGGTCCGCTCAGCAAATCTGGGCGCACCTTCGAGCGCGGCTATACGGAGGGACGCGACGCCGGCAAGATCGCAATCTATTCCGGCGAGGCGCTGGTCCTCGAGGGTGACATGTGGGGCGGCGTGATCGTCGGCGAGCGACAGGCGCTCGGCGATCTACCGCGGGCAGGCTCGCTCGAGATCGGTGGCGGCGGCGACGACGATCGCGGCTGGACGCCGGCCGATCTGATCATCACGGCCCGGCCGGTCGTGCTGCCGGACGATTTCGCCGCGACGACGCCTGTGGGCGAACGATACTATCGTCCGGATATCTGGCCGCTTTCCGAAAAGACGACCTGGCTTGCCGCGGACATGTTGAGCCAGTCCGGGTTGGGCACGCTTGATCTTTTCGTCACCAGCAGCTTTGCGGTGGACCGTGGCAGCCGGCTTGAGCTCGACGCTGGAGCGTCACTGTCGGTGAAATCCAATGCCTCGACGGGTGTCGTGTTCGATATCGACGGAACGATCCGCATTGCCGGCGGCGAGGTGTCCCTCGGCATGGCGGGTGTCGGTCTGCGCAACATCGACCTCGGCGCAAATGCGGTCATTGATGTCAGCGGCGAATGGATCAACGAGCGGATTGATGGGCCGTTGGTCACTCGGCCGGCAATCCACGGCGGCACGATCAGCCTGTCGGCGATAACAATGAGTGTCGAATCCGGCGCGCGGCTCGATGTCTCGGGTGGCGGCTACGTGTGGCTGAAGGCGGGGAAATCCAAGCTCGAAGTCGGCGATGCCGGGGAGATCACCTTGCCGAAGGTCGCAGGCGAGGAGATGGCGAGACTGGAGCTGCGTGCCTTCGCCGCCGGATCGGGCGGCAGCCTGAGCTTCGAGATTGATTCCTCCGTTCAACTCGGCGGCATTGCGCCGACCGATCCATCGATCCTGCATGTGCCCGGCTCGCTCTACGCGGAGCGCGGCTTCCGATCGGTGTCGATCTTGGCGTACGGCGATATCATCGTTCCGGACGGCGCGACGATCGAGCATGCGCCGTACAACGTTCAATTGAATTCCGGCTATCTCGACGCGGCTTCGGGTGCAAGGATTACCGACGTCGGGACGGTCGGCATCCTGCCGCCGCACCTGCGTGCGGGCTTGCAATCGACCGAGCTTGCTCTGTCAACCACCAACGGAGATATCACGGTCGGCGCGGAAGCTGTCGTGCGCACGGATCCAGGTGGTCGTGTCGCGTTGAGCGCCGGACGGCTCAGCAGCGGCGATGTGATCATTCGCGGCGTGATCAATGCTCCGGCCGGCACCATTGTTCTCACGGCCGCCGAGGAGTTGCGTTTGGCGGCAGGCGGCAGCCTCCTGGCACGCGGTACGCCGCTCATCTTCCGCGACGGCCGCGGATTGCGCAGCGGAAAGGTGCTTCCCGGCGGGTCCGTGAGCCTTGAAGCCAGCAATCGGCTGATGGTCGAAAGCGATTCTCTCATCGATGTCAGCGGCGCAAGCGGCGAAATCGACGTGCCGCGAGGCGGATTGCGCGGGAACACGGCCACGACCGTCCAGCTCGCAAGCGACGCCGGCACGATATCGATTAAAGGGATCGGCACGATCGAGGGAAAGCTCGTCGGCCGGCCTGGAGGCGCCGGGGCCGCGGGAGGCAAGCTGCTCCTCGATCACCTCGGGGCCCCCGCCAGTGAAGGAGACCAGACGCCTGGCGAAATGATCTGGTCGAGGATCAGCTGGATGGACCCGACTTGCCAGATGGAGCCGTTCACCTGCGAGGGGCAGAGCCCGCTAGGCTTCGATTTTGGTCTCATCTTGGAGGCATGGGACTGGGCGGACAATGGGAAGCTGGACTTTGGCGACAGGCCCGAGATGATCATCACGCAAGCGCTGATCGATCGACTGTCCTTGCCGACTCGCTCCGAGCTGATCGTCTCCGACAAGGCAGCAAGATCCGAGGGCATCGGCGCGATTGATCTGGCGAAATTCGGCCTGACCGAAGAAGCTCTCGATCTGCTACGCGATAACTTTATCGGCAGCGATATTCTGCGCGAGAGCCTGCGGTCACCACCAGGCGATTACACGCTGCTTGTGCGGCCAGCGGCGCTGACGGCGGGCGGATTCGCGGATCTGCAGTTCAATTCAAGTGATGCGATCAGGCTCGACGGCGTGTCGCTGTCCTCCGCTCGTTCGATCGTGCTACAGGGGCCGATCTCGAATGCGGGCGCGCTGAGCTCAACCATTCATGCGCCGCATATCGGCTTGGAATTTCACACATCTGCTGCTGTCTCTGCATCAACGGCCGGGACATTGACCCTCACGAGCAATGTCATCGATATCACCGGCGGAAGCACGATCCGCGGCTTTTCGCAGACGCTGTTCGAAGCCTCGGACGTTCGTCTGACGGCGCGGCAGCAGCAGGGAACTGTGACGCCGACGGCGCTCCTGGATGTCGAAGGGAATCTGGTTCTTCGGACGGGTCAGGTTTACCCGTCGACGGGTATCGTGGCGACGATCAAGGCGAGCGATCGCATCACGGTCGAGCGCCTCGGCGACGCCGCTCTGCCCCTGTCAGCCGGCGCCAGCTTGACGCTTGACGCGCCGGTAATAGAGCAGAACGGCACGCTGAGGGCGCCGTTGGGCCAGATCACGCTCAAGGCAAGCGACCGCCTGGTGCTCGGCGCAGGCAGCATTACCTCAGTGTCAGGTGACGGCCTGATCGTGCCGTACGGATACCTCAGCAACGGCGAGTACTGGCTGCCGTCCGGGACCGTGGTCGATCCCAGCGATCCGGCAAAGGGCAATCTCGTAGCACCGCCTGAGAAACGGATTACGCTGGAGGCTCCTGTCGTGGATACGACGGCAGGATCCGTGATCGATATTCGTGGCGGCGGCGATCTTTATGCGCGCGAATTCGTGCCGGGGCCGGGTGGCTCGCACGACATTCTGGCGACGGCGAATACATATGCGGTGATCCCCGGCTTCAGCGGAATCGCTCCCGCCGGCGGCGGCATGGACATCGGCGAGCGGATCTGGCTCGCCGGCGGCAATGGGCTGGCAGCGGGATGGTATACACTGCTGCCCGCGACCTATGCGACGCTGCCGGGCGCCTACGCAGTATCACTCGCGGCAGACGGTCTGAGCAGCCCGATGCCGAGATCGATCCCGCTGGCCGACGGCTCGATGATGATGAATGGTCGGCGCGGCAACGGAACGACCGGCGTGCAGGATCAGCTCGCATCATCGTGGCGGGTGATGACTGGCGCGCAGTTGCGCCGGTACACCGAGTACAACGAGGCCTTCGCCAACACCTTCTTCGGATCCGACGCCTTCAAGCTGACGCAGTACCGGCTGACCGGGCAGGACGTGGTGACGCCGCGACTGCCGATGGACGGTGGCTCGGTGGTGTTCAAGGCGACGCAGCAGCTCATCCTCGATGGTTCGCTGAGGTCGCAGGCGGCGGCAGGTGGCCGCGGCGGCCTGGTCGACATCGCAGGCGCAAGGATCGCCATCGCCGGTGCGGGAGCGGATGCGGCAGCACTCCGGGCCGATGGTTATCTTGTCATCGATGCGGTGAGCCTGTCCAACTTCGGTGCCGGCAGCCTTCTGATCGGAGGCACACGCAAGGGTGATCCGCTCGGTCTGCGGCTCGACGTGATCGCGAGCGACATCGTCGTGCGCAATGACGGAAGCTCCGCGCTGACTGGCCCCGAGATCATCCTCGCCGCCTCCGGCCTGGTCGATGTCGGAGCGGGCAGCGTGATCCTCGCGAAAGGCGAGGCGGCAGTCGGGGCCAGCGATCTGGTCATAACTCCGCAGGAGGCGGCGATCATCGCCGATCCCGACGGTTGGGACGACGGCGATCCGTCCGACGATATCATCGTGACTCCGTCGAAGGACTACGGAGCGCTGATCCGGATCTCGAATGGCGATGCGGTGCGGGTGCTACGCGAGAATGTCGATATCGCTATCGGCGGCGTGGTGAAGGTTGGGGCCGCGGCTCAGCTAAGGGGCGGCGCCTCTCTGCTGATCGATGCGACCAGCAATACCGAGCTGGACGGCACGGCGTCGCTGTCGGGAGCATCGCTGTCCGTGGCGTCGGGGCGTATCGGCTTCGGTGGCGGCAACACGGGACTCGTCCTGTCGCTCGACTCGCTGCGGCAGCTCGCGGCGACACGGCACCTGACCTTGCGCAGCTATACGAGCATGGATTTCCACGCCTCGTTCGATCTCGGCAGCGCCGGGCTCGCCTCGGTGACGTTCGACGCCGCGGGCCTCGCCGGCCACAGTGCGCGCGCCGTCATGATCACGGGCGGGACGATTGCGCTGGAGAACACGGGTGGGAGCATGGTGCAGGCGGGCAATGGCACGGGCACGCTGAACCTCGTCGCCGACGAGCTCGTGCTCGGACGCGGCACGAAGGAGATCACCGGCTTCAGCAGCGTCGTGCTGACGGGCACGCGTCAGATCATCGGCGAAGGTGCCGGCCGCGTGAATGTCGGAGATGCCACGCTGACGCTCGTGACGCCGGTCCTGACCGGGCGCGGTGGGGCGGCCCAGACACTCGCGACCACGGGGGCGCTGAGGCTGACAGGAGCAGGATCTGGTCCGAAGAACGCCTTGGATAGCCTCGGAACTCGGCTGATCCTGCAGGGCGGTTCGGTTGATGTGGCGAGCCACATCGTCGCACTCGGTGGTGCGGTCGAAGTCATCGCGACTGCCGGCAACGTCGTGCTTGGTTCGGGCGCCGTAATCGATGTTGGCGGCTTCGGCAAGCAGTTCTACGACGTGGCCGAATATGCCGATGCTGGACGGATCGCTTTGACGGCATCGCGCGACGTGCGGCTGCTGGTCGGCTCAGCGCTGAACCTCGCGGCGCCACAGGGCGGCGGCAATGCCGGGGCGTTGTCGGTGAAATCGGATGGCGGCGCAGTCGCGTTTGACGGCGCGATCACCGCCCAGACCGGTACAGGCGGCAAGGGCGGTTCGTTCGCGCTCGACATCAACGAGCTCGACTATGCCGCGATGAACGAACGGCTGAACGCTGCCGGGTTCACGCGGTCGCGCCAGTTCCGTATCCGCACTGGCGATGTCGTCATCACCGGCGTTGCCGCGACCGAGGACTTCCAGCTCTCGGCCGATGTCGGCCTCGTCACAATCGCAGGCACGGTCGATGCCCGCGCGACTTATGGCGGATCGATCCTGATCGGGGGCGGAGGCGGTCTTGCAATGACTGCCACCGCCGACCTCAGGGCCGGAGCGACGAGCAACTTGCTTGGTTCGGGCCGCGTGACGCTTGAAGCCGGCGACGGGATGCTCGAGATACGCGCGGGCAGGATCGATGTCGCTGGCGGCGAAGGCGGCAAGGTCCGCTTTCGCGCGCGCCAAACTACTGGTCATGACGAGATCGCGGTTACGACGCTCAATGCGACGATCACCGGTGCGCGCTCGACGGTGCTCGAAGGCCTCTCGGTCTACGAAAGCGCTACGACGGAAGCGATCAAGGACGAGGCCAAGGCCGATGCCACGACTTTTGCAACGAACGCAGGAGCCATCGCCGCCCGACTCGGTCTCGCTCCGAAACAGGTGATGGCTGGCATCGAGATCCGCAGCAACGGTGATCTCACGGTCGACGGCGACTGGAATCTCTACGCCGATTTCGCGACCCAGCGGGAAGGCACGCTGACGTTGCGCGCGGCCGGCAACCTGCTCATTAACGGCCACATCAGCGACGGATTCCACCTCGCCGATCGCACCGGCATCCTGCAGGATGCGGCGTCATGGGACATCCGGCTCGTTGCGGGCGCCGATCTCGATTCTGCTGATGCACTGGCTCTTGCTCCGCTGACCGAACTGGCGGTGGGCAAGGGCTCGCTCACGGTTGGTAGCGCGAGCGCCGGCAAACTGGTCCGAACCGGCACTGGCGACATCATCGTACGCGTCGGGCGCGACCTCAATCTGGCGCATGAGGAATCGGTAATCTACACCGCGGGTCGGAGAGACACGACCGCCTGGCCAGATTTCACGACGGTGCCATCCGCCTTCATCGACAATCAGTTTGTTCCCATCGCGACTGCAGCTTATGGAATCGAGGGCGGCCATCTGGATATCGCAGCACAGGGCAATGTGAGCTCCGTACTTAGCGATCCGGCGAACTACCAGTTCTTCGGCACCTGGCTCGATCGCATGGGAAGTCTCGAATGGGGCCCCGACCAAGGTCCTGCCACGCTGGAGTCCCACTTCCTGTATCCGTACAATCAAAGCACGTGGTTCGTGAACTACGCCGTCTTCAACCAGGGCGTGGGCGCGCTCGGCGGCGGCAACGTCTCGGTCAGCGCCGGTGGCGACATCAACGACCTCACGGTGGCGCTGCCCACCAACGGTCGCGTGCGCGGCGGCCGCACCGAAGGCGAGCGCAAGCTACTGGAGCTGCGCAACGGCGGCGCCTTGACGGTCGATGCCGGTGGGGCAATCCACGGAGGTCAATATTACATCGGCCGTGGTGAAGGCGCGATCATGGCGGGTGAGTTGGCGATCAGCCGGGGCATCGCCAATCTGGCGCCGGTGCTCGCGCTCGGCGATTCCGCGCTTTCGGTGAAGACGAGCGGCGCCATGCATGTGGCGACCGTGGCCGATCCTCTGCTCTCGCGCGTGCCGCTCGGAACAATAGCGTGGGACATCGTAGGTCGTGACGCGTTCATGAGCGGCTACACGAACGATACCGCGCTCAGCCTCGTCGCTGTCGGCGGCGATGTCACGCTGGGCGGCTCGAATCCTGCTTCTCTTCCCTTCTTCGCAGATCTTGTCGCTCATGCGCGCGACCGCTATGCCGCGAGGACGCATATCGCGGCGCTGAACGGATCGATCATCAACCGAGGTGCAATCTACACCATGCCCGGCGACCAGGCAGATTTCCGCCTCGTCGCCGACGCTGATGTCGTAGTCGGCACGATTGTGATGTCGCGTGCGCCCTGGGCCATCATCCCGCAGCCCTTCATGCCCATGGGTCGGCCAAGCGGCGATCCATATCATTGGTGGGGTACGAATATCGACGTTGCGCTCGTCAACGATATTGTCGATGTATTGGGAGACGAAAGGTATCGGCCGCGCGATGCCAATCCGGAGCGCCTGCCGCTAGCCGACGATTATGAGCCGAGCCGCATCTATTCGCGCTCCGGCTCGATCAACGGCGGCAATATTCTCAGCAACGAGCAGACGTGGTTGCGCGCAGGCGAAGACATCCGTGCGCTTTCCCTGAATCTGCGCAACAACCATCCGACCGATGTATCGCTGCTCGAGGCGGGCAACGACATTCAACACATCGCCGGCTCGTTCCAGAACGACATCTCGTTCAACACGCTCTGGGCGGCCACCATCCAGGGGCCGGGCGCTTTGCTCCTGACGGCGGGCCGCGACATCTACAATTCGAACGTCGTCAGCACCGGCAACAAGCGATGGGATCCACTCACGAATCGCCCCATTCTCGAGTCGGAGATTCGTGGCCTTCCGGAGCAGGGCGCCGCGATAAGCCTGATGGCGGGACTGCAGGGGAAGCGGCCGGCCTACGAAGCCTTCAAGGAAGCCTATCTCGATCCGGCCAACGTGGCGACGATGCCCGACTACCTGAAGGCAACCATGCCGGACGGATCAGTGCTGCCGATCTACCTCACCGACCTGATCGAGGTGGAGAAAAACGGGCAGCAAAAGACCGTGCGCCGCGGACTGGTATCGTTCATCGCCGACATGACGGGTGAGATGTTGTCGCCGATGGATGCGTGGGCCCGGTTCCAGGCTCTGCCGGAATTCACGCGCGAAGTGTTCCTGCGCCGCATGTACATGCAGGAGCTGCGTGATGCCGGCCGCGACCAGAACACACCGGACAGCCGGGGACAGCCGTACAACGGCGGCTACAATCGCGGTTACGCGGCAATCGAGGCGATGTTTCCGGGCAGCGACTGGAGGGGCGACGTGGTGAGCCAGCGCTTACTCTATCGTACCATGGCGGGAGGCGACATCGAGGTGCTGACCCCGGGTGGCGGCCTGCAGGTGGCGGCGCTCGGCACCAGCGTGCCGGCGGGCGCCGGTCTCATCACGCTCGGCTCCGGGCACATCAATATCTTCACCAGGGACGACGTCGTCGTGAACCGCTCGCGCATCCTGACCTTCGTTCCGAGCGCGGTTGCGCGGGGCAACGACATGATCATCTGGTCGACGCTCGGCGACATCGATGCCGGCCGTGGTGCCAAGACGCTACGCACGCCTTCGGCGCCAGACATCGAGACCGACCTCGATGGCAATACGAAAATTCTGGAACGCCCGGACGTGGAGGGCAGCGGCATCGGTACCATTGGCGATGGCGACGTCGACCTCGTCGCACCTGGGGGGACGGTCAATGCTGGCGATGCGGGCATCCGCGTCGCCCGCAATTTCAACGTGGCGGCGCTGCAGGTACTCAATGTCGGCAATATTCAGATCGGCGGGAATTCAAAGGGCATTCCGGTCGTTGAAGTGCCGAGTATCGCGGGCCTGACCGAGGCCTCCAATGTTGCGGGCGCTGCCGCCCAGCAAGCGACCACACCTGCGGCTTCGAGCGGCGCGGCTCAGGCCTCAATCATCATCGTCGAGGTTCTAGGTTTCGGCGGTGGTGACGGAACGACGCCGGACGAGCAGCTCGAAAGTCGGCGCGAGCGTCGAAGCAGCCTGGATGTCTATGATCCGAACAGTGCCGTAAACATGCTCGGCAATGGCAAGCTCAGCGACGAGCAAAAGAAAAGGCTGACAGACGAAGAGCGAAGCCGTCTCAACGCACTCGTTGTTGAGCCGGGCTCTCTCTGAAGAGTCGTGACTTCCCGGCATTTCGAGGCGAACCGTTCCGACGGCCTTGCTTCGCATGTCAGCTCGAAGCTGCTCGACGCGCTCCCTCCGGCTGCGGGAGAAGGAGCCTCACTCCCGCATCATTGAGGCTTGCGACCATTTCGGATTCGGGCACGTGGTCGGTTGCGAGTGCGTCGACCTTGTGGAGTGGCTGCACCACATAGGCGTCACCGCGGCCGAACTTGCTGGCATCGGCGACGAAGGCGAGCAAGCGCGCGCGCTCGGCCAATGTCGCGCCGATCGCAGCATGCCATTCCGAGGGTCCGAGGAAACCGTGCATGGCACCGATTGCGCTGGTGCCACAGACGGCGAGATCGAACAGGCGATGTTCGAGCATCCTGAGCGTGTCGGGGCCTACCAGCGTTCGTGTCGAGGCTTTCATCACGCCCCCGAGCAGCGTGACCTTGCAATGCCCGCAGCCGGCGAGGACCGTGGCGATGTCGATCATGTTGGTGGTCACCGACAGAGCTGGTCCGCGCTGTGCAAGCGCCTCGGCCAGCAGCAGCATGGTGGAGCTGCCACCGAGGAAAACCGTCATCCCGGCATCGAACAGCGGCAGGGCAGCCTCCGCAGCGATCGCTTTTGCTTCGCGCTCCACGCCGAGCCGCTCAGTCACCGGTCGGCGCGCGGTCAGGTCGACCGCGCCGGTCGGCGCTGCGCCGCCATGAACCCGGCGCAGCCCGCCCGCCTTCTCCAGCGCGCGAATGTCGCGCCGGATCGTCTCCTGCGAGACGCCGAAGCGGATGGCGAGGTCGCCGACCGAGATGATGTCGCCGCGGCCGATCAACGAGAGGATGAGCTGCTGGCGCGCGGCGCTGAGCCTTGCGCCGTCGCGCCCACGCGTTTGGTCCTGCTTCGTCACTTTATGAATCAGCTCCTTGAGAAGGCCTGGTTGCGCGGTCCGAAGTCGAGGTCAAGCGTCTGTCCCGGGATCCAGGGGACGTCGCGGCGCTTGCCGTAGAACTGACCGGAGGCGTGCAGCACCACGCATGGCGGATCGTCGCGATCGATGATCTCCAGCATGCGGCGGATCAGGACGCGACGCGCTTCTGGATCGAAGGTGCCTTGCAGCTCCGCCCCGAGCGCGAAGTGCTCCTCGTTTCTCCAGATGCCAACCAGCTTCGGCAAAGTGCCGTTGGGGCCGAATTCGCGCCAGGCATGGCCGAGATAATCCGGGAAGATCGCGGTCGAGGAGCTATCATAGATCGCACGCACCGGTTTTTTGTAGATCTGGGTGAAGTTTTCCATCATCTCGATCTCGACCTTCAGGCCGACCGCCCGCCACATGTCGAGCATGACCTGCGCGCCGGCGACCTGGTTGGTGTAGTAGTTGTTGAGCAGCCGGTAGGTGATCCGCTCACCCTGGTATCCCGCGTCTTTCAGCAGCTTGCGCGCGAGGTCCGGGTCGTAGGCGAGTGCCGGATAGTCCTCGATGTAGCCGGCTCCAAAGCTTGGAAACTGAAAGCTGTTGGGTACCGGCACGCGGTTGTCCCACAATGTCTCCACGAACAGCTTGCGATCGAGTGCGAGACTGAGTGCCCTGCGGGCTCGCGGATCGGTCAGCCCAGGCGTTTCCGGATCGATGCCGAGATAGCGGATGTTCTGCACCGCGCCGCCTGCGACCTCAAGGTTCGGTCGTTCCTGAATCGTCGCGAACTGGTCCGGCGGGATATCGGTCACGATGTCGAGCTCGCCTGTCAGAAGCCCATTCATCCGCGCAGCGACCTCGGGCACGATCCGAAATTCGACACCGGAAAAGGGCGGTCGACCGCCCCAATAGGCCTCGTGCGCGGTGAGCACGACGTTGATATCGAGCTTCTGCGAGACGAGCCGGTAGGGACCGCTGCCGATCGGCATCGCCGTCCAGCGCTCCCATGATCCAGCCGCTTCGAACGCACGCTTGCTGACAATCTCGGCTGCCCAGGAGGCGAGGCGCTGCTCGAGCAAGGCGTCGTCACCCTTGGCATGGATGATGATCGTGTAGGGATCGACGATTTCCACGCGATCGATCCGATCGAGCGTCTGCATCGCAATGGTGCGGCCGGATCGGCCCGGCCCAAGCAGGTGATCCGGGCTGAAGCTGAACTCGACATCATCCGCCGTAAATGGACTGCCATCGTGGAAGACGACGCCCTTGCGCAAGGCGAGGCGAAGCGACCGTGCGTCGATCCGTTCCCAGCGCTCGGCGAGAGCAGGTCGCAACGTCATGCCCTTTGCGTGATCGAAGGCGATCAGCGTGTCGAACATCTGCGGCACCACCCGACGCGTCGCGGTGCTGTTGAAGAGTATCGGTTCAAGCGCCTGCGGAAATCCCGACATACCGACGGTCAGTCGTCGCCACGCTTTCGTTTCGCCGTCGGTTGCGCCGGCTTCTCGCCCGCCGAAAAGGCCGGTCGCGAGCGCGCCGATCAGCACGTGCCGGCGGCTCGGGTGAAAATCAGTCATCGTGCGCCTCCCTCCAACAAATCCGAGGGCAGGTTAGGGAGGCACTGCAAAGCCCAGATGACGGATTTTGTGCGGTTATGTGGATTATTGACCGTGTGAGACAAGCGGGCGCTTACAGCGCCCCTCGCGGGAGCTGTCTTATCTTCTCGCCGCTGTTGCTCAGGTGTTCAGTTCTTGTTGGAGAGACCGCGCAAAAGCGCCTGATGAAACTGGTCGGGTGCCTCGACCTGAGGGGAATGACCAAGTTCGGGGAATTCCACGAGGGTGGCTCGCGGGATGGCCTTGGCCGCGCGGCGTCCGAGTTCCGCATAGTTGCCGAGCCGCTGCGCGACGTCGGCCGGCGCGCGATTGGCACCTGGCGCGGTTCGGTCTTTTCCGCCGATCAGCAGAAGTGTGGGGACTTCGATGCGGCCGAACTCGTGAACCACGGGTTGGGTGAAGATCATGTCGGACGTCTGCGCCTGATTCCAGGCGACGATCTCCTTGGCCGGTCCCGCATACATGCCCGCCTGCATCGCGACCCATTTGTCGTAATCGGCCTTCCACTGGCCATTGTAGTAGAAGCGCAGCTGATAGGCTTTGATGCTGTCGAAGTTGGTGCGCAGCTCGCCTTGATAGAGCTGATCGATGGTTGCGTAAGGAACGCCCTCCGCCTGCCAATCCTCCAGGCCGAGGGGATTGACCAGGACGAGTTGCTCGACCGTCTGCGGATAGTTCAGCGCGTAGCGTGCGGCCAGCATGCCGCCCATGGAATGACCAAGGATCGTGGCCCGCTCGATGCCGCGCGAGGCAAGCAACGCGCGCGTGTTCGCTGCGAGCTGGTCGAAGCTGAACTGGTAAGCTTGCGGCTTTGTCGAACTGCAAAACCCGATCTGGTCGGGCGCGATCACGCGGAAGCCGGCCTGCGTCAGTGTCCGGATGGTGCTCTCCCAGGTCGCTCCGCAAAAGTTCTTGCCGTGGAGGAGAACGACGGTGCGACCATTGGCCTGTCCTTCGGGCGCGATATCCATGAAGGCCATCGAGACTGTCTGGCGTTGCGACGGGAACTCGAAGCGTTGGACAGGATGAGGGTAGGTGAAGCCCTCGAGCTGCGGACCATAGGCGGGGCGCGTTTCGGCCTGCACCGGCGCCAGCGATGCAAGTATGGCGGCCAACGCCATGGACGGAACGGACTTACTGTTCATCGGATCGATCCCTGAGAAGAGCGCTGGCCCTGAAGTAGGGCCGCAACCTGCACCAGGGAAGTCACGATATCGGCAGCTATCCATCCAAAATGGCCGGGGCGCCGACCGGAGCCGCGTCTGCGGGTCCGTCTGTTGCGGCGAAGCGGCCTACTCCAGCGCTTCGAGAGAGCGAAGCCGTGCGATGGTCTCGGTGTCGATACCCCAGCGCGGCAGGACGTCGTCCGTATCGGTACCCGATCGGCGCGGCGGCGACGGTGTCGGCGATGGTGTGCCGACGAAGCGCGGCGCCGGCGCGGGCTGCACGACGCCTGCAATCGTCAGGAGCGAGTCGCGTTCCACATGATGCGGGTGCGTCGCCGCCTCGGCGACCGACAGAACCGGTGCGACGCAGGCGTCGCTGCCCTCAAACACCTTGCACCATTCCGCCCGCGTCCGCTGAAGGAAGATTGCTGCGAGTTTCGGCTTGACGCTGTGGCGTTCAGCGGGGCTATCTCTCCCTAACAGAATGTCCGGATCGAGGCCGAGCTTTTCATAGAGTTCGCGTCGAAAGCGCGTCTCGATCGGCGCCACCGAGACGTACTCGCCATCCGCGCACAGATAGACGTCGTAATAGGGAGCGCCCCCGTCGACCACGTTGGTTCCACGTTCGAGCGACATTCGTCCTGACGCATAGCCGCCGTAGAACGATGTCATCAGCGACAACGCGCCATCGACCATTGCAACATCGATGACTTGCCCAAGTCCCGTTGTCTGCCTCGAATGGAGTGCGGCAAGCACGCCGACGGCCAGGTAAAGTCCTCCCCCGCCGAAATCACCGACCAGGCTCAGCGGCGGCGTAGGCGGACCTCCCTCGCGCCCGATCGCGTGCAACGCGCCGGTGAGAGAAATGTAATTGAGGTCGTGGCCAGCCCTGTCTGCCAGCGGTCCCGTCTGTCCCCATCCTGTCGTGCGTGCATAGATCAGCTTCGGGTTACGCTCAAGACAGACGTCCGGCCCAAGTCCCAGTCGCTCCATCACGCCAGGGCGAAAACCTTCGATGAGAATGTCGGCGCTATCTGCCAGGCGCAGGACGCAAGCCTGTGCTTCGGCCTTCTTCAGATCCATCTTGACGACCAGCCGATTGCGGCGAAGCAGATCGAAGCCGGGCACCTTGGGATTGCCAAGCTCGACGGGCTCGATCCGGTCCAGAGTGACGACCTCTGCGCCCATGTCTGCGAGCAGCATCGTCCCCATCGGGGTCGGCCCCACACCAGCGAATTCCAGAACCCTGAGACCCGCGAGTGGTCCTCCTCGCTTCCCATGATCGATATCACTCATTCTTTGCACCTCCAGCAATGGCGCCGCAGAGCGCTAGCTGCGTTCCAACCGGGCGCAGACATCGGCAATCTTCCGCGCCGTCTTGGTTAGCGCCTCGACGAATCGCGTCATGTTCTTCTCAAAGCGAAAACCGGGACCGATCAGGGCGATGCCATACAGATCGCCCAGAATATGCACCGGCTGCGCAATTCCGGTGACGTCCGGACTGCTTTCGCTGACGTTCATCCAGTAACCGCGCTTTCGACCGTCTTCGACGCTGCGCAAGAGCTGCGCGCGCGTTCGCAACGTATGTTCGGTGAGCTTCGGAAAGCGCATGCGCGACAGAAGTTGATCGCGAGGCCCGTCGTCCATGGCCGACAAGATCGCCTTGCCGATCGAGGATGCATGAATCTCGCGTATGGACCCGACGTGCATGGTGTAACGAATCGGATGAACGGACTCGATGAGCTCGAGGTAGATGACGCCCGTTCCCTGCAGCTTGCCGAGGATGACAGCCTCGCCGGTCTTGTCCCGCAGGGCTTTCAGCAGCGGCTGCAAATATTGTGCGATCGGATCATGAGCGACGATTTCGTCGGCGACACGGGACAGGCGTCGGGTAGGATAAAAGGCTCCGCGGGGTTGCAGGTAGTAGAGGTAACCCCGATCGACGAGCGTCCTCACGAGCGCAAAGCACGTGGACATTGGCAGCGAAAGCTCTCGCGCCAGTTCGGATACGGTAACGGGCTTTTGTCGATGGGCGAAGCTTTCGAAGATATCGAGCGTACGGTCGGCCGTTCTTACGGTCATGTCATCCCTGCAGGTCAGGCACAAGAACATCAGGCACAAGAACAGCGGCGCTGCCTCGCGCGGAAGCGATGCAACCAGTGTTACCAGATCGCAAGCGCGCCGACATCGTCACGTCCCGCCGGCGGCTGCGTCACCGATCTCGTCTGACGCACGGACAATGCCGCTGCCGATCAGATCGGAAATCTCCGCACTCGACAGCCCGGCGATTGCAAGAATCTCCTCGGTATGCTGGCCGAGCCGCGGCGCAGGCGAAATGGGATCCGGCGCGGTGGCTGACCAGCTCGTTGGAACGCCGATCGTCAGGATCTCGCCTTCCGTTGGATGTTCCATCGTCCTGAGAAAGCCGACATCCCGCAGATGGGGATCGTCCAGGATCGTATCGATCGTATGTAGCGGCATGGCGGGAATGTCCGCGGCATCCAGAATTTCGAGCCATGCGGCAGTGGTGCGTTCGAGCAGCACCTTTCCTACGATGGCATAGAGCGCATCGATATTGGCGGCGCGGCTTGCCATATCGGAAAAACGCTTGTCGCCGGCCAGCTCGGCCAATCCGACCGCCTCGAAATACCTGCGCCACTGGGCGTCATTGTACGGCAGCACGGCGACGAATCCGTCGCTGGTTGCGAATGGTCGTCGGTTCGGTGACAACAGGCGAGCATATCCGGCCGGACCAACGGGCGGCACGAATGAGCGCCCTTGCAGATGATCGCCGAGCACGAACTGCGTCATCGTCTCGAACATCGGGACTTCGATTTCCTGTCCCACGCCGGCACGATGACGGTGCAGAAGGCCGGCGAGGATTGCATTGACCGCTGACGTTCCGACGATCCGATCGACCATTGCCAACGGTACATATCGCGGTGCGTCGCCCGACGCGCGCAGGTTCAGCATTGCGACGCCCGACACGGCTTGAATGAGATCATCGTATGCCGGCCGGTTCGCATACCGGCCGTTCCGGCCGTAGCCAACAAGGTTGACATACACGATGGACGGATTGGCGATCGAGACGCCGGCGTAATCCAGCCCGAGCCGGGTCAGCGCGTTTGGGCGAATGTTCGAAACAAACGCATCGCAACTCGATGCAAGGCGCAGCACGAGTTCGCGGCCGGCGACGCTCTTCAAGTCGACGGCGATGCTCTTCTTGTTGCGATTCGTATTGAGGAAACTCGAGCCCATGCCGCGGTGACGCGCATAGCCGGTAAAGCGCGTATCGTCCCCTCGCAGTGGCTCGACCTTCAGTATCTCGGCGCCAAGATCGCCGAGGATCTGTGTCGCAAATGGCCCCATCAGGACGCTCGTCACGTCGAGTACCCGTACACCGTTCAGCGGTCCGGCCATCTGACTTTCTCCCCGAAGATCATAATTCATATATACGCTGAATTTTTCATACTTGTGGAGTCGTTTTGTGCGCCATAAGGTGGCGCGAAGCCCGCGGGGAGCCGTCCCGCAAAAAGCACAAAGGCGGGAGGAGCTGGATGAAGCCGCACTTTCAGACCACGGCCGCGCTCATCGCTTTCTTGGTCGTCACTGCGACAATGGCGTCGGTGACGGGGGCATCGGCATCTGACGCCGAGACCGCACCTTATCCGCACAAGCCGATCCGGCTGATTGTTCCGCAACCTCCCGGCGGCACGGGAGACTCGCTGGGCCGCGTCGTCGCCAAGCATCTGTTTGCGGCAATGGGCCAGCCGGTCATCGTCGAGAATCGGCCCGGCGCCTCCAGCTCCATCGGTGTGGAGCTTGCGGCCCGCTCGGCACCTGACGGCTATACGCTGCTTCTGGCATCGTCCACGGGCCTGATTGTCAATCCGCTGATGATGCCGTCGCTGCGCGTCGATCCCATCAAGGAGCTGGATCCCGTCGGCATCATCAGCGAAGGCACGATCCTGTTGGTCGCTCACCCGGACTTTCCTGCGAACGATCTTCGCGAGCTGGTCACGATGGCCAAGAAGGCGCCGGGCGAGATCAGTTATGCAACCTGGGGACCGGCCTCACCAGCGTATGTCTGCATGCAGATGATCGCGTCCGCCACCGGCATTCAGATGATTCATGTCGCCTACAAGGGTGGAACGCCGCTTGTGACCGATATGATTGGAGGTCACATCAAGGTCGGCTTTGCCGATTCGGTTTCCGCCTACGGCCCGATCCAGGCCGGCAAATTGAAGGTGCTGGCAAGCTGTGCGGGTCGTTCCGATGCCTTTCCGGATGCGCCGTCATTCAAGGATCAAGGGATAGATTTCGAGTTCAGCTGGCGAAACTTTCTGCTCGTGCCGGCCGGAACGCCGGCGCCGATCGTGAAGCGGTTGAACGAGGCATTCACCCGCATTCAGGCAACTGCAGAGTTTGCAAAGCAGTTGAAGGAGCTGGGATCGAGCGCAGTCGCAATTCAGCCACCGCTGGATGAGCTGAAACCCATCATCCGGAGGGACATGCACACCCTCAAGTCAATCGTCGGACAGGCCGACATCAAGCCTGAGTAACTGATGGCGTTGAAGCAATGGACAATCAGGAGGTGCACTTGAACCGTTCGATCATCCACTCGGTTGAGAACCACGTCGGCACGATCATGTTCAATCGGCCTGAAAGCAGGAACGCCTTTACGCTGGAAATGCTGGAAGAGTGTGCCCGAATTTTGCTGGCGTTTCGTGACGACCCGCAGGTGAGGGTCATCGTCATCACGGGCGCTGGAGAGTCGTTCTGTGCAGGCGGCGACGTCAAAAGCATGGGACGGCCCATCTCGGTCGCACAGCGCAAGTCAGATCTTTGGAACAGGATGCAGATTGTCCCGAAGACCTTGGCAATGATCGACAAGCCGGTGATCGCCATGATCAACGGCGACGCAGTCGGCGGCGGCATGGACATCGCGTTGATGTGCGATATTCGTGTCGCCTCCGACAAGGCGCGGTTCTCCCAGGCTTACGTCAAGCTGGGATTGGCGCCCGGCGACGGAGGTGCCTTTTTTCTCGCGAGGCTGATAGGGCTCGGCCGCGCATTGGAACTGCTTCTGACCGGCGATTTCGTCGATGCGACCGAAGCGGCGCGCCTCGGAATCGTCAACCACACGGTGCCGCACGGCGAGCTTAAGACCAGGACTCACGAGATAGCTCACAAGCTTGCATCATTGCCACCGCTCAGTGTGCAGACAACGAAGCGACTCACGTACCAGAGCCTTCAGAGTGAAATGATTTCGGCCCTGGAGCTGGCATCTTCTCAGGCCGCCATACTTGCGAGTACCGACGATCACAAGGAGGCGGTACAGGCCTTTAGAGAAAAGCGGCGCGGTCGCTACAACGGAACGTGAATCTTTCAGTTTCGCCCCGGCTCACCCGCGCTGCGTGGCCATCTTCGCTTGCCGTGCCATGCCCCAGGCCCAGTACGCGACCGGCCACAGCACCGCAGCTATGGTGAGGAAGGCAAGGATGGCGGCGACCGGGCGGCTGAAGAACGGCCAGATGCTGCCGTCCGACTTGATGAGGGAGGTGACGAAGCTTTGCTCGACCATGGTGCCCATGACGATGCCCAGCACCATCGCCGCCACCGGATAGCCGTTGCGTTCCATCACATAGCCGATGACGCCGAAGGTTGCGACCGTGACCACCAGGAACAGGTTGTTGCCGGTGGCGAACGATCCGACCCCGCACAGCAGCACGATCACCGGCATGATGGCGGAGCGCGGCGCCGACAGCAGCTTCGATGCCAGCCGGATCATGACGATGCCGAGAGGGATCATGATGATATTGGCGATGATGAAGATGATGTACAGCGCGTACATGCTCGACGCCTTTTCCGTGAACAGCGACGGCCCGGGGTTCAATCCCTTCATGTACAAGACACCGATCGCAATCGCCGTGATGGTATCGCCGGGAATGCCGAACAGCAGCGACGGCACCCAGCCGGACGCGAGACTGGCATTGTTTGACGCGCCGGCCTCGATCAGCCCTTCGGGATGCCCCGTGCCAAACTTCGACGGCGTTTTTGAGAAGCGCTTCGACATCGAGTAGCTGACCCACGCGGCCATGTCGGCACCCGCGCCGGGTAGAACGCCGATGATGATGCCGACGACGTTGCCGCGGAGTTGCGGCCAGGGATATTCGCGCGTCAGCTTCCACATGCCCTTCAGGAGTGATCCGAACTTTCGGCGCGGCATCTTTGGCGGTTCGGGCTCGGTCATGCTGCGCATCACTTCAGCGAGCGCGAACACGCCGACCAGCGCGGGGATCACCTCGATGCCGCCGAGCAGGTCAGTCGAGCCGAAGGTGAATCGCGGCGTGCCCGCCGGGTTGTCGATGCCGACGCAGGATACGAGCAGGCCGAGCAGCATGCTGGCGATCGCCTTCACCGGATTGGAGCGCGCCACCATGGTCGCGCACATCAATCCGAGCAGCGCCAGCCAGAAGTATTCGAAGGTCGAGAAGTTCAGCGCCATTTCGGCCAGCGGCGGCGCCAGGAGGATCAGTGAGAGTGTGCCGATGATGCCGCCGATGGCCGAGAACCACAGGCAGATCCCCAGCGCCAGCTCGGGCTCTCCTTTGCGCGTCATTGCATAGGCTTCGTCGGTGTAGGCGGCCGAGGCGGGCGTACCCGGAATGCGTAAGAGACAGCCTGGAATATCGCCGGAGAAGATCGCCATTGCCGAAGCCGCGATGATGGTGGCGACAGCCGCGATCGGCGACAGATAGAAGGTGACAGGCACCAACAGCGCTGTTGCCATGGTGGCGGAGAGGCCCGGCAGGGATCCGACCACGAGACCATAGATCGAGGACAGCAGGATCGCGAGGAGCACGTCGGGCGCTGCGACCAGGCGGAACGCTTCAGCCAGTGTGCTCAGCATTCGCGTCTCCTCACCATGGCATTGGCAGAATGCCCGGCGGCAACGGCACGCGGAGCAGCTTGACGAACACCAGGTGCACGAACACGGGCGCGATCAATGCGAGCGGCAGTGCCAGCCGCAGACGCGCGCCCATGGCGAGCGCGACGGTCAGCACGATGGCGAAGGCGGTCGGGATGAAGCCGAGCGCATCGCCGACAAAGACGTAAGCCAGGAGCAGGGCAGGCGGCAGCAGCGTCTTCGCGCCGTTCATCAGCGGTGAGTGCGCCGTTTCCGGCGCCGGCTGGTCGGAATGTGCCGCAAGCTCTGCTTCGGCTTCGCGCTCCAGCGTCGAGCCGACGCCAAACGCGATCAGGCCGCCGCAGAGCAAGAGTCCAATGCCAACCACCATCGGGAAGACATTGGGTCCTATCTGCTGGCCCGGCACCGGCGGCAGTAACGAGCCGCCATAGGCGGCCGCGGCGCCGAGACCGACGAGCATAATGCCCGAGACTCTATCGGGGATGAGCATTGCGTTGCGGATATCGCGGCACAAGATTTACGTCGAGATGCAGGGGCGAAGCATCGTGCGGTCGTCGCCAGCACGAATGGGCACGAGACGGCCTCGCCACTCGCAGCCCCATCAGGCCTTCTTCGCGAGGCCCGCCGCGGTCATCGCCGTCTTCATCTTGGCGTCGCCTTCGGCCATGAAGCTCGCAAAGCCCGCGGCATCGGCCCACTTCACGCCAAAGCCGCGGTTGGACATGAATTCGTGAAACTCCTTCGACTCGTTGGCCTTCTTTAATTCTGCGGTCAGCTTGTCGGCGATCTCCTTGGGAAGCCCCTTGGGTCCGGCGATGCCACGCCAGGCGCCGACCGTGTAGTCGATGCTGGCCGCCTCCTTGAGCGTCGGAACGTCCTTGAACGCTGGATTGCGTTCACTGGCCATGACCGCAAGGCTTTTCACCTTGCCGGCATCGATCATCGCTTTCGCCTCCGGCACCGAGCAGGTGACGATATCGAGGCCACCGGCCGCCAGATCCTGCACGGCAGGCGCCGCGCCGTTCGACGGCACCCAGGCCACATGATCGGGTTTCAGGCCCATTGCTGTCAGCCAGCCGACGAGAGCGAGATGCCAGATACCGCCCTGGCCGGTGCCGGACGCTTTCAGTTTGCCGTGCGGTGCGGCCTTGATCGCGTCGGCCAGCTCCTTGACGCTCTTGTATGGACTTGCGGAATTGACCTGGACGCCCGGCGGATCCTCGTTCATCAGCGCGAGCGGCGCGTAGCTGGTCGGATTGAGTTCGGTGAGACCTTGATGATGCATCATCGTGATCTCGACCGTGATCATGCCGATGGTGTAGCCGTCGGCCGGCGCAGAGGCGATGGCCGCATGGCCGACCACACCCGAGCCGCCGGTGCGGTTGACGACATTGAACGGCTGTCCGAGGTTTTTCTCCAGAATGGCGGCGACGATGCGCGCCGTTGCGTCCGTGCCGCCGCCGGCGCCCCAAGGGCAGATCACCGTCACCGGACGGGCAGGCCAGGCAGCTTGCGCGCTGGCAACATCGAGGCCAACGATCGACGCGGCACCCGCCGCGGCGCTTGCCGACAACAACTGACGGCGGGTCAGTCTGGTCATCCAATCCTCCCTGGATATTGTGTTGACGGAACTTCGCCCGCTCGTGTTCTTAGGGACCAAGCTAGCCACAGTGCTTGGCCATGACAAGAAAGCGGATGCGCCAGATGAAATCCTCGGCGGCTTTGCGCCCGGGCGATTTTCCGGCACAGTGGGCGCGGGCAATAGCGACCGAGGATGCCATGACTGTTCCCCATGGACACCAGCGCAACACCGATCAGATCGAATACTGGAATGGTCCAGGCGGCCAGCACTGGGTCGATCGGCAAGAAATGCAGGACATCCTCCTTGAACCGATCTCCCGGATGCTGCTCGATCGCGCCAGACCGAAGGCGGGAGATCGCGTTCTCGATGTCGGCTGCGGTTGCGGGGCGACGACCGTTGCTTTTGCCGAAAGGGTCGGCACAGCCGGGCATGTTCTCGGCATCGACATCTCCGCGCCGATGCTGACACGGGCTCGCGAGCTTGCGCCGGCGAATGCGCCGCTGGAGTTTGCGCTTGCCGATGCCACGGTGCATGCCTTCGAGCCGGCGAGCTTTGATCTCCTGGTCTCGCGGTTCGGCGTGATGTTCTTCGCGGAGCCGGCACTGTCGTTCGCTAATATGCGCCGGGCTCTGCGCCCCGGTGGACGGGTGGCATTCGCCTGCTGGCGAACCCCGCGCGACAATCCCTGGCTGATGGTGCCGCTTCAAGCCGCCTACAAGCATGTTCCGAAATTGCCCGAGCTTGGCCCTGAGGATCCGGGGCCCTTCGCGTTCGCAAGTGAGGAGCGCGTTCGTCGCATTCTCGGTGAGGCTGGCTTCTCGGCAATTGCCTTGGAGCGGCAAGACCTTTCGCTCGATGTGGCGGCCGGACGTGGTCTGGACGCCGCGGTGAAAACCGCCGTTCAAATGGGGCCGGCGAGTCGGGCGCTCGATGGCCAGCCGGCGGAAGCGATCGCCGCCGCCACCGAAACGATCCGCGTCGCACTCGCGCCGTTCCTGCAGGATAATAGAGTGTCGCTTGGCGGCTCGATCTGGATCGTCACGGCGCTCAATTCCTGAGCTGCCGCCGCGCGTGAACGGGGAACGGACTTCGCAGCTTGAAGGTCCGCCGCGCCGCCGTTACGCTTGGCCACGTAACGACGGGGGAAGCGCATGAAGCAAATCACAATCGGCGACATCACGATCGATGCGGTGATCGAACGCGAGGGACCGTGGCGGAAGCCGCAAGATTTCTTCCCGGCCTATGACGAGGGCGTGTTCAAGCGACACCTCGCAACCATGGAGCCGGAGGTGTTCGATACGGCATCGGGCAAGATGGTCATCACCTATCAGACCTTCCTCGTACGTACGCCGCGCCATACGATCCTGGTCGACACCTGCACTGGCGAGGACAAAGGGCATCCGCCGCCGTTCGATTTTCCGGGCAAGGAGCGCTGGCGCGATGAGTTGTTCGCGCTCGGTGTCTCCTACGACAAGGTCGACTACGTATTCTGCACTCACTTGCACATCGACCACACCGGTTGGAACACGACGCTGCGCGACGGCCGCTGGGTGCCGACCTTCCCGAATGCGAAGTACATTTTTCACAAAAAGGAATACGCGGCGTGGGAAGCCGAGAACAAGAAGGGCGCGAATCCGCCCGGCACCGTGTTTCGCGACAATGTGCTGCCGGTCGTCGAGGCGGGGCAGGCGCTGCTCGTCGATGACGACTATGCGCTGGACGACACGGTGACGCTGACGCCCACGCCCGGGCATTCCCCCTGCCATTGCTGCATCAACATCTCTTCGCGCGGCCAGCGCGCGGTGGTGGCCGGCGACCTGATGCATCATGCGATCCAATGCCGCGAACCGGCGTGGTCTGCGCGTCCTGACTGGGACGCAAAGCAATCGGCGGTGTCACGCCGCAAGTTCTTCGCCGAAGTGGCGGACACCAATACGCTGATCCTGCCGATCCATTTTCCGACGCCAACCGTCGGCTTGATCAAGGCGGATGGCGACCGGTTCGACTATCGCTTCAAGCGGGAGTAGGCCTTGGCGTCGTTGCTGCGCGAAACGCAGTGACGCATAGATCGGGTTACTTGCTCGCATTTTCCGCGGAAAACCGGGCTCTACTCCCGCGCCGGCTCGAACACATACGGCTCCAGCGATTCCTGCGCCGCTTTCCGCAGCGCGTGCCATTTGTCGGGACCGCCGTAATAGGCGAGGCTGCCCGGCTCCGCGTTGCCCTCGCCATTATAATAAGAGAGACAGTCGCGGAACGCGGCCGTGCGGATGTCGGCCTCGCGGCAGTGTGCGGCGTAGACGATTTCCGGCTCCTTCTTGATGTCGATGATGCCAGCGCCGCGGGCGCGCATCGTGTCGAGCATCCACACCACATAATCCGTGTGCGCCTCGATGCCGCGGGTGAAGTTGAACTGGCCGCCGCCGCCCTGTGGCCCGGACATGATGAACAGGTTGGGGAATCCGTGGTTGTGCAGGCCGAGGAAGGTCTTGGTGCCCTCCGTCGTCCACTTGTCGCGCAGCGTCCGCCCGCCGCGGCCGCTGATCATGTTGAACGTGGACGTCGCCATCCATTGGAAACCGGTGGCGTAGATCAGCACGTCGAGCGGATACTCCTTGCCGTCATGCACGACGCCTTTTGTGTTGATCTTGCCGACTCCGTTCGGCGCGGTGTCGACCAGCGTCACGTGCGGCAGGTTGAATGTCGGCAGAAACTCGTCATGGAACGTCGGCCGCTTGCAGCCGTAAGGGTAATAGGGCTTCAGCGCCGCAGCGGTCTTCGGATCCTTGACGATAGCGTCCACGCGCGCGCGAATCTGCTCCATGATGCGGAAGTTGGTGTCGAGCTGCTTTTTCAGCAGTTCGTCAGGCGTAAGCTCGCGCTCATGCTGCTTGCGTGGTTTGAAATCGGCGATTTTGCCCGAGAGGAAATCATCGTTGGCCTGCAATGCCGTTCGTCCCGCCGAGATCGTCGCGAGCCGTTCGCGTCGGGCCTTTGCCCAACCAGGCTGCTTTGACCATTCCTCGATTTCTTGAGGTGTCGTCGCGCGCTGGTCGCGCACGTCGATCGTCGAAGGCGTGCGCTGAAAGACGTAGAGCTCTTTGGCTACCTTGGCGATTTCCGGGATCACCTGGACGGCGGTGGCGCCGGTACCGATGATTCCGACGCGTTTGCCGGTGAGATCGATGGTGTAGTCCCATCGCGAAGTGTGGAACGATTGCCCCTTGAAGGTCTCCATGCCTTCGATGCGTGCGAGCTTCGGTGTTGTCAGGATGCCGTTCGCCAGCACCACGTAACGTGCGCGCATCTTGTCGCCGCGATCGGTGAACACCGTCCAGTGGCTGGTCTTCTCGTCCCAGTCGGTTCGTTCCACCGTCGTGTGAAACAGGCAGCGGTCATAGAAGCCGCTCTTCTTCGCCATCGCCTGGCAGTATTCGAGGATCTCGAAGCCCGAAGCGAACTTCATGGATGGGAAGTAGCCCATCTCCTCGAGCAGCGGCAGGTAGCTGTACGCTTCCACGTCGCAGGCGATGCCGGGATAGCGATTCCAGTACCACGTGCCGCCGACGTCGCCGCCTTTCTCGCAGAAGCGGACATCCTTGAAGCCCGCATCTCTCAGCTTCCACCAGAGCAGCAGGCCTGCGAAGCCCGCGCCGATGACCAGGATCTCGCAGTTGTCAGTCAAAGGCTCGCGCGGAACCGGCGGCGCCGAATAGACGTCGTCGAGATACCGCGCGAATTCGCCTTCCATGGCCATGTAGTCGGCCGCACCCCGTCGCGCCTCCTTGTATGCGCGGTACTTGGCCTGCTCCTCGGCATTGAAGACTGCGCCCGGCGGGGGTGGGGGGAGTTCCTTCAGCGCCCGATCATCGATGGCTGAATACCCTTTGCCGGTGATCTTCTCTGTGGCCTTGGCGGCGCGGGTATTGAAGACTTTCAGCCCTGTGATTTCGTCGATCCGGATTGGTGCGTTCATTTTTAATTTGGCTCTCACAATCGATTATTCGACATTTCGGGCCGCGTCTGGCCGTTTGCCACCCGACAATGACTGATTTTTGCCTCCCAGGCATCAAAAGAGTAACTCATTCCGCAGCGCATTGAAGGGTCGGGTCGCAGCGGTTTTTGCGGAGCTGCCCTTCCCATAGCGAGGGATCGGAGACGGGCGTGATTTAGTGCTGCTGTGCACCATGCGCCGCGAGGCCAAGGTGCCTGCGCAGGCGCTTGTGGGCGGCGAGCAGAAAGACGGCGAGACAGCTCAGGGCGTTGAAGCCACTGACGAGCGCGAGCGTCGCGTCGCCGACATTGACCCACGCATAGAGTGCCGCCGTCGCATTCGCGCCGATCCAGATCGACCAGCACGACAATGAGATCGCTGTCGCTCCGTTCGCATCCCTCGCAACTGCGATGATCTGCGGCAGGTATGAGACGAGCCGCAGCGCGTTGAATACACCGAACGCAAGCGCGATCACGTCAGCGGATTGCATTGGCGTGACCCTGATTCTCAATACGCTTTCGGATCGACGATGTGCAGAATCTGCTGAACGCGGATGCGATATCGCCCGATCGCAGCGGCAAAATCCGCCGGCGTGCTGCCAAGCGCACGCTGACCGTTCGCCTCGAGACGTGCCACGAGGGCCCCATCGCGGGCTACCGCGCGCATGTCAGCGGCGATCCGGTCCCGCACTTCGGGCGGCATGGCGCGGGAGCCGAACAATCCCGACAGATTTTCGATCGACATCTCGGGGAAGCCGGCCTCGGTCACCGTCGGGATATCTGCCAACGCCGGTTCGCGTTGCGGGCTGGTGACCGCGAGGATACGGGCCTGACCTTGCGCGACGAGATCGGCCACTGCCGGCAACGAGTGCGACAGCACGTGCACGCGCCCGTCGCGGAGATCGGCTCGCGCGGTCGCAGCGTCGCGATAGGGGACTTGCAGAAGATGCAGCCCGTGACGTCTGATCGACGTGGCAAAAGCCAGATGGGGCACGCTCGGCCCTGCGCTCCAGGTCAGCTCGCCCGGCCTTGATCGGGCGAGCTCGACCAGATCCCTCAATGATCGCGCCGGTAGGCTGCTCGACACCGCGATGACCAGAATGGTGCGGGCGCCGGAGCAGATGGGCGCCATGTCCAGTACGTGATCTTCGGCAGGCGCTCGTCGCACCAGCGGCTTGGTGGCGATCATGCCGGCGGTGCCGTAGAGTAATGTGTGGTCGTCCCAAACGTCGGCGAGGGGCCCACCGGCTGCAATCATCTCGGCGTCGAGCCGGCCTTCGACGGTCACCGGCCGGCGCCAGCGTTTTGCGAGGCCGGCGGCATAGGTGCGGCCGGCGATGTCATTTGGCGAGCCGCCGGGAAACGGCACGATGATCTTGACCGTGCGCGACGGCCAATCGCTGAACGCAGGAAACGCGAAGGCTGATCCTGGCGCCAGGCCGACGATGGCCGTCAGCGCCAGGAGGATCATTGCGACAGATGCTTGCACGGTGCGCGTCATTTCAGGCTCCCTTGCATTCACTCGGGTTTAGAGGGAAGCCGGTCGTATTGACGTCATTCAAACGGATGATTGGCCCCGATATCTCTGGCCAAGGCCGTCAAGTTGCTTCAGATTCGCGCGAATGTTGACCGTTTCCCGCCTGAACAAGAGCTACAGGATTCCATCCGGAGCGCTGTCCGTCTTGCGCGATGTCAATTTGCAGGTGGCGCGCGGTGAGAGCCTGGCGCTGACCGGCGAATCCGGCTCAGGAAAGAGCACGCTGCTGCACCTGATTGCCGGTCTCGACGATCCTGACGCCGGAACCATCCTGCTGGACGACGCGCAGATCTCGAGCTTGTCGGAGAACGAGCGGGCGCGCGTGCGGCGCGACCGCCTCGGCCTCGTATTCCAGCAATTCAACCTGATCCCCAGCTTGAAGGTCGCCGACAACCTGGCGTTTCAGGCGCGCATTGCCGATCGCTTCGACGCGGCATGGCAGCGCGAGCTCGCCGATCGGTTGGGTCTCAGCGACCTGCTTGATCGCTATCCCGAGCAACTGTCGGGCGGACAGCAGCAGCGCGTGGCGATCGGCCGCGCGCTCGCAAATCGGCCGCAGCTGGTGCTGGCGGACGAACCCACCGGCAATCTCGACGAGGCGACGGCGGACGAGGTCGTGCAGCTGATGACCGATCTCGTAAAGGCCAGCGGTTGCAGCCTGCTGATGGTGACGCATTCGATGCGGCTTGCGAGCCTGCTCGACCGGCGCACGCATCTGACGGGTGGGCGCATCGCATGACGGGCGGCGCCTGGACGCTGAGGGTGCTGTTCAGTCACTGGACACGGCATCCGATGCAGCTCGCGACGCTGTTGATCGGATTGATGTCGGCGACTGCGCTGTTAAGCGGCGTGCAGGCGATCAACACCCAGGCGCGCCTGAGCTACGACCGCGCCGCGGCGTCGTTTGGCGGCGGAGCGACGGCGATGCTGGTGCCGGCGCATGCGACGACCGTCCCGCAATCGCTGTTCTCGGACCTGCGCCGCGCGGGCTGGCTCGTTTCGCCTGTCGTCGAGGGCCGCGTGCGGATCGACGGACGGCAGATCCGGCTCATTGGCATCGAGCCGATCAGCCTGCCGCGCGGCGCAGGGCCTGCGCCGTCGATCGATCAGGCGGCGCTGCAAAAATTTCTCGCGGCGGAAGGACAGACGCTGATCGCTCCTGAGACTGCGCGCGAGATCGCGGGAACAGAAGGCGCCAGACTCGAGACTGACGCCGGCGAGCCGCTCCCTCCGTTGCATCTCGCGAGCGAGCTTTCCCCGAACCTTTTGGTGATGGACATCGCCTGGGCGCAGCGGGCCTTGCGGATGCCGGATCGGATCTCGCGTTTTCTGCTCGATTCGGCCGCGGCTGGCGAGCGGACGCCGCTCGCCGACGTTGCAGGCGATAGCCTTGATCTGGTCGACGCGGGCGCCCAGACCGATCTGCAGCGTCTGACCGCAAGCTTTCATCTCAACCTGACGGCGTTCGGCCTGCTGTCGTTTCTCGTCGGACTATTCCTCGTGCACTCCGCTATCGGGCTTGCGTTCGAGCAGCGGCTGCCGATGCTGCGCACGTTGCGCGCCTGCGGTGTGTCGCCGCGCGGGCTTCTTGCGGCGCTCGTTGTTGAGCTGGTGCTGCTGGCTCTCGTTGCTGGGCTGGGCGGCGTCGTCAGTGGCTTTTTTCTTGCCTCGGCACTGCTGCCGGACGTGGCGGCAAGTTTGCGCGGGCTTTATGGCGCAAGTGTTTCCGGCGAACTGGGGCTTGCGCCACAATGGTGGCTTGCCGGGCTCGGCATGAGCATCGCCGGAGCGCTGCTCGCGGCCGCACACGCACTCGTCAAGGTGTTTCGCCTGCCGCTGCTCGCCTCGGCGCAGCCGTTCGCGTGGCAGGATGCGCAGCGGCGCTGGCTGCGCTGGCAGGCCGTGCTCGCCTGCGCCGCGTTCGTGGTCGCTGCGGTCTGCCTGACGCTTGGCACAAGCCTCGTCGCGGCCTTTGCTGTGCTCGGCGGTATTCTGCTCGGTGCGGCGCTGCTGCTGCCGCCGCTTCTCAATCTGCTGCTGCGCGCTGGTGAGGGCATGTCGCGCCGGCCGGTCGCAATGTGGGCTTGGGCGGACAGCCGCCAGCAACTGTCCGGATTGTCGCTGGCACTGATGGCGCTGCTGCTGGCGCTCGCCGTCAATGTCGGCGTCGGCACCATGGTCGGCAGCTTCGAGAGGACGTTCAACCGCTGGCTCGATGGCCGCCTTTCGTCGGAAATCTACCTCGTCGCCAAAGATCCAGCGCAGGCCGCAGCAATCGAGGCTGACTTGCGCAGCCGACCGGACGTGGACGCCGTGTTGCCCAGCGCGCGCGCGGAAACGAAGCTCTCAGGCGAACAGGTCGAGGTGCTGGGCCTCGCAGATCATGCCACGTACCGCGAATTCTGGCCGCTGCTCGAATTCTCGCCGGACGTTTGGGATCGTGTCCGCGACGGCACCGCGATCCTGATCAGCGAGCAGCTGGCGCGCCGGTTGAACTTGCATATCGGTGACAGGTTACGCATTCCGTCGTCCGGCGAATGGATCGCGACGGTCGGCGGCATCTACGCTGATTACGGCAATCCGAAGGGGCAGATCATCGTCAACGTCGACCAGCTCCTGCACCGCTTTGACAACGCGGAGCGCACGCGCTTCGGGGTGCGGATCGCGCCTGCGAAAGTGGCGGCGCTGATGGCGGAGCTCCAGGCGAGATTTGCGCTCGGCGGCACCAGCTTAGCCGATCAGGCGACGGTGAAGGCCGAATCCCGCCGCATCTTCAGTCGGACCTTCGCGATCACGGCTGCGCTGAACGCGTTCACGCTGGCGGTCGCGGGCACGGCGCTGTTCACCAGTCTTCTGACGCTGGGGCAGGCGCGGCTGCCGCAGCTTGCGCCGCTGTGGGCGATCGGCCTGACGCGTCGGCGGATCGCCGGCCTCGAGCTTCTGAAAACGATGCTGCTGGCGTTGTTGACCGCGCTGCTGGCGCTGCCGCTCGGGATCATCGTCGCCTGGTGTCTGATCGAGGTCGTCAACGTCAAGGCATTCGGCTGGCGGCTGCCGCTGACGATATTTCCCGCGCAGCTTGGTCAGTTGCTGATCGTTGCGATGATCGCCGCGCTGTTCGCCACGCTGCTTCCGACTATCAAGCTCGCGCGTATCAAGCCGATCACGCTTTTGAAGATTTTCGCCGATGAACGTTAGGTGGTTCACAGAAATAATTTCGAAGGCCGCAATCGTCGCGTTGCTCGCGATGCAAACGACGCTGTCGCACGCCCAGGGCTTTGCCGGTCTCGGCGAGGACGTCGACGGCTTCGCGCAGGTCATGCCCGGCAAGCCGCTGAGGTTTCCTGCCGATCACGGCGCACATCCTGATTACCGCATCGAGTGGTGGTACTTCACCGCGAACCTGAAAGATGCGGAAGGGACCAGCTACGGCGTGCAGTGGACGCTGTTTCGTCAGGCCAACAAGCCCAACGATAACGCAAGCGGTTGGGCCAGCCGGCAGCTCTGGATGGGACATGCGGCGGTCACGAGTGCTGCGACCCATCATTTCGCCGAGCGCTTTGCGCGCGGCGGCGTCGGTCAGGCGGGTGTCGAAGCCGCGCCGTTCAAGGCGTGGATCGACAACTGGCAGATGCGGACATTGTTTGCCGATCCGTCGGTTTTCGCGTCGCTGCAGGTGAGCGCGTCGGCGAAGGATTTTTCCTATTCGCTGCGTCTCGACGGCGACCGTCAGCTCGTTCTGCAGGGCGATGCCGGCTACAGCAAGAAATCCGAGCAGGGCCACGCTTCGTATTATTACAGCCAGCCTTATCTGCGCGTCACCGGCTCTCTGGTCCTCGACCGCAAGACCATCGCCGTCACGGGCCAGGGCTGGATCGACCGCGAGTGGAGCAGTCAGCCGCTCAAGGCAGATCAGACCGGCTGGGACTGGTTCTCGCTGCATCTTGCTTCGGGCGACAAGCTGATGCTGTTCCGTCTGCGTCATGCCGATGGCAAACATTTCTTCGCGGGCAACTGGATCAGCCGCGACGGGCGATCGGAACAGCTCGCGCCGGGCGCCATCAGTATGACGCCGACAGCGACGACGCGGATCGCTGACCGCGACGTGCCGACTGGCTGGCGGATTTCGATTCCCTCGCGCGGGCTCGAGATCACGACCGCGCCGCTGAACCCGCGGAGCTGGATGGACACCCGCTTCAAGTACTGGGAAGGCCCGGTGCATGTGACCGGCAGTCATGCGGGCGAAGGCTACCTGGAGATGACGGGGTATTGATTGCGGGGCAAGCCCGCGCGTCACGCATGGACAAGCAGGAACAGGGCCTGCCCTCAGGTGTTGGTCTGCAAAAGGCGCAAAAGGAGAAAATCCAATGCGAGTGCATCACTACGCCATCATCGCGCTTCTTGCCTTCACCGGACCGGCCGCCGCTCAGACTGCCGGGGGAACCTCTGGCCCCGCGGGTTCGGGCATCGGCGCCACGCCGGGCACCGGTCCGTTGATCGGTGCGCCGTCGACCCCTTCTCCACCTTCGATGGGCACGACGGGGTCGGGCCTGTCATCGCCGGGTGCGACGTCCGTGCCATCGATTTCCGGTGTTCCGAACACGTCGACGCCGGGATCGATCGGAACAGGCGCGGCGCCCAGTGGCCTGCCCGGCGACAGCAGCAATGCCCCAGGCTTCCCGGGCGGCGTCGGCAACACGCGTCGGTAGGGCGCACGGACTGCTGCACGACGGACACACCTTCGTCTCGAACGGCAGACTTAAAACGATTCTAAAGCGCCCGCCGGCGTCACGGGCCGGGCGCGTGTTATGGGCCCTGTGCAGCCTACAAGGACGTGCGGCACAGAGTTCGGACAACAATAAAAATGAACGTGATGAAGTTCACCCAGGCGACGTGCCTGGGTGCAGTGAGCGGCCTTGCGCTTTCGGTTGGCATGGACAGCGGCGCGAAGGCCCAATCCTCGCCCTCAAACCTTCCCGCAGTCACCATTGATGCGCCTGTCTCGCAGCAGGCGCGGCGTGTGGCGCGAAGCGCGAATCCTGTGCGCGCGCGTCGCGCAAGCCGCGTGGCCGCGCCAACGCCGCAGCCGGCGGCGCCCCTCGATCCGGCAGGAGGTTCCGGGCCTGAGCGCGCCAATGGCCCGGTGCAAGGCTACGTCGCTACCCGCAGCGGCACCGGCAGCAAGACCGATACACCGATCCGCGAGCTGCCGCAGACCGTGAACGTCGTCACTGCCGACCAGATCCGCGAGCAGGGCGCGCAGAGTGTCAGTCAGGCGTTGCGCTATACGCCCGGCGTGTTCACCGAAACGTACGGTACGGCATCACAGTTCGATGCCTACACGCAGATCCGCGGCTTTCAGGCCGACTTTTATCTTGATGCGCTGCGGCTGCCGAACGGCGGTGCGAGCACGTTCTGGGCCAGCACCGTGACCGAGCCTTACGGGCTCGAGCGCATCGAAGTGCTGAAGGGCCCGGCGTCCGGCCTCTACGGGCAAAGCACGCCGGGCGGGTTGATCAACATGGTCAGCAAGCGGCCGACGGCCGTGCCCTTTGGCGAGATCGTGGGCCAGACCGGAAGCTTTGGTCGTGCGCAGGGCGCGTTCGATTTCGGCGGGCCGATCGACAAGGAGGGCAAGTTCCTCTACCGGCTCACCGGTCTCGGCCGCGTCTCCGACACGCAAGTCGACTTCATGGAGAACAACCGCGGCTTCATCGCCCCCGCCTTCACCTGGCGGCCCACCTGGGACACTTCACTGACGATCCTTGCGAGCCATATGCGGGAGTGGGGCGGCAAGACCGGTTTCAACTATCTGCCGACCTCGGGAACGTTGCTGCCCAATCCGAACGGCCGCATTCCGTTCGAGCGCTATGCAGGCGAGCCGAGCTTCGACCGCTTCGACCGCGAACAGAGCACTATCGGCTATGCTTTCGAACATCGCTTCAACGACGCGGTGACGGTACGGCAGAACCTGCGCTACTTCGACGTCCAGGCCGATCTCAAGGCACTGAACCGCAACGGCGAGCTTCTGCCTGACAACCGCACGCTCAATCGAGCGGCGTTCGGCATCGACGCCGGCGCTGAGGCGCTTGTCGTCGACAACAATGCGGAAGTGCGCTTCCTCACCGGGCCGTTCGCGCACACGGCGCTGTTCGGCGTCGAGTATCGCAATGAGGACAGCCATTATAATGTCGGTCGCGGCTTCGCGCCGCCCATCGACATCTATAATCCGCTCTATGGCGTCGCTATCGCTGATCCCGGCACCAGCAACTTCGTGCGGACATCGTCCAAGTCCGACGAGATCGGCGTCTACGCGCAGGACCAGATCAAGTTCGGCGGCTTCGTCCTCACGCTTGGCGGCCGCTACGACCGCGCCGATGCGACGACGCTGAACGGCAGGACGGGACTCTCGACCCCGCAGAACGACGACGCCTTCACCGGCCGCGTCGGTCTGAACTACCTGTTCGACAATGGCGTCACGCCTTACGTGTCGTACTCCACCTCGTTCCGGCCGACCATCGGCATCGATTTGCGTGGCAATGCCTACAAGCCGACCACCGGCCAGCAGATCGAAGCCGGCGTCAAGTACCAGCCGCCCGGCACCAGAACGCTGATCACTGCGTCGGTGTTCGACCTGACTCAGCAAAATCGCCAAACCGCGGACCCGAGCCTGCCTCCGCAATCCGGCTCCTTTGTGCAGATCGGTGAAGCGCGCGTGCGCGGCTTCGAGTTGGAGGCCAAGACCGAAGTGGTGCAGGGCCTTAGCCTGATTGCGTCCTACGCGCATCTCAATCATGAAATTACGAAAAGCACGGATCCGCTGGAGATCGGCCGCCGGCTGCCGCAGACGCCGGTCGATCAGGCGGCGCTCTGGGCGTTCTATGAGGTGCAGGATGGGACGTTTGGCGGTCTCGGCTTTGGCGGCGGCGTGCGATATGTCGGCGAGACCTGGGACGTGACCAACACGCGGGTCGTGCCCGACTACGCGCTGTTCGATGCCCGCGTTCAGTACGACTTTGGCAGGCTCTCGCCCCAGCTGAAAGGAACGATGCTGTCCGTCAACGCGCTCAACCTGGCTGACAAGTATTATGTGAGCCAATGCACCTTCGGTCAGGGCTGCACGCTCGGCACGCGCCGCACGATCCTTGCGACGCTGAGCTACCGGTGGTGAACAGCGCGCGCCGATGAGAGGCCTGAGTGCAGCAAGCGTCCGACGCTGGTCCTTCGTCCACAAATGGACCAGCCTCGTCGCGACGGCATTCCTGTTGATGCTGTGCCTGACGGGGCTGCCGCTCGTTTTCCATCAAGAGATCGACGACTGGCTTGATCCGCGTCCGGAGCTCGCCGCCGTCGCACCGGACACGGGGGCGCCAACGCTCGATGCGATCGTTGCAGAGACGCTGGCGAAGTATCCAGGCGACGTCATGGTGTCGCTGGGTTTCGTGAGCGACCGGCCAGCGGTGCTGGCGCAGTCTGCGCCGACGGTACGGACGCCGTTCAAGGATTCGCATCAGACAACGTTCGACCTGCGGACCGGCGCGCTCAGCGACCAGCGCGCGCAGACGCGCGGTGCATTCACGGATTTCATCCGCTCTCTGCATACGGACATGTTCGCCGGACTGTATGGCTCGCTGTTCCTCGGCGCGATGGCATTGACGTTCATCGCCTCGCTGGTGTCCGGCCTTGTCGTGTATGCGCCGTTCATGCGCAGGCTGCCATTCGGCGCGCTTCGGCGCGAGCGAAGCCGGCCGCTGTATTGGCTTGACCTGCATAACCTCGTCGGCGCCGCGATAGCCGTGTGGATGCTGGTCGTCGGCGCCACCGGCGCCGTCAACACGCTGCATGACATCGTCGCCGCAAAAGTGCGCGCTGAGATTTTCCAGATGTCGAAGCGGCACGGTGGCGCAACACCTGCAAGCCTGTCCTCCGTCGATCGTGCCATTGCCACCGCGCGCACGGCGCTCCCCGGCGGCAAGCTCGTCTCGTTCTTTTTCCCCGGCGCAGGCTTCAGTACGCCGCATCACTATGCGGTGTTCGCGCGCGGCGACAGGCCGATTACGGCGAAATTGTTCTATGTGGCGCTGATCGATGCGGAAACCGGCGAGCTTTCGGACGTGCTGGACATGCCGTGGTACGCGAAAGCCCTGTTGTTGTCGCAGCCGCTTCACTTTGGCGATTACGGTGGCTTGCCACTGAAGATCATCTGGGCGTTGCTCGACGTCCTCGCCATCGTCGTCCTTGTCAGCGGTCTTTATCTATGGCTGCGCAAGCACAGACTGCGCGCCGATCACGTGATCGGCATCGACGAGCGCCGCGGCGCGACAGCTGCATCTTGAATGTGGGCGGCGAAGTCGCTATGTGACGTGTGCCTTAATCATCGGACCGGAGCAGACATGGATATCAACTCAATCGCAACGCTTACCCGCCTTGCCTTTGAGGATGTCCGTCGTCATGCCTGTCTCCATCGTTCTCTCCGATCTCACGTGGTCACCGGCTGACGGCCGGCCGCTCTTTTCCAATCTCGACATCGCCTTCGGCGCCGAGCGCGCGGGTCTCGTCGGCCGCAACGGCGTCGGCAAGACCACGCTGCTCAGGCTGATCGCGGGCGAATTCTGTCCACAATCGGGCCGCGTGACGGTGAATGGCCGGCTCGCCTGGCTGCGGCAGCGCGTTCAGCAGCAGGCCGATGAAGCGGTCGCCGACCTGTTCGGCGCACGAGACGCGCTGGCGCTTTTGCGGCGCGCCGAACGCGGTGAAGCGACCACGAATGAGCTCACATCGGCCGACTGGACGCTGGAGGCGCGCATCGCTGCGGCGCTTGCCCGCGTCGGTCTGGACGTGCCGGCGGAAACACCGCTGGCGACACTGTCCGGTGGGCAGTCGACGCGGGCCGGTCTGGCATCCCTCGTCTTTGCCGAACCCGACTTTGTTTTGCTGGATGAGCCGACCAACAATCTCGACCGCGAGGGACGGCGGGCGATGATCGACCTTCTCGCCGGCTGGCGAAGCGGGGCGATCGTCGTCAGCCACGACCGCGAACTGCTTGAGAGGATGGATGCGATCGTCGAGCTGACGTCGCTCGGCGTCACCCGCTATGGCGGCAACTGGAGCCACTATCGCGAGCTCAAGGCGCACCAGCTCGCGGCGGCCGAGCGCGATCTTGCCGACGCCGAAAAGCGTCTTGCCGAGACCAAGCGAAATGCGCAGGCCGCAGCGGAGCGGCAGGCGCGCAAGACTAGCGCGGGCCGCAAGCATGGCGCCGGCGGCGGCACGCCGCGCATTTTGCTCGGCGCGCGCAAGAACCGGAGCGAGGCGACCGGCGGCGTCATGGCGCGCCTCGCCGAGCGCCGGAACGACGAGGCGCGCGATGACGTCACCAGCGCGCGCCAGCGTGTCGAGACCCTTCAATCCCTCACCGTCGCGCTTCCGAGCACAGGGCTGCCCGCCGGCAGGGCTGTGCTGACGCTCGACGCGCTGACGGCCGGTTACGCACCGGAGCGGCCGGTGCTGCGCGACCTGTCGTTCTCGATCGTCGGGCCGGAACGCATCGTCGTCACCGGCCCGAACGGCTCGGGCAAGACCACGCTGCTGCAGGTCATCGCGGGGGAGTTGCGCCCCTGGAGCGGATCGGTGGTGGTCAAGGTAAGCTTCGCCATGTTCGATCAGCGGGCGAGGCTGCTCGATCCCTCACGCACGATCCGCGACAACTTCCTGAAGCTCAATCCTCAGGCCGACGAGACCGCCTGCCGCGCTGCGCTTGCGCGATTCATGTTCCGCGCGGACGCCGCGCTGCAGACGGTTTCGACGCTCAGCGGCGGGCAGTTGCTTCGCGCCGCTCTCGCCTGCGTGCTCGGCGTGTCGCCGCCGTCGCTGCTGATCCTCGATGAGCCGACCAACCATCTTGATATCCATTCGACCGAAGCGATCGAGGCAGGCTTGCGCGCCTACGACGGCGCGCTGCTGGTCGTCAGCCATGACGAGGCGTTCCTGCAGGCGATCGGGATCTCGCGGAGGATCGCGCTGACCGCCCTCAGGTCCCGCAGAATGTCTGCGTGACGCGCTCCTCGGGTGCCGGCGGCTCGGCATAGGCCGCGAACGCGGGCTGGTCGTCGTAGGGACGTGACAGCACGGTCAGCAGTTCCTCGAACGGCGCGAAATCGTCGCGCAGCGCCGCCTGGATCACCGCTTCGACGCGGTGATTGCGCGGAATGAACGCGGGATTGATCTTCCGCATCTCGCCGCTCGCCAGCCGCCGCTGCTCCCGCACATGCCGCCATTTGACCGACCAGGCGTCGAAGCCGGCAGGCTCGGCGAACATCGCGCGAAGGCCGCTCGCGTCATCGTCGGCGGCATCGCACAGTCGCCGGAAGGCGAAGGTGAAATCAGCCTGGTTCTCCGCCAGCAATGCCAGGAACTCGGCGATGAGCCCCTCGTCGTCCGCGCCGCCGGCGACGCCGAGCTTGGCGAGCATTCCGGTGGTAAAGACAGCATCGAACGCGTCGGAGAATTCGCCGAGCGCTTCCTTTGCGATCTCGATGGCCTTCTCCTGCTCGTCCGCCAGCAGCGGCAGCAGGCACTCCGCCAGACGTGTCAGATTCCACAGCGCGATGCGCGGCTGGTTGGCGAAGGCGTAGCGGCCGGTCTGGTCGATCGAGGAGAACACCGCGGACGGATCGAATTCGTCCATGAAGGCGCAGGGCCCGTAGTCGATGGTCTCGCCGGCGATGGAGCAGTTGTCGGTGTTCATCACGCCGTGGATGAAGCCCACCTGCATCCACTTCGCCACGAGTTGTGCCTGCCGCTCGATCACGCGCGACAGCAATGCGCGATAGGGCTTTGCCTCGCCGGCAAGCTCCGGATAGTGCCGGGCGATGACATGGTCGGCGAGCCTTCGGACGGCCTCGTCGTCGCCGCGCGTGGCGAAGAACTGGAACGTGCCGATCCGGATATGGCTCGCGGCGATCCGCGTCAGCACCGCGCCGGGCAGCATCCGCTCGCGCTGCACCTTTTCGCCGGTCAGCACCGCCGCAAGCGCGCGCGTGGTCGGAATGCCGAGCGCGGCCATCGCCTCGCTGACGATATATTCGCGGAGCACCGGCCCGATCGCCGCGCGGCCGTCGCCGCGGCGGGAGAACGGCGTCCGCCCCGCGCCCTTCAATTGCAGATCGCGACGCTGGCCTGACCGGTCGACCACCTCGCCGAGCAGGATCGCCCGGCCGTCGCCGAGTTGCGGCACGAAGGTTCCGAACTGGTGCCCCGCATAGGCGGTGGCGATCGGATCGGCCTCGTCTGGAACAGTCTGCCCGGCCAGCACGCGGACGCCGTCGGCGGACGCGAGCCAGTCCGCGTCCAGCCGCAGTTCGTGGGCGAGCGGCCGGTTGAGTTTCACGAGGCGCGGTGAAGCCACCGGTTCCGGCGCAACACGCGCAAAGAAACGTTCAGGCAGGGCGGCATAGCTGTTGTCGAACTGAAACTGCATGATGGCCCTTATGTAGTGCGCGCAAGGCTATGGCACAACGCGGGTGGACGGCGCGTCAGTTGAACGCCATTCCTCCGCTCATGGCGATCGTCTGTCCTGTCATGTAACCGTTGCCGACCAGCAGCATCACGGCCTGGGCGACCTCCTCGGGCGTGCCGAAACGGCCGAGTGGAATGCGCGCGACGCTGTTGCTCGCGCCCTTCATCATGTCGGTTTCGATCAGCGAGGGAGCGACCGCGTTGACGGTGATACCCTCCTTGACGAGACGCGCGGCATAACCGCGTGTCAGGCCTTCGAGGCCTGCTTTCGACGCGTTGTAATGTGGGCCGATCGCGCCGACGCCGCGTGCAGCACCTGACGAGATGTTGACGATGCGGCCCCACTGCTTGCGCCGCATCGCCGGCAGCGCCGCCTTCGTGCACAGGAACACCGATTTCAGGTTGACGGCGATGGTCCGGTCGAAGTCCGCCTCGGTGAGATCATCCACATTGCGGGAGATGGCGATGCCGGCATTGTTGACGAGGATGTCGACCGGTCCGAGCTCGGAAGCCGCGCGTTCGAACATCGCCGCGACGGCATCGGCCTGCGAAACGTCGGCGGCAATCGCGAGTGCGCGTCCGCCCGCCTTCTGTATCTCCGCCGCGAGTGCCTCCGCCGCTGCGGCCTCGGCGCGGTAGTTGATCGCCACCGCGGCGCCGGCCTCGGCGAGCGCTCGCACGATCGCGGCTCCAATGCCGCGCGAGCCGCCCGTCACCAGCGCGATGTGGGACTTGAGATCGGGCGCGGTCATGCGCGTTTCGGTGATGTGTATTGCGCGTCGCTTACCTTCTCCATCCACTCGACGGTCTTGCCGTTCTGCGCTTCCTGGATCGCAATGTGCGTCATTCCCGTCGTCGCCGTTGCGCCGTGCCAATGCTTCTCGCCCGGCGGAAACCACACGACATCGCCCGGCCGGATTTCTTCCACCGGGCCGCCGTCGCGCTGCACCCAGCCGCATCCGCTCGTGACGATCAGCGTCTGCCCGAGCGGATGCGTATGCCACGCGGTCCTGGCGCCCGGCTCAAATGTGACGTGCGCGCCGGCGACGCGCGTGGGATCGCCTGCCTGGAACAGCGGGTCCAGTCGCACTGCACCGGTGAAATACTCCGCCGGACCCTTGCCCGACGGCCGTGAGCCAGCTCGTTTGATGTCCATCGTTGAACTCCTTGAGTCAGAAGCATCCATGCACAGCGGCGTTGCGCGGGACACGATTGCGAAGCGGAACGGTCTGCCGCTATCCTCCGTCAATTCGCCTGACTTGCGCAACAGGCAGTCGCAAACATCGTTCCACGACCGGATTCGGCAAACGCATGAACACGCCCAAAGCCTCCAGCTACGACCCGCGCACGTTCAAGGCGCTGACATTCCACGACGCGGTCGCCCGCTTTGGCGATGGCGGCGACACGCCGCGCGCCTATCTCGAGCGTTGCCTTGAGACGATCGCCGCGCGCGAGCCGGTCGTGAAGGCGTTTGCCGCCACCAATGTCCCTGCTGCACGTGCGGCTGCCGACGAAAGCAGCGCCCGCTGGAAGTCCAACCGCGCGCTGTCGCCGATCGACGGCCTGCCCATCGGCATCAAGGATCTCTTGGAGACCAAGGACATGCCGACTGAGATGGGCTGCGAAGCCTATCGCGGCAATTTCCCGAAGCGCGACAACGCGGCGGTGTGGGCGCTGCGCCAGGCGGGCTGCGTCATTCTTGCCAAGACGACGACTGCCGAGCTCGGCGGTTCGCACCCGCCGGCGACGACCAATCCGTTCGACCCCGCCCGCACCGCCGGCGGCTCGTCCTCGGGCTCAGCGGCCGCAGTGGCCGCGCGCATGCTGCCTGCGGCGATCGGCACCCAGGTCGGCGGCTCGATCATCCGCCCCGCCGCCTTCTGCGGCAACTTTGCGCTGAAGCCGACGCAGGGCGGCATCAATCGCGGCGAGCGGCAGGCGACCAGCATGAGCACCCATGGAGTGCACGCCGGCTGCATCGAGGACATGTGGCAGGTGGCGATCGAGATCGCCGCGCGCGCCGGTGGCGACCGCGGCTGTCAAGGCCTGACGGGATCGATGACACCGCCACCCGCGCAGAAGCCGCGGCGGCTGATGGTGCTCGAGACCGAAGGCTGGTCGCGGCTGGATGAGCCGTCGAAGTCAGCGTTTACGCAAGTGCTGGACGCCATCGCGCGCGAAGGTGTCACGCTCGTCACGCGGCAGAAGAGCGCCGAAGTTGAAGCCATGGAGCGGGCGATCGCCAATGCCACGGCGGTGGCAAGCGGCATCACCGGTTGGGAGAACCGCTGGGCCACGCGCAATCTCGTCGATCAGCACCCCGAAGGCGTCAGTGCGCGGGCCAAGACTGTGCTCGCGAAGGCGGAAGCGATGTCGCCTGCCGACTATCGCGCGCTGCTGCTCGAACGCGAGCTCGCGCAGGCCACATACGCGCGTATCGCTCATGTTGCCGATGCGGCGATCACGCTCACCTGTCCGGGTCCGGCGCCGCTGTGGGCCGGCGATCAGCCCGGCCAGCCGCTGGCGCCGCGCCCCACCGGCGACGCCGTCTTCAACTATCCGAGCTCGATGCTGTTCGCGCCGGCCGTCACCATGCCGCTGCTGGCCGTCGGCGGCATGCCCGTCGGCGTGCAACTCATGGGCCGGCCGCACGAGGACGAGCGCATCACCGGCTTCGCCCGCTGGCTCGCCGGCGCTGTAAGCCCGGTGGTTGTCGGGTAAGCAGCGGGCTCTCCGCCGTCATTGCGAGCGAAGCGAAGCAATCCAGTCGGAGGTTGCGACATACGCTGCGCTGGATTGTTTCGTCGTCCATAGGCGAAGAGCGAAGCGACGCCGTTCTTCGAACGGCTATGCCTCGCAATGACGGCGAATTTCTTACGCCCAGTTGGCGAACCCGTACTTGATCAGGTCGACCAGGTGCTTGCCGCCGGCATGCACGTCGCGTCGCGGGTCCTGGCCGTCTTTCTCCGCGCCGCTGGCGATCGCCACGACTCGCGGGTCGCCGGCATTGAGAAATCCCCACAGCGGACCACCCGACCAGCCACCGCTGAGGAAGCGGTTGGTCTCGATCTCCCGGCCGTCGCTGCCTTCGTTGTCCACATCGGCGACACGAACGTTGACTTCGACCGCCGGCACCTTGCCTTCGGCGAACGCGCGCGGATAGCCGACGCTGATCCAGCGCCTGTCTTCATAGAAGTCGTCGTCGGTCGAATGGAACGATCCCATCCAGCCGGTGCGGTCGCCGATCCGCCAGTTCAGCTTGCAGATGACGTAGTCCAGCCCGTTCGGATCGTTCGGTCCGGTGCGTATGCCACGCCAGCGCTCGACGAAGGCATGGCCGAATCGCGGGTCGCTGCCGTTGCGGAAGGCGGGCGTGAACTTGACGGTCGAGTCCGATGCGCCCCACGGCATGCCATGGCTTGCCGTCAGCATGAGATTGGGGCCGACCATCACGCCGCTGCCGACATCCACGCTGTTCGGCTGGTTCGGGCGGCGGATCTCGACCTTGCCGACGCAATTCCACGGCCAGTCGCGCGCCGTCTGCTCGGCGACGCGCGGGCTGAGTGCATTCGGAACGCCGAAGTCGTCGCACGCCGGGATCGTCACCAGCCGTGGCAGATGGACGAGATCCAGCCACTTCGGCCGGTACGCGTGCGGCGCCGGTTTGCCGACGACCGATTGCGACAGCTCCTCTGAGGATACGCTCTCGCCGACAGCCAGCGGGCCGCTTTCGGCGATGGTCCCTTTTGCCCTGACGACCAGTTTGGTCCGCGCCGGCCGCCGGTTCTGGGCCGCAACGGCGATCACCGCCGGCGCTGCGTCGCCCTCGATCTCGAACACGTACTCAACCGCCTGATCGAAGGCCGGAACGGGCTCGGTCGCCGGCACGTCCTTCATCGACGCAAGCTCGTGCAGCGTCAGCGGTGTCAACTTGTCCTCAACCGTCACTTTTGCCTCGTAGTTTCTTGCGTGCTTGTTCATCGCGTCGTCCTTTTCGGGCGGAGGTTCTGACGCGATCAGGCTAGGCGGCCGGGCGAGGGCACACGTCGTCCATTCGAATGAGACGCACGACGAACACCGAAGGTTCGCGAGCTGCGTCATCACTCTTTGAGTCAGTGATCGGTACGGCGTAGGACAGTGCGATCCTGGCCAGGTTTGTACCTTCGCCCGGAACGTCCGCCGTCGTGATTCGTTCGGTCCGGGACCATCGCGTGCAGTCTGCAGCGGTTGCGCGGCGCATCGGCCGCACCGTGCAGAGTCATGCCCCCAGCAGCCTCACCCTTGCTCGCAATGAGGGTCGCCAAGGGGAAAAACCCGCTATCATCGCTGGCAAATCTGAACCAACACCACCACGGGAAACGCCTCATCCATGCCTGTCACCAAGCTCCTCATTGCCAATCGCGGCGAGATTGCCATTCGGGTCGCGCGGGCGGCTGCCGATATGGGATTGCCGACCGTCGCCGTTCATTCCGAGGATGACGCGGCGAGCCTGCATGTGCGGCTTGCCGATGCGGTGCAGGTGCTGAAAGGACAGGGGGCGGCCGCCTATCTCGACGGGGAGCAAGTGATCGCCGCGGCAAAGGCTGCCGGTTGTGACGCGATCCATCCGGGCTATGGCTTCCTCGCCGAGCGCGCGGATTTTGCGGCGGCTTGCGCGGCGGCCGGGCTTACCTTCGTCGGGCCTGCGGTGAAGCATCTCGACCTGTTCGGCGACAAGGCCCGCGCACGCCAGGCAGCGGTTGCGGCGTCCGTGCCTGTCATTCGCGGCATCGACCGCGCCTGCACGCTGGACGATGCGAAATCGTTCTTTGCGTCGCTCGGGCCGGAAGCCTCGATGATCATCAAGGCACTCGCCGGTGGCGGCGGTCGCGGCACCCGCGTCGTGACCAGCGCCGACGAGATCGAGAAGACGTTCGCACGCTGTGCCTCCGAGGCGCGCGCCGCGTTCGGCCGCGACGAGCTTTATGTGGAAGAGCTGATCCCGCGCGCCCGCCACATCGAGGTGCAGATCCTCGGCGATCGCACCGGCGCGGTCACGCATTTGAGCGAGCGCGAATGCAGCGTGCAGCGCCGTTTCCAGAAGCTGGTCGAGATCGCGCCGGCGCCGGCGCTCGACGACAAGCTCCGTCGCGCCATCGTCGACGCCGCCGTGCGGCTTGCAAAAAGCGTCGGCTATTTCAACCTCGGCACCTTCGAGTTCCTGGTCGATGTCTCAGGGCGCAAGGGCGCACAGGTTTTCGCCTTCATCGAAGCCAATGCGCGGCTGCAGGTCGAGCACACCGTGACGGAAGCCGTGACCGGCGTTGACCTGGTGCAGGCGCAGATCCGTCTCGCCCAGGGCGCGACGCTGAAGGCGCTGGGGCTTGACCGCGAAAACGCGCTCGCGCCGCGCGGCTACGCGATCCAGGCGCGTGTCAACATGGAGACGCTGCTGCCAGACGGCGCCGTACGGCCCGGCGGCGGCACCCTCACCATCTACGAGGCGCCTAACGGGCCTGGCGTGCGCACCGACGGCTTCGGCTACGCCGGCTATCGCACCTCGAGCGCGTTCGATTCCCTGCTGGCGAAGGTGATCGTGCACGCGCCGTCGCCGAATTTTGCAGATGCGGTTGCCCGCGCCTCGCGCGCGCTGAGTGAATTCCGTCTCGAAGGCGTCGCCACCAACATCGCCTTCCTGCGCAACGTGCTTGAGCATCCGGATTTCGTCGAAGGTCGCGTCCACACGCGCTGGCTCGATGAACACGTTGCCGCGCTCGCTGCGGCGACCGAGCGGCGGCAGCGCTTCGTGCAGCCGGCGTCGGCTGCGTCGCGCGGCGCGGGTTTCGCCGGCGCCAATGTGAAATCGAAAGATCCGCTGGCGCTGTTCGCCCACGACGCCGCGGTCAAGGCCGAGCGGATGGTGCAGGCCGCGGATGAGGCCGACGCGCCCGATCTGGCCGGCCCGGATGGATCGGTCGGCGTCGCCGCGCCCATTCAGGGCACGATCGTCGCGATCGACGTCGCCGAGGGCGATGCGGTGCGCAAGGGCCAGCAGGTGGCGGTGGTCGAAGCGATGAAGATGGAGCACGTCATCGCAGCGCCGCATGCCGGCATCGTCCGCAGCATCACCATGGCTGCGGGCGATGTAGTGCGCGAAGGCTTCCCGATTGTGTTCATCAAGGAGGCCGAGGTTGCGGGCGACGCGGTGGCGGCTGCGGCCGAGCTCGACCTCGATCACGTCCGCGATGATCTGAAGGAGAACATCGCCCGCCACGCGCTGACGCTGGACGAGAACCGGCCCGAGGCCGTCGCCCGTCGGCGCAAGACCGGCCACAAGATGCCGCGCGAGAACATCGATCGGCTGGTCGACCCGGGCTCGTTCAATGAATACTGGCCGCTGATCGTGGCGCGGCAGCATCAGCGCAATTCCCTCGACGAGCTGCGGAAGAACACGCCCGCCGACGGCGTCGTCGCCGGCATGTGCAACATCAACGGCGACCTGTTCGACGAAAGCCGCTCGCGCGCGGCCCTGGTGCATTACGACTACACGGTGCTTGCGGGCACGCAGGGCAGCCGCAATCACTACAAGCAGGATCGCATGTTCGAACTGGCGCACAGGTTTCGCCTGCCGCTGATCCTGTTCGGGGAGGGTGGTGGCGGCCGGCCCGGCGACGATCATATCGGTCCGCGCGTGGCGATCGACACGAAGACCTTCACAACCTACTCGCAGCTCTCCGGCCTCGTGCCGATGATCTCAGTCGTCAACGGCCGCTGCTTTGCCGGCAACACCGCGCTGGTCGCCTGCTCCGACGTGATCATTGCCACCGAAGGCTCGACGCTCGGCATGGGTGGCCCTGCGATGATCGAGGGCGGCGGCCTCGGCATCTACACGCCGGAAGAGGTCGGGCCGATGTCGGTGCAGGTGCCGAACGGCGTGGTGGACATCCTGGTCAAGGACGAGTTTGCCGCCATCGACGCGGTAAAGAAATATCTCGCCTATTTCCAGGGCGCGATCCCGCACTGGGAGGCGCATGACCAGCGCAAGCTGCGGTTTTCGGTGCCGGAGAACCGGCTGCGGCTTTATGACATGCGCGAGATCCTGCACGCGCTCGCCGACAAGGACTCGGTGCTGGAGATCCGTCCCAAGTTCGGCATCGGCATCATCACCGCGTTCGCCCGCTTCGAAGGCCGGCCGATGGGCGTGATCGCCAACAATCCGCATCACCTCGCGGGCGCCATCGATTCCGACGGCGCCGACAAGGGCGCGCGCTTCATGCAGTTGTGCGATGCCTTTGACATTCCGGTGCTGAACCTGATCGATTGCCCGGGAATCATGGTCGGTCCGGAGGTTGAGCGAACCGCACTGGTGCGCCACTGCACGCGGCTGTTCAATGTCGGTGCCAACATGACGGCGCCGCTGTTCACCGTCGTAGTGCGCAAGGCCTATGGCCTTGGCGCCCAGGCGATGCTGGGCGCGGGCTCGCTGGTCGGCTTCTTCTCCGTCGCCTGGCCCACCGCCGAGTTCGCCGGCATGAACATCGAGGGCGCGGTGAAGCTCGGCTACCGCAAGGAACTGATGGCGATCGAGGATCCCGACGCGCGCCTGGCCGAATTCCAGCGCCGCACTGCGGAGGCCTACGACACTGCCAAGGCCGTCAACGCCGTCATGGGCGGCGGCATCGACGACGTGATCGATCCTGCCGCCACGCGCCAGTGGATCGTCAACGGCTTGAAGCGCCTGCCGCCTTTGCCGCTCCGCACCACAAAGAAGTATCCGTACATCGATCCGTGGTGAGATTTCGTCCCAATGTAACGGGACGCAGCGGCTTCCACAGATTCAGCTGTAGCCCGCATGGAGCGAAGCGCAATGCGGGATCACTGAATCGGCCCCGGATTTCGCTTCGCTCCATCCGGGCTACGCTCGCTGTGGAGTATTGGATGCCCGCCTTCCATAGGCGAGCGAAGCGACGCCGTTGTTTGAAGGTTTGAACCGCCGTCGCAATCTCGTTGATCCACGTTTCGCTCGGGCCTAGTCTGTCCGGACTCAAAGCCATCCATAAATCGTTCCGGGGAGGATGCCATGAAGGCAGTTTCGCGATGCCTGCTCGCCGTGGCCGCTCTCGCCCTCGCAGCCGGCGGTGCCGATGCGCAGGACGGCGGCATGAAGAAGTGGACAAAGGGAAAGGGCTGGGGCTGGGTCTGGGGACCCCACGACGAAGTCGGAAACCTCAACGAGATGACCGATGCGTCGCGTCTGGCTGCCTTGAAGCTTGTGACACAGGGCAAAGCCTATGATCTCGGTCTTGCCTACGACCGCTATTCTTACAAATGGCCGGGCCACAGCCCGGGCGAAGTCATGAGCTTCCGCTCGCCTGCGGGTGTGAGGAGCCAGAAGGACCTGTCGTTCGCCACGCCGGAGGGTGGCAATACCGGCCACACCGCCTGGCATAGCAACGCGATCTTCATGAACGACAACGTGGCCACCCAGATCGACGGGCTCGGCCACATCACCCACGGCCCCAACAACGAGTTCTACAACGGCTTTAGGGCGGACGAATGGGGCGGCGACTTCGGTCTCCGCAAGGCTGACGTGACGACGATCCCGCCGGTCGTCGCACGCGGCGTCCTGGTCGACGTCGCGGGGTTCAAGAACATGGAGGCCCTTCCGGCGTCCTATGAAATCACCGTCGCGGACATCGAGGGCGCGCTGAGGGCGCAGAACGTTGACGTCACGCCAGGCTCCGTCGTTCTGTTGCGTACCGGAACCGCGCGCTACTGGGGCGAGAACGGTCGCGACCACGCCAAGCTCGCCCAGCATGACTCGGCCGGTCTCGGCCTGACAGCGGCGAAGTGGCTGGTCGAGGAGAAGGGCGCGCTGATCATCGGTTCCGATACGTCCGGGCTCGAATATGTGCCGCCGAAGCCGGCGGACTCGCAGGCTGTCGGCGGCAGCTTCAATCCGGTTCACGTCTATCTGCTCGTCCAGCAGGGCGTCCACATCCTCGAGTTTAACAACCTCGAGCAGCTTGCCGCCGATCGCGCCTACGAGTTCGCCTATATCCTGACCACGAACGCCATACGCGGCACAGTCGCCGGCACGGCCTTGCGGCCGCTCGCTCTGCGTTGATCTAGCCCGGTTGGATGCGCGCCCGTGAGCGGCGGAGCCATTCGTCAAGACCAATGCGGCCGAGGCGCACTTCGCCCAAGGGTACGAGCGAGTGCTCCTCGACCCGGCCGCCGAAGTATCGGGCCTCGGGGTCGCTGACGACCTCACGCGGGTCGCCAATCGCCTTCAGATAGCGCGCGACGATTTCGTTGAACGGCGCTCGTTCGGGCCCGGAAATCTCGACGATGCCGTTTCGCGGCGGCGCGAGCGCCACATCGGCGACGAAGGCCGCGACGTCGTCCGCCGCAATGGGCTGAAACAGTCCGGGTGACAGCCTGACGACGTTTCCTTGCGCACCTGAAGCGGCGATGCCGCCGAGGAACTCCAGGAACTGGGTCGAGCGCACGATCGTGTAGGGAATGCCGGAGGCTTCGACGAGTTTCTCCTGGGAGACCTTGGCGCGGAAATAGCCATTGTCGGGCATCCGGTCGGTTCCGACGATGGATAGCACCACATGGTGCCGCACGCCTGCCGCGACCTCCGCCGCAAGAAGGTTGCGGCCGGAGGTTTCGAAAAATTTCAACACCGCTGCATTCTCGAATGCAGGCGAGTTGGCAAGGTCGATCACCACCGTCGTGCCGGCCATGGCCAGCTTGAGGCCCTCGCCGGTGATGGTGTTGATGCCGCTTTTGGGTGAAGCGGCGACGACCTCGTGGCCGCCCTGACGCAGAATGGCGACGGTCTTCGAGCCGATCAGGCCGCTGCCGCCGATCACGACGAACTTCATGATTGATCCTTCCTTGTCGGTGACAGGAGATCTTTGATGAGAGTCGGTATGATATGCCGCGCGCCCTTCACCTCCATGCCGTCCGAAGACGATCTCCCTCACCGTCGGTCCGAGCGGAGTCGACAAGATCGGAATATGAATCCGGTGCGTCAGTGACGGTTACAACGGGAAGTATCGCTTCACTGTTCATGGCCTGTCTCCTTTCTGGAGCGGGTCCGTGAAAAGCCGATTTGAGTGTTCAGCGTTCGCAGGATGACCTGAAGTATAGCTCAGATCCAGCGCGGGCGGGTTTGCTTGCGGCGCTTTGTCCTTTCAAGGCGTGCAAAGTCATCGAAAGCGAAATTGCATGCCCGAATGGAATCCTGGCCGGGCATCTCCGGCCGCAAGCCACGTGCAATGGTTACCGGACTAGCAGATCGCGGCAGCGGAGGTCGTCCACCGCCAGCATGATGCGCTCGAAGTTGTTCCACCAGACGCGCGCGGGAATGTTGATCATCGCTTGGTGTATCGGTCGGGTAATCAGCCAAAGCACGGACAGGCGATAGTCATCGTCCAGAGCCTGACGGTCGTATCCACTTACGCCCTGAGCCAGGAGCTCGGCATGGTAGAGGTCCAGCAGCGGCCGTTCCATTCTGCGCCTTCGATCCGGATACCACAGCATTGAGATCATATAAGCGAGGTCATCGGTGGCAGTGTTGATGCTCCAATCTTCCCAATCGATGAGTTTGACGTCGCCGCCGCTCCCGGGTCGCGGAAGAAAGAAATTCCATGGATGCGCATCGCCGTGGATGAGCGTCAGATGGCGACGCGAATGGTATCGCGCGAGCAGGCGAGGGGCGTTGTCGAGCAATCCTTCGTACAACGCGCGCCTGTCGGCAGGTATCAGTTCTGGGTAGCGATTGTTGAAGCGTGCGAACTGCTCTGCGAAATTCCGCAGACCTTTGGCTAACGTGGCCGCGTCGCGCCAGCTTCCCACCGAAACGCCGAGGCACGAACGATCCCACCAGGCGGCGTGGAACCGGGCAAGCGTTTGCACCATGCTCTCGCTTTGCATCGGCGTCGGCGGGAGCGGCCATTCGGTGGCAATAAAGTGCGAGTCCGTCAGGTCTTCGAGCAGCAGATGCCACGCGCTGGCTTCGGTGGCCTCGACGGCTTCAAAACAGAACGGCACAACGTGCCCTGAGAGGGCCGGCGAAACGTCACGATAGAAAACGATCTCATGACGATTTGCGTAAGACGGAAGACCTTCGCTGTCGAGGTCGCCCATCTTCAGAATGATAGAACCTGGTGCGCCTCTGGCCGAACCTTCATAGCTCAGCCGCAGCCGCAGTGTATGGGAGCGGGCTTTCCTCAGCGAGCTCAGCACTGCGACATTGCTGACCCGCGCCGAACCTGCCGCACCAGATCGACGCAGTGCCTCTGTAATACGTCCGGCGTCGGCCACAGTTCGCAAGGGCTCCGCTCTCATGCCAAACGTACTGATATGGTTCCAATCGCGACGGTGTACCGCAAGGCTCGCTCGGCCGCCAGCTCGTCACTGGCCGAGAGGAGACATTCGCCCTTCCAACTCCGTACAGGTCAGGTGTAGCCTCTTCCCGCAGCGTGTCCCGCCGGATTGCATGTCCGCGACGTAGTGACACATGGAGGGGGGCACCATGAAATTTTCCCGCCGCACATTCCTGCATCTTGCCATGAGTGCCACTGCGTTGCCGACCATGCCTCGCATTGCCCGCGCGCAAGCCTATCCGTCACGGCCGGTGCGCATCATCGTCGGCTTTCCTGCCGGCGGGGCCACCGACATCCAGGCGCGCTTGATGGGACAATGGCTTTCCGATCGTCTCGGCCAGCAATTCATTGTCGAGAACCGCCCCGGCGCCAGCGGCAACATCGGGACCGAGGCGGTCGCCAAGGCGCCTGCGGATGGCTACACACTGCTTCAAGTCGTGACCCCGCATGCGATCAATGCCGCGCTCTATACAAATCTCAATTTTGACTTCGTCCGGGACATCGCGCCGGTCGTGTGCGCGGCGCGGCTGGCCTACGTCGTCGTGGTGCATCCGTCGGTCCCCGTCACGACGATCCCTGAGTTCATCGCCTATGCCAAGGCCAACCCGGGCAAGATCAACTACGGGTCGGCCGGCAGCGGCACCCCGCAAAACATTGCCTGCGAACTCTTCAAGATGATGGCCGACGTGAATCTGGTTCACGTTCCGTATCGGGGCGGCGCGCCTGCGACGACCGACCTGGTCGGCGGCCACATACAGGTGATTTTCAGCCCGATGTCGGAGTCGATCGAGCACATCAAGGCTGGCAAGCTGCGCGCCCTGGCGGTAACGACCGCGTCCCGATTGGACGTGTTGCCGGACGTTCCAACGGTTGCAGACTTTGTCCCCGGCTATGAGGCCAGTGGCTTTGCGGGCATTGGCGTGCCCCGGAACACGCCGACCGAAATCATCACGATGCTGAACAAGGAGCTCAATGCCGGCCTCGCCGATAGCAAAGTCCAGGCCCGTATCGTCGAGCTGGGCGGCACAGTGCTTGGGGGCTCGCCCGCGGAATTCGGGGCGATCATCTCCGAAGCTACGGAAAAGTGGGCGAGGGTGATCAAGTTCGCGGGCATCAAGGCCGATTAGGCCGGTCACCACGGATGGCTAAATGCATCCGCTTTACACCCGGCTTGCGTCAATCGGGCCTAATACCCCCGCTGCCAGTCGACTACGTTTTGCAGTGCCCGCCCGTCGATGTATGCACGCAAGTTTTCGCAGAACAGGTCGATGCCGCCGTGGCGGTTGTCGTCGGCGGCGCCGGAGGTGTGCGGTGTGATCAGCACGCGCGGGTCGGACCACAGCGTATCCGGCGGCAGATGCTCGAATTCGCCGACATAGACGTCGAGCGCGACCCCGCGCAGGCGATCAGCTTTCAAGGCATCCAGCAGCGCGTCTTCATCGATGATCTCGCCGCGGGCGATATTGACCAGGGTCGCCCCGTCTTTCATCGCCGCGAACCGCTGCTTGTTGATCAGCTTCGTCGTTTCCGGCGTCCATTGCGCGCAGACGATCACGAAATCGCTTTGCGCAAGAAATCCATCGAGGTCGGCGGCCGTCCCCATCCGGATGAAGCCTTCAGGCAACGGTGCGCTCCCATGCTGCCGACGGCGGATGCCGAGCACGCGCATGCCGAGCGCCGCACACAGCAGGCCGACATCCTGGCCGATGCCGCCGGCGCCGACGATGCAGGCGGTTTTGCCGTCGAGCAGCAGGGGTCGATAGGCCGCGACGTCGAACTCGCCGGCCACGCGGTCGAAATTTGCCTGATGAAAGCTCTTGGCGAAATGCATGATGCCGGCGAGCGCGTGCTCGGCAATGGCGAGCGTGCTGCCGACACCGCGTGACGTGGTCACCATGACGTCGCTGTTCCAGAGATCTCCCATGCGCAGGTTGCTCGCGCCGGCAGGAAGCTGATGAAACCATTTCAACGCGGGCGCACGTTGGCGGAGGTCGAGCGGATAGGGCCAGCTTCCAAGAACGACTTCTGCGTCCGAAAGCAGACGGTTTCGCTCTTCGCGACTGCCATGACCCTGTGCGTCCGCCGTCATATAGCGACGTGTGTTGAACTCAGGCCAGGTCTCTCGGATTTCGCCGTCGAACCAGCCGCCGGCGTCCGTCAGTTGAACGCGCGCGTCGACCGCTTCGATCTTCTTCGCCGCGCCCCTGGAAAGACGCTGGAGGCTGAGGATTTTGACTGGCTGCATTGCATTCTGCCCAAAGCATTCGAGCTTGACCACACGCTTTACCTGCGCGTTAGCTTACGCAAAACAAGAAGAGAGATAGGGGGAGGTTGACATGTGTGCCAGACCATCATTGCGGCAATCGACGATCCGGTCGCTTGCCTGCTCCGTCGTCGCGCTCGTCGCGGCACTGGTCGTATCTCCCGCGACGGCGGCAGAGAGCGGCAAGCGCGGTGGAACGCTGCGCCTGTACGTCCTCGACAATCCGCCGAGTGCGTCGCTGCACGAGGAATCGACGATCGGTTCGGTGACGCCGTTCGCGTCGGTGTTCAACAATCTCGTCAGGTTCGATCCTCTCAAGGTGCATGAGAGCCTCGACACTATCATCCCGGACCTTGCCGAAAGCTGGCAGTGGGATCCGACCAACACGAAACTGACATTCAAGCTTCGCCAGGGTGTCAAATGGCACGACGGAAAGCCGTTCACGGCCAAGGACGTCCAGTGCACCTGGCGGATGCTGATCGGCAAGAGCGAGGTGGCCGACTTTCGCAGGAACCCGCGCCGCGTCTGGTACAACAAGGTGCAGGACGTTTCGATCAACGGCGATTATGAAGCGACGTTCGAACTGAGCGAGCCGCAGCCGAGCCTTCCCGCGCTGCTCGCGAGCGCACTTTCGCCCGTCTATCCGTGTCATGTTCCGCAGAATGTGATGCGCACCCGTCCGGTCGGCACCGGGCCGTTCAAGTTCGTCGAGTTCAGGCGCGGCGACTCGATCCGCCTGGTGCGCAACCCGGATTACTGGAGAAAGGACCGGCCGTATCTCGACGAGATCACTTTCAAGATCGTCGAGAATCGTTCGACGCGGATGCTGGCGTTCTCGACCGGCGAGTTCGACATCACCTTCCCCTCCGACGTCAGCGTTCCCCTGTTCAACGATATCAAGGCGCGCACGCCACAGGCCGTCTGCGAGATGGTGCCGACCGGAACCATGGCGACGCTGATGGTCAATCGCGTCAATCCGCCGTTCGACAATGCGGACATCCGCACCGCGCTGTCATTGGTCATCGATCGCAACGCGCTGAACACGATCCTCATGGAAGGCAAGGCGCTGATCGGCGGCGCCATGCTGCCGAAACCCGTCGGCGAATGGGGCATGCCGCGAGAGATGCTGGAACAGCTCACCGGCTACGGCTCCGACATCGCAAAGAACGTCGCGCGGGCGCGTGAGCTGATGCAGAAGCACGGCTTCAGCGAAGCCAATCCGCTGAAGCTTAAAGTCCAGACCCGCAATCTCGTCACCTATCGTGATCCGGCGGTCATCGTCATCGACCAGTTGAAGAAGATCTTCGTCGAAGGGGAACTGGAGATCATCGACTCGCCGCAGTGGTATGCGCGGATGGCGCGAAAGGATTACACGCTGGCCCTCAACGTCATGGGCGTCAGTGTCGACGATCCCGACGGCAATATCGTCGAGAACTATTCTTGCGGCTCGGAGCGCAACTACACACAGTACTGCAACGCCGACGTCGACAAGCTGCTCGCCGCCCAGTCACGCGAGATGGACCGCGAGAAGCGCAAGCGCCTCGTCTGGGATATCGAGCGTCTGCTGGTGGAAGATACCGCTCGTCCGGTCATCCAGTTCAGCGTCGCCGGAAATTGCTGGCACTCTTACGTGAAGAACTACGTCCCGCACGACAACAGCCAGTACAATTACGTAAGGTATGATGACGTATGGCTGGATAAGTGACGGTTCTGACGCGGCTGGCCTCCGTCATTGCGAGCAACCATTAAACGGCGGCCGGGGATTTGATCCAAGGAGTGCTTCGGGCGAGGATGGTATTGGCGAAGACGAGAAGCTTTCTGGCGCAGGCGACGAGAGCGAGTTTGT
>NZ_JAVIFX010000033.1 GCF_031157255.1 Bradyrhizobium sp. LHD-71 | reverse complement strand
GTACTTTGCAGCGAGCTCAGAGCGAACTTCGGATTCGATCAGGACACTAGCAAGTTTATGATTCTAGTGTCGTTTATGGATCAGAAATTCGCACGATGGACTCGCGGCAACGATGGCGCAAATTTCTGATCCTCGACACTAGGATGGCGTTGCCGTGGATGCAAGCAGAAAGTCACATATGAGACTATTGAGGGGCGCGAAGAAGTCCGCAAGCGCGCGTGAGGTGCGACAGCCGGAGGAAAGCGAGATCGCCGGCGTGCTCGGCAGCACCGAGATCAAGATCGCCTATAAGATGGGTTATGTGCTGAACTTCTACCGGGAGCCGTCATTCCGGAAGATCGAGATGGAGCTCGGCATCACACGCCCGGAGATCGTCACGCTGATCTTCCTCAATTTCCGCGAAGGCGTGACTGCGAGCGACATCTGCGAGTTTTCCGGCCATCTCAAGGCCAACATCAGTCGCGGGATCATTGCACTGGAGAAGAAGAAGCTGTTGCGCCGCGAGGCCGACAAGGCCGACAATCGGCGGCAACTCCTGTTCATCACGCAGGCTGGACGGGCGCTCTATGCCCAGTACATCCCGCACTTGCGCGAGCGCGAGCGGGAGATGCTGTCGTGCCTGACGCGATCCGAACGCAACGAGTTCGAACGCCTGCTCGACAAGCTCGCGAGCCACGTGCCGCACTGGGCGCCTGTGGACGAACTGTGATGCTGAAGGGTTCGCCGCCGCGAGATGTGATCCGCAGTCGTCGCGGTCGTCACCGCGCCGGAAACGACAGGAACCGCCGAGTAGCCACTTGTGTCACTTGCCTCGCGGGCTTACCTCTGGCGCCTGCTGTCCGTCATACCCGGCGTGAAGCAGGGCACGACATTGGCCGAAACCCGGAGCCTGCCGATGAGCGAGAAACTGCGGTTGCATGTCGACGTCGTCTCGGATGTCGTTTGCCCCTGGTGCTACATCGGCAAGCGAAGGCTGGAGGGCGCGCTTGCGCTGCTCGATGACGTCGATGTCAGCGTGCGCTGGCGTCCGTTCTTCCTCAATCCTTGGATTCCGCGCGAAGGCATCGCGCGCGACAAGTATCTCGAAGCGAAGTTCGGCTCGGTCGACGCCTACAAGCGTATTGCGTCGAATGTCGCGCAGGCGGCAGCTTCCGAAGGGCTCACCTACAACTCGGAAACGATCAACCGTCAGCCCAACACCATCGATTGTCACCGCCTGATTTTCTGGGCCGAGCAGAAAGGGGCGTCCGGGGAAATGAAGCAGCGGCTGATGGACCTGTACTTCAAGGACGGGGCCGATCTGACCGACACCGACGTGCTGGTTCAGGCGGCCGTCGATTGCGGGCTCGATGGCCAGGAGATCCGTGCGCGCCTTGCGAGCAATGAGGACGTCGAGACGATCTCACAGGCCGCGCAGGCTGCGGCCAATGCGGGCATCAGCGGTGTGCCGACCTTCATTCTCGGTGGCAAGTATGGCGTCTCCGGCGCACAGCCGGCGGAGCAACTGGCCAGTGCGATCCGCCAGGTCGCGGCACTGGGCCAGGAGAAATAGCCGACAGCGCGAGCCGACTCCCCGACCGCGAGCGGCGCGGCGCTTGGCGCAACCTCAGACTGGATTGCTTCGCTTTGCTCGCAATGACGAGTGCAAGAGCCGGAAGAGCTGGCGCACGCGGGTGCGGATCTGTGCGCGCAGTCGCAGGGCGCCGATCGTCAGCGCGACGACCGGATCGTAGCGCCTCAGCGGAATGACGAGGTCGCCGATCGGCAGCCGCGAGCGCCAGATGGGCTCGATCATTGGCTGCCCGGGCGCGGCTGTGGAATCGGCGAGCGCGATCTCCGGATCGGCGCAGAGATGCCTTGTGAGTTCCAGCGTGAGCTGGACTCCTGGGGAAAATTTCGCGAAGCGCTCATCGACACCGAGCTTGAACCAGAACGCCCGATCGAGATGCCGCAGCACAATGCCGGCCGCGATCGGCGTTTCTCCCGCGGACAGCGTGACGACCTCGCATTGGCGGCGGGCCGCCAGTGCCACAGTGGCGCGACGGATGAAAGCTGCGTCGCCCTGGTGTTGCACCAGCGCGGTGCCGCGGCTGGCCTTCCAGCCGCTCGCTTCGAGCGCCAGAAATATTTCGATTGCGCGTGCGACATCCTCGGGCGTTTTTGCGACCGTGAATACGACGGGGCCGTGCTCGGCGAGACGGTTATGCTGACGTCGCAGCTCCTTCAGCTTCTTGGACCCGAGCGCGTCGCGCAGCAGTTGCTCGCCGTCGGCGGTTGCATCGAGGCAGGCGCGCTGTTCGGCCCGCAGCACGTGTGGAACTGCTCCGGTCTCGCGCAGCGCGGCCATGATCGCGTCGATGGCGGGGCCTTGCAGCGTGACGTCGCGAAGCACGATCGCGTGGGCGCCGGCCGTTCGCGCCTGGACGATCATCGCCCGCGCCGCATCGAGCGGCGCGCGGCCGTCGAGCAGCGGCGTGCCGAGATCCCCGTAAGGATCGGCGGAGACCAGCACCGGCAGCGGAATCTTGAAGGCGCGCCAGGCGGAAACGACGGGAAGCAGCGCCGTGAGATCGCGCGCCTCGTTGCGTGCGGCGAGTGCAAAGACGTGGCGGCGTCCGCGCGCCGAGACGTCGACCGCCGATTGCCAGTCTGGAAGGAAGTAGCCGTTCGGTTCGACCGCATGGGCCGCAAGCGCTAGCCAATCGCCGGCGGGCAGGTCGCGAAGCGCCGGGTATGCGCCGAGCGCGGCTGCCGCGCCGCCGTGCTGCGCGCGCAGAACTTCTCTGTTGCCTCCGCCCGCATGTGCGGCGTTACCGATTTCAGCCACGTCCCGTTCCCGACCGCAAGCGAGGTTGATCGCCGATGGCATCGGCTGTGCTGCTTGCCCGCGAACGACGCTTAAGTGCGACAGCGAAAAAGAACGTTCGGCCTGATCATCAAATGCAGCCCGGCGCGTTAAACACTCATTTACCATGCGGGCCGGTCGGTTCCGCCGCGAAATATATTTGACACGCGGTAACGGATTCCTCGGAGATCGCTGTCAAGTTCGCAGCATTGATTGCCTGAAACCGTAAGCGATAGTCCGAGCTGCTCAATGAATGAAGCACGCGAACGATTGCAGATGACCGACGCCGAGATCGTCGGGCACATCGCGCGTTATGGCTATCGCGTTTCGGTCGCGCAGATCGCCTTCACCAGCGAGCCGGTCGACGATTTTCGGGAAGCGCGCGCAAGGAAGTGGTATCGCGCAGGCGTATTTCGCGTCAATGAGCCCGGCCTTCTGGTGATCGAAGATGCGCAGCCGCGCCCCGGCCAGCGTACGCGCGACATCGTCGTCATCAGCCTCGGGCCCACCCGGATCGTCATGGGCGTGGAGATCAAGCCCGGCGCGCCGCCGCTTGCCTCGGGCAGCTCTATACAGCGCTACGCGCCGACGATGGAATGGGCCGCAGCGGAGAAGCCGGTCGCTGCGAAAAGCAAGCTCAAGCAGCGCGCGTGAGCGCAACTAGAAACATGAGGTTGCTGGTGCTCCTTATGTTTCCGCCTTTCGCATGAGAGTTGTCCCGCGAAGGGATCGAACTTCGGAAACGGAGCACTCGCCATTACTCTCCGGCGTCGGCTGCGGCCTTCTGCTTTGCAAGGCCCTCGTCGAAGGCCTTCTCGGCGTCACGGATGAAGGCGTGGAATTCGGCGGCCTTGATGAAAGGATTGAAGGCGGACCTGCCGATCTGCGGCCGTTTCTCGTCCATCTTGAACATTTCCGGATGCGGCGCGAGGAAGACATCGGCGAAGATGCCCTTGGCCTTCGCGAACGTCTTGCGATAGTCCTCGACGATGCCTGGATAGGTGACGTTGCTGCCGACAAGCCTGTTCGCCGCCACGGTCGCGCTGCAGAAGAATACCACCGTGTGGTTCCACCGCTTTTCGCGCGTGACCGTGGTCCAGGTGGTGCAGCCGGGTGAATGGCCGGGCGTCATGTGAGCGACCAGCGTCAGCTTGCCGACGGTGACTTTCTCACCATCGCCGACGATACGATCCACCTTGACCGGCGGAAACTTCAACTCGGCGTCGTTTTCCCGTCCCGGATAGTAGCCACCCTCGAGCAGCGGCTTGTCGGCGGCGCTCGAGACCATCTGCGCGCCGGTCTCCTTCTTCAACTCCGCCAGCCCGCCGGTGTGGTCGAGATGCGCATGGGTGTTGAGCAGGACCTTGATGTCGGCGAGCTTGAAGCCGAGCTTGTCGATGTTCGTCTTGATCAGCGGCGTCGCTTCGGGGAGGCCGGTGTCGATCAGCACATGGCCGTCCGGCGAGGTGACAAGAAACGACGACAGGCCGGCGGTGCCGACATAGTAGACGTTGTCGATGACCCTGAAAGGCTCGGTCGGCGTGTTCCATTTCGCCCGCATCTGCGCCATCAGATCGGAAACGGTCTGGGCCTGCACGGGGCCGGCGGACACCACGGAGCTTGCGGACAGAAGGAGTGAAAGGGCGATCGCCGAAAGTATCTTCATGGGTGCCTCTTCTCCGCCACCTTCTTAATGCCGCGGCAGGCTCGTTCGCAAGTCGCATGACGCTCATGCGACAGCGGTCAACAGGGGGGCGATGGTGCGCAACGCTGCAAGCTTCGCGTTGCCGGTTCCCTGATGCCTTCACGGCTCGTTCATCGTGTTTGTTGGGTCAATCTTAGGCTTTATTGCGCTAACTTTTCCTGACCCAGCCAAGCCGAAATCCCGCGCCGATCGAGGAGCCGATGCGCAGCCTGACCGATCTCCTTGCCGACGAATCCGGTGCTGCGTCGGCCGAATATGCGCTGGTCGCCTCGGGCATTGCGCTGGCGATCGTGACGTCGCTTATCGCCTTGAGCTCGGCGATCAGCGACACCTTCAACACCACAGGCGCGCTCGACTGATCGCTCGACTGATCGCCTGGCCCGAGGTGGCGAGAGTCAAGAACTCGGATTGATCGGCTTAAGAAGCCCGTTGGCGATCGTCCTCGTCGGCGATAGGATCGCCCCTCTGGGGGATTTCAGCATGCGTATTCTGCTCACGCTCGTCTTGCTTGCCGCGCTGTCCTCCGGTGGATGCACCAAGTGCGGCTGGGTCTGGGACAACGACGGTCCGAAGAGCTGCCGTGTCGGTTAGCGCCGCCGGATGACGCTTTCTCGCCCTTAACTGCGGCCGACCATGACGACGTTGCGGACGCTGTCCAGTTCCTTCAGGCGGGCGGCGAAGGAGCGGATATCCTCGGCCGAGACCTTGCTGACGAGCACGCTGACGGTGTCGCCGTCGGGATCCTGCCGCTCCACGACGAAGCGCTTGATCTGGCTTGGCCGCAGCTTTAGCGTTTGGCGGAGCAGTTCCGCCGAGAAGCCGTTGCCCTTTTCGCACTCGATATGCATGCGGCAGCTCTGGTTGCGGGCGCGGTAGGCTTCCTCGAGCGGCTTCACGCCCGCGAGAATCACCAGAATGATGACGGTGGACGCTGCGGCGGCGAAGTATAGGCCGCCACCGACCGCAAGTCCGATCGCCGCAACGCTCCAGATGCTCGCTGCGGTCGTCAGCCCCTTCACCACCTCGTTTCGCAACAGAATGGATCCGGCGCCGAGAAAGCCGATGCCGGAGACGACCTGCGCCGCAACGCGCGATGGATCGAGCACAACGTTCGGGTTTCTCACCGCGTCGGCGAAGCCGAAGGCGGAGACGATCATGAACAGGCACGACCCGACGCACACAAGCATGTGCGTTCGAATGCCCGCGGCCCATAGCAATCGCTCGCGCTCAAAGCCGATCAGGCTGCCAAGACCCGCAGCCGCGGCAAGGCGCAGGAGGATTTCCCAGTCAGGCAGCATCGCCGGCGCTCACTCATGTTGACGTCGTAACCAGCGTAAGACGAAAATCGTCGTCGGCAAGTGGCGGGGCGAATTTGCCGCCGTGCGTTCCGCATCGTGCACACGCAGGTTCGCATGGCTGCGATGTGATTCAAATCGAGTAGACTGGCGAATGCTGTAGGGCAGGAGCCCGCATCACGCGGGCGATGGCCGGGGTCATGAAATCGATCGACGACGTCGTTGGCTTCATCGAGCGTCAACCGGAGTTGATGCGCGTGCTCGAACTCGTCGAGGCCTTGTCGCTGCCCGATTGCTGGATCGGGGCCGGCTTTGTCCGCAACGCCGTCTGGGATGCGCTGCACGGCAGGCCTGCAGAAGGGGGCAACGACGTCGATGTTGCGTATTTCGATCCCGCGAACGCGAGCGGCGCGAACGATGCCGCGCTCGAAGCGCGTCTGCGCGCGACGGATCCGCGGACAGTCTGGGACGTCAAGAATCAGGCGAGGATGCATGTCCGAAACGGCGATGCGCCCTACCTGGATACGGAAGATGCTGTCGCCTGTTGGCCGGAGACGGCGACGGCCGTCGCGGTCCGTCGGCAGTTCGGCCGGACCGAATTGATTGCGCCGCACGGAATTGACGATCTCATCGGCGTGGTCGCACGGCCGACGCCTGCGTTTCGCACCAGGCCGGAGGTCGTCATGCGGCGCGTCTGCGGCAGACGTTGGCAATCGAGGTGGCCGCAGTTGCGGGTCCTGGAACGCTGACGCCGGACGGCTGAACCGCGTGTTCGTGCGCGGTCAGTGCCAGGGCCGGATCTCGCGTGGCCTGAGCTGCAGCTCCCTCGCATCGGCCGCCGACAGCTTCGAGGCGAAGATCTTGATGTCCGGCTCCGAGTCATACTCCTGCAGGACGAGTGCTTTCGCTTCGTCCGGCGTTTGACAACCGACGATGTAAGTCGTGACGTCTCTGCTATGCTCAAGTTCGACCGAGACGAGTGCAATGCATGCCTCGGCCGCGAAATCGTTCGTCATAAAGGTGCCCCCCAGCCCGCGCCGATAGTTGCGGCAAGGGGAACCATTGGCAACGGGTCGGATGCGACAAAAAAGGCGCCGCTCGAAATATGAGGAGCGGCAGCGAGTTATCCTGGGGATACCTAGGGGATAGCGTGTGAACGGCGCAAGTCGCGATAAGAACATATTGCGAACATGGAACAGATCGTGTACAAGAGTCCCTACGAACGTTGGCCCTTAACTCATCCAGCCGTTTCGTTGTCGGGGCGGCGAATCCCGTTCATAAGGAGCTTCTCCCATGTCTCAGCCCGCCCTGCGTATCGTCGAAGGTTCATCCATGGATAAGTCGAAGGCTCTGTCGGCCGCGCTGTCACAGATCGAGCGCCAGTTCGGCAAGGGCTCGGTGATGAAGCTCGGCAAGAGCGACAAGTCGATGGATATCGAGGCGATCTCGACGGGCTCGCTCGGACTGGATATCGCGCTCGGCATCGGCGGTCTGCCGAAGGGACGGGTGATCGAGATTTACGGACCCGAGTCGTCCGGCAAGACCACGCTCGCGCTGCATTGTGTTGCCGAAGCCCAGAAGAAGGGCGGCATTTGTGCCTTCGTCGATGCCGAGCACGCGCTCGATCCGATCTATGCACGCAAGCTCGGCGTCAATGTCGACGAGCTTCTGATTTCGCAGCCGGACCATGGCGAGCAGGCGCTGGAAATCGCCGACACGCTGGTGCGCTCGGGCGCTGTCGATGTTCTGATCGTCGATTCGGTCGCAGCGCTCGTGCCGCGCGCCGAGCTCGAGGGTGAGATGGGCGACGCGTTGCCGGGCCTGCAGGCGCGGCTGATGAGCCAGGCGCTGCGCAAGCTCACCGCATCGATCAACAAATCCCAGACCATGGTGATCTTCATCAACCAGATCCGCATGAAGATCGGCGTGATGTACGGTTCGCCCGAGACGACCACCGGCGGTAATGCGCTGAAGTTCTATGCGTCCGTCCGTCTCGACATCCGCCGTATCGGCGCGATCAAGGACCGCGACGAAGTGGTCGGCAACCAGACCCGCGTCAAGGTGGTGAAGAACAAGCTGGCGCCGCCGTTCAAGCAGGTCGAATTCGATATCATGTACGGCGAGGGCGTCTCCAAGATGGGTGAAATCCTCGACCTCGGCGTCAAGGCGGGGGTGGTGGAGAAGTCCGGAGCCTGGTTCTCCTACGACAGCCAGCGGATCGGCCAGGGTCGCGAAAACGCCAAGTCCTTCCTGAAAGCCAACCCGGATATGACTGCGAAGATCGAGGCGGCGATCCGCCAGAATTCGGGTCTGATCGCCGACCAGATCCTCGCCGCCGAGAAGGGTGAGGAAGAAGACGACGGCGACGGTGAGGAATAGTTTTCTCTGACGACCTGACGCGCTGCGCCAGGCCGTTGACGAGGTTGCCGGCGCTGAGCCTTCGAGATTGCGCGAGGGCTTCAGGGCCGCAAGAAAACCGGCGGGTGCCGTGTGGCGTCGAGTTGCCCGACGTCACGCGGCGCCCGCCGCGTCTGTTTGTACGCGGCGTTACGCTCTGTCGGTGGCTGCGAAGCGCTGCCCGGCGCCGTACGGGGCGAAGCCGGGCCTCAATGATGATAGCGGGATGACGATAGCGGGGCGCTTCGTTCTGACGACCGAAGAACGTCCCGTTTACTCCGCCGCCTCCGCATAGGCATCGATGGGCGGGCACGAGCACACGAGATTGCGGTCGCCGTAGACGTTGTCGACGCGGCCGACCGGGCACCAGTACTTGTCGGTGCGCGAGACGCCGTCCGGGAAGCAGGCCTCGCTGCGCGAGTAGGGCCTGTTCCAGGTATCGTCGGCGAGATCGTGCACAGTGTGCGGCGCGTGCCGCAACGGCGACTCCGTGATCTTCCACTTGCCGCTTTCGACGTCGGCGATCTCCCGCCGGATCGCGATCATCGCCTCGCAGAAACGGTCGAGCTCGGCCTTCGATTCGGATTCGGTCGGTTCGATCATCAGCGTGCCCGCGACCGGGAAGCTCATCGTCGGCGCATGGAAGCCGTAGTCGATCAGCCGCTTGGCGATGTCATCGACGGTGACGCCGCTCGATTTCAGCCCGCGCGGATCGACGATGCATTCATGCGCAACGCGCTCCTTGTGGTTGCGGTAGAGCACCGGGAAATGCGGATGCAGGCGCTCGGCGATGTAGTTGGCGTTGAGAATCGCAACCTCGGTCGCCCGCTGCAGCCCGTCGCCGCCCATCATCAGGATGTAGATGTAGGAGATCACCAGGATCGAGGCCGAGCCAAAGGGAGCGGCCGACACCGGGCCGACTGGCGCAGTGCCGCCGTCGAGCGCCGGATGGCCGGGCAGGAACGGTGCAAGGTGCTTCTTCACGCCGATCGGTCCCATGCCGGGGCCGCCGCCGCCATGCGGAATGCAGAACGTCTTGTGCAGGTTGAGGTGGCTGACGTCGGCGCCGTAATCGCCGGGCCGCGACAGGCCGACCTGCGCGTTCAGGTTCGCACCGTCGAGATAGACCTGTCCGCCATGCGCGTGGACGATGTCGCAGATCTCGCGGATCTCCTCCTCGAACACGCCGTGCGTCGAGGGATAGGTGATCATGATGGCCGCGAGCTTGTCGGCATTGGCCTTGGCCTTCGCCCGCAAGTCGTTCACGTCGACATTGCCCTCGGCGTCGCAAGCCACCACCACAACGCTCATGCCGACCATGCTGGCGGTCGCCGGATTGGTGCCGTGTGCCGACGACGGGATCAGGCACACCGTGCGGTGGCTCTCGCCGCGCGACGCATGGTAGCCGCGGATCGCCAGGAGGCCCGCATATTCGCCCTGTGCGCCGGAATTCGGCTGCAGCGAAATCGCATCATAACCGGTGATGTCGGCCAGCCATTGCTCGAGCTTGTCGAACATCGCGTGATAGCCGGCAGCCTGCTGGATCGGCGCGAAGGGATGCAGCCCGCCGAACGCCGACCAGGTCACCGGGATCATCTCGGTGGTCGCATTCAGCTTCATGGTGCATGAGCCGAGCGGGATCATCGCGCGGTCGAGCGCCAGGTCGCGGTCGGCGAGCTTGCGCATGTAGCGCAGAAGCTCGGTCTCCGAGCGATGCTTGTGGAACACCGGGTGGGTGAGGAAATCCGTCGTGCGCGCAAGCGCCACCGGCAGCGCCTCGCGCGCGTCGCGCTCGACGTCGGCGTAGGCGAGGTTGCCGCCGAATGTGCGCCAGACAGCCTCGACGATCTCCGGCGTCGTGGTTTCGTCCACTGCGATGCTCACCGTCGCAGCGTCGAGACGCAGGTTGATCTTCTCGTGCGCCGAGTGGGAGACGATGGCGTCGCGCTTGTCGCCGGTGGCGACCGTCACCGTGTCGAAGAAACTGTTGTGCAGCGGCGCAAAGCCGAGCTTCTTCAAGCCGGCGGCGAGCACGGCGGCCCTGCGATGCACGTTGCGCGCAATGTGACTGAGGCCTTCGGGGCCATGGTAGACCGCATACATCGAGGCGATCACGGCGAGCAGCACCTGCGCGGTGCAGATGTTGGAGGTCGCCTTCTCGCGGCGGATATGCTGTTCGCGGGTCTGCAGCGCGAGGCGATAGGCCGGCGCGCCTCGCGAATCCACCGACAGGCCGACGATGCGGCCCGGCAGCGAGCGTTTCAGCGCATCGCGCACGGCCATATAGGCTGCGTGCGGGCCGCCATAACCCATCGGGACGCCGAACCGCTGGGTCGAGCCGACCGCGATGTCGGCGCCGAGCTCGCCCGGCGAAGCAAGCAGCGTCAGCGCGAGCGGGTCGGCGGCAATGACGCTCAGTCCGCCTTTTGCCTTCACCGTCGCGATGACGCTGCGCAGGTCGCGGACCGCACCATGCGTTCCCGGATACTGCAGCAGGGCACCGAACACCTCCGCCTTGTCGAGATCCTTCGCAGGGTCGCCGACGACCAGCGACCAGCCGAGCGGCTCTGCGCGGGTGCGCAGCACGGCGATCGTCTGCGGGTGCGTTTCATGGTCGACGAAGAAAGCTTTCGCCTGCGCCTGCGCGGAACGTTCGCACAGCGCCATCGCTTCGGCCGCGGCGGTGCCCTCGTCGAGCAGCGAGGCGTTCGCCACATCGAGCCCGGTCAGGTCGCAGACCATGGTCTGGAAGTTGAACAGCGCCTCGAGACGGCCCTGGCTGATCTCCGGCTGATACGGCGTGTAGGCCGTGTACCACGCAGGATTTTCCAGGATGTTGCGCTGGATCACCGCGGGCAGGATCGTTCCCGAATAGCCCTGGCCGATCAGCGAGGTGAACTGAAGGTTCTGTGCGGCGAGGTCGGCCATGTGCGCGAGCGCCTGCGTCTCCGACAGCGCCGGACCGAGCTTCAAGGGCGCCTTCTGGCGGATCGAGGCGGGGAGCGTCTCGTCCATCAGCGCGGCGAGGCTCTTGGTGCGCACGGCCTCGAGCATCGCTTCGATGTCGCGTGGCGAGGGGCCGACGTGTCGGCGCACGAAATCCGTCGCGACGTCCGCCGAGTTCTTGCGAAGTGCAGTCATGTCGGTCTCCTTGCGAAAACGCTTACGCCGTGTGCGCCTTGTAGGCGGCCTCATCCATCAATCCGTCGAGCTCGCTCTTGTCGCTGATGCGGATCTTGAAGAACCAGGCGCCGCCGGCCGGGTCTGAATTCACCAGCGAGGGATCGGCGCCGAGCGTCTCGTTCACCTCGAGCACCTCGCCGCTGACCGGCGCGTAGACGTCCGACGCCGCCTTGACGCTTTCGACCACGGCGGCGGCTTCCGCTTTCTTCACCACGCGGCCGACCTTCGGCAGGTCGACGAACACCACGTCGCCGAGTTGCGTCTGCGCGTAATCGGTGACGCCGACAGTTGCGACATCGCCCTCGATGCGAAGCCATTCGTGATCGGGGGTGTAAAGGACGGTCATCTGGGATCCTCAGCGCTTGTAGGTGTGGGGTGAGAAGGGAAGGGCCGCGACCCGAACCGGCAGCCGCTGGCCGCGCACTTCGGCGAACAGGGATGTACCGACGGAGGCATGCGACGATGGCACGTAGCCCATCGCCACGGGACCATTCACGCTGGGGCCAAAGCCGCCCGACGTCACCGTGCCGATCTGCTCGCGCGATGTCGCATCGGCGTAGAGCTGGGCGTTCTCGCGCACCGGCGCGCGCCCCTCCGGCTTGATGCCGACGCGCTTGCGCGGCGCGCCTGCCTCGAATTGCTTCAGGATGATATCGGCGCCGGGAAAGCCGCCGGCGCGGGCGCCGCCTGAGCGGCGGCTCTTCTGGATCGACCAGTTGAGATTGGCCTCGACCGGTGTCGTGGTCGTGTCGATGTCGTGCCCGTAAAGGCAAAGTCCCGCCTCGAGGCGAAGGCTGTCGCGCGCGCCGAGCCCGATTGGCAGCACCGCCGGATCATCGAGCAGTGCGGCGGCAAACGTCTCTGCATCCTTTGCCGGCACGGAAATCTCGAACCCATCCTCGCCGGTGTAGCCCGAGCGCGAGACAAAGCATTCGAGCCCCATCACCTTGCGCGGCCCCGCATCCATGAAGCTCATGCCGGTGACGTCAGGTGCGTGCTTTTCAAGAACGCTTTCGGCCTTGGGGCCCTGCAGCGCGATCAGCGCGCGGTCGGCCAGAGCTTCGATTACGCAGCTGTCGGAGAGGTGTTTGCGCAGGTGCGCCTCATCCTCTGCCTTGCAGGCGGCATTGACGACCAGAAACAGGTGGTCGCCGAAATTTGCGACCATCAGGTCGTCAAGGATGCCGCCCGCGGCGTTGGTGAACTGCGCGTAGCGCTGCCGGTTCGGCGCGACGCTGAGGAGATCCTGCGGTACCAGCGCCTCCAGAGCGCGCGCTGCGTCCTCGACGCGTCCGGATTTGGGGCGAAGGGCGATCTGGCCCATGTGCGAGACGTCGAACAGGCCGGCGGAAGCGCGCGTATGCAGGTGTTCCTTCAAGACACCGGGCGGGAACTGCACCGGCATCTCGTAGCCCGCGAACGGAACCATTTTGCCGCCGCGCGCGACATTGAGCGCAGTCAATGGCGTGCGCTTGAGGCCTTGATCGTTGGATGCAAGCATGAGCGGCTCCGGATGGCGCGAGCGGAATCATTCCGCCCATCACGATCGAAGCCCCATCTGTCGCTTTGCCTGAGAGTATTATCCCGTCGGCGGACGCGAATACCGAGGGCCGGCCGCGTCTCTTTCCAGATGTCGTATAGCCAGCCGGTCCGTTTGCCTGAGAGTTTCCGGGGCGGTTGCTCCTTCGGCGCCAGCACACCTTTGCTTGCAAACTGCCTGCAAGGCTGCCGGACTCTCCCGACGTGGCTATGACGGACACGTTCTACCCGCGTGCCGCCACGGGCCCTATATAGCAGGGTCAGAGGATCGTTTCCATCCTCGGCATGAACCGGAACGGCTTATCAACGGTTCTTGCAAGCCCTTGGACGGCAGGCGTTTTCTGGACAGCGCCAGTCCCCATCGCTAAAAGCGTTGGCCTAGGGAAATAATGGGCAGAACAGCACCGGGTTTGGGCAGGATGCGTGAGCCATCCGCACTTGAGCCCTGCCTTTGAACAGGACGCGATTGGACGACAATGAGCGGTGTCAACGAGATCAGGTCGGCGTTTCTCGACTATTTTGCCAAGAACGGCCACGAGGTCGTGCCGTCGTCGCCGCTCGTGCCGCGCAACGACCCGACGCTGATGTTCACCAATTCGGGCATGGTGCAGTTCAAGAACGTCTTCACCGGCATCGAGAAGCGGCCCTACGTGCGCGCGACAACATCGCAGAAATGCGTGCGCGCCGGCGGCAAGCATAACGACCTCGACAATGTCGGTTACACCGCGCGCCATCACACCTTTTTCGAGATGCTCGGCAACTTCTCGTTCGGCGACTACTTCAAGGAGCGCGCGATCGAGCTGGCGTGGAACCTGATCACCAGGGACTTCGGCCTGCCGAAAGACCGCTTGCTGGCGACGGTGTTCTCCGAGGACGACGACGCGTTCAAGCTCTGGAAGAAGATCGCCGGCCTGCCGGACTCCCGGATCATCCGCATTCCGACCTCCGACAATTTCTGGCAGATGGGCGACACCGGCCCGTGCGGGCCATGCTCGGAGATTTTCTTCGACCATGGCGACAAGATCCCGGGCGGGCCGCCCGGATCGGCCGACCAGGACGGCGATCGCTTCATCGAGATCTGGAATCTCGTGTTCATGCAGTTCGACCAGGTGACGCCGGGCGAGCGCCTGCCGCTGCCGAAGCCGTCGATCGACACCGGCATGGGGCTGGAGCGGTTTGCCGCCGTGCTGCAGGGCAAGCACGACAACTACGACATCGATCTGTTCGCAGCGCTGATCGGCAACATCGCCGAGCTGACTGGCGTCGACCCGCAAGGCCCGCAGCGCGCCTCGCATCGGGTGATCGCCGACCACTTGCGCGCATCATCTTTCCTGATCGCCGACGGCGTGCTGCCGTCGAACGAAGGCCGAGGCTACGTGCTGCGGCGGATCATGCGCCGCGCGATGCGGCATGCGCAGCTGCTCGGTGCGCGCGAACCGCTGATGTGGAAGCTCGTTCGCCTGCTGGTGCGCGAGATGGGCCAAGCCTATCCGGAGCTGGTGCGCGCCGAAAGCCTGATTACCGAGACGCTGAAGCTCGAAGAGACGCGCTTTCGCAAGACGCTGGAGCGCGGCCTGTCGATTCTGGACGAGGAAAGCCGCGCGCTGAAATCCGGCGACCGGCTGAAGGGCGAGACCGCGTTCACGCTGTACGACACCTATGGCTTTCCGCTCGACCTGACGCAGGATGCCCTGCGCGCACGCGGCATTGCCGTCGACACCGACGGCTTCAACGTGGCGATGGAAAAGCAGCGCGAGAAGGCCCGCGCATCCTGGTCGGGCTCTGGCGAGGCGCAGGCGGAAGCGATCTGGTTCCCATTGCGCGAGAAGCTCGGAGCGACGGAGTTTCTCGGCTACGAAACCGAAACGGCCGAAGGCGCTGTGTCGGCGCTGGTGAAGGACGGCAAGGAGGTCGACAGCCTGAAGGCCGGCGAGACCGGCGCAGTGGTGCTGAACCAGACGCCGTTCTACGCCGAATCCGGCGGGCAGGTCGGCGACACCGGCCTGCTGATCGGCGAGGGCGTCCGCTTCCGCGTCACTGACACGCAGAAGAAGGCCGGCGACCTGTTCGCCCATATCGGCAAGGTCGAGCAGGGCACGCTGAAGGCGGGCGCCGCGCTGTCGCTCGAGGTAGATCATGCGCGCCGCTCGGCAATCCGCGGCAATCACTCGGCGACGCACCTTCTGCACGAGGCGCTGCGCCAGGTGCTCGGCGATCACATCGCCCAGCGCGGCTCGCTGGTCGCGCCGGAACGGTTGCGGTTCGATTTCGCGCATCCGAAGCCGATCAGCCCTGACGAACTGCGCCGCATCGAAGACATCGCCAACGACGTGATGCTGCAGAACGGTGAGGTGACCACGCGGCTGATGGCCGTGGACGATGCCCGTGCCTCGGGTGCGCGCGCGCTGTTCGGCGAAAAGTATGGCGACGAGGTGCGCGTCGTGTCGATGGGCGCAGCCGGCGGCAACACGCTCGGCTGGTCGGTCGAGCTCTGTGGCGGCACCCACGTCAAGCGTCTGGGCGACATCGGCATGATTTCGGTTACCGGCGAGAGTGCGGTTGCCTCCGGCGTGCGGCGCATCGAGGCGCTCACCGGCAACGTCGCCCGTAACGCCGCGAACGCGAGCATTCAGACGGCGAAGGCGGCCGCAGCCGAGCTGCGCACGAGCCTCGAGGACATGCCTGCGCGCATCGCCGCGCTGGTCGAAGAGCGCCGCAAGCTCGAGCGCGATCTTGCGGATGCGCGCAAGAAGCTGGCGATGGGCGGCGGCGCCTCGGCAGGGGGGCCGGCATCAGACATCCGGACCATCGGTGACGTGAAATTCCTAGGCCGCGCCGTGCAGGATATCGAGATGAAGGATCTGAAGAGCCTTGCCGACGACGGCAAGAAGCAGCTCGGATCCGGCGTCGTCGCAATCGTCGGTGTCACCGCGGACGGTAAGGCAGGCCTGGTCGTCGGTGTCACGTCCGATCTCACCGCGCGACTGAACGCGGTGGAGCTCGTGCGCAAGGGTTCGGAGGCGCTCGGCGGCAAGGGCGGCGGCGGTCGGCCGGACATGGCCCAGGCCGGCGGTCCCGACGGTTCGAAGGCGAACGCGGCGCTCGATGCGATCTCTGCGGCGCTCGCGTCATAGGTGTGGAGGCGTAACCGTTCGAAAGATCGGCGTCGCTTTGCGTGCCTATCGCTGAGCCTTATTGTGTCTTTCGCCGCCTTCGCCACAATCGCACTTGCTGCGTCGCCTGGCGCCGCGCGAGCTGGCTGCACGGCGCAGGACACCTGACGTGGAACATGTCGCCTGGATCAAGGACTTCCTAGTCTTTCTCGCCGTTGCGGGCCTGGCGGTCCCGCTGCTCCACCGCTTCGGCGTCAGCCAGGTCCTTTCCTTCCTCGTGCTCGGGATAGCCGTCGGGCCATTCGGCTTCGGGCGGTTGAGCCGCGACCTTCCGTGGTTCAGCGATCTGACCTTGGATGATCCGGAGCGCGTCGCACCGTTTGCCGAACTCGGCATCATGGCGCTCCTGTTCCTGATTGGTCTCGAGCTGTCGTGGAGCCGCCTTGCCCTGCTGCGCAAATACGTGGTGCTGGTCGGAGGCGCCCAGTTCGCCATGTCCGCCGCGGCAATTGGCATCGGCGCAGCGCTGCTGGGCTCAGGCCCGGCCGCCGCGACGGTCATCGGTCTCGCACTGGCGATGTCGTCGACGGCGGTGGTCATGCAGATCATCGAGAGCCAAGGTCGAACTGCGACGCACCTAGGCCGTGTCGCGCTGTCGATCCTGCTGCTGCAGGACTTGATGGTAGCCCCGACGCTGTTCCTGACGGGATTTCTCGGCGCGGGCGGCGGGACGCTCGCCGAGTTCGGCTGGACCCTTGCGAAGGGCGTTGCCCTGATCGCCGCGATTGTCGTTATCGGCCGCTACGCTCTCGGCTCGGTTTTCCGCATGGCGGCGCAGACGGGCAGCCGCGAGCTGATCATGGCGATCTCGCTGCTGGTGCTGGTCGGCTTTTCGATTCTCACGGCGCGCGCGGGCCTGTCGGCGCCGCTTGGCGCGTTTCTCGCCGGCCTCATTCTGTCGGAGACCGAATATCGTCACCAGATCGAAATCGATCTGATGCCGTTCAAGGGACTTCTGGTAGGGCTCTTCTTCATCAGCGTCGGCATGACCGTCGATCTCGAGTTCCTGTTCAAATGGCTCCCGCAGATCCTTGGCGTCGCGGTGCTGGTGATCGCCGTCAAAGCCGTGATCCTGTGGAGTGCTGCGCGCGCATTCGGTGTCGATGGCGCGGAATCGACTGAGATTGCGCTCCTGCTGTCGCAAGCAGGTGAATTCGGATTCGTCGCGCTCGCCGTGGCCGCCGCCGGAAGGGTGATCGAGCCGGGTCCGGTTCAGTTTCTGACGGCAACGATCGCACTGACGATGATTGTGACCCCAGCTCTTGCGCAGGCGGCGCGCCAGGTGGGGAAACGGCTGGAGCAGAAGGCGAACCACGCGTCGCCGCGAGACTTACCTGATGACGATGGCATCGCCGATCACGCGATCATCGGCGGGTTCGGGCGCGTCGGACAGACGATCGCAGGGCTTCTGTCGGCGGAGAACGTGCCATATCTCGCGCTCGAGGTGAATGCGGCCGTGGTCGAGCAACAGCGCAAGGCCGGTCAGCCGGTGTATTTCGGTGACGCCAGTCGGGCCGAATTGCTGGAACGGGCAGGCGCAAAACGCGCGCGCGTGTTTATCGTGACGCTCGACGAAGTCGAACCCGCCGAGCGGATGATCAGGGCGATCCGGGAATTTCGCGCCGATGCGGTGGTGCTCGCGCGGGCGGTGGATCACCAGAGCGCCAGCAGATTCATTCGTCTCGGGGCCGTAGAGGTCGTGCCCGAGACTCTTGAGGCCAGCCTGCAGCTGGGCGGCCGTGCGCTGGAAATGCTGGGTGCGTCGGAGGACGCCGTTGCGCGCCGCCTTGCGGTCATGCGCGAACAGTTTGAGGAAGCCATCAAGAAGGGCGCGACGCCCCACTAGATGGCTTCCCGCAGAGCCGTTTGTTGCGGGCGATCGACTGCGACGCTCAGGTCTTGCCGAGCGCCTTGGAGAGGTTGTCCGACACCTTGTCGAGGAAGCCGGTAGTGGAAAGCCAGCGCTGCTCGGCGCCGACCAGGAGCGCCAGGTCCTTGGTCATGAAGCCGGACTCGACGGTGTCGACGCAGACCTTCTCGAGCGTGGAGGCGAAGTTCGCAAGCTCCTGGTTGTCGTCGAGCTTGGCGCGATGCGACAGGCCCTGGGTCCAGGCGAAGATCGAGGCAATCGAATTGGTCGAGGTCTCCTTGCCCTTCTGGTGCTCGCGATAGTGGCGTGTCACGGTGCCGTGCGCGGCTTCGGCTTCCATGGTCTTGCCATCCGGCGTCAGCAGCACCGAGGTCATCAGGCCGAGCGAGCCGTAGCCTTGCGCCACGGTGTCGGACTGCACGTCGCCGTCGTAGTTTTTACACGCCCAGACGTAACCGCCCGACCACTTCAGCGCCGAGGCGACCATGTCGTCGATCAGCCGGTGCTCGTAGGTGAGACCCTTCGCTTCAAACTGCTTCTTGAACTCGCGGTCGAAGATGTCCTGGAAGATATCTTTGAAGCGTCCGTCATAGACCTTCATGATCGTGTTCTTCGTGGACAGATACACCGGATAGTTGCGCTGCAGGCCGTAGTTGAAAGAGGCGCGCGCAAAGTCGGCGATCGACGCGTCGAGATTGTACATGCTCATGGCGACGCCGGGGCCGGGCGTCTTGAAGACTTCCCGCTCGATCACGGTGCCGTCCTCGCCGACGAACTTCATCGTCAGCGTGCCCTTGCCCGGGAACTTGATGTCGGTCGCGCGGTACTGGTCGCCGTAAGCATGGCGGCCGATGATGATCGGCTTGGTCCAGCCGGGCACCAGCCGCGGCACATTCTTGCAGATGATCGGCTCGCGGAAGATGACGCCGCCGAGGATGTTGCGGATGGTGCCGTTCGGCGACTTCCACATTTCCTTCAGGTTGAACTCTTTCACGCGCGCTTCGTCCGGCGTGATGGTGGCGCATTTGACGCCGACGCCGTGCTGCTTGATCGCGTTCGCCGCATCGATGGTGACCTGGTCGTTGGTCTGGTCACGGTGTTCCATACCGAGGTCGAAATAGAGCAGGTCGACGTCAAGGTAGGGGTGGATCAGCTTGTCCTTGATGTACTGCCAGATGATCCTGGTCATCTCGTCGCCGTCGAGCTCGACGACCGGGTTGGTCACCTTGATTTTTGCCATTTGGGACAGGGCCTTACCTTGGGATGAAACGCGAGGGGGGCGCCGGATTCGTGGCCGGTCCGGGCCGCTATAGCACCGGCGGGCGCGCCCTGGAAGGAGGGTTGCTGCCCGACCTTATTCCAGTCGCGTGCGCGCCGCGCATTATTCGCTTGAGAAAATCGCTCGAAAGCGCAATCGGATAGGCGCGAAAGTGAAAGAAAGATGTCTGGAACTGAAAGCATCGGGTCAGCCTTGCGCGAGGCGCCTGTCGTGGTGCTGGTTGAGCCGCAGCTCGGTCAGAACATCGGCATGGCGGCGCGGGCTATGGGCAACTTCGGCTTGAAGGAGCTGCGCATCGTCAATCCGCGCGACGGCTGGCCGAACGTCCATGCAAAGCGTGCGGCTGCCGGCGCCGACGCCATCGTCGATGGTGCCAGGCTGTTCGACACGGTTCACGCCGCTATTGCGGACTGCTCGCTGGTGCTCGCAACGACGGCGCGTGCGCACGATCAGGCAAAACCTGTGCTTGCGCCCGAGGCGGCGGTGCGGGAACTGGCCGGCGAGATCGCGGGCGCCGGACGGGCCGCGATCCTGTTCGGCCGCGAGCGCTGGGGATTGACCAACCAGGAGGTCGCGCTGGCCGACCGCATCGTCACCTTTCCGGTCGATCCGGAGTTCGCCTCGCTCAATCTCGCGCAGGCGGTGCTGCTGATGGGTTACGAGTGGTTCAAATGCGCCAAGGGCGGCGTTCTGCCGTTTGTGGCCACAGAGCGCTCGGTGCGCGCCAGCAAGGAGCAAGAGCAGGCGTTCTTCGACACGCTGGTCACCGAGCTCGACCGCGTGGAATTCCTGCGGCCGCCGGAAAAGCGCGACACCATGATCGTCAACCTGCGCAACATCTTCTCGCGTATGGAAGCGACGAAGCAGGACATGCAGACCCTGCATGGCGCGATCAAGGCGATCGCGGAGGGACGCAAGGGGCCGGCGCGCGGCGGGGTGCTGGACGGTGAAGAGGCGGCGCGCCTGCGGGCGCTGCTTGCGACCACCGGCGCGGGCCGCATGCCCGACGAGCAGGGACCGGTGCGTGGCCTCGCGCGGCTGTTGCGGCGGAACACATCGGACGCCGAGCGTGTGCTGTGGAAGGCGCTGACCAGGGACCGGCGCTTCGCCGGACAGTTCAAGCGCCAGACGCCGGTGGGCCGGCAGATTCCGGACTTCGTCTCGTTCCCCTTTCGCGTCGCGATCGAACTGATTGCCGCCAACGAGCCTGACGATCTCACGAAGGATCGTGGCGAACGACGGACGTGGCTCGAGACGCGCGGCTATCGCGTCGTGGACGTGCGCGAGGCGGATGTGGTCGGCGATCTCGAAGGCGAGCTGGCAAGACTTGAGAAGAATCTGGAGACGCCATGAATCGTCATTGCTAGCGCAGCGAAGCAACCCAGTCTGAGTTTACGCAAGCACCGCGCCGGATTGCTTCGAACGGCTATGGGCGAGCGAATGCCTCGCAATGACGATTCAAACTTCGATCTTCAGCGCCTTGATGCGGGAGGCCAGCGTCGTCGGCTTCATGTCCATCAGTTCAGCCGCCCCGCCGCGGCCGAACACCTTGCCGCCGGACGCCTTCAGCGCCGCAATGATATTGCCGCGCTCATAGCCGCGCACCTCGTGGTCGGTGAGCACCACGCTGGAAGCCTCCTTCGCAACGTCGCGGGCCGCCACAGGTGCATGCGTCGTCTGGTCGGGCAGGTCGATGCGCAGGCGGCCGTTGTGCGACAGGATCACCGCGCGCTCGATCACGTTCTGCAGTTCACGCACGTTGCCCGGCCAGTCGTAGCGTGAGAGCCGCCGCGCATCCGCTTCCAGGAGCCGCAGCCCTGTTTTGCGCTCGCTGGTCTCCTTGGACAGGAAATGCTGGGCGAGCAGGGGAATGTCGTCGCGGCGTTCGCGCAAGGGCAGTGTCTCGACCGGAAAGACATTGAGACGGAAGTAAAGGTCTTCGCGAAAACGCCCGCGCTGCACCTCCTGTTTCAGATCGCGGTTGGTCGCCGCGATCACGCGCACGTCGACGCCGCGCGTGCTCTCTTCGCCGACCCGCTCAAAGTGCCCCTCCTGCAGCACGCGGAGCAGCTTGCCCTGCAGTTCCAGCGGAATTTCGCCGACCTCGTCGAGGAACAGCGTGCCGCCATCGGCCAATTCGAACCGGCCGATGCGATCGCGCAGCGCTCCGGTGAACGCGCCCTTCACGTGGCCGAAGAACTCGCTCTCGAACAGTTCGCGCGGGATCGCCGCGCAATTGACGCGGATCAGCGGCCGGTCGCGGCGCCCGCTGGCTTCGTGGATGGCACGGGCTATCAGCTCCTTGCCGGTCCCGGATTCGCCGGTGATCATGACCGACGCGTCGGTCGGGGCGACCAGCTGCACCTGCCGCAGCGTTTTCTGGATCGCGGCGCTATGACCGATGATGCCGTGCGGCGAGATCTCGATGCGGATCTCTTCCTGCAGGTAGGCGTTTTCCTGCTCCAGCCGCTCGCGCAGGCGGTCGACTTCCGCCAGCGCCGCGCGGAGCTTCTCCTCGCTTTCGCGTCGTTCGGTTACGTCGTGAAAGACGATGACGGCACCTACAACGATGCCGCGGTCGCGGATCGGTGTGGAGGTGTATTCAACCCACACCGGCTGTCCGTCCTTGCGCCAGAACACTTCGTCATCGACCTTGTGCACGGCGCCGTCGCGGAACGCCGCATAGATCGGGCAGTCCTCGTGCGGATAGTGCCGCCCGTCGTGGTGGGTGTGGTGGACGATGGAGTGGATGTCGCGGCCGACGAGCTCTTCGGCCGACCAGCCAAGCATGCGCTCCGCCGCCGGATTGACAAAGGTGGTCTTGCCCTCGGAATTGACGCCGTAAATGCCTTCGCCGGCCGCTCGCAGAATCAGCTGGTTCTCGCGTTCGATGTCGCGAAACACCCGCTCCATGCGCTGCCAGGCTGCAATGCCGCTGCGCATGTGATCCTCGGCAACCGCGTCAAGCCCGCGTTTGCGGCGCTGCTCCAGATCGCTCAGCGTCAGGAGCATAAGCGGCGTCCCGTCCCGGGGAATTAGCGAGCCCGCATATTCGAGCGTGAGTCCCTTGTCCGCGGCATGGCGCGGTTTCAGCGACGTCGTCCAGTAGGTCCCTTTCGCCATGACCGCCTGCGTGAACACGATCAGCGCCGGAATCTGGCCCGCATGCAGGGCGGTCAGCTTCATCTGGCGGAGCGCGGCGCGGTCGTAACCCAGCAGGGTGCAGGCGGCGGCATTGGCTTCGAGGATGGCATCCGCGTGCGGATCCACCAGGAGCATCGCGTCGATGGAGAAATCGAATGCGGCCACACGAGCGGCGGTCTCTTCGGCGGAAATTCTCGCCCCCTGCAGCAGCCCGATGTTCATGCTTTCCTACGAGATTTCGTATTTTGTGCTACGATTTCCCGTGTATCACGATAAATCGTAGCTGCCAACTTGTCGCAGCAGCGCTGGGATTGCTGCGGAATTTCCGTGTGCGTGAGGCTGGCACGCTCCTTGCTCATTCCTGAGGCAACCGCCTCTGCAGGGAGAGAGCTCATGCCGACGTTCGACAACCCCTTCGATCCCGACCGTTCGCTCAACGCCGGCTGCAGCTGTGGCCGCCATGCCTCCGAAGCCGACCACAAGCGGGATGAGCTTCGATGTGCGCCGGTCGAAAGCGCGGACAGGCGCTTCGAGAATGTGGTCGCCTCGGCTGTGGTGCGGGCGATGTTTCCGCAGGACGCAGGCCGTCGCGCCTTCCTGAAGGCAGTGGGTGCGTCCACGGCGCTAGCGGCAATCTCGCAATTCTTTCCGCTCAAGACCGCGACCGAAGCGTTTGCGCAAGGCGGGACGCTCGAGAAGAAGGATCTCAAGGTTGGCTTCATTCCGATCACCTGTGCGACGCCCATCATCATGGCGCACCCGATGGGCTTCTATGCGAAGCAGGGGCTGAACGTCGAAGTCATCAAGACGGCGGGCTGGGCGGTGATCCGCGACAAGACGCTGAACAAGGAATACGACGCCGCGCACATGCTCTCGCCGATGCCGATCGCGATCACCATGGGCGTCGGCTCCAACGCGGTGCCGTACACGGTGCCGGCGATCGAGAACATCAACGGGCAGGCGATCACGCTGTCGGTGAAGCATAAGGACAAGCGCGATCCGAAGAGCTGGAAGGGATTCAAGTTTGCAGTACCCTTCGACTTCTCGATGCATAACTACCTGCTTCGCTACTATCTCGCCGAGCACGGCATCGATCCCGACACCGACGTGCAGATTCGTGCCGTGCCGCCGCCGGAGATGGTCGCGAACCTGCGCGCTGACAACATCGACGGCTTTCTCGGCCCGGATCCGATGAACCAGCGCGCCGTCTATGACGGCGTCGGCTTCATCCACGTTCTGACCAAGGATATCTGGGAAGGGCATCCCTGCTGCGCATTCGCCGCGTCGAAGGAGTTCATTGCCGCCGCGCCGAACACCTACGCGGCCCTCTTGCGCGCGATCATCGAGGCGACCGCCTTCGCGGCGAAACCGGAGAACCGCAAGCAGATCGCGGCGGCCATTGCACCAGCAAATTACATCAACCAGCCCGAGATCGTTCTGGAGCAGATCCTCACGGGCACCTTCGCCGACGGCCTCGGCAGCGTGAAAACCGATGCCAAGCGGATCGATTTCGACCCGTTCCCGTGGGAATCATTTGCAGTCTGGATCATGACGCAGATGAAGCGGTGGGGTCAGATCAAGGGCGATGTCGATTACGCAAGCGTCGCCAGGCAGGTCTATCTCGCAACCGACACGACGAAGCTGATGAAGGAGGCAGGTCTCACGCCGCCGGCCGCGACCACCAAGACATTTTCGGTCATGGGCCGTGCGTTCGATCCGAACAAGCCGGAAGAGTATTTGAACAGCTTCAAGATCAGAAAGGCGAGCTGACCGTGGCGAACTCGCTTTCGATCCGCGCGGCAGTCGTCTCGATCGCGCTGCTGCTTCTGTTTCTCGGCGGCTGGCACATCGCCACCCGCGGTACGGGGCCGGCGGCCAATATGAGCCCCGAATATGCGCGGCTGATGGGGGCGACCGCGACGCAGGGCAAGTCGGCGATGCCAGGGCCGCTCGACGTCGGCGCGAAGCTCTGGGAGCACATCAAGAGCCCATTCTACGACAAGGGGCCGAACGACAAGGGCATCGGCATCCAGCTCGGCTTTTCGATCGCGCGCGTGCTGTTCGGCTACGTGATCGCGGTCGCGGTCGCGATCCCGCTGGGTTTCCTGATCGGCATGTCGCCGCTCATGAGCAAGGCGCTCGATCCGTACATCCAGATCCTCAAGCCGATATCGCCATTGGCCTGGATGCCGCTGGCCCTTTACACCATCAAGGATTCCAATACGTCGGCGATCTTCGTCATCTTCATCTGCGCGCTGTGGCCGATGTTGATCAACACCGCGTTCGGCGTGGCGGCGGTGCGCCGGGAATGGGTCAATGTCGCGCGCACGCTGGAAGTCGGCACCGTGCGCCGAGCCTTCACGGTGATCCTGCCGGCCGCGGCACCGACCATTCTCACCGGCATGCGGATCTCGATCGGCATTGCCTGGCTGGTGATCGTCGCCGCCGAGATGCTCGTGGGCGGCACCGGCATCGGCTACTTCGTCTGGAACGAGTGGAACAACCTCTCGATCACCAACGTCATCATCGCCATCCTCGTGATCGGCCTGGTCGGAATGATCCTTGATCAGATCCTCGCGCGTTTCACGCGCATGGTCACCTTTCCGGAATAGTGAAAATGTCGAACGACAAGTTCATCTCCATCGAGGGGATCGCCAAGCGCTACCCGAACCCCGCAGGCGGGTCGACCGCGGTGTTCGAGGATCTGTGGCTGTCGATGAAGCGTGGTGAGTTTTCCTGCGTCATCGGCCACTCCGGCTGCGGCAAGACGACCGTGCTCAATATCCTCGCCGGCCTCGATGAGCCGAGCGAGGGCGCGGTGATCGTCGACGGGCAGGCGATCGAGGGCCCGAGTCTCGACCGCGCGGTGATCTTCCAGAGCCACGCGCTGCTGCCGTGGCGCACGGTGATGGGCAATGTGGCTTTCGCCGTGTCGTCGAAGTGGCGCAACTGGAAGGCCGAGCAGGTGCGTGAACAGGCGCAGAAGTTCATCGACCTGGTCGGCCTGACCGGCTCCGAGCACAAGCGACCGTCAGAACTGTCCGGCGGCATGAAGCAGCGCGTCGGCATCGCCCGCGCGTTATCGATCACGCCGAAGATGATGCTGATGGACGAGCCGTTCTCGGCGCTCGACGCGCTGACGCGCGGCACCCTGCAGGACGAGGTACGGCGCATCTGCCTGGAGACCGGCCAGACGACGTTCATGATCACCCATGACGTCGACGAGGCGATCTATCTCGCCGACAAGATCATTCTGATGACCAACGGCCCCGGCGCGGTGCTGGCCGAGATCCTGGAAAATCCTCTGCCGAAGAACAGGGCACGCATCGATATCCACCGCCATCCGCACTACTACGGCCTGCGCAACCACATCATCGATTTCCTGGTCAGCCGCAGCAAGACGTTCGCGCAGACGGTCACAGGGCGCGACCCGCGCCATGTGCCGGTCGTCCGGCCGGCGCTACCTGAGCCTGCCATCATCAACGAGCCCGCCGCCTGATCGGCTGCTCGGCGACCACGCATTGCAAATCGGGAGAACCAAAATGAAACGCAGCGATCTCACGGAAAAGCTTCTGGACATCAAGCGCGAGAAGGGCTGGTCGTGGAAGCATATCTGCGACAAGATCGGCGGCTATTCGGAAGTGCTGATCGTCGGCGCGATCCTTGGCCAGATGAAGCTGACCAAGCCGCAGGCCGCAAATGCCGGCGAACTGTTCGGGCTGTCGAAAGCCGAAGTCGCGCTGCTCAACGAAATCCCGATGCGCGGCGCCGGCACGCCGATGCCGCCGACCGATCCGCTGATTTATCGATTCTACGAGATGGTGATGGTCAACGGTCCGGCGTGGAAGGCGCTGATCGAGGAGGAGTTCGGCGACGGCATCATGTCGGCGATCGACTTCGACTTCGTGATGGAGCGCCTGCCGAACCCCAAGGGCGACCGCGTCAAGATCACGATGTCTGGCAAGTTTCTGCCGTACAAGTACTACGGCGCAACCGGCAACGTACCGGAGTATGGATTCAAGGAGGGGTGAGCCTGTGCGGGCCAACGGGGCGCTTCGCGTGTCCCGTTGGCTCGCGATGAGAAGCCAGGCTCCGGCCTATTTCCCGGCCTTCACCTGGGCGACAGCCTCGAGCAGAAGCTCGTTCATCTTGGCCCGAATCTCCGCCTGCGCGACGGTGAGGCCCTTGGCCGAAAGATCCTGCTCGACCTTGCGCAGGACGTCGTCGTCACCGGATTCCTCGAAATCGGCGGCCACGACTTCCTTGGCGTAGGCGCTCGCGGCATCGCCGCTCAAACCCATCTTTTCAGCCGCCCACATTCCCAGAAGCCTGTTCCGCCGCGCCTCCGCCTTGAACTTCTGCTCTTCGTCCAGAGCGAACTTTTTCTCGAAGCCTTCCTCGCGCTTGTCGAAAGTTGTCATATATCTCTTTCCATTCAGATGAAGGGCAGCCCTGCGGAACTTGGCGAATTCCATATAGGGCTTTCCCGTTGTGGAGCAACTGCCGGGCGGTCGCAGGAAGGCTGTAAAACAGCGTTCCGTCGATTGTGCTGATCGGGTCAATCGGGTAGGTTGCCGGCAGGGCTGGTTCGCGTTTCGTTTCCTTCGGTTCCGGGCCTTTCGCGGCAGCTCCGTCGCGGGTCGTGTCCAATAAGCGGAGCAACACCCAATCCATGGACTTCAACAACACACGGTACATCCCAATGAGCCGTCGGCGTCGCATCTACGAAGGCAAGGCGAAGGTTCTGTATGAAGGCCCGGAGCCGGGCACCCTGATCCAGCACTTCAAGGACGATGCGACCGCTTACAACGCCAAGAAGCACCAGGTGATCGAGGGTAAGGGCGTCCTCAACAACCGGATCTCGGAATATGTCTTTCAACACCTGAACGACATCGGCGTGCCGACCCATTTCATCCGCCGCCTCAACATGCGCGAGCAGCTGATTCGCGAGGTCGAGATCGTGCCGCTGGAGGTGGTGGTGCGTAACGTCGCAGCGGGCTCTTTGTCGCAGCGGCTCGGGATCGAGGAGGGCACGCAGTTGCCGCGCTCGATCATCGAGTTCTACTACAAGAACGACCAGCTCAACGATCCGATGGTCTCCGAGGAGCACATCACCGCGTTCGGCTGGGCGACGCCGCAGGAGATCGACGACATCATGGCGTTGGCGATCCGTGTGAACGACTTCCTGTCCGGCCTGTTCCTCGGCATCGGCATTCGTCTCGTCGACTTCAAGATGGAATGCGGCCGTCTGTTCGAGAACGAGATGATGCGGATCGTCGTCGCCGACGAAATTTCGCCGGACTCCTGCCGGCTGTGGGACATCAAGTCGAACGAAAAGCTCGACAAGGACCGCTTCCGTCGCGACCTCGGCGGGCTGCTCGAGGCTTATACTGAAGTCGCAAAGCGTCTCGGTATCATGGCCGAGAACGAGCGTCCGACGGGAACCGGCCCGGTGCTGGTTAAGGGCTGATTAACGGACATGAAAGCGCGCGTCACCGTTACGTTGAAATCCGGAATTCTCGATCCGCAGGGCAAGGCGATCGAGGGAGCCTTGAAGTCGCTCGGGGTCGACGGCATCGCCAGCGTCCGGCAGGGCAAGGTGTTCGACATCGAGATCGCCGGTGCCGACAAGGCCAAAGCGGAGGCGGCGCTGAAGGACGCTGCCGACAAGCTGCTGGCGAACACGGTGATCGAGAATTATCGCGTCGAGGTCGTGGGCTAGGGGACCGATGAAATCCGCAGTTCTCGTGTTTCCGGGAATCAATCGCGAACAGGATATGGCGCGCGCGCTGACGCTCGCCTCGGGTCGCGAACCGGCAATGGTCTGGCACGCGGACACGGCGTTGCCGGCGGACACCGACCTCGTGGTCGTGCCCGGCGGCTTTTCTTATGGCGATTATCTGCGCTGTGGCGCGATTGCTGCGCGAGCGCCGATTATGGATGCGGTCCGCACCCATGCCGCGCAAGGCGGGCTTGTGCTCGGCGTCTGCAATGGCTTCCAGATCCTCTGTGAGGCGGGGCTTTTGCCGGGCGTGCTGATGCGCAACTCGAGACTGAAGTTCATCTGCAAGGATGTCCATCTGCGTGTCGAGCGCTCGGATTCGCCGTTTACTCGCGGCTACAACGCCGGACAGGTGATCCGCGTGCCGGTCGCCCATGGCGAAGGCAACTACGAAGCGGACGATGAAACCGTCAAACGTCTCGAGGGCGAGGGGCGAGTGCTCTACCGCTATTGCTCGCCGGAGGGCGAGCTCGGCGAGGATTCCAACATCAACGGCGCCACCAACTCCATTGCCGGCATCGTCAGCGAGAAGGGCAATGTGCTTGGGATGATGCCCCATCCGGAAAACCACGTCGAAGACATCATGGGCTGCACCGACGGGCGCGGGCTGTTTGCCGGCCTTGCCGAGCATCTGAAAAGCGCGGCATAGCCCTTTCAGCGATCGAGCTCGGTTGCGGCCAGCTCGGCGACTTTCAGATCGATGTCCAATCTGTCCTTGTCGGTGACGTCGATGCTCTGAGGATCGTTCAGGCACCAGACGGCTGAAAGCCCGCACCACGCGAGTAGCCATTGCAGCAGCCGCGTGCGGTCGAGGCCAGCGGCCTCGGACACGATTGCGAGGCGATGCGCGAACTGCTCTGGATTTGTCGCAGACGCCAAATCCGGATTGCAGAACAGGTTCGTGTAGTCGAAATAGCGGTCGCCGATCAGCCGCTTCGGATCGATGACGAGCCAGCCGCGTTCGCCAAAATCCAGGATGTTGTCGTGGTGGATGTCGCCGTGCAGGACCGTCGGCTGATGCGGCTCCGACAGAAGGACAAGCGCCAGCGCCTTGGCGCGCGCCAGCAATCCCTCCTGCGGGGCTTCGGTCAGATCGCGAAACCAGTGTGCCAGTGGCACGAGATCGGGCGGTGGTTCGCGCCGCGGCGCGTGCAACTGGGCGATGACACGGCAGGTGATCCGGCTTGCCTCATCATCCTGTCCGCCGCGCACGAGATCGGACAAAGCGCGTCCCGTCGTCGCCCGCTCGAGCAGTAGCCCCCAGTTCTCGCAGGCCAGCACGCGCGCTGCGCCTTCGCCGTTCCACCAGCTCATCAGCCGCGCGCCGAACATCTCTTCCGGTTCGGTGGAGACCTTGAGCATCGCCGGTTCGCCATTCCGGCGCACAGGAAGGAGCTGCGCTCTGGGCGTGACGATCGGCGCGCCGTCCGGCACGAGACGCCAGCGTGTCAGATAATCTGCGAACGGGTCGCGCTGCTGCATGTTCTCCGCCGAAGTCTTGCGCTAGGCCGGCTTCCGCGGCGCGTTGATCCGTTTCACCGTGCCCGAAAAGCTCAAGATCGGCCGCCCGGTGCTGGTGAGAGTCCCGCGCAGGAATACGATCGAGCGGCCCGCGCGCACCACCTCGCCATGTCCCTCGATCAATTCGCCTTCATACGCCGCATCGATGAATTCCGAGGAGAACGATAGCGTCACGCCGCGTCCGCCCTCGAGCGCCTTGTTACCGAGCGCAAACAGGCAGTAGTCGGCGAACGTCATGAGGCAGCCGCCATGCACGGCGCCCGAGCCGTTGATGTGCTTCTTTTCGAGGCGGAACGCGCACCGGATCTGGCCGTTCTCCTCCCGGTGCCAGAATGGACCGTTGGCGACCTCGAAATGATCGCGGGTCCAGGTCCACCAGCCGGCGAATTCGCCGGAGGCCGCCTGGACGGCCCCGTCGTGGCGGGGAACGGCATTTTGAGGAACGGCATTCACGACGGATCTCCTTGACGGCGCAATGGGTTTCGAGCCCGTCTTAGAGGCTTCCGGCCACCGGAGGCAATGGCGCCGGATTTGCGGATCTGGAGTGTGATTTGCGCGCAACGGACGCTTGCGGTTGCAGGGCTCGACGTGCAGTAAGGGCCTTTCCAGGCTGATGTTCCAGGTCTCGCGAACCTGGAATGTGGAGGCCTACCCGCCCGAAATGACAGGGACTGATGAGCAAGAACGAGCCCCAAATCACCCCCGATCTCGTCGCCTCTCACGGCCTGAAGCCGGACGAATATGAGCGCATCCTGAAGCTGATCGGTCGCGTGCCGAGCTTCACCGAGCTCGGCATCTTTTCGGCGATGTGGAACGAGCATTGTTCGTACAAGTCGTCCCGCATCCATCTGCGCGGACTGCCGACCAAGGCGCCCTGGGTGATCCAGGGTCCGGGCGAGAACGCCGGTGTGATCGACATCGGCGACGGGCTGGCGGTGGTGTTCAAGATGGAGAGCCATAACCATCCGAGCTTCATCGAGCCGTATCAGGGCGCCACCACTGGCGTCGGCGGCATCCTGCGCGACGTGTTCACCATGGGCGCGCGGCCGATCGCCTGCCTCAATGCGCTCTCCTTCGGAGCGCCCTCGCATCCGAAGACGCGCCATCTCGTGTCAGGTGTCGTCGCCGGCATCGGCGGCTACGGCAACTCGTTCGGGGTGCCGACGGTGGGTGGCCAGGTCCGCTTTCACACGCGCTACGACGGCAACATCCTCGTCAATGCAATGGCGGTCGGTCTCGCGGAGAGCGACAAGATTTTCTACGCGGCCGCCTCGGGCGTGAATATGCCGATCGTCTATCTCGGCTCGAAGACCGGCCGCGACGGCATCCACGGCGCAACAATGGCGTCCGCCGAATTCGACGATTCCTCGGAGGAAAAGCGGCCGACCGTGCAAGTCGGCGATCCGTTTGCCGAAAAGCTGTTGCTCGAAGCCTGCCTCGAGATCATGCGCAAGGATTGCGTGATCGCGATCCAGGACATGGGCGCTGCAGGCCTCACCTGTTCGGCGGTAGAGATGGGCGCGAAGGGCGATCTCGGCGTCGATCTCGATCTCGACAAGGTGCCCACCCGCGAACTCGGCATGAGCGCCTACGAGATGATGCTGTCGGAGAGCCAGGAGCGCATGCTCATGGTGCTGAAGCCGGAGAAGGAGCAGGAGGCCGAGGCGATCTTCCGCAAATGGGGGCTCGACTTCGCTGTCGTCGGCTACACGACGCCGACCAAACGCTTCGTCGTCAAGCACGGCGGCGACGTGATGGCCGACCTTCCGATCAAGGAGCTTGGCGACGAGGCGCCCGTCTATAATCGCCCGTTCATCGATACGCCGAAGCTGCCGGTCATCCACGCGCGTGATATCGAGGCTCCGCTGCCGAACGTCGATGCGTTGGAGAAGATCATCGCTTCGCCCGACATGTGCTCGCGGCGCTGGGTGTGGGAGCAGTACGACCACGTCATTCTCGGTAACACGGTGCAGCGCCCCGGCGGCGATGCCGCCGTGGTGCGGGTGCTGGACGGGCCGAAAGGGCTGGCGCTGACCGCCGATGTGACGCCGCGCTACTGCGAAGCGGATCCATTCGAGGGTGGCAAGCAGGCGGTGGCGGAGGCGTGGCGCAACATCACTGCGGTCGGCGGACGCCCGCTGGCGCTGACCGACAATCTCAACTTCGGCAATCCCGAGCGGCCTGAGATCATGGGCCAGTTCGTCGGCTGCCTGCGCGGCATTTCCGAGGCCTGCAAGGTTCTCGATTTCCCCGTCGTGTCCGGCAACGTCTCGCTGTACAACGAAACCAATGGCCGCGGCATTCTGCCGACGCCGACCATCGGCGGCGTCGGCCTGCTCGACGACTTCACCAAGTCGGCGACGCTCGCCTTCAAGCGCGCCGGTGAGGCGATCCTCCTGATCGGCGAAACGCAGGGCTGGCTCGGTCAATCGATCTGGCTGCGCGAGGTCTGTGGGCGCGAGGAGGGTGCGCCGCCGCCGGTCGATCTTGCCGCCGAGCGGCGCAATGGCGAAGTGGTACGCGGCATGATCCATGCGGGCACTGCGACAGCCGTGCACGACCTCTCCGATGGCGGTCTGTTGGTGGCGCTGGCCGAAATGGCAATCGCCGGCAACATCGGCGCTACGCTCGACGCGCCGCCACCGTCAATCGTCCCGCACGCCTGGTGGTTCGGTGAGGATCAGGGCCGCTACGTGATCACGGTGGCGGAGGATCAGGTCGAAACGATCCTGACCAAGACCACGGCTGTCGGCGTGCCCTGCGTGCGGATCGGCGCCACGGGCGGCGACGCGCTCGCGGTCGCCGGGGAACATCCGGTTGCGGTCGCGACCCTGAAGCGGACGTTCGAACACTGGTTCCCTGCCTACATGCGGGGCGAGACGGCCTAGCTCACGTCCATGTCGGCAATCGCCACCAGGAGCGTGAGGGTGAGCGCCATTCCCACCAAAAGGCCTGCCATACCTGTGAACATGAGATGGTTTCCTGCATGTGAGCCCGCCCGGGCCTCATGCAGGTTCGGTGCCAGTCAGGTGCAAGCTGCCCATTCCAGGCTCCGGCGGGCGCAGCTTCCCACTCATCCACGGCCCTAGAGCCTACGCCGACAGCTCTTCAATCTTGTCGACCTTGTTGGGATAGAAGGCGAGATATTTCGTGATTCCGGTCATCGCTGGAAAAGGATCCTCGTAACTCCAGACCGCGTTCTCGATCGACTTGCCGTCGACCTCGATGCTGAAGTAGCGCGCGTCGCCCTTGTAGGGGCAGTGCGTTGAATGTGCCGTCGGCTTCAATACCGACATATCGGCGTCCTCGCGCGGAATGTAGTTGACGACCGGATAGGTCGCTTCCTTGAGCGCCAGCGCCGATGTTGTATCTGCAACGACCTTGCCGCCGACGATGACGCGGACCCGCCGCGGATTTGGTGTAATCGTGATCGGGTGATCGGGGCCGGGAGTTTTCATGATGCATCCTGTGTCCAAGGGAACCTTAAGCGAATATAGTGGCTGTAAAGTCCAATCACAGGAGGTCCCACTGATGCCGATGGATGCCCGGGATATCGAAAGCATGATCAAGGCCGCGATCCCGGACGCGGAAGTTACCATTCGCGACCTGGCCGGCGATGGCGATCACTATGCCGCGACCGTGATTTCCGAATCGTTCCGTGGCAAGTCGCGCGTGCAGCAGCATCAGATCGTCTATCAGGCGCTGAAGGGCCAGATGGGCGGCGTGTTGCATGCACTGGCGCTGCAGACCAGCGCGCCGGAAAAGTAACGCGAGCAGGCGATGACGGACATGACTACCCGCGCCACGCTGATGCGCGAGCGCGCGGCCGGCGGCCATCATCGTGTCACTTATGTCGAACTGTTCTTTGATCTCGTGTTCGTCTTTGCGGTCACGCAGATCTCCCACACACTGCTGGAACACTTCACGCCGCTCGGCGTGATCGAGGTCGCTGTCCTGTTCCTGGCCGTGTGGTGGGTCTGGATCTTCACGTCGTGGATCACCAACTGGCTCGACCCCGAGCGGACCCCGGTACGCATCGGCCTTTTCGTGCTGATGCTGGCAGGCCTTGTGCTCTCGACATCCATTCCGAAAGCGTTCGAGGAGCGCGGCCTTGCTTTTGGCATTGCGTTTGCGGCGATGCAGGTCGGCCGAACGCTTTTCATGTACCTGTCCGTCCCCGACACGCAACCGGCGTTGAAGTGCAACTTCCTCCGCATTCTGGTCTGGCTGTCGGCGAGCGGCGTTCTCTGGATTGCCGGAGGTTTCGCCCACGGCGAAAATCGCCTGCTGCTGTGGGGGCTGGCGCTCGCGATCGAGTATGTGTCGCCTGCGGCCGGCTTCTGGACGCCGGGCCTTGGCCGCTCATCCGCGCAGGACTGGACCGTTGAAGGCGGTCACATGGCAGAGCGGTGTGCGCTCTTCATCATCATCGCGCTCGGCGAATCGATCCTTGTGACCGGCGCGACCTTTTCCAAGCTTACCTGGACGCCAGAGGCGGTCGGCGCTTTCCTTGTCGCTTTCGTCGGCAGCCTGGCGATGTGGTGGATCTACTTCCATAAAGGCGCAGAGGCGGGCGCGCATAGCATTTCGCATGCGCAGAATCCGGGCCGGGTCGCCCGGCTGGCGTACACCTATCTGCATATGCCGATCGTCGCGGGCATCGTCATGGTCGCTGTCGGTGACGAACTTGTGCTCGCCCATCCATCAGGACACTCGGATGTGAAGGCGGTGATGAGCCTCGTCGGTGGGCCGTTGCTGTTTCTTGTGGGCGTGATCCTGTTCAAGCGCACGATCCATGGCCGGCTGCAGCTGTCGCATCTGGTGGGGATTGCAGCGCTGATCGTGGTGGCGCCGGTCGGCCGGCTGCTGTCGCCGCTGATCCTGTCATCGGTCACGACCGCAATTCTGCTGATCGTGGCCGTGTGGGAAGCGATCTCGATCGGCGACAAACGAACGCTTGAGGTGACCTCAGAGATTCGCCCGTAGTGCATGAACCGAGAACATGCGGTTCGTGTCGGTCCAGGACGTATCGAGTCTCCAGCCCGACGCGCGCGCAAGAGCGCCGAGCCTTGCGACGCTGTACTTGTAGCTGTTCTCGGTGTGGATGCTTTCACCGGCCGCAAAGGCGATCGTCCGTCCGCACAGCCGCACCTTCTGCGCCTTGCTGCTGAAGAGATGCATTTCGATGCGGTGCTTTTCGCGATTGTAGATCGCACGGTGCGCAAACGACGATACGTCGAAGTTTGCTCCAAGCTCGCGATTCATCCGCACCAGAAGGTTGAGATTGAACTGCGCAGTGACGCCCGCCGCATCGTTGTAGGCAGCTTGCAGCAAGTTCTCATCCTTTTCGAGATCGACGCCAAGAATCAGGAGCGCACCCTTGCCGAGGATCTCTGCCGCCCGACAAAGGAAGCGTGATGCTTCCTCGGGTTCAAAATTGCCGAGCGTGGAGCCGGGAAAAAAGCCGACCTTTGGCAGCTCGCGGACCTCGGCCGGCAGTTCGAAGCCTTGCGTGAAATCCGCGGCTACCGGATGCACGGCCAGCTCCGGAAAATCCTTCCGCAACCCGCTGGCTTGCGATTTGAGAAACTCGCCGGAGATGTCGACCGGCACATATGCGGCGAACGAGCACTTCTCCAAGAGCAGGCGAACTTTGGTGGTCGCGCCCGCGCCGAACTCGACCAAGGCCGCGCCCTTCGGAATGAGCGCCGCGATATCGGCTCCCTGATCGCGCAAAATGCCGAGCTCGGTCCGCGTCGGATAGTATTCCGGCAGCAGCGTAATCTGCTCGAACAGATTTGAGCCTGTCGCGTCGTAGAAATATTTCGGCGACAAGCTTTTCTGCGCTCGCGTGAGGCCCTCCAGCGCATCGAGCGCAAATGCGGAATTCTGCTGCTCGCGCTGCGGCGTGCGTTGCAATCGATTGATATGAAGATTCATGCGTGAGTCCTCAATGCGACACGACGTATGATGGAAGGGTTCAGGAGCCGTAATCCGCAAGCCGCAGTCCCATGAACTGCCAGCGCTGGTGCGGATAAAAGAAATTGCGGTAGGTGAGGCGGCTGTGTCCGGCGGGTGTCGCCAGCGAGCTGCCGCGCAGCACGAGCTGGTTCACCATGAACTTGCCGTTGTACTCGCCGAGCGCGCCTTCGACGGCCGCATAGCCAGGGTAGGGCGAATAGGCGCTGCGGGTCCATTGCCAGACGATGCCGAAGGCGTCGTTGAGCTGGCCCGTGCGGGTGGCCACCTCCCACTCCATTTCGGTCGGAAGATGCTTGCCGCTCCAGCGCGCGAACGCGTCGGCCTCATAGTAACTGACGTGGCAGACGGGCGCGTCCGGATCGAGCTTTTTCAACCCGGCCAGCGTCATCACGTGCCATTCACCGTCGATCTCGCGCCAGTGACCGGGTGCATTCCATTCCTCTGATGTCGCCGTCGCCAAGCCGTCCATCAGCCAGAGCGTTGCGGTGGCGTAGCCGCCGTCCTGCATGAAGGCGAGCCACTCACGGTTGGTGACGAGGTCGCGTGCGATCTTGACCGGACCGACCAGCGCGCGGTGTGCTGGCCGCTCGTTGTCGAAGCAGTAGCTTTCGTCGCTGTGGCCGACGGTGTGAATGCCTTCCGGCAGATCGAGGGCACCACCGCTGCGTTTGGACGTGGGCCAACGCCATTGTGGGTCGTAAGCCGGTGCCACAGGGTTGAGCGAGAAAGCGTGCAGGACGTCGGTGAGCATCAGCTCCTGATGCTGCTGCTCGTGATTGATGCCGACCTCGATCAATGGCGCCAGCGTCGCGAGCAGGGTGTCGTCCGCCGATCGCAGCGCCGTTTCCATGGCAGCATCGACATGGGCACGGTAGGCCGCCACTTCGGCGACAGAGGGGCGCGTGACGACGCCGCGGTGCGTGCGCGCATATCGCGGGCCGGCGGTGACGTAATATGAGTTGAAGAGAAAGGCGAAGTCCGCATGGAAGGGCTTGTAGCCGCTGACATGCGGCACGAGCAGGAACTGCTCGAAGAACCAGGTTGTGTGCGCACGGTGCCACTTCGCAGGACTTGCGTCGGGCATCGACTGGACAAGTTGGTCCTCGGCCGAAAGCGGAGCGGCGCGGCGCTCGGTCTCCGCGCGAACCGCACGAAAAGCGTCCACCAACTGCTCCGCCTTGCTTTGTTCGTCTGCCGCCGGCCCTATCGGGGACGCCTTGGCGGTCGCAGCTATATTCGTCACACGGAACCCCATTTTGACAGAAGAACGTCGTTCTCGCAGATGCGTTCCGGAGAAAGACTTGGTTTCAACGTTCAGGCCTGGCCGGCTGACATGCGATTCGTCGTTAACGGCAATATGGTGGCCGTCATTTCAAACCCATTGCCCGCCCTCAAATTCGCTTGGGATGCCGGAATGTTTCAGGCTAAGATGCTGCATATATGATCATGGTGACATATATTGTCAGCATGACACGACACGCGGCATCAGCCGGGCGTCTAGTTAAGGACGAGCCATGAGCATCGAACAATTCATCGACAATGAAGTGAAATCCAACGATGTGGTGCTGTTCATGAAGGGCACCCCACAGTTTCCAATGTGCGGATTCTCGGGTCAGGTGGTGCAGATCCTCGACCACGTCGGCGTACCGTACAAAGGCCTCAATGTGCTGGACTCGGATGAGCTGCGGAACGGCATCAAGGCGTATTCGAACTGGCCGACGATCCCTCAACTTTACGTGAAGGGCGAGTTCATCGGTGGTTGCGACATCATCCGCGAGATGTTTCAAGCGAGCGAGTTGCAGAAGCTGTTCGCCGACAAGGGCATCGCCACCCGCCAGGCCGCCGAGTAGTTTGTCGCGGGGCCGGACGCTCGCGTCCGGCTTCTAACGATGGGCAAAGGCTGGTGCGAACGTCAGATCCAGCGCACTGGGGAGGCGCGGGATGGACATCAGGATCGATAGCATACAGCCATTTGCCGAGGGCCATGCTTTCGGCAAAACCGGCGTTTATGAACGGCTGAAGGGTGTCGCGCACGGCACCCTCGATCCGAACGACCCGCAGAACACACCAATCGTCGATCTGGAGAAGGCGCCGCGCGATGCCAACGGCCGCGTCGTCTATGAGATCGACCTTGAGATACTCCGGCCTATCGAACCCGAGCGCGGCAACGGTGTCATTCTCTATGAGGTCACCAATCGCGGCAACAAGCTGATCGGTCGGCTCAACGGCGTGACGCCGGCGGATCCCGCAAATCCTTTTGAACTGAACGATCCGGTTTCACGCGCGCATGCAGGCACTGGCCTGTTGTTCGAGCGCGGCCTGACACTCATCTGGTCGGGTTGGGACCCGACCCTGGCCAGCCGCAATGCGTTGATGACAGTCCGCTTTCCGCTTGCGTTCGAGGACGGCAAGCCGATGGTTCGGCGCATTCGCGAGGAATTCCAGGTCGGCAAGCGCATCCCGTCCTCGGATTCGATCGTGCTGACCTATCCGGCGGCCTCACTCGACAAGGACAGGGCGCGGCTGATGATGCGCCGGCGCGAGACGGACAAGCGCATCGAAATCCCGCGCGACCAGTGGGAATTCGCCGACGCGCGACATGTTCGTCTGCTGCCTGAGGAGACACAGCCAACGCCGTTGACGATCTACGAATTCTGGTACGAGGCAACCAACTCGCACGTCGCCGGAATCGCATTCACTGCCGTGCGCGATCTCGTGTCGTTCCTGCGCTACGCGCCGGACTCGCCGCTGGCTGCGAGCAAGCCGCGCCACGCCATCGCCTTCGGCATTTCTCAAAGCGGACGATACCTTCGGCACTTTCTTGATCTGCACATGAACCGCGATCTCGCCGGCCGGCGGGTGTTCGATGGCGTGCATGCGCACACTGGCGGTGACGGCAAGACGTTCATCAATCACTCGTTTGCCGAACCGAACCGCACGATCTCACAACATGTGGATCACTTATATCCCGAAGCCTGGTTTCCGTTCGCTGCGGCACCTGGCACCGATCCCTTCAGCGGCAGGACCGGCTCGCTGTTCCAAGGCGATGGGACCGATCCGCTGCTGATCCAGAGCAATACGTCGGCCGAGTACTGGGAGAAGGGGGCATCGTTGCTCACGATCGACGGCCTCGGCAAGACCGATCTCGTCATGCCTGCGACGACCCGGACCTATCTGATCGCCGGCACGCAGCACGCCGGCGCGTTGCCGACCGCGCCGCGCGGGCCGAACGCCAACGCCGTCAACTGGCAGAGCCCGCTGCCGGCGGTGCGCGCGTTGCTGGTCGCCATGGAGGATTGGGTGGTGCGAGGCATCGCGCCGCCGGAAAGCCATGTACCGTCGATTGCGGATGGCACGGCCGTTGATCCCGCCACGATACGCTTTCCGACCGCGCCGGATTTCGCGCTCCCTTGCGTCCATGGCAGCAACCGCACGACCCCGGTCGACTGGATCGATCCGCCCGGCAGCCCCGACAATGAAAGCGGGAAGGCCGACGGCGCCTATGTCACCCTGGTTTCCGCCGTCGATCCGGACGGCAACGAGGTAGCCGGCATCCGCCTGCCGCCGGTGGCGGTGCCACTCGCGACCTTTACCGGCTGGAACGTTTTCCGCGATCTGCCGGACGAGTTTGCCGACCGCGACGGCTCGTTCGTGCTGTTCGCGCGCACCAAGGCTGAGCGCGAGGCCACCGCCGATACCAGGCTTTCGCTTGCCGAGCGTTATCGGTCACTGGACGACTACGTGTCGCAAGTGAAGGCTTGTGTGGATCGGCTTGTGGCTGACCGGCTGTTGCTGCTCGCCGATGCAGCGGCCTATGTCGAGGCGGCAAAGGCGTGCAGGGCGTTTGCGTCGGCGCCTGCCGCAGCCGCCAAATGACCCCGACGCGCATCATCGGTGGCACCCAGTTCGAGGTCGTTGTCGCCGACATCACGACGCTCGCCATCGATGCCATCGTCAATGCAGCCAACACCTCGCTGCTTGGCGGCGGCGGTGTGGACGGCGCCATCCATCGCAGGGCGGGTCCCGAACTGCTGAAGGAATGCCGCACACTCGGCGGCTGCGCGACGGGCGACGCGAAAATTACAAAGGGCTACAGGCTTCCGGCCAAGCATGTGATCCATGCGGTCGGGCCGGTGTGGCACGGCGGCAGTCATGACGAGGACGCATTGTTGTCGTCGTGCTATCGGCGGGCGATCGAGATCGCAGAAGAGCACAAGCTCGCCTCGATCGCTTTCCCAGCGATCTCAACCGGGATCTATGCGTTCCCGCCCGATCGCGCCGCAATGATTGCAGTGAAAACTTCATCTGAAGCCATCGGCGCAGCGTCGTCCATCAAACACTTGATCTTCTGCTGCTTTTCGGACGCGGGCGAGCGCCTGCATCGCGACGCTCTGCATCGCATTTGATGCAACCTTCGTCCTTGCGCTGTTGCAAAGTGCAGCTACGCTTGACGCAAAACCGGTGACTGACATCTCGAACCGAGCCGGAAGGAAGGGGAGGATTTCAATGCGTTCATTTGCGATCGCGTCGGCCCTGTCATTGCTGCTTGCGGCGGGGCCTGTCGCCGCCGAAGGCATCGGCGAGAGCCAGCCGGAGCAACTCGGTTTCTCGCGCGAGAGGCTCAAGACACTGACCAACTTCTTCCAGGACGAGGTCACCGCCGGCAAGGTGCCCGGGGCGATCGTGCTGGTGCAGCGGCGCGGTCGGCCGGCGTATTTCGAGGCTTTTGGCGTGCGTGACGCCGCGACCAAGGCGCCGATGACGGCGGACACACTGTTCCGCATTTATTCGATGACCAAACCCATCACGTCGGTCGCAGCTCTGATGCTGGTGCAGGACGGCAAGCTTTCGCTCGAAGAGCCGGTCGCGAAGTACATTCCGAGCTTCGGAAAGTCGCAGGTCGGCGTCGAGCAGCCTGGCGAAGATGGCAAACCGGTCCTCAATCTGGTGCCGGTACGCAAGCAGATGACCATTCAGGATCTGCTGCGCCACACGTCTGGCATCACATACGCGTTTTCAGGCCATGGCCTCGTCTACGCCAGCTATGGGGAGCAGCGTTTCGAGGTGACGCGACCGACCAATGAGGAGTTCGTGGAGCGGATCGCCGCATTGCCGCTGGCGCATCAGCCCGGCACGACTTGGGAGTACAGCCATTCCACCGACGTGCTCGGACGTGTGATCGAGGTCGTCGAAGGAAAGCCACTGATCCAGGTGTTCAAGGAGCGGCTGTTCGATCCACTCGGCATGAAGGACACGTCGTTCTATGTGACCGATGCTGCCAAGCAGGCGTTGATCGCCGAACCGCTGGCGAATGACGGCGGCTCGGGTGCGAACGCCTTGTTCAATCCTCGTATCGAAAAGCCCTGGCAAAGCGGCGGCGGTGGCCTCATTTCAACCATCCACGACTATGCGCGCTTTGCGCAGATGATCGTCAATCGCGGCACTCTGGACGGCCGTCGTTATCTCAGCCCAAAGATCTTCGCCTGGATGGCGTCGAACCACATCGGTCCTTCGACCGGTATCTTGACCACGAGGACGTTTCTGCCCGGCCCAGGGTTCGGATTTGGCCTCGGCTTTGGCGTGAGGGTCGAGCAGGGGGCGAGCGCGGTGCCAGGATCGATCGGCGAACTGTACTGGGGCGGCGCCGGCGGCACTTTCTTCTGGGCTGACCCGAAGGAGGAAATGTTTGCGGTGATGATGATGCAGAGCCCGACCCAGCGCCTGCGCTATCGCAACGTGATCAAGAACCTCGTCTACACCGCGCTCGAGAAGCCGAACTGACATTGGACGTTCGACGACGAGCGGCAGCCGTCCGAGGAACGGAGTGGCGTTGCTCTCGCAATGACGAGGCTTTGCGTCATCCGTTTCCGCGCACGATTTCGCGTGTGAGAGCGACCGCTTCCTCGACCATCGCGGCGCTGACGTCGAGGTGGGTACAGGCGCGAATGCGGCCGCCGAGCAGGGAGACCAGCACGCCGCGTGCGAGCAGCTCCGACTGGAGTTTCGTCGGGGCGAGGCCTGACCCGCGCGTGTCGATGTAGACTAGGTTGGTTTCCGGCTGCTGCACCTGAAGGCCTTCAATCTGGCTGAGACCGCGCGCCAGTGCTCGCGCGTTGGCGTGATCGTCCGCAAGTCGCTCGACGTGGTGATCGAGGGCGTAAAGGCAGCCGGCGGCGGCGATGCCGCCCTGGCGAAAGGCGCCGCCGAGCCGCTGTTTCCAGCGCCATACCTGGTCGATGAAGTCGCGCGAGCCGGCCAGCGCCGCGCCGATCGGTGCGCCGAGGCCTTTGGTGAAGTCGATCCAGACCGAGTCCCAGCCCGCGGCCATCTCGCGAGCGGAGATACCGGTCGCGACGCAGGCATTGAGCAGCCGCGCGCCGTCCATGTGCGTCGCCATGCCCTGCGTCTTCGCCACGCGCGCGATCTCGTCGAGGACAGCCTTCGGCCAGATCGTGCCGCCGCCGATGTTCGCCGTCTGCTCGGCAGAGACCAGAGTTTGCGGCGGCGCATAGCGGCTCGGCACGCGAAAAGCGGCGCGCAGGCCGTCGATGGAGAATTGTCCGTTGTCGCCGCCAAGCGGCGTGATCTGAAAGCCGCCAAGCGCCGCATGACTGCCGCCCTCGCTGGTCAGAATATGCGCGGTCGCGTGCGCCAGGATTTCATCACCCGGCCGGCAATGCGCGAGGATGCCCGCGACGTTGCACATGGTGCCCGACGGCAGGAAAACCGCAGCTTCCTTGCCGAGCAGATCGGCGACACGCTCGCAGAGGCGATTGATCGTCGGGTCGCCGCCGATCTGCTCGTCGCCGACTTCCGCGCGTGCGATCGCCTCCCGCATTGCCGGCGTCGGCCGGCTCTGGGTATCCGACAGCATGTTGATGCGAACGGGAGCGGCGTTCGTCTCGAACGGGACAGGGGCGTAGACCATGGCGACCTCGTGCAAGCGACCTTAGCAATCCGAAATGGCGAGACTAAACAAAAAGGCCCCGGATTGCGCCGGGGCCTTCGAGCAAATTTCCGATGCCGCGTCGTTAGCGCGAATAGTATTCGACGATCAGGTGCGGTTCCATCATGACCGGGAAGGGTACTTCCGAAAGGTTCGGAATGCGCACCAGCTTCGCCGACTGCTTGGAGTGATCGACCTCGAGGAAGTCCGGCACATCGCGCTCGGCGAGTGCATTCGCTTCCAGCACGATCGCGAGCTGCCTGGAGGCTTCCTTTACCTCGATGACGTCGCCCGGCTTCACCTTGTAGCTCGCGATGTTGACGCGCTTGCCGTTCACCTTGATGTGGCCGTGGTTGATGAACTGGCGTGCGGCGAACATGGTCGGCACGAACTTGGCGCGATAGACGACCGTGTCGAGACGGCGCTCGAGCAGGCCGATCAGGTGCTCACCCGAGTCGCCCTTGAGACGGGTCGCTTCCACATAGATGCCGTGGAACTGCCGCTCGGAGATGTTGGCGTAGTAGCCCTTGAGCTTCTGCTTGGCGCGGAGCTGCACGCCGAAGTCGGAGAGCTTGCCCTTGCGGCGCTGGCCGTGCTGGCCGGGGCCGTATTCGCGCTTGTTCACGGGGCTCTTCGGGCGGCCCCAGATGTTCTGGCCCATACGACGGTCGATCTTGTATTTCGACTCACTGCGCTTTGTCATCGCGTCCTCTTAAGACATTGATAGATTTGAGGAAACGCGCCCTCCTGTTGCCCCGGAATGGTATCCGGCGCCGACAGGTTCCAATCCTAAAGCCTGCAAAGGATGGAACCACGGGTCGCGAAACGCAACGCGGGCCGAAACGGCCCGCGAGCGAGGTGGCTTCTAGGGCAAAACGGCAGGAGGGTCAATCAACATCCACGATGCCGCGCGCCCGGTGCATGCCCCGCGATCAAGCCGGGACGCGCGCCCTGATGAACGGTGCCAGCACCGGATCAGGCAGCGCGGGACGGCCGGACGTGAACAGCATCCGCGGTGGGGGCGCCGGTTCGCTGCCGAGGGGAGGCCCGAGCAGGTCCGAGGTTCGCCGGGCGATCGCGGGCGCCGGATCGACCCAGTCCACCGGCCACGGCGCGAGCCGCGTCAACCTGTCTTTCAGCAGCGGAAAGTGCGTGCAGGCAAGCACGACCGTATCGGTCAGCGCTTGGCCGTCGAGGAAGCAGGGCGCGATCTCGGCGGCAATGTCGGCGTCGCTGACGGGCTCGCCTCGAAGCGCCGCTTCGGCCAGCGACGGCAGATTGGCAGCGCCGACCAGCGTCACCTCGCAGCCCTGGCCGAAATCATGGATCAGCCGCTGTGTGTATTCGCGGGCCACCGTGCCCCTGGTCCCGAGCACGGACACACGCTTCGTCCTGGAGGAGGCGCAGGCCGGCTTGATCGCCGGCACCGTGCCGACGAACGGCGTGCTGTAGGCCGCGCGCAGGTGCGCCATCACCAGCGTGGAAGCTGTGTTGCAGGCGATCACCACGAGACGGGGATCGTGGACTTCGATCAGTTCGCCGATGAGCGGCACGACGCGGGCGGCGAGCACATCCTCGGCATGGTGCCCATAGGGGAAAAAGGCGTCGTCGGCGACGTAGATGCAGCGCACGTCGGGCCGCATCTCGACGATCTCGCGCAGCACCGTCAGACCGCCAAGGCCGGAATCGAAGACGAGGATGGTGGGAAGCTGCGCCACGGGAAGCTATCTACCCGATCCGCGGTTACCATTCAGTAATCAAATTGCGACGGCTCTGATCCAACTTCTGACACCGGCAGGGCGTCACGCCGTCCCGAATACCCGTCTGAAGATCGTATCGACGTGCTTGAGGTGATAGCCGAGGTCGAAAAGCTCTTCGAGCTCCGCGTCGGACAGCTTGGCCTTTACCTCCGCGTCCTTCTTCAAGAGCGCCAGGAAGTCGCCTTCGCCGCGCCATACCGGCATGGCGTTGCGCTGCACGAGGCGATAGGCATCCTCGCGGCTGACGCCCTTCTGCGTCAACGCCAGCAGCACGCGCTGCGAGTGCACCAGCCCGCCGAGGCGGTCGAGATTCTTCTGCATGTTCTGGGGATAGACCAGGAGCTTGTCGACGACGCCGGCGAGCCGCATCAGCGCGAAGTCGAGTGTCACGGTTGCGTCGGGACCGATCATGCGCTCGACCGAGGAGTGCGAGATGTCGCGCTCGTGCCACAGCGCGACGTTCTCCATCGCCGGAGTCGCATAGGCCCGCACCATCCGGGCAAGGCCGGTGAGATTTTCCGTGAGCACCGGATTGCGCTTGTGCGGCATCGCCGAGGAGCCCTTCTGCCCCTCCGAAAAAAACTCCTCCGCCTCGTAGACTTCCGAGCGCTGCAGATGACGGATTTCGGTCGCCAGCCGCTCGATCGACGAAGCGACGACGGCGAGGGTTGCGAAATACATCGCGTGCCGGTCGCGCGGAATCACCTGCGTCGAGACCGGCTCGACGGCGAGGCCCATCTTTTTCGCCACATGCTCTTCGACGCGCGGATCGATATTGGCGAAGGTGCCGACGGCGCCGGAGATTGCGCAGGTGGCAACTTCCTCGCGCGCCGCGATCAGCCGTTGCCTGGCGCGATCGAACTCCGCGTAGGCCTGTGCAAGCTTGAGACCGAAGGTGACCGGTTCGGCATGGATGCCGTGCGAACGGCCGATGGTCGGCGTCATCTTGTGCTCGAGGGCGCGCCGCTTGAGCGCGGCCAGCAAGACATCGACGTCCTTGATCAGGATATCGGTCGCCCGCACGAGCTGCACGTTGAAGCAGGTGTCGAGCACGTCGGACGATGTCATGCCCTGATGCACGAAGCGCGCCTCAGGCCCGACGATCTCGGCGAGATGGGTCAGGAAGGCGATGACGTCGTGTTTGGTCTCCCGCTCGATCTCGTCGATCCGCGCCACGTCGAAGGTTGCGTTCCTGGCCTTGTCCCAGACGGTTTTCGCGGCGGTCTTGGGAATTGTGCCGATCTCGGCCAGCGCATCGGCGGCGTGCGCCTCGATCTCGAACCAGATGCGGAAACGGGTCTGGGGCTCCCAGATGGCAGCCATTTCAGGTCGGGAGTAGCGGGGGATCATGGGCGGCTCTCTCGCTTAAAAGAGGCCTGTAGCAGAGGGGGAAAGCGGCGGCAATTGGGGATTCCCGGAGCTGGAAGATGCCTGATCCGCAAGCGTGTTTTGTCAATAAATGATTCGAGTGCCAGGGCGCAGCGCGTGCTCTGATGTCCGAGCGTGTGCACTCATGAAGGAAAGCGCGACGGTCGATTGGCCAGCGTGCGCGACGGCCGCCCGGACAACGCGCGCTTCAATCGGCGGCCAGCGAGTGCGACGGCCCCGAGGGCCGCGCCGCAGCGGCCGAACGTATGGCGGATCGTTCGCGTCCGCTCGCGTGCAGCGGCGCGGCGGTAGTGATCGAAGTCGATCGATCCGTCGGCGTTGCGGCGAACGTAGGAAGGCAAGCACATGGCGCGCATCCAGGACTTGAGTTGCCGTGCATGTTATTTGCGCTTGCCGGCGGCATAATTATCTCATTTTAGTGCACATTCATGAATTATAGGAATGAGTAATGGATGCGATCGGCGAAATGCGCGCATTTGTGACGGTGGTCGAGCACCAGAGTTTTGCCGGCGCCGCGGCAGCCCTGGGATTGAGCCCGTCCGCGGTTTCGAAACTTGTGACGCGTCTGGAAGACCGGCTCGGCGTGCAGCTTCTCCATCGCACGACGCGGCGTCTCTCGCTCAGTTCGGAAGGGGACGTCTATCTGGCTCGCGCCCGGCAAATCCTCGCCGACATCGCCGAGGCCGAGATTGAGGTGACAAGGTCGCGGGGCGCGCCGCGTGGGCGCCTGCGCATCAATACCAGCAACGGCTTCGGCATCCATCAGCTCGCGCCGGCGTTGCCGGATTTCATCGCGCGCTATCCGGATATCGAGATCGATCTTTCGATCACCGACCGCATCGTCGATATCGGCACCGATCCGGCGGACGTGATCGTCCGCGCGGGCCCGGTGGGCGATGTCGCGGCACTCTCGTTCAAGATCGCCGATTTCGAGCGCGTGGTCTGCGCGTCGCCCGCATATCTCGCGCGTGAAGGCACGCCGCGTACGCCGGCAGATCTTGCGAACCATGTCTGCATTGTCATCGCCAGTCAGGCCGGGCGTGGATGGCCTTTCCGTACAGCGGACGGGATCGTGCATAGGGAGACGACACGGCGCGTCGCGGTCGACAACAGTGAGGCCGCGCTGCGCCTTGCGCTGAACGGCGGCGGCATCATCCGCCTGGGCGACATGATCGTTGCCGAACTGATCGCCAACGGATCGCTCGTGCCGCTACTGACCGACGTCCACTACGCCGAGCCTCTGCGGCTGTCGGCCGTGTATCTCGAGGGCCGTCACCGACTGCCCAAGGTGCGGGTGTTTCTCGATTTCCTCACCGAGCGTTTCGCGTCGACGCCCTGGCGCGTCGCTGGGCTGAAGTCGCCGGCCAGCCGCCCGACCGCCTGACGCAGTTGAGCGATCCCCGTTTCGACATGACGGGTGGGATGGACGCGGTTGGTGAGGAGCGACCAGGCGATGCGCCGGGGAAAATCGATCCAGAGGCCGGTCCCGGTGAAGCCGGTGTGGCCGATCGTCTCTTCGGAGCAGGCTGCGCCCCCAGACCAGCCGTCGTATTTCATCTCCCAGCCGAGCGTGCGCTGCGGGCTTTGCCGCGTGCGCAAGAGGCTGATGGTGTCGGGTTGCAATGCCGTGTTGTTCAGCATCGAGGCTGCGAAGTCGAGCACGGCGTCGATGGCACCGAACAGTCCCGCGTGCCCTGATGCACCGCCAAGCGCGAAGGCATTCTCGTCATGCACCTCGCCGCGCAACATCCGCTCGCGCCAGTGGCAGTATTCCGTCGCCGCGCAGGCCGAGGCATCGGGCGCGAACGTGAATCCGGCATGCAGCGGATAGCTCTTCAGTGGCGCGCCTGTGACGCGCTCGATTGCGAGACCTAAGAGGAGGAAGTTGATGTCCGAGTAAACTGGCGGCCCGTGCTTCCACACGCGTTGCAGGACAAACGCGCGCAAGGTCTGCGGATCCTGGCCGTAGGTATAGAGGGGTTCGACCGCCGGCAGGAACGTCTGGTGCGCAAGCAACTGGCGAACCGTCAGAGTGCGTTCGGCCGCGTCGAGGTCGTACTGCCGCAGATCCGGAATCAATTCGGATAGCGGCTGGTCCAGCGCCACGCGACCTTGTTCGACAAGCCGCAGGATCGTCGTCGTGGTGAAGATGACCTTCGTCAGCGAGGCGAGATCAAACACCGTTTCCCGCCGCATTGCGATCGCGGTCGGCTGGATTTGCGCCTGGCCGGAAAACGCCACCACGCGGTCGCCCGCTGCGTCGACGAGGCCGAGCACGGCGCCCGGGATGCATCGTTCCGCGATCGCCCCTCTGACGGGTTCGAACGCACGGTCGACGATGGGTTGCAGCGTCACGTCGTTCAGACGGCTTCGCCGCGTGGACCGGCCGCAGCATGCCGGATCGCTGCGATATTGGCCTTGTAGGCGGCTTCGTTTCCTCCCTTGAACACGGCGGAGCCGGCGACCAGAGCATTTGCTCCTGCCGCCGCGATCGCCGCGGCATTGTCTGCGGTCACGCCGCCGTCGACTTCGATGTCGATCGGCCGACCCGCGGCCAGCGCGCGAACGGCTGCGATCTTCTCGATTGCCGAGGGGATGAACGTCTGCCCGCCGAATCCCGGATTGACCGACATGATGAGCACCAGATCGACGAGGTCGATCACGTGCTCGATGGCGAGTGCGGGCGTCGCCGGATTGAGCGAGACGCCGGCTTTCTTGCCCAGCGCGCGGATCGCCTGCAGCGAACGGTGCAGATGCGGGCCGGCCTCAACATGTACGGTGATGATGTCCGAGCCGGCCTTGGCGAAGGCTTCGAGATAGGGATCGCAAGGGGCGATCATCAAATGCGTGTCGAAGATTTTCTTCGAATACGGTCGTATCGCCTTGATGACGTCCGGGCCGTACGAAATGTTCGGAACGAAGTGGCCGTCCATGACGTCGAGATGGATCCAGTCGGCGCCGGCGCGATCGACGTTGCGGACTTCCTCGCCGAGCTTGGAAAAGTCGGAGGCAAGAATTGACGGTGCGATGACCAGCGGGCGAAGCATTTTTGACCCTCTCCGGATGTCACGGACCGCCTAACATGGGCGTCGCGGAGGGGCAATGTAAGCTCCCGGACGCAGTCGCAAAACGGCGTGGACAGCTGCTTGTGTTGCGCGCGAACGGCTTTGGCTCATGCATCCGTCAGGCTTAGCGGGCGAACCGGTCTTTCCATGCGGGCAGGCTGCCGGGGAAGGGCAGGGCCGTCGCCTCGTAAACGCCGCGCGCGATCGCACGGGCGACGACGTTTGCGGCCAGCATGCCGAGCTCATTCATGTCGACCGGCCCGTCGATGGGTTTCTTGCCAGTCGCTACGGCAAACACCACGTCGCCGTCGAGCGGTGCGTGGACTGGATTGATGGCGCGTGCGAGCCCCACCTGAGCCACGACCGCCAGCCGCCGGGCCGCGGCCTTCGTCAACTGAGCGTCCGTGACGACCACCGCCAGAGTGGTATTCTGCAAGGGTGTCGCACGCGGGCCGCCCTTCAGGCGCGGCGCGTGCATGTCGGCGGTGAACGATGCCGGCTGCCCACGACCGCCGAACTCCCCGTTCAGCTCGAACGGTGCAGCCCAGAACCAGGGGCCATCGCCGACCACGACGCTGCCGGCCGCGTTTGCCACTGCAAGCGCGCCCACCTGCACGCCGCGGCTTGTCGTGGCGGAGGCGGATCCGACACCGCCTTTGAGATTGGCCGTCGTTGCGCCGAGCCCGGCGCCGACGCTCCCAAGCGCGAAGACGCCGTCGCGCGCGGCCGCCGCGGCGGCATAGCCGAAGTCGCGGTAGGGCGAGAACCGGCCCCAATCCTTGTTGCCGCCGTTCAGCAGGTCGAAGATGACGGCGCCGGGCACGATCGGCACGCGCACCGGACCCATCGGAAAGCCGCGGCCTTGTTCGGCGAGCCAGGCCATCGCTCCGCCGCCGGCATCGAGGCCGAAGGCCGAGCCGCCCGAAAGCGTAAGCCCATGGATGGCCTCGACCGTGTAGCCGGGCTCCAGCAACGTGGTGTCGCGTGTTCCGGGGCCGCCGCCACGCGCGTCCATCGAGGCGACGACAGGCTCATCGAAAATGACGGCTGTGGTGCCGGATCCGAGGCTGCGATCCTCGACATGGCCGACGCGCACGCCTTCGATATCGGTGAGGAGGTTGTTCATCTGTTCCACCTTCGACCCGCAGATGAGCGCATGGCAGCTTGCCGGTCAACCATGCGAGATCACGAGCCCTTCACAACGCGCGGAAGATGAGCAGGCGCTCTTGCGCAGCAAGCCCGTTACGTCGCATCTAGCCCTATGATTTCCGACGTTTCCATCCTCGCGGCGCTGGTCGCGGGCGTCATCAGCTTCCTGTCGCCCTGCGTGCTGCCGCTGGTTCCGCCGTATCTCGTGTACCTGACCGGCGCCACCGTCGAGCACGTCGCTTCCGGGGAGCCGCGCGCGTGCTCGCGCCGCGCGGTGATGATCGCGGCGGCGATGTTCGTGCTCGGTTTCTCCACCGTGTTCGTCGCACTGGGCGCAAGCGCCAGCGTCGTCGGCGCGCTGGTGCGGGCCTGGTCGGCGGAGCTGTCGATCGTCGCCGGCATCATCATCATTGTCATGGGCCTGCATTTCCTCGGCCTGACGCGCATCGACCTTTTGATGCGCGAGGGCAGGCTCGGCATGGCCAAGCCGGTCGGGCTGTGGGGCGCGTATGCGATGGGGCTTGCTTTTGCGTTCGGATGGACGCCGTGCATTGGTCCCATTCTGGCGGCGATCCTCGCGGTGGCAGCTTCGGAGGCGACGGTCGCCAAGGGGGCGGGACTGCTCGCGGTCTATTCAGCGGGCCTTGGCATTCCATTCCTGCTTGCGGCGCTAGCGATCGAGCGGTTCTCCAAGCTGCTTGCGCGTTTCAAGCATCAACTCGTCAACGTCGAGCGGGCGATGGGCGTGCTGATGCTCGTCACCGGCATCGCGTTTCTCACCGGCACCATCACCCATGTCAGCATCTGGATGCTGGAGACGTTTCCGGCGCTGGCCAAGTTCGGATAGTGGCAGAAAAAAAGCCGCCCCGGAGGGGCGGCTTGATGTTTGCGCGCCAAGTTCGCTCAGGAGCCCTTGCCGGGATTGACCTCGGCGTAGCCGCCCTTGGCGTCGAACTTGTAGACGACATAGTCGATTAGCTTGAGGTCGCCCTTGGGGTCGAACGACAGCTTGCCGAGCACGGTATCCCAGGTGCCGCCCTTGATCGTATCGGCAATCTTCTTGGCGTCAGTGGTGTTCGCCTTCGCCACGGCCTGCGTCCACACCTGCATCGCAGCGTAGGTGTAGAGCGTGTAGCCTTCCGGATCGATGCCCTTCGCCTTGAACTTGTCGACCACGGCCTTGGCGGTCGGCTTGTTGCGCGGGTCGGGACCGAAGGTGAACAACGTGCCTTCGGCGGCTGCGCCGGCGATCGAAGCATATTCCTTGTCGTTCAGCGCGTCGCCGGCCATCAGCACGGTCTTGAGGCCCTGATCGCGCATCTGGCGCATCAGAAGGCCGCCTTCCTGGTGATAGCCGCCGACATAGACAAGGTCGATGTTGTCGCGCTTCAGGCGCGAGACGATCGCAGCGAAGTCCTTGTCGCCCTTGTTGTAGGACTCGAACATCTTCTCCTTGATGCCCGCCTTGTTCAGCGCCTTCTTGGTTTCGTCGGCGAGGCCTTTGCCGTAGGTCGTCTTGTCGTTCAGGATCGCGACGTTCTTACCCTTGAAGTGCTTCGCGATGTAGTCGGCAGCGACGATGCCCTGCTGGTCATCGCGGCCGCAGACCCGCAGCACGTTCGCGAGCTTGCGCTCGGTGAACAGCGGGTTGGTCGAGGCCGGCGTGATCTGCAGAACGTTGCTCTCCGAATAGACTTCGGAGGCGGGGATCGATGACGACGAGCAGAAGTGTCCGGCGACGAACGGGATCTTCATGCCCGCCATCTTCTCGGCGACCGAGCGGGCCTGTTTCGGATCGCAGGCGTCGTCACCCACTTCCAGTTTCAGTTTCTTGCCCATCAGGCCGGGACCAGTGTTGAAGTCGGCGACGAACTGCTCGGCGCCATTCCTCATCTGACGTCCGAACGCCGCTTCGCCGCCTGTCATCGGTCCCACGACTGCGATGCTGGTGTCCTGCGCCCAAGCGGCCGTCCAAGTCGTCAGGGCGACCGATGCGCCGAACGCCAGGCCGGCCAATTTGAGATGTCTCATTCGCCTCTCCTTGCAGCACGCGTCGGATCGAATTCCGACGCAAGATGGATCACATTGTCGGACGGTTTTTGGCGCAAGTCACCGACAATCTTTGGGCATCAGGGGGCTTTTGCCGGTACATCTTGGCGCAGTCGCCAGTTCAACGGACCGGCCGGCTCGTAGAGCCAATAGTACTGCCGGACCATCTGGCCGGCGCGCGCATAACGCCAAGACAACAGTGCGACGGCGATCAGGCAGCCGGTTTCGAAGATCCAGGTCATGGGCTCCAGCAGCGTTTCATCAAACAGCGCAAAATGCAGGAACCGCAACGCGAAACCCAACGGCAGCATCGCGGCGGTGGCAATCCACGCCGGCCGCCACGACAGTGCAATGGCGCGCCCGGCGGCCCAGGCACAGCCGAAGCCGAGCACGAAGGTGAGGAACAGCACGTGCAGGAACGAACCTTCCGCGTAGAGCTGGGGCATCAGTGGCGTCCCCCCTCGAGATAGGCGGCGCGGATTTCCGGTCGCTGCAGCAATTCGCCGCCGGTTCCGCTCAGCGTTATCAGGCCGTTCACCATGACATAGCCGCGATGGGCGAGCCGCAGCGCGTGGTTGGCGTTTTGCTCGACGATCAGCACGGTCAGTCCGTCGCTGCGATTGAGCTGGCGGATGGCGTCGAAAATCTGCCGCGTAATCAGCGGGGCAAGGCCGAGCGAGGGCTCGTCGAGCATCAACAGCCGCGGCCGGCTCATCAGCGCGCGGCCGATCGCCAGCATCTGCTGCTCGCCGCCGGACAGCGTCCCGCCGCGCTGGGTCAGCCGCTCCTGAAGGATCGGAAACAGCGAGAGCACCCGGTCCAGGTCGGCGCGCGTGTCGCCGCCGCCGTCAGCGGCGTCGGCGCCCATCTGCAGGTTCTCCATCACACTCATGCGCGGAAAGATGCGGCGCCCTTCGGGCGATTGGGAGATCCTGAGCCGCGCGATGGCATGGGTCGGAACTTGCGTGATGTCCTGTCCGTCGAAGATGATGTGACCGGCCTGCGCGCGCGGCCGGCCGAAGACGGACATCATCAACGTCGACTTGCCTGCGCCGTTCGAGCCGATCAGCGCGACGATCTCGCCGCGGTTGACCTCGAGATCGACGCCTTTCAGGGCGATGATCTTGCCGTAGGCGGCGCGCAGGCCTGTGACTTTGAGGAGGGCGCTCATCGCTGGCCCTCCATGACGGCGACAGCGGTGGCCTCGTCGGCGACGCCGAGATAGGCGGCGACGACTTTCGGGTCATTCCGCACATGCTCCGGCGTTCCGTCGGCAATCTTCACGCCATGATCGAGCACCACGACGTGATCTGAGATTTCCATCACGACCGACATGTCGTGTTCGATCAGCAGGATCGACGTGCCGTGGTCGGCACGAATAGCCAGCAGCAATTCGTTCAACGCGCCGCTCTCTCGCGCATTCAATCCTGCGGCAGGTTCGTCGAGGCACAACAGAGCCGGCTCCGAACACATCGCACGCGCGATCTCCAGCCGCCGCTGATCGCCGTAGGCGAGGTTGCCGGCCGCCTCGTCGGCGCGATCGAGCAGGTGCATCCGGTCCAGCCAGTAGCGCGCGAGATCGATCGCGCGCCGCTCGGCGCTGGTGAACGCCGGTGCGCCAATCAAGCCAAGGAATGTCATGCCGGAGGCGCGCATCAGCATGTTGTGCTGTGCCACCAGAAGATTCTCCAGCAGCGTCATCCCGGCGAACAGGCGGATGTTCTGGAACGTGCGGGCGACCTTGGCGAGCTTTGAGATCCGATAGTCGAACAGCCGCTCGAGCAGAAACGTCTTGCCGTCGGCATGAGTAAGCTGGAGCATGCCCGCGGTCGGCTTGTAGAATCCGGTGATGCAGTTGAACACCGTCGTCTTGCCGGCGCCGTTCGGGCCGATCAGCGCGGTGATCTTGCCGCGTTCCGCACTGAAGCTGAGATCGCCGACCGCGACGATGCCGCCGAAGCGCATCGACAAATGCGTCACCTCGAGAATGGCGTCGCTCGGGCCGTTCATCCGTGCCCTTCCTTGACGAGCGAAGACGAGATTGCGGTTTTGTGTTGCAGGAATACGGTCGGGTCCCGATGACCGACCAGGCCGCGCGGCCGCCAGACCATCATCAGCACCATCGCCATGCCGAACACCAGCATGCGGTACTGCTCGAGCCCGCGGAACAGTTCGAAACCGCCGATCATCGCCACTGCAGCCAGCGCGACACCGAGCTGCGAGCCCATGCCGCCGAGCACGACGATGGCGAGGATGAAGGCCGATTCCAGGAACGAGAATGATTCCGGACTGATAAAGCCCTGCCGCGTGGCGAAGAACGCACCTGCGAAACCGCCGAACATCGCGCCGACGGCGAAGGCGGTGAGCTTCGTCGTCGTCGTGTTGATGCCGAGCGAACGACAGGCGATCTCGTCTTCGCGCAGCGCCTCCCAGGCGCGGCCGATCGGCAGTCGGCGTAGGCGGATGGTGACCCAGTTGGTCAAGAGCGCCAGCGCCAGGATCAGATAGAACAGAAAGATGATGCGGTGCGTGGCCGAGAACTCGATGCCGAACACCGCCGCAAATCCATCGTCAGCGGCAGTGAATGGAATGCCGAAGAACGTCGGGCGCGGAATTCCGGTGATGCCGTTGGGGCCGCCGGTGACCGTCTGCCAGTTGATCAGGATGAGCCGAATGATCTCGCCGAAGGCGAGCGTGACGATGGCCAGATAGTCACCGCGCAGCCGCAGGACCGGAAAACCGAGCAGCACGCCCCAGAAGGCGGCGAGGATGCCGGCGAGCGGCAGGCAAATCCAGAACGAGAGATCGAACGTCGTTGCCAGCAGCGCGTAGGAGTAGGCGCCAACGGCGTAGAAGGCGACGTAGCCGAGGTCCAGGAGCCCGGCGAGGCCGACCACAACGTTCAGCCCCCAGCCAAGCATCACATAGGTGAGCACGAGAATGCTGAGGTCGAGCACGTACCGCTGATCGTAGAAGATCACCGGTATCAGCACGGTGAAGCCGAGCAGGGCGGGCGCGATGAGGCGGCGGATCGTCGCCAGCGGACCTTCGAGAGCGCGTGGAACCAGGTTCGCGGGTTCGAAGTGACGGAATCGGTGCCGCAGCAGTTCGACCACGATGCTGCCCACGAACACCGCAGCGACGATGGCGGCAAGCTCCTCGAACCGCGTCCAGTAGACCAGTTGCGCGCTGGTGCCGCCGGCTTCTGTGCGTACGCCGATCATCAAGGCGAACATGCCGAATGCGATCAGCGCACTGATGCAGGCCCTCTTGAAGACGAAGCCGACGTTGAGCGCAGGTGTGGGCCGGACGGAAATGGGTGCGGCCGTGTCGGTCGCCATCAGACTTTCTCGATCTCGGGACGGCCGAGAATTCCGGTCGGCATGAAGATCAGCACCACGATCAGGATCGAGAACGCCGCGACGTCCTTGTACTCGATCGAGAAGTAGGCGGACCAGAATGTCTCGATCAGGCCGATCGCAAGGCCGCCGAGCATCGCGCCCGGCAGTGAGCCGATGCCGCCCAGCACGGCAGCAGTGAACGCCTTGATGCCGGCAATGAAGCCCATGTAGAAATCGACCACGCCGTAATAGAGCAGGTACATTACGCCGGCGACCGCCGCGAGTGCCGCGCCGATCACGAACGTCATCGAGATCGTGCGGTCGGTATCGACGCCGAGCAGTGCCGCCATCGTCTGGTCCTGCGCACAGGCGCGCATGTCGCGTCCGAGTCTCGTGCGGGCGACGATGAAGGAGAAAATGGTCAGCAGCACGACCGTCGTCACCACGACGATGATCTGCACGTTGGACAGCTGAACCGCGAAATTGTTGCTTTCGAACAGGGTAAGGCCGCCGGTGATGATCGGCGGCACCGGCTTAACCTGGGCGCCCTGCGAGACTTGCGCGAAGTTGCCGAGCACGAACGACATGCCGATAGCCGATAGCATCGGAGCCAGCCGGAACGATTGGCGGAGGGGTCGATAGGCGATCCGCTCGATCGTCCAGCCGTAGAGCGCGGTAGTTGCCATCGCTACCAGCAACACCAGAAGCAAAATCACCGGCACGGCGGTGAGACCGATCGAGACGAAGATCAGAAAGGAGATCAACGCGATGAAGCCACCGATCATGAAGATATCGCCGTGGGCGAAATTGATCATGCCGACGATGCCGTAAACCATCGTGTAGCCGATGGCGATGAGGCCGTAGATGGAGCCGAGCGCGACACCGTTGATGAGCTGCTGTGCGAAATATTCCATGCGCCGCCGCGAGAGATTGGCCGGACGCTGAAGGTCCGGATCAGGAAAATTGTTAACAGTGGGAACTTTCAGCGGCAACCTTGACGAAGGGCGTAGTCGAACTGTCCACGGTAACAAGCCTCCTGGCGGGTTCCGCCAGGGTCCATTGCCTGCGGAACCGGCAGTTTCAGCAACCAAGGTGGCGTGGACGCGTTGACCATCAACTCAACAAGGGAGTTGCGTATGAACCAGAATCCGAATCAGCAGGATCGCAAACCCGGTCAGCAGCAGCAGGGTGGCGGCCACAAGGGCGGCCAGCAGCAGGGTGGCGGTCAGAAACCCGGCCAGCAGCAGCAGGAGCAGAACAAGCCCGGTCAGCAGGGCCAGCAAGAGCCGCGTCAGAAGTAGGGCGGCGACCCGAGGCGAAATTGAAACGAAGGCCCTGCAACGAGCGGGGCCTTTGTTTTTGCGCCTGCCGGGTTATCCACATCGGCGGGCGCAGTTAAGGTAAACGAAAGGTTCAAATTGCCCGCCCAATTGAACGGGCGCTAGCTGGCGGTCCGATCAACAGGCAACGAAAATGCTTCACGGCTGGCGCATCACGACGATCAATGGTCTGCTGCTTGCGCTCTATTTCGTACCGGCCTGGACCAATGCGGCGCTGAAGATTGTCGTGTTTCCCATCCGCGGCATTTACGCGCCCGCGAACATCGGTCCGGCGCTGTTCGTCAACGACACTTTTCATCTCGCAACGCTTGGTACCGTACGCTTTGCCTGGCTGCTGGCGCTTGTGAAATTCGTCGTTGTGGCTTGCCTCCTGCTGTTCACCGCGCAAACCGTCCCCGGCAAGAACGGCAAGCACGACGGCGGTGACGAAGTGCTGACGTTGGCGCTTCTATTCGGCAGCATCGTCAGCGTCGCAAGCATGGCGGCGGCGGCAGCCGTTGCCGAAGCCGCCGCCTTGCGTCTGCATGCGACCGAGTCCCTGCTGCTGCTCGGCGGTCTGGTGCTGCTCGTGGTCGAGTCGCAAAATTATGGCGCGGGGTGCAGTGAGGCTTCGGCCTACCGCTGCGTCAAAAAGCCGATGAGCGCGTCGTTGAATGCGTAAGGCTGCTCGACGTTCGAAAGGTGCGCGGCGTCAAGCAGCGTCATGCTGGCTTTCGGGATCGCCTTGCGCATGAATTCGGCCTGCTCGACGGTCGTGCTCGTGTCGTGGCGGCCGGCAATGATCAAGACAGGCCTCGAAATTCGCGGCAGCAGGTCGCGCTGGTCGAGGCGGCTCAGCGCTTCGCAGCACCCGGCATATCCTTCCACGGGTGTCGCAATGAACATGCGCCGGATCTCCTCGGTGATGCCGGGCTCGCGCTCGCGGAAATCCTTCGTGAGCCACGAGGCCATCACCGAATCGGCGATGCTTGCCATGCCGTTTTCGGTCACCGCCCTGACGCGGTCCTGAAAGCGCGCCGGGTCGGCAAAGTGGCACGTGGTGTTGGCAAGCACGATCCTGTCGAACCGCTCGGCGGCATTGGCGCCGAGCCACTGGCCAACCATGCCGCCCATCGATAAACCGCACCAGTGCGCAGTGCGAATGTTGAGCGCATCGAGAATCGCTATCACGTCGCGTCCGAACCGTTCGAACGAGTAGGGACCGTCCGTGCCGGACCTGCCGTGACCGCGCCGGTCGTAGCGGATCACGCGAAACTGGCTGCCCAGCGCCGCTACTTGCGGCTCCCACATCCTGATCGTCGAGCCAAGCGAGTTGGAGAAGATGACGGTCGGTCCGCCTTCCCGGCCGTCGATGGCGACATGGAGGGGACAGCCGTCGGCGTCGATGATGGGCATGATTGCTTCCGTCCCGAATCTGTTTTTTTCAACGGTTGCCGCCATTCTACCCCGCCGAACGTCGACAGTCTCGCCGGTGGCGGAGATCGTGGAAGAAATTTGCCCTCAACACTTTTCGGCGATTGTCTTTTCTTGAGGCGAGTGGTCCATTGACTGATTGCTCGCGGCGCGATGACAATCGGCGGCACCAGAGGCGGAGACCGACGCAATGGCGATGACCATGAATGGCGAGTATCAACTCGCTGCCACGCGGGACGTCGTGTGGGCCAAGTTGAACGATCCGGAAATTCTCAAGGCGTGTATTCCCGGCTGTGAGGAGCTGGAGAAAGTCTCCGACACCGAATTCCGCGCGACGGCCAAAATGAAGGTCGGGCCCGTGTCCGCCCGCTTCAAGGGGCGCGTCACCTTGAGCGATCTGGATCCGCCGAACGGCTACAAGATTTCTGGGGAGGGTGAGGGCGGCGTCGCCGGATTCGCCAAGGGAGGCGCGACGGTGGCGCTTGCCGAGAAGGACGGTGGTACCGCGCTGACCTATGACGTGGAGGCGCAGATCGGCGGCAAGCTGGCGCAACTCGGCCAGCGCCTGATCAACGGCTCGGCCAAGAAACTGGCGGATGAGTTCTTCGCGAATTTCGCCGAAGCCGTGCAGGGCAAGCAACCGTGACCTGCGGTTGCCCAGCGCCGAATTGCCCCCTATCATAGCTTAGACTCTTTCCAAAAGCCGGATTGCCGGAAGATCAGTTGCTGCGCGTCCCGAGCGCCGCAGGGAGGAAGATGCTGGTGGCTAAAGTCTCGATTACAGTGAACGGCACTGTTCATTCCGCGAACATCGATCCGCGGACGCTGCTCGTTCAATTCCTGCGTGAGAACCTTCGCCTGACCGGTACGCATGTCGGCTGCGATACTTCCCAGTGCGGCGCTTGCGTTGTGCATGTGAACGGCAAGGCGGTGAAGTCCTGCACGACGCTGACCGTGATGGCGGACGGCGCCGACGTGCTGACCATCGAGGGTCTGGCGGCGGACGGCGCGCCGCTGCATCCAATGCAGGAAGCGTTCCGCGAGAACCACGGCTTGCAGTGCGGCTTCTGTACGCCCGGCATGATCATGACGGCGGTGGATCTGGTCAATCGCAAGGGCCATGATCTCGACGACCACACGATCCGCGAGGAACTCGAGGGCAATCTCTGCCGCTGCACCGGCTACCACAATATCGTCAAATCGATCGCCGCCGGCGCCAAGGCAATGGCAAAGCCGGCGTAAATGCTAGGTGAATAGGTAAGTTGTAAGTCCGCATCCGACTGAGCCGTCCTTCAAGGATACGACGATGTACGAATTCAAATTCTCCCGTCCCGCCACGGTGCGTCAGGCTGCAAATCTTCTGGCCAAGACCGAGGATGCGAAGCTGATCGCTGGCGGCCACACGCTTGTGCCGGTGATGAAGCAGCGGCTCGCGCGGCCTGCACAACTGATCGATCTGTCGAAGGTCGAAGGTCTCGATACCATCGAGATGAAGGGGCGCTCGCTGGTGATCGGCGCGATGGCTCGTCACGCGAGCGTGGCAAACTCGGCGATCGTCAAGGCGAATATTCCTTCGCTTGCCAACCTTGCCTCGATGATCGGCGATCCGGCCGTGCGCCACATGGGCACGATCGGCGGCTCGCTCGCCAACAACGATCCGACGGCGGACTATCCGGCGGCTGTGATGGCGCTTGACGCCACCGTCGTCACCAACAAGCGCAAGCTGAAGCCGGAGGAGTTTTTTCAAGGACTATTCACGACAGCGCTCGCGCCGGACGAAATCATCACCCGGGTACAGTTTCCGGTGCCGAAGAAGGCAGCCTACATCAAGTTTCGCAACCAGGCCTCGCGCTACGCGCTCGTCGGGGTGTTCGTCGCCAAGCGCCCGTCAGAGGTGCGGGTCGCGGTCACCGGCGCCGGCGGCGACGGCGTGTTCCGTGTGCCGCAGTTCGAGGAGGCTCTGAAGAAGCGCTTTTCTCCAAAATCGCTCGACGGTCTGACCGTCTCGGCCGACGGGCTCAATAGCGACCTGCACGGCAGTGCCGAATATCGTGCGCATCTGATCGGCGTGATCGCGCGCCGCGCCGTCGAGGCGGCGAACGCTTGAGGCGGCGCTCCGGCGTCGCAGGTTGAACCATGATTGCGGCATCCGCAGTTCCGAACTCGGTCGATGCGACGCTCGACCTGTTGTTGAAGCACGGCTATCTCGCCGAGCGGGCGCTCGCGACGGTGACGTTCCTGTCGCTGAAGATGGGGCGGCCGCTGTTTCTCGAGGGAGAGGCGGGTGTCGGCAAGACCGAGATCGCAAAGGTGTTGTCTGTCGCACTCGGGCGCAAATTGATCCGCCTGCAGTGCTACGAAGGCCTCGATGTTTCATCCGCCGTCTACGAGTGGAACAGCGCAGCGCAGATGATCGCCATTCGGATGGCGGAGGCAACCGGCGAAACCGACCGCGAGCGACTGTCGCACGACGTGTTCGCCGAGCAATACCTGATCAAGCGGCCGCTGTTACAGGCGCTCGAGCCGGATGCGGCCGGCGCGCCGGTGCTGCTGATCGACGAGCTCGATCGCGCGGATGAGGCGTTCGAAGCGTTCCTTCTGGAAATCCTGTCGGATTTTCAGGTGACCATCCCGGAGTTCGGGACCGTCAAAGCGCCCAAGCCGCCGATCGTCATCGTCACCTCGAACCGGACCAGGGAAATCCATGACGCGCTGAAGCGGCGATGTCTATATCATTGGGTCGACTATCCGTCCGCCGAGCGCGAGATCGCCATCGTCAAGTCGCGCGTCTCGGGGATCTCGGCCAGACTGTCGGAGCAGGTCGTTGCCTTCGTCCAGGCGGTGCGCGAAGAGGACCTGTTCAAGCCCCCTGGCGTTGCGGAAACCCTGGACTGGGCGACAGCATTGCGCGAGCTCGACGCCAAAACGCTGACGCCGCAGGTCGTCGGCGACTCGCTCGGCGCGCTGCTGAAGTATCAGGACGACATCTCCCGCATGCAGGGCGAGGCCCTGACGAAGACGCTCGAGACAGCGCTCGCCGGCAAATCCAGGTAGGTCGCGCATGCCGGACGGCGTCGCAGAACCACAGACGAAAGGCGTCATCGCCGACAACATCATTGGTTTCGCGCGCGCGTTGCGCGCTGCCGGCATGCCTGTCGGGCCGGGCGCGACGATAGACGCCCTGAAGGCGCTGCAGGTGGTCGGTCTCGGCAACCGCTCCGATGTGTTCACGGCGCTGGAAAGCGTGTTCGTCAAGCGGCATGAGCATGCAGCGATCTTTGCGCAAGCCTTCGATATCTTCTTCCGCGCGATGCAGGACTGGGACCAACTCGTCGACAGCGTGCCGCTGCCGGGTCAGCCCGAGCAAAAGCCGCCGCCGCCGGCCTCACGCCGCGTGCAGGAGGCATTGGCGCAGCGCGACATGGTGCATGAGCGCGAAAGCACCGTGGAGGAGATGCAGCTTTCCGTCTCTGACGAGGAGGTTCTGCAGACCAAGGATTTCGCGCAGATGAGCGCGGCGGAGATCGAGGCCGTGACCCGCGCCGTGCAGCGGATGACGCTGCCGCTCGCCGAAAAGCCAACGCGGCGCTTCCAGCCGACGCCGCACGGCCGAAGGCTGGACCTCAGGCGGACGCTGCGCGGCTCGCTGCGGACCGGCGGCGAGATCGTCAACTTTCACCGCCTCGGTCATGTCGAGAAGCCGGTGCCGATCGTGGCGCTGCTCGATATCTCCGGCTCGATGAGCGAGTACACGCGTCTGTTCCTGCATTTCCTGCATGCGGTCACCGATGCCCGCAAGCGCGTCTCGGTCTTTCTCTTTGGCACACGGCTGACCAACATCACCCGTGCGTTGCGCGCGCGCGATCCGGACGACGCACTGGCGCGCTGCTCGGCGCTAGTGGAAGACTGGTCAGGTGGCACCCGCATCGCGCCGTCGCTGCATGCATTCAACAAACTGTGGGGGCGCCGCGTGCTGGGGCAGGGCGCCATCGTGCTGCTCATCACCGACGGGCTGGAGCGCGAGGCCGACCAGCGGCTCGGCTTCGAGATGGACCGGCTGCATCGCTCCTGCCGCCGGCTGGTCTGGCTCAACCCGCTGTTGCGCTATTCCGGCTTCGAGCCGAAGGCGCAAGGCGTCAAAATGATGCTGCCGCATGTTGACGAATTCCGCCCGGTACACAATCTAAAGTCGATGGGCGAATTGATCGAAGCGCTGTCCGCCGCGCCCCCGCGCGGACGGTTCGATCAGAGGTCCGCCGCCTAAGATAGTTTGGGAGAAAGCCGTATCACTCTTATCGTCGTCTCCGCGAAGGCGGGGACCCGGTATTCCAGAGCGTCAGCGGACGGATCACTACGCTGCGGGGTACTGGATGTCCGCCTTCGCGGGCATGACGCATCAAAGTGGGAGAGAGCAATGCTCAGCCGCGACGACGATATCCTGAAGATTGCAGAAGACTGGAAGAAGGCCGGCCACGGCGTTGCACTTGCGACCGTGGTCGAGACCTGGGGCTCGGCGCCACGGCCGACCGGCTCGCATCTCGTCATCAACGACGAGGGGACATTCCTTGGATCCGTCTCCGGAGGCTGCGTCGAAGGCGCCGTCGTCACCGAGGCGCTGGATGTGATCTCGAGCGGCCAGCCAAAGATGCTGGAGTTCGGCGTCGCCGACGAGACCGCGTGGAACGTCGGCCTGTCCTGCGGGGGCACCATTCGTGTGTTTGTCGAGAAGGTCGGGTCGTGAAGGCAGAAACGCTCGCCCAATTGAACGCGGAGCGCGCCGCGCGACGGCCGGCGCTTGTCGTGACCGACATGGCCAGCGGCGAGCAGCGGCTGGTGAAGGCGAAGGATATCGCCGCCGACGAGCTCAGCGGCGAGCTCGACCGGCATCTTCGCATGGGCAAAAGCGGCATGGTCGAAGTGAACGGTCGCAAGCTGTTCATCACCGTGCATGCGCCAACTGCGAAGCTCGTGATGATCGGCGCGGTTCACATCAGCCAGGCGCTGGCGCCGATGGCGCGCGCGCTCGACTATGACGTGACCGTGGTCGACCCGCGCACGGCATTCGCAAGCCCCGAGCGCTTTCCCGATATTCCATTGATCGCCGAATGGCCGGATGTGGCGCTGCCGCAGCTCAACGTCGATCCCTACACCGCCTTTGTCGCGCTGACGCACGATCCGAAGATCGACGATCCGGCGCTGACGCACGCGCTCGAAAGGAAGTGCTTCTACATCGGCGCTCTCGGCTCGCGCAAAACTCACGCAAAGCGCATCGAGCGACTGAAGCAGCAGGGCGTTTCCGAGCCCGCACTGGCGCGCATTCACGCGCCGATCGGGCTTGCTATCGGTGCGGTCTCGCCGGCCGAGATCGCCGTTGCGATCATGGCGGAGATCACGGCGACTTTGCGCATGCCGAAGGACGCGGCTGCAGCTAAAGTGAAAGAACCCGCATGAAGTTCGGCGCGATGAAGCCGCCCGAAGCGATCGGCGGCGTCACGGTCCATAGCATTCGCCAGAACGGCCTTGTGCTGAAGAAGGGCACGCTGATCGGCGCGGCCGAAGTGGAGGCACTGGCGAAGGCCGGCGTCGGCGAAATCGTCGTTGCGCAGCTCGAGCAGGGTGACATCTCCGAGGACGAGGCGGCGGCCAGCATCGCGCAGGCGATCGGCGGCGAGGGGGTCACCGTCGAACGGGCCTTCACCGGCCGTTCCAACCTGTTCGCGGCTGCGCCCGGCGTGCTTGTTGTCGACCGCGCCGCGGTCGACCGCATCAATCGCGTCGACGAGGCGATCACGCTGGCCACTCTTCCGAACTTCAAGCCGGTGGTCGAAGGCGAGATGATCGCCACCGTCAAGATTGTACCGTTCGGCATGCCGGCGCAGTTGCGCGACGAAGCCGTCAGTGCGGCGACGCGCGAGGCGCTTCGGATCGCGCCTTATCGCATCAGGAAGGTCGGCATCGTCTCGACACTGCTGCCCGGGCTTGCGGCGAAGGTCGTCGAGAAGACCCTGCAGGTCACGGCGCAGCGCCTGGCGCCCGCGGGGGCCGGCATCGTCGCCGAGAAGCGCATCTCGCACGACGAGAAGGAATTGACCGCTGCGATCGCCGAGATGTTCTCCGCGGGCGCCGAGCTCGTGATCGTGTTCGGTGCCTCGGCGATCGCCGACCGGCGCGACGTGATTCCGGCTGCGATCGAGCGTGCCGGCGGCACGGTCGAACATTTCGGCATGCCGGTTGATCCCGGCAATCTGATGCTGGTCGGGCAGGTGAACGGCGCGCCGGTGCTGGGCGCGCCAGGCTGCGCGCGCTCACCGAAGGAAAACGGTTTCGACTGGATTCTCATGCGCCTCCTGGCGGGACTTCCTGTGACGCGCGAGGACATTACGGGTCTCGGGGTCGGCGGGTTGTTGATGGAGATCGTCACTCGTCCGCAGCCGCGCGTCGTTTCCGGCGCAGACAGCAATCGCAATGTGACCGCGGTCGTTCTCGCAGCCGGGCGCTCGAGCCGGATGGGCGGGCCGAACAAGCTGTTGGAGACCTTGCATGGCAAGCCGCTGGTGCGGATCGTCGCTGAGCAGGCGCTCGCCTCGCACGCCGGAACAGTCATTGTCGTGACCGGGCACCAGGCCGACAAGGTCCGCGCGGCGCTGCAGGGGCTGAACGTCAACTTCGTGGCCAATCCGGATTTCGCCGCGGGAATTGCCAGTTCGGTGAAGGTCGGCATCGCCGCCGTGCCTGCCGAGGCCGATGGCGCAGTGATCTGCCTCGGCGACATGCCGCGCGTGGACGCCAACCTGATTGACCGCCTGATCGACGCGCTTGCGCCGGACAAGGGCGCGCTGATCGCAGTGCCGGCCGCGGAAGGCCGCCGCGGTAATCCGGTGCTGTGGTCGCGCCGTTTCTTCGATGAGCTGATGACACTCGAGGGCGATGTCGGCGCGCGTCACATGATCGCGCGCCATGCCGAGGCGGTCGTCGAGGTCGAGACGGACGGGCAGAGCGCCTTCCTCGACATCGACACGCCGGAGGCGCTGGCGTTGGCGAGGGGGTGATCCTTTCGGTGTCCTGGTGATCGTAGCCCGCATGAGCGTAGCGACATGCGGGGACAGACTTTGTGACAAGAACCCCGCATATCGCTTCGCTCATGCGGGCTACAGGCTAGCTGTAGGCGAGACACCAGCCCGATCCACGAAGCCAGCAACGGTCTTCGGGAATCTGCTGATCGCGGTAGAGGCGTGTGACCTGTTGCCAGCCCTGCTTCGCGAAGGCTTCGGCCAGCGCGCGTTCGGACACCTCATCGCGGCTTCCGGCGCAGGGAAAAATCGCAACCCCTGAAATCCACCTTGCGAAATAGTCGTGCCCGCGACGCTCGATGCGAAAAACTGCCCCGGCACTTGCGATCTGTTCCGGCGACCGCCTCGCGCCAAAGCCCTGATCTGACGTCATCGGCAGGATCAGACGCCCGCCATCGGCCAGCCGATCGAGCCAGCTTTGGGCTGGTCGCGTGCAGCCCGCATTGACGTAAATGACGTCGGCTTCTCCGAACGAAACCTGGGCGCCGTCGCCCTCGATGATTTCAACGTGCGGCCAGGGCGCGAGATTGACTTTCGCACGTACGGCAAGTTCGGGATCATGTTCAATGCCGGTGACCCGGCCTGACGGCCCGGCGAGGTGAGCAAGGATCGCGGTGTAATAGCCGGTGCCGGTCCCGACATGCACGACGCGCTCGCCTGTGGCCGGTGACGCACGATGCATGAGGTGCGCATGCAACGACGGCTGTCCATTGTTGATGTGTCGCTCGGGGAGAATGCCGACGACATCATCGGTGTACAAATAAACGGGGTCGGTATCGGGCGTAAGCGCGTAATCCCTGAACCAGCGAAGGACGGGCCACGGACCGGGCCCGAGAAAATCCTCCCGACGTATTGCGCTGAACGCTGCGCCGAGGCGGTCGTCGTCGACCCGCGCCGCGGCCAGAATCTGCTTGGCGTAGGCCGCCCGGATGATGCTGAGTTCGCCCTGCCGATCCATCGGTTGCCTTTCGCTGTATGCGGGCGGATGATAATAGGTGTGTCATTTAACACATTGGTGTGTGAAATAGCACACCTAGGTGAAGAGGCCAAATGAAGAAAAGGCTTTATCCCGCGGTTCTCGAACGCGGTCCGAAGGGAACGTTCGGTGCATGGTTTCCCGATTTTCCCGGATGTGTTGCCGGTGGAAAGTCGCAGGACGAAACGATCGAGAAGGCAGAGAACGCGCTGGCGCAAGCGGTTGACGTGCTGGTCGAGCATGACAGGCCGCTTCCAGCGGCGACGCCGATCGAGCAGGTCGTGCTCCCGAAGGGCTGCAAGTTTCTTGCTTATTTTATCGTGGGCGTGGATCCGCCGGACCAGTCGGAGCGGGTGAACGTCTTTCTTCCCAAGAGCCTGATCGGCCGGGTCGACCGGCGTGCCGCGGAGCTCGGCATGAGCCGGTCGAGCTTTTTCGGGCTCGCTGCCACCAACGCATTGAACGGACTTCTGGGTCCTGGTGGGAGTCACGCGACGTCGGTCGAGCCCCGTTCGAAGGTGCACAAGAGGGGCGGATTGCGAACCGGAAGATCGTCGAAGAAAAAGTCCTCGCCGTGACAGGTTGCGATCTTCGTCGTTCACCAATCAGCAACGGCTGTCGCTTAGCTTCGCGTCGTCAACTCGGGGGAGGGGGCGCTCGTGTCGGGCTTCTTTGCGCGGCTTGTCAAAGGCAAGCGAAGTGATGCCATTCTTCGGACAGCCATAGGCAAGCAAAGCGACGCCGCTCTTCGAACGGCTATAGGCAAGCAAAGCGACGCCGTTCTTCGAACGGCTATGGGCAAGCAAAGCGACGCCGTTCTTCGAACGGTTATGGCTGTCGCATTTCCAGTTCTGGTGATCGGGTGTGCTATCGAGGCGCACGCCGCCGGCGCGCTTGCCGTCGGGAAATGCGGGGCGTACGGCCACGCGTTTGATTTCCGCGACGCCAATGCGGCGATGGTTGCGGCTCGCAAGCAGTGCAAGGGCGACTGCAAGACCGTTTCGATGCGGCGCGCCTGTGCGGCATTGTCGATCGACATGGCGAACCCGTGCGGCGCCCACGGCTACGCCGTCGAGCCGCGCATCTCCTCGGCCCAGAACAGCGCGATGCGCAACTGCTACAGGTTCGGCGGCAAGGAATGTGTCATCCGCGCCTGGGCCTGCGACGCACGCGGTTAAGTCGCGCCGCAGCAAAAAAAGCGGGAAACTCTTCTCAAATTTGATCGTTTACCTGGTCCGAAGGCGGATGTGGCCTTCGTCTTTTTTGCTCTTGAAAATGACTGACCAGTCAGTCATAATTATCGCAATGAAAGACTCGACCTCCAAAACGAAATCGAAGACAGGCGGTAGCCGAGGCGCTGGGCGGACGTCAGATGGCTCCGGACGTGAACGACCCCCCAGGCCTCGGGCGGGCGAGCCGGACGCGCCGGTCAGACCGTCGAAGCGAGCCATTCGCGCCGCCGAGCGGCGACAGGCGATCGTCGACGCCGCGCTGGAGGAGTTTGCCGCCAATGGCTTTGCGGCGGCACGGCTCGACGACATCGCAGCCCGCGCGGGCGTCGGCAAAGGGACGATCTACCTCTACTTCGCAGACAAGGAGGCGCTGTTTCAGGAGCTGGTCCGCACGGCGATCGTCCCGATCGTCGGCCGTCTCGGCACGCCGCCCGCCGGCATGTCGGCCCGCATGCTGTTCGAGCGGTTCATCGAGATGTTCCTGAAGGAGATCTACCAGACCCGGCGCGGCGACATCATCCGCCTGATGGTCGCCGAAGGCGCGCGCTTTCCGACACTTGCCGAGTTCTATTATCGCGAGGTGGTCAGCCGCGGGGTCGCGGGCATGCAGATGCTCATTCAATACGGCATCTCGCGCGGGGAGATCGTCAATCCCGACATCATCAAATACCCGCATCTCATGGTCGCGCCGGCGATGCTCGCGGTGATCTGGAACGGCTTGTTCGGCAAGCTCGCTCCGTTGGACGTGAGCGCGATGCTCGAGCTCCACGCCGATTTGATATTTGGCCGAAGGAGTTCGGTATGAATGTCGCAAGATCCATCGCCGCCGCCGCGCTGTGCCTGATCGTCGCGGCGTGTGCCGAGCCCAAGAATGCCGGCTACCAGGGCTGGGTCGAGGCCGATCTTATTTTCGTCAGCCCGGACGAGGCGGGCCGGGTGACCCGGCTGTCGGTGCGCGAAGGCGACATCGTCAAGGTCGGCGCGCCGCTCTACGCCCTCGACGACGATCTGCAACGGGCGGATCTCAATCAGCAGTATGCAGCCCGTGCCAACGCGCAGCAGACGTTCGATCGCGCGCAGTGGCTGAGCAAGACCGGCTCCGGAACGCAGGCCAATTACGATGCGGCCGTCTCGGCCTTGCGGATCGCCGAAGCGCGGGTGAACAGCGAGCAGACGCGGCTGGCGCGCCGCACCGCCAACGCGCCGGTCGCGGGCACCATACATCAGATCTACTTTCGCGAAGGGGAGATGGTGCAGCAGCAACGTCCGGTGCTGTCGATTTTGCCACCCGGCAACATGAAAGTGCGCTTCTTTGTCTCCGAAACCGAGCTTGCAAAAGTTGCCGTCGGCCAGGACGTGCGCGTCACCTGCGACGGATGCGCGGACGATCTGACCGCAAAGATCTATTACCTTTCGACCACGGCGGAATACACACCGCCTGTCATCTACAGCCTCGAGGAGCGGCACAAGCTCGTCTATCTGGTGCAGGCGCGTCCGAACAAGCCTGATCTGCTGCGGGTCGGCCAGCCCGTGAGCATCACTCCGATCGGTGCCGCCATTGCCGCGTCCGAGACGGGCAAGGACGAGACCGAAAAGCGAAAACGCGAGAGCGACAAATAGCAGGTCCCGCCATGCAGAGCGTTGCGACTCTCGAAACCCCTGCCACCGACATCGCCATCGATGTCCACGGCCTTTCGAAATCGTTCGGCAGCCGCAAGGTCGTGAGCGACCTGTCGATGCAGGTCAAGCGCGGCGCGATCTATGGCTTCCTCGGCCCGAATGGCTCCGGCAAGACGACGACGATCCGCATGCTGTGCGGCCTGCTGACGCCGGACAGTGGCGAAGGCACCTGCCTCGGCTACAACATTCGCACCGAGGCCGACAAAATCAGGCGGCATGTCGGCTACATGACGCAAAGGTTCAGCCTCTATCAGGACCTTTCGGTACGCGAGAACCTCGAATTCGTGGCCCGGCTTTACGGGCTTACAAGTCCGCGCCGCGCTGCACGCGACATGATCACGCGGCTCGGCCTGAACGGCCGCGAGGAGCAACTCGCGGGCGAGCTGTCGGGCGGCTGGAAGCAGCGGCTGGCGCTCGGCGCCTGTACGTTGCCGAGCCCGAAACTGCTGCTGCTGGACGAGCCGACCGCGGGTGTCGATCCGAAGGCGCGCCGTGAATTCTGGAACGAGATTCATGCGCTGGCGGCGGACGGTCTGACCGTGCTGGTGTCCACCCACTACATGGACGAGGCCGAACGCTGCCATGAAATCGCTTACATCGCCTACGGCCAGCTGCTCACCCACGGCACGGTGCAAGAGGTGATCGCGCATTCGGCGCTGATCACCTACACGGTCAACGGCGCGCAGTTGAACGGGTTGCAGGCGGAGCTCGCCGGCAAGCCCGGCATCGACATGGTCGCGCCGTTCGGCAACAGCCTGCACGTGTCAGGGCGCGACGAGCAGGCGCTGGAGGCCAGCATTGCTCACTATCGCGCGCGCAGCGATCTCACCTGGGAGCGCAGCGAGCCGTCGCTCGAGGACGTGTTCATCGAGCTGATGAACCGCGCGCAGGACAACTTCCGATGAGCATAACGCCCCGCATGGCTGAGCGACGCGAGCCGCCGTTCGGTGCGCTGCGTCGCACGTTCGCGATGCTGGTGAAGGAGTTCATCCAGCTCAAGCGCGATCGCGTCTCGTTTGCGATGATCGTGATGATCCCGGTGATGCAGCTCTTGCTATTCGGATATGCCATCAATACGACACCGCGTCATTTGCCGACCGCGGTGCTGCTGCAGGAGGACAGCGACCTCGCACGCTCGGTGCTGAAGGCGCTGCAGAACACGGCTTATTTTCGTTTCACACATCAGGTGCGCACGGTCGAGGAGTTCGACAACCTTCTGCAATCAGGCACGGTGCTGTTCGGGGTGGAGATTCCACGCGGTTTCGAACGTGCGGTGAGGCGCGGCGAGCATCCGGCCCTGCTGGTCGCAGCAGATGCGACCGACCCGGTCGCCTCCGGCTCGGCGATGGCGGCCTTGGGCAGGATAACCGAGACCGCGCTGATGCACGACCGTGTCGCCGGGGACGTGGTGCCGCCGCCGTTCGAGGTGAGGGCGCACGCACGCTACAACCCGGCCGGCGCGTCGCAGTTGAACATCGTGCCGGGTCTGACCGGCACGATCCTGACCTTGACCATGCTGATTTTCACCGCGCTCTCGGTGACGCGCGAACTCGAACGCGGCACCATGGAGGCACTGCTGTCGATGCCGATCAGGCCGGTCGAGGTGATGATGGGCAAGATCATACCCTACGTATTGATCGGATTCGTGCAGGCGGCGCTGATCATCGGGCTCGGGACGTCGCTGTTCGGCGTGCCGATCTATGGCAGCCTGATGGCGCTGGCCCTGCTCTCGACGCTGTTCATTACCTCGATGCTTGCGGTCGGCTACACATTCTCGACATTGGCGCAGAACCAGCTGCAGGCGATGCAGATGTCGATGATGTTCTTTTTGCCGAACATCCTCTTGTCCGGCTTCATGTTTCCGTTCGCCGGTATGCCCGGCTGGGCACAGTGGATCGGCGAAGCGTTGCCGCTGACGCATTATCTCCGTATCGTCCGGGCGATCATGCTGAAGGGAGCGACGCTTGAGAATCTTCGGTACGATTCGCTGATGCTGTTGGGGCTGACCCTCTTCGCCATGACGATCGCCGTGACGCGTTTCCGCCGCACCCTTGATTGAGGGCCCGAGACTTGATCTCGATCGCACATCCATCGGACAGGCTGCGAAGCTGGTGGCGGCCGCAGGCCGCATGGCGAGGCGAGGTGTCACCGGAGTTCAGCCGGGCGTTCGTGCGCGAGGTGCTGAACACCGAACGTGTGCGCATGAAGGCGCTGATTGTCACTTCGGTGATTGGGCTCGCGGTGGTGACGACCGTGTCCTGGCTGCACCCGCAGTTCGTCGAGCAAGTCTGGAAGAAGCAGTTCAGTCTGTTCTATCTCTACGCGATCTTCGTGCCGTTCATCATCGTCGAGTCGATCGCGCTCGCTGTCGTCTCGTGGGAGCGCGATCACCGCCACGACATTCCCTACATTCGGCGTTATTTGAACGCGTTGGTCGAAACCAGCCTGCCGACCATCGTGCTCGGCGTACAGATGATGCATATGGGCGACGAACGCGCGCTCGGTTTCATCGTGCCGATGCTCTACTTCATGTTCATCACCCTTTCGACGCTGCGGCTCGACTTCTGGCTTTCGACCTTCACGGGCGCCGTCGCGGCCGCGGAGATGTTCGCCATGGCGATGTTCTTTCCGGCGTTCCATGCGTCGGCCTACGATCCGTGGTCAGAGGTTGGTTTCCACGTTGCCAGAAGCGTCGTACTGCTTGGAGGTGGTGTGCTTGCGGGTGCCGTCGCGGCGCAGCTTCGCCGGCAGTTCGCCTCCAGCATCGCGGCCGCGACGGCCCGCGACCGCGTCACCAACCTGTTCGGCCAGCACGTGTCGCCGCAGGTCGTCGAGCGGCTTTTGACCGCGAAATCCGATGATGCGGCTGACCGACACAACGTGGCGGTGATGTTCGTCGATATCCGCAGCTTCACTGCGGCGGCCCGCCAGCGTAAGCCGGAGGAGGTGGTGCAGCGTCTCGACCGCGCCTTCGAAGTGCTGGTCGATGTCATCGATCGTAATGGCGGCATCGTCAACAAGTTCCTCGGCGACGGCTTTCTCGCGCTGTTCGGCGCGCCACTCGAGGATCCGGATGCGGGCAATCGCGCGGTCACCGCGGCGCGGGAGATCCTGCAGGCGATGGAGCGGGAGAATGCTGCGAGCGACTGGCCGCTCAGACTCGGCATCGGCATTCATATCGGCGAGGTCGTGGCCGGCAACGTCGGCTCGTCTCGGCGCAAGGAGTACACCGTGATTGGCGATACGGTAAATTTTGCGGCTCGGCTCGAAGCGCTGAACAAGGAGTACGGCTCGCAGCTCCTGGTGTCCTCGAACGTCTACGCGGCGGCGCGCGACGGAAGCGGGAACGCCGTATCGCTCGGCGAAATCGCCGTACGCGGCTATGACCAGCCGGTGGCGGTCTGGCGGCTCGCTTAGCCGCTTTTTGTCATTGCTTCGTCGCCGCGCGCCTCGCAATGACTTGGGCGGCACAGCACTAAATCTGCGGCGCGACCAGGTTCTCGATCGCCACGCCATCGCGCGCCTCGATGATCTCGGCAATGAACCTGCGATGGCAGTTTGTATGATCGCGCTCGTAGCAGAGAATGCAGACCGGACCTGACTTGTCGACGAGCGCTGCGAGTTCGTCCATCCCTTCTCGCGCCTGCGGTGTCTTCAGGTGCTTCGCATAAATCTTCTCAAGCGCCTTGATGTCGCCGGAACGTGCAGCCAGCCGTCCTTCCTTTGGCGTGCCGAGCCCACGCAAATGCAGATAGCCGATGCCGCGCTCTTTCAAGCCGGAGGCGAGCTGCCCCTTGGAGAATCCCGGTCGCCGCGAGGAGGCGACTGCGCGCACGTCGACCAGGAGCTTTACGCCGGCGTTTTCGATCTCATCGAGAACGGCCTTTGGAGGCGTCTGCTCATAGCCGATGGTGAAGAGGCGCTTCGTTCTCGAATTCTTTGCCATCGCAATCGCTCCGGAAGTATTCGCTCACGCCAGCCGCTTGATCAGTTCCATTGCGGCCGAAGGCGCACGCACCTTGCCCTCATGAATCACGTAGGCGAAGACGTCGCGCGGTGTTCGCGGCGTATCCGTGCCGTCGACGCGCGGCAGATCGTCCGGCTGCCCGCCCTGCGCCCAAACCTTTAGCCGCTCGGCCCACGCGTCCAGCGCGGCCGGTGGATACCCTGTCACGAGATTGTCGTCGCCCTTTTGCAGCCGGGCATAGACGAAGTCGGACGTAATGTCGGCGATCTCGGTGTACGTCTCGTGCTCGGAGTAAACGATGCCGACATTGAACTGGCGCAGGAGCGCGATGAAGGCGGGTGTCTTGAAACTGTCATGCCGCACCTCGACCACGTGGCGCAGCTGCTGGTCGCCGACCTTTGGCGGCAGAAGCTCGAGAAACTTGCCGAAATCGGCCTCGTCGAATTTTTTGTACGGGTTCATTTGCCAGAGCAGGGGCCCGAGCCGGTCGCCTAGCTCGAGGACACCGGAATCGATGAACCGCTTGATCGAGTCGCCGGCCTCGGCCAGCACGCTGCGGTTGGTGACATAGCGCACGCCTTTGACCGAAAACTTGAAGCCGTTCGGCACCTCCGAAGCCCATTTGTGGAAGGTTGCCGGCGTCTGCGTGCGATAGAAGGTGCCGTTGATCTCGATCGAGGTGAGGCAGGCTGCCGCGTATTCCAGCTCTTTGGTATGTGGCAGACCATCGGGATAGAAGACGCCGCGCCACGGTTCGAATGTCCAGCCACCGATGCCGGTGTAGACGTTGCCGCCGCCGGCAATCGTCTGAGGTTTCGGTGTGGACGCGGGCGCAACGACTTCAGCGGCGACCTTGGCTTTGGCCACGGGTTTAGCGCTTGCGGTCTTCGGCGCCGGTTTGGCTGCGGCCTTGACCGTCTTCTTCTTGATGGCTTTTTTGGGCGCCTTCGTCGTGCTGGAACTTTTTGCCATCGTCGCCTCTTGAAAACCGCAATTCCATGACCATATGGCATCTAACGGCGATGTCGATGCTTTGAAAAGCGGAGTGATGCTTTGAGAAGTTCTGTCGCCGGGACGACCACGCTCTGATCCCCTGCGCCGGATGTACGCGCGAGATGGGATCGTGCCGTGGTCGTTGGCATTTTTGGGGTGTGCGAACGTAGCGCAGTCCCTCTTAACACGGTCATGGCTGGCACGGTTACGGCGAGGACATTGGCGACATGCCGGTCACGTCCCGCTGGTGGATGGCGTCTGCGCCGCGATCGGGATGACGTTGGCGGCGGCCCCGACTTCCGGCGTGTCGTCCTTCCAGCGCACCGAGCCGAACGGCCGTTCCAGCATCCGCCGGATGCGGACAGGCTCGGGGCCGATGTGCATGTCGGATGCCGTCTTTTGCAGCGCGCGCTCGGCGTCGGTCGGTCGGCTGCGTTGGCGCAAGTAATCGTACCAGGTGGGACAGTGGTACCGTTCGGTCCATAGTTCAGGATCTGTGACGTCGCGAGCGATCGACCATCCATAGGCGCCGTTGCGCTGCCGGTTGAGCTGCACCTGCTGCATGATCTCGAAGAACGCGCGCGCCCGTGACTGCGCGATGCGGTACTCGATTTCAACCACGACCGGGCCGCTGCGCGGCGTCAGGTCGAGTCGCACCTCGGGATCGACGACCGGCCGCGACGCATCCTGCGTGGCGGCATCGACCTCGGGCATGCGCAGCCAGACCGCGACCAGCGGCGAGGCGAGCATCGCAACGGCGGAGACCAGCATCGCCGTGTCGATGCTGGTGTGCACGGCGAGGTAGCCCCAGGCCCAGCTTCCGATCGCAAGACCGGCCGAGTTCGAGGAACGGAAGCCGGCGAGTGCGCGGCCGGACACCCAGCGCGGCGCGGCCATCTGTATCGAAATGTTGAACAGCGCCATCGACATCATCCAGCCGGCGCCGGCGAGAGCCAGCGCAAGAGCTGTCAGCGCAGGGATGCGGCTCAGCGCGGCAATGCCTGTACCGATGCCCATCGCCAGCAACGCCGCGCGCAGCGAGGCCTCGCTGCCGAACCTGCCGCGCATATCGCTGACGTAGAATGCGCCGAGAATCGCGCCGATGCCGAACGCGCCAAGCATTGCGCCGTAGGATTGCGCGCCGCCGTCAAGCACGTCGCGCACCAGCAGCGGTAGCAGCGCGAAAATCGAGCCGCCGAGGGCGCCGGTCAGCGTACAGCGCATCAGCGCGGTGCGCATCGCCGGCGAATGAACGATGTAACGGACGCCGGAGATGATCGCGCGGTCCAGCCGCTCCGGCGGCAGCCGCGATGGCACCTGCTTGCGCCGCCAGAAGTAGAGCACGGCGAGAATGGGGATGTAGGCAAGGGCGTTTGCCGCGAATGCGGCGACCGCGCCGGCGGCCGCAACGATCACGCCGCCGATCGCCGGGCCGAAGCTGCGCGCGATGTTGAAGCTGATGCTGTTCAGCGTGATCGCCGCCGGCAGCATCTTCGGCGGCACCTGCTCGTTGACCGACGATTGCCAGGCCGGCCCGAACATCGCCATCCCGCTCCCGATCAGGAAGCAGAACACGAGCAGGCTGATCGGCGTCAGCATGTCGAACCAGGCGAGCACCGATAAGGCAATGGAACTTGCAAACGTCATCGCCAGCGCGACGAGCCCAACCAGCCGGCGATCGTACATATCGGCGATCGCGCCTGCCGGGATCGAGATCAGCATGACCGGCAGCATCGCTGCAGTCTGCACCAGCGCTACCAGCTCCGCGGACGCGGCCATCTGCGTCATCGCCCAGGCCGCGCCGACGCCCTGGATCAACGACCCGAAGTTCGACAGCAGGCTGGCGAGCCAGATACGACGGAACAGGCTTTGACGCAGCGGTGCGCCGACCTCATCGTCCCTGAACATGTTCTCCTTGTTTCCTAGCTATCACCAACGGGGCTTGCGTTCCGATCTATGGCACAAGCCTGCCGATTCTTGGCCTTTCCAAAAATCGTGCCTGCGATAGCATCGTCTCGCAAAAGAATGGCCTGAAAGCGGTCGCAAGGGAGGTTACATGCGCGTTGTTCACTGGCTTGCTGCTGCTGCGGCTGCGGTGGGTTTGATATCGGGACAGGTCGGTGCGGCGGCCCAGGACTTCTCGAAACAGGATTTCCCGACACGGTCGATTTCACTGGTCACCCCGTACACGGCGGGCGGCCCTTACGACATCCTCGCCCGCTTCATGAGCGAGGCCTTGCGCAAGCAGAAGCTGAGCCATCCGGTGATCGTCGAAGCGAAGCCTGGCGGCAACACGCTGGTCGGCATCCAGCACGTGCTCAATGCGCCGGCCGATGGACATACGCTTCTGATAGCAACCCTGCCGATCACCGCGAACCTCATCCTGATGAAAAATCCAGGCTACAAGGCCGAGGATTTCGTCGCGGTCGGACCGGTTGCACGGCATCCCTACATCCTGTTCGTACCCGCAAGTCTGCCGGTTTCGAACCTCGCCGAGCTCGTCGCCTATGCCGAGAAGAATCCGAACAAGCTCAATATCGGCGCGCTGTCACCGGGCGGGCAGGTCCAGTTGCTTGCCGATCGCTTCCTGCGCGCGTCGAAACTGAAGATCGAGAAGATCCCTTACAAGGGCGCGGCCGAGCTCGCCACGGCGCTACTGACCGGCGACATTCAAATGAGCTTCTTCGCCTATTCGGCCGGCGCACCGTTTTTGAAGGACGGCAAGCTGAAACCGATCGCGATCGCGACCGACGAACGCTCGGCGCTGACGCCGGATATTCCAACCTTCAAGGAGCTTGGAATGCCGTCCGTCACAGGGGAGGCCTGGGTCGCACTGTTTGCACGCTCCAATACGCCGAAGCCGGTGGTCGAGAAGCTTCAGGCGATGATTACCGAGGCCTCGAAGGATTCGGATTACGTGGCGAAGATACGCGGCGCGGGCAACGATCCGTGGGTCATCGCGCCGGACAAGATCGCGGAGCATTTCAAGGCCGACGCGAAATTCTGGGAAGCGGACCTGAGAGCGATCGAGCCGCAGTGATGGCAGCGCAAGACAGTTTGCATTGACCAAAAGCTTGCAATGAAATGTGTGCGACCGCCGGCGCACTCATGATAATGGTCGACGACAAGGCGCCGGGGGAAACGCCATGCACGACAAAGTCGATGTGCTGATTATCGGGTCCGGGGCATCGGGCGCAGCTGTTGCCTGGAGCCTTGCCGAAACCAGGATGCGGATTCTCTGCCTGGAGCAGGGCGACTGGGTGAAGTCCACCGATTATCCAAGCAACGGGCGGGACTGGGAGGCACGGCTGTTCAGCGACTTCGCCACCAGCCCGAACCGCCGCGCGCGGCCGACGGACTATCCGATCAACGACGACAACTCGCCGATCAAGATCGTCAATTTCAATGGGGTCGGCGGTAGCACCATCATGTATACGGCGCACTATCCGCGCCTGCACCCGTCGGACTTCAAGGTGCGCACGCTCGATGGCGTCGCTGACGACTGGCCGATCGACTACGAAACGCTGGAACCCTTCTTCGCCGAGAACGACCGGATGATGGGCGTTTCGGGGTTGGCGGGTGACCCTGCCTATCCGCCCAAGGAGCCGCCGATGCCGCCACTGCCGCTCGGCAAGTCCGGCGCGCGCTTCGGCAAGGCCATGAACCAGCTTGGCTGGCACTGGTGGGTCTCGGACTCGACCATAGCCACCGTGGACTACGATGGTCGCGGACGCTGCATCAACCTCGGCCACTGTACGCCCGGCTGCGCGCAGGGCGCCAAGGCCTCCACCGACATCACCTATTGGCCGCATGCGCTCCGCGCGGGCATCGAGTTGCGTACGCTCTGTCGGGTGCGCGAGATCACGGTCGATGAGCAAGGCATGGCGACAGGCGTCGTCTATTACGACGGCGAAGGAAAGGAGCATTTCCAGGGCGCCGAAGTCGTCATCATCGCCTGCAACGGCGTCGGTACGCCGCGACTGATGCTGAATTCCGTCTCGGGAAAGTTTCCAAACGGAATAGCCAACTCGTCCGGCCTCGTCGGCAAAAACCTGATGCTTCATCCTTATGCGCAGACATACGGCTACGTCGATGAGCCGCTCGACGGCAATCATGGCCCGCCGCTCTGTCTGTGGAGCCAGGAATTCTACGAGACCGATCCGAGCCGTGACTTCGTGCGCGGGTATACGTTTCAGTTCGGCCGTGGCGTGCCGTCGATTCTCGAGGCGATCGTTTCCACGAATGCCGGCCGTTTGCCGTGGGGCGACGACCACCATCGCGTCTACCGGCGGCTTCTGAACCATCGCATCAGCATGTCGGCGATCTGCGAGGACCTGCCCGAAGAGCACAACCGCGTCACGCTCGATCCCACCTTGAAGGATTCAAACGGAATCCCGGCGCCGAAGATCGACTACACGATCAGCGAGAACAGCTTGAAGATGATGGAGCACTCGATCGCCCGCGCCAAGGAGGTGTTGACGGCCGCCGGCGCCACCATCTTCGGCGGCGAGGTGCCGATCCTGAACGGCGGCTGGCACCTGCTTGGCACCGCGCGCATGGGCACTGATCCCGAACGCTCGGTGGTCAACGAGTGGGGGCGCTGCCACGACGTGAAAAACCTCTTCATCGTCGACGGCAGCATCTGGGTGACGTCGGGCGGCGTGAACCCTACCTCGACCATTCAGGCGCTGGCGCTCTACATTGCCGACAGCATCAAGCAGCGGCTCGCCAACGCCAACCTGTTCGACTGAGACCGAAGATGCGAAACCACGATCTGACCGCCGATGAAGCCCGCGACCTGCGCGCGCTTGCCGGATACATGATCCCTTCGAGTGCGACCTACGGCGTGCCGGGCGCTGACGACGATCTGATCTTCGGCGACATCTGCAAGAGCCTCGAACGCGACATCGACGACGTGCGCCGCGCACTGGCGGACCTGAGGCGATACTCAGACGGATCGTTCGCTGATCTCACACCGGAACGCCGTAAGGACGTCGCCACTGATTTTCGTGAGAAGGGCGGAACTCCGCTCGCCTCGCTCGTTCGCATCGTGTTGCTCTGCTACTACCGCGACGACCGGGTGATGCACGCGCTCGGCCAGGAGCCGCGGGCGCCGTTCCCGAAAGGCCACATGGTAGAGCAGGGCGACCTGTCGCTGCTCGATCCGGTGCGCGCGCGAAAGCCGCTCTGGCGACGGGTGAAGTGAGGGCGCTTTCGTCATTGCGAGGAGCAAAGCGACGAAGCAATCCAGCGCGCGCGAAGCGCGCAAGCTAAGAAACGCGCACGTCGCCGCGACTCAGCTTTCTTTTAGCGCGCCTGCCGGCGCGCAGCTGGATTGCTTCGCTACGCTCGCAATGACGCTTGCCGCTTCCCTTCACCCGCGATGACGGCGTTCACCCGAATTGATAGTGCTTCTCCATGTCCTTCTTGAGGAAGGTCATGTGCTCGTAATACTGCAGGAACGTGCCGTTGTAGTTGCCGTCCTGCCGACGCTGGTCCTCGCCCTCGAAGTTGTAGTAACCGGGCGTGCAGTCCTTGCTGCGGTTGGTCCGGCCGCGGTTCTTGATGACCTCGTCCACCCACCATTGTTCGGTTTCCGGCGCCGCGTCGATCAGGGCGTGGCCCTTGTCGCGGACGTAGGAGATGCATTCAGCAATGTGGTCGGCCTGGGTCTGCAGCATGAAGGTCAGGTTGAACTGGAACGAGGCCTGATAGCCGCCCATGATGAACAGGTTCGGATAGCCGCTCGAATGCACGCCGAACACGGTGCGCATGCCGTCCTTGTACTTGTCGTTCAGTTCGAGCCCGCCGACGCCGCGGATCTCGTTGTAGATGCCGGTCTTCTGCACGACGAAGCCGGTGGCGTAGATCAGGCAGTCGAGCGGATATGCCTTGCCCTCGAACACCGGTCCCTTTTCGTTGATCTCGGTGATGCCCTGGCCTTTCGTGTGCACGAGATGCACGTTCGGCAGGTTGAACGCCGGCAGATACACGTCGTCATAGGTCGGCCGTTTGCAGCGGTGCATGTACCAGGGCTTCAGCGCGTCTGCCGTCGCCTTGTCCTTGACGATCTCGTCGACGCGCCGGTGAATGCGCATCATGTGCTCGATATTCAAGTTCTCCTGTCGCCGGATCTTCTCCTCGCGCGGCAGCTTGGCGAGCTCGATCAGCTCTTCCTCGGTACGCTGCGGCCCGCGCATGTGGGTCATGCGCCGTTCACGTTGCCAGCCTGGCTGCAGGCTCGCCGCCCACTGCGGATCGGTCGGCACGTCGTCGCGGATGTCGATCGCCGACGGCGTGCGCTGGAAGACGTAGAGCTCCTTCGCGGCTGCGCCGACGCGCGGGATGATCTGCACGGCGGAGGCGCCGGTGCCGATGATGCCGACGACCTTGTCCTTCAACTTCGAAAGATCGTGCCCCGTGTAGTCGTAGTCGAAGCGCGAGGTGTGGAAGGAGTAGCCTTTGAAACTCTTCATGCCCTCGATGTTGGAGAGCTTCGGCTGCGACAGGGTGCCGTTCGCGATGACGACGAAGCGTGCCGTCATGCTGTCACCGCGGTCGGTGCCGACGCGCCAGAGCTTCGCCTTCTCGTCCCATACGGTTGAGTTCACCGTCGTCTGGAACACGGCCAGCTTGTACAGGTCGTATTTCTTCGCGATGTCCTGGCAGTGCGCGTAGATTTCCGGTCCCTTGGCGTAATAGCTCGGCGGAATCTTTCCCATCTCGTCAAGCAGCGGAATGTAGTCGTAGGAGGGCGTGTCGCAGGCAATGCCCGGATAGCGATTCCAGTACCAGGTGCCGCCGACATCGGCGCCGCGCTCGACAATGCGAATGCTCTCGACGCCGCGCTCGCGCAGCCGCGCTGCTGTCAGGAGTGCCGAGAAGCCGCCGCCGATACAGAGAACTTCGACATGGTCGGTGAGTGGGGCGCGGTCGGCGACTTTGTCGGCGAACGGATCGACCTCATATCTCGCGAGGTCCGTGTCCTTCTCCAGGTCGGTGATGAACTGCGCTTTGCCTTCGGGACGGTAGCCGAGGCGAATATCGCGCTCTTCGGCGAACTTCTTCTTGATGTCGTCGTAGTAGGACTGCGGCTTGTCGGTCGGCGGCTTCAGCGGATCGAAGTTCCGGATCCGGGATGGACGGGCTTCTGCCGGCTCCGGCGCTTGAACTGGCTGGGTTGCTGCCGATGTATCTGCCATTGCTGTTTCCTTGCCGTTGTCCCGCCGGGCTGTTCTGACTCGATTGTTGTGGCGCTATTTTTGTAGCCGCGTCTGCGGGGACGCAAGGCAAACGGTGTCGGCAGTGCTGCCGTAGGCCCATGCGAAATCGCAAACGTCGTTGTACCGGCGGATGGAACGTTTCCAGTGGCGAAGGGGCGGGGCTCCGCAACGAGGGCCACCAAACGAAAACCCCGGCATTGCTGCCGGGGTTTTGCATTCTTGTACCGCTTGATCGGCCGGACTTAGAAGTCCATGCCGCCCATGCCGCCGCCCGGAGGCATCGCCGCCGGCTGGTTCTTCTTCGGCAGCTCAGCGATCATCGCCTCGGTGGTGATGAGCAGGCCCGCGACCGAAGACGCGTTCTGGATCGCCGCGCGCACGACCTTGGTTGGGTCGATGATGCCCTTGGAGACCAGGTTGCCGTACTCGCCGTTCTGCGAGTCGAAGCCATAAGCATACTGGTCCTTCTCGAGGATCTTGCCGACGATGACGGAGCCGTCCTCGCCTGCATTGATCGCGATCTGGCGTGCAGGCGTCGAAAGAGCCCGACGCACGATCTCGACACCGGTCTTCTGGTCGTCGTTCTGGGTGCGGAGCTTCTTCAGCGCCTCGGTGGCGCGCAACAGGGCGACGCCGCCGCCCGGAACGATACCTTCCTCGACCGCCGCACGGGTCGCATGCATCGCGTCATCAACGCGATCCTTGCGCTCCTTCACCTCGACCTCGGTCGCGCCGCCGACGCGGATCACCGCGACGCCGCCGGCGAGCTTGGCAAGACGCTCCTGCAGCTTCTCACGGTCGTAGTCCGAGGTGGTCTCCTCGATCTGCGCCTTGATCTGCGCCACGCGGTCCTCGATGTCCTTCTTCTTGCCGGCGCCGTTGACGATCGTCGTGTTTTCCTTGTCGATCATCACCTTCTTCGCACGGCCGAGCATGTTTACCGTGACGTTCTCGAGCTTGATGCCGAGGTCCTCGGAGATGGCGGTGCCGCCGGTCAGGATCGCGATGTCCTGCAGCATGGCCTTGCGGCGATCGCCGAAGCCCGGAGCCTTGACGGCCGCGACCTTGAGGCCACCGCGCAGGCGATTGACGACGAGGGTGGCGAGCGCTTCGCCTTCGACGTCTTCAGCGACGATGACGAGCGGCTTGCCGGTCTGCACGACCGCTTCGAGCAGCGGCAGCAGTTCGTTCAGCGAGGAGAGCTTCTTCTCGTTGATCAGGATGTACGCATCCTCAAACTCGACGCGCATCTTGTCGGCGTTGGTGACGAAGTAGGGGGAGATGTAGCCGCGGTCGAACTGCATGCCCTCGACGACGTCGAGTTCGGTGTCGAGCGACTTCGCCTCTTCAACGGTGATGACGCCTTCGTTGCCGACCTTGGCCATCGCCTTGGCGAGGAAGTCACCGATTTCCTTGTCGCCGTTGGCCGAGATGGTGCCGACCTGGGCGATCTCGTCGTTGGACGTGATCTTCTTCGAGTTCGCCTTCAGGTGCTCGACCACGGCCTCGACCGCGAGGTCGATGCCGCGCTTGAGGTCCATCGGGTTCATGCCGGCGGCGACCGACTTGGCGCCTTCGCGGACGATCGCCTGGGCGAGCACGGTGGCCGTCGTGGTGCCGTCGCCGGCGGCGTCAGCGGACTTCGAGGCAACCTCGCGCACCATCTGTGCGCCCATGTTCTCGAACTTGTCCTCGAGCTCGATCTCCTTGGCGACGGTGACGCCGTCCTTGGTGATGCGAGGCGCGCCGAACGACTTGTCGAGGACGACGTTGCGGCCCTTCGGGCCCAGCGTGACGCGCACGGCGTTGGCGAGAATGTCGACGCCGCGCAGCATCTTGTCGCGCGCGTCGACCGAGAATTTCACTTCTTTGGCTGACATTACTTTCGTTCCTCTCGATTTACCGAAACCTCATCCTGAGGAGCGGGCGTTTGTCCGCATCTCGAAGGATGACGTGCTTGCTGAAAATGAGCCTCATCCATCAAGTTGCCGGTCTCGCCGGCTCCTCAGGATGAGGATTGGCGATGACTTACGCCGCCTTCTTCTTCGAAACTTCCCCTTCGAGGACGCCGAGAACGTCGCTCTCCTTCATGATGAGAAGGTCCTGGCCGTCGATCTTCACTTCGGTGCCGGACCACTTGCCGAACAGCACACGGTCGCCGACGTTGATATCGATTGGGATCAGCTTGCCGGCCTCATCGCGGCCGCCCGGACCGACTGCGACCACCTCGCCCTGGGAGGGCTTTTCCTTGGCCGTGTCAGGGATGATGATGCCGCCAGCGGTCTTCTCTTCGGCATCGATGCGCTTGACGACGACGCGATCGTGAAGCGGACGAAACTTCATCGCTGTTCTCCTAAGATGTTGTGATTGCTTGAATTTTGACTGGTGTTAGCAATCACCTATGGTGAGTGCCAACTATTCTTGAGATAAGCCAGTTGCTGGGAACGATCAAGAGGATCGCGAAATTTTTTGGCACTCGGCGGCTGCGGTTGCCAGCCTTTCCTGTGATCATTCTTAACGGCCAAACCGTGACCGCCAAGTGAAAGCGCGCTCCGGAAAAAGCTGACTGACAGCGAAGTGCTAGCAGCTGCCCGAAGGTGCTGCTAATGCCTTGAAAATCAACAGCTTATTACATTTTTTTACTTGGAATGAACCCGGATACTGCGTCAGTATTTTCTCATGCCGGAACGGAGGTTGGCATGATTGGGAATGACGTTGGTTCGAAAGGCTCGACGGCGTCCGGTGGCGTTGCGTCGAGGGAGTTCACCCAGCAGCTTCAAGGATACGGTTTGACGACCGCGGAGATCGTCTACCGTCGGCCGGACCGCAGGTGGCTTCTGCAGTGTTACATCTGGCAAAACTACGATCTCTTTCCTTCATTTCCGAAGTTGCAGGAGTTTCTCGCTTTTTGGCAGCAGAAGCTGGACGGCCCGTTGTTCTCGGTCACGGTTGCCCATTCGCGGCTGGTCAGGCCGGCGGACTTCAAGGCGGTCGACGGCGTATTCCGCCTGCAGTAGCGGCGTTAGCTCGCAGCGAAGGCCGCCGGCGCCATGCGGTTCACCGCCAGGCTCGCCGGCGTGCCACCGTAATCCGGCAGCAAACCGCCATATGAGGATGCGTCGCTGCGCTGACGCTCGGCATCGGTTGGAAGCGCCGGGTGCATCGCGAGGTGCGCCTTGATGTCGTCGGGCAGCCGCCCCCAGTCCGGAACGAACGACAACAGGATGCAATCGCGGCGCAACGGCTTCGCGTTCGGATGGGTACCGTGCAGCAGCCGGTAGTCGATGATGACCACATCTCCCGCCCGAACATTGACCGTCACCTGTCCGGGATCGTCATTCAGCGCCGGATGAGCGGACGATAGCGCGTTGGCGTCGCCACCATGCGCTTCCGGCAATGTTGCATGCAGCGGTACGCTTCGATGGTGTGAGCCGGGCAGGAGGCGCAGTGCGCCGCTCATCTCATCCGTCTCGCCGAGATAGCAAAGAAGCGCGATCTGGCTGGCCGGCCGGGTGTAGCTGACCGGATGATCCCAGCACCACCAGTCCTGATGCCACCACAGCGCCGGACTGTGCGGCTCTTTGGTCGAGACGTATCCGGAGATCCATGCAAGCTGCCTTGTCCGAAGCAAGTCGCGGATCGCTGCGATCAGGTGCTCGGCCCCGAGCACGCTCGCGACGATCTCGTCGTTCCATCGCAGCGGCACAAGATCGTTTCCCGGACGCTGCATGCAGGACGGCCGTTGGAGGGCGAGGACCCTGTCGACAGCCGGTGCGAGCTCTGCGAGTCCGCTCGCATCGAGGAAGCGGGGCAACAGCGCCCATCCTTCACTCTCGAATTGCATCTCATCATCCATGCTGTGTCTGCCGCTCGCGCGATTGCCGGACTTGCAGGGGATTCGAGGCGTTTCGTGGTCATAAAAACGTGATTCCCACCCGACGTCATTCCCGCTTGTCGTCCCTAAGGACGCTGATTATAAGCATGCTTATCATTTTTCCATGGCGCCCCGGCTGCTCCGGTTGCGCGCCGGGGCCTGAATTCATGCACGACCACCAACGGATACTCGGCTTTCTGGTGCACGATGTTGCACGGCTGCTCCGCAAGCGCTTCGAGCAGAACGCACGCGGCTCCGGGCTGACCCGCTCACAATGGCAGGTTCTGGCCTATCTCGACCGCAACGAGGGCATTCATCAGGGCGGGCTGGCGGAGCTGCTCGAAATCGAGCCGATCACGCTTGGCCGCATCGTCGACAAGCTGCAAGCGATGGGGCTGGTCGAGCGGCTGCCGCACGCATCCGACCGGCGGATCTGGCTGTTGCGCCTGACGGCGAAGGCGAAGCCCAAGCTCGCCGAACTGAAGGTGCTCGGCGACCGCACCCGCAGCGAAGCGCTGTCCGGCATCGCCGAAGCGGACCGCGAGCGCCTTCTGAAACTTCTCACCACACTCAAGAGCAACTTGGCGAGTGCCTGTGCGACGCCGCCTGTGCAAGAGCGAGCGAGCAATGGCTAAGACCGAGAAAAGTGCAATCAAGGATGTAAGTGCGGCGGACGAAAACGTGCGTCGTCTGACGCCGGCGTCAGCGCGGGACGACTCCGTGGCCGAAAGCCAGCCGGAGGCGAGCCAGCCGCATGCCCGTGCGCGGCAATCGCCGGCGGAGGAGGCGGCGACCGTTGATGCGCCAGGCCCGTCGCGCCGGTCGTTTCCGATCCGGCCGGTCCTGTTCGCGCTGCTTCCCGTCGCGCTCGTCGTCGGCGCCTATCTTTATGTGACGGGCGGGGCGACGATGACGACCGACAATGCTTATGTGCAAGCGGATATGGTGGGCGTCGCCAATGACGTCGCCGGCATCGTCAGCTCGGTCGCGGTGAAGGAGAACCAGAAGGTTGCGGTCGGCGACGTGCTGTTCACGCTCGACAAGAAACCGTTTCAACTGGCGCTTGACCGCGCGAACGCGCAGCTCGGCTCGACACGCAACGACCTGCTCGCCGCGCAGGCGAACTACCGCAACATGCAGGCGCAGATCCTTCAGGCGCAGGCCGACATCGACTACACCAGCGCGACCTTCAAGCGGCAGCAGCAGCTCGCCGCGAACAACTTCACGCCGCAGGCGAGCTTCGATAATGCGCGCCGGGACCTACAGGTGGCCCAGCAGAAGCTCGTATCGCTGCAGCAGCAGCTCGCGGGTATCGCCGCCTCGCTGAACGGTGCGCCGAGCGCCGCGGTGGACGACTATCCGAAGTACAAGGAAATGCTCGCCGCCCGCGATGAGGCTGCGCGCCAGCTCGACCATACGACCGTGCGCGCGCCGATCGCCGGCATTGCCACCAAGGTGCCGTCGCTGCAGCCGGGCCAGTATCTGGCCGCTTCCACGAGCGCGATCGCCATCGTCGCGACCGACCGGCTGTGGGTGCAGGCGTCGCCGAAGGAAACCGAATTGACCTATGTGCGGCCGGGACAAAAAGCGGTCGTCGAGGTCGATACCTATCCCGGCGTGCAATGGACCGGCACGGTGGAGAGCGTCAGCCCGGCCTCGGCGTCGAGCTTCTCGCTGCTGCCTGCGGAGAACACCAGCGGCAACTGGGTGAAGGTGGTGCAGCGCATTCCGATGCGGGTGCGGCTCGACAGCGCGCCCGACAAGCCGCAACTGCGCATGGGCATGAGCGTCGAGCTCAGCATCGAGACCGGCCACCCGCGCGGCGTGCCGGTGGCACTCAAGCAGCTGTTCGGCTTCGGTGAGGCCGGAGCATAGCTATGGCCGGCGCCGTCTACGATGAAGGCGTCATTCCGCCGGGGATCAATCGTATCGCGATCACCGGCTGCGTCATCCTGGCCGTGATCATGCAGGCGCTGGACACCACCATCGCCAACGTCGCGCTGCCGCATATGCAGGGCAGCGTGGCGGCAAGCGCCGACCAGATCAGCTGGGTGCTGACCTCCTATATCGTCGCCGCCGCGATCATGACGCCGCCGTCCGGCTTTCTCACCAGCCGGTTCGGCCGCAAGCGCGTTCTCCTGATCTCGGTCGGCGGCTTCATCGTCACCTCGATGCTGTGCGGCGCAGCCCAGTCGCTGACCGAGATTGTCCTGTTCCGCCTGCTGCAAGGCTGCTTCGGCGCGGCGCTGGTGCCGATTGCGCAAGCGGTGCTGCTCGACATCTTCTCGGTGAAGGAGCGCGGCGCGGCGATGGGCGTGTTCGGGGTCGCGGTGATGGTCGGTCCGGTGGCGGGACCGGTGATCGGCGGCTGGCTGACGGATAATCTCAACTGGCGCTGGATCTTCTACATCAACCTTCCGCTCGGCGCGCTTGCCTTCGCGGGCATTTCGATCTTCATGTACGAAACGAGAAGCCGCACCACGCCGAAATTCGACTGGCTCGGCTTCGGCTCTTTGAGTGTGTTTCTCGCCGCGCTGCAGGTCTTTCTCGACCGCGGCAGCCAGCTCGACTGGTTCTCGTCGCTCGAGATCCTCATCGAGGCGGTGATTGCAGCAGGCGCGCTGTACATCTTCCTCGTGCACATCTTCACGGCGAACAATCCGTTTGTGAACCCGAAGCTGTTCCTTGACCGTAACTACGCCATCGGAGTCGTGTTCATCTTCATCATCGGCATCTCGTATCTTGCCTCGATGGCGCTAATGACGCCGTATCTGCAGTCGCTGATGGGATATCCGATCGTCACCGCAGGGCTCGTGATGGGACCGCGCGGGCTCGGCACCATGGTTTGCATGTTCGTGGTCGGACGGATGATGGGCAGGGTCGACACCCGCATTCTGCTGCTGATCGGCCTCGGCCTCACGGCGTGGTCAATGCACACCATGACCGGTTGGACGCCTGCGGTGTCGGAGTGGACCATCGCCTGGGTGGGCTTCGTGCAGGGCGCCGGCCTCGGCTTCCTGTTCGTGCCGCTGACCACCGTGACCTTTGCGACACTGCCGCCGCAGAGCCGTGGCGAGGCGGCGGGAATGTACAATCTGTCCCGCAACACGGGCGCCGCGGTCGGCATTTCGATCGTCACCTACCTGTTGACGCGTAACACGCAGGTCAATCATGCGACGATTGCCGACTACGTCAATCCGTTCAACCGCGCCTTCGAAAATCCGGCGGTGCTGAACACGCTCAGCCCGTGGACCGCGGCTGGCCGCGCGGCGCTTGACCAGCTCGTCACCGGACAGGCGGCGGTCATCGCCTATATCAACGACTTCAAGTTCCTGATGATCGCGGCGCTGGTCGCGATGCCGCTGGTGTTGTTCCTGAAGAAAGACAAGCCGCAGGCGGGCGCCGATGTTGCGCCCGCGATCCACGATTGAGCTGGGAAGGCCGCAACCACACTCTGGACGTCGTCACCGCGAAAGCGGGACGACGCCTGCTGCACCGTCTTTGAGCGCTCATGAGCCTTGATCGCAAGCCCGCCTTCACGGGCATGGCGGTGGAGAGCTCTGGTCGACCGCCTAGGCCGTGACGCCGCCGTCGATGGCGACTTCGGCGCCGGTGATGTAGGTGCTCTCATCCGAGAGCAGGAACAGCACGAGTTGGGCGACCTCTTCGGCCGTCCCCTGGCGTTTCATGGGCACCATCTTCAGCCGCGCCTGGTTCTGCTCCGGCGTGCGCACGTTCAGCATCTCCGTGTCGATCGGTCCCGGATGCACCGAATTCACGCGGATGCTTTTCCGCGCGAGGTCGATAGCCGCCGACTTCGTCATGCCGCGCAACGCCCACTTGGTCGCGCTGTAGGCGAAGGCCTGCGGCGAGCCGCGCAAGCCCGCGCCAGAGGAGATGTTGACGATCGAACCGCCGCCTGCACGCTCCATTGCCGGAACGACGGCCTTCATGCCGAGAAAGCAGCCGAGCTGGTTGATGCGGATGTGGCGTTCCCATAGCTCCGTGTCGGTCTCGAGCAGCGACTTCGGCTGGTAGATGCCGGCATTGTTGATCAGCCCGTGCAGACCGCCGCAAGCTTCCGCTGCCTTCACCGCCTTGTCCCAGTCGGCTTCGCTCGTCACGTCCTGACGCAGGAACACGGCGGCGCGGCCGAGCGACGCGGCCAGCGCATTGCCTTCCTTTTCGAGCACGTCGCCGATCACGACCTTGGCGCCTTCGGCGACGAGCAGCCGCGCTTCCGCCGCTCCCTGTCCGCGCGCGCCGCCTGAGATCAGGATCACCTTGCCATCGAACCGTGCCATTTTGCGCTGCTCCCGCTGTTGTTCTTGTTCGTCACCAATCGATCAGGTCAACACTCCAACAATCGCTCCCATCAGGCAAGTCGCCAGCGTGCCGGACACGATCGACTTCATGCCGAGCGAAATGATGTCTTCGCGCCGCTCCGGCGCCATCGTCGTCAATCCGCCGATCATGATGCCAAGGCTGCCAAAATTGGCAAAGCCGCACATCGCATAGAGCATGATCAGGCGGGAGCGGGCGTCGAGCGTGTCCGGCGGGAGCTTTGCAAGATCGAGATAGGCGATCAGCTCGTTGAGAATGGTCTTGGTGCCCATCAGGCTTCCGGCGGTGACAGCCTTCTCCCACGGAATCCCCATCAGCCAGCAGATGGGCGCCATCAGCGTGCCGAGAATGCGCTGCAGCGAGATCGGCGCACCGCCGATGGCGGGCAGCAGGCCAAGCGCCGCGTTCACCAGGTGCACCAGCGCGACCAGCACCAGCAGCATCGCAACGATGTTGAGCAGCAACTGCAGGCCGGACGTCGTGCCCTGGACGATGGCATCCATTGTCGATGACGCGGGCGGGGGCGGGGTCACGAGGTCGCCCTCGGTTTTTGTCTCGCTGGTCTCCGGCACCATGATCAGGGCGACGACGATGGCCGCCGGCGCGCCGATCACCGACGCGATCACGAAATGTGCCGATGCGTCCGGAATGTGCGGTGCGAGCATTACCGAATAGAGCACCAGCACAGTTCCGGCGATGCCCGCCATCCCGCCGGTCATCACCAGGAAGAGTTCGCTGCGTGTCAGTTTCGCCAGATACGGTTTGATGAACAGCGGCGCTTCCACCATGCCGAGAAAGATGTTGGCGGCGGCCGACAATCCGACCGCGCCACCGACCTTCAGCGTGCGCTCGAGCACCCATGAAAAGCCGCGCACGATCGGCGGCAGGATGCCCCAGTAGAACAGCAGCGTCGTCAGCACGCTCATGACAAGCACGAGCGGTAGCGCCTGGAACGCGAGCACGAAGTCGGCGCCGGGCGATTTCACGTCATAGGGCAGGGGGCCGCCGCCGATGTGGCCGAACACGAACGAGGTGCCCGCCCGCGTCGCGTCCGCAACGGCTCCGACGGCGTCGTTGACGACAGCAAATGCCTTGGCGGCGTAGGGAATTTTCAGAAGCACGACGGCGGTGACGAGCGTCACGGCGAGGCCTGCAGCCACCTGCGTCCACGACACCGCACCACGCCGCTCGCTGAGCGCAAATGCGATCATGATCAATGCGAGGATTCCGAACGCAGATTGCAGTTGCAGCATGCCCGGCCCTAGTGTCGTGGATCAGAAATTCGCGCCATCGTTGCCGCGAGTCCAACGTGCGAATTTCTGATCCATAAACG